>NZ_JANCLU010000010.1 GCF_024294805.1 Alsobacter ponti
TCCCGATCTCGACCGTGGAGGCGGGCGCGGCGAGCTTCGCCGGCGCGGCGACCTTGGCGGCGGCCGCCTTGGCGGGGGCGGCCTTGCGGGCCGGCTTCGGCGACGCCTTCACGGCCGGCTTGGCCGCGACCGGGCGGGCGGCGACGCCCACCGGCTTGGCGGCCGGAGCGGGGTTCGCGTCCACGGCAACGGCCGGCGCGACGACGGCCGGCTTGGCGGGGGCCTTGGCGGCCTCGCTCTTGGCGACGGCGGCTTTCACGGCGGCGGAGTGGACGGGAGCCTTGGCGGGGCCGGCGGCAGCGCCCGGCTTGGTGGAATTGGGCATGCGGGACCTCATTTTCTCGGAGCTGGCGGAGCGGCGTCACGGCCGGCGTGGACCCCGCGCCGCCTGAGGGCGGCCGGGGCCGGAAAACGGTCCGGGCGCAGCTCGCGCCGCGCCTGGCCTGGGCGGCCGGCGCGATGCCGGCCCGAGCGGAGGACGGCCCGAAGGGGCCGGCCCTGCCTTACTTGCGCTTGGTGGCCTCGGTGGCGGCCTTCTGCACCTCGACGGCGGCCTTCTGCACTTCGGCCGTGGCCTTCTGCATGGTGGCCTGGGCGTCGCTGGCGGCCTTCTGGACCGAGCTCTGCACCACGGTGCCGAATTCCTTCATCTGCTCCTGCAGCGCGGCCATCTGGCTCTTCATGAACTCCGACTGGAGCTGCACGATCTCCTGGATGTCCTTGGCGCGCACCAGCTTCTGGGCGTGCTCGAACGCGGCCGTGACGTTGTTCTCGGCGTAGGACACGTACTTGGAGGCGATGTCCTTGGTGTTCGCCTGCACGGAGGTCGTCTGGGTCTCCACCGCCTGGACGGCCTTGCTGGCGGCGCCGACGAAGCCGTCGAAAGCCTTTTTGGCCTGCTCGACGCTCTTCTCGGCGAACTCGCGCATTTCGACCGGGATCTCGTAGGACACGGGGCTCTTGGCCATGATGGGTCATCCTTGCTCAGAGCCGCTGGCGTGCGACGCACCCGACCGCGGCTCGGGATCGCGGTGCGTCCTGTATTGTGCGGTGCAACATAATGGTGCGATGCACAAAGGTCAAGTCGGGGCCTTCGGGCCCGTTAACATTAACATCAACAGCGCTTGTGGGTATCCGCGCCTTCCGTGGACGGTGGGCGTTGGGGGCCATATCATTAAGACTCTGTTAGGCATCCGCGGTCTGTCTGCGGAAGCGGAGGGCCTTCAAAGCGTGTCGAGCGGGCGTGACGAGGAAGCGGCGAAAGCCGGCGGGGCCAACGCCCTGCTGGGCGACGAACTGCGTCAGCTCGCCGAGGCCGATGCTGCCGTGCTGGTGTTCGCCGCGACGGGCGACCGCGTGCTGTGGGCCACCCCGGCCGGGGCGGCGCTGCTCGGCGTCGCGGCTCCCGCCGCGCTGGACGGCATGGTGTTCGACGCCGCGCGGCTTCCTGTCGCACGGCTGGCGGAACTGGCCGGCGGGCTCGCGCCCACGGTCGGCGCGCGGCTGGAGCGCCTGCGCGTCGTCGTGGGCCGCCGCGTCGAGATGCTGACGCTGGCGTGCCGCCGCGCCGAGCTGTCGTCCGGCCTCTCCGTGCTCGTCGCCATCGCGCCGGGCCGGCGCTCGGGCGCGGCCCGGGCGGCGCCGGTGCCGCTGCCGCAGGATTTCCTCGCCGCCCCGACGCCGTCTCCGGCCCCCGCCGCCGTGGACGCGGAGAGCGGACCCGTCACCATCGATCGTCTGCGCGCCCGTGTCGGCGGGCGGCAGATCATCCGGTTCGTGTGGCGCAGCGATGTCGACGGCCGGTTCGCGGAGCCCGCGCCGGAGCTCGCGCAACTGGTTGGCGCGGGGGCGCTGGCCGCCGGGGACGACCTCGCGGCGCTCGCCGCGCGCGGCGTCGAGGACGTCGAGGACCGCTTCGCGCAGGCGCTCTCCGCCCGCACCACCTTCACCGGCGTCGACCTCGTCTGGCCCGTGGAGGGCGCGGAGGGCGGGATCGTCGTCTCCATGTCCGGCGTGCCGACGATCGACCGCGAGCGCCGGTTCCAGGGCTATCGGGGCTTCGGATTGTGCCGGCTGGACACGCTCGCGCCGACCGCGACCCCAGCGGCGACGGCCCCGCCGGCCGAGGCTGCCGCTCCGCCGCCCGCCGCCGAGCCCGAGGCGCCGTCGCCCAAAGTCGTGCCGTTCGAGCCCGCGCGGCCGCCGCGCCCGGCGGAGGAGCCCCGCGCGCCGACCAAGGTCGTGCCGCTGCGCACCGAGCATGCTCCGCCCGTCTCGCCGGCCGGGCTCAGCCGCAGTGAGCGGCAGGCCTTTCGCGAGATCGCCCGCGCCCTCGGCGCACGGGTCGAGGGCGACGAGGAGGAGCGGCCGGAGCCTCCGCGCCCCGCCGCCGTCGCGCCGCCGCTCTCTGCTCCGGAGCCAGCGCCCGAGGCCGAGCCGGATGTCGCGGCCCCGGCCGGCGAAGCGGAATCGATCCAGGCGGCCGCCGAACCCGATCTCGAGGGCGACTTCGCCGCCCCCGGCGTCGAGCCGGCGGACCTCGAGGCCGAGCCCGCGCCGAGCGAGCCCGCGCTCGCGCCGGCCGAGCTCCCGCCCACGCCCGCTGTGTCCGACCTCGCCCGCCACGCCGAACTGATCTTTGATCGGCTGGTCGTCGGCGTGCTCGTCAGCCGCGGCGACGTGCCCATCGTCATGAACCGCCCGCTGCTGGACCTGCTCGGCTACGACTCCGTCGACGCGTTCCACCGCGAGGGCGGCATGCTGCGCCTGTTCCGGGGCCGCAGCGTCGAGGAGCTGCCCGCGCCCTCCGATTCGCACCCGGTCGCGCTGACGCGGCGCGACGGCGAGATCGTCGCGGTGGACGCGCGCATGCAGACGATCCAGTGGGACGGCCTGCCGGCGACGCTGATCTCCTTCCGCCGCGCCACCGACGTCGATGTCGGGCCGCGCCTGAAGCAGGCCGAGCTGGAGCTGCGGCGGCGCGAGGTCGAGTCTCGCGAACTGCGCGAAATCCTCGACACCGCCACCGACGGCGTCGTGGTGATGGACGAGGCCGGGCGCATCCTCACCATTAACCGCTCGGGCGAGGCGCTGTTCGGCTACGACCAGCACGATATCGCCGGAGAGACCTTCATCTCGCTCTTCGCTCCTGACAGCCACGCCACCGCGCTCGACTATCTCGAAGGCCTCAAGAGCAACGGCGTCGCCAGCGTGCTCAACGACGGCCGCGAGGTCGTCGGTCGCGTGCGCCAGGGCGGGCGCATCCCGCTGTTCATGACGCTGGGCGCGATCAGCGACGGCGCCGAGCGCAAGTACTGCGCCGTGCTGCGCGACATCACGCCATGGAAGAAGGCCGAGGGCGAACTCACCGAGGCCAAGCGCGCCGCCGAGGAAGCGAGCGCGCAGAAGAGCGATTTCCTGGCCAAGATCAGCCACGAGATCCGCACGCCGCTATCCGCCATCATCGGCTTCGCGGAGGTGATGATCGAGGAGCGTTTCGGCCCGGTCGGCAACGAGCGCTACCTGGAATATCTGCGCGACATCCACGCCTCCGGCGGGCACGTCATCAGCCTCATCAACGACCTGCTCGACCTGTCGAAGATCGAGGCCGGGCGCTTCGACCTGAACTTCGTCAGCGTCGACGCCAACGAGATCGTCGCGCGCTCCGTGGCCCTCATCCAGCCGCAGGCGTCCGGCGCCCGCGTCGTGGTCCGCACGGCGCTCGCCTCCCGGCTGCCGCGCGTCGTGGCCGACGAGCGTTCGCTGCGGCAGATCGTCCTCAACATCCTCTCCAACGCGGTGAAGTTCACTGATGCCGGCGGGCAGGTGATCGTCTCCACCGCGCTCACCGACCGGGGCGAGGTGGCGATCCGCGTCCGCGACACTGGCATCGGCATGACCGAGAAGGAGATCGAAGTGGCGCTGGAGCCGTTCCGCCAGCTCGCCACCGCGCGCCGCGCCGGCGGCACCGGCCTCGGCCTGCCCCTCACCAAGGCGCTGGTGGAGGCCAACCGCGCCGCGCTCTCCATCCGCAGCGCGCGCGACGCCGGCACGCTGGTCGAGGTGACCTTCCCCACCAATCGGGTTCTGGCGGAATAGGCCGACCGCCGGTCGGTTGCGGGAGGCGGCGGGCCCGCTTACCGTGCCCGCCACGGAGGTCCGCGATGCTGTTCGAGTTCAGCGACGAGGAGTTGGCGATCCGCGCCGCCGCGGAGCGCATCGCCGCTGAGCGGCTCGCCCCGCTGGCCGCGCGGCTCGACCGGGGCGAGGGGCGGGCCGAGTTCCTCGCCAATCTGCGGCTGCTCGCCGAGAACGGCTTCATGGCTCTCAACGTCTCGCCCGAGCACGGCGGCACCGGGGCCGGCAGCGTCGCGTTCGCGCTCGCCGTCGAGGCCCTGGCCTATGCCTGCGCCTCCACGGCGGTCACCGTGTCGGTGACCAACATGGTGGGCGAGGTCATCCAGGCCGTCGGCTCGCCGGAGCAGCGCGCGGCCTACCTTCCGCGCCTCGCCGGTGGCGACTACGCGGCGGGCGCTTTCTGCCTGACCGAGGCGCAGGCCGGCTCCGACCCGGCCGGCATGACGACGCGGGCGCGCCGCGACGGCGACCATTACGTCATCGATGGCGCCAAGCTCTACATCACCTCCGCCGAATACGCCGGCGTGTTCGTCGTGTGGGCAGTCACGGATCCGACGCGACCGAAGGGGAAGGGCGTCTCGTGCTTCCTCGTGGAGGCCGGCACGCCCGGCATCGTCATCGGCAAGGCCGAGGAGAAGATGGGCCAGCACGGCTCGGCGACCAATGCGGTGCACTTCGAGAATTGCCGCGTGCCCGCGTCCGCGCTGATGGGACGCGAGAACGACGGCTTCCGGGTCGCGGTGGGCGAGCTTGCGGGCGGGCGCATCGGGGTTGCGGCGCTGTCGCTCGGCATCGCCCGCGCGGCGACGGACGCGGCGCTGGCCCATGTGGTGGAGCGCCGGCAGTTCGGCCAGCGGCTCGCCGACTTCCAGGGCCTGCAATGGATGCTGGCCGACCGCGCCACGGAGATCGAGGCGGCGCGCCTGCTGGTCCTCGCCGCGGCGGCGCGCAAGGACCGGGGCGAGCCGTTCGGGAAGGAAGCCTCGATGGCCAAGCTATTCGCCTCGGAAACGGCGCATCGCTGCACCGACACGGCGATCCAGCTGCACGGCGGCGCCGGCTATTGCCGGGACGTCCCGGTCGAGCGGCTGGCGCGCGACGCGCGGATCACCCGAATCTACGAGGGCACGTCGGAGATCCAGCGCCTCATCATCGCCCGCGAACTGCTGCGCAATGCGGGCTGAGCCGCCGGGGCTGACATAGCGCAAGGCCACGGTTCATGTTGCAATGCAACATGGCCCGGCCGGCCGATTCGTCGGGCGGCCGTTTTGACCCGTGAAATTGCCGGAGCCTGAGAATGAGCACCTATCGTCTGGAGAACCTGTTCGCCCCGCGCTCCGTCGCGCTGGTCGGCGCAAGCGCGCAGCAAGGTTCGCTCGGTCATGCGGTGCTCGCCAATCTGCGCGCCGCCGGCTTCGGCGGCGAACTGCACCTCGTCAATCCCGGCCACGCGGAGATCGACGGCCTGCCCTGCGTCCCGTCGCTGACGGCCATCGGCAAGCCCGTCGACGTGGTGGTGATCGCCACGCCGAAGGCGGTGGTTCCCGCCATCGTCGAGGAGGCCGGCGCGCTCGGCTGCTGCACGGCCATCATCATCACGGCCGGGTTCGATCGCGGCCCCGGCTCAGCCGAGGAGCAGATGACGCGCAGCGCGCGCAAGCACGGGCTGCGCCTGGTGGGGCCGAACTGCCTCGGCGTCATCGCGCCGCGCGCCAACTTCGACGCCAGCTTCGCCGCCACGCCGGCGCGCCCGGGCGACCTCGCCCTGATCTCGCAGTCGGGCGCCATCGCCACGGCGCTGCTCGATTGGGCGCAGCAGCACAGCGTCGGCTTTTCCGGCGTGGTGTCGCTGGGCGACAAGATTGACGTCGATTTCGGCGACTGCCTCGACTACTTCGCCCAGGACCGCGCCACCCGCGCCATCCTGCTTTACGTCGAGTCGATCAACGATCCGCGCAAGTTCATGTCGGCGGCGCGGGCGGCGGCGCGCACCAAGCCGGTGGTGGTGGTGAAATCCGGCCGCCACAGCGCCGGCGCGCGGGCGGCCCAGTCGCACACCGGGGCGCTGGCGGGTGCGGACGCCGTCTACGACGCGGCGTTCCGGCGCGCCGGCCTGCTGCGCGTGTACGACCTCGACGAGCTCTTCGCGGCGGTCGAGACGCTGTCGCGCGTCGCGCCGTTCCCGGGAGACCGCGTGGCGGTGCTGACCAATGGCGGCGGCCTCGGCGTGCTGGCGGTGGACCGCCTCTCCGACCTCGGTGGGCGGCTGGCGCAGCTGTCGCCCGCCACCGTGGAGGCGCTGCGGGCGGTGCTGCCTGCCGCCGCGTCGCTGTCCAACCCCGTGGACGTGGTCGGCGACGCCGACGCCGCGCGCTACGGCGCGGCGATGAACGCGCTGCTCCAGGACGACGGCATCGACGCCGTGCTGGTGATGAACTGCCCGACGGCGCTGGTCTCCAGCGTCGAGGGCGCGCAGGCCATCGCCGACGCGGTGAAGACCCATCGTGGCAAGTCGTTCCGGCCCAAGCCCGTTTTCGCGGTGTGGATGGGCGACACGGACAAGACGGCGCCGATCTTCGAGGCGGCGCGCATTCCGAGCTTCGCCACCGAGGCCGACGCCGTGCGCGGCATCATGCACCTCGTCGCCTATCGCAAGGCCCAGGACCTGCTGATGGAAATGCCGCCGAGCCTGCCGGCCGATTTCCAACCCGACGTGGAGACGGCGCGCGCCCGCGTGCGCGACACGATCGCCAAGGGCATGCGCTGGCTCGACCCCGTAAGCGTCACCGACGTGCTGGAGGCCTACGGCGTTCCGGTCGCCCCGGTGCGCGCCGCCGCGACCCCGGAGGAAGCGGGGCGGATCGCGGAAGGCTTCCTCGGCCAGGGCCAGGCGGTGGCGATCAAGATCCTGTCGCAGCAGATCACCCACAAGTCGGACGTCGGCGGCGTGGTGCTCAACCTGTCGAGCCGCGAGGCGGTGGTCTCCGCCGCCGCCACCATGATGGCCAAGGTGACGCAGCTTCGGCCGGACGCCGTCATCGACGGCGTCACCGTGCAGCCGATGATCCACCGCCCGCGCGGCCGCGAGCTCATCGCCGGCCTCGCCGACGATCCTACTTTCGGCCCCGTCGTGGTGTTCGGGCGTGGCGGAACGGCCGTCGAGGTCATCAACGACAAGACGCTCGCCCTGCCCCCTCTGGACATGACGCTGGCACGCACCATGATGTCGCGGACGCGCGTCTACCGCCTGCTGGAAGGCTATCGCGACGTGCCGCCGGCCGATCTCGACGCCGTGGCGCTGACGCTGGTCAAGCTGGCCCAGCTCTCCGCCGATATTCCCGAGATCCGGGAGCTCGACCTCAATCCGCTGATCTCCGACGAAACGGGCTGCATCGCGCTCGACGCCCGCATCGCGGTCGAGGCGGTGCCGCTGACCACCCGCCGCGAGGCGTGCAATCCGCGCTTCGCCATCAAGCCCTACCCGAAGGAGTGGGAGCGCGAGCTGACGCTGAAGGGCGGCTGGAAGGTCGACGTGCGGCCGGTGCGTCCCGAGGACGAGCCGCTCTACGTGGAGTTCTTCAAGCACGTCACGCCGAATGACCTGCGCCTGCGGTTCTTCGCCAAGGTGAAGGAGTTCAGCCACGCCTTCATCGCCCGGCTGATCCAGATCGACTATTCGCGCGCCATCGCCTTCGCCGCGCTGGACAAGGAGACGGGCGAGCTGATGGGGGTGGTGCGCCTGCACGCCGACGCCAATCACGAGACCGGCGAATACGCCATCCTGCTGCGCTCCGACCTCAAGGGTCGCGGCCTCGGCTGGGCGCTGATGCAGCTGATGATCGATTTCGCGCGCGCCGACGGCATCAAGACCGTCGAGGGCCAGATCCTGCGCGAGAACACGACCATGCTGGCCATGTGCGAGGCGCTGGGCTTCGAGGCCCACACCGACCGCGATGACAACGACATCAAGATCGTTCGGCTCGACCTCGGCGACAAGAACGCGGCCGCCGTGGCCTGACGGGAAGCAAGCAGGAAGCGGACGGCGAGCCGGCCGTCCGCGCGGTCAGTCGCGCACCACCACGATGTGGACGCTGCGCGGCCCGTGCGCGCCGAGCAGCAGCGTCTGCTCGATGTCGCCGGAGCGCGACGGTCCCGTCACCCAGTTCACGGTGCGTGGCATCTGGCCCTTGCCGTAGCGCTGGCGAATGCGGTCCCACAACTGCTCGTAAGCGCCCTCGATGTCCTTCGCCGACACCACCGCGATGGCGTAGTCGGGCAGGAAGTTCAGCGTCGTCGGTGTGTCCGGCCCCGACACCAGCGCCAGCGTTCCCGTCTCCGCGACGCCGCCGAAGGCGTGATTGACGGCGATCAGGTCGCCGCCGTCGCTACGGCCGCTGCTCGTCTCCAGCGCCGTCTGGCCCCACGGCATCGCCGCGATGCGCGGGTCGGGCGCGAGGCGTACGCGCGCAGGCAGGTTGTTGCGGCGCAGATAGTCCGCGACGCTTGCCGGCACGTCGGCGGCGGTGTCGACTTCGTCCACGGTGGCGAAGCTCGCCTCCGCCTGGGCGCGGAACAGCGCGACGCGCTCGGCCGGCGGCAGCTGGCCGCGCTCGGGCACCAGCCCCTTGGGCGAACGCTCGAGCCGGTCGCGCGCGCCGTCGACGCGCGGCCGCTCCTGGCCGTTGACGCCGAGCGAGCGGCGGATGGTGCGAAGGATTTCCTCGCGCGCGCCGAGACCGTTGCTCATTTTGCCGCTCCCTGACGCCGCTGCTTCCACTGGCTCTGGAATGTGCCGCCCTGCGGGGCGGGGAAGTCCCGGTAGTCGGTCCAGTTCCCCGCCAGCGGCAGCGAGGCGAACTTGCCCTTGTCGCGGCCGAGCCAACCCAGGCCCGCCATGGCGACCCGCGTCGCGAGGCGGTAGAGCGCCGGTCGCCTGGCGAAGAACCCCCAGAAGGCGAGGCCGGAGCGCACTGTCGCCGGCGACAAATGCCGCTCGAACTCGCGCTCGCGCCAGTGGCGCATCAGCTTCGGCAGCGGAATGCGCACCGGGCACACGCTCTCGCAGCGGCCGCAGAAGGTGGAAGCGTTGGGCAGGTGACCGGCCTTGTCGACGCCGATCAGCGACGGCGTTAGCACCGCGCCCATCGGCCCGGGGTAGACCCAGCCATAGGCGTGACCGCCGACCGCGTGGTAGACGGGGCAGTGGTTCATGCAGGCCCCGCAGCGGATGCAGCGCAGCATGTCCTGGAACGCCGTGCCGAGCATGGACGAGCGGCCGTTGTCGAGGATGACGACGTGGTATTCGTCAGGCCCGTCTGCGTCCTCCGGGCGGCGGGGCCCGGTGGAGAACGTCGTGTAGACGCTCATCTCCTGCCCGGTCGCCGAGCGCGCCAGCACGCGCAGGATCTGGGCGGCGTCGTCCAGCGTCGGCACCACTTTCTCGATCGACGCGATGACGATGTGGACGCGCGGCAGGATCTGCGTCAGGTCGCCGTTGCCCTCGTTGGTCACGATGACGGAGGTGCCCGTCTCGGCGATCAGGAAGTTGGCCCCGGTGATTCCGACGTCCGCGGCGAGGAAGCGCTCGCGCAGCACGGCGCGGGCCTCGCCGAGCAGTTGCACCGGCTCCGAGAGGTCGCGGGCCGCGTCCAAGTGATTGTGAACCCTGCGGAAATCGCTCTCCACCTGGGTGGCGTTGAGATGCACGGCCGGCGCGATGATGTGCGACGGCATCTCGTTGCGCAGCTGGATGATGTACTCGCCGAGGTCGGTCTCGACGGGGGTGATGCTGGCGTCCTCGAGGGCGGCGTTGAGGCCGATCTCCTCTGAAATCATGGACTTGCCCTTGGTCACCGTCTTCGCGCCCGCCTTGCGGCAGATGGCGAGGATGGCTTCGCGCGCCTCGCGGGCGTCGCGCGCCCAGTGCACGTGGCCGCCAGCCTCGGTGACCTTTTTCTCGTAGGATTCCAGGTAGATATCGAGGTGTTCTAGGGCGTGGTTCTTGATGTCGCGGGCGGAGTCGCGCAGGGCTTCGAATTCCGGCAGCTTTGCGGCGACGGCGGCGCGCTTTTCGATGAAGCCTTGGCGGACATTGCCGAGCGCGCGCTGGAGCTGCGCATCGGCGAGCGCCCTGGTGGCGTTCTGCTTGAACTGGGGGGAGGTGGGCTGTGCGGTCATGCGGGGTCCCCTTCGCTCAGCCGCGGCCCTTGGGCGGCGCGGCGGCGATCGGCGGCGTGTCGGTCATGCCGGCCAGAACTTCGGCTATGTGCCTGACCTGAACGGGTTTTCCCTCGCGCGAGAGCTTCCCCGCCATGTTCATCAGGCAGCCCAGGTCGCCGGCCAGCAGGGTGCCGGCGCCGCTGGCGGAGACGTTGGCGGTCTTCTTCTCGACGATGGAATTCGAGATTTCTCCGTACTTCACGGCGAAGGTTCCGCCGAAGCCGCAGCAGACCTCGTTCTCGGCCATCTCGACCAGCTTCAGGCCCTTCACGCCGGCCAGCAGGCGCCGCGGTTGTGCCTTAATTCCTAGCTCCCGAAGGCCGGAACAGCTGTCGTGATACGTGACTTCGCCGTCGAATTCGGCGCCGAAATCGTCGAAATTCAGGACATCCACCAGGAAGTTCAGAAGTTCGTAAGTTCTACTCGAAAGTTCGTCCGCGCGGCGGGCGAGGTTCGGGTCGTCGGCGAACAGTTCGTGGTAGTGGGCGCGGATCATGCCGGCGCAGGAGCCGGACGGCGCGACGACATAGTCGTAGCCCTCGAAGGCGGCGATGGTCCGCAGCGCGATGGCGCGGGTGGTCTCGCGGTCGCCGGAGTTGTAGGCGGGCTGGCCGCAGCAGGTCTGCTCGGGGACCTCGACGATGCAGCCGGCCTGCTCCAGCAGCTTCACCGCGGCGAAGCCGATCGAGGGACGCATCAGGTCGACCAGGCAGGTGACGAACAGCCCGACCCGTGGGCGGGACGGCCGCTCGGCTGGTCGCGCCGCGTTGGGGGTCCCGGTCTCCGCCATCTCGTCCTCGCTTCTTCCCGGCCTCGCCTGTCCCGGCGCGCCGGCCCGCAAAATGGCCCGGATCGGTCCCGGACCGCAACTGGCGCTTCTTAGTCGTTTCGCGCGGCGATGGAAACCGCGCCGCCGGGGCGGAGCGGCGACTTTCCCGGAGGCGCTTGACGCCCGGCCGGCGTTGGCCATGCTGGCGTCCCCCGCCGCGTCGAAGCTCTCATGACGACCGCTCACGTCCGCCCTTTCGCCCTCGCGCCGCACCCCCTGCGGGACGTCGTGCTGGGCGAGGTCCATGCCCGGCCGTTCCACCCGCTGGAATCGCCGCGCCGGCTGCTGCACTTCGCCTTCATGACCGACCCCGCCCGGGCCGCCGCCGACCGCGCGGCGGTTGCCTCCTGGTGCGTCGCGCGCGGCATCGCCGCGCCGGGCGAGGGCGCGAAGCATCACCGCGCGCACTGGGTCAACGGCTCGCTGCGGTGGGAGCAGCACAGCGAGTTCACCACCTTCACCTGGGAGATGTCCGGCGCGTCGGACGGCTTCACCCCCGCCGCCGCGGCCGTGGCGTCGGTGATGGAGGGCATCGCCCAGCCCGGGCCGCTGCTGGTGGCCGCCGACCTGCACCTCGTCGTCGGCGGCGATCTGGACGAGCTGGCCGGCCTGTTCGATCCCGCCAGCCTCGCCGTATCGCAGGTGGACGGCGCGGCGGTGGCGATGACCGACTTCCGGCCGGACGCCGGCGGCTTCGTGCGCATCCTGGTCGTCGACCAGGGCCTCGGGCCGGCGCGGGCCGGCGCGCTCACCCAGCGCCTGCTGGAGATCGAGACCTACCGCACGCTGGCGCTGCTCGGCCTGCCCGAGGCGCACCGCATCTCGCCGCGCATCGGCGAGATCGAGGCGGGGCTCACCCGCATCGCCTCCGCCATGCAGGCCGAGTCGGGGCTCGTCACCGACCACAAGTTGCTCGGCGAGCTAACCGCGCTGGCCGCCACGCTGGAGGCCGAATCGGCCCGCTCCAGCTACCGGTTCGGGGCCAGCCGGGCCTATGACGGCATCGTGCAGCAGAGGCTGGTCGCGATCCGCGAGCGCGAGGTCGACGGCTGGCCGAGCATCGCCGCCTTCCTGTCGCGGCGCATGGGGCCCGCCATGCGCACCTGCGCCATGCTGGAAGACCGGCAGGCCCGGCTGTCGGAGAAGCTGTCGCGCGCCGCCAACCTGCTGCGCACCCGCGTCGACGTGGAGATCGAGCGCCAGAACCGCGACCTGCTCAGCGCCATGAACGAGCGCGCCCGCATGCAGTTGCGACTGCAGCAGACGGTCGAGGGCCTGTCGGTGGCGGCGATCAGCTATTACGTGGTCGGGCTGGCGGGCTACGTGTTCAAGGGCGCGAAGGACGCCGGGCTGCTGCCTGTCGATCCGGGCATGGCCATGGCCGTGGCGGTGCCCGTCGCCGTCCTCGGCGTCGCGCTCGTGGTCCGCCGCATCCGGCGCGGCCACGGAGAGCCGTGACGCGGAGGCAGGCTCTGAACGCAAGATGCCGGCCCGAAGGCCGGCATCCATGCGTGTCGTCGAGTGGGCGGCGAGGCCGCGCGCTTACTTCTTCTTGCCGTCCTTGTCGAACTGCTTGAGGTAGGCGATGAGGTTGTCGACTTCGGTCTCGTTGGTCAGGCCGGCGAACACCATCTTGGTGCCGGGGATCTTGGCCTTCGGGTTCTTGATGTACTCGCGGAAGGTCGCCTCGTCCCAGGTGATGCCCGAGTTCTTGTTGGCGTCGGAGTAGTTGTAACCCTCGACCGTGCCGGAATGGCGGCCGAACAGGCCGTTCAGCACGGGGCCGACGGCGTTCTTGGCGGTCTCGCCCACCTGGTGGCAGACCTTGCACTTGATGAAAACCTTTTCGCCGGCGGCGGCGTCCTGCGCGAAGGCGCTCCCGGCGGAAACGGCCAGGGCGATCGCGCCGGCGGCCAGGGCCGCAACATTCTTTTTCATATCCAAGTTCCTCCTGCGACTGCTGTCGCTGAACGGTTCCGAAAGCCAACTCCTCGGCCGCTCAGCGGATGGGGCTGCATCGGCGCGGCGCACATAACAGTTCGGAGCGCCGCGTTTTTCAAGTCACCTTTAAGCTTACCTGCCGTGAATTCGCGCTGGCGCGGCTTCAGCGCGTCAGTGCGTCGAGCCCTTCGTCCCAGGGCGGCGTGGCGCCGTACAGGGTCGAAAGGTAGTCCACGAAAACGCGCACCTTCTGCGCAAGATGCCTGCGCGAGGGATAAACCGCGTGAATGGCCACTTTCCGCGAGCCGCCATAGCCCGGCAGCACCTGCGCCAGCCGCCCGGCGCGCAGCTCCGGGCCGATGTCCCAGGTGGAGCGCAGCGCGATGCCGACGCCGGCGATCACCGCCTCGCGCACCACTTCGCTCGAATTGGTACGCAGCGGGCTGTCGACGCGCACCGTCACCGGGCCGTCCGGCCCCTCGAGCCGCCAGTGGTCGGCGTTGTGGGCGAGCAGCCTGTGCGTCGCCAACTCCGCCAGCGTCCTGGGCGTGCCGCGCCGCTCCAGGTAGGACGGCGTGGCGCACAGGATCCGGTGGTTGGGCGCCAGCCGCCGCGCCACCAGGCTGGAATCCTGCAGGTCGGCGATCCGCACCGCTACGTCGTAGCCCTCGGCGACGATGTCGACGAAGGCGTCGGTGAGGATGAGGTCCAGTTGCAGCTCGGGATGCGCGTCGAGGAACGGCAGGAGGTGCGGTGCGACGTGCAGCCGGCCGAACGAGGTCGGCGCGGAGACCCGCAGCACGCCGCGAACGGCGGTCGAGCGGCGCGACACCCACGCCTCCGCTTCCTCGGCGCTGGCGATGATGGCGACGACGCGCTCGTAGAAGCCCTGTCCCGCCTCGGTCAGCGAGAGCTGCCGGGTCGTGCGTTGCAGCAGCCTCGCGCCCAGGCGCTCCTCCAGCCGCCGGATGCGCTTGGAGACGACGGCCGGCGAGCAGCCGAGTTCGCGCCCGGCGGCCGACATCGAGCCCGAGGTAACCACTCGCGCGAAAATGTCGAGGTCGGCGATGGAGTTCATGGGCGGCGATCCCGATGGGGAAAGGTGGAGGCCGCCGGGGTCACCCCCTTGCGGTTCAAGACGCCGTACCATTTATTCCGTGTTGGAAACAATCCTGCGCCCTAGCGGGCGCTGCACCAGCCGCGCGTCCTGTGCTCTGTACAGCCCGCGGGTCCGGTGCCAGAAAGGCGCGGTCGAGTGGGCGAAGGCGCGGTCGCGCCGACGCGGCGAAAGGGGAGAGAGATGAGCGGCATTGCGTTTCCCGCGCCGGACGCGGACATCCTCGCCCGCCGCGACGCCATCGTCGCCGGGCTCGCCGAGTTGCTGCCGCCGGAGGCGTTGATCGTGTCCGAGGACGAGCGCCGCGCCTTCGAGACCGACGCGCTCACCGCCTATCGCCGCATGCCGCTGGCCGTGGCGCTGCCTTCCACGACCGAGGAGGTCGCGGCGGTGATGCGGTTCTGCAACGCGCAGGGCGTGAAGGTCGTGCCGCGCGGCGCGGGGACCTCGCTGTCCGGCGGCGCGATCCCGCAGGAGGATGCCGTCGTGCTCGGCGTGGCCAAGATGAACCGCGTTCTCGACGTCGATTTCGCGGACCGCACCATGCGCGTGCAGGCGGGCATCACCAATCTGGCGATCAGCCAGGCGGTGGCCTACGAGGGCTTCTTCTACGCGCCCGACCCGTCCTCGCAGCTCGCCTGCACCATCGCCGGCAACATCGGCATGAACTCGGGCGGGGCGCACTGCCTGAAATACGGCGTCACCACCAACAACATTCTGGGCGTGCGCATGGTGCTGCTGGACGGCAGCGTCGTCGACATCGGCTCCGACGCGCTCGATGCGCCCGGCTACGATCTGCTCGGCCTCGTCATCGGCTCGGAGGGGCAGCTCGGCGTCGTCACCGAGGCGACGGTGCGCATCCTGCGCGCGGCCGAGGGCGCGCGGCCGGTGCTGTTCGGCTTCGAGACCAGCGAGCAGGCGGGCGCGGCGGTGGCGGCCATCGTCGCCGCCGGCATCGTGCCGGTGGCCATGGAGTTCATGGACAAGCCCGCCATCGAGATCTGCGAGGCGTTCGCCCACGCCGGCTATCCGCTCGACGTCGGGGCGCTGCTGATCATCGAGGTCGAGGGCTCGGACGCCGAGATGGACGTCGCGCTGGCGCGCATCGTCGAGATCGCCCGCGCGCACGAGGTGAAGACCATCCGCGAGTCGAAATCGGCGATGGAGACGGCGGCGATCTGGAAGGGCCGCAAGTCGGCCTTCGGCGCCACCGGCCGCGTTGCCGACTATATCTGCATGGACGGCACCATCCCCACCGGGCAGTTGCCGCTGGTGCTGCGGCGCATGGACGAGATCGTCAAGAGCTACGGGCTGCGGGTCGCCAACGTGTTCCACGCCGGCGACGGCAACCTGCACCCGCTCATCATGTACAACGTCAACGACCCGGAGGAGGCGCGCAAGGCGGAGGAGGCCGGCAACGACATCCTCAAGCTCTGCGTCGAGGTCGGCGGCTGCCTCACCGGCGAGCACGGCGTCGGCATCGAGAAGCGCGACCTGATGCGCCACCAGTTCACGCAGGACGACCTGGAGCAGCAGATGCGCGTGCGCGCCGTGTTCGACCGCAACTGGCTGCTCAACCCGGCCAAGGTGTTCCCGCTCGACGGGCGGCTCGCGGCATGAGCGACGCCGCCGCCCTCGCGCCCGCCGGCGCGCTGACCCCCGCGGACGAGACCGAGCTGGCGGAGGCCGTCGCCTCGGCCCGCGCCGCCCGCGCGCCGCTCACCGTCGCCGGGGCCGGCAGCAAGGCCGGCATCGGCCGCCCGGCGCAGTCCGCGCGGACGCTGTCGACGGCGGCGCTCACCGGCGTCACCCTCTACGAACCGGCCGAGATGGTGATCGGCGCGCGCGCCGGCACGCCGCTGGCGGTGGTGGAAGCGACCCTGGCCGAGCGCGGCCAGATGCTGACCTTCGAGCCAATGGACTGGCGGCCCCTGCTTGGCACCACGGGCGAGCCGACGGTCGGCGGCACGGCGGCGGCCAACGTCTCCGGCCCGCGCCGCATCGCCGCCGGCGCGTGCCGCGACAGCCTGATCGGCGTGCGCATGGTCAACGGCTTCGGCCACATCGTGAAGTCCGGCGGGCGGGTGATGAAGAACGTCACCGGGCTCGACCTCGTCAAGCTCGCGGCGGGATCGTGGGGCACGCTGGGCGTGTTCAGCGAGGTGATCTTCAAGGTGCTGCCCGCCCCGGCCCAGGTCGCGACGCTGGTGCTGCACGGGCTCGACGACGCGCGCGCCGTCGCGGCGCTGGCGGCCGGCCTCGGCTCGCCCTTCGAGGTGTCCGGCGCGGCGCACCTGCCGGCCTCCATCGAGCGCGTGCCGAAGACGCTGCTGCGGCTGGAGAACGTCCCCGAGTCGATCGCCTACCGGGCCGGCGAGCTGCGCAAGCTGCTGCGCCCGTTCGGCTCGGCCGACCTGGTGACGGACGACGCGGCCAAGGCGGTGTGGCGCGCGGTGCGCGACGCGACGTTCGTCGTGGAACCGCGCGAGCGCGCCGTGTGGCGAGTGTCGATCGCGCCGGGCAAGGCGGCGTCCTTCGTGGCGGCGCTGGGCGGCCTGCCGCGCCAGCACTTCTACGACTGGGGCGGCGGCCTCGTCTGGCTGACGACCGACGCGGCGGGCGACGCCGGCGCGTCCGCCATCCGCGCCGCGCTGGCGGGCACCGGCGGCCACGCCACGTTGGCGCGCGCGCCGGCCGAACTGCGCGCCGCCGTCGACGTTTTCCAGCCCTTGCCGGAGGCGATGATGCGCCTGACCGCCGGCGTGAAGGCGAGCTTCGATCCCGACGCCATCCTGAACCCCGGCCGCATGTACGCGGGCGTGTGAACGAGGTTCGACATGCAGACCAACTTCGCCCCCGAGCAGCTGAAATCCTCCGCCATGCAGAGTTCGGAGAAGATCCTGCGCACCTGCGTGCATTGCGGCTTCTGCACGGCGACCTGCCCGACCTACCTTCTGCTCGGCGACGAGCTGGATTCGCCGCGCGGGCGCATCTACCTCATCAAGGACATGCTGGAGAACGGGCGTCCCGCGACGCCGCAGGTGGTCAAGCACATCGACCGCTGCCTCTCCTGCCTGTCGTGCATGACGACCTGCCCGTCGGGCGTCCACTACATGCATCTCGTCGACCACGCCCGCGCCTATATCGAGGACACCTACGACCGGCCATGGACGGACCGCGCCATCCGCAGGCTGCTCTCGGCGGTGCTGCCCTATCCGGCGCGGTTCCGCGTCGCGCTGCTGGCGGCGGCGCTGGGCCGGCCGCTGCGCCCCCTGGTGCGCCGGCTGCCGCGCGTCGGCGCGCGGCTGGCCGCGATGCTCGACCTCGCGCCGCGCCGCCTGCCGAACAAGGCGCCCGCGAGCGAGGGGAAGTCGCCGGCGGTCGGGCCGCGCCGCGCCCGCGTCGCCATGCTCACCGGCTGCGCGCAGCCGGTGCTCGACCCGTTCATCAACGAGGCCGCCATCCGCCTGCTGAACCGCCACGGCGTCGAGGTGGTGCTGCCGAAGGGGGAAGGCTGCTGCGGCGCGCTCGTCCACCACATGGGCGAGGAGAAGCGCGGCCACGCGCTGGCGCGCGCCAACATCGAGGCGTGGACGCGCGAGATCGAGGGCGAGGGGCTCGACGCCATCCTCATCACCGCGTCGGGATGCGGCACCACGATCAAGGACTACGGCTTCATGTTCCGCGACGATCCCGCCTGGGCTGAGAAGGCGCGGCGCGTCTCCGAGCTGGCGCTGGACGTGACCGAATATCTCGCGAAGCTCGACCTCGCCGCGCCGGCGCGCGAGACCGGCGACGTCGTCGCCTACCACTCCGCCTGCTCCATGCAGCACGGGCAGAAGATCACCGACCTGCCCAAGACCCTGCTGAAGCGCGCCGGCTTCGTGGTGAAGGACGTGCCGGAAGGGCACATCTGCTGCGGCTCCGCCGGCACCTACAACATCCTGCAGCCCGAGCTGGCGGGGCAATTGCGCGAGCGCAAGGTCGGCAACATCGAGAAGCTGCGCCCGGCCATCGTGGCGACGGGCAACATCGGCTGCATGACGCAGATCGGCAAGGGCTTCGCCGACCGCGGCGACCGCACGCCCATCGTCCACACGGTGGAGCTGCTCGACTGGGCGACCGGCGGGCCGATGCCGCCGGCGCTGGCCGACGCCGGCTTCGCCCACCGTCCGGTCCGGGAGCCGGAGCCGCTGGCGGCGGCCGGGTAATCGGTACAACCAGCTAACGAAATATTATCGCGCCGCAATCCAGGATAGCCGCATCGGTCCGCCGGGCGGCTTCATGTTTCGCGTCGAATACCACAAGCTCCGCTTCCTCGTCGTCGACGACAACACCTACATGCGGCGCATCATCAAGACGCTGCTGCACGGCTTCGGCGCGCGCGAGGTGCTGGAGGCGGAGGACGGCGCGGCGGCAATCGACGCCTTCACCTCGCACTGCCCCGACATCGTGCTCACCGACTGGGAGATGCCGATGATCAACGGCATCGACATGACCAAGCTGATGCGCGCGCCCGACAACAGCGTGAACCCCTACGTGCCGATCATCATGATCACGGTCCATTCCGAGCGCCACCGCGTGCTCGAGGCGCGCGACGCCGGCGTCACCGAATTCCTGGTCAAGCCGCTGTCGGCGCGCATGCTGCACCAGCGCATCCTGGGCGTGATCGCCAATCCGCGCCCGTTCATTCGCACGGAGACGTTCTTCGGCCCGGACCGGCGGCGCACCAAGACGGCCAATTACGACGGCCCGGAGCGGCGCTCCGGCGAGGCGCAGCTGATCCCGCCCCCGCGGCTCGCCCGAGGACTTGTGGACGAGAGGTGAGGCGGTGACGACGACGACCAAGACGGCGACCCACGAGGTCATCCATCCGCCGGCGACGCTGCGTGACAAGGCGCTGAGCGAGCTGCCGGGCCCGGATCGCGATCCCGAGGCGCTGATCGCCCGCGCGCAGGAGGCCGTCGAGCGCCTCGCGCCGAGCTTCGACACCTGGCTGCGAGACGACGTCGCGGCGCTGCGCGAGGAGGTCGCCGCCTACGCCGCCGCGCAGCGAAGCGCCGCCGCCGCCGAGGCGCTGCGCGTGCGCGTCCAGAACCTGCGCGGCTCTTGCGCGCAGTTCGGCTACCCGCTGGCGGCGGACGTCGCCGGCCAGTTCTGCCTGCTGCTGGAGGACGCCGAGGGCCGCGACGCCGACGCCGAAGCGCTTCTGCAGTTCGTCGACGCCATCGGCTCCATCGTGCGCGGACAGGTGCGGGACGGCTCGGACCTGCTGGCCGCGGAGCTGGTGCGCGCGCTGCGCGCGCTGTCCGACCGCTTGCGCCAGGCCTGACGCGCTCGCCGTCCTCCCAAACGAAAACGGGCGGCCCGAAGGCCGCCCGTTGTGCATTCTAGGCGCGGCGCGCCGCGTCCTAGAACTCCTCCCAGCCCCCCTCGCCACCGCCGGCGGCGCGGCGCTGCGGCGCGGGGCGGGAAGCCGGCCGGGCCGGGGCGCGGCTGAACGCCTCCTCGGCGAGCTTGCGGATGCGGGCGGGCTCGTTCGCCGCCGGCTGGCGAGGCCGGGAGTCGGGCGTCACCGGCTCGGGCCGCGCCATGGACTGGTGGGTGCGGAACGTCGCCACGATCCCGTTGAGCTGCTGGATCTGGCGCGCCAGCGACGTGGCGGCCGAGGCGCTCTGCTCGGCGAGGTTGGCGTTGCGCTGCGTCATCTCGTCCATGTGCGCCACGGCCTGGCTCATCTCGTCGATGCCGTTCGCCTGCTCGGTGGCGGCGGCGGAGATGTCCGACACGGTGGCGGTGACGCGCCCCGACGCGCCGACGATCTGCCCCAGCGCCTCGCCGGCCGAGCGCACCAGCTTGACGCCGTTGGCGACCTCGGCCGTCGACGAGCTGATCAGCGCCGTGATGTCCTTGGCCGCTTCGGATGAACGCTGCGCCAGCGTGCGCACCTCGGAGGCGACGACGGCGAAGCCCTTGCCGGCGTCGCCGGCGCGGGCCGCCTCCACCGCCGCGTTGAGCGCCAGCAGGTTGGTCTGGAAGGCGATGTCGTCGATGACCGAGGTGATGTCGGTAATCTTCTGCGACGCCGCCTCGATGCGCGCCATCGCCGCCACCGCCTCGGTGACGACCGAGCCGCCCTTCTCGGCGACCTCCATCGCCTCGCGCGCCGTCTCCACCGCCTCGCGCGAGGACGCGGCGCTGGACTTCACCGAGGCGGCGAGCTGCTCGGTCGTGGCGGCCGTCTCCTCCAGCGAGGAGGCCTGCTCTTCGGTGCGGCGCGACAGGTCGGTCGCGCCGGTGCTGATCTCGCGCGCCGCCGCGCCGACGTCCTGCGCCGTGTCGTGCAGCGACGACACGGTCTCGGCCAGGCGGTCGATCGTGTGGTTCAGCGCGTCCCTCAGCTCGCCGAAGCGGCCCTGGTAGGGGGTGGAGATCGTCTGCGTCAGGTCGCCGGCGGCGAGCGCGCCGAGCGAGGCGGCAAGGTCGCGCGTGGTGGAGTCGAGCTGCGCGTTCAGCGCGTTGATCGACTTGGCGATCTCCAGGATGAAGCCGGTCTTGCGCTCCAGCGACACGGTCTTGCTGAAGTCGCCGATCGCGAGCGCGCTGACCACCTCCTTGATCTCCGCCTGGGCGGTCATCACGCGCCATTCCAGGACGGAGCCGATACGTTTCTTCTGCTCGTCCAGGATCGGACAGATCACCAGGTCGAAGATCTGGCGGCCGATGCGGATCTGCGCTGTGTGGCGGCCCGTCATCGCGTTCACCATGCGGTCCTGGTGAGCAGGGTTGCGGTGGAACAGGCCCATGTTGCGGCCGACGATGGTCTCGGGATCGAAGTCCGGCAGCACGACGCGGAAGTCGTTGAGATGTTCGCGGAAGAGTTGGGTCGCGGCCTCGTTGAGGTAGGCGATCACGTTGTTCTCGTCGGTCACCATCACCGCGTTGTGGAAGGCGCCGAGCGCGCCGCGAATGCGGTCGTCCGCCACGCCGTCCTCGCGGAACCGCGACACGGCGCGCGACAGCTCGCCGAGCGAGTCTTTCCGGGTGAGCCAATCGGGGGAGGGCGGGCGGCCGGCCATCAATAGGCCGGTCAAGCCCCGCAGCCGGCCGGCGTCGCCGCCCAGCACGACGAGCGCCATGACGAGCGCGACGGCCGCGACGGCCGCGCCGCCGGCGGCGACCATGGCCAGGCTCGACCTCTCGGGAATATAGAACGACGCCAGCGCCACCGGCGCGGCGAAGCTGAGCAGCAACGACGCCGCGACCGTCGCGGTCGGGCGATTCAGGATCGACGACATGGGGAGGACTCCGGAAGGAATTGGGAGAAGGGGAGCGGCGTCAGGCGGCCAGCGCGACGGCATGGCCTTCGCCGACCAGCGCGCCGAGTTCGAGCAGCGAGATCACCTCCGCGCCGCGCACCACGAGCGCGCGCAGCAGGCCCTCGCCGTCGCGCGACGTCTCGGGCGCGGGGCGCAGGTCCTGCGGATGGATGTCGATGATGTCGGACACGGCGTCGACCAGCAGGCCCACGCAGCGTTCGCCCATGTCGATCACCACCACCACGCTGGCGCGCGAGAGGGGCGAGGGATCGAGGCCGAGACGCTGGCGAAGGTCGTAGATGGCGACGATCGCGCCGCGCAGATTGATGACGCCGAGCACGTGGCTGGCGGAGTTGGGCAGCGGCGTCGTCTTCTGCCAGCCCCGGATTTCGCGAACGCTGCCGACGGGGACCCCGAAGGCCCGGTCGTCGATTTTGAAGGTGACGATCTGCTGGGCCTCCCCGGCCCGGGGGTCGGCCCCCTGGGGGCCCTCGGCAATACTCATCTGAAATGCTCCCCGCGCAAACGCGCTGGCAAATAATGGGGCAGTCCTGACAACGCGCGGCCGCGCCGAACTCCAAAACGGAGCCCTGGAGACGACGCGCAAGGCGAGACTCCGACGACCACAACCACAGTGTGCGGCAAAATGACTTAACAATTTGTGCGATTGGTTGCCGGGCCCCGGGATCGCCCGGCGCAAACGAAAACCCCCGGCCGCGAGGCCGGGGGTTTTCGTTTGCGCCGGGTCGGCGCCGCGGTTGCGCCGCGAGGTCGGTTCAGAACTCGTCCCACCCCGCCCGGCCGCCGGCGGCGGCGCGAGGAGGCGGCGCGTTCGGCGTGCGCGGCGCGGGGCGCTGCGCGCTCGGCCCGGGGCGCTGCGCGCCCCCCTTGAACGCCTGCTCGGCGAGCTGGCGGATGCGGGCGGGCTCGTTGGGCGCGGGCCGGGCGGCTTCGGCGGAGGGAGCGCGAACCGCCTGGCCGGTGCGGAACGTGGCGACGATGGCGTTGAGCTGCTGGGTCTGCCGCGTCAGCTCCGAAGCGGCGGCCGCGCTCTCCTCGGCGAGGGCGGCGTTGCGCTGCGTGATCTCGTCCATGTGCGCCACGGCCTGGCTCGTCTCGTCGATGCCATTGGCCTGCTCGGCCGAGGCGGAGGAGATGTCCGAGACGATCAAGGTGACGCGGCCCGACGCGCCCACGATCTGCTCCAGCGCCTCGCCGGCGGCGCGCACCAGCTTCACCCCGGCCGCGACCTCGCTGGTGGAGGAGGTGATGAGGCCGGTGATGTCCTTGGCCGCTTCGGACGAGCGCTGCGCGAGGGTCCGCACCTCGGAGGCGACCACCGCGAAGCCCTTGCCGGCCTCGCCCGCCCGAGCCGCCTCGACGGCGGCGTTGAGCGCCAGCAGATTGGTCTGGAAGGCGATGTCGTCGATCACCGAGGTGATGTCGGTGATCTTCTGCGAGGCCGCCTCGATGCGCGCCATCGCCGCCACCGCCTCGTTGACGACGCAGCCGCCTTTTTCGGCGACCGCCATCGCGGCCCTCGCCGTCTCCAGCGCCTCGCGGGAGGAGGCCGCGCTCGACTTCACGGAGGCGGCGAGCTGTTCCGTGGTGGCCGCCGTCTGCTCCAGCGACGACGCCTGCTCCTCGGTGCGCCGCGACAGGTTGTCAGCGCCGGCCGCGATCTCACGCGAGGCGGCGCTGACGTCGGAGGCGGTCGTCTGCACCGCGTGGACCGTCGAGGCGAGGCGCGACAGCGTCTCGTTCAGCGAGTCGCGCAGCTCGCCGAAGCGGCCGTGATAGTCCTTGCTGATCACCCCGGTGAGGTCGCCCTCGGCGAGCCCGGACAGCGACTGTCCCAGTTCGCTGATGGTCGAATCCAGCCGCTCCGCGAGAGCGTTCAGCGCCTCGGCGATGGCGAGCGTGAAGCCGGACTTTCCGCGCAGCTCGATGCGCCTGCCGAAGTCGCCGTCGGCCAGCGCCGTGACAATCTCCTGGATTTCCGACTGCGCGGTCATGATGTGCCACACCAGCACGGTTCCCGCGCGCTTTCCGCCCTCGGCGAAGGCCGGGCTGACCGTGAGGTCGAAGACTTGCCGGCCAATGCGCACCCGCGATGTCTGGGCGCGCGACAGCGATTCGGCGAGGCGTTCCTGATGGGCCGCCCTGCGGTGGAAGATCGCCATGTTGCTGCCGAGCACCTTGTCGGGATCGAAGTCCGGAAGCTGGGCGCGGAAGTCGTCGAGATGGTCGCGAAAGAGCGCGACCGCCGCCTCGTTCATCGAGACGATGACGTGGTTCTCGTCGGTGACCATCACCGCGTCGTGGCACGCGCGCAGCGCCGCCGTGAGCCGCGCGCGCTGGGCCTCCGCGTCGCGGGAGGCGGCGACGGCGCGGGCGATGTCGCCGATCTCGTCGGAGCGCGACCGCCACGCGGCGGGAGGGCCTTCCGCGGCGCGCAGGGCCACGAGCATTCCGGCCACGGCCCGGTCGCGACGCCCGAGCAGCCAGACGGTCGGCGCGAACACCGCGACGAGCGCGGCGCCGCTCCACGCCAGGAACGGCGCGAGGCCAAAGGTCGAGGGCGGGTACAACACGGCGGCGCCCGCCATCGCGGCGAAAAGGGCGGCCAGCGCGGCGCCCGCCACGGCGATGGACATCATCTTGGATGAGGTGGTGCGATGCATGAAATACACTCAGGCGTCGAGGAAAACGCCCCTGACCGAAACGGAAGAGGCCACGGTCAATGATGTAATCGCAGAGCAATTAACAAGTAACGAAGATCAAGAAACGCCTTGAAGTTGCAAGTATTGTTGCTTGCTACTCAAGGATGGCGTCTTCCTCGCTGCCGGACTTGGCGATGATGATCTCGCCCTTCTCGGCGAGTTCCTTGGCGGTGCGGATGATGCGCTGCTGCGCCTCGTCGGCCTCCTTGAGGCGGATGGGTCCCAGCCCCGCCATGTCGTCGAGGAACAGCGCGGCCGCGCGCTGCGTCATCTTGCTGGTGAAGAACTCGCGCGTGCCGGCGGACGCGCCCTTCAGCGCCTTGGCGAGGTCGAGCTTGTCGACGGAGCGGACCAGCACCTGGGCCGAGTTGGGATCGAGCCGGGTGATGTCGTCGAAGGTGAACATCAGCGCGCGGATCTTCTCGGCGGACTTGAAGGCGTTGGCCTCCAGCGCCTCCATGAACTTGGCCTCGTTCTGGCGGTCGAAGGCGTTGAAGATCTCCGCCATGGTGTCGTGCGCATCGCGGCGCGACGACTGCGACAGGTTGGCGATGAAGTTGGTGCGCAGCGAGTTTTCGACCTGGTCCATCACCTCCTTCGACACGTTGTCGAGCTGCAGGATGCGCAGCATGACGTCGATGGCGAACTCGTCCGGCAGCAGGCTCAGCACCTTGGCGGTGTGGTCCGGGCGCACGCGCGAGAGGATCAGGGCCACGGTCTGCGGGTGCTCGGTCTTGAGGTAGTTGGCGAGGATGCCCTCCTGCACGTTGGAGAGGCGCTGCCAGATCGTCTTGCCGGCCGGCCCGCGGATCTCGTCCATGATCGGGTCGACGCGCTCGCGCGGCAGCAGCTTGATAAGCAGTTCGTGCGTGCGCTCGTAGTCGCCCACCACGGTGAGCCGGCTGTAATGGTGGGCAAGCTCGCCGATGACGCTCTCGACGTTCTGGGCGCTGACCGAGCCCAGCGTCGACATGGCGAGCGTGACCTGGCGGAGCTCTTCGTCGTCGAGGCTCTCCCAGATCGGCGCGCCGAACTCCTCCCCCAGCACCAGCAGCAAGACCGCCGCCCGTTCCGGCCCCGAGAGCCTGCTGACCCGCGCCAATTCGGCCATGGAGGTTGTTCCAAAAGGCAATAACGATCCCTAGTTGAGTAGGCCGGTATGGTTAACGATCTCTGAACGCCGGCTCGTTCCGCGTCGGTTTCGCGTCGCCTGCAACCGGAGGATTATATCCTTTTCGGCGAAACTGCTCTCCATTGACAACGATTTTGCGAAGGCGTCCGCGCGAGCATCATGGCGACCACGAGACGCAAGCGCGCAGGCGCGAACCGAGAGGAAGACGCTTTATGTCGCTGTCCAAAGCTGACCAGGCCGGCATCGCCGTCACCGCGGGCCCGGCCCCCCGCCAGGACGAGATCCTGTCCGAAGCGGCGCTCGCCTTCGTCGCCGAGCTGCATCGCGGCTTCAACGAGACGCGCAAGCGGCTCCTCAAGCTGCGCGAGGAGCGCCAGAAGCGCTTCGACGCGGGCCAGCTGCCGGACTTCCTGCCCGACACGCGGCACGTGCGCGAGGGCGACTGGCGCGTCGCGCCGATCCCCGCCGACCTGCTCGACCGCCGCGTCGAGATCACCGGGCCGGTCGACCGCAAGATGATCGTCAACGCGCTGAACTCGGGCGCCAAGGTGTTCATGGCCGACTTCGAGGACGCCTCGTCGCCGACCTGGGACAACATGGTCGAGGGCCAGGCCAACCTGAAGGACCGCTGGCAGGGCGTCATCGACTTCACCGACCCGGCCACCGGCAAGGCGTACAAGCTCTCCGCCGCTCCGGCCGTGCTGCTGGTGCGACCGCGCGGCTGGCATCTGCCGGAGGCGCACCTGACCGTCGACGGCGAGCCGGTCTCCGCCTCGCTGTTCGACTTCGGCCTCTACGTGTTCCACAACGCCAGGGCGATCGTCGCCAGGGGCGCGACGCCGGCCTTCTACCTGCCCAAGCTGGAAAGCCACCTCGAGGCGCGGCTGTGGAACGACGTGTTCAGCTTTGCCGAGGAGAAGCTCGGGATCGCCAGGGGCACGTTCAAGGCGACGATCCTGATCGAGACGCTGCCGGCGGCGTTCGAGATGGACGAGATCCTGTTCGAGATGCGCGACCACATCGTCGGGCTGAACTGCGGGCGCTGGGACTACATCTTCTCGTTCATCAAGCGGCTGGGAAAGAACGCGCGCTTCCTGACGCCGGACCGCTCCGCCATGGTGATGGGCTCCAACTTCCTGGCCGCCTACTCCCTGCTGCTGATCCAGACCTGCCACCGCCGCGGCGCCTTCGCCATGGGCGGCATGGCGGCGCAGATCCCGGTCAAGAACAACCCGGCCGCCAACGAGGCCGCCTTCGCCAAGGTGCGCGCCGACAAGCAGCGCGAGGCGACCGACGGCCACGACGGCACCTGGGTGGCGCATCCCGACCTCGTGCCCGTCGCCATGGAGGTGTTCGACCGGCTGATGCCGTCGCAGAACCAGCTCAACAAGCTGCGCGACGACGTCAACATCATCCGCGACGACATGATCCAGGTCCACCCGGGCAAGCGCACGGAGGCGGGCCTGCGCGAGAACATCCGCGTCGGCGTCCAGTATATCGAGGCGTGGCTGCGCGGGCGCGGCGCGGTGCCGCTCTACAACCTCATGGAGGACGCGGCGACTGCCGAGATCTCCCGCGCCCAGGTCTGGCAGTGGCTCTACCACAAGGCGAAGCTGGCCGACGGCCGCGAGGTGACGCCGGAGCTGTTCCGCGCGGTGATGGATGACGAGATGGCCAAGGTGCGCGAGGCCGTCGGCCCGGCGGTCTATGACGCCGGCCGCTTCGCCGAGGCGACGAGGCTGTTCGCCGAGATGTCGCTGGCGAAGGAGTTCGCCGAATTCCTGACACTGCCGGCCTACAAGCTGCTCGGCTGAGCCGGCTTCCTCGGATTCCGCGCCGCCACCGCCCTTGGTGGTGGCCGGCGCGGACCCCAGATAGAGGGAAGCGCGGCTTGGCCGCGACCCTGAAGGACACCGGACCATGACTCCCGAGGAACGCCAGCTTCTCACCGGACTGTTCGAGCGAATCGGCGCCGCCTCCGGCGCGCCGCGCGACCGCGAGGCGGAGGCCTTCATCGCCGACGCCGTGCGCGTCCACCCCTACGCGCCCTACATGATGGCGCAGACCGTGCTCGTGCAGGAGGAGGCGCTGAAGGCCGCCGCCGCCCGCATCGCCGAGCTGGAGGCGCGCGCCGCCGAGATGGAGCGCGCCGGGCAGGAGCCGACGAGCTTCCTCGGCGGCATCTCCAAATCGCTGTTCGGCGAACCGCCCCGGCGGACCGGCAGTGGCGTGCCGGCGGTCGGGCCGGGCGACAGCGCCCCCGGCGGCGTCTGGAACCGCGGCCCGTCGCCCGGCTATCCGCCGCCGCCCCCCGCTCCGCCGAATTACGCGCCGTCCGCCGGCTTCGGCCAGGGCCCGTGGGGCGGCCAGCCCGCCTCGGGCGGCTTCCTGCGCTCGGCCATGGCGACGGCCGCCGGCGTGGCGGGCGGGGCGCTGCTCTACCAGGGCATCGAATCGCTGATGCATTCGCATGGCGGCGGCGGCCTCACGGGCGGCTCGGCGCTGGCGGGCGACCTCGGCGCGTCCGGGACGGGGCTCGGCTCGCTCGCCGGCACCGGGCTCGACGATCCCAACCTCATGACCGGCGGCTCGCGGAGCCACGCGGCCGACATCCTCGGCGGCCAGTCGGACGACCTCGCGTCGCATCCGGACGCCGGCGACGACGACACGTTCGACGTCGCCTCGGACGACGGCGGCGGCGATGTCGGCGGCGACGACGGAGGCGACTGGGCGTGAACGATCCGACCGTCCACCCGGCCGACAACGCCCCGCAAAAGGCGTCGCCCTCGTTCGTGCTGCCCGCCCTCGACGAGAGCTTCATCCTCGGCGACTCGATGCGCGGCGTGCGCTTCCTGCTGGAATACGCCAAGGCCGAGGAGGCGCTGCGCGCCTGGGGCGTCGAGACGACCATCGTCGTCTTCGGCTCGGCGCGCGCCCGCCCGCCCGGCGTGCCGACGCCGCTCGGCGAGAACGGCTGGCGCTGGTACGAGGAGGCGCGGCGCTTCGGCGCGCTCGCCTCGCGGGAGGGCGGGGCGCTGCTCGCCAATGGCGGACACCGGCAGAACGTCATCGCCACCGGCGGCGGCCCCGGCATCATGGAAGCCGCCAATCGCGGCGCGGCGGAAGCCGGCGCGCCCTCCATCGGCTTCAACATCATGCTGCCGCACGAGCAGGAGCCGAACGCCTTCTCCACGCCGGAGCTGACCTTCAGCTTCCACTATTTCGGCATGCGCAAGATGCACCTGGCGATGCGCGCGCGAGGGCTGGTGGTGTTCCCCGGCGGATTCGGCACGCTCGACGAATTGTTCGAGCTGCTGACGCTGCACCAGACCGGCAAGGCGCCGCGCCTGCCCGTCGTGCTCGCCGACCGCGACTACTGGACCCGCGTCATCAATTTCTCGGCGCTGGTGGAGGCCGGCATGATCCGGATCGAAGACCTCGACCTGTTCGACTTCGCCGACACCGCCGAGGAGATGTGGACGTGCCTGCTCCACCACGGCCTGGAGACGCCGGGACATCAACGGCCCTGATCGAATGAATTGCACCCTTTAAAATGCGTCTTAAGGTTTCCGTGCGTTCCTGATGCGCGCCGGGCGTGCAACCGGCGGCCGGACGGAACCCGCATGAGCCTGCACAAGGTCTACCGCATCGAACGCTTCGGCGACGCCGCGACGGGCGGGCCCCTGCGCGATACGCCCCAGCCCGACCGTGTCGCCGCTTCCATCATGAGCGAGGCCGAGCGTGCGGCCTTGCGCGACGCGGTGCGCGCCGGCGCGGGCCTGCGCCGGGCGGCGGTTGAGCTTGCCGCTGTCATCGCCGACACGGCGCGCGCCGCCAACGCCATCCTGGCCGGCGCGGAGGAGATCGATTCCGCCGTCGACCGCCTGCGCATCACGGTGCGGCGCGGGGCCGGGGAGGCCGACGCGCTGGACGACATCGTCGACCGCACGGTCGAGATCTTCCAGGCCTGCGACTTCCAGGACCTCACAGGCCAGCGCATCCAGAACGTGGTGTCGATCCTGGCCGACCTCGAGGCGCGCCTGGGCGCGCTCGGCGGAGCGGTCGGCATCGCGCCGCCGGCGCCCATCGACCCGCGCGGCGGCGGCCGCGCCGCGGGCGGCCCGCTGGAGAACGGCCCGCGCCTGCCCTCCGACCGCGGGCACCTCACCCAGGCCGAAATCGACCGCGTTCTGCGCGGCCCGCCGAACCCGCGCGGCTGATCGCGCGCCCGGCTTTTCAGCGCCGCTCCGGCGTGCGACAAGCGGGGCCCCCGCCCGCCAGAGGCCGTCGCGAACCGGATCCGCCATGTCCCCGCTCCCCCAGCCTTTCGCGCCGCGCGACGCGACGGACGCCGACGGTCCCGCGCTGGCGCGGCTGATCGCCTCCGTCTTCGCCGAGTACGAGGGCTGCCCGTTCGTGCCGGAGGAATTCCCGGAGCTCGCCGCGCCGGCGAGCCATTTCGCCGGCAAGGGCGGACGGCTGTGGGTGGTCGAGGCCCAGGGCGAGGGCGTGATCGGCTCGCTGGCTGTCGCGCCGACGCACGTTCCGGGCGTGTTCGAGCTCTTCAAGGTCTATCTGGCGCGCGCCCATCGCGGGCAGGGCGTCGCCGCCGCGCTGCTGCGCCGCGCCGAGGACTTCGCGGCGGCGGCCGGGGGCGAGCGCTTCGTGCTGTGGTCAGACACGCGGTTCACGGCCGGGCACCGCTTCTATGCCCGCCACGGCTTCCGGCGCGTCGCGGGGCTGCGCGCCCTGCACGACGTCGCCGCCACGCTGGAGTTCGGGTTCGAGCGCGCCGTGCGGGGGGCGCGGCCGTGAAGCCGGCGCTGCGACACGACGCCACGGCCACGCCCATCGTGCTGGCCGCCATCGCCACCGGCCTTCTGACGATGATGGACGGTGTCGTGAAGGGCCTGTCCGGCACTTACGCGCCGGTCGACCTCGTGTTCATGCGCTACGTCGGGGGCACCATCGTGGTGCTGCCGATCCTGCTCGTCGTGCGCCCGCCGATGCCGAGCTGGGACATGTTGCGGGCCCATGCCATGCGCGGCGTGCTCGTGCTGGCCACAGCGTTCTTCTTCTTCACCGCGCTGTCGCTGCTGCCGATCATCGAGGCGATCGTGTTCAGCTATCTCGCGCCTTTGTTCATGGCGCTGATGGCCCGCGTCGTCCTGGGAGAGCGGGTCAGCCCGGCCACCGGCGTCGCCATCGTGCTGGGCCTCGCGGGCTGCCTCGTCATCGCGCTCGGCAAGGGCCTGGGGTCGGAGGGTTTCGGGCGCGACGCCTGGGGCGTGGCCGCCGCGCTCGCCGCCGCGCTCACCTACGCCGCCGCCATGGTGCTGCTGCGGGCGCGCACGGGCAGCGACCACATCGTCGGAATCGTGACGCTACAGAACGTGCTCGCCTGCGCCTACGCGCTGCCCTTCTCGCTCGCCTTCGGCGATCCCGGGCCGCTGTTCGTCTCGGCCTGGCCGGCGCTGCTGGCGGTCGGCGTGCTCGGCACGGTCGGCCATCTCGTCTTCGCCGCCGCCTACGGGCGCGCCCCGGCGGCCAAGATCGGCGCGGTGGAGTACACCAGCTTCATCTGGGCGGCGGCCATCGGCATCGTCGCCTATGGCGAGTATCCCACCATCGCCACCATCGCCGGCGCGGCGTTGATCGTCGCCGGGTCGCTGCTGCTGCTGGTGAAGCCGAAGGGCGGGGCGCGGCCGGCGCTGGCGGTCGAGGACGCCGGGGCCGCTCCCGGCTGAACGCCGCCCCCTGCGACGCTCAAGCGATCGTCCCTCGAAATCCGGCATGCCGGCGTCTTGACAGTTCCGATGCGGGAACCTATCTCGGTGTCACCCTGTTAGCACTCCCTTGTGTCGAGTGCTAGCAGTCGCCTATCGGACAGCTTCAGCGCATTGCGCGTTGCCAAGAGGAAGCATGACATGAAGTTCCGTCCCCTGCACGACCGCGTCGTCGTCCGCCGTCTTGAGTCGGAGGAGAAGACGAAGGGTGGCATCATCATCCCGGACACGGCCAAGGAGAAGCCCCAGGAGGGTGAGATCGTCGCCGTCGGTTCCGGCGCCCGCGACGAGAGCGGCAAGCTGATCGCCCTCGACGTCAAGGCCGGCGACCGCGTGCTGTTCGGCAAGTGGTCCGGCACCGAGGTCAAGATCGACGGCCAGGAGCTCCTCATCATGAAGGAGTCCGACATCATGGGCGTGATCGGCAAGTAAGCCGCCGTCCTCCCCGCTTCCAAACCATTCCTCCATCAGGAGCAGATCGTCATGGCTGCCAAAGACGTACGCTTTTCCTCCGACGCCCGCGAGAAGATGCTCCGCGGCGTGGACATCCTCGCCAACGCCGTCAAGGTCACGCTCGGCCCCAAGGGCCGCAACGTCGTGATCGAGAAGTCCTTCGGCGCTCCCCGCATCACCAAGGACGGCGTCACCGTCGCCAAGGAGATCGAGCTCGAGGACAAGTTCGAGAACATGGGCGCCCAGATGGTGCGCGAAGTGGCCTCGAAGACCAACGACATCGCCGGTGACGGCACGACCACCGCGACGGTGCTCGCCCAGTCGATCGTCCGTGAGGGCGCCAAGGCCGTGGCCGCCGGCATGAACCCGATGGACCTGAAGCGCGGCATCGACTTCGCCGTCTCCGCCGCCATCAAGGACATCCAGAACCGCGCCAAGAAGGTGAAGTCCTCCGCCGAAGTGGCGCAGGTCGGCACCATCTCCGCCAACGGCGACGCCTCGATCGGCGAGATGATCGCCAAGGCGATGCAGAAGGTCGGCAACGAGGGCGTCATCACGGTCGAGGAGGCCAAGACGGCCGACACCGAGCTGGACGTCGTCGAGGGCATGCAGTTCGACCGCGGCTACCTGTCGCCGTACTTCATCACCAACGCCGACAAGATGGTGGCGGAGCTCGAGGACCCCTACATCCTCATCCACGAGAAGAAGCTGTCCTCGCTGCAGGCCATGCTGCCGGTGCTCGAGGCGGTTGTGCAGACGGGCAAGCCCCTGCTGATCATCGCCGAGGACGTCGAGGGCGAGGCGCTGGCCACGCTCGTCGTCAACAAGCTGCGCGGCGGCCTGAAGGTCGCGGCGGTGAAGGCTCCGGGCTTCGGCGACCGCCGCAAGGCGATGCTCGAGGACATCGCGATCCTCACCTCGGGCCAGATGATCGCCGAGGACCTCGGCATCAAGCTCGAGTCGGTGACGCTCAACATGCTCGGCCGCGCCAAGAAGGTGCGGATCGAGAAGGAGAACACCACGATCGTCGACGGCGCTGGCAAGAAGAAGGACATCGAGGCCCGCGTCGGCCAGATCAAGGCCCAGATCGAGGAGACCACCTCGGACTACGACCGTGAGAAGCTCCAGGAGCGCCTGGCCAAGCTCGCGGGCGGCGTCGCGGTGATCCGCGTCGGCGGCGCGACCGAGGTCGAGGTCAAGGAGAAGAAGGACCGCGTGGACGACGCGCTCAACGCCACCCGCGCCGCGGTGGAAGAGGGCATCGTTCCCGGCGGCGGCACGGCCCTGCTGCGCGCCAAGGGCGCGGTCAGCAAGCTGAAGTCCGAGAACGCCGACTTCCAGGCCGGCATCAACATCGTGCTGAAGGCACTCGAGTCGCCCATCCGTCAGATCGTCGAGAACGCTGGCGTTGAAGGCTCGATCGTCGTCAACAAGATCTCGGAGAACAAGTCCCAGACCTACGGCTTCAACGCCCAGACCGAGCAGTTCGTCGACATGCTCGACGCCGGCATCGTCGATCCGGCGAAGGTTGTCCGCACGGCTCTCCAGGACGCCGCGTCGGTCGCCGGCCTGCTGATCACGACCGAGGCCATGGTCGCCGAGATGCCGAAGGACAAGCCGGCCGCTCCGATGGGCGGCGGCGGCATGGGCGGCATGGGCGGCATGGACTTCTAAGAAGTCCGGCCGCGCCGCCCAAGTCTCGATGTATCAGATCGGGCAAGCCCGATCTGATCGGCGGCATGGGCGGCATGGAATTCCAGGAAGTCCGGTCGACATAAATTCGGGAAAGGGCGCCGGCGACGGCGCCCTTTTTCGTTGCGGCGTTCGGCGGGCCTTTCCCGCGGCCCCGGCCATGCTACTTAGAGTCCGCCACAACTTTGCTGCGGTTGAATGCGAGTGCGGCGCGCTTTCGGGGAGAGAGACACGATGTTTCGACGCAAGCTGGCGATCCTCGCCGTCGCCGTCCTGGCCTTCGCCGTACTCGCGCTGGGGGTCGGAGCCAAGGCGATGGACGCCACCCTGATCGGGCTCGGCGTCGTCGGCGTGCTGTTTGCCGCCGCCATCTGGAGCTCGCTGCGCATCTCCAGCTTCCTGCAGGTCTTCACCGGCATCTTCGGCGTCGAGTACGTGCTGTTCGGCGGCGTTGTGCTGCTCGGGCAGCTGGGGCTCTGGCCCGAGGCGCTCGCCGACTTCATGGTGTCGCGCAGCCTGCCCGCCACCGTCGCCGTGTTCGGCATCCTCGTCTGGGCCGCCTCGCACCTGCGCGTCATCCGCAGCATCACCGACATCGCCGACCTCTACTTCAACGACCGCGAGGTGAAGCCCGCGCAGATCTGGCCGTTCGGCGTGGTGAGGATGCGCGAGAACCGCCTCGCCACCATCGCGCTGGTGTCGCTGGTGCTCATCAACCAGGTCCAGGTCGGCATCAACGTCCGCCTGTCCTTCTTCAATCGCGACTGGTTCAACGCCATCCAGGAGAAAAACGCCGCCGACTTCTGGAGCCTGCTCTACACGGTGTTCCTGTTCTGGGCGGTGATCTACATCGTCATCGCCATCCTGGAATACGTGGTGCAGTCGGGCCTGACGATCCGCTGGCGGCAGGACCTGACGAACCGCTACACCACCCACTGGCTCGACGACGGCACGCACTACCGCATGGCGCTCACCGGCGAGCAGGCCGACAACCCCGACCAGCGCATCGCCGTCGACGTCGATCGCTTCATCGAGCTGACCTACGGCTTCTCGATCACCCTGCTGGCCACGGTGACCACGCTCGTCTCCTTCGCCATCGTGCTGTGGAACATCTCCGCCAGCTTCACCATCCCGGGCACGGAGATCGTCATCCCGGGCCTGCTGTTCTGGACGGCGCTGGTCTATGCGAGCGTCGGCACGCTGATCACCCATTTCATCGGCCGCGCGCTGGCGCCGCTGAACTTCCAGCAGCAGCGCTTCGAGGCCGATTTCCGCTTCTCGCTGGCGCGCCTGCGCGAATACGCCGAGCAGGTCGCGCTGCTGGAGGGCGAGCGGGCCGAGCGGCAGATCGTCATGGGCCGCTTCGGCAACGTCATCGACAATTTCTGGCGCATCGTGAACCTGCGCAAGCGCCTGCTGGCGTTCACCGCGTTCTACGGGCAGATCAGCCCGATCATCCCCTACGTCATCGCCGCGCCCTTCTACTTCCTCGGCAAGGTGCAGCTGGGCGTGCTGACGCAGACGGCCGGCGCGTTCGGCCGGGTCGAAGGCTCGCTGACCTTCTTCATCAACTATTACGTCTCGCTCGCCGACTACAAGGCGGTGATCGACCGCCTCACCACGTTCGGCGCGTCGATTCGCGCCGCCCGCGCGCTCGGCCGCGAGCCGCCGCGCCTCGACATCGCGCAGGAGAGCGGACCCGATGTCCGCCTCGACGACGTGGAGCTGCGCCTGCCCGGCGGCCGCGCCATCGTCTCCGTGCCCCAGCTGACGCTGCGGGCCGGGGAGTCGGCGCTGATCACCGGCGCGTCGGGCTCCGGCAAGTCGACCATGATGCGCGCGCTCGCCGGCATCTGGCCCTATGGCGAGGGCCGCATTTCCGTGCCCGCCGGCGCGTCGGTGATGCTGCTGCCGCAGCGCCCCTACATCCCGATGGGCACGCTGCGGCTGGCGGTGAGCTATCCGGCCCTGTCGGGCGTCTACACCGACGCCCAGTTGCGCGACGCGCTGGTGGCGGCGCGCCTGCCGGAGCTCGCCGACAGCCTGGATTCGCAGGAGAACTGGTCCGGCCGCCTCTCAGGCGGCGAGCAGCAGCGCCTCGCTATCGCCCGCGCCCTTCTGGCGCGGCCCGACTGGCTGTTCCTCGACGAGGCCACGTCGGCGCTCGACGAGTTCAGCGAGGCGGCGCTGTACAAGATGCTGGCGGAGAAGCTGCCGGAGACGACCGTCGTCTCCATCGGCCACCGCACGACGCTGCAGGCGATGCACCGTCGCCATTTGCAGATGCAGCCGGGCGCCGACGGCCGCTTCACGCCCGGCGACGCGGAGCAGCGCGCGACGGCGTGAGCCGCGCGCGGCGGCTTACAGCCCGCGTTCGAAGCGCAGTTCGCCGTTCGGGCCCTCGACGACGAAGTAGCCGTCCTTGAGGTCCCAGCGCGCGGCCGTGCGCAGGGCGACGAGGAAGCTCTTCTCCAGCGCCATCACGCCCGGATCGCACCCCTTGCGGGTCACCGCCAGCGGGCCCACGGCGAGGCGCTGCTGTTGCAGCGGGTAGGCGGTGGCCGAGAAAGTGTTGCAGCCGGCAAAGCCGCGCGCCCGCAGCTGGTCGTCGATCTGCAGCGTCGGGCGCGTGCCGGAGTAGGGCTTGCCGTTGAGGCTCGACGCCGTCCACTGGAAGTTCAGCGGAAACTGCTTCTGCGCCTTGGGCACGCCCCCGGCCCCCGCCTTCGGGTCGGCCAGCGGCGCGGACTGCGCGAGGGCGACGCCTCCGAAAGCGAGCGTGAACGCGGCGGCGTGAAGCAGGCGGACGAGCATGGAGAGCGGTTCCAGGGGGTCGAAATCGCGGCGGAGCATAGCGGCGAGCCTCGCGCGCCGCAATCGGCTGCGCGGGCCTAGCCGATCCGCGCTTCGAGCCGCTCGATGAGCTTGTTGCTGGCGGCGAACACGTAGTCCGCGGAGGTCACGGCGACGCGGCTCGCCCCCTGCGACACCAGCCACTCGGCCAGCGCGAACAGATTGGCCTTGGGGCAGGTCAGCAGCGCCTTGCGTCCGGCGTCCGCGCCGTCGCCGCGCTCCAGCACCGCGGCGGAGAAGCGGCGCGCGGCTTCCTCAAGCACTCCTTCCGCGCCCTCCGGAAGCCAGGCGCGCACCTCGCGCGTCGTGCGGCCCTCCTCCTCGGCGGCGATGCGCGCCAGGATGGAGGCGACGGCCCGTCTCGCGCGCGGTCCCCAGGCCGCGCCGACCGAGGCGACGAGGTTGGCCTCGCTGCGCAGCATCACGCCGTCGTCGACGACCTTGAGGGCGTTGGCCGCCAGCGTCGCGCCCGTCGTGGTGATGTCGACGATCAGCTCGGCGCTTCCGGAAGCCGGCGCTCCCTCGGTCGCGCCGAGGCTCTCGACGATGCGGTAGTCGGCGACGCCGTGGCTGGCGAAGAAGGCGCGGGTCAGGTTCACGTACTTGGTCGCCACGCGCATCTTGCGGCCGTGCTGCGCCCGGAACGCCGAGGCGACGTCCTCGAGGTCGGCCATGCTGCGCACGTCGATCCACGCCTGCGGCACCGCGACCACGACGTTGGCGTGGCCGAAGCCGAGCGGGGTGAGCAGCGACAGGCGCTCGTCCGCGTCGGGAATGGACTCGCGGATCAGGTCCTCGCCGGTGATGCCGAGATGCGCGCCGCCCTGGGACAGCTCGCGGGCGATCTCGGAGGCGGAGAGGAACAGCACCTCGACGTCCGGCATTCCGGCGATGGAGCCGCGATAGTCGCGCGCGCCGCGGCCCTGCGTCAGCGGCAGGCCGGCGCGGGCGAAGAAGGCGAAGGCGTTCTCCTGCAGCCGCCCCTTGGAGGGCACGGCCAGCGTCAGCGGCGGATCGGCCGGCAGGGAGGGCGGGTTCATCGGCGGACTCCGGCGAGGCGGTCGAGCCAGATCGAGCAGCCGACCGCGGCGATGGGGCGCGGCGCGCCGAGCGTGCCGAGCAGGCGGTCGTAGCGCCCGCCGCCGACGATGGGCCGGCCGTCCGCCTGCCGCGCGTCGCGGATCTCGAACACCGCGCCCGTGTAGTAGTCGAGGTTGCGGCCGAACGCGGCGGAGAAGGCGAGCGTGGTGACGTCGATGCCGCGCGCCGCGATGAAGCCCGTGCGGGCGTCGAAGGCGTCGAGCGCCGCCGTCAGGTCCAGGCCGGTTTCCGCCGCCAGCGCGCGCAGGCGGGCGGAGGCGGTGTCCGGGTCGCCGGAGATGGCGACGAAGCGCTTGAGAATGTCGCGCACCTCCTCGGAGAGGTCGGCGTCAGCCTCGGCGGCGGCCTGGGCGAGGAAGCGCGCGGCGATCTCGCCCGCGCTGCGCCCGCCCACCGACGAGATGCCGGCGATCTTCAGCAGGTCTTCGACGAAGGCGCGCGCCGCCTTCGGGTCCTGGCCCTCGAGCGCGCGCAGCACGCCGGCGTGCTCGCTCGCGCCGGAATGGCCGTTGGCGAGCACGTCGATGGACGCGGCGTTGAGGCCACCCTGGGCGTAGGCGCGCTTCAGCTTGCGCACGCGCGCCGCCGGCAAAGCGAGCGCGTCGAGCAGCGCGGTGAACAGGCCGACGTCGCCGAGCCGGATGTCCGGCCGGTCGAGTCCGTGCGCCGTCACGGCTTCCAGCGCCAGCGCGAGCACTTCCGCGTCCGCCGCTTCGCAATCGTCGCGGCCGAAGGATTCGATGCCCGCCTGGATGAACTCGCCGATTTCCCCCACGCGCAGGCGGAACACCGGCCCGCAATAGGAGAAGCTCGCCGGCTCGCGTCCGCCGCCGGCCGCCAGCCAGGCCCGCGCCACGGGAATGGTGAACTCCGGCCGCAGCGCCCACTCGCGCCCGTCGGCGTCGGAGGTCACGAACATGCGGCTGCGAATGTCCTCGCCCGAGAGGTCGAGGAACACGTCGGCCGGCTGCAGCACGTCGGGCTCCATGCGCGCGTAGCCCGCGCCGGCGAACGAGGCCAGCAGGCCGTCGCTGAGATCCTGAACAGTCCGTTCCACGCGCGTCCCCAATCTTCGGGCGCCTCTTTACCAAGGCTTGGCCGGGATTGCGACCGGATTTGCCCGCCACAGTGAACGGGGCGTGAGGGCGCTACGGCGCGACGCGCACCGTGAAGGCGTGGCTGAAAGCCGCCGCGCCGTCGCGCATCGCCTCGTAGACGGCGCGGTAGACGCCCGGCGCGAAACCGCGCTCCGGCCGCTTGCGGCCGGCGAACAGCATGGTCTGGGCCTGGTCGCGCTCCTGCGGCTTGGCGTCGTTGCGCATCACCTGCTGGCCGTCCGGGCCGAAGATGGTGATGCGCGACACGTCGCCGGCCTGGAGGCCGATCACCCGCACGAAGGCGACCAGCGCCTCGGCCTTGGCGTCGATCTTCGGCGGGGCGGCGCTGCCGGCCTCGATCGCCTCCATCGTCACCGGGCCGGTCGCGAACCCGGCGTTCAGCACGGCGCGGGGCTGGTAGGCCAGCGCCGCCGACAGCGTGGGCGCCCAGAGCGACTGGCCGCCGCCGCACGCGCCCGGCGCCGCGCCGTAGGCGAACGGGTCGACCACCTTGCCGTCCTTGCGCAGGGTGAAGTGCAGGTGGGGATACTCGGTCATGCCGGAAAGCCCCACCTTCCCCAGCGTCTGCCCCACGGTCACGCGGTCGCCGGTCTTCACCGCGATGCTGCCGCGCTGCATGTGGCAATACTGGCTGGCCCAGCCGTCGCCGTGGTCCACCACGACGCCGTTGCCGCACTCCTTGCCTTCCACGGATGCCACGCCACGCTCGCGCACCGAGACGTCGTCCATCTCGTCGCGCAGGCCGGTCACGCGCCCGGCGGCGGCGGCGCGCACCGTCACGCCGCGCTTCTGGTCGGCGAGGGTGGGCAGGCGGAAGTCGACGCCGTTATGGGCCTCGTAGGTGCGGGTGCCGCACTTGTAGTCCTTGGCCGAGGGCGACGGATCGTCGTCGACATAGTTCTGGATGAAGCAGGTCTCGCCGAGCCGGCAGTCGATGGGCAGGTCCAGCACCGGCTGGGCGAGCGCCGGGCCGGCCCCCAGCCAGGCGAACGCCCCCAGGGCTGCGGCGGCGGCGAGGCGGGCGGCTGTTTCGATCGGGGGCATGGCAAATCCGACGTGCTGAAAAGCGGAAGGGGTCACTCTCCGTGCGGAGCGCGGCCAAAGTTCGGCGGAACGGCGCAAGGATTCGCCGGCCGACCCGATGAAGGCGACCCTAACAGATCAGTGGCGCGCCAGAACCTCCCGCACGCGCTCCACCAGCTCGGACTCGGGGGCGGAGAACTGGGCCGGCCGCGCCGCCTTCCACTCCTCGTGCCCGGCGATGGCGGCCGCCGCCTTCGCGCCCTCCACCAGGTCCTTGATCTGGATTTCGCCGGCCTCGCGCTCGTTCGAGCCCTGGATGACGACGCACGGGGCGCGCCGCCGGTCGGCGTATTTCATCTGGGCCTTCATGCCCGCGCCGCCCATGTACATCTCGGCGCGAATGCCGGCGGCGCGCAAAGCGGCGACCATGGACTGGTAGTGGGCGACATGGTCGCGGTCCATGACGAGCACGACGACCGGGCCGCGCGCGGCGTCCTCGCGCACCTGGCCGAGCGCCTTCAGCGCGGCGAGCAGGCGCGACACGCCGATGGAGAAGCCCGTGGCCGGCACGGGCTCGCCCCGGAAGCGCGCCACCAGCCCGTCATAGCGCCCGCCGCCGGCGACCGAGCCGAAGCGCACCGGCCTGCCGTCCTCGTCCTTCACCCGGAACGTCAGCTCGGCCTCGTAGACCGGGCCGGTATAGTATTCGAGCCCGCGCACGACCGAGGGGTCGATGACGACGCGGCCGTCGCCGTAGCCCGCCGCGCCGACGAGCTGCGCGATCGTCGCCAGCTCCTCGACGCCTTCCGCGCCGCGCGCCGAGGTTCCGACCACCTCGCGCAGATTGATGAGCGTGAGGCCGGCGTGCTCCGCCTGGGCCGAGGTGAAGGCGAGCACGCGCTCGATGTCCTCGGGCGCGAGGCCCGCGCCCTTGGTGAAGTCGCCGCTCGGGTCCATCCGGCCGGGGCCGAGCAGGGCGGCGACGCCCTCGGGGCCGACCTTGTCGAGCTTGTCGATGGCCCGCAGCACGATCAGGCGGCGGGCGGCGTTCTCCTCTCCGGCGAGGCCGATGGCCTCCAGCACGCCGTCCAGCACCTTGCGGTTGTTGACGCGCACCACATAGTCGCCGCGCGCGATGCCAACGCGCTCCAGCGTGTCGGCCAGCATCATCGCCGCCTCGGCGTCGGCGGCGACGCCCGGCGAACCGACCGTATCCGCGTCGAACTGCATGAACTGGCGGAAGCGGCCCGGCCCGGGCTTCTCGTTTCGGAACACCCAGCCGCACCGGTAGGAGCGGTAGGGCTTGGGCAACGCGTCGAAATGCTCGGCCACGTAGCGGGCCAGCGGCGCGGTGAGGTCGTAGCGCAGCGACAGCCAGGACTCGTCGTCGTCCTGGAACGAGAACACGCCCTCGTTCGGCCGATCCTGGTCCGGCAGGAACTTGCCGAGCGCCTCGGTGTATTCCACAAACGGCGTCTCGACCGCCTCGAAACCGTACAGTTCGAACGTCTCCCGGATGGCGGCGAGCATGGCGTCGGTGGCGGCGATGTCCGCCGGTCCCCGGTCCGCGAAACCGCGCGGCAGGCGGGGCTTCACCATCTGGGACTTGTTGGGGCTGCTCATCGGTTTTCGGGCTCCCGGACGCGCGCCGCGCGGGCGGCCGTCCCTCGGTTGCGACGTGTGGCGGGGTGGTAGCGCAGCCCGCAGGGAGGGGCAAGCCGGGCGCTCATGGTTAAGCCGCCGTGAACCGCCCCGGTCCCGGCGCGCGCGGCGGCGTTAACGAAGCGCGCGGAGCGTGAACGCAGCCGGCACGAATCGCGACGCGCCCCTCGGGCGCACGGCAACGCCCAAGAAAAAGCCCGCTTTGCCGGAGCGAAGCGGGCCTGGATCGCGTCACAAAAGGCGGGGCGGCCGGAGCCGCCGCGCGCCCTCCCGTGTCAGGCGACGGCGCGGATGGACTTTGCGACCTTGTCGACCAGCTCGCCGATCTGCTCCTCGGTGATCGTCAGCGGCGGCGACAGGGCGATCGTGTCGCCGGTGATGCGGATCATCGCGTCGTGCTCGCGGAAGGCGGTGTCCATCGCCTCGTAGGCGCGCGCGCCGAAGGCGTCGGGCCGCGACGCGAGGTCGATCGCGCCGACGAGGCCGATCTGCCGGATGTCGAGCACGTTGGGCAGGCTCTTCAGGCTCATCACCGCGTCCGCCCAGGTCGACTCGAGCGCGGCGGCGCGCTCGAACAGCTTCTCGTCGCGATAGACGTCCTGCGTGGCGAGGCCGGCGGCGGCGGCGAGCGGGTGGCCGGAATAGGTGTAGCCGTGGAACAGCTCGATGACGTGCTCCGGCCCCTTCATGAAGGTGTCGTAGATGCCCTTGCGGGCGATCACGCCGCCCATCGGCACCGTGCCGGAGTTCACCGCCTTGGCGAAGACGATCATGTCCGGCAGCACGCCGAAGCGCTCGGCCGCGAACGCCGTGCCGAGCCGGCCGAAGCCGCTGATCACCTCGTCGAAGATCAGCAGCAGGCCGTATTTGTCGCAGATGGCGCGCAGGCGCTCGAGATACCCCTTCGGCGGCGGCAGCACGCCGGTCGAGCCGGCCATCGGCTCGACGATCACGGCGGCGATGGTGGAGGGGTCGTGCAGGGCGACGATGCGCTCCAGCTCGTCGGCCGTGTGCGCGCCCCACTCGGGCTGGCCCTTGGTGAAGGCCTGCTCCGCGCGGTTATAGGTGTGCGGCAGGTGGTCGACGCCGGTCAGCAGCGTGCCGAACATCTTGCGGTTGGTGACGATGCCGCCGACCGAGATGCCGCCGAAGCCGACGCCGTGATAGCCGCGCTCGCGGCCGATCAGGCGCGTGCGCTGGCCCTGGCCGCGCGCGTTCCAGTAGGCGAGGGCGATCTTCAGCGCCGTGTCGACGCCCTCCGAGCCGGAATTGGCGAAGAACACGTGGTCGAGGTCGCCCGGCGCCATCGCCGCGATGCGCGAGGCGAGCTGGAACGCCTTAGGGTGGCCGAACTGGAAGGCCGGCGAATAGTCGAGCTCGGCGGCCTGCTTCTGGATCGCCTCGACGATGGGGCCCCGGTTGTGGCCGGCGTTGCAGCACCACAGGCCGGCGACGCCGTCGAGCACCTTGCGGCCGTCCGGCGTAATGTAGTGCATGTCCTTCGCGCCCACGATCATGCGCGGGTTCTTCTTGAAGGCGCGGTTCGGCGTGAAGGGCAACCAGAAGGCGTCGAGGTCGTTCGGGGCGGCCTCGCGGCGGGACTGGTCATGCGCGAGTGACATGGGCGTTTTCCTCGGCGTTCTGAGCTGCGGCGATCCGAAAATGCTATCAGGGCGCGGCGCGGCGCAAAAGGCGCGCCGTCCGCAGGGCTTGCGATTTTTCGGCGCGCCGGGCGCGATCCGTCGCATGGAATGCGAAATTTTTGAAAAAGCGCGCCCTCGCGGCAGGTTGATCGGCAAGGTTGCGTCACCTCAATCGGCGGCGCGGCGCGGGCGGTGTAGGATCGTGCGGCGCGGAACTTGGCGCGGAACGCGGGAGACGAATGGTGCGGTGGACTCGGGCGCTGGTGCTGGGAACGGTGGCGGCGGCCGTCGCGGCCGGGGTGTGGCTCAGGTTCGGCCGGGGCCCCGAGGTCGCGACGGTCCGCGTCACGCGCGGCAGCGTGGCCGAGGTCGTCTACGCCACCGGCACCGTGGAACCGGCCCGCTGGGCCAAGGTGATCCCGATGCAGCGCAAGCGCCTCGTCGAGCTGTGCGACTGCGAGGGCAGGCAGGTCGTCCAGGGCGAGGTGCTGGCCCGGCAGGACGACGCCGAGGAGCGCGCCAACCTCACCGAGCTTGAGGCGCGCCGCGCCTTCTTCGAGAAGGAGCACACCCGACTCGCCGGGCTGCTGGAGCGCAACGCCACCTCGGCGACGGCGGTCGAGACCTCCGAGACGGCGCTGAAGGAATCCGCCGCGCGCATCGCCGCCGCCCGCGAGCGCGTCGACGCGCTGGTGCTGCGCGCCCCCATGGACGGCGTGGTGCTGCGCAAGGACTTCGAGCTGGGCGAGATCGTCGGCCAGAACGACGTGGTCTTCTGGGTCGGCCAGCCCAAGCCGCTGCGCGTCGTCGCCGACGTCAACGAGGAGGACATCCCCCGCGTCCAGCCCGGCATGAAGGTGCTGCTGCGCAACGACGGCTTCGGCGCGCGCACGCTGCCGGCCACGGTGTCGTTCATCACGCCCAAGGGTGACCCGTCGGCCAAGACGTTCCGCGTCTATCTCGGCCTGCCGGACGATACGCCGCTGCTGATCGGCATGAGCGTCGAGGCCAACATCGTGTCGCGGGAGACGCAGGACGCGCTGCTCGCGCCGGCCGAGGCGATCTCGGGCGACGTGGCCTGGAAAGTCGGGGAGGGGCGACTGTCGCGCGCCCCGGTCAAGGTCGGCATTCGCGGCACGCGGATGGTCGAGATCGTCGACGGGCTGCGGGAGGGCGACGCCATCGTCTCGCCGGCCAGGCCCGAATACCGGGACGGCGAGCGCGTGCGCGTGGCGGGCGGGCCATGAACCTCGTCATCGACATCGCGCTCACGCATATCCGCTCGCGCATGCGCCAGACGCTCGTGGGCCTGCTCGGCGTCGCCACGGGCGTCGGCTTCTCGGTGATGATGGCGTCCCTCATGGAAGGCTCGCAGCAGGACTTCATCGACCGCCTGGTCGACTCGCTGCCGCACATCTCGGTCTCGGACGAGCGGCGCGAGCCGCCGGTGCAGCCGGCCGAGCGGACCTACGACGCCGTGCGCATTCTCAGCCTCTCCACCGAGAAGGAGCGGGCGGGCATCAAGAACCCGTTCGCCATCATCGCCGCGCTGGAGGGCTGGCTGCCCGGCAGCGTCGCGCCGTCGGTGCAGTCGAAGGCGATCATCCGCTACGCCGGGCGCGACACCGCGGCGACGGTGATCGGCATCGACCCGAAGCGCGAGGTCAAGGTGTCGCAGCTCCCGACGCAGGTCACGCAGGGCTCGCTCGACGCGCTCTACAAGGCCTCGAACGCCGTCATTCTCGGCGACGGGCTGGCCTCGCGCATCGGCGCGCGGGTCGGCAACACGCTGACCATCACCACCTCGGGCGCGCGGCCTTTGTTCGCGCAGGTGGTCGGGCTGTTCCACGCCGGCGTGCGGCAGATCGACGACAACCAGGTCTACACGCTGGTCAAGACGGCGCAGATCCTGGAGCAGCAGATCGGTCTGGTGAACGAGTTGCGCATCCGCGTCGACGACGCCATGGCGGCGCGCGACGTGGCCTCGCGCATCGAGCGGCAGACCGGATACAAGGCCGTATCCTGGCAGGAGGCGCACGAGGACCTGTTGTCGGCGTTCCAGATCCGCAACGCCATCATGATCATGGTGGTCGGGGCGATCCTGCTCGTCGCCTCGTTCGGCACCTTCAACATCGTCTCGACGATCACGCACGAGAAGGCGCGCGACATCGCCATCATGAAGTCGCTGGGCCTGCGCGAGGCGACGGTGCGCCGGATCTTCGTGCTGGAGGCGACCATCATCGGCGCGCTCGGCATGGTGGTGGGATGGGTGTTCGGCTTCCTGCTCTGCGTCATGCTCGGGCAGATCGAGTTCAAGACGGGGTTCACCGACGCCACCCGCCTGCCGCTGCTCTATTCCCCCTGGCACTACGCCATCGCCGGCGCGGCGGCGCTCGGATCATCGGTGATCGCCGGCTTCTTCCCGGCTCGCAAGGCGGCGAGGGTCCATCCCGTCGAGATCATCAGGGGCGCGTCGTGAGCGCGGCGCCGGCCGAGCCCGCCGTCCTGCTCGAGGCGATCCACGCCACGCGCGTGCTGCCCGGCGTCGTTCCGGTGACGCTGGTCGAGGACATCACGCTCAAGGTCCATCCCGGCGAGTTCGTCGCCATCACCGGCCCGTCCGGCTCCGGCAAGTCGTCGCTGATGTATTTGCTCGGGCTGCTCGACGTCCCCACCTCGGGCGCGATCGAGATCGGAGGGGTGGACACGACGCACATCGACGAGGACGCGCGGGCGGCTATCCGGCTCGGCTCGCTCGGCTTCGTGTTCCAGTTCCACTTCCTGCTGCCCGAGTTCTCGGCCGTCGACAACGTCATGCTGCCGATGCGGGCGCTGGGCGCGATGCCGATCGCGCGCTGCCGCGAGCGGGCCGAAATGCTGCTCTCCCAGCTCGGGCTCGAGCCCCACATGGCCAAGCGGCCTGACCAGCTGTCGGGCGGTCAGCGCCAGCGCGTCGCCATCGCGCGGGCGATGGCCAACCATCCGCCCGTGATCCTCGCCGACGAGCCCACGGGCAACCTCGATACCGCGTCGAGCCAGCAGGTTCTGTCCATCCTGCGCGGCCTCGTGGACGAGCACGACCATTCGGTCGTGGTCGTCACGCACGACATGGAACTCGCCGCCCGGGCGGACCGTCGCATCCACATCGTCGACGGCCGCATCGCCTCCGACGCGTCCAACAGACGCGAAGCGCCGGCCGTGTGAAGGTTCAGGCGAGCGGCGTCGCGGCGTATCCGGCCTTGGTGATGGATTCGGCCAGCTTGTGGATATCGGCCGTCGTGCGCGCCTCGACGCGGCCGCTCTCCAGCTCGACCTTGACGTCCGCCTCGGGGTCGGCGCGCTTGACGATGCGCGTCACGGCGTTGGCGCAGCCGCCGCAGGTCATGCCTTCGACCTTGAGGACGACGGGTTCGCGGGTCTGGCTCATCGGTGAACTCCTCGTTGCGCCGGCGCGGTGGCGGACGGCGTTTCGACACGGAAGATAGGCATCCCGGCCTCGCCGGCCAAGCGCGACCATCGGCGGCAGGCGCGGCGCGCCGGCGCATTGGCGCGAATCGCGCCTTGCGCTTTAAACGGGTAAAGCCCCCCGAGGCGGGCGCGAGGACCGGGACCCCGACGTGTTCAGGCGCATCAAGCTGACCACTTTTCTGATCGGCGCGGTGGTGGCCGCGGTCGTGCTGGGGGCGCTGTACCTGTTCGGCCGCGCCCCCTACGTCATCGCCGGCCTGGTGATCGGCGCGTTCGGGTTCGGCGCGTTCCTGTGGGCGCGGCGCGGCTTCGGGGCCATGCGCGGCGTCGCCTTGGACGATTTGAAGCGGGCGAAGCCCGGCCCGGTCACCGACGACCCGCGCATGGCGATGCTGGAGAACGGCGTGGCGCTCATGGCCCGGCGCGTCCTCGCGCTGGAGACGCGTCTGCGCGAGGTCCAGGAGTTCATGCACGAGATCAGGGGCGCGGTGGACGACGCGCGCACCAGCGCCGTGGATGCGGCGGCGGGCGAGATCGAGGCGTTGAGCGGCGTGGTGCGCGACCTCGCCGAGGTCGTCGCGCAGCACGAGGCGGTGCTGGCGGAGGGCTCGCCCCGGCCGGCCGTCTCCGCTCCGCAGGCGCTCGCGCCGCAGCCCCCGGCCGTTCCGGACCCCGCGCCATCGCCCGGCGCTCCGTCCTTCGTCCGCGAGGCGATCGAGCAGAACCGGGTGGAACTGCTGCTGCAGCCGATCGTCGGCCTGCCGGGGCGCAAGGTCCGCGTCTACGAGCTCTCGGCGCGGGTGCGCGAGGGCGGCGTCGTGCTGCACGGCGACGATCTCGGGGCGGCGGCCATCTCGGTCGGGGCCGGCGCGCGGCTCGGCCGCTACCTGCTCGGCCACGCGCTGCGCGTGGTGCGCCACCTGATGAGCCGCAATCGCGACGTGCCGGTGATCTGCCCGGTCGACCTCGCGACGCTGGCCGACCCGGTGGTCCACCGCGAGCTGGCCGGCCTCGTGGCGGCCGATCCCTCCTTCACCGGCCGCCTGATGTTCCGCATCACCCAGGCGGAACTGCGCGATATCGGGCCGATCGAGGCCGACGCCCTGGCGGGCGTGCGCGACCTCGGCTTCCGCTTCGCCATGGACGGCGTGACCGACCTGCGGCTGGACGCGCAGCGTCTGGCCGCCCATGGCGTCAGTCTCGCGAAAACGCCGGCAAGCCTGCTGCTGGCCGGCGCGGAGGGCGAAGCGCCGACCGAGATCCACCCCTACGACCTCTCCGGGCTACTGGCGCGGCACGGCGTCGCGCTGGCCGTGAGCGAGGTCGGGACGGAGCGCCTGGCCCTCGACCTGCAGGATTTCGCGGTGACGCTGGGGCAGGGCCACGCCTTTGGCGAGGCGCGCCCCGTGCGGCAGGACATCCTCGACGCCGTCGAGGCGGCCCCGCCGGAGCCGGTCCGCGAAGCGGACCCCGCCCCCTCGAAAGAGCCGTCCGAGCCGCCCCAGCCGCCGCCGTCCGGCCCGGCGCGGGCGCCCTTCCGCTCGCTGCTGCGCCGGACCACGGCTTGACAGGACCCGCCCCGGCCGATAGCGGCCCTTGACCCGCCGCAGCGCACGGATGAGCCATGACCGCGTCCCCCGTCCAAGAGCCTGGCCAAGAGCCCGTCCGCGTGCCCGTCCTGGACGGGATCGCCGAATGGTCGAGCCGCTACGAGGTGATCCTGTGCGACATCTGGGGCGTGCTCCATGACGGCCTGCACGCCCACCGCGCCGCCGCCGACGCGCTCAACCGCTTCCGCCAGCGCGGCGGGACCGTGGTGCTGGTCTCCAACGCGCCGCGGCCTGCCGCTTCCGTGGTGCCGCACCTCGACCATCTCGGCGTGCCGCGCGACGCCTGGGACGGCATCGTCACCTCGGGCGACGTGACCCGCGCCGTGCTGGAGGGCGAGGACGCGCCCTATTTCTGGCTGGGGCCGGAGCGGGATTTCCCGCTCTTCGAGGGCCTGGCCGCGCCCCGCGTGGAGTTCGAGGCGGCCCGCACGCTGGTCTGCACCGGCCTGCTGCACGACGAGCGCGAGACGCCTGAGGATTATCGCGACCTGCTGGGCCGGGCGCGCGAGCGCGGCATGCGTTTCGTCTGCGCCAATCCCGACCTCGTGGTCGAGCGGGGCGGGGAGCTGGTCTATTGCGCCGGCGCGCTGGCCGAGGCCTATGCCGAGCTGGGCGGGGACGTGGTGTTCGCCGGCAAGCCGCACCGTCCCATCTACGAGTCCGCCCTCGCCATCGCGGCGTCGCTGCGCAAGCGCGAGACGGAGCTGGCGCGCGTGCTGGCGGTCGGCGACGCGCTTCGCACCGACGTGGCGGGGGCGAACGGCCTGGGCTGCGACTCGCTGTTCGTGGCGCGGGGCATCCATACGCACGAGATCGGCATCGCCGCGCTGGCGCTGGACCACGGTCTCTTGTCGGCCTTCCTCTCGGCCGCCGAGGTTCACCCGACGGCGGCGATCGACAAGCTCGCCTGGTAGGGCCGGCGCTAGCCGCCGCAGACCGCCTCGATCTTGGAACGCAGCGTCTGCGCGTTGAACGGCTTGACGATGTAGCTGCTGACGCCGGCGCGCTTGGCGGCGACGACGTTGTCGGTCTTCGACTCGGCGGTCACCATGATGAACGGCGTGTCGCGCAGGTGGTCGTCGGCGCGCATGCTCTTGAGCAGCTCGAAACCCGTCATCGGCTCCATGTTCCAGTCGGAGATGACGAGGTCGTACTTCTTGTCCTTCATCTTGCCGAGCGCCTGCGCGCCGTTGCTGGCGTCGTCGACATCCTCGAAGCCGAGCTGCTTCAGGAGGTTGCGGATGATGCGGATCATCGTCTGGTAGTCGTCGACGACCAGGATCGACAGCGAGGCGGGCAGGGCCATGGGTGGTCTCCGAACCGGCGCGGCTCCCGCCAAAAGCGAGGCCACGGGCTGGCGAAAACGGTTGCGTCCGAGCCTGCCCGCAAGGGCTTTAGATGGAGTTAACGGGTGAACTCAACCTTCGCGCGGAAGCGGCGGGAAGGTGCTGTTCCGCACGCAAGGGATGAATATCACCATCGACCTTTGATACAGTGGATTTGCGGCGCGGAACCCGTCATTTTCCCGGCTCTTCGCCCCGCGAAAGGACGCAAATGACGGTCAGGACCCTGTTCTTCGAGGATCTCCACGTCGGCATGCGCGAGACGCTGATGCGCACCGTGATGGAAAGCACGGTGTCGCAGTTCGCCGAGGTCTCGGGTGACGTCAATCCCATCCACCTCTCCGACGACTACGCGGCGACGACGCGCTTCGGCCAGCGCATCGCCCACGGCATGTTCACCGCGAGCCTGATCTCGGCGGTGATCGGCACGCGCCTGCCCGGCCCTGGCGCGGTATACCTGTCGCAGACGCTGCGCTTCCTCGCCCCGGTGCGCATCGGCGACGTGGTGGTGGCGGTGGTCGAGGTGGCCGAGCTGGTGGAGAAGGGATCGCGCGTGCGGCTCGCCTGCCAGTGCCTCGTCGACACCAAGCCCGTGCTGGAAGGCGAGGCCTGGGTCATGGCCCCCCGGCGGAGGGCACTTTGACCGCCCGGCGGCTCGCTTGACCGGCGCGGCCCGAGAGGCCAGTTTGCCGGCCCGGGCCGGTCTGCCGGCGTCTGTCCGGCTCACGCCATCCTGCTCCGGAACCCACGCATGACCACGCGACCCGTCGGCCGCATCTTCACCGTCTCCCACCTGGACGCCTCGTCCGGCGCGCTTCCGGGCGCCCTTGCCGGGAGCGTTGCGGCGATCGGCAATTTCGACGGGCTTCATCTCGGCCACCGCGCCGTGTTCCACGCCGCCCGGACCATGGCGCAGGGCCTCGGCGCGCCGTGCGTGCTGCTGACCTTCGAGCCGCATCCGCGCGCCTTTTTCCGGCCCGACGTCAAGATGTTCCGGCTCACGCCGCAGGCGGTGAAGGCGGCGCTGGCCGAGCGGATGGGACTGGACGGCGTCGTCGTCATGAGTTTCGACGCCGCCCTGTCGGGCACCAGCGCGGCCGACTTCATCTCCGGCCTGCTGGTCGGCCGGCTGGGCCTGCGTGGCGTCGCCGTCGGCCACGATTTCCATTTCGGCAAGGGGCGGGAGGGCTCGCCCGCGCTGCTGGCCGCGGAGGGGCCCTCGCTCGGCCTCTCGGTCGAGGTGATCCCGCCTTTGCAGCGCGGCGGTGCGCCGGTGTCGTCCAGCGCCATCCGCGCGCATCTGGAGGCCGGGCAGGTCGAGCCCGCCGCCGCCTTGCTCGGCTACCGCTGGATCGTCCGCTCCGTCGTCGGGCACGGCGACAAGCGGGGCCGCACGCTCGGCTTCCCGACCGCCAACATGAAGACGCCGGAGGGCTGCGGACTGCGCCACGGCATCTACGCCGTCCGCATGGCGGTGGACGGCGTCGTGCGCAACGGCGTGGCGAGCTACGGCCGCCGGCCCACCTTCGACGACGGCCCGCCCATGCTGGAGGTGTTCCTGTTCGACTTCTCGGGCGACCTCTACGGCAAGTCGGTCGACGTCGAGTTCTGCGCATGGCTGCGCGGCGAGGAGAAGTTCGACAGCCTCGACGCGCTGATCGCCCAGATGAACCGCGACGCCGAAGCCGCCCGGGCGGCGCTGGCGCGCGGGCCGGACACGCCCGCCCCCTCGCTGCTGCCGCTGCGCCTGTAGGCGTCGCTCAGGTCCGGCAGGACGGCGGCGACAGGCTGACGATCAGCCGCATCTCCCGCAGAATGGGCTCCAGCGGTGGGAAATCCGTCTCGAACGCGATCATCGGCGGCGTCGCCAGCCGCCGGCGCGCGTCCAGCGCCTGGAAGCGCCAGACCATCACGTCGACCGGGGCGACCCTGACGCCGGCGGTCCGCAGTGCGGTGACGGTCTGCTGGAGCGCTCGGTCGTAGGCCCGTTCGGCCTCACCGTCCGGCTGCGACGCCGCGACCTCCAGCCAGCGCGCGATTTCCGCGGCGAGCGCCCCGCGCGGCGGCGTTTCCGCCAGCGCGCCGGCAAGCTCCGCCGCGCGCGGCGCGCAGTCGGCGACGATGAAGGGAGGATCGTCCGCCGCCGCCGGCGTGGCCAGGGCGGCCAGGATGGTAAGGACAAGCGGCCCGGGACGGGCGGGGAATCGGCGCATGCTGGAAATCCGCGATTCGCAATGGCGGCAAGGCTAGTGCATCGCCGGCCGATGGGGAACCCGCCGCGTCCGCGCCGTACGCGCCGCCCTTTATTCCGGGCGGCGGCGCTGGTACTAAGGCCGGCATGACAGAGGCTTGGCTCCCTGCGGGCGCGCGCGGCCGGCGCGCCACACGAATTATCGGCCCGACTCCCGCGTGAGGCGCCTCGCCTCGTCCGGGGGTCGGGACCGTGGCGTTGCGCCGCCTTTCCACCCGATCCGCTGTCCGCCCGTCGCCCGAGCGACCGGCCCATCCCGGTTGATGTGATGAACGACCAGACCGCCCCCGCCGCCCGCGACTATTCCAAGACGCTGTTCCTGCCGCAGACCGATTTCCCCATGCGGGCGGGCCTGCCGCAGCGCGAGCCGCAAATGCTGGCCCGCTGGGCCGACATGGACCTCTACCGCCGCCTGCGCGAGACCTCCGCCGGCCGGCCGAAATTCGTGCTGCACGACGGCCCGCCCTACGCCAACGGCAACATCCATATCGGCCACGCCCTCAACAAGATCCTCAAGGATCTGGTGACGCGCTCGCAGCAAATGCTGGGGCACGACTCCAACTACGTGCCCGGCTGGGACTGCCACGGCCTGCCGATCGAATGGAAGATCGAGGAGGAGTACCGCAAGAAGGGCAAGAACAAGGACGAGGTGCCGGTCGTCGAGTTCCGCCGCCAGTGCCGCGCCTTCGCGGAGCACTGGCTCGGCGTGCAGCGCGAGGAGTTCAAGCGCCTCGGCGTCGAGGGCGACTGGGCGCACCCCTACTCGACCATGGCCTACCCGGCCGAGGCGACCATCGCCTCCGAGCTGATGAGCTTCGCCATGACCGGGCAGCTCTATCGCGGCTCCAAGCCGGTGATGTGGTCGGTGGTGGAGCGCACCGCCCTCGCCGAGGCGGAAGTCGAGTACCACGAGCACACCTCGCAGACGATCTGGGCCAAGTTCCCGGTCGACCAGCTCGACACCGCCGCCGAGGTGAAGCTGCGCGCCGCCGGCGAGGCGGCGACCGACCTGCTCGCCGCCAGCGTGGTGATCTGGACCACGACTCCCTGGACCATCCCGGCCAACCGGGCCGTCGCCTATTCGCCGACGGTGAGCTACGGCCTGTTCCGCGTCACCGCCGCGCCCGAGGGCAACTGGGCCAGGCAGGGCGACCTCTACGTCCTCGCCGACAAGCTCGCCGACGAGGTGATGAAGGCCGCCAAGGTCGAGGCGTTCGAGCGCGTGCGCGACGTCGACCCCGCCGTGATCAAGCTCTGCCGCCATCCGCTGGCCGGCGCGGCCGGCGCGATGGGCTACTACGACTTCGGCGTGCCGGTCGTCCCGGCCGACTACGTGACCGACGACGCCGGCACCGGCTTCGTCCACACCGCGCCGGGCCACGGGGCGGACGACTACATCACCTACGTCAACCACCGCGCCGCCTTCGCCGCCGCCGGCACCTCCGAGGTTCCGCACACGGTGGGGCCGGACGGCGCCTATTTCCCGCACGTCAAGCTGTTCGACGGCGCGCGCGTCATCGACGACAAGGGCAAGGATGGCGACGCCAACAAGCGGGTGATCGACAAGCTCGTCGAGGTCGGCGCGCTGATCGCGCGCGGGCGGCTGGTGCATTCCTACCCGCATTCCTGGCGCTCCAAGGCCCCGCTGATCTTCCGCAACACGCCGCAATGGTTCATCGCCATGGACCGGCCGGTGGAGAGCCTCGGCGGCAAGACGCTGCGCGAGGTGGCGCTGCGCGCCATCAGCCACACGCGTTGGGTGCCCGCCGTTGGCGAGAACCGCATCAACGGCATGATCGAGAATCGGCCCGACTGGGTGATCTCGCGCCAGCGCGCCTGGGGCGTGCCGATCACCGTGTTCGTCGACAAGGCGACCGGCGAGATCCTGCGCGACGAGGCGGTCAACGAGCGCATTGCGGAAGCCTTCCGCGCCGAGGGCGCGGACGCGTGGTTCTCCGACGCCACCGGCGCGCGCTTCCTGCTGCCCGACTACGACCCCGCCGCTTACGAGAAGATCGACGACGTGCTCGACGTCTGGTTCGACTCGGGCTCGACCCATGCCTTCACGCTGGAGGACCCGGAGCAGTTCCCCGGGCTCGCCGGCGTCAGGCGCAAGGTCGACGGCGGCGCCGACACGGTGATGTACCTGGAGGGCTCGGACCAGCATCGCGGCTGGTTCCACTCGTCGCTGCTGGAAAGCTGCGGCACGCGCGGTCGCGCGCCCTACGACGTGGTGCTGACCCACGGCTTCGTCCTCGACGAGAAGGGCGAGAAGATGTCGAAGTCCAAGGGCAACGTCACGGCTCCGCAGGACGTCATCCGCGACAGCGGGGCCGACATCCTGCGCCTGTGGGTGGCGGCGTCGGACTATTCGGACGACCTGCGCATCGGCCCGGAAATCCTCAAGACCTTCGTCGAGACCTACCGCAAGCTGCGCAACACGCTGCGCTGGATGCTCGGCACGCTGGCCCACCACAAGGCCGGGGTGACGCTGGACGCGGCGGCCGCGCCCGAGCTGGAGCGGCTGATCCTGCACCGCCTCGCAGAGTTGGACGTGGCGGTGCGCGAGGCCTACGCCGAGTTCGACTACAAGAAGGTGGTGGCGCAGCTCTCCTCGTTCATGACGACGGACCTGTCGGCCTTCTACTTCGACGTGCGCAAGGACGTTCTCTACTGCGATCCCGCCTCGAGCGCGACGCGGCTCACCGCGCTGGCCGTCATCGAGGAGGTGTTCCGCCGCGTCACGGCCTGGCTCGCTCCCATCCTCGTTTTCACCGCCGAGGAGGCCTGGCTGTCGCGCTACCCGGAGGAGGCGGCCGGCGGCTCGGTTCACCTGCGTACCTTCCCGGAGACGCCGGCCGCCTGGCGCGACGACGCGCTCGCCGAGAAATGGGCGGCGATCCGCCGCGTGCGCCGCGTCGTCACCGGCGCGCTGGAGATCGAGCGCGCCCAAAAGCGAATCGGGGCCTCGCTGGAGGCCGCGCCGGAGCTGTTCGTGGCCGACGACGCGCTGCGCGGGTTGCTGGCGACGGTCGATATGGCGGAGGTGTGCATCACGTCCGGGCTGTCGCTGATGGCGGGCGAGGGGCCGGAGAGCGCGTTCCGCCTCGACGACGTCCCCGGCGTGGCGGTCGTGCCGCGCCTCGCCGAAGGCCGCAAGTGCGCCCGCTCGTGGAAGTTCTCGACCGAGATCGGGCGCGATCCCGACTACCCGGACGTGACCCCGCGCGACGCCGCCGCGCTGCGCGAGATCGACGCCGCGGGCGTGGCCGCCTGACGCCTCCCCCGGAACGGACCCGGGCGGACCCGTCCGCCCGGGCTGTTCTGGCCGTTGCGCGGCCCGCGGCGACGCCGTAAACCGGCGCATGTCCCTGCCTCGCCTCGGCGCGCTCGTCGCCGTCCTCACCTTCCTCGCCGATCAGGCCGTCAAGGCCTGGGTCCTGTACGTGTTCCGGCTGCAGGACCGGCCGCCGGTGCGCGTCGCGCCGCTCTTCGAGCTGGTGCTGGTGTGGAATCGCGGCATTTCCTACGGCCTGTTCCAGCAGCACGAGGACTGGGGCCGTTACGGGCTGGTGGCGGTCTCCGTCGTCGCCAGCGTCGGCCTCGCCATCTGGCTGCGGCGCGCGCGCCACTGGGCGCTCGCGGTCGCGCTCGGCCTGCTGATCGGCGGCGCGCTGGGCAACGCGCTGGACCGGGTGCTGTACGGCGCGGTGGCCGACTTCGTCCTGCTCTACTGGATTCCGGTGTTTCCCTACGTGTTCAACGTCGGGGATTCCGCCATCGTTGCGGGCGTGGCCCTCATTCTGTATGACTCCCTCGTCGTCGAGCCGAAGGCGCGGCCGTCCTCGCCGGAGGGGATGAGCAGCGCCGACCGCGAGCCGATGGCCTGACTGGCCTCAAAACGGCCCTCTTGCCGGGGGATAAGGCCCCCCAGGCATGTTTTGCACGATGGGAACGCGATTGATGGCTTCAGCTCCGTCCAGGATCGTCCCGCTGGCGCTCGCCGCCTTCGGCGTCGCGATGAGCTTTTCCGCCGCTCCGGCGAAGGCCGCCGGCGTGATGGACAGCTTCATGAACCTGCTCGGCCTCAAGCAGGAGGAAGAGCAGCAGATCGAGTATCGCGACCGCGCGCCGCTCGTCGTTCCGCCCAAGATGCAGCTTCCTCCGCCGCAGGTCTCCGCGGCCGAGCGCAGCGCCGCGTGGCCGAAGGATCCCGACGCCGAGTACCGCAAGGCCGTCGAGAACGACAAGAAGACGCCGGTGGGGCTGCGGCCCGACCGCTCCGCGCCTAACGGCCGCGTGCCGGTCGCCAACGCCACCCGCAAGACCGGGGGCGGCGGCGCCGCCGGCCCGACTGTGGTCGACAACTACACCCCGAACCGGCCGTCCGACCGCTCGATCGTGGGTGGCGAGGGCGGCTGGGTCCACCCGGACAAGATGCAGAGCTTCAAGAACCCGCAGGCCGAGCAGACGACGACGCTGGCCGCCGGGCAGGAGCCGACCCGCAACTATCTCACCGATCCGCCGCAGGGCCTGCGCGTGCCGGCCGGCAACGCGTCGATCGCCATGCCGAAGAAGTCGCTGGCCAAGCCCGCCTTCATCCAGGAGCAGGAGGAGCGCGATCCGCTCACTCCGTACCGCAAGCAGGGCCAGCCGCAGAACGACGACTGAGCGGCGAATCGCCCTCATATCCAGATGACCGACCCGCGTGAGGCCCTGTCGAAAGACGGGGCCTTCGCCTATATGGTGGTCAGGGCCGCCGCGCCGCGTCGCGCGGGGCCGTCTCTTTTCCGGCCGAACAGGAACCGCGTCTCATGGCCTCAAAAGGCTCTCCCTCGCCCGCCCGCGACGCCGCCCCCTTGGAGGCGGACGCGCATTCCGGGCCGGCGGTGTCGGATTTCCGGCTCGCGAACGGGCTCGAGGTGGTGGTGATCCCCGATCACCGCACCCCGGTGGTCACCCACATGGTGTGGTACCGCAACGGCTCCGCCGACGATCCGATCGGCAAGTCGGGCATCGCGCATTTCCTCGAACATTTGATGTTCAAGGGCACCGAGAAGCACCCGCAGGGCGAATTCTCGAACGTCGTGGCCGAGCTGGGCGGGCAGGAAAACGCCTTCACCTCGGTCGACTACACGGCCTACTACCAGCGCGTCGCCAAGGAGCACCTGGAGACGGTGATGGGCTTCGAGGCCGACCGCATGCAGGGGCTCGTGCTCTCGGACGAGGTGGTCGGGCCGGAGCGCGACGTGGTGATCGAGGAGCGCCGGATGCGCACCGACACCGACCCTGGCTCGCAGCTCGGCGAGGCCGTGGCCGCGACGCTGTTCACGCACCACCCCTACGGCAAGCCGATCATCGGCTGGATGCACGAGATCGAGGGCCTGAACCGCGAGGACGCGCTCGCCTACTATCGCCGCTTCTACACGCCGGCCAACGCCATCCTGGTCGTCGCCGGCGACGTCACGCCCGACGAGGTGCGCGCGCTGGCCGAGAAGACCTACGGGCAGGTCGCGGCCGCCGCGGAGCCGCCCCGGCGCAACCGTCCGCAGGAGCCGGACCCGCGCGCGGCCCGCCGCGTCAGCCTGGCCGACCCCAAGGTCGAGCAGCCGTCGCTGCAGCGCGCCTGGCTGGCGCCGTCCTACACGACGGGCGCGCCGGGCGAGGCCGAGGCGCTCGAAGTGCTCGTACAGGTGCTCGGCGCGCAATCCACGGGCCGCCTGCATCGCCGGCTCGTCATGGAGAAGCGCGTCGCAGTCGCGGCCGGCGGCTGGTACCAGGGCACCGCCGTCGACCGCACGCGGCTGATGCTCTACGCCGTGCCCCGCCCGGGCGTGACGCTCGAGGATCTCGAAAAGGACCTCGAGGCGGTGATCGCCGAGCTCGTCGAGAAGGGCGTGGAGCCGAGCGAACTCGCGCGCGCCAAGACGCGGCTGATCGCCGACACGGTCTACGCGCAGGACAGCCAGGCCACGCTGGCGCGCATCTACGGCTCGACGCTCGCGACCGGCGGCGCCGTCGCAGACGTCGCGCGCTGGCCGCGCGACATCGAGGCGGTGACGGCGCAGGACGTGCAGAACGCCGCGGCCCGCTGGCTCGACCGTCGCCATTGCGTGACGGGCTATCTGCTCAAGGACGAGGACGGGGCGCGGGCCGCCTGAGCGGCCCGCCCCGCGACACCGCCAAACGAAAGACGATCCTATGAACGCTCCCACCCGGCCCCAGGCCCATGCCTCGCGCATCCAGCGCGTCGTGACGCCCGGCGGCGTCGAAGCCTGGCTGGTCGAGGACTACACCGTGCCGCTGGTGGCGCTGGAGTTCTCGATCCGCGGCGGCTCGTCGCAGGATCCCGAAGGAAAGCCGGGCACGGCCTATTTCCTCTCCGCCGTCCTCGACGAGGGCGCGGGGCCTTACAGCGCCGACGCCTTCCACGAGCGTCTCGACGAGTTCGCCATCGAGATGCGCTTCAACGCCGACCGCGACGGCCTTTCCGGCCATATGCGCACGCTGGTGAAGCACCGCGCCGAGGCGTTCGACATGCTGCGCCTCGCCCTGCGCGAGCCGCGCTTCGACGCGGAGGCGCTCGAACGGGTGCGCGCGCAGATCGAAGCGGGCATCCGCCACGAGATGAACGACCCGGATTCGATGGTCGGGCGGGCCTTCTTCGAGGTCGCCTACCCCGGCCATCCCTACGGACGCCCGGGCCACGGCACGCTGGAGAGCCTGCCGACCATCGGTCGCGACGATCTTGACGCCATGCGGCGGCGGCTGATCGCGCGCGACACGCTGAAGATCGGCGTGGTCGGCGCCATCGACGCCGCCGCGCTGGCGGCCGAGCTGGACAGCGTCTTCGCCGGACTGCCGGCCAAGGCCGAGCTGACGCCGGTCCCGAACGTCGCGCCGCTCGGCGCGGGCACGCGCAAGGTCGTCGACCTCGCCATCCCGCAGTCCTCGGTCCGCTACGGCGCGGCCGGGATCAGCCGGCGCGACCCGGACTGGATTCCCGCCATCGTGGTCAACCACGTGCTCGGTGGCGGCGTCTTCTCCTCGCGCCTGTTCCGCGAGGTGCGCGAGAAGCGGGGCCTCGCCTATTCGGTGTGGTCGCAGCTCGCGCCGTTCGACCACTCCGCCCTGCATTTCGGCGGCACCTCGACCAAGAACGAGCGCGTCGCCGAGTCGATGGCCATCATCGAGGAGCAGATCCGCTCGCTGGCCGAGGACGGCCCCACCGAGGAGGAGCTGGACAAGGCGCGCAAGTACCTGATCGGCTCCTACGCTCTCAACTTCGATACCTCGACCAAGATCGCCAGCCAGCTCGTCAGAATCCAGGTCGACGACCTGGGAATCGACTATATGGATCGGAGGAACGGCCTCGTGGCCGCCGTCACGCTGGAGGACGCCAGGCGCGCCGCGCGGCGGGTCTACGGCGACGGCAAGGTGCTGGTGGCCGTGGTGGGACGGCCCGCCGGGCTGTAGACCGGCGTACAGAGGGGGCGGAATGGCGGTTCGCAGGCTCGACCCTGTCCTGGTGGACCGCATCGCCGCCGGCGAGGTCGTCGAGCGGCCGGCCTCCGCCGTCAAGGAGCTTGTCGAGAACGCCCTGGACGCGGGCGCGCAGCGCATCGAGATCGTGCTCGAGGGCGGCGGGCGGCGGCTGATCCGGGTCGTCGACGACGGCGCCGGGATGAGCCCGGACGACCTCGGCCTCGCGGTGGAGCGCCACGCCACGTCCAAGCTGCCCGACGGCGACCTGTTCAACATCGCCACGCTCGGCTTTCGCGGCGAGGCGCTGCCCTCGATCGGCGCGGTGGCCCGGCTCTCCATTGCCACGCGCGGCGAGGGCGCTCCGCACGGCTCCGCCATCCTCGTCGACGCTGGGCTGAAGCATCCCGTGAAGCCCTGCGCGCTCGACCGGGGCACCCGCGTCGAGGTGGCCGACCTGTTCTTCGCCACCCCGGCGCGGCTGAAATTCCTGCGTTCGGACCGCGCCGAGGCGCAGGCCGTGGCGGATGTGGTGAAGCGTCTGGCCATGGCGCACCCGCAGGTGCGCTTCGCGCTCGCAGGCGAAGGCGCGCCGTCGCTCGACTACCCGACGCCGCCCGGCGAGGGCGGCCCGCGCCTCGCGGCCCGGCTCGGCCAGGTGCTCGGGCGCGACTTCGTGGCCAATTGCATCGCCATCGACGCCGAGCGCGAGGAGGTCGGCATCGCGGGCTTCGCCGGCCTGCCGACCTTCCACCAGGCGACCGCGGGGTCGGTGCATCTCTTCGTCAACGGCCGGCCGGTGCGCGACAAGCTGCTGATCGGCGCGGTGAAGGCGGCCTATGCCGACGTCGTGCCGCATGGGCGACACCCTGCGGTGGCGCTGTTCGTTTCCTGCCCGGGGCGGGCGGTCGACGTCAACGTGCATCCGGGCAAGAGCGAGGTCCGCTTCCGCGAGCCCGGACTGGTGCGGGGGCTGGTGGTCGGCGCGCTCAAGCAGGCGCTGGCCGAGGCCGGGCATCGCGCCTCCAACACGGTGTCGGCGCGCACGCTGGACGCGCTGCGGCCGGGCGGTTCGGGGCGCTCCTTCCCGGCCTTCCAGGCGGCGCGGCCGCTGGCGTGGGACTGGCGCGCCTCGCCGAACGCGCCGGACTCGCCGCCCGGCCCGGGACTGGCCGAGATCGCCCAATCGGCCTTCGCGGCGCTGGCCGCCCCCTCCGCCGACGCCCGGGCCGACGCCGCGCCGGAACCCGACTCCGTCGCCGCCCCGCTCGGGGCCGCGCGGGCGCAACTCCATGAAACCTATATCGTTTCCCAGACGCGCGACGGCATCGTCATCGTCGACCAGCACGCCGCGCACGAGCGGCTCGTCTACGAGCGGCTGAAACGCGAGCGGGCGGCTTCGGGGGTGGCGCGGCAGATCCTGCTGATCCCGGTGGTGGTGGACCTCGACCCCGTCGAGGCCGACCGGCTGGTCGACAGGGCCGGGCTGCTGGCCGGGCTGGGGCTCGTCGTCGAGCCGTTCGGGCCGGGGGCGGTGGCGGTCTCCGAGGTGCCGGCGGCGCTGGCGGGCGGAGACGTCGCCGGGCTGGTGCGCGACCTGGCGGAGAGCTTCGCCGAGTGGGGCGGGGCGCTGTCGCTGGAAGACCGGCTGGACCATGTGCTGGCGACTTTCGCCTGCCACCATAGCGTGCGGGCGGGGCGGCGGCTCAAGCCGGAGGAGATGAACGCCCTGCTGCGCGAGATGGAGGCGACGCCGTTCTCCGGCCAGTGCAATCACGGCCGACCGACCTATGTTGAATTGAAACTCGCGGACATCGAGCGGCTTTTCGGTCGAAAATAGCGCCTTCATTGCGCCTCGATCGAAACTTCGGATGCGGCCAAGCCCGAAAAGCGAAACTTCGGCTCAGTTCCGGTCGAACTCCGCGAAGACGACCCTGGTGTCGCCCTGCGCGCGGCTCTCGATCTCGCGGAAGCCGTCGGGCAGCGTCAGCTCCGCGTCCGCCGCCTCCTCCACCACCACCAGCGCGCCGGGCGCCAGCCACCCGCCCTCGCGCGCCGAGGCGAGCGCCGCCGGGGCGAGGTCCTTGCCGTAGGGCGGGTCGCAAAAGACCAGCGAGAAGGGCTGGCTGGGATGGACCGGGCCGAGCCTCGTGGCGTCGCGGCGAAACACCTTGGTGATGCCGGCGACGCCGAGCGCGTCGATGTTGGCGCGCAGCAGCGCCCGGCCCTCGGCGGAGTCGTCGACGAACTGGGCGAAGGCCGCCCCGCGCGACAGCGCCTCCAGGCCCAGCGCGCCCGTGCCGGCGAAGAGGTCGAGCACGCGGGCGTCGCGGGCCGGGTCCCCGTAGGCATGGGCGAGGACGTTGAAGATCGTCTCGCGCAGCCGGTCGGAGGTCGGACGCACGGCCTGGCTTGTCGGGCCGGTCAGCGCCCGGCCCTTGAATCGCCCCCCGACGATCCGCATCGGCCGTCCTCAGCGCGCCCGGGGCGGGCGCGGACGCGCGCCGCCGCCGCCGCCGGGACGCGGCCCGCCGGGCCCGCGCGGCTTGCCGCCGGCCCCCTGCGGCCGGCTGCCCGGCTTGCCGTTGCGCGACGGACGGTCACCGCCCGGCCTGTCGCCGCCTTGTCGCTCACCGCCGGGGCGGTCGCCACGCGGCTTGAAGCCGCCGGGGCGATCTCCGAAGGAGCGGCCGCCGGCCGGCCGCTCGCCCCTGGGGCGCTCGCCTCTTGGGCGCTCGCTTCCTGGGCGCTCACCGCCGGGTCGCTCGCCGCGCGGCCTGGACGGGCGATCGTCGGGCCGCTCGGCGCGGGCGCGCGGGGCGGCGTCTTCGGTCCACAGATTGCGGCGGGGCGCGGCGGTTGTCTCGGCCGGCGCATCGGCGCGCGGCCGGGCGGGACGGCGCGCCGGCTCGCGGATCTCCGAGGCCGGGTCGCGCGGCACGCGCTCCACCTGCACGGCGCGGCCCCTTCGGTCGGTGACGTCGGGCCCGCGCTTGCGCGGCTTGTCGGCCCCCTCGGCGCGGGCCAGCTTCGGGTCGGCGCCGCGGCGGGGAATCTTGCCCTTGGGCGCCATCGCCTCGGTGTCCTCGGCGCGCCACACGCTGCGCAGCGGTTCGGTCGGGTGCCGGCGCGGCGGACGCGGCCGCTCCTCGGCGTGCTCGCGGCCGGCGTCGCGGCCGCGCTCGGGCCGCTCGCGGAAGCCCTCGCGCGGGGCGCGCGCCGGGCGCTCGCGCCGCTCGTCTCCGCGATCCCGGCCGCGGTCCTCGTGACGGCTCTCGCGACGCTCCTCGCGGGGCGCGGCTTGGCGGGGCGCGGCTTGGCGCGGGGCGGGCGGGCGAGTGCGGACGGCGGGGCGGTCCTCCTCGTCCTCGTCATAGACGAAGACCGGCGCCTCGAAGTCCACCTGCGCCTGCTCGGCCAGCTCGTCGCCGAGCTGGTCGGCGAGCACGCGCGTGCGCACCTCCTCGACCTCGCCTTCCGGCAGGTTGCCGAGCTGGAAGGGGCCGTAGGAGACGCGGATCAGCCGGTTCACCTGCAGCCCGAGGTGTTCGAGGATGCGCTTCACCTCGCGGTTCTTGCCCTCGCGCAGGCCGATGGTGAGCCAGACATTGTCGCCCTTCTCGCGCTCCAGCGCGGCGTCGACCGGGCCGTAGTGCATGCCGTCGATGGTCACGCCCGCGGCCAGCGCGTCGAGCCGGTCCTGGGAGATGCCGCCGAAGGCGCGCACGCGGTAGCGCCGCAGCCAGCCGGTTTCCGGCAGCTCCAGCACGCGCGACAGCCCGCCATCGTTGGTCAGCAGCAGCAGGCCCTCGGTGTTGATGTCGAGCCGGCCGACGGCGACGACGCGCGGCAGGCCGCGCGGCAGGCGCTCGAACACGGTGGTCCGGCCCTCGGGGTCGCGCGCCGTCGTCACCAGCCCGCGCGGCTTGTGGAACAGGAAGAGCCGCGTGCGCTCGCGCGAGGGCAGCTTCTGGCCGTCGACGGTGATGGCGTCGCTCGGCGTCACGTCGAGCGCCGGGCTGGAGATGGCCTGCCCGTTGACGGTGACGCGTCCCGCCTCGATCCAGGCCTCGGCGTCGCGGCGCGAGCACAGGCCGGCGCGCGCCATCACCTTGGCGATGCGCTCGGCGACCTCGCCGCGCGGCTTGGGCGCGTTGACGCGCGAGCCGCGCGCCGCGTCCTCGCGGCGGGCGCGGACCGGCGACGCCTCGCCACGAGCCGGGCGCTCGTCGCGACGGGCGCGGAACGGGCGTTCGCCGCCCTGCGCGGGACGGTCGGCGCGTCGTGCGCGGAAGGGACGTTCGCCGCCCTGCGCGGGACGGTCGTCGCGGCGTGCGCGGAAGGGACGTTCGCCGCCCTGCGCGGGGCGGTCGTCGCGGCGGGCGCGGAACGGGCGTTCGCCACCCTGGGCGGGACGGTCGTCGCGTCGGCCGCGTGGGGCGTCGCCCTGCGCGGGGCGGTCGTCACGACGCGCACGGAACGGGCGCTCGCCGCCCTGGGCCGGACGGTCGTCGGGCCGGGCGCGCCGGGCGTCTCCCTCGGCGGAACGCGCGCGGAACGGGCGCTCGCCGCCCTCGCGCTCGGCGCGTCCGCCGAAGCCTCCGCGTCCGCCCGCCGGGCGGTCACCACGGGGGCCGCCGGGGCGGAAGCCCTCGCGCGGCGCGCGGCCTTCGCCGGCCGGCCGGTTGTCGCGGTTTGGCCTCTCGCGCGGCGGTCCCGCATCACGGGGCCGGTCCTCACGTGGCCGGTCCTGGCGCGGCCTGTCATCGCGTGGCGCGCGGGCTTCGCGCGGCCTGTCGCCGCGCGGGGCGCGCTCGTCCGGGCCGCGCCGGAACGGCTTGTCGCCTCGCGCGCCGGGGCCGCCCGAGGTCGGTCGCGCGCCGCGCGATGCGGGAGGCCGGCCCTTGGAGCCGCCGCCGCCTTTTTTCGTCTTGTCGCTCATGTCCGGCTGATAGCAGAGTGCGGGCCGCGTTGCGAGCAGGACCACGATGAATCCATGACAAAGCCGCCCTCCGACACACGCGACACCGCCGCCGGGCCGATGGCGCTGGCGCTGGAGCAGGCGCGCGCGGCGGCGGGGCGCGGCGAGGTGCCGGTGGGCGCGGTGGTCGTGGCGGACGGCGAGGTGCTGGCCGCCGCCGGCAACCGCACGCTGGAGCTGCGCGACCCCACCGCCCACGCCGAGATGCTGGCGCTGCGCGAGGCGGCGGCGCGCGTCGGCTCCGAGCGGCTGATCGGCTGCGATCTCTACGTGACGCTGGAGCCCTGCCCGATGTGCGCCGCCGCGATCTCCTTCGCGCGCATCCGGCGGCTCTATTTCGGAGCGGGGGACGTCAAGGGCGGCGCGGTGGAGCACGGCGTGCGGCTCTACGCCTCGCCCACCTGCCATCACGCGCCGGAGGTCTATTCCGGCATCGGCGAGACGGCGTCGGCGGCGCTGCTCAGGAGCTTCTTCGCCGCGCGTCGGTAAGGCCGCGCTCGGCCGCTCCGATGGCGGCGTCGAGCTGCCGCTTCAGCGCCTCGCGCACCGGCTCGGCCGCCTGCAAAATCGCCTTGGCCTTGAAGAAGTCGAGCCCCCGGAAGCCGTCGACGGCGGGGCGCACCAGCACGTCCGGGGCGCGCGCCTTCAGCTTCTCGGCGACGATGGCGCCTTGCATGATGAGCGACGCGCCGAACAGCGTCTCCATCGGCTCGGGCGGGAATTTCGGCGTCTCGACCGTGCCGCCCGCCACGTCGACGGCGACGATCACCTCGTTGCCGCCGTCCAGATGGTCGAAGGGCAGCGGGTTGGTCGCGCCGCCGTCGATATAGACGCGGCCGTTGGCGACCACCGGCCGCACCAGCCCCGGCACGGCCATCGAGGCGGCGACGCCGGTCACCAGCGGCCCGCTGTCGAACAGCGCGTCGCAGCGCGCGTAATAGTCCGTCGCGACGCAGGAGAAGCGGATGGACAACTCCTCGAACAGGTCGGGCACGGCCTCCGGCCAGAACAGGTCGAGGAACTTCTCGGCGTCGACCAGCACCGGGTTGCCGAAGCCGCGCTGGAACAGGTCGGTGAGCTTGCCGACGCGCGCCTGCAGCAGCAGGGCCATCACCCGGCCGCGGTCGCGCAGCCGCTCCAGCGCGTATTTGCGCAAATCCTTGCCCGACACGCCGCTGGCGTAGGCCGCGCCGACGATGGCCCCCATGGAGGTGCCGATGATGCGGGTCGGCCGCACGCCCAGCTCGTCCAGCGTCTCCAGCACGACGAGATGCGCCAGCCCGCGCGCCCCGCCGCCGCCCAGCGCGAGCGCGACGGCGTGGTCCGGCGGTTCGGCCCTGTGGAGACGGTGCGGCATGCCTCCACCATAGCCCCGCCCCGCCCGCCGGCCAACGCGGGGGCGGCGGAACGTCCGGCCGGTGCCGCTTGCAGGGCTTCGGGGCCGGGGCTGTCCTCGGCCTCCCACACCCTCTAGACTGGCGCGCCCGATTTCCCCCGATCCGCGCCGGACACCATGACAGAGCACGCCGACGGATTTCTGCTTCCCATTCTCGTCTTCTGCGCCGCGGCGGTGATCGCCGTGCCGCTGTTCAACCGCGCCGGCCTCGGCGCGGTGGTGGGCTATCTGGCGGCCGGGGTCGCCATCGGCCCCTCCGGCTTCCGGCTGGTCACCGACGCCGGCAGCGTGCGCGCCGTGGCGGAGCTCGGCGTCGTGCTGCTGCTGTTCGTGATCGGGCTCGAGCTGAAGCCGAGCCGTTTGCTGGCGATGCGGCGCGACATCTTCGGCCTCGGGGCGCTGCAATTCGCGGCGACGGCGCTCGCGGTGGGCCTGGCGGCGTGGGGGCTCGGCGTCTCGGGACGCGGCGCGGCGGTCATCGGCGTCGCCTTCGCCATGTCGGCGACCGCCATCGCGCTGCAGATCCTAGACGAGCGCGGCACGCTGCAGACCACGCACGGCCAGCGCACCTTCGCCGTGCTGCTGTTCCAGGACATGGCCATCGTGCCGATCCTGGCGCTCGTGCCGCTGCTGGCCCCCGCCGGCGGCGCGCCGGAGGGCGACTGGCGCGACGCGCTGGCGGCGACCGGGCTGGCGGTGGGCGCGCTGGCGGCCATCGTGCTGGCCGGGCGCTATCTGCTGAACCCGATGTTCCGGCTGCTCGCTTTGTTCGGCGCGCGCGAGGTGATGACGGCGGCGGCGCTGCTGGTCGTGCTCGGCGCGGCGGTGGCGATGCAGTGGGTCGGGATGTCGATGGCGCTCGGCGCGTTCCTGGCCGGGCTGCTGCTCTCCGAATCGAACTTCCGGCACCAGCTCGAAGCCGACATCGAGCCGTTCCGGGGCCTTCTGCTCGGCCTGTTCTTCATGAGCGTCGGCATGGGCATGGATGGGCGGCTGATCGCCTCGCAGGCGGTCTTCCTGCTCGCCGCGGCGGCGGCGCTGATCGCCGGCAAGATCGCGCTCGCCTACGGGCTGGAGCGGTGGCTCGGCTCGCGCCCCGCCGACGCGCTGCGCAGCGCCGCGCTGCTCGCCCCCGCCGGCGAGTTCTCCTTCGTGCTGCTGCCGCTTGCGGCCGGGCTCGGCATCCTCGCCGCCGCCCACGAGGCGACGGCGCTGGCGCTGGCGGCGATGACCATGGCTCTCGGCCCGCTGGCGGCGCGCGGCATCGAAATGGCGATCCGCCGCGCCGAGGAGCGGCGTCCGCCGCCGGAGTTCGACCCCGACAGCTTCGCCGACGCCTCTGGCTGCGTGCTGGTGATCGGCTTCGGCCGCTTCGGCCAGCTCTGCACGCAGATGCTGCTGGCGGAGGGAGTCGACGTCATCGTCATCGACCGCGACGTGACGCGCATCCAGGCGGCGGCGCGCTTCGGCTTCAAGATCTATTACGGCGACGGCACGCGACTCGACGTGCTGCGCGCCGCCGGGGCCGGCACGGCGCGCGTCGTGGCGATCTGCGTCGACGACCGCGCGGCGGCTTTGTCCATCGCCGAGCTGGTGCGCGGCTCGTTCCCGCTCGCCCGCATCCACGCGCGCGCCTATGACCGCATCCACGCGGTCGACCTGCTCAACGCCGGCGTCGACTACCAGCTGCGCGAGACCGTGCTCTCCGCGCTCGAATTCGGCCGCGAGGCTCTGGTCGGGCTCGGCGTCGCCCCCGAGCGGGCCGACGAGGTGCTGGAGGAAGTGCGCGAGCGCGACCGCCAGCGGCTCGCCGACCAGCAGGCGAGCGGCGCGGTGCTGCCGCAGAGCGTCAAGATCGGCCCGCGCCTGACGCCCGAGCCGCTGACGCCGCCCCGCTCCGCCCCGCAGCCGCTCTCCCCCGAGACGCGCGACGTGGTGGCCGAGCAGGCGGGCAGGGCGGCGGCGGGCAGGGCGGCGGCAGGCAAGGCGGCCGAATGAACCGGCCCTCGCCGCCGCCGGCGCGCCCGCGCGCCGTCTTCACCACCGGCTCGCCGATGCGCCACGTCGTGGTGATGGCGGCGACTGGAATGGTCGGGCTCGTCGCCATCTTCGTCGTCGACCTGCTGTCGCTGCTCTACATCTCCTGGCTCGGCGACGTGAACGTGACGGCGGGCGTCGGCTACGCCACCACCGCCCTGTTCTTCTCCACCTCCACCAATATCGGCATGATGATCGCCGTGTCGGCGACGGTGTCGCGGGCGCTCGGCGCGTCGGAGCCGGAGAAGGCGCGCCGGCTCGCCGCCTCGGGCTGCCTGCTCGCCACCCTGCTCGGCGCGGCGGTGGGCGCGGCGCTGATGGCGGGGCTCGGCCCGCTCCTGACCGCGCTCGGCGCGCGGGGCGAGGCGCACGACGTCGCCCACCGCTTCCTGATGATCTGCATGCCCTCCAACGCACTGATGGCGCTCGGCATGTCGCTCGGCGGAGTGCTGCGCGCGGTGGGCGACGCCCGCCGCGGCATGCTGGTGACGCTGGCCGGCGCGCTCTCGACCGCCGTCATCGACCCGCTGCTGATCTTCGGCGTCGGGCTCGGCCCGGACGGCGCGGCATGGGCGATCGTGATATCGCGCGTCGTGTTCTGCGTCGTCGGCTGGCGCGGCGCGACGCGCGTCCACCACATGCTGGCGCGCCCGACGGCGCGCGAGGCGCTGGCCGACGCGGGGCCCATCGGCCACGTCGCGGTGCCGGCCATCCTCACCAACGTCGCGACGCCGGTCGCCTTCGGCTTCATGATGGCGGTGATGTCGCGCTTCGGCGACCAGGCGGTGGCGGCGGCGGCGATCACCGCGCGCCTCGCCCCGGTGGCGTTCGGCGCGGTTTTCGCGCTGTCGGGCGCGATCGGGCCGATCCTCGGCCAGAACCTCGGCGCGCGGCTGATGGACCGCGTGCGCCAGACGCTGACGAGCGGGCTCATCTTCACCCTGGCCTGCGTGCTGACGGCGTGGCTCGTGCTGGCGCTGGCGCGCGACTTCATCGTGCTCGCCTTCGCGGCGAGCGGCGAGACGGCCGAGCTGGTGCGCTTCTACTGCCTCGTGGTGGCGGGCGCGTGGATCGCGCATGGCTCGCTCTACGTCGCCAACGCGGCGTTCAACAATCTCGGCGCGCCGCTGCTGGCGACGGGCTTCAACTGGGGCAAGGCGACGCTGGGCACCATCCCCTTCGCGCTGGCCGGCGCGTGGTTCGGCGGGGCGAAGGGCGCGATGCTGGGCGAGGCCGCCGGCGGGGCGCTGTTCGGCGTCGCGGCGATATTCACCGCCTACGGCCTCGTCGCCCGGCTGCGGCGGCGGGCGGAAGAGCACGAGACGGCGCTGCGACGCGGCGCGTGACGCGCGGCGGCCGGCTCGCCTAAGGTGGCGGGGCGCACGGGGGCGCGGAGGATGCCATGGTCAACCTGTTCGAGCTGATGCAGCGGGCCCAGGGCGGCGACGCGGTGCAGGCGATGGCGCGCCAGTTCGGCCTGTCGCCGCCGCAGGCCGAGAGCGCCGTCGACGCTTTGCTGCCGGCCTTCGCCATCGCCCTGCAGCGGGCGCTGCAGGATCCCGCCGCCGCCATGCGGCTGATGGCGACGCTGGCGCAGGCGCAGCAGCAGGCGCTGCTGGCGACCGCGGCGCAGGCCCTGTCGCCCGAGCGCAAGGAGGCGACGCCCGGGATCGACGCCATGGCGGCGTTCTTCGGCTCCGGCGAGCTCGCCCGCGCCATCGCCGCGCAGGCGGCGGCGGCTTCCGGCCTCGCGCCGCAGACGATGCAGCAGTTGATGCCGGCGATGGCGGGAATGCTGGCGGCCGGGCTCGCGCGCTCCATGGCGGAGGGCGGCTTCGCGGCGATGTTCGCGCCGATGATGGCGGGCTTCGGGGCCGGCGCGCCGCAGGCGGGGCTGGCCGGCGGCCTCGCCGCCTATCAGGAGATGATGACGCGCATGATGCAGGCGGCGATGGCGCCCGCCGAGCCCAGGCCCGAGCCCAGGCCGGAGCCTGCGGCAGCCCCATTCGATCCCGCCGCCTTCGCCGCCATGATGGGCCGGATGTTCGGCGCGCCGCAGCCCGAGGCGGCGGCCGAGCCGGAGCCCGAGCCCCCGCCGCCGCCGCCCACCTCGTCGGACCTCGGCTACGAGGCGCTGTCGCGCATGGTCGAGACCGGCCGCGCGGCGCAGGAGGAGCAGGTGAAGGCCATGCAGGGCCTGTTCAACCGGATGATGGAGTCCTCCGGCAAACCCTGAGCCAGGGTTGCATCCCGCTGCCCGGGCATGCGAAGTCGTCGCCCGCCGGCGTCGCGCCCGGCCCGGAGACCGCCACGTGTCGTCATCGCCGCAGCTTCAAGACGAGGACGCGCCCCGCCTGGTCAGGCTGCGCGGGCGCGCCTTCACCGTCGCCGACGACAAGCCGACCTTCTGGGCGAAGGCCGAGGCCGGGCTGTGGGAGCCCGAGACGCTGGAGGCTCTGGAGGCGCTGGTCGGCCCGGGCGACGCCGTGCTCGACATCGGCGCGTGGGTGGGGCCGACGGCGCTGTTCTCGGCGGCGCTGGGGGCGCGCGTCGTCGCCGTGGAGGCGGACCCGCGCGCCCAGGCGCTGCTGGCCGGCAACCTCGCCGCCAACCCCGATCTGGCCGAGCGCGTCGCGGTCGTCCCGCGCGCCGCCGCCGCCGCGCCCGGCGCCGTGCGGCTCGGCGCGCCCCGCAAGCGCGGCGACAGCATGAGCAGCGTGCTGCACGCCGGCCGCGACAATGCCTGGGAGGTCGAGGCGATCGCCCCCGCCGAGCTTGTCGCCCTGCTGCCGCCGCATCGCACGCTGCTGGTGAAAATCGACATCGAGGGCGGCGAATACGACCTTCTGCCGGCGCTCGCCCCCGCCTTGCCGCCGAGCGCTGGCGCGCTGCTGGTGGCCTTCCACCCTGGAAACCTGGCCGAGGCCGGGCTCCCGCCCGAGGCGATCCGCGAGCGGACCCGGGCGGTGTTCGCGGCGCTGGCGGGCTACGCGCCGGTCCCGCTGGGCGGCGCGGCCGAGGCCCCGGAGTCCCTCGCCGAAAGGGTCTCGCACGCCGGCGACACCGTAGTCTTCCGCCGCCATCCCGCCGCCCGCGAGTAACGCCGGGGCCGCGCGGCGATGTCCGCAATAACCCTGAGCTTTACAATTGAAGGCTGCAAATTGAGGATGCGAAATGTGCGGCGAGCGGCTATCATCCGATCTCAAGTCCACAGCCTGGGGGCGGGACGGGGCTGCGTTACGCACGGCGTTCGGTCGGGCGAGGCACTCTCACTTCCGACCGCCGCGTGAGGTCGCGGGCATGGGAGTCCGTGCGTGATGGGGTTGTATAGACTGGGCTCCGCCCCGAGCGGCCGGGCCGTGCCGGCGAAGGGGCGCAGGTCGCCCCGTGTCCTGATCTACAGCCACGATACGTTCGGACTCGGCCATCTGCGCCGATCCCGCGCGATCGCCAACGCGCTGGTGCAGGCCGAGCCGGACACGTCCGTCGTCATCATTTCCGGCTCGCCGGTGATCGGCAGCTTCGATTTCGGCAACGGCGTCGACTTCGTGCGCGTGCCGGGCGTGGTGAAGCTTCCCAACGGCGACTACAACTCGCTGAACCTCAATCTCGACCTCGACGAAGCCGTCGCCATGCGCGAGGCGATCATCCGCAGCACCGCCGCGATGCTGCAGCCGGACGTCATCATCGTCGACAAGGAGCCGACGGGCTTCCGGGGCGAGATCGTACCCACGCTGGAGGCCGCCAAAGCTCGCGGCGCGCGCCTCGTGCTCGGCATCCGCGACGTCATGGACGAGCCCGCGCTGCTGGTGCCGGAGTGGGAGCGCAAGGGCGCCGTCGACGCCATGGTGCGCTACTACGACGACATCTGGATCTACGGCCTCGAGGAGCTGTACCAGCCGCTGGCGGCGATCGACCTGCCGGAGGAGGTGCGGCGGCGCATGGTCTACACCGGCTATCTGCGCCGCGAGCTGCCCGACGAGCCCAATCTGACGCGCTACCCCAAGCTCACCCGCGGCCCCTTTGTGCTGGTCACGACGGGCGGAGGCGGCGACGGCGACGACCTGCTCGAATGGGTGCTCTCCGCCTACGAGAACGACCGCACCATCCCGCTGCCGGCGCTCGTCGTGTTCGGGCCGTTCACGCCGCGCGCCAAGCGGCGCGGCTACATGGAGCGGATCGCCCGGCTCGACAATGTCGACGCCATCAACTTCGACTCCAAGATCGAGCACCTGATGAAGCGCGCCAGCGCCATCGTGGCGATGGGCGGCTACAACACGTTCTGCGAGATCCTGTCGCTCGACAAGCCGGCGCTGATCGTGCCGCGCAAGCGGCCGCGCCTCGAACAGGCGATCCGGGCGGGATGCGCGGCGCGGCTCGGCCTCGTGCAGGAGCTCGACGGCCTCGACGAGCCCGAGGACGGCCACGATCCGCTCAGTATGGCCCGCGCCATCCACGCGCTGCAGGGCCAGAAGCGCCCGTCGCAGGCCATCATCCCTGGCCTGCTCGACGGGCTGACGCGCATCCAGGCCATCACCAAGCCGTGGCTGGAAGCCGCCCGCCAGAACGACGGCGGCCGCGTCCACGTGGCGGCGGAATGACAGCCTCGGTCCGCGCCCCGGCGCGCCCGGCGGTGGCGGTGGTGGTCAAGGGCTATCCGCGCCTCTCCGAGACGTTCATCGCGCAGGAAATCCTCGCCCTGGAGCGCCACGGCGTTCCGCTCGAGATCTGGGCCCTGCGCCACCCCACCGACAAAGCGATCCACCCGATGAACCGGGCCATCGCCGCGCCGGTGCGCTATCTGCCGGAATACCTCTACCGGGAGCCGTGGCGCGTGCTGCGCGGCGCGTGGCGCGCGCTCGCCATGCCGGGCTTCGGGCGGCTGCTGCGCGTGGCGCTGCGGGATTTCGCGCGCGACCCGACGCCCAATCGCGGCCGTCGGCTGGGCCAGGCCTTCGTGCTCGCCGCCGAGCTGGACCCCGCGCTGCGCCACCTGCACGTCCACTACCTGCACACACCGTGCTCGGTCGTACGCTACGCGGCGCTGCTGACGGGCCGCCGCTTCAGCTTCTCCGCGCACGCCAAGGACATCTGGACGACCCCGGACTGGGAAAAACGCGAGAAGATCGCCGACGCCGCCTGGGGCGTCACCTGCACGCAGGCCGGCCTCGCCGAATTGCGCCGCCTCGCGCCGCGGGGTGACGAAGAGCGCGTCGCGCTCGTCTATCACGGGCTCGACCTGTCGCGTTTTCCGCCGCCGCCGGAGCGGCCGGCGCGCGACGGGAGCGACCCCGCCGATCCGGTGCGCATCCTCTCCGTCGGGCGGGCCGTGGCGAAGAAGGGCTTCGACGACCTGCTCGCCGCGCTTTCCATGCTGCCGCCGGGGCTGCACTGGCGCTTCGAGCATATCGGCTCCGGCGAGCTGCGCGACGCGCTGAAGGCGCGCGCGGCGGCGCTCGGCCTCGCCGACCGCGTGGTCTGGCGCGGCGGCCAGGCGCAGGACGCGGTGATCGCCGCGATGCGCGAGGCCGATATCTTCGTGCTGCCGTGCAAGGAGGGCGACAAGGGCGACCGCGACGGCCTGCCCAACGTCATCATGGAGGCGGCCACGCAGGGCCTCGCCATTCTCTCCACCGATTTCGCCGGCGTGCCCGAGTTCGTCCGCGACGGGCGGGAAGGGCTGCTGACGCCGCCCGGCTCGCCGGAGGCGCTGGCCGCCGCGCTCGCGCGGCTCGTCGCCGGGCCCGGCCTGCGCCGTGCGCTGGGCGAGGCCGCGTCGCGCCGGGTGCGCGACGACTTCTCCTTCGAGGCCGGGATCGCCGCCGTTCTGTCCCGGCTGCGCGCCGTGGCCGACCTGCCCGACACGGCGGACCTGCCCGCCCCGGCGGACGCTCCGCGCGTTGCCGCCGAATGACGCGCGTCGCGTTCCTCGCGCCGCTGAAGCCGCCGGACCATCCCGAACCTTCCGGCGACCGGGAGATGGCGCGCCTGCTGCTGCGCGCGCTGCATCGCGCCGGCTGCGAACCCTCGCTGGCGTCGCGGCTGCGCATGCTCGACCGCCACGGCGACGCCGGGCTCGAGGCCGCGCTGGAGCGGGAGGCGCGGACCGAGGCCGAGGCGCTGCTGAGCCGTTATGCCGGGCTGCCGCGCCCCCAACGGCCGGACCTCGTGTTCACCTATCACGTCCACTACAAGGCGCCGGACGTCATCGGGCCGGCGCTGGCGCGCGGGCTCGGCGTGCCCTACGTCGTGGCCGAGGGCTCGCGCGCGCCCAAGCGCGCGAACGGGCCGTGGGCGCGCTTCCACGCGCTCGCCGAGGCTGCGCTGGACGCAGCCGACCTCGTGCTCGTGCTCAACGAGGGCGACCGCGAGATGCTGGAGCGCGCCCGCCCCGCGCGGCAGGCGCTGGCCGAATTCCCGCCCTTCCTCGACACCGAGGCGTGGCCGATCGCGCCGCGCCGCCCGCGCGATCCCGCCGGGCCGGCGCGGCTCATCGCCGTCGCCATGATGCGGCAGGGCGACAAGCTCGCCTCCTACGCCGCGCTGGCGCAAGCGCTGGCCGGACTGCCCGAGGCGGTGGGCTGGACGCTCGACATCGTCGGCGACGGACCGGCGCGGGGCGAGGTCGAGGCGCTGTTCGCGCCCTTCGGCGCGCGCGCGCGGCTACACGGCCTGGTGTCCGACCGCGATGCGCTCGCCGCCCTCTACGCCGCCGCCGACCTCCTGGTCTGGCCGGCCGTCAACGAGGCCTACGGCATGGTGTTCCTGGAGGCCGCCTTGCAGGGCTGTCCGGCGCTGGCGGGCGCGTGCGGCGGCGTGCCGGGCGTGGTGGCGGACGGGCGCACCGGGGTGCTGACGCCGCCGGGCGACGTCGCCGCCTTCCGCGACACGCTGGCCGGACTCGTCGCCGAGCCGGCGCGGCTCGCACTGCTGTCGCGCCACGGCCCCGCCTTCGTGCAGGGGCGGCGCTCGCTGGCCGGCGCGGCGGAACGCCTGCGCGGCCTTCTCTCGACGACGCTGGAGGCCGCTTCGCCCCGCGCCCGCGCGGCGGGCCCGGCATGAGCGCGTTGCCGCCGCTCTCTGTGTTCATCGCCGTGACGCACCTTTTGGGCGTCGGGCATTTGTCGCGCATGGCGGCGCTCGGGCGCGCGCTCGCCGCCGCCGGCCATCGCGTCACGCTGGCGAGCGGCGGCCGGCCGTCGCCGACGCTGCGCGCCCCCGGCGTCGAAATCGTGCAGCTGCCGCCCGTCCACTGCGTCGGGACGGACTTCGCGACCCTGCTCGACGCCGACGGCGCGGTGGCGGACGCGGCCTATCGCGCCCGCCGCGTCGACGCGCTGCTCGCCGCCTTCGCGACGGCGCGGCCGGACGTGCTGGTGACCGAGCTGTTTCCGTTCGGCCGGCGGCAGCTCGCCGACGAGTTCGAGGCTCTGCTGGCGGCGGCGCGCGCCCGGCCGGACCGGCCGGCGGTGCTCGCCTCCGTGCGCGACATCCTCAACCCGCCTTCCAAGCCGTCGCGCGCCGACGAGGCGCTGGCGCGCCTCGGCGCGGCCTATGACCGCGTGCTGGTGCATGGCGACGCGCGGCTCGCGCCGCTCTCCGCCTCCTGGCCGGTCGCGCCGGAGCTGGCCCGCCGGCTCGCCTATACCGGCTACGTCGCCGAGGCCGACATGCCGCGGCGAGACGACGGGCCCGGCGCGGGAGAGATCGTGGTGTCGGGCGGCGGCAGCGCCGCCAGCCTGCCGCTCTACGACGCGGCGCTCGGCGCGGCGGCCCTGCTGGGCCCGGAGAGGCGCTGGCGCGTGCTGGTGGGCCACGGCGTGCACCAGGCGGCCTTCGACGCGCTGGCGGCGCGCGCCCCGGCGCACGTGACGGTGGAGCGCGCCCGGCCGGATTTCCGCGCCGTGCTGGCGCGCTGCGCGGTCTCGGTGAGCCAGGCCGGCTACAACACCATGGTCGAGCTGATGCAGGCCGGCGCGCGCGCCGTCGTCGCGCCGTTCGAGGCCGGCAAGGAGCAGGAGCAGGCGCTGCGCGCCGCGTGCTTCGAAAAGGCCGGGCTGGTGAGCGTGGTGCGCGAGGCGGATCTCGACGCGGTCTCGCTGGCCGGCGCGGTGCGGGCGCGGCTGGCGGGCGAGCCGCCGCGCGGCAGCGACATCGACGTCGGCGGGCTGGCGCGCTCGGTGGCGCTGATCGAACAGGAGGCGGCCGCGCGGCGGCGCGAGGCGGCGGCGTGGGCGCGGCTCGACGCCGCGCTGGCTTCGCTGGCGGCCTCCGGGCGGCGCTGGACGGTGTGGTGGCGCGACGACGACGCGGTGGAGCCGACGCCGGAGCTCGACCGGCTGCTGGCTCTGGCGCGCGCCCACGGCGTTGCGCTGGCGCTCGCCGTCATCCCGGCGCGGGCGACGCCGGCGCTGGCGGCGCGGCTCGCCGCCGAACCGCGCGTGCGGGTGATGCCGCATGGCTGGGCGCACGCCAACCTGGCCGGGGAGGGCGAAAAGAAGCGCGAGCTGACGGCCGCCGATCCGGAGCTGCCCGGCCGCCTCGCGGCGGGGCTGGCGCGGCTCGCGGACCTGTTCGGCCCGGCGCTGACGCCGGCGCTTGCGCCGCCGTGGAACCGCATCGACGCGGCGCTGACGCCGCGCCTCGCCGGGCTGGGCTTTACCGGCCTGTCGACCTTCAAGCCGCGCAAGGCGCGCCTCGCCGCGCCCGGCCTCGTGCAGGTCAATACGCACTGGGACCCGATCGCCTGGAAGCAGGGCGGCGGGCTGCGCGAGCCCGCCGAGCTGGTCGACGAGCTGGCGGCGCATGCCGAGAGAATCGCCGCCGGGACGGGCGGCGACGAGCCGTTCGGCCTGCTGACGCATCATCTCGCGCACGACGCCTGGACGTGGCGCTTCCTCGAAGCCGTGCTGGCGCGGCTGGCGCGCAGCCCGGCCGTGGCGTTCGCCGACCCCGGCGCGCTCTTCGCGCAAGACGGCGACCCAAGAGGCGCCCCTTGCGCCACGAAACAGCGTTAACGAAGAGTGACCAGGGCGGTTTCACAACCGCCAGTAAAATGCCAAGTTGAAGGCCAACCATCGACAGGCCGGCCCGGTTTTGTTGATATGATGGAAAAGAAGGACGCCGGAAGGGGAACGGCCTTGCAAGAGCCGCTGGTCAGCATTCGCGATCTGGCCGTCGAATTCGACGGCGACGCCGGCCTCGTCCACGCCGTGCGCGGCGTGTCGTTCGACGTCCACGCCGGGCGCACGCTGGCGGTGGTGGGCGAATCCGGCTCCGGCAAGTCCGTCACCGCCAACGCCATGCTGCGCCTGCTGCCCCGGCGCGGGCGCATCGGGCGCGGCTCCATCGTGTTCCGCGATCCGTCGGGCGGCGCGCCGGTCGACATCGCCACGCTCGACGCCGACGGCGACGGCATCCGCCAGCTGCGCGGCGGGCGCATCGCCATGATCTTCCAGGAGCCGATGACCTCGCTGTCGCCGCTGCACACGGTGGGCGACCAGGTGACGGAGGCGCTTGTCATCCACCGCAAGGTAGACCGCGCCGTCGCCGACAAGGAGGCGATGGCGGTGTTCGAGCGCGTCGGCTTCCGCGACCCGAAGCGGATGCTGACGACCTATCCCTTCGAGCTGTCGGGCGGCATGCGCCAGCGCGCCATGATCGCCATGGCGCTAATCTGCAAGCCGGCCCTGCTGATCGCCGACGAGCCGACCACGGCGCTCGACGTGACGACGCAGGCGCAGATCCTGGCGCTCATCAAGGAGCTGCAGCGCGAGACCGGGATGGGCGTGCTGCTGATCACCCACGACCTCGGCGTCGTCGCCAACATGGCCGACGAGATCGTGGTGATGTATCGCGGCGAGGTGATGGAGCGCGGCATGCGGGAGGAGATCTTCCGCCGCCCGCAGCACCCCTATCTCAAGGCGCTGATGCGCGCCGTGCCGCGCTTCGACATGCGGCCCGACGAGCGCCTGACGCCGATCCGCGAGATCAAGGTCGACGCCGCCGCGCTGGAGCACGGGGCCGCCAAGCCGCTGCCGGCGGGCCGCACCGTGCTCGAGGTGTCGGGCGTCACCAAGACGTTCACGCTGCGCGCCGGCGCGTTCTTCGGCAAGACGGAGCGCATCTCGGCTTTGTCCAACGTCAGCCTGTCGATCCCGTCCGGCACGACGGTGGGCCTCGTCGGCGAGTCGGGCTCCGGCAAGACGACGCTGTCGAAGATCATCATGCGCGCCATGGGCCCCGACACGGGCACCGTGCGCTTCGACGACGGCGCGGGGCTGCGCGACGTGTTCGCGCTGCGCGGGGCCGAGCTGAAGGCCTACCGGCGCGCCGTGCAGTTCGTGTTCCAGGACCCGTTCTCCAGCCTCGACCCGCGCATGACGGTGTACGACATCCTGGCCGAGCCCCTGCGCGTCCACGGCATCGGCGATTCCGACGCGCAGTTCGAGCGGGTGAAGGACCTGCTCGGCCTCGTCGGGCTCGACCAGCGCTCGATGCGGCGCTACCCGCATTCCTTCTCCGGCGGCCAGCGCCAGCGCATCGGCCTCGCCCGCGCCATGGCGCTCAACCCGTCGGTTATCCTGTGCGACGAGCCGACCTCGGCGCTCGACGTCTCGGTGCAGGCGCAGATCCTCAACCTGCTGAAGGACCTGCAGGCGGCGCTGGGGCTGTCCTATCTGTTCGTGTCGCACAACCTCGCGGTGGTCGACTACATGGCGAGCGAGATCGCGGTGATGTGCCGCGGCGTCATCGTCGAGCAGGCGCCGCGCGCCACTCTGTTCCGCGACCCGCGCCATCCCTACACGCAGGCGCTGCTCGCCGCCGTGCCGAGCCCCGACCTCGACCACCCGCTGCATTTCGAGCGCGTGGTGGAGGGCGGCTTCTCCAACCCCGCCGAATGGGCCCCGCCGTTCACGCTGATCCCGGGCGAGACCTGCCCGGCCATGGTGGAGGTGGCGCCGCGTCATTTCGTCTGCATGGCCGCGGAAGCGCCCGCGCCGCTCATGAGGGCCGCGTCATGACCGATCGCACCGTTCGCCTGACCCGTCGCTCGTTCCACCGCCTCGCCGCCGGCGCGCTCGCCGCCGCGGCCGCCCCCGCCGGCGCGCTGGCCCAAGGCTTCCGCTTCCAGGAGGCCCCGGCGCTCGCCGAACTGGTGAAGCAGGGCAAGCTGCCGCCGGTCGAGGAGCGGCTGCCGAAGTCGCCGCTGATCGCCGACTTCGACCGCTCCAAGCGCCAGGTCGGCCGCTATGGCGGCGAGGCGCGCACGCTCGCCGCCCGCGCCCGTGACCTGCGCTACATTTCGGTCAGCGAGTACACCCGCCTCGTCGGCTACAACGCCGAGCTGGAGTTCGAGGCCGACCTCGCCCAGTCCTACGAGAACGACAACAACCGCGTCTTCACCTTCACGCTGCGCGAAGGCCACAAGTGGTCGGACGGACGGCCCTTCACGACCGAGGACTTCCGCTACTACTGGGAGGAGATCGCGCTCAACAAGGAGCTGAGCCCCACCGGCCCGCCCGAGACTTTCCTGGTCGAGGGCAAGCTGCCGAAGATCGAGATCCTCGACGAGCAGCGCATCCGCTATTCGTGGGACAAGCCGAACCCGCGCTTCCTGCCGGCGCTGGCGCAGCCGCGCCCGCTGACCCTGTTCTCGCCTCACCAGTACCTGCGCCAGTTCCACCGCCGCCACCGCGACAAGGGCGAGCTGGAGCAGATGGTCGCCAAGGCCAAGGTGAAGTCCTGGGCGGCGCTGCACAACCGCATGGACGACGCCTACGAGAACGCCAACCCGGACATGCCGACGCTGAACGCCTGGCGGATCGTCACCGCGCCGCCGGCGACGCGCTTCGTGTTCGAGCGCAACCCGTATTTCCACCGCGTCGACCCGCAGGGCCAGCAGCTGCCCTACGTGGACCGCATCGTCGTCGACATCGCCGCCGCCGGCCTGTTCGCGGCCAAGGCGAACGCCGGCGAGGTCGACCTGCTGGCGCGCGGCCTGTCGATGAACGACGTGCCGGTGCTGAAGGAGGGCGAGGGCTCGAAGAAGTACAGGACGCTGCTGTGGCGCTACGGGCGCGGCTCGGCTTACGCCTTCTACCCCAACCTCAACGCCAACGATCCGGTGTGGCGCGCGCTGAACCGCGACGTGCGCTATCGCCGGGCGCTCTCCGCCGCCATCGACCGGCGCATCCTCAACAACGCGCTGCTGTTCGGCCTCGGATCCGAGGGCAACAACACCGTGCTGCCGGAGAGCCCGCTCTACACCGACGCCTACCGCACCACCAACGCCACGTTCGACCCGGCGCTGGCCGACCGGCTGCTCGACGAGATCGGCCTCAAGGAGCGCGACTCGGTGGGCATCCGCAAGCTGCCGGACGGCCGCATCATGGAGATCATCGTCGAGGTGGACGGCGAGTCGGCGGACATCATCGACGCGCTGCAGCTCGTCACCGAGATGTGGCGCGACGTCGGCATCAAGCTGTTCGTCAAGCCGCAGGAGCGCACCATCCTGCGCCAGCGCTCCTACTCCGGCGTGACGGTGATGGTGGCGGCCGGCGGGCTCGACAACGCCATGCCGACGCCGCACATGCCGCCGACCGAGCTGGCCCCGGTGCGCCAGGACAACTACTCCTGGCCGAAATGGGGGCAGTGGGCCGAGACCTCCGGCAAGAACGGCGAGGAGCCCGACATCGACGCCGCCCGCGCGCTGCTGAAGCTCTACAAGGGCTGGATGCAGAGCTCCGATCCGGAGGAGATGCACCGCATCTGGAGCGAGATGCTGACGATCCACGCCGAGCAGCAATTCTCCATCGGCACCGTCGGCGGCGAATTGCAGCCGGTCGTCATCAACACGCGCACCCGCAACATGCCGGAGAAAGCGATCTTCTCCTACGATCCCACCGCCTTGATGGGAATCTACCGCATCGAGGAACTCTGGATGGAGCCCGCGTCGTCATGATCGTCTATCTGCTGCGGCGCTTCGTGACGATGGCGATGACCCTGCTGCTGATCTCGGCGCTGGTGTTCCTCGTCATCAAGCTGCCGCCCGGCGACTACCTGTCGAACCAGATCGACGAGTTGCGCGCGCAGGGCGACGCGGCCGCCGCCGCCAAGGCGGAGTTCCTGCGCCACCAGTACGGGCTCGATCTGCCGGTCTGGCGGCAATATCTCGCCTGGATCGGCGTCATGCCCGGGCCGAGCGGCTTCAGCGGCCTGCTCCAGGGCGACTGGGGCTGGTCGTTCGAGTTCCAGAAGCCCGTCAACGAGGTGGTCGGCACGTCGCTCGGCCTCACCGTGCTGGTCAATATCGCGGTGGTGGTGTTCATCCACCTCATCGCCATTCCGATCGCCATCTACTCGGCGACGCGGCAATACTCGGTCGGCGACTACGCGGCGACGCTGGTCGGCTATATCGGCCTGGCCACGCCGAACTTCCTGCTGGCGTTGATCCTGCTGTTTTACCTCAACCGCTGGTTCGGCATCTCGATCGGCGGCATGATGGACCCGCGCTTCGCCAACGAGGGCATGTCCTGGGCCAAGGCGCAGTCGATCGCCTCGCACCTCATCGCGCCGGTGGTCGTCATCGGCCTGTCCGGCACGGCGGCGATGATCCGGCGCATGCGCGCCAACCTCCTCGACGAGTTGCAGAAGCAGTACACGGTGACGGCCCGCGCCAAGGGGCTGAAGCCGCTGCCGGCGCTGCTGAAATATCCGTTCCGCATGGCCCTCAACCCGTTCGTGGCCGACATCGGCAACCTGCTGCCGCACCTCGTCTCGGGGTCGGTGCTGGTGTCGCTGGTGCTCAGCCTGCCGACGGTCGGCCCGGTGCTGCTGCAGGCGCTCAAGCAGCAGGACCAGTACCTCGCCGGTTTCATTCTCATGTTCGTGGCGGTGCTCACCGTGGTCGGGATGCTGATCTCCGACCTGCTGCTGGCGACGCTCGATCCGCGCATCCGCTTCGGCAAGCGGGGTTGAGGTGACGCACGTGACCGACGCCGCCATCACCCACGACCCGCTGGCCCCCGGCCACTACGTCAACCCCGCGCCGTTCGACGCCTCGACGGCGGAGGCCATGACGGCGGCGGAGGAGCGCTTCTACCGCGCCTCGTCGCTGAAGCTGATCTGGTGGAAGTTCAAGCGCCACAAGGTGGCGCTCGCCTCGGCGATCTTCCTGCTGACGCTCTACGCCATGCTGCCCTTCGTCGAGGCCGTGGCCCCGTACCGGCTGGCCCAGCGCCACAGCGAGCACCTGTCGGCGCCGCCGCAGGGCGTCCACCTGTTCCACGAGGGGAGCTTCGTCGGCCCGTTCGTGTACCCCTACACGTTCCGCTTCGACATCAACACGTTCCGCCGCGAATACGTCGTCGACAGGACGCAGCCGCAGAAGCTGCGCTTCTTCTGCTCGGGCGAGCCCTACGATTTCTGGGGCATCGGCACGGCGCGCTTCCATCTCGTCTGCCCGCCGGAGAACGGCACATTCTTCCTGGTCGGCACCGACAAGCTCGGCCGCGACCTGTTCTCGCGCATCATCTACGGCGCGCGCATCTCGCTCACCGTGGGTCTGCTCGGCATCGCGGTGTCGTTCGTCATCGGGCTCACGCTGGGCGGGCTCGCCGGCTATCTCGGCGGCTGGGTGGACAGCACGGTGCAGCGCATGATCGAGGTGCTGCGATCGCTGCCGGAACTGCCGCTCTGGCTCGCCTTGTCGGCGGCGCTGCCGGCCAACTGGAGCCCGGTGCTGGTGTTCTTCGCCATCACCATCATCCTCGGCCTGCTGGACTGGCCGGGGCTGGCGCGGGCGGTGCGCTCCAAGCTGCTGTCGCTGCGCGAGGAGGATTTCGTGCGCGCGGCGGAGCTGATGGGCGCGTCGCGCACCCGCATCATCGCCCATCACCTCGTGCCGAACTTCATGAGCCACCTGATCGCCAGCGCCACGCTGTCGATCCCGTCCATGATCCTCGGCGAGACGGCGCTGTCCTTCCTCGGCCTCGGCCTGCGGCCGCCGGTGACGAGCTGGGGCGTGCTGCTCAACGAGGCGCAGAACCTCGCCGCCGTGAACCTCTACCCCTGGCTGCTGACGCCGATGATCCCGGTGATCCTCGTCGTCCTCGCCTTCAACTTCATGGGCGACGGGCTGCGCGACGCCGCGGACCCCTATAGCTGATGCGAACCGGGCCGGCGGCGGCGTCGCCGCCCGGCCCGCGCCTCACAGCGTCTGGGTGTCGAACAGCGGGTCGATCGATTCGCCCCAGCGCTCGCGGTAGAGCGCCAGCAGCGTTTCGGCGCGGGTGCGGCCGGTGGAGGCGATGATCTCGATGGGCTCGATGAAGCCCGTCTCGTCCCGGCCCTCGCCGTCGAGGCGGGCGCGGCGGCGCAGGCCCTCTTTGGCGATGTCGACCATCTGGCGCGCGATGTCGCGCACCGTGCCCTTGCGGAAGGGCGTCGCCAGCGCCGTCTTCGGCACGCCGTCGCGCAGCGCCTGGCGCTCCTCCTGCGTCCACCCGGCGACCAGCGCCTCGGCGTCGTTCAGCGCCTCGCCGTCGTAGAGCAGGCCGACCCACAGGGCGGGCAGGGCGTTCAGCATCGGGCGCGGCCCGGCGTCCGCGCCGCGCATCTCGATGTACCGCTTCAGGCGCACGTCCGGGAACAGCGTCGAGAGGTGGTTGGCCCAGTCGGAGATCGTCGCCCGCTCGCCCGGCAGCTGCGGCAGGCGGCCGGCCAGCAGGTCGCGGAACGACGCGCCCGCCACGTCATGGTACGTGTCGCCGCGCTTGACGAAGTACATCGGCACGTCGAGCGCCCAGTCGGTGTAGCGCTCGTAGCCCATGCCGGGCTCGAACACGAAGGGCAGCAGGCCGGTGCGGTCGCCGTCGGTGTCGCGCCAGATGTCGCCTCGGGTCGTGAGCAGGCCGTTCGGCCGGCCTTCGGTGAAGGGCGAGTTGGCGAACAGCGCGGTGGCGACAGGTTGCAGCGACAGGCCGACGCGCATCTTGCGCACCATGTCGGCCTCGCCGGCGAAGTCGAGGTTCACCTGCACCGTGCAGGTGCGGAACATCATGTCGAGCCCGCGCCCGCCGACCTTCGGCATGTAGCGCGCCATGATCTTGTAGCGCTGCTTGGGCATGACGGGCGTCTCGGCGCGCGTCCAGCCGGGGCTGTGGCCGAGCCCGAGGAAGCCGATGCCGAGCGGGCCGGCGACGCTGCGCGCCGCGTCGAGGTGGGCGCGCAACTCGGCGTCGGTCTCGTGCAGCGTCTCCAGCGGTGCGCCCGACAGCTCGAACTGGCCGCCCGGCTCGATCGAGATGGCGCCGCCGCCATGCGGGTCGAACAGGCCGATGATGTGCTCGCCGTCCAGGATCGGCTCCCAGCCGACGCGGGCCTGGAGGCCGGACAGCAGCGCGCCGATGCCGCGCGGCCCCTCATAGGGAACGGGGGCGTGGTCGTGCTCGTAAAACGGGAATTTCTCGTGCTCCGTGCCGATCCGGAACTCGGAGTCGGGCTTCTCCCCCTGCGCGAACCACGCGACGAGCTCGTCCCGGCTTTCGATGGGCGTCGGATCGGACTGGTCGCGGGCCATTGGAGTCCTTCGGGGAACACCCGCCAGAGTCGGCGGAGCCCTGTTACTTAGTTCGCAGAAACCGAGGTGGCAATCCGGCCAGGAGTTTGCAGTTATGCAAAGTGCGTCATGCGCGCGCTCAGGATCGCGATGCCCAGTCGCCCAGCACGCACTGCACCAGCGTCAGCGCCGCGACCGCGGCGGTGTCGGCGCGCAGGATACGCGGTCCGAGCGACAGGCGTACGACGCGGGGCAGGCGCAGCAGCCGCTCGCGCTCCTGCTCGGAAAAGCCGCCTTCCGGGCCGATGATGACGGCGAGCGGCCCTGGCCCGGCGCGGCGAAGCGCCTCCAGAGGGTCGCCCAGCTCGGCCTCCTCGTCGCAGAACACCATCAGGCGCCCGGGGTCCCACGCGTCGGCGAGCCGGTCGAAGCGCGTCTCCTCGCCGATCTCCGGCACGTTCAGCACGCCGCACTGCTCCGCCGCCTCGACGGCATTGGCGCGCATCCGCTCGAGATTGACCCGCGACACCTGCGTGTGGCGCGTCACCACAGGGCGGATCAGGCTCGCGCCCATCTCGACGGCCTTCTGGACCATGTAGTCGAGGCGGGCGTGCTTCAGCGGCGCGAACAGATAGTGCAGGTCGCCCGGCGCGGTCTGCGGACGCAGGAGCCGCTCCGGCGTGGCGCTCGCGCCCTTCTTGCCGAGCGCAGCGAGCCGCGCCAGCCACTCGCCGTCGCGCCCGTTGAACAGCACGATCGGCGCGCCCTCGGCCAGGCGCAGCACGTGCAGCGCGTAGTGGGCGGCGTCCTTGCCGAGCGGGACGGCGCGCCCCTCGGCGAGCGCGTCCTCGACGAACAGGCGCTGGGCGCGGAAGTCGTAGGCCGCCACGATGAAGCTCTCCCGGATGGACGCGTCCTGTGTAGGCCGGGGCCGAACCAATTTCAGCCGTTTTGTTCGGGCATGAGGACGAATTGCGAGCATGCCGGCCGGCCGTGGGATTGCGGTTCGGCGGGCGATGCTGGTATGCAACGCGCGGGTTTAGACGAGGCCGCTTCGATGACCGCAGACTTGACTTGCGCGCGCCGCCTGGCGCTTGGCGTCGCCCTTGGCCTGGGCCTGATGGCCGCCGGGACGGGCGCCGCGAGCGCCCAGACCGCCGAATGCGACGCCCTGAAGACCAAGTTCGAGGCCTTCGCCAACCAGATCAAGCAGGCGCAGAGCCTGGCCAAGTCCAAGGCCGGCCCCGACAAGGCGTGCGGCCTGTTCAGGCAGCTGCAGGCGACGCAGGCGTCGCTGGTGCCGATGCTGGAGAAGGACGGCGCGTGGTGCCACGTGCCGGACCAGACGCTGCAGGGCGTGAAGGCGCAGGCCGAGCCCATCGGCAAGGCCAAGGACAACGCCTGCACGGCCGCCGTGAAGTTCAAGCAGTTGGAACAGCAGGCCCGCAAGCAGCAGGAGCAGCGCGGCCCCGGCCTGATGGGCGGTGGCGACTCCGTCGTCGGCGGCCCGGTGAAGATGCCGCAAGGCGCGCTGTGACGCCCGCCGGCCGCATCGAGGCCGGCGACGCACCCGTTCCGGACGCTGCTCCCGGCAATCTCGTCGACCGGCTCGCTCCCGCTTCCTGGCGGCCCTATCTGCGTCTCGCCCGCATCGACCGGCCGACCGGCTGGTGGCTGCTGCTGCTGCCGTGCTGGTGGTCGACGGCGCTGGCCGCCGGCGCAGGCGGCTCCGGCTTCCCTTCGCCGGCGACGCTCGCTCTGTTCTGGATCGGCGCGGTGGCGATGCGCGGCGCGGGCTGCACCTACAACGACATCGTCGACCGCGACCTCGACCGGCAGGTCGAGCGCACGCGCGGCCGCCCCATCCCGGCCGGGCAGGTGACCCCGCGTCAGGCGGCGCTGTTCATGGCGGCGCAGGCGCTGGTCGGCCTCGCGGTGCTGCTCACCTTCAACCGCTTCGCCATCGGGCTCGGCTTCGCCTCGCTCGCCGTGGTGGCGGCGTACCCCTTCATGAAGCGCGTCACCTCGTGGCCGCAGGCTGTGCTCGGCCTCGCCTTCTCCTGGGGCGCGCTGATGGGGTGGGCGGCGGCGTTCGGCGCGCTGGCGTGGCCGGCCGTCGCGCTCTACGCCGGCGCGGTGTTCTGGACGATGGGCTACGACACCATCTACGCCGTGCAGGACTTCGAGGACGACGGCGTCGCCGGCATCCGCTCGACGGCGCGGCTGTTCGGCGCGCATACGCGGCTGGCGGTCGGCATTCTGTACGGGCTGGCGGCGCTGGGCGTCGCGGCGGCCTTGTGGGGCGCGGGGGTCGGGCCGGCCGGCCTCGCCGGGCTCGCCGGCTTCGTGGCGCATCTCGGCTGGCAACTGCGGACCGTGCGCGTCGACGACCCGCGCGGGGCGCTGCGTCTGTTCCGCGCCAACCGCGACGCCGGCCTGCTGCTGTTCGCCGGCCTCGCCGTCGACGCCGCGCTGCGCGCCGCGTGAACCTCAGCTGCGCGCGATGATCTCGCGCTCGCGGTGGACGGCCGGGCTCTCCGGCATCCGGCCGGGGCGGCGGCGGGTGAGGAAGCGCGGGCGGCGGCGCAGCAGCGCGCCGGGCCGGCGGCGGCTGTGCCGCTCGCCCAGCCGCACCGCGCCGATCTGCTCGTAGAACACCGTCTGCGCGCCGTCTTCCGCCTCGACGATCAGCTTCAGGCCCAGTTCGCGGGCGAAGCCCTGCCAGCGGGCGATCACCGTCTCGTCGTCGGCCGCCAGGTGAACCGGCGTCTCGGCGCGGCCGCCGCCGAAGGCGATGGCGACCTCGTAGAGCTCGCGTCCATCAGGCTCCGCGCGGCGGCGCAGCACGACGCCGGTGGGCCGGCCGCTCGCGGCGGACCTGTGGGGTGGGGCAGGGCTGGGGGCGGGGGCAGGGCCGGCCCCGGGCGCGCCGCGGGCGGGGGCGGACCCCGGCGCGGCGGCCTTCTCGGGCCGGTTGTCCTGTTCGCATGGACTGGACCACATCTGTGCCGTCTCCCTGAAGACGTGCGCGGCGACCTCTCGGTTCTTCCGCGTCGATGGCCTCATCTTGCCCCCGCCTCCTGCCCGGAACGCTTAATCGGCGTGGTTAAGCCCGGCTAACGGGCTCCTTAACGGCCGTTTTCCTTGACGGAGGGTTAGGAGGCCGCCGGGGCGGGATCGTCGCGCGCCGCCATGCGTTGGCGCTCAGCGCGCGCCTCTCCGGGCTGGCTGGAGCGTGGCTTGCCGCAATGCAGCAACGAGGGTAGAACCTCCGCAATTCAAGAGGTCGAGCGAATGGCGATCGTGCCGAGCGACATCCCCATCGGCGCGCTGACCGTGGCGCGCGAGGCGGCCGAGGCGGCCGGGCGGATGGCCATCGCCTATTTCCGCCATGGCTCGCCCACAACCGCCGGGATCGACTACAAGCACGGCGGCTCGCCGGTGACGGAGGCCGACCTGCTGGTCGACGCCTTCCTGCGCGAGCGGCTGATGAACGCCGCGCCGGATTTCGGCTGGCTCTCCGAGGAGACCGCCGACGCGCCGGCCCGGCTGAACAAGCGCCATGTCTGGGTGGTGGACCCGATCGACGGCACCAAGTCGTTCGCGCGCGGCGATCCGGACTGGACCATCGCCGTGGGGCTGGTGCGCGACGGCGCGCCGCTGGCGGGCTTCGTCTACGCCCCGGTCACGGACGAGATGTTCGAGGCGATCCCGGGCCGTCCCGCTCTGCTCAACGGCCACCCCATCGCGGTGTCGCGCCGCGCCGCGCTGGCCGGCGCGCGCATCGCCGGGCCGCGCCCGGTGCTCGACGCGTTGCACGCCTCCGGCGCCGGCATCGAGCGCGCCGCCCGCATCCACTCGCTGGCGCTGCGCATCGTGCGCGTCGCCGACGGCACGCTGGACGGCGGCGTCGCCGCCAACGGCCCGCACGACTGGGACCTCGCCGCCGCCCACGCCATCCTGATGGCGGCCGGCGGCGTCATGCTGACGGCGGAGGGTGAGACCCCGCTCTACAACCGCCGCTCGACGCGCCACGACGCCGTCGCGATGGCCGGGCCGGAGCTGGTGGAGCCGCTCGCCGCCGCGCTCGGCCGCCGCGAGCGCTCCCGATCCTGATCCCTTACCCCTTGTCGACAACCATATCCTTTCAGAGGCAGGCCATGACCCAGACCACGCTTCCGCAGCTTCCCCACCTCGTGTTCGGCGGCGAACTCGTGCGGCTGGACGGCACCGAGTTCCGCGACCTGTCCAAGCTCGACATTGTCGGCATCTTCCCGAACTATGCGACGGCGCACGCGGCGTGGAAGGCCAAGGCGCAGGCGACGGTCGACAATGCGCACATGCGCTACTTCATCGTTCATCTCCACCGCTTCCTCGATCCCGCGGCCATGCCTGGCGTGGCTCCGATCGAGCGCGGCTGATCGCGCCGGACGCGGGGGCGCGCCGATGCGGACCCCTCGCTGGGCGCTGAGGGCGCTCGGCCGCGGCTTCGCGGCCTATCTCCGGCTTGTGCGGCGCACGAGCCGGATGACGCTCGACCCGCCGGACCTGTTCGACCGCCTGGAGCCCGACTGGCCGTTCGTGTGCGCGCTGTGGCACGGCCAGCATTTCATGATCCCCCTCGGCAAGCGCCCGCAGGACCGCTACGCCGTGCTGATCTCCCGCAGCGACGACGGCGAGATCAACGCCGCCGCCTGCGAGGCGTTCGACATCCGCCCCGTCCGCGCCTCCGGCGGCGATCCGCGCAAGATGCGCAAGCGCGGCGGCGTTTATGGCCTGCGCGAGATGCTGCGCGCTTTGGAGCAGGGCGACAGCGTCACGCTCACCGCCGACATCCCGAAGCGGGCGCGCGTCGCGGGGCTGGGCATCGTCACGCTCGCCCGGCTCTCCGGCCGGCCCATCTACCCCTGCACCGTGGTGTCGAACCGGCGCGTCACGCTCGGCAACTGGGACCGCACCACCGTGGCGCTGCCGTTCGGACGCCTCGTGCTGGCGGTCGGGGAACCGGTGCGGGTGGCGCGCGACGCCGACGAGGCGGCGCTGGAGCGCGCCCGGCTCGCCGTTCAGGCCGGACTCGACGAGGTCCATGCGCGCGCCTACGGCATTTTGGGCCTGGCCGACCCCGGCGCCCGCCTCAGGGATGCCGCATGACCGCGCTTCCGCTCGGGCTGCGGGCCTATCGCGCCGCCACCGCTCTGCTCGGGCCGGCGGCCCCCGCCTTCCTCGAAGCCCGCGCCCGCAAGGGCAAGGAGGACCGCGCCCGGATCGGCGAGCGGATGGGGCGCGCCAGCCGGCCGCGTCCGCCGGGCCCGCTGGCCTGGCTGCATGGGGCCAGCGTCGGCGAGAGCCTTTCGCTGCTGCCGCTGGTCGAGCGGCTGGTGAAGCGGGGCCTCAACGTGCTGTTGACGACCGGCACGCTCGCCTCGGCGGAGCTGATGCAGCGCCGTCTGCCGCCCGGCGCGTTCCACCAGTTCGTGCCGCTCGACGTGCCCGCCTTCGTGCGCCGCTTCCTCGGCCATTGGCGGCCCGACATCGTGCTGGTGTGCGAATCCGAGCTGTGGCCCAACGTGATCCTCGAAGCCGAGCGCCGGGGCGTTCCGCTGTTCCTGGTCAACGCCCGCATGTCGGAGCGCAGCTTCCGGCGCTGGTTGCGCGCCGCCCCGGTGATCGGGGCGCTGCTGTCGCGCTTCGCCATGTGCCTCGCCCAGTCCGACGCCGACGCCGACCGGCTGCTGCGGCTCGGCGCGCCGCGCGTCGGATCGGTCGGCAACCTCAAGTTCGACATGCCGCCTCTGCCGGCCGATCCGCTGAAGGTGTCGGCCATGAGCGGCACGATCGCCAGCCGTCCCGTGTGGATCGCCGCCTCGACCCATCCCGGGGAGGACGAGCTGGTGACGGCCGTCCACCGCACCCTGGCCCCCCATTATCCCGGCCTGCTCACCATCATCGCGCCGCGCCACGTCCAGCGCGCCGGGGAAATCGCCGAGCTGGCGAAGGAGGAGGGGCTGCGCGCCGCCCTGCGCTCGCGCGGGGAGGAGCCCGGCCCCGGCGTCGACGTTTACATCGCCGACACGATGGGGGAGCTCGGCCTGTTCTTCCGCGTCGCGCCCATCGTGTTCATGGGCGGCACGCTGACGCCGGTGGGCGGCCACAACCCCATCGAGCCCGGCAAGCTCGGCGTCGCCGCCATCGTCCACGGGCCGCACGTCCACAACTTCGTCGACGTGTTCGCCGCCTTCGACCGCGACGGCGCGGCGCTGGCCGTCGCCGATGCGCAGGGCCTCGCCGAGGCGGTGGGCCGGCTGCTCTCGGACGGCGCGCGCATCCGCGCCATGACGCGGGCCGCCACGCACACCTGCGACAAGCTCGGCGGCGCGGTGGAGCGCACCATGCAGGCGCTGGAGCCGCTGCTGGCCTCCCTCGACGCGCGGACGCCCTGATGCGCGCGCCGGCCTTCTGGGCGAGGCCGGGTTCGCCGCTCGCCGTGGTGCTGGCCCCGCTCGGAGCTCTGTACGGGGCCGTGGCGGCGCGGCGCATGGCGAGGCGCGGCGCGTCCGCCCCGGTCCCGGTCGTCTGCGTGGGCAATTTCGTCGCCGGCGGGGCGGGCAAGACGCCGACCGCGCTCGCCGTTGCCGCGCTGCTCGCGCGCGACTTGCGGCGGCCAGTGTTCCTGACGCGCGGCTATGGCGGAAGCCTGCGCGCGCCGACGCTGGTCGACCTCGCCCGCCACGCCCCCTCCGAGACCGGCGACGAGGCGCGCCTGCTCGCCGCCGCGTTCCCCACCGTCGTGTCGCCGGATCGTCCGGCCGGCGCGCGCCTCGCCGGCGGCCAAGGCGACGTCATCGTCATGGACGACGGCTTGCAGAACCCCTCCCTTGCCAAGGACGCCAGCCTCGCCGTCGTCGACGCCGGGGCGGGCCTCGGCAACGGGCTGTGCCTGCCGGCCGGGCCGCTGCGCGCGCCGCTCGCGGCGCAGGCCAGGCAGGTGGACGCCGTGGTGCTGGTGGGGGAGGGCGTCGTCCCCGCCGTCGAACGGCTCGGCCTGCCCCTCCTGCGCGCGCGGCTGCGGCCCGACGAGGCGGCGGCGGCGCGCCTCAAGGGCCGCAAGGCGCTGGCCTTCGCCGGCATCGGACGGCCGGAGAAGTTCTTCGAGACGCTGCGCGAGGCCGGGGCCGAGTTGGCCGCGACGCGGTCCTTCGCCGACCACAAGCCCTATGACCTCTCCACGCTGGAGGCGCTGCGCCGCGAGGCCGGGTCGCTCGGCGCGACGCTCGTGACCACCGAGAAGGACATGGCGCGGATGCGCGGGGCGCTGCCGCCCGAGGCGCTGGAAGGGATCGACACGCTGCCGGTGACGCTGGCGTTCGACGACGAGCGGGCCCTGCTCGCGCTGCTGCGGCGCAAGCTCGGGGTCAGGCCTTCGGCGTGACGCCGAGACGCTGCAGCACGGCCTCGCGCGAGACGTAGGCCTCCTGCAAATCGACGTTCCAGTAGCGCAGATCCTCGATGGCGATGGGCTCGCGCGTCACCGCGCAGCGCACGAACGCGCCCGGCTTGACGATGCGGAAGTCGCCGTCGAGATATTCGACGACCGCTTCGCCCTGGATCGCGGGCCGGCGCTCGAACCGGTTCATCATGGCCCTCACTCACCCTTGGCGCCGGATCGTTCGGCGCGCGCGCCTTATGTAGACGATCGGCCGGCCGGCTCCAAGCGCGGCGCGCCGCCTCAGCTGCCGAACAGGCTGCCCTGGCCGCTCGGCCCGCCGCCCGCCTTCGGGCGCGCCGGCCGGGGCTTGCCGCCCTCGCCGGCGACGGCGCGGACCTTGCCGTCGTGGAACTCGATGTCGAGCACCGCGCCCGGAGCGATGGCGGCGGCGTCGCGCAGCGGCGTGCCGTCGGCGGCGTGCACCAGCGCGAAGCCGCGCGCCAGCACGCCCCTGTACGAATAGCTCTCGGCGAGCTGCCACACCGCGCCGAGCCGCGTGCGGCGGCGCTCCAGCAGGCCGGCCATCGCCATCCCGGCGCGCGCCGCGACCGAGGCCAGCCGCTCGCGGCGCTGGGCGACGCGCAGCGTCTCGGCCCGCAGCAGCGCCTCGCGCGATGCGACCAGCCGGCTGCCCAGCCCGTCGATCCGCGCCCTGAGCCCGGCGAGTCGGGCCTCCGGCGAGAGGCGGGCGAGGCGGCGCGCGGCCTCCAGCAGCCGCGCCTCGTGGCGGCGGGAATTGACCAGCAGCGCGCCGGGCAGCCGCCCGGCGGCGAGGTCGAGGCGCTGGCGCGGCGCGGCCAGCAGGTCTTCGGCGTGGGGCAGGGCGCGGACCGCCGAGCGCAGGTCGGCGCGGTTGCGGTCGAGCAGGCGCAACTCCCCGGCGACGAGCCGCGCGCCCAGGCTCTGGACGGCGGCGAGCAGGTCGCCGCGCACCGGCACGGCGATCTCGGCCGCGCCGGTCGGCGTCGGGGCCCGGCGGTCCGAGGCGTGGTCGATCAGCGTCGTGTCGGTTTCGTGGCCCACGGCCGAAATCAGCGGAATGGCGCTCTCGGCGGCGGCGCGGACGACGGCCTCCTCGTTGAAGCCCCACAAATCCTCCAGCGAGCCGCCGCCGCGCGCCACGATCAGCAGGTCCGGCCGGGGGATCGGGCCATCGGCCGGCAGCGCGTTGAAGCCGCGGATGGCGGCGGCGACCTCGGCGGCGCAAGTCTCGCCCTGGACGCGCACGGGCCACACCACGACGTGGCGGGGGAAGCGGTCGGCCAGACGGTGCAGGATGTCGCGGATCACGGCTCCGGTCGGCGAGGTGACGACGCCGATGACGCCGGGCAGGAAGGGCAGGGGCTTCTTGCGCGCGGCGTCGAACAGGCCCTCGGCGGCGAGGCGCTTGCGCCGCTCCTCCAACTGGGCCAGCAGCGCGCCGACGCCCGCCGGCTCGAGGCTCTCGACGATGAGCTGGTATTTCGACTGTCCGGGATAGGTGGTGATGCGCCCGGTGGCGATCACCTCCATGCCCATTTCGGGCCGGAAGCGCATCTTCGCCGCCGTGGTGCGCCACATCACGCCCGCCAGGCACGCCTTCTCGTCCTTGAGGTCGAGGTACACGTGGCCGGAGGAGTGGACCTTCACCGCGCCCAGCTCGGCGCGCACGCGCACGTGGCCGTAGGCGTCCTCCAGCGTGCGCCGCAGCGCGCCGGAAAGCTCGCTGACGGTCCATTCCGGGGCGTTGACGAGGGCGGTGTCGCTCATGGGCTGAGCATAATCGGCGAATCGGGGGCGAGATAGCCCGGCCGGGTCGACAGCACCGCGCCTCCCGCTCTAAACAGCGGGCGACGACGAGGCACGCACGGCGGAGGGGCGCATGAACATCCTACTCATCGGCTCGGGCGGGCGCGAGCACGCCCTGGCCTGGGCGCTCGCCCGCAGCCCGCGCTGCGCCCGCCTGTTCGTCGCGCCCGGCAATCCCGGCACCGCGACGCTGGCGACCAACGTGGCGCTGGACGTGACGGACCACGCCGCCGTCGTGGATTTCTGCCGCGTCATGGGCGTCGACTTCGTCGTGGTCGGCCCGGAAGCGCCGCTGGTCGCCGGCCTCGTCGACGACCTCGCGGCGGCCGGCGTCAAGGCCTTCGGCCCCAGTCGCGAGGCGGCGCGGCTGGAAGGCTCCAAGGCCTTCACCAAGGAATTGTGCCGCGAGGCGAACATCCCTACCGCCGCCTTCGCGCGATTCACCGAGGCCGCCCCGGCCAAGGCCTATGTGCGCGAGCGCGGCGCGCCCATCGTCGTCAAGGCCGACGGCCTGGCGGCCGGCAAGGGCGTGGTTGTCGCCGCCGATGTGGCCGAGGCGGAGGCCGCCATTGACATGATGTTCGCCGGCGGGCTCGGCGCGGCGGGCGCGGAGATCGTCGTCGAGGAATGCCTGGTGGGCGAGGAGGCCTCGTTCTTCGCCCTCGTCGACGGCGAGGAGGCGGTGGCGCTCGCCTCCGCCCAGGACCACAAGCGCGTCGGCGACGGCGATGTCGGCCCCAACACCGGCGGCATGGGCGCGTATTCGCCCGCCCCGGTGGTGACGCCGGAGGTCGCGGCGCGCGTCATGGCCGAGATCGTCCGCCCCACCGTGGCGGCGATGAAGGCGCGCGGCACGCCGTTCCGCGGCGTGCTGTTCGCGGGGCTGATGATCACCGCCGACGGCCCCAAGTTGATCGAATACAACGTGCGCTTTGGCGACCCCGAGTGCGAGGTGCTGATGCCGCGCCTCCTCGGCGACCTCGTCGACATCCTTCTCGCCACGGCGGAGGGCCGCGTCGCCTCGGTCGACATCGGCTGGCGCGAGGAGGCGGCGCTGACGGTGGTGATGGCGGCGCGCGGCTACCCCGGCAAGCCCGAGGCGGGCACGCCGATCCGCTCGCTCGACAAGGCCGAGGCGCTGCCGGACGTGCTGGTGTTCCACGCCGGCACCAAAGCGACGCCGGACGGCGGCGTCGTCGCCAGCGGCGGGCGCGTGCTCGCCGTCACCGCGCTGGGCGCGACCATCGCGCAGGCGCAGCTTCGCGCCTACGAGGCGGTGGACCGCATCGACTGGCCGGGCGGCTTCTGCCGCCGCGACATCGGCTGGCGCGCCGTCGGGCGCGACTGAAGCGGCATTGCGCCGGCGCGCGGCGCGGTCCACCCTCGCCGCCGCCCCGCGATTTCGGAGGTGATCATGTCCGACCTGGCCGACCTCTTCCCCGGCTTCGAGAGCCACTGGATCGACACGCAGGCCGGGCGGGTGTTCGCGCGCTCGGGCGGCGCCGGCCCGCCGCTGGTGCTGCTGCACGGCTTTCCGCAGACGCACGTGATGTGGCACCGCGTCGCCCCGGCGCTGGCCGAGCGGTTCAGCGTGGTCGCCATGGACCTGCGCGGCTATGGCTGGTCGAGCGCGCCGCGCGGCGACGACGAGCATCTCCTCTATTCGAAGCGCGCCATGGCGGAGGACGTCATCGCCGTCATGGAGGCGCTCGGCCATGTCCGCTTCGCGGCGGTCGGCCACGACCGCGGCGGTCGCGTCGCCTACCGGCTGGCGCTCGACCATCCCGGCCGGCTGGACCGGCTGTGCGTGATCGACATCATGCCGACGCTGTCGATGTGGGAGGGCATGACCGCGGCGCGCGCGCTGCAGGTCTATCACTGGACCTTCCTGGCGCAGCCCGCGCCCCTGCCCGAGCGGCTGATCGGCGGCGACCCGATCTTCTGGATGGAACAGAAGCTCGCCGCCTGGAGCGGCACGGGCACGCTGGAGCGGTTCGACCCGCGCGCGCTGGCGCATTACCGCGCCGCGTTCAACAACCCGGACCGCATCCACGCCATGTGCGAGGACTACCGCGCCGGCGCCACCGTCGACCTGAAATTCGATCGCGAGGACCGCGACGCCGGCAGGACGATCGCCTGCCCGACGCAGGCGATCTGGGGCGCGAGCGGCATCCCGGCCGCCAACTCCAGCCCGCTCGACACCTGGCGCGCCACCTTCGCGCCTGGGATCGTGGGCGGAGCGGTCGAGTCCGGTCATTTCGTGCCGGAGGAGAACCCCCGGGCGATGCTCGACCTGCTGCTTCCCTTCCTGCTCGCCTGAGCGCCCGCCCGGATCGTCCCTTGCGCCTCTCCATTCCAAGCTCCGCCGTCGTCGCCGCGCTGGTCGGCTTCGGCGGAACGCTCGCCCTCATCGTTGCCGCCGCCAGGGCGGCGGGGGCCGATCCCGCGCAGGTGGCCTCCTGGGTCACCGGGCTCTGCCTCGCCATGGCCTTCACCAGCGCGTGGCTGAGCTGGCGGCTGCGCATGCCCATCGTCACCGCCTGGTCGACGCCGGGCGCGGCGCTGATCGCCGCTTCCGCCGCCCCGGTCGGCATGGAGGCGGCGACCGGCGCGTTCATCCTCGTCGCCGTGCTGATCCTGCTCACCGCCGCCGTGCGGCCGCTGGGCGACGCGGTGGCGCGCATCCCGGCCGGCGTCGCCGCCGCCATGCTGGCGGGCGTGCTGCTGCGCTTCGTGCTCGCGGTGTTCGAGACGGCGCAGACATCGCCGATGCTGGCGCTGCCGCTGGTGGCGCTGTTCCTGGTGGCGCGGCTCGTCAGCCCGGCGGGCGGCATGCTGTTCGTGGTGGCGGCCGGCATCGCGCTCGCCTTCGGCCTCGGCCTCGTCGGTCCGCTGCCCGACGGCATGCTGCGGCTCTCCACCGTGACGCTGACGACGCCGCGTTTCGAACCCGCCGTGCTGGTCGGGCTCGGCCTGCCGCTCTACCTCGTGACCATGGCCTCGCAGAACCTGCCCGGCTTCGCCGTGCTCCGCGCCTGCGGCTACCAGCCGCCGGTGCGGCCGATCCTGGCCGTCACCGGGCTCGCCTCGCTGCTCACCGCGCCGCTCGGCGCGCACACCAGCAACCTCGCCGCCATCACCGCCGCCATCTGCACCGGGCCTGACACCCACCCCGACCCGGCGAAGCGATGGCCGGTGGGGCTGTTCTACGGCTTCGTCTACCTCGTCTTCGCGGCGTTCGGCGCGTCGCTCGTGGCGCTGTTCGCCGCCATGCCGGGCGATCTCGTGCGCGTGGTGGCCGGCCTGGCGTTGCTCGGGCCGCTGATGGGCGCGCTCGGGGCGGCGATGGCGCAGGAGAAGACGCGCTTCGCCGCCGTGCTGACGCTGGTGGTCACCGCCTCCGGCGTCACCGCCTTCGGCGTCGGCTCGGCCTTCTGGGGGCTGGCGGCGGGGCTCGCCGCGCTCGGCCTCGAGCGCGCCGCCACGCTCCTGCGCCGGGGATGAGCCGGCCCGCCCGGGCCTGCGCGCTTGACCTCGCGGCGACGTCGCCACACAAACGCGCTGCACCGCAACCCGCGCCGAGGCCCGAGCCGACATGAACGCCGCCGCATCCCCCGCCGCCAAGCCGCGCCTCGACGTGCGGTTGTGCGCGCCGCGCGGATTCTGCGCCGGCGTGGTGCGCGCCATCGACGCCGTCGAGCAGGCGCTGCGCGTGTTCGGCCCGCCGGTCTATGTGCGCCACGAGATCGTCCACAACAAATACGTGGTCGAGGGCCTGCGCCGGAAAGGCGCGGTGTTCGTCGACGAACTGGACGAGGTGCCGGATACGCAGGCGCCGGTGATCTTCTCCGCCCACGGCGTGCCGAAGTCGGTGCCCGGGGAGGCGGCGGGACGCGGCCTGTTCGCCATCGACGCCACGTGCCCGCTCGTCACCAAGGTGCACCGCGAGGCCGAGCTGCACTGGCGGCGCGGCCGCACGGTCGTGCTGGTCGGCCATGCCGGCCATCCGGAGGTGGTCGGAACGATGGGCCAGCTCCCGGCCGGCGCGGTGCTGCTGGTCGAGACGGTGGAGGACGTCGCCCGCCTGGCGCCGCCCGACGAGGCCGCGCTCGCCTATGTCACCCAGACGACGCTGTCGGTCGACGACACGCGCGAGATCGTCGACGCGCTGCGCGCCCGCTTCCCGGCGATCGCCGCGCCCCACAAGGAGGACATCTGCTACGCGACCACCAACCGCCAGGAGGCGGTGAAGAAGGTCGCGCCGCAGGTCGACGCCATGCTGGTCGTCGGCTCGCCGAACTCGTCCAATTCGCAGCGCCTCAAGGAAGTGGCGGAGCGCGCCGGCTGCGGGCTGTCGCGGCTGGTGCTGCGCGCCTCCGACATCGACTGGGCGCTGTTCGGCGACATTCGCTCGCTCGGCATCACCGCCGGCGCGTCGGCCCCCGAGGTGCTCGTCGAGGAGATCATCGACGCCTTCGCCGAACGCTACGACGTGCGGGTCGAGACCGTCTCGACGGCCGACGAGAGCGTGTTCTTTCCCCTCCCGCGCGACCTGCGCGACAAAGCCGCGGAGTAGCGCGTGGCCGTCTATACCGAAGTGACCGACGAGGAGCTGACGGCCTTCGTGGCGCAGTACGACGTCGGGGCCGTGCTGTCCGCCAAGGGCATCGCCGAGGGCGTCGAGAACTCCAACTACCTGATCCACACCGAGGCGGGCTTCTTCATCCTCACGCTCTACGAAAAGCGCGTGAAGGAGGACGACCTGCCCTTCTTCATCGGGCTGATGGAGCACCTGGCCGCCAAGGGCCTCACCTGCCCGCAGCCGGTGCGAATGCGCGGGGGCGGGGCGCTGGGGCGGCTCGCGGGGCGGCCGGCCGCCATCGTCACCTTCCTGGACGGCATGGGCGTCAAGCGCCCCGGCGTGCCGCATTGCGGCGCGGTGGGCGAGGCGCTGGCGCGGCTGCACCTCGCCGGCGCTGATTTCGGCATGCGCCGCGCCAACGCGCTGTCGGTGCAGGGCTGGCGGCCGCTCTACGAGGCGGCGCGCGAACGCGCCGACACGGTCACGCCCGGCCTCGCCGAGGCGACGGCGCGGGCCCTTGCGGGGCTGGAGGCGAACTGGCCGCGCGGCCTGCCGGAAGGCGTCATCCACGCCGACCTGTTCCCCGACAACGTGTTCTTCCTCGGTCCCCGCCTCTCCGGGCTCATCGACTTCTATTTCGCCTGCACGGACGCGCTCGCCTACGACCTCGCCATCTGCCTCAACGCGTGGTGTTTCGAGGTCGACGGCTCGTTCAACCTCACCAAGGGCCGCGCCATGATCGCCGGCTACGAGCGGGTGCGCCCACTGACGCCGCCGGAGGCGGAGGCGCTGCCGCTGCTGTGCCGGGGGGCCGCGCTGCGCTTCATGCTCACCCGCCTCGTCGACTGGCTGAACGTGCCGCCCGGGGCGCTGGTGAAGCCGAAGGACCCGCTGGAATATTACCGCAAGCTGCGCTTCCACGAGCGCGCGACCTGCGCCGCCGACTACGGGCGCGACGCGTGACGGACCCGGCGAAGGCGGCCGCGGACCGCGTGGTGATCCACACCGACGGCGCGTGCTCGGGGAACCCGGGCCCCGGCGGCTGGGGCGTGCTGATGACCTACGGCGAGCGGCGCAAGGAGATGAAGGGCGGCGAGGCGCTGACGACCAACAATCGCATGGAGCTGATGGCCGCCATCATGGCGCTGGAGGCGCTGAAGCGGCCCTGCGAGGTCGATCTGTGGACCGACAGCCAGTACGTGCGCCAGGGCGTCACGTCCTGGATCTACGGCTGGAAGGCGAACGGCTGGAAGACCGCCGACAAGAAGCCGGTGAAGAACGCCGAGCTGTGGCAGCGGCTCGACGAGGCGCGCCGCCGCCACACGGTGCATTTCCACTGGGTGAAGGGCCATGCCGGGCACGTCGAGAACGAGCGCGTCGACGAGCTCGCCCGCGAGGGCATGGCCCCGTTCAAGAAGCCGGGGCGCTGACGCCGGTCAGACGGCGGCGGCGCGCTCCGAAAGGTCGGCGAGCATCTTGTCCGCGCCCGACAGCTCCGCCTTGCCCGCGCCTTCCTCGACGTTCAGCGCAGTGACGACGCCGTCCTCGACCAGCATCGAGTAGCGCTGCGAGCGCGTTCCCATTCCGAAGGCCGAGCGGTCGGCTGAGAGGCCGACAGCCTTGGCGAAATCGGCGCTGCCGTCCGCGAGGAACTCGATCTTGCCGTCCGCGCCCGTGGCCTTGGCCCAGGCGTCCATCACGAACACGTCGTTGACGCTGGTGACGGCGATCGCGTCGACGCCCTTGGCGCGCAGTTCGTCGAAGCGGGCGAGATAGCCGGGCAGGTGGTTCTTGTGGCAGGTGGGGGTGAACGCGCCGGGCACGCCGAACAGAATGACCTTGCGGCCCTTGAAGACCTGCTCGGCATTCACCGCCGAGGGGCCCTCGGCGGTCATCACCCGGAAAGTGGCGTCCGGGATCCGGTCGCCCACTGCGATCGTCATCGTCACATCTCCATGGAAGGCCCGTGTCGTCGAGAAAAGCGCGGGCTCGGGGCGAGTTCTAGGGCCCGCGGCGAAAAAGGCCAGAGGCCGCGGCGCGCCGAATGCGCCTCACTTCGCCTTGGCCTTGAGGGCCGGGGGCGTCAATTTCGTCTCCACCGCGGCGTCGTCGGCCGTCAGCGTCAGCACCACCGGGATCCTGGAGACGTCTCCGTCCTTCGGCGACTCGGTGGCGGGTATCCGGTAGTTGACGAGCCGAGCGCCCGGGCCGTGCGGCAGCGCCGCCACCGGCACGGGGGCGGAGAACACCCAGCCGTCCGGCCCTTCGGCGAAGATGTCGACCACGCCGGCCGTATCGGGCACCAGCGCGGAGACGAGCAGCGCCTTGCCGCCGGACGCCTCGACCGAGCGGAACGTGGGCGGGGGGCCGTCGCCGATCGCATGCTGCGCCGGCGCGCGCTTGCGCGCCTCGGCGATGGCCGCCATGTGCGGCGTCGACAGGCCCGCCTTGGCGAGCGCCAGCTTCGCCTCTCCCTTGACCGGAATGCAGATCTGCTCGCACACCGCGTAATCGAGCTTCAAGGCCAGCACCACCGGCTTGGCCGGGTCCGCCGCCTCCACCGAGAGCGGCAGCACGACGTGCTCCTTGTAGCCGATCGAGGACCCCGCCGCGTCCTCGAACCGGTAGGGGGCGGGCCACAGCACGGTGACGCCGGCGACGTTCTGCGAGGCGCTCCAGTCGAACTCGGGCGGCAGGCCGGAATCGCCGGGCGTGCGCCAGTAGGTCTTGAATTGCGGGTCCAGCTTGATCTCGATGCCGGCCGCGTACACCCGCCCGGCGGCGTCCTGCGGCCCGCCGTCGAGCAGCCGCATCGTGGCGTGCAGGCCGCGCGACCATTCCGACGCGCCGGCGGCGGCGCGCGACGACCATTCGGCCCGCGCCGGGGCGGCGGCCAGCCCCAGCGCGAGCAGCGCCAGAAGCGGACGGAAGCTGGACATGGCGGGGCGCGGAGCTCTCATTGCCAAATGGTCATGCACGATCCGGGGGCCCTCCGACAAATGACGAGCCCGTGACGCGCCCGCGAGCCGGGGGGCGTTTTTCGGCCTCCAGCGGCCCCGGACGGCCGCCCGTCCCCGGCCTCCGGGGGGAACAAGCGGTTCCGGGCCGGCGTTTGGATCGCGAGGAGAAAGAGGCTAACATGATCAACATTGACACGTTGAACGTTGCGACAGAGATGAGCCCCAGCGGTTTTCTCGACGGTCAGCTTCTTCTCGCGATGCCCGGCATGCCGGACGAGCGGTTCAGCCGGGCCGTCATCTATGTCTGCGCGCACTCGCCCGAAGGCGCAATGGGGCTGATCATCAACCAGCCCGCTCCCAACATCGAATTTCCGGCGCTGCTCGAACAGCTCGAGATCACGCCGAAGAGCATCCGCCTGCCCGCTTCGGCCGAGCATTTCCCCGTGCTGCGCGGCGGCCCGGTGGAGACCGGGCGCGGCTTCGTGCTGCATTCCTCCGACTTCTTCATCGACCGCTCGACCCTGCCGATCGACGAGGGCATCTGCCTCACCGCGACGATCGACATCCTGCGCGCCATCGCCAACGGCGAGGGGCCGCGCCAGGCCGTGCTGGCGCTCGGCTACGCCGGATGGGGCGCGGGGCAGCTGGAAAGCGAGATGCACGAGAACGGCTGGCTGCACTGCCCGCCCGATCCCGACCTCGTGTTCGACGGCCGCTTCGACACCAAGTACGACCGCGCGCTGCGCAAGATCGGCATCGACCCGGCCATGCTGTCGACCGAGGCCGGCCACGCCTGACGCTCAGGCGCGGCGAACCCAGGCGTTGTAGCGTTTCTCCGGCACGCCGAGGCGCGGCGCGACGTCGTCGAAGCCCGGCAGGTCGAGACTCTGGTCGCACAGCACGATTCCGCCCGGCGCGATCAGCGGCGGCAGCAGCGCGGACAGGGCGGACGCCAGTTCCGCGTCGACGGCCGGGTCGCCGCTGCCGATGTCGGCATGGGCCAGCACCGCCGAGCCCGCGCCATGCCGCGCGCGGAAGGCCGGCAGCGTCTCGCGCAGATCCCCCACCACCAGGAACTCCGCCGGCGGCATGCAGTCCGGGTGCGCGGCGGGCCAGCGCTCGAAAACGTGAATGGCGCGGCCGGGCAGGCGGTCGCGCAGATGGTCGTAGGTGCGGCCGTTGCCGAGGCCCAGTTCCAGCACCAGCCCGTCGCGCCCGGCGATCTCGGCCGCCGCCCAGTCCAGCGTCCGGCGCTGCGCCTCGAGGCGGCGGATGACGCTGTCGAGGCGGCTCACGCGGCCTCCGTCGTCGCCGCGCCGACCAGCTTGCGCGCCTCCAGCGCCGTCATCGGCGGGCCGAAGGCGTAGCCCTGGGCGTACTCGCAGCCCATCTCGTAGAGCTCCACCGCGTCCGCCTCGTTCTCCGCGCCCTCGGCGACGACTTCCATGCCGAGATCGTGCGCCATGGTGACGATGGAGCGCAGGATGATCGGCCGCACGCCCTTGGCGTCGGGGCGCACGAAGGCGCGGTCGATCTTGATCGTGTCGAACGGGAAGCGCTGCAGGTAGGACAGCGACGAATAGCCGGTGCCGAAATCATCCAGCGAGAGGCCCGCGCCGAGGTCGGCGATGCGGTTGAGGATCTGCGTGGCGTATTCGGGATTGTCCATCACCACGCTCTCGGTCACTTCCAGCTTCAGCGTGCCGCGCAGCACGCCCCACCGGCTCATGACCATCTTCACGTCCTGCAGCAGGTCGTGGCGCAGCACCTGGCGGCTCGACACGTTGACGCTGGCGAAGATAGGCGGGTCGATGTCGAGCGCCGCCTGCCAGGCGGCGAGCTCCTGCGCCGTGCGCTCCAGCGCGAACAGCCCCAGCTCGACGATCAGGCCGCTCTCCTCGGCGATGCCGATGAACTCCTGCGGGCCCAGCCGGCCGTGCTTCGGGTGGTCCCAGCGCATCAGCGCCTCGAAGCCGGCGACGGTGCGGTCCTCCAGCCGGACGACGGGCTGGAACAGGATCTTGATCTCGTTGCGCTCCAGGGCGCGGCGCAAATCCATCTCCACCGCCAGCCGGTCGGTGCGCTGGGCGCGCATGGCCGGGCGGAACACCTCGATGCGGTCGCCGCCGAGCTTCTTGGCGTGCATCATCGCGATTTCGGCGTTGCGCAGGATGTCCTCGCCCCGGTTCGGGGCCTCGGGATCGGGAAGGGCGATGCCGATCGACGCGGTGAGGAAGATCTCGCGCTCGCCGAACACGACGGGGGCGGTGACGACGCGGCGCACCGTGTCGGCGAGCAGGGTGATGCGGTCCGGCTGGCGCTCGGAGAGCAGCAGCAGCGCGAACTGGTCGCCGGTGACGCGCGCCAGCGTGTCCTGCGGCTTCAGCACGCGGCCGAGCCGGCGCGACATCGCGAGCAGGATCGAGTCGCCGGTCGGCAGGCCGACCGATTCGTTGATCTGCTTGAAGCGGTCGAAATCGAGCACGATGACGGTCGGGCGCAGCGCGTCCTCGCTGCGCGCCAGCGCCAGCGCGCCGTCGAGCCGGTCGAGGAACAGGCGGCGGTTCGGCAGGCCGGTGAGGTTGTCGTGCACGGCGTCGTGCAGGATGCGCTCCTCGGCGGTCTTGAGGTCGGTGACGTCGCCGAGCGTGCCGACCACCCGCACCACCTCGCCGTCCGTGCCCACCACCGGCCGCGCCTTCAGCGCGTACCAGTAGTAGTGCCCGTCGGTGGACTTCAGCCGGAACTCCATCTGCACCCGGCCGCGCCGCTGCTCCAGCACCGCGTCGAGCGTGGCGCGGAAGCGGTCGCGGTCGAAGGGGTGCATCACCTCCAGCCAGTCGGCCGCCGGCCCCTCCAGCGCGCCGCGCTTCATGGCGAGCTGCTGCTCGATCTCCGGGCTGACATAGACCTTGTCGCCTACCACGTCCCAGTCGAACACCGTGTCACCGGAGCCCGCGAGCGCCAGCGCCTTGCGCTCGGCGTCGCTCACCAGCCCGTGCGCGATCGCCCCGCCGGCGAAGGCGTGCTGCATCACGGTGAAGCCGATCAGCATGACGATCAGCACGAGGCCGCCCAGCAGCGAGGGCGCGACGAGGTCGTTGGTGAGGCGGCCGGAGATGGCGAAACCCGCCGCCGCCACCCAGGCGAGCAGCATGAACCACGTCGGCGTCAGCATCACCGCGCGGTCGTAGCCGTGGGTCGAGAGATAGATGACGAGCAGGAAGCCGACGGCCGCGACGGCGGCGATGGAGATGCGCGCCACGCCCGCCGCCACCGTGGGGTCGAACACCGCCATGCCGATCAGCGCCGCGAGGAACACCAGCCACGCCGCCGCGATATGGACGTAGCGCACGTGCCAGCGGTTGAGATTGAGATAGGCGAACAGGAACACCAGCAGCGTCGCCGCCAGCACCGCCTCTGCCACGGCGCGGTAGACGCGCTCGCCCTCCGCCGTCATGGGCACGATCTTCTGCCAGAAGCCGAAATCGATGCAGACATAGGCCAGCACCGCCCAGGCCAGCGCCGCCGCCGCCGGGAAGATCACCGCGCCCTTCACCACGAACACGATGGTGAGGAACAGCGCCAGCAGGCCGGCGATGCCGATGACGATGCCGCGATACAGTGTCAGCCCGTTCTGCTTGTCCTTGTAGTCGTCCGGATTCCACAGATAGAGCTGCGGCAGGCGCGGGTCGGCGAGCTCGGCGATGTAGGTGACGGTCGCGCCGGGGTCCAGCACGATCTCGAAGATGTCGGCTTCCGCGTTGTCCTCGCGGTCCGGGCTCTCGCCCTGGCTGGCGGTGACGGCGGTGATGCGCCGCGCGCCGAGGTCGGGCCAGATGACGCCGGAATCGACCAGCCGGAAATGCGGCGCGACGAGCCAGCGGATGAGCTGCTCGTTGCTGTCGTTCTTGAGCGCGAAGACGATCCAGTCCGGCCGCGTGCCGGGCTCGGTCGCCTTGATGGCGATCCGGCGCACGATGCCGTCCGCGCCGGGCGCGGTCGAAATCTGGATCAGGTCGCCGTCCGATTTCGAACGCTGCACGAATCGCTGCAGGTCGATGGCGGCGCTCTCGGCCCGCACCGAAATGGGATCGAGCGCCAACGCCCGCGTCGCGCCGCCCGGATAGGCGCCGAGCAGGCCGAGCAGCAGGAGGAGAAGGCCGATGACTCGCAACGAAGAGTGACCTCGGCGGAGGCGGGGCCCGGGTGGCGCTTGGACGATCAAGGTGTGTCAGTGGTAGCTGCGACGGGAGGGAAGGGCAAGGCGCGCGGCGCGCGCCCCGACCCGGGCCGGCGGATTTCCTCGCCTGCGATCAAGGCGATCCTGTGTCGGCGCGGAAATCGTCTCGCAGCAGGGCGTAGAGCACGTGGTCCTGCCAGACGCCGTTGATGCACAGATACTGGCGCGCCAGGCCCTCGCGCCGGAAGCCGACGCGCTCGAGCAGGCGCATGGACGGCGCGTTGTGCGGGACGCAGGCAGCCTCGATCCGGCGCAACCGCAAATTGTCGAACCCGTAGCCGGCCGCCGCCCGCACGGCCCGGCCCATGTGGCCGCGCCCGGCGAAGGGCGCGCCCATCCAGTAGCCCAGCGTCGCCGCCTGGGCGACGCCGCGGCGCACCATGCCGAGCGTCAGCCCGCCCATCAGCTCGTCGTCGGGTTCTCGGAACAGGAAGAACGGGTAGGCGAGGTCTTCCTCGATCTCGCGCTGGTAGCGGCGGATGCGGCGGCGATAGGCGGCGCGCGTCAGGTCGTCGGCGGGCCAGATCGGCTCCCAGGGCTTCAGGAACTCGTAGCTCGCCTGCCGCAGGCGGGCCCACGCCACGTAGTCGTCGGGCCGGGGCGGGCGCAGATAGAAGCCCCGGCCGCGCACCAGCGGGCTCTCGTCGGCGGCCAAAGAGAGGCGGAAGAACGCCATGGCCGGCTCATTCCGCCGCCGACTTGGCGGGACTGGCTCCGGGCGTAGGCGCGCCGATCCGCCGCGCCATGCCCGCGACGTCCGGCAGGCCGCGCACCGGCCCCACCGCCGCCACCGTGGGCGCGGTCGCCAGCATGGCCCGGGCGACGCGGCTGACGTCGGCCGGCGTGATGGCGTCGATCGCCGCGACGATCTCCTCGCGCGGGATGACGCGCCCGTAGGAGAGCACGTGGCGCGCCATCTGCTCGGCGCGGCGCGCGCACGATTCCAGCCCCATCAGCAGCGATACCTTGATCTGCGCCTTGGCGCGGGCCACCTCGGCCTCGCTCGGGGCCTCGGCGGCGGCGCGCACGCAATCGAGCATCACCGGCACGAACTCGGGCAAGAGCTTCTCGCCGGTGCCGCCATAGATGGCGAAGAATCCGGTGTCGGAGAACGGCTGGTGGAACGAGTAGACCTCGTAGCACAGGCCGCGCTTCTCGCGGATCTCCTGGAACAGCCGCGAGGACATGCCGCCGCCGAGCAGGTTCGAGAATACGTGCAGGGCGTAGTGGTCCTGATCGAGGAACGACCTTCCCTCGAAGCCGACGACGAGATGGGCCTGCTCCAGCTTGCGCACGCTGCGCTCGTCGCCCCCCGTCCACGCGCCGGCGGTCGGCGGGGCGGGCGGCTCGCTGGCGAAGGCTCCGAAGCGCCGGTTCACTTCTTCCACAACCTGGTCGTGGTCGACCGCGCCGGCCGCGCCGACCACCATGTCGGGGGCGCGATATTGCCGGTCGAGGAAGGAGCGCATCGATTCGGCGGTCTGCGCGCGCACCGTCTTCGGCGTGCCGAGGATGCGCCGGCCGATCGGCGCGCCGCCATAGGCGGTCTCCATGAACATGTCGAACACGACGTCGTCGGGCGTGTCCTCGCACGCGCCGATCTCCTGCAGCACGACGCCCTTCTCGCGCTTCAGCTCGTCCTTGTCGAAGGCGGGCTCGGTGAGGATGTCGGACAGGATGTCGAGCGCCAGCGGCACGTTTTCGCCGAGCACGCGCGCGTAGTAGGCGGTGCGCTCCACCGAGGTCTCGGCGTTGAGGTCGCCGCCAACCGCCTCGATCTCCTCGACGATGGCGAGTGCCGAGCGCCGCCTCGTGCCCTTGAAGGCCATGTGCTCGAGCAGGTGCGCCAGCCCCTGCTCGCCCGGCAATTCGTGGCGCGTGCCCGCGCCGACCCACACGCCCAATGCCGCCGTGGAGAGCTGCGGCATGTGCTCGGTCACCACCCTCAGCCCGCTCGGCAGCGTCGTCACCCGGACATGTTCGGCCCGGGGGGCGGTCCGCCGACCCTTGGACGTGGGGCGGGACTGGCTCATGCGGCGCCTTTCCGCGCGGCCCGTCCGCGCTCGCTCACGAAGCGTTCGATCGCGGCCTGGTCGTTCGGGAGCACCGAGAAACGCTCCGGCCGTTCCAGAAGATCCGCCAGATGCGCGGGAAGCGCGGGCGACACGCCGGTGGCGGCACGCACGGCGTCCGGGAACTTGGCGGGATGGGCGGTGCCCAGCGCCACGACAGGCGTCGCGGGGTCCGCCGCCAGCAGGTCGCGGCCGCTGGCGACGCCCACCGCGGTGTGCGGGTCGAGCAGGTAGCCGGCCTGCGTCCAGGTGCGGCGCATCTCGGCGGCGACGGCGTCCTCGCGCACCGTGCCGGCCGAGAAGTCGGCGCGCAGCGCGGCGAGCGCGCCGGGCGCGATCTCGAAGGCGCGGCTCTGCCCCAGCGACGCCATCATGCGCCGCACGGCGGCGGCGTCGCGCCCGTGCGCCTCGAACAGCGCGCGCTCGAAGTTGGAGGAGACCTGGATATCCATCGACGGCGAGGTGGTCGGGGTTACTCCCGTCACTTCGTAGCGCCCCGTCGCCAGGGCGCGGGCGAGGATGTCGTTGGCATTGGTGGCGACGTTGAGCCGCCCCACCGGCAGGCCCATGCGCTTGGCGACCCAGCCGGCGAGCACGTCGCCGAAATTTCCGGTCGGCGTGGAGAACGACACCTCGCGGTGCGGCGCGCCGAGGCTGACGGCGGCGGTGAAGTAGTACACCACCTGCGCCACGATCCGCGCCCAGTTGATCGAGTTGACGCCCGACAGGCCCATCTCGTCGCGGAAGCGGTGGTGGTTGAACATCGCCTTGACGAGCGCCTGGCAGTCGTCGAAATCGCCCTCCACCGCGATGGCGTGGACGTTGGCGTCCCCCACCGTCGTCATCTGCCGGCGCTGCACCTCGCTGACGCGCCCGTGCGGGTAGAGGATGAAGATGTCGACCCGCTCGCGGCCGCGGAACGCCTCTATGGCGGCGCTGCCGGTGTCGCCGGACGTGGCCCCGACGATGGTCGCGCGCTGGCCGCGCTGCTCCAGCACGTGGTCCATCAGCCGGCCGAGCAGCTGCATCGCCACGTCCTTGAAGGCCAGCGTCGGCCCGTGGAACAGCTCCAGCACGAAGAGATTGTCGCCGATCTGCGTCAGCGGGCAGACGGCCGGGTGGCGGAACGTGGCGTAGGCGTCGTCGACCATGCGGGCGAACGCACCCGGCTCGACCTCGCCGCCGACGAAGGGCCCGATGACCCGGCGCGCCGCCTCGGCGTAGGACACGCCGGCGAGTCCGGCGACGGCGTCGGCGGAAAATTCCGGCCAGTCCTGCGGCCAGTAGAGCCCGCCGTCCCGGGCCAGGCCGGCCAGCAGGGCGTCGGCGAAGCCGAGGGCCGGGGCTTCCCCCCGAGTGGAAACGTGCAGCACGGTCGCGGTCCTTGTCTGGATCGGAAGGTAGCACCCGAATAAGGGCTGACAAGCCGAACGCAAAGGCCTCCGTTCGGCGCGGCGGCGATCAGGCGGACGCGCCGCCGTCCTCGTGGCCGCGCGCGGTCTGCTGGCGGGCGAAAAAGGCGAAAACGACGAGCAGCCCGGCGGCCAGCGCGAACCAGGTGATCGCGTATTGCAGGTGGTCGTTCGGGAAGGTCAGGCGCGTCTGCCCGCCCAGCGGCCAGCCGCCCTGGTTGGGCGTGGCGTCGGCGTCCAGCACGAACGGCGCGGCGCGCGTCAGCCCGGCGAGGCGGGCCATCTTGAGCGGGTCGCGCACGAACCACGAGTTCTTCGCCGGGTCGTCGTCGGGCAGGAACCAGCCGCGCGGCTCCGGCGCGCGCAGCAGGCCGGTGACGGCGACGCGCCCCTCCGGCAGCCCCTCGCGCCGCGCGGCTTGGTCGGTCTTTTCGGTGGGAACGAAGCCGCGGTTGACGTAAATGACGGCGCCGTCGTCGAGCTGCAACGGCGTCAGCACGTAGACGCCCTGCAGCACCTGGCCGCCGGGCCTCTCCGGCGACAGCAGGCCGTGGACGTGGATCTCCTTGTCGTGGAGGAAGCGGCCCTCGACGCGCACCTTGCGGTATTCGTAGCTCTTCGGCCGCAGCGTCGCCCACGCCGATTCCGGCGGCAGGACCTGCGGCGCGCCCCGGACGCTCTGCTCGACGCGGTGGATCAGGCGCTGCTTGGCGCCCATGCGCTCGATCTGCCAGAAGCCGAGCCCCATGAGCACGGCGAAGCCGGCCAGCGTGGCGAGCGCCGGCCAGAGCAGGCTGCGCGCACCCCGGCGGGCGGGCTTCACGGCGTCGTCGATGGTCATGCTCACTCCAGCCGGCCCTGTTCGGCCTTGTGATGATATTGCAGGGCGATCAGCAGGCCCTTGAGCGGCCTCAACAGGCCCAGGCTCAGCACGATCGTCAGCGGCGGCCAGATCACGGCGTGCACCCACATCGGCGGCTCGTACATCACGTCGACCAGCAGCACGCCGCCGACCATCACGACGCCGACCGCCAGCATGATGAACACCGCCGGGCCGTCGCCCGAATCGGCGAAGCCGTAGTCGAGCCCGCACGCGTCGCAGCCGGGAGCCACGGCCAGGAAGCCGCGGAACAGCTTGCCCTTGCCGCAGCGCGGGCAGCGCCCGGCGAGCCCCGCCGCGTAGGGCGAGGGGCGGGGGCCGTCATAGGCGGGGCCGGGCTCGGTCACGGCGCGTCTCCGAAACGCGAAAGGGCGGCCGAGGCCGCCCTTTGCTGAGGGGTGGGGCGCTCAGTGAGCGCCGGCGGCGGCGGCGGCGGCGCCCCAGTGGGAGCCCCAAAGGTAGATCGCCACGAACAGGAACAGCCAGACCACGTCGACGAAGTGCCAGTACCAGGCGGCGAACTCGAAGCCCAGGTGCTGGTTCGGCTTGAAATGGCCGTTCATGGCGCGGATCAGGCACACCAGCAGGAACAGCGTGCCGATCAGCACGTGGAAGCCGTGGAAGCCGGTCGCCATGAAGAAGGTCGCGCCGTAGATGTTGCCTTTGAAGGCGAAGGCGGCGTGGCTGTACTCGTAGGCCTGCACGGTCGTGAAGATCGCGCCGAGGATGACGGTGAGGATCAGGCCCCACTTCACGCCGTCGCGGTCGTTGTGCAGCAGCGCGTGGTGCGCCCACGTGACGGTGGTGCCGGAGGTCAGCAGGATCAGCGTGTTGAGCAGCGGCAGGTGGAAGGGGTCGAACACGTCGACGCCCTTCGGCGGCCAGTGCCCGCCGGTGAAGTCGAAGCGGGCGAACTGCTTGGCCTCGCCGGCGAACAGGCTGGCGTCGAAGAAGGCCCAGAACCACGCGACGAAGAACATCACCTCGGAGGCGATGAACATGATCATGCCGTAGCGGTGGCTGATCTGCACGACGCGGGTGTGGAAGCCGCCGTACTCGGCCTCCCGCGCCACGTCCATCCACCACGCGAACATGGTGTAGAGCACGCCGATGAAGCCGAGACCGAACACCACCGGGCCGGGATGCAGGCCGCCGACGGCGATCGACTTCATCCACATGATGGCGCCGACCGCCGTGACGAAGGCCGACACCGACCCGACGAACGGCCAAGGGCTCGGATCGACGAGGTGGTAATCGTGGTGCTTGGTGTGGGCGTCGGCCATCGTGGTCGTTCTCCGTTGTCCGCCGAGGCTTTCAGGCCCCGGCGTTCCCCCTACAGTTGAGGCCGGCCTGCCTCCTTCACCCCGGCGACCGGCTTCGGCGAGCCCTTCGCGGGGAAGAAGGAGTAGGACAGCGTGATCGTGTCCGTGGTCTGGAGGTCGCGGTCCTTCTCGATCGCGGGATCGATGAAGAACACGACCGGCGCCTCCATGCTTTCACCGGGCTGCAAGGTGATCTCGGTGAAGCAGAAGCACTGGAGCTTGTTGAAGTAGCCGCCCGCCAGCTCGGGCAGCACGTTGAACGAGGCGATGCCGGTGACGGGTTTGTCGCCGACATTGCGGATCCGGTAGAACACCGTCTTGGTGTCGCCGACGCGGGCCTCGACGGTCGGCGTCTCCGGCTCGAACCGCCAGCTCATGCCGGGCTGCACGTTGGCGTCGAGGCGCACGGTGACGACGCGCTGGCCGACCGTCTCGGACGCCTCCGTGGCGACGCGCGGCGTGCCGGCGAAGCCGGTGACCTTGCAGAACAGCGTGTAGAGCGGTACCGCGGCGAAGGCCGCGCCCACCATCGCCGCAGCGCCCAGGGCGCACGCCAGCGCCGTCCGACGCAGGGCGCGCGGGCGGTCGGCGGGGGCGGGACGGAGTTGGGGCTCGGTCATGGCGGTCACAGCGCGCGGTTGAAGACGTTGCCGCCCAGCTTGGCGATGGTGACGATGAAGAACAGCAGGGCCAGAGCGCCGAGCGTGAGGCCGAGCGCCAGCGAGCGCGAGCGGCGTCGGCGCAGGTCCTCCTCGCTCGGCCGCCACGGCGCGGGCGGGGTCTTCGGCTCGGGGGCGGCCATCACGCGGCTCCCGCCAGGCGCGCGGCGGCGGAGGCCGCCCAGGACAGGCGCTCCAGCCCCACCACCTGCTCGACCAGCAGCGTGGCGAACAGCAGGAAGAGGTAGAGGATGGAGACCAGGAACATCCGGATGGCGGCCTTGCGCGCGGCGTCGCCCTCGCGCACGCGGTAGACGCGCGCGGCGAGCGCCACCATCCACGCGCCCGACAGGGCGGCGACGACCGCGTAGAGAGGCCCGCCGAAGCCCATCAGCCAGGGCGCGAGCCCGGCCGGCGCGAGCACCAGAGTGTAGAGCAGGATCTGCAGCCGCGTCGCGTCGGGCCCGGCCACCACCGGCAGCATGGGGATGCCGGCGCGGCGGTAGTCGTCCGACTTCACCAGGGCCAGCGCCCAGAAGTGCGGTGGCGTCCACAGGAAGATGATCGAGAACAGCGCGAAGCTGTCGAGGTTCACCGAGCCGGTGGCGGCGGCGTAGCCGATCATCGGCGGGATGGCCCCCGCGGCGCCGCCGATCACGATGTTCTGCGCCGTCCGGCGCTTCAGCCACATCGAGTAGACGACGGCGTAGAAGAAGATCGTGAAGGCGAGCATGCTCGCCGCGACCCAGTTGGCGATCAGGCCGAGGAACGTCACCGAGCCGATGGACAGCGTCAGGCCGAAGGCGAGCGCCTCGCCGGGCAGGATGCGGCCGGCCGGGATCGGCCGCTTGGCCGTGCGGCCCATCACAGCGTCGATGTCGGCGTCGTACCACATGTTCAGGCAGCCCGACGCGCCCGCCCCGACGGCGATGGCGAGCAGCGCGGCGAAGCCGAGCACCGGGTTGAGGCCCGGCGCCAGCATCATCCCGACGAGCGCGGTGAACACGACCAGCGACATCACGCGCGGCTTGAGCAGCGCGAAATAATCCGAGGCGGCGCCGTTCGACAGGCCCACCCGGCTATCGCCGTCCATGCTGTGCGTGACGAGAGACATCGTGTCGTGGCGCTCCGGTTCGGTCGGTCCGCCGGCTGGGGCGGTCCGGTCCTTCGCGCCGCCGCCCTCGGGCGGAGGGGCGAAGGATCGGGGGGAAGGGGCCGGCCCGCCGGGCCGGCCCCGAGGTCTCAGTGCTCCGCGCCGGTGATGCGGGGCAGCGTTTCGAACTGGTGGAACGGCGGCGGCGAGGGCAGCGTCCATTCCAGCGTCGTCGCGCCGGCGCCCCACGGGTTCTCGCCGGCCTTCTCCTTGCGGGCGAAGGCGGTGAACACGCCGTAGAAGAACACCAGCAGGCCGAACGCGAAGATGTAGGAGCCGAAGGACGAGATGCGCGTCCAGCCGGCGAAGGCGTCCGGATAGTCCACGTAGTGGCGCGGCATGCCGGCGAGGCCCGTGAAGTGCATCGGGAAGAACAGCACGTTGGCGCCGACGAAGGCGATCCAGAAGTGCAGCTTGCCGATCCAGTCCGGGATCACGTAGCCGGTCATCTTCGGGAACCAGTAGTACCAGGCCGCGAAGATGGCGAACACCGCGCCGAGCGACAGCACGTAGTGGAAGTGCGCGACGACGTAGTAGGTGTTGTGCAGCTGGCGGTCGACGCCCGCGTTGGCGAGCACGACGCCGGTGACGCCGCCGACCGTGAACAGGAAGATGAAGCCCAGCGCCCACACCATCGGCGAGGTGAAGCGGATCGAGCCGCCCCACATCGTCGCGATCCAGGAGAAGATCTTCACGCCCGTCGGCACCGCGATCACCATGGTGGCGAACACGAAGTAGCGCTGCGTGTCGAGCGACAGGCCGGCCGTGTACATGTGGTGCGCCCACACGACGAAGCCGACGGCGCCGATCGCCACCATCGCGTAGGCCATGCCGAGATAGCCGAACACCGGCTTCTTCGAGAAGGTCGAGATGATGTGGCTGATGATGCCGAAGCCCGGCAGGATCATGATGTATACTTCGGGGTGGCCGAAGAACCAGAACAGGTGCTGGTAGAGCACCGGATCGCCGCCGCCGGCCGGGTCGAAGAAGGTCGTGCCGAAGTTGCGGTCGGTCAGCAGCATGGTGATGGCGCCGGCGAGCACCGGCAGCGACAGCAGCAGCAGGAACGCCGTCACCAGCATCGCCCACGCGAACAGCGGCATGCGGTGCATGGTCATGCCCGGCGCGCGCATGTTGAGGATGGTGGTGATGAAGTTGATGGCGCCGAGGATCGACGAGGCGCCGGCGAGATGCAGCGACAGGATGCCGAAGTCCAGCGCCGGGCCGGGGTGGCCCGCGGTCGACAGCGGCGGGTACACCGTCCAGCCGCCGCCGAAGCCGGTGGAGCCGGGCGCGCCCTCGACGAACATCGAGATGACCAGCAGCGTCAGCGACGACGGCAGCAGCCAGAACGAGATGTTGTTCATGCGCGGGAACGCCATGTCCGGCGCGCCGATCATGATCGGCACGAACCAGTTGCCGAACCCGCCGATCAGCGCCGGCATGACCACGAAGAACACCATGATCAGGCCGTGGCCGGTGACGAACACGTTGTAGGTCTGCGGGTTCGAGAAGAACTGCAGCCCCGGCTCCTGCAACTCCATGCGCATGGCGATCGAGAGCGCGCCACCGATCAGGCCCGCCATGAGGGCGAAGACCAGGTACATCGTGCCAATGTCTTTGTGGTTCGTCGACAGCACCCAGCGGCGCCAGCCGGTGGGATGGTCGTGATGCGCTTCGTGCGCGAGAGCGGCATGAGCCATTTTGTGTCTGTCCCGTTGGCGGATGGTCGGTTTACTCGGCGGCGGGCGCGCGGGCGGCGACCCGCACGGCGCCGTCCTCGGCCGAGGCGAACTTCTTCTTGGCGTCCGCGAGCCAGGTGGCGTAGTTGGCCTGGCTCACCACGCGGATGGCGATCGGCATCTTGTAGTGGTTCTGGCCGCACAGGCGCGAGCACTGGCCGTAGTAGATGCCCTCGCGGTCGGTCTTGAACCAGGTCTGGTTGAGCCGGCCCGGGATGGCGTCCATGCGGAAGCCGAGCGACGGAACCGAGAACGAGTGGATCACGTCGTTGCCGACGATCTGCAGCACCACCGTCTTGCCGGCGGGCACCACCATCTCGTTATCGACCGCGAGCAGGTAGGGCTGGCTGGCCTTCTCCGCGTCCGCCTGCTCCAGCGGGTTGCTGTCGAACTTGAAGCCGCCTTCCTCGCCCGGGTACTCGTAGGACCAGTACCACTGGTTGCCGTAGACCTTCACGGTCATGTCGGCCTTGGGCAGCTCGATCTGCAGCTTCAGCAGCCGGAAGGAGGGGATGGCGATGCCGACCAGGATCAGCACCGGAATCACCGTCCAGGCGATCTCCAGCCCGGTGTGATGGGTGGTGCGCGAGGCGACCGGGTTCTTCTTCTCGTTGAAGCGGACCACCACCGTCACCAGCAGCGCCAGCACGAACAGCGAGATCAGGGTGATGATCCACACCAGCGCGGTGTGCAGGTTGTGGGCGGCCTCGGCCACCTCCGTCACCGGCTCCTGCAGGCCGAGCTGGTAGTGGGCCGGTTGACCGATCCCGGCGGCGAGCGCGGCCCCGCCCGAACCGAGAACGAGAGCCGCCGCGGCGAGCGCTGAACGGTTCCAGGAACGAGTCATGCCTTCTGATCTCCCGAATTTCCCCCGGGTCTTCGCGGCCTCGCGAACTCAGCCGACCGACCGGTCAAGGACGTGCCCTGTGCGACACGTGGCAACCACCAGTGAGTTTGATCTAGCGCAAAAACCACAAAGCCGCGCGAAGCGCAACGCCGTCAAACGACTAAAGTTGGTGTTTACCGGGTCGCTTGAGGGAGTTTCCCGCCGGCGTTGCCCAACGGTTGCGCGCAACCTGTCCTCGGGCCCTGCCCGCGCTTGACACTCGCGTCCGGAAGTGGTCCGAACGCTGGTCGAGGTGCGTCGGCGCTGCCGGCGGGCCGCGCGACAGCGCTTGCGTTCGCGCAAGGCAAGTCCGGTTCTGGAAAGCCCGCGTCGGGCAGCTCGCGTGAGGCAGTCCCGCGCAAGGCAGTCCCGCGCAAGGAAGGTGGCCGCATGGGTTGGGGAGTCGCTGATATGCCGTTGGCCGGAATCGCGTCCGGGCTGGCCCGGAAGCTGGCCGGCGCGCTGCTTCTCGGGCTCGCCCTGGTCGGCGGCTCGGCCGGGCACGCGGCGGCACAGGGCGCGGTGAAGTCCACCATCGGCGACTGGCAGATGCGCTGCGAGACGCCGGCCGGCGCCAAGGCCGAACAGTGCGCCCTCGTACAGAGCGTGCAGGCCGAGGACAAGCCCAACGTCACGCTGGTCGTAATTGTGCTGAAGACGGCCGACGGCCGCAGCCGCCTGCTGCGCGTCATCGCTCCGCTCGGCGTGCTGCTGCCTTCCGGACTCGGCCTGCGCATCGACCAGAACGACATTGGCCGCGCCGGCTTCGTGCGCTGCCTGCAGAGCGGCTGCGTGGCCGAGGTCGTCATGGACGACGACCTGCTCGCCAAGCTCAAGGGCGGGCAGAACGCCACTTTCATCGTCTTCCAGACGCCGGAAGAGGGCATCGGTATCCCGGTGTCGATGAACGGCTTCGGCAAGGCGTTCGATTCGCTGCCCTGAGCCCGCCCTTTTGTCCTTCGTCCCCTTTTTCAGCCCCGCCTCGCCCCTATTTCGCCAGGAGCCGCCGATGTCCCGCACCGATCGCCGCCTGCCTCTCGCCCGCCGCCTGGCTCTGACTGCGCTGGCGGCCGTTGCGCTGGCCGGCTGCACGTCGGCGGGCGAAAGCTCCTCGGCCTCCTCGTCGGGCGGCTTCTTCTCGATGTTCCGCGGGTCGTCGACGCCGCCCGTCGGCCCCGCCGTCGCGGGCGTCTCGACCAAGCTCGACATCGACGACATCGAGTGTCCGACGGTCGAGGTGCTGGACGGCGGCGCGGCGATGCGCAACCAGTCGGCCGGCGGCGACGTGCGCTCCCAGCTCAGCCTCGGCGAGACGGCGCGCGAGTGCCACCTGGTGGGCGAGAACATCGTCATCAAGATCGGCGTGCAGGGCCTCGCTTTGCTCGGGCCGGCGGGTTCGCCCGGCACCTTCGTCGCACCGGTGCGCTTCGTCGCCAAGCGCGGCGAGAAGGTGCTCGTCTCGCGCCTCCAGCGCACCTCGGTGACGATCCCGGCGGGGCAGGCGCAGGCGCAGTTCGTGATGGTCGAGGACAATATCGTGGTGCCGGCCGTCGGCGACGACCTCACCCTCATCGTCGGCTTCGACCCGCACGGCTCGGCGGCCGAGCCGGCGCGCAAGGCGAAGAAGCGGAGCTGAGCGAGCCCCGCGCACCGCGCCGAGGTCGATTGACTCGGACGCACGGCTCGCCTAACCAGAGCAGGTCGACGATCTCCGCGGAAGAGTCCGGCGGGGGCGCAAGCCCCGGTCGCCGGCGCCGAAGGCGCAACCGCCCCGGAAACGCTCAGGCCGAAGGACCGCGGAGAGCTGGCACTCTGGAAAGCGGCGTTCCCCAGCGGAACGCCCACCGAAGGGCGTAACCTCGCTCGCCTCGCGGCGAATCACGGGGGAAATCTCTCAGGTCCATGGACAGAGGGGGCTCGAATCCGGCCGTATGGCCGGAGTCGCGCAGCTCTGACCGGGGACACGCCTGCATGGCCGATCACGCCGACGCCGCCGAAAACGCCGCCCCGATTCGCACCACGCCGCTGAACGCGCGACACCGCGCGCTGGGCGCCCGCATGGTGCCGTTCGCCGGCTACGACATGCCCGTGCAATATCCCACCGGCATCCTCGCCGAGCACCTGTGGACGCGCGAGAACGCCGGGCTGTTCGACGTCTCCCACATGGGCCAGGCGTTCCTGGTGGCCGAGAGCCACGAGGCCGCCGCCCGCGCGCTCGAGACGCTGTGCGCCGCCGACATCCTCAACCTGAAGCCCGGCCAGCAGCGCTACACCCAGCTCCTCGACGACGAGGGCGGCATCATCGACGACCTGATGGTGACGCGCTCCGCCGAGCCGGAGGAGGACGGCGTGCTGATGCTGGTCGTCAACGCCGCCGGCAAGGAGCAGGACTACGCGCATATCGAGGCGCGCCTGCCCGCCGGCGTCCGGCTGATGCAGGCGCCCCACCGGGCGCTGCTGGCCCTGCAGGGCCCGAAGGCCGCCGAGGTGCTGGCCCGCCACTGCCCCGACGCCGCCGAGATGGGCTTCATGACCGCGAAGTCGACGACGTTCGACAGCATCCCCGTCCACGTCTCGCGCTCCGGCTACACGGGCGAGGACGGCTACGAGATCTCGGTGAAGGCCAAGAAGCTCGAGGCCGTCGCCGACGCCCTGCTGGCAGAACCGGAAGTGAAGCCGATCGGCCTCGGCGCGCGCGATTCGCTGCGGCTGGAGGCAGGGCTGTGCCTCTACGGCCACGACATCGACCGCACCACCTCGCCCGTCGAGGCCGGGCTCGTCTGGTCGATGCAGAAGCGCCGCCGCGAGGAGGGGGGCTTCCCGGGCGCGGCGCGCATCCAGCGCGAGCTCGCCGAAGGGCCGAAGCGCGTGCGCGTCGGCATCCTGCCCGAGGGCCGCGCCCCGGCGCGCGAGGGCACGGTCATCACAGCGCCCGACGGCCGCGAAGTCGGCATCGTCACCTCCGGCGGCTTCGGCCCCAGCCTCAACGCGCCGCTGGCCATGGGCTATGTCGAGCCCGCCATGTCCGCTCCCGGCACGGAGCTTTCGCTGATGGTGCGCGGCAAGGCCCTTCCGGCCCGCGTCGCGCCGATGCCTTTCGTTCCCAACCGCTACTTCCGCAAACCCGCCTGAGCCGCAGGAGCGCCCGATGGCCGAGACCCGCTACACCAAGGACCACGAGTACATCCGCGTCGACGGCGACACCGGCACGGTCGGCATCACCGACTTCGCCCAGAGCCAGCTCGGCGACGTCGTGTTCGTCGAGCTGCCCGCCGTCGGCAAGACCGTCGCCAAGGGCGACGAGGCCGCGGTGGTCGAGAGCGTCAAGGCCGCCAGCGAGCTCTACGCGCCGGTCTCCGGCGAGGTCGTCGAGGTCAACGGCGCGCTCACCGACGCCCCGGCGACGGTCAACGAGGACCCCAAGGGCCACGGCTGGTTCCTGAAGCTGAAGCTGAAGGACCCCTCCGAGCTGCAGGGCCTCATGACCGAGGACCAGTACAACGACTACGTCGCCAACCTCTGAGGCCCGGCCCACGATGCGCTATCTGCCCCTTTCCGACGCCGACCGTGGCGCGATGCTCGCGCGGATCGGGGTCGATTCGATCGACGCGCTGTTCGCCGACATCCCGGCCGAGATGCGCCTCGACGGCCTCGTCGACCTCCCCCGCCGCAAGGGCGAGATGGAGGTGGAGCGGCTGCTGGCGCGCATGGCCGGCCGCAACCTGACGGCCGGCGCCGCGCCCTTCTTCGTCGGGGCGGGGGCGTACCGCCACCACGTGCCGGCCACCGTCGACCACCTGATCCAGCGCTCCGAGTTCCTGACGAGCTACACGCCGTACCAGCCGGAGATCGCGCAGGGCACGCTGCAATATCTCTACGAGTTCCAGACGCAGGTCGCGGCGCTGACCGGCATGGAGGTGGCCAACGCCTCCATGTATGACGGCTCCACCGCCTGCGGCGAGGCCGTGCTGATGGCGCACCGCGTCACGCGCCGGCGCAAGGCGGTGCTCTCCGGCGGCCTGCACCCGCATTACGCCGAGGTCGTGCGCACCCTCTCGCGGATGGCGAGCGACGATGTCGTGACGCTGGCGCCCGACGTCACCGCGTCCGAGGACCTGCTGGCCTCCATCGACGACAGCGTCTCCTGCGTGGTGGTGCAGACGCCCGACGTGTTCGGCAATCTGCGCGACCTGACCGCCATCGGCGAGAAGTGCCGCGCCCACGGCGCGCTGCTGGTCGCCGTGTTCACCGAGGCGGTGTCCCTCGGCCTCGTCACGCCGCCCGGCGCGATGGGGGCGGACATCGTGGTCGGCGAGGGCCAGTCGATCGGCAACGCGCTGAACTTCGGCGGGCCTTATGTCGGCCTGTTCGCGGCGCGCGCCAAGCACGTCCGCCAGATGCCGGGCCGCCTGTGCGGCGAAACCGTCGACGCCGAGGGGCGGCGCGGCTTCGTGCTGACGCTCTCCACCCGCGAGCAGCACATCCGCCGCGACAAGGCGACGTCCAACATCTGCACCAATTCCGGACTGTGCAGCCTCGCCTTCACCATCCACATGACTCTGCTGGGGCAGGCGGGGCTCAAGCGGCTCGCCCGCGTCAACCACGCCAACGCGGTGAAGCTGGCCGACATGCTGGCCGGCGTTCCGGGCGTGGACGTGCTGAACGCCACCTTCTTCAACGAGTTCACGCTGCGCCTGCGCCGCCCCGCCGCCGAGGTGGTGGAGGCGCTGGCCGGCAAGGGCGTGCTGGCCGGCGTGCCCTATTCGCGGCTCGACCCGGGGGCGGGCCTCGACGACCTGCTCCTCGTCGCCAGTACCGAAATCAACACGGACGACGACCGCGCCGCGCTCGTCGCGGGCCTGAAGGAGGTCCTGTGATGCTGAACCGCCAGGGACGTCCCACCGCCGCCGCCGACGCCTCCGGGAGCGGGCGCGCCACCTTCACCGGCAACCGCGCTCTGCTCCAGTCCGAGGCGCTGCTGTTCGAGATCGGCCGCCTCGACACCACGGGCGTCGACATCGACGAGCCGGAGCCCTTCACCCCGCGCCTCGGCGGGCTGGAGCGGAAGGGCGACATCGGCCTGCCGGGCCTCTCCGAACCCGAGGCGATGCGCCACTACGTGCGGCTGTCGCAGCAGAACTACGGCATCGACACCGGCCTGTTCCCGCTAGGCTCGTGCACCATGAAGCACAATCCGCGCCTCAACGAGCGCGTGGCGCGCCTGCCCGGCTTCGCCGACGTGCACCCCCTGCAGCCGGTCTCCACCGTGCAGGGCGCGCTGGAGGCGATGGACCAGCTCGGGCGGTGGCTGCTCGAGCTGACCGGCATGGAGGCCGTTGCGCTGTCGCCGAAGGCCGGCGCGCACGGCGAGCTGTGCGGCATGATGGCCATCAAGGCGGCCATCGAGGCGAAGGGCGAGGGGGCCACCCGCAAGGTGGTGCTGGTGCCCGAGTCGGCGCACGGCACCAATCCAGCCACTGCGGCGCTGATCGGCTTCGAGGTGAAGGCGGTCCCCGCCCGCGAGGACGGCACGGTGGACGTGGAGTCGGTGCGCGCCATGGCGGGGCCGGACGTCGCCGCCATCATGCTCACCAACCCGAACACGCTCGGGCTGTTCGAGCGCGACATCGTCGACATCGCCCGCATCCTGCACGCGGCGGGAGCGTACTTCTATTGCGACGGCGCGAACTTCAACGCCATCGTCGGCAAGGCGCGGCCCGGCGACCTCGGCGTCGACGCCATGCATATCAACCTGCATAAGACGTTCTCGACGCCGCATGGCGGCGGCGGGCCTGGCTCCGGCCCGGTGGTGCTGTCGCCGCGCCTGGCCCCGTTCGCGCCGCTGCCGTTCCTGACGCGCGAGGGCGGCACGCTCGGGCTCGTCGAGATGGCGCGCGACCACGCCGGCGAGCGGCCGTTCGGGCGGCTCACCGCCTTCCACGGCCAGATGGGCATGTTCGTGCGCGCGCTCGCCTACATGCTGTCGCACGGGGCGGACGGCATGAAGCAGGCCTCCGAGGACGCCGTGCTGAACGCCAACTACGTGCGCGCCTGCCTCTCCGACCTGCTGTCGCTGCCGTTCGGCGACCGGCCCTGCATGCACGAGGTGCTGTTCGACGATACGTGGCTGAAGGGCACCGGCGTCACCACGCTCGACTTCGCCAAGGCGATGATCGACGAGGGCTATCACCCGATGACGGTGTATTTCCCGCTCGTCGTCCATGGGGCGATGCTGGTCGAGCCGACGGAGAGCGAGTCGCGCGCCTCGCTCGACCTGTTCATCGCCACGCTGCGCGACCTCGCTTTGTCCGCCACCTCCGGCGACACGGAGCGCTTCACCGGCGCGCCCTATCTGGCCCCGCGCCGCCGCCTCGACGAGACCCGCGCCGCCCGGAGCCCGGTGCTGCGCTGGACCCCGCCCGAGCCGGTGAGCGAGGCCGCCGAGTAGAAAAGGCCGAGCTCCCGGACTACATAGAGGCAACCTGGACGCCGCTGCGGCATTGTGACGGTGGCGGCGTTCGAGCCTCTGGGCCATGACGCGGAGCCGGGCGACCGGCCCGCCGCTCGCGGCCCCCACGCCCGGGAACGATCATGCGCTGGGACGACCTGAGAACTTCCGAGAATGTCGAGGACCGTCGCGGCGAAGGCGGCGGCTTCGGCGGCGGCACGGGCTTCGGCATCGGCGGAGGACGCCTCGGCATCGGCACGGTCATCGTGCTCGGCCTGCTCGGCTGGGCGCTGGGCATCGACCCGCGCCTGCTGATCGGCGGCGCCGAGGTCGTGGCCGACCGCTTCCCGACGCAGCAGAGCTCCGGGCGCACCGGCGCGCCGCCGGCCGACGACCGGGTCGGCACCTTTGTGGCGAAGATCCTCGGCGAGACCGAGGATGTGTGGTCGCAGGTGCTGCCGCAGCAGGCGAATGTCGACTACCAGAAACCGCGCCTTGTGATGTTCTCGGGCGCGACGCAATCGGCCTGCGGCGGGGCCCAGTCGCAGATGGGGCCGTTCTATTGCCCGATCGACCGCAAGGTCTATCTCGACACGGCGTTCTTCCAGGAGATGCAGCAGCGCTTCGGCGGCGGCGGCGACTTCGCCTACGCCTACGTGATCGCCCACGAAATCGGCCACCACGTCGAGAACCTGCTCGGCATTCTGCCGAAGGTGCAGCAGGCGCAGCGGCGCGCCGGCGGCGGGCCCGAGGCGAACCAGCTCTCGGTGCGGGTCGAGCTGATGGCGGACTGCCTCGCCGGCGTCTGGGCCGCCAAGATGAACGAGCGGCGCAGCAACATCACCGAGACGGACGTGCGCCAGGCGGTGGCTGCCGCCACCGCCATCGGCGACGACCGGCTGCAGCGCCAGTCGCAGGGCCGCGTGACGCCGGACAGCTTCACCCACGGCTCCTCCGAGCAGCGCGTGCGCTGGCTGATGACCGGCCTGCGCGGTGGCAACGTCAACTCGTGCAACACCTTCCAGGCGTCTCGCGTCTGACCGCCGCCTGAGCCGCATGCGGGGTGCGTCGGTTCCCGACGGAGCCCCGCCCTTAGGAACCTCGGCGCAGCCGGCAATCCCCGCTCGCGGAGCCCCGGAGCGATAGCGGAGGCACATCCGCGCCTAGCGAATGGATGATGCCGCGAAGCGGCGCTCCACTGACCTTTTTTCCATGAGGACGCGCTGACGCGCGACATTTTGCGCTAGGCCCCGGATGCGGTTCCGCTGGCGCTGCACCGCTCCGGGAACGGGACCGCGCGACCCATCACGGTTGACCGCTCAACTCTGTCCCACGAAAACGAGCGACCCATGACACCGCCCAACAAAAAAGCGCCCCGGAGGGCGCTTTCTCGTCGGTCGATGCCGGCCGGCGCGGGCCGGCGGCGGCGTCAGTTCAGCTTGGAGCGAATTTCGCCGATGCCCTGCTCGACAAGGCGGTCGCCCGCTCCGGCGGCCACTTCCTTGCGCAGGATCTGCTCCGAGGCGCGAACCGCGGCCTCGGCGGCGGCGGCGCGGACCTCGGCGGCGGCCTGTACCTCGGCCTGCGCGATCTTCTGCTCGGCCATCTTGGTGCGGCGCTCGACGAAGTCGGCGAGCTTGGCCTGGGTGTCCTGCGCCAGGCGTTCGGCCTCCGCGCGGGCGGAGCGGATGATCTCCTCCGCCTCGGCCTCGGCCTCCTTGCGCCGGCGCTGGTAGTCGGCCAGCACCTTCTGCGCCTCCTCGCGGAGGATGCGCGCGTCCTCGAGCTCGGCGCGGATGCGTTCGCCGCGCTTGTCGAGGCCGGTGGCCATGGACGAGAAGGCGCCCATCTTCCAGGCGATGCCCATGAAGATGAAGAACGCGACCGCGACCCAGAATTCAGGGGTTTGGAAGAACATGGTTCGTCCTCACTGGACCTGGGACGCGGGGAGCGCGCGGCCGACGGCCGCGTCGACTTCGTCGGCCGACGGCGTCTTGCCGACCAGCCGTTCGACGATCGCCAAGGCGGTGTCGACGGCGATGCCGCGGACGTTGCCCATGGCCTTCGTCTTGCCGTCGACGATCTGCCGCTCGGCCTCGGCCAGCTTGACGTGGAGATCGGCTTCGAGCGCCCTGCGGCGCGCGTCCGTCTCGGCCGCCAGCTTGTCGCGGGTCTCGCCGGCGATGGCCTGCGCCTTGGCCTTGGCGTCGGCCAGGGCCTTCTCGTAGGCCTCGATCGCCGCGTCGGTCTCGGACTTCAGCTTCGCCGCCTGCGCCAGGTCGTCCGCCACGCGGTTGTGGCGCTCTTCCAGGATCGCGGCGACGCGCGGAAGCGCGACCTTCGACATCAGCACGTAGAGCGCGCCGAAGGCGAGGGCCAGCCACAGGAGCTGGTTGCCGAAGCTGTGGCTGTCGAACGGCGGGAAGTTGCCGTGCGCCTCGGCGGGATGCTCCGTCGAGGCAGTCGTCGTTTGCGCCATGGCCTTACCTCATCCAGTCAGGTCCGCTCCCGCCACGCGGCGATGACGGCCGAAGCCGCCCCGCCGCCGCGCGGCGACGAGCAAAGCGGGCCGGGAATTAGACGGCGAACAGGAGCAGCAGGGCGATCAGCAGCGAGAAGATGCCGAGAGCTTCCGTCAGCGCGAAGCCGAGGAGCAGCGTGCCGCGCTGGCCGTCGGCAGCCGACGGGTTGCGCAGCGCGCCAGCGAGGAACTGGCCGAACAGGTTGCCGAGGCCGATGCCCGCGCCGGCCATGCCGAGGCAAGCGATGCCAGCGCCGAGGAGCTTAGCAGCTTCAGGACCCATAGTCGTATCTCCTTGAGGTGTGTGATCGTCGTGATCGTTGGGGCAGGGATGTCGAACCGCAGGGACCGGGCCTCAATGGCCAGGGTGCAGCGCGTCGTGGAGGTAGATCGAGGTCAGCGTCGCGAAGACATAGGCCTGCAGGACGGCGACCAGGAACTCGAGGGCGGTGAGCGCGACGGCGAGCGCCAGCGGCAGCGGCGAGATGATGCCCCACAGGCCCGCACCCAGCAGCGTCACGACGAAGCCCGCGAAGATCTTCAGCGCGATGTGGCCGGCCAGCATGTTGGCGAACAGACGAACCGACAGGCTGATTGGGCGCGAGATGAACGAGATGACCTCGATCGGCACCAGGATCACCAGCATCACCGGGTGCATGCCAGAGGGGGCGAACAGGCCGAGGAAGCGCAGGCCGTGCTTCATGAAGCCGTAGATGATGACGGTGAGGATCACCAGCACCGCCAGCGCGGCGGTGATGATGATGTGGCTCGTCACGGTGAAGCCGTAGGGCATCATGCCGGCCAGGTTCAGCACCAGGACGAACATGAACAGCGAGAAGACGAGCGGGAAGAACTTCATGCCGTCATGGCCGGCCGAGCTTCGCACCGTGCTGGCGACGAACTCGTACATCACCTCGACCAGTGACTGCAGGCGGCCGGGAACCAGCGAACGGCCTGCGGTGCCCATCAGCATGACGATGGTGATCAGCGCCACCGCGCCGATCATGTACAGGGAGGACTGCGTCAGAACCACCTCGGTCCCGCCGATGTGGAAGAGCGGCTGCCCGATCTTCACGAGCTGGAATTGATGGATCGGATCGATTTTCTCGGCCATCGCCGGTCAGTCTCTCTCTCTGCGCCGCCGGGGCGGCATTGCCCTCAATCCGGCTCCGGCTTTCGCCTCAGCCATTCGGCGGCCGGACGAACCCGGACGCCCTCATCACGTTCCAGATGCCGGCGCCGAAGCCCAGCATCATCAGCACGATCATGCCCCACGGCCGCGTGCCTAACAGGGCGTCGAACCCCCAGCCCAACCCGGCGCCCGCGATCACCCCGGCGATGAATTCCGACGAAAGCCGGAACGCCTTGCCCATGGAGGACGCGTCGGACTGCTGGCTGGACCCGTCCGGCTTTCCACCCCGCGGTGCCGCGTCCCGAACCTGATCGAGCCGCGTCCCGAGGCGCTTCAGCCTTTCGGAAAGTTCGACGTCTTCGGGAGATCGCGGACCCGAACCGGGCGTCTCGTGCGATCCGTCGTTCGCCATGGCGTAGACCCGCACTGCCTGCCCGGAGCGTCGCCCTGACACCCCCCTTGAAGTCGGGCGCACCATAGTTTTTGCCCCAGCGGGTGTCAAGGAGGCTGGCTATGGGTTTAAGTGTCTGAAACAGAACGAAAAAACGTGGCTAAGACAAAGGGATGGTGTCGCCTGGCGCGTCGGGCGCGCGGGAGGGCGCGACTCCTACGACGCTTCGAGGAACTGCTCGGCGGTTTCCAGGTCCACCGAAACGAGCTGGCTGACGCCCCGCTCGGCCATCGTCACGCCGAACAGCCGGTCCATCCGGGCCATGGTGATCGGGTTGTGGGTGATGACGATGAAGCGCGTCTCGGTGCTCTTGGCCATCTCGCGCAGGAGGTCGCAGTAGCGCTCGACATTGGCGTCGTCGAGCGGCGCGTCGACCTCGTCGAGCACGCAGATGGGCGAGGGGTTGGTGAGGAACACGGCGAAGATCAGCGCGATGGCGGTCAGCGCCTGCTCGCCGCCCGACAGCAGCGTCATCACTTGCGGCTTCTTGCCCGGCGGGCGCGCCACGATCTCCAGCCCCGCCTCCAGCGGGTCGTCCGATTCCACCAGTTCGAGCTGCGCCGTGCCGCCGCCGAACAGGCTGGTGAACAGCCGCTCGAAGTGCCCCTGCACCACGGTGAAGGCGGCCAGCAGCCGCTCGCGGCCCTCGCGGTTGAGGCTGGCGATTCCGGCGCGCAGGCGCTTGATGGCCTCGGTCAGGTCTTCCTTCTCGGCGGCGAGCCCGTCGCGCTGCGTCTCGAAGCCGGCCAGCTCCTCCTCGGCGCGCAGGTTCACCGCGCCGAGCCGCTCGCGGTCCTGGCGCAGCGAGTCGAGCCGGCGCTCGACGGATTCGGTCGGCGGCGGCGTCGCGCCGGCCGCGAGGCCGGCGATCTCCGGCAGGCCCTCGGGCGTTGTCTCCAACCGTTCCTCGATGGTGCGGACCACCTCGATCAGCCGGGCGCGGGCGGCCTCCAGCCGCGCCTCCGAGCGCGCCTTCTCCTCGCGCGCCGTCGACAGCGCGGCCAGCGCCTGCTGGGCGGCGGCGTCGGCGCCGCGCTGCCCGGTCTCCGCCTCGGCCAGCCGCTCGGCGGCCTCGCGGCGGGCGGTCTCCGCCTCGGCGATCTCGGACAGGATGGCGCGGCGGCGCAGCAGGAAGGTGTCCGGCGCCTCGCGCAGCGTCTCGCGCTCCTCCTCGATATCGGCCTGTCGGCGCTCGATCTCGGCCACCTGGCCGGCGGCGCGGACGCGGCGCTCCTCCCACGCGGCGCGGTCGCCGGCGATGGCCGTGAGCCGGCGGGACCGCATGTCGGCCTCACGCGCCAGGCCCTGGGCCAGCAGCCGCACCTCGCTCACCGCCTGCCGGTCGTGCGAGACGGCGATTCGGGCCTGGGCGAGGCGCGATTCGAGCGTGCTCGGCTCCGGCAGCGCCTCGCGCTGGGCGAGGGCGGCGGCACGCCGGGCGATGGCCTCGTCGCGGCCGGCGGCGTGGCGGCTGCGCGTCTCCTCCAGCGCGGCGCGGCGCTGGGCCACTTCCGCCTGCCGGCGTTCGGCGGCGGCGAGGCGCTGGCGCAGCGCATCGAGGTCGCGGCGCACCGCGGCGGCGGCGTCGAAGGCGCGGGTCTCCTGCTGCGCGGCGGCGCGGGCGGCGGCGGCGGCGGCCTCCAGCGCGGCGCGGGCCGTCTCGGCGGCGTCGCGCGCCTCGTCGGCGGCGGCCTCCAGCTCGCCCAGCCGGTTCTTCTCGGCGAGGCGGCGGGCGGCCGGGCTCGGGGCCTCGGCCGCCTGGGTCAGCCCGTCCCAGCGCCACAAATCGCCCTCGCGGGAGACGAGGCGCTGGCCGGCGGCGAGCCGGGCGCGCAGGGCGGGCCCGGCGTCGCGCTCCACCACGCCGACCTGGCGCAGCCGCCGGGTCAGCGCGGGCGGGGCCTCGACCAGCTCGCAGAGCGGCAGCGCGCCCTCGGGCAGCGGGGCATCGGCCTTGTCGCCGCCGGTCAGTGTCCAGTGCGTGGGCGCGCGCTCGTCGGTGGAGGCGTCGAGGTCGTCGCCGAGCGCGGCGGCGAAGGCGGTTTCGAACCCGCGCGACACGCGCACCGCGTCGAGCATGCGCGGCCAGGCGTCGTCGGCGGGGCTGGCGAGCAGCTTGGCGAGGGTGCGCGCCTCCGTCTCGAGGCGCTGGGCGGCGCGGTCGGCCTCCTGCGCGGGGCCGCGCGCGGCGGCCTCGCCCTCGCGGGCATTGGCATGGGCGAGGCGCGCCTCGCCCGCCGCCTCGTCGGCCAGCTCGGCGCGCTCGGCGGCAACCTCGATCTCCTCGCGCAGCCCGCTCACGTCGGCGTCGGCGCCGAGCGCGGCCTCGATGGCGTCGAGCTCGCGCTGCACGCGCTCCAGCTCGGCGGTAAGCCGGGCCTCGCGCTCGGTCTCCTCACCGATGCTGCGCTCCACGGCGGAGCGGCGGGCGTTGAGGTCGGCCACGGCGGCCTGCGCCTCCGCCAAGGCGGCCTCGGAGGCCGCCAGCCTGGCTTCCAGCCCGCTCAGGCGGTCGCGCGCCTCCAGTTCGGCCTCGGCGGCGGCCTCGCCGTCCGCGCCGAGCTGTTCCTGCTCGGCGTCGAGCCGCGCCAGCGCGCCGCCGGCGTCCTCGATCAGGGTGGTCTCGCGGGCGAAGTCGCGGGCCAGCTCCACGGCGCGCCGCTCCAGCTCGCCGGCGCGCTCGCGCGCTCGCTTCTCCTCGGCGTCGAGCGAGTCGCGGGCCAGCGTCAGGCGTTGCAGCGCGGCGGCGGCGGCGGCCTCGGCGTCGCGCAGGCCCGGCAGCGCGTGCGCGGCCACCGCCTGCCTCGTCGCGGCCTCCGCCTGCGCGCGGGTGCGCTCGGCGACCACGGACAGGTCGGCCTCGACCTTCTTCTCGGCGGCCAGCACGCCGTCGCGGGCCTCGCGCCAGCCGATCAGCATCAGCAGCGCCTCGGCCTTGCGGATGTCGGCGGCGAGGGAGCGGTAGCGCGCCGCCTGGCGGGACTGGCGCTTGAGGCTGTCGATCTGCGCGTCGAGCTGCTGGAGCACGTCGGCGAGGCGCGACAGGTTGTCCTCGGCGGCGGTCAGCCTCAGCTCGGCCTCGTGGCGGCGCGAGTGCAGCCCGGCGATGCCGGCGGCGTCCTCGAGGATGCGGCGGCGCGCCTGCGGCTTCGCGGCGATGATCTCGCCGATCATGCCCTGCCGCACCATGGCGGGAGAGCGCGCGCCGGTCGCGGCGTCCGCGAACAGCAACTGCACGTCGCGGGCGCGCACCTCCTTGCCGTTGACCCGGTAGGTGGAGCCGGACTCGCGCTCAATACGGCGGGAGACGTCGAGCTGGTCGGCGTCGTTGAAGGCGGCGGGGGCGGTGCGGTCGCGGTTGTCGACGAGCAGCGCCACCTCGGCGGTGTTGCGAGCCGCGCGGTTGCCGGAGCCGGCGAAGATGACGTCGTCCATGCCGGAGGCGCGCAGGCTCTTGTAAGAGCTCTCGCCCATCACCCAGCGCAGCGCCTCGACGAGGTTCGACTTGCCGCACCCGTTCGGCCCGACTACTCCCGTCAGGCCCGGCTCGATGAGGAAGTCCGTCGCCTCGACGAAGGACTTGAAGCCGACGAGGCGCAGGCGGGTGAGCTTCATGCCGCGTCACCCGCCCGGGGCCGCGCGGCCCGGAAGCGCCGGTCAGCTCCCGACGAGGGGAGCGAGGATCTTCTCCAGTTCCTCAACCGAAAGGGCCCCGCGTTGCATCTGGCCGTTGATGAAGAAGGTGGGGGTGGAGTTGACGCCGAACTTCTGCGCGCCACGGTCCCGCACCGCGTTCACGCCGTCATAAACCTGCTGGTTTTTCAAGCAGGCCTCGAACGATTCCTGTGTAAATCCGGCCTGCTTGACCATCTTGGCCAGCGCCTCGACCGGCTTGTCGACGAACGCCCAGTTCTTCTGCTGGCTGAACAGCAGGTCGATCACGGCGTAATATTTCGCGTCGCCGGCGCAGCGCGCCAGCATGAAGCCGGCGGTGGCGAGCGGATCGAGCGGGAATTCCCGCATCACGAAGCGCACCTTGCCGGTGTCGATGTATTTCTGCTTCAGCGTCGGCCACGCAGTCTCGTGGAAATGCGCGCAATGGCTGCACGTCATCGAGGCATATTCGTAGATGGTGACCTTGGCGGTCTTGGAGCCGAGCTCGATGTCGCCCAGCGGCCCGGGGACGGCGAGATCGGCGTCGGACACGGTCTGGGCCAGCGCCTTCGCCGGCAGGCCGTCCCACGCGGCGGCGGCGAGGCCGACGGCGGCGATGCCCTGGATCACGGTACGGCGGGTCAACATGCGAACTCTCCTCGGCTCCATGGGATCGGCCGTCTCTCGCGAGGCCCGACCTTGTGTCCTGTCGCGGCGCGCGACGCGGGCCGTCGGCCGGGCTCTCCGCCCGACGCCCCTTCCGCTTGTCGCCGCAGGATTGTGGCAAGACGACGCCCGATGCAAGCGCCCGACCCGCGGCATCGTTCACGAAAGGGTGGGGAAAGCGGACGGACGGGGCGGGAAGGAGCGAGGTCCGCCCATTGGCCGCGTTCAGTCGGATGTGACCTCAGCCGGACTTGCGGGCGCGGATGCCGGCGCCGAGGCGGGCGAGGGATTCGCGCAGGGCGTCGTCCTCCACCCCGCTCACGCGGGCGCGCATCTCAGCCATGGTCGCGGCATCGGGCTCGGGCGCGCGGCGGGGCGGGGATCGGTCGCGCTCCAGCGGACCCTGGCGGAAGGAGAGGCGGCCGACGCAGCGCCAGCCGTAATGGGCGTTGACGCGCTCGACGATCAGCGGCGCGAGGTGCTGCAATTCCAGCGCGAACGCGCCCTCCACCCGCACCACCAGCGTCGCCGGCTCCGGCGGCTCGTCCGGGCCGCCATGCGGCTTGCGCGCGAACTGCATCTTCATTGGCTCGCTCCAGGCGGCCAGCCGCTCGCCGACGATCTCCGGCCACGCCACCACCACGTCGGCGCTGGCGAATCCCTTGGCCGCCAGCATCGGCTGGAGGCACGGCGCCACGAGGTCCGCCAGCGGCCGGAGCTTGGGCTTCTTCACGCGAAATCCCCCGGTGATTCGGCCCGCGGCGCCGCGCGCCCTTCACAAGCACGCCCGCCGCGCCCTAGACCTGTCGCATGGTAGCCTCCCCCGACCGCCCGCGAAAGCCGCGCCCGACGCCCGACCCCGGCGATCTGCTGGACTGGTACGATCGCAACCGCCGCGTGCTGCCGTGGCGCGCCGCCCCCGGCGAAACGCCGGACCCGTACCGCGTCTGGCTGTCGGAAATCATGCTGCAGCAGACGACGGTGCGGGCGGTGAAGCCCTATTTCGAGCGCTTCCTCGGCCTGTTCCCCACCGTCCACGCCCTCGCCGAAGCGGAGAGCGAGGCCGTGATGCGGGCCTGGGCGGGGCTCGGCTACTACTTCCGCGCGCGCAACCTCCACGCTTGCGCCAAGGCCGTCGTGGAGCGGTTCGGCGGGCGCTTCCCGGCGGAGGAGGAGGCGCTGCGCTCGCTGCCGGGCGTCGGCCCCTACACCGCCGCCGCCATCGCCGCCATCGCGTTCGACCGCCGGGCCGTGGTCGTCGACGGCAATGTCGAGCGCGTGGTGACGCGCCTCTTCGCGGTCGAGGAGGCGCTGCCGCGCGCCAAACCCGTGGTGCGCGCGCTCACCGACGGGCTGACCCCGGCGCGCCGGCCCGGCGACTTCGCGCAGGCGATGATGGACCTCGGCGCGACGATCTGCTCGCCGCGCGCCCCGGCCTGCGGCCTGTGTCCGTTCCGCGAGCCCTGCGCCGCCCGCGAGGCCGGCGCGGCGGAGACCTATCCGCGCAAGGAGCGCAAGGCGGCGGGCGCGCCGCGGCGCGGCGCGGCCTTCGTGGCGCTGCGCGAGGACGGCGCAATCCTGCTGCGCACCCGCCCGCCGAAGGGCCTGCTGGGCGGCATGGCGGAGGTGCCCGGCAGCGCCTGGGCGGCCGACTACGACCCGCGGGACGCGCTGCGCGACGCGCCCCTCGCCGCGCCCTGGCGCGTCGCGCCGGGCGTCGTCGAGCACGTCTTCACGCACTTCCCGCTCTCATTGACGGTGCTCGTGGCCGCCGTGCCCGAAGAAACGCCGGCGCCGGAGGGGGCGCGCTGGACACGGCTGGAGAAGCTGGGCGAGGAGGCCCTGCCCAACCTGATGCGCAAGGTGGTGGCGCACGTCCTCGGCGGCTGAGCCTCAGGCCGCCTGCGCCATCTGCCCGCGCAGCGCCTTGCGGAAGCCGTCGATGGGGGCGAGCCCCGCCTCGCTCTCGACGTGCCAGAAGGTCCAGCCGTTGCAGGCGGGCAGGCCCTGGGCCAGCGCGCCGATCTTGTGGATGGACCCGATCCAGTCGCCGAGCGCCAGACTGCCGTCGGGCCGCACCACGGCCTGGAAGCGGCGCTTCTCGTCGGTCAGCGTCGCGCCGGGGGGCAGCAGGCCGGCCTCGAGGACGGAGAGGAAGGGAATGCGAGGCTCGCTGCGCTTCTCGGGCGCGTTGCGCACCGCCTCGGCTCCCAGCGGCTCGACCGCCTCGATGCGGGCTTGCGCCGCCTCGGCATAGGCGGCGTCGCGCTCGACGCCGACGAAGTGGCGGCCGAGGCGACGGGCCACCGCGCCGGTGGTGCCGCTGCCGAAGAACGGGTCCAGCACCACGTCGCCGGCCTGAGAGGAGGCGAGCAGCACGCGCGCCAGCAGCGCCTCGGGCTTCTGGGTGGGGTGGACCTTGCGGCCCTCGGCGTCCTTCAGCCGCTCCGCGCCGGTGCACAGCGGGATGAACCAGTCCGAGCGGACCTGCAAATCCTCGTTGCCGGCCTTCAACGCGTCGTAGTTGAAGGCGTAGTTGCGGGCCTTCGGACCCTTCGACGCCCAGATCATCGTCTCGTGGGCGTTGGTGAAGCGGCGGCCGCGGAAGTTCGGCATCGGGTTGGCCTTGCGCCACACGATGTCGTTGAGGATCCAGAAGCCGAGATCCTGCAGGATCGCGCCGACCCGAAAGATGTTGTGGTAGGAGCCGATGACCCACAGCGTGGCGTTCGGCTTCATCACGCGCCGCGTGGCGAGCAGCCAGGCGCGGGTGAAGTGGTCGTAGGCCTCGAAGCTCGCGAACTTGTCCCAGTCGTCGTCGACCGCGTCGACCAGCGACTGGTCGGGACGCATCAGCGCGCCCTCGAGCTGGAGGTTGTAGGGCGGGTCCGCAAACACCAGGTCGACGCTGGCCTCGGGGAGCTTGGACAGCTCCGCGACGCAATCGCCGACGAGAATGCGGTCGAGGGGGAGAGCGCAACGCTCCCTCCGACCAGCCGGTGTGGAACGCCCGGTACGCGAAACCTGAATCCGGGGTTCGACACCGGCTGCATCGGTACGCGGGATACCCATGGTGCAGCACCGTTACGCAACTGAACGGAGGTCACTATGGGTGTGGCAAGGTAAAGAGCTGGTTTCCGGCTTCGAGAAATTTCGTCTCGGATCAGAACAACCGGCGGCAACAATTGCCGAGCGCTGCGTTAACCTGCCGTTTGGAGATTTTTTACTCTTCGTTATCCGTATCGCCGTCGAGCATGCCGAAGCTCATCCGGTGATAGGGGCAGGGTCCCTGGGCCAGCAGCGCGACGCGGTGGGCGGCGGTGGCGTAGCCGGCGTGCCGCTCGAACCCGTAGGCGGGGAAGTGGACGCCGAGCCGGCTCATCATCCTGTCGCGCGTCACCTTGGCGACGATCGAGGCCGCCGCGATGGAGGCGACCAGCCGGTCGCCCTTGACCACCGCCTCCCCGGGCCCCGCCCAGCCGGGCAGGTCGCGCCCGTCCACCAGCACGAAGCCGGGCGGCCGCCACAGGCCGGCGAGCGCGCGGCGCATGGCCTCCAGCGTCGCCTGGCGGATGTTGATGGCGTCGATGCGCGCCGCCGAGACGGAAGCGACGGCCACGTCGGCCGTGGCGACGATCTCGTCGAACAGCTCGTCGCGGCGGGCCGGCGGCAGCAGCTTCGAATCGTTCAGCCCCTCGGGAATGCGCGCCGGGTCCAGAACCACGGCGGCGGCGACGACCGGACCGGCGAGCGGCCCGCGCCCGGCCTCGTCGACGCCCGCCACCGGCGAATGGCCGCGTCGGATCAGCGCCTGCTCCCGCGAAAAGTCCGGCCAGCGCCCAGCCTCGGCGGCAGGCGCGGCGGCGCGTCGGGGCGCGTCCTTGCGGGAGGCCGGGCTCGGCCGGGCGATTCGGGTCATCACCCCATGCTGGCCTTCCGGCGGCCGGAGGCAAGCCCGAGGCCAGCCCGAAGGCGCAATTGTCCCCGCCTTCCCCATCCCGGTTGCCGTCCGGACGCGGACAAGCGGCTTCCGGCCTCCCACGCCGCCCCAAGGACCAGCCGGCCGCGAGGCTTATGCCGGCAGGCGGACGCGCCCGTCGTCGTCGAGCGGCCAGAACGGGTTGTGGGCGAACTCCCACAAATGCCCGTCCGGGTCGGCGACATAGCCCGAGTAGCCGCCCCAGAACGTGGCCTCGGCGGCCCGCCTCGGCTCGCCGCCGGCGGCGATCGCCTCGCGCATGGCTTCGTCGACAGCGTCGCGGTCGGGCAGGTTCTGCGCCAGCGCCACCGCTCCGGCCGGCGGCAGGTCCGCCAAACCCGCGTCCTTGGCGAGCTCCGGCCGGGCGAAGAGCGCCAGCACGACGCCGTTGAGGTCGAAGAAGCACACCCCTTCGCCGCCGGCGGAGGAGGCCGTCCAGCCGAGCCGCTCGTAGAACGCCCGAGACCGGGCGAGATCGGCGACGCCGAGAGTGACGAGGTTGAGGCGCTGGCGCATGGCCCGGATCTCCTTGGTCGTCCCGCTCAGAGCAGCTTGAGCTGTTCGCCCGGCCGCGCCGGCGGCGAGAACAGGTCCGTCCGCAGCCGCCGGCGCGTCTTGTTGAAGCCCAGGCGCTCGGCGGCGATCTCGAAGCGCCGGCCGATCATCCAGGCATAGGGTCCGTCGCCGGTCATGCGCTCGCCCCACTTGGCGTCGTAGTCCTTGCCGCCGCGCGTCGAGCGGATCAGCGAGAGTACGTGGCGCAATTTGTCGGGATGATGCTCCAGCAGCCATTCCCTGAACAGGTCGCGCACCTCGAGCGGCAGGCGCAGCAGCACGTAGCCGGCCTCCCGCGCACCGGCGGCGTGGGCCTCTCCGAGGATCGCCTCGAGCTCCGGATCGTTCACAGCCGGGATGATCGGCGCGACCATGACGCTCGCCGGAATGCCGGCCTCGGAGAGCTGGCGGATGGCGTCGAGCCGCTTCTTCGGCGTCGAGGCGCGCGGCTCCATGGTCCGCGCCAGCCCGGGATCGAGCGTCGTCACCGACAGCGCCACCTTGGCGAGCCCCTTTGCCGCCATCGGGGCCAGGATGTCGATGTCGCGGGTGACCAGCGCCGACTTGGTGACAATGCCGACGGGGTGGTTGGCCCGCGCCAGCACCTCGAGCACGGAGCGCATGACGCGGTGCTCGCGCTCGATCGGCTGGTAGGGATCGGTGTTGGTGCCGATGGCGATGGTGCGGGGCGTGTAGCCGGCCGCGCCCAGCTCGCGCTCCAGGAGCTCCGCCGCGCCGGCCTTCACGAACAGCTTGGACTCGAAGTCGAGCCCCGGCGACAGGCCCATATAGGCATGGGTTGGCCGCGCGAAGCAGTAGACGCAGCCGTGCTCGCAGCCGCGATAGGGGTTGATGGAGCGGTCGAACGAGATGTCGGGCGAATCGTTGCGGGTGATGACGGTCTTCGGCCGCTCTACCGTCACTTCGATACGGAAGGGCGGCAGTTCGGCCGCGCTGCCCCAGCCGTCGTCCTCCGGCGTGCGCGTTTGCGGCTCGAACCGGCCGGAGCGGTTGGACAGCGAACCGCGCCCGCGCCGACGCTCGCCGTCGACGATCTCGTCGGGCCGCGGCCGCGCCGGATCCGCGCTGGCGAAGTCGAGGTTCATCGGCCGCCGTTTCGGACGGGCGAGCGGGGCGGCGCTGTCGCCCGTGCGTTTGAAATGGAGCATTTCGAGTCCCGTTGATCGAACGTAAAGAGAACAAACCATCAATACGCAAGGAACGCAAGAGGTCGTCCGCCGTTCCCGGCCGCCTCCGCCGGCATGCTAGTCTGCGTCCATGTTGTCCGTTGTGATTCCGACAACGGGAGGCCAGCCCTTCCTCGTCGAGACGCTGTCCGCGCTGGTTCCGGCCGCCGCCGAGGGACTGGTGCGAGATGTCGCGCTCGCGGCCGCCGCGCCCAACGAGGCTCTGCGGAGCATCGCCGACGCGGCGGGGTGCGTGCTGCGCGAAGGCCCGGGAGAGCGAGCGGCGCGCGTCGCCGAGGCCGCCGCGCTCGCCCGGTCCGACTGGCTGCTGGTGCTGGAGCCGGGCTTCGCGCCGGGCGGCGACTGGATGGCCGAGACGGCCGAGTTCGTGGTGGGGCAGGCCGCATCTCGCCCGCGCTGCGCCGTGTTCACGATGGCCGCCGCCCGCGGCCGGACGCTGTCGGCCGCCTTCGCCAATTGGCGCGCGGACCTGCTCGGTGATGCGCTGGCCGCACCGTCTCTCGTCGTCCATCGCCGGGCGCTGGCGCGGCCGGGGCGGCCGGTTCGCCTGGCCGCGCCGCTATATGACCGTCGTCCGAGGTCGGCGCGCAACCAGGCCTTCTGACTAGGCCGGGGTTGCGCTCTCGTCGAGCGCCTTGCGGATCGCCTTGAGGTCGCGCCAGGCGAGGCGCTTCTGCAGCGGCTGGCGCAGCAGGTAGGCGGGGTGCAGCGTGGCGATGGCGCGGATGCGCCGCTTGCCGGTGTCGTACTCGGTCCAGCGGCCGCGGGCGCGGGTGATGCCTTCCTTCAGCCCGAGCAGCGCCTGCGCCGACGGCCCGCCGAGGCAGACCAGGATGTCGGGGTCGGCAAGCTCGATCTGCCGCTCGATGAAGGGCTGGCAGGTCGCGGCTTCCTGCGGGGTGGGCGTGCGGTTTCCCGGCGGCCGCCACGGGATGATGTTGGCGATGTAGACCGCGCGGCGGTCGAGGCCGATGGCGGCGAGCATGCGGTCGAGCAGCTGGCCGGAGCGCCCCACGAAGGGCAGGCCCTGGCGGTCCTCGTCGGCTCCGGGCGCCTCGCCGACCAGCATGAGCCGGGCCTTGGGGTCGCCGTCCGCGAAGACGAGGTTCTTGGCGGTGGTCTTCAGCGCGCAGCCGTCGAAGGCGGCGAGCAGGTCGCGCAGCTCGTCGAGGCTGCGCGCCGAGCGCGCCAGCAGCCGGGCCGCCGCCGCCGCCTCGTCGACGCTGCCGGCCGCCGCCGGGGAGGGCGGGGGCGCGGGCTCGGGCGTGGGCGCCGGGCGGCGCGGCGCCTCCTCGAAGCGGTTGCGCGGCGTCTCGTCGAGCGCCGCGTCGACGCCCATCTCGGCATACCACTGCACCACAAGGGCGGCTGCCTGGCGGGGGTCGAGGGGGAGCGGGTCCATGGCCGATCTTTACCGGTCCGCCGCGCCGGACGCCAGCGCCCGCCGGCCTCCACCATCCGGTGTGTTGCGGTGCGAACGGGGCTGGTCCATAGGTGTCCGGTCGATTTCGGGTCGGGCGGGGAGTTCGAGGAATGGATCTGGCAGAGGCGCGCAACATGCCCCGGGAGGGCATGGACTATGACGTGGTGGTCGTCGGCGCGGGCCCGGCCGGGCTGGCGGCGGCGATCCGGGTCAAGCAGGTCGCCCCGGACCTGTCGGTGGTGGTGGTCGAGAAGGGCTCCGAAGTCGGCGCGCACATCCTGTCGGGCGCCGTGATCGATCCGGTGGGGCTGGACCGCCTGCTGCCGGACTGGCGCGACGATCCCGAGGCGCCGATCCGCACCCCCGTCACCGACGATCGCTTCTACCTGCTCGGCCCGGCCGGTTCGGTGCGCCTCCCCAACGCGCTGATGCCGAAGCTGATGTCGAACCACGGCAACTACATCGTCTCGCTCGGCAACGTGGCGCGCTGGCTGGCGGCCCGCGCCGAGGCCCTGGGCGTCGAGATCTATCCCGGCTTCGCGGCCGCCGAGGTGCTGTATGGCGAGGCCGGCGAGGTCGTCGGCGTCGCCACCGGCGACATGGGTGTCTCGAAGTCCGGCGAGGTGAAGGACGGCTTCACGCGCGGCATGGAGCTGCGCGGCAAGTACGTGCTGTTCGGCGAGGGGGCGCGCGGCAGCCTCACCAAGCAGCTCATCGCCCGATATGGCCTCGACGCCGGCCGCGAGCCGCAGAAATTCGGCATCGGCCTCAAGGAATTGTGGCAGGTGGCTCCGGAGCAGCACCGGCCAGGCCTGGTGCAGCATTCGTTCGGCTGGCCGCTCGACAACTCCACCGGCGGCGGCTCCTTCCTCTACCACCTCGAGGACAATCTCGTGGCGGTGGGCTTCGTGGTGCATCTCAACTACACCAACCCGACCCTGTCGCCATTCGACGAGTTCCAACGCTTCAAGACGCACCCACTGGTCCGCGACACCTTCGTGGGCGGAAGGCGCATCTCCTACGGCGCGCGCGCCATCACCGAGGGCGGCTGGCAGTCGGTGCCGAAGCTGTCCTTCCCCGGCGGCGCGCTGATCGGCTGCGCGGCCGGCTTCGTCAACGTGCCGCGCATCAAGGGCTCGCACAACGCGATCCTGTCCGGGATGATGGCGGCCGAGCACGCCTGCGAGGCGCTGGCGGCGGGCCGGGCCAATGACGAGCTGGCCGGATACGAGCAGGCCTGGCGCGAGTCCGAGATCGGCCGCGACCTCAAGCGCGTGCGCAACGTCAAGCCGCTGTGGTCCCGCTACGGCACGGCGATTGGCGTCGCGCTGGGCGGGCTCGACATGTGGACCAACCAGCTGTTCGGCGCGTCCATGTTCGGCACGCTGGGCCACGGCAAGGCCGATTACGCGACGCTGAAGCCGATCGACAAGGTCAAGCCCATCGTCTACCCGAAGCCGGACGGGGTCGTGTCGTTCGACAAGCTGTCGTCCGTGTTCCTGTCGGCCACCAACCACGAGGAGGACCAGCCGGTCCACCTGCGGCTGAAGGATCCGTCGGTCCCGATCGCCCGCAACCTGCCAACCTACGGCGAGCCGGCGCGGCTCTATTGCCCGGCCGGCGTGTACGAGGTGGTCTACGCTGACGCGGACGCGCGCACCGATCCCCGCTTCGTGATCAACGCGCAGAACTGCGTCCACTGCAAGACATGCGACATCAAGGACCCCGCCCAGAACATCGACTGGACCACGCCTGAAGGCGGCGGCGGGCCGAACTACCCCAACATGTGATCGGGCCCGCCGGGGCCGCCCGCCTGTCGCGGCGAGGCCCCGGCTTGCCGCGCTACCGCAAAAACGCCATGTTGCCAGTTGCGATTCCGGGTGTCGCGCGGCGCCGGGGTGGCGCAGGTGCGAGCAAACACAAAAAGAGCGGCTCAGCGTGAAGCGATCGATCGATAATGCCCGGCGCGGCCGGTTCATGCCACTCGTGCTGGCGGCGATGCTGTCGGCCGGGGCAGCGTGCGCGCCGGCCTCGGCGGAGAGCTACACCGACACGATCGACGCCGGCGACACGCTGGCGGGCAATTTCCTGTCGGCCGTGGTGGCAGCCGCCGCGCGCGACACCAGCGCCGCGGCCTTCTTCTATCGCGAGGCGCTGCGCGACGACCCGCGCAACCCGGAGCTGACCGACCGCGCCTTCGTCTCGCTGCTCGTCGAGGGGTCCTATCCCGACGCGGCGCGGCTGGCCGAGCGGATCGTCGCCCGCGACCAGAACAACGCGCTCGCCCAGCTCACGCTCGGCGTGCGCGACATGCAGGCCAAGCAGTTCCCGAAGGTGCGGGCGCGGCTCGGCAGGTCGGTCAAGAACCGACCGGTCGACTTCACTTCCACGCTGATCGTCGCGTGGTCGTGGCTCGGCTCCGGCAATGCCAAGAAGGCGCTGGAGACGGTCGACTCGATCAAGGGCGAGGCCGGCCTCGCCGCCTTCAAGGATTATCACGCCGGGCTCATCGCCGAACTCGCCGGCAACCAGGCCGAGGCCGGCCGTCGCCTGAAGGCGGCCTACGAGGCGGAGAAGCGGACGCTGCGCATCGTCGACGCCTATGGCCGCTTCCTCTCGCGCCAGGGCAAGCCGGACGAGGCGAAGGCCGTCTATCGCGAGTTCGAGAAGATCCTGCCGCGCCATCCCATCGTCACCTCCGCGCTGGAGCAGCTCGACCAGGGCAAGACGCTGGAGACGCTGGTGCCCAACGCGCAGGCCGGGGCCGGCGAGGTGCTGTTCGGCGTCGGCTCCGCCAGCAACCGGCAGGGCGACGAACTGGCATCGATGTTCTACCTGCGCCTGTCGCTGTGGCTCGCGCCCAACAACGGGCTCGCCTGGATCACGCTGGCCGACATCTACGACCGGCTGAAGCAGATGGAGCGCGCCAACGACACCTATGATTCGGTGCCCGAGGCGTCCCCGCTGCGGCGCGGCGCGCAGGTGCAGGTGGCGCTGAACCTGGAGCAGCTCGACCGCAAGGACGAGGCGGTGGCCCGCCTCGAGGGGCTGGTCGCCAAGCAGCCCAACGACATCGAGGCGCTTACCGCGCTCGGCAACGTCTACCGGTCGCGCAAGGATTTCGCCAAGGCGGCCGAGGCCTATAGCCGGGCCGTGGCGCTGGTCGGCGACAACCCCGACGCCAGCCGCTGGTCGCTGTTCTATTTCCGCGGCATCGCCTACGAGCGCAGCAAGGACTGGCCGAAGGCCGAGGCCGACTTCAAGACGGCGCTGCGGCTCTCGCCGGACCAGCCGCTGGTGCTCAACTACCTGGGCTACACCTGGGTGGACAAGCACATGAACCTCGACGAGGCCTTCCAGATGCTGAAGAAGGCCGTCGACCAGCGGCCGACCGACGGCTACATCGTGGACAGCCTCGGCTGGGCCTATTACCGGCTCGGCCGCTATGACGAGGCGCTGCGCATCCTGGAGCGGGCGATCGAGCTGAAGCCGTCCGACCCGGTGATCAACGACCATCTCGGCGACGCCTACTGGCGCAGCGGCCGCAAGCTCGAGGCGGGGTTCCAGTGGAACCACGCGCGCGACCTCAAGCCCGAGCCGGAGGACCTTCCGCGCATCCTCGAGAAGATCGAGAAGGGCCTGCCGGACGAGGCCAAGCCCGCCGCCGCCGAGGTGAGCGAGACCAAGGCGAATGGCGGCTGAACCGGCCGCCCGCGCCGGGCTCGACCCGTCGCGCGCGCCGGCCAAGGTCAATTTGACGCTGCGCGTGCTCGGCCGCCGCGCGGACGGCTACCACGACCTCGATAGCCTCGTCGCCTTCGCCGGCGCTGGGGACCGTCTGTCCTTCGCGCCGGGGCCGGACTGGGCCATCCGCGTCGAGGGGCCGAGCGCCGCCGACACCGGCGACCCCGCCGACAATCTGGTTCTCAAGGCCGCCCGCGCGCTGGAGGCCCGGTGTCCCGGCCTGCCGCGCGGCAGCTTCCGCCTGACCAAGCGCCTGCCGGTGGCCGCGGGCCTTGGCGGCGGCTCGTCGGACGCCGCCGCCGCGCTGCGCCTGCTCGCCGCGTCCGCCGGCCTGCCTGCGGGGCATGGGGCGGTGGTCGCGGCTGCCGTCGCGACGGGCGCGGACGTCAGCGTCTGCCTCGACCCCAGCGCCCGCATGATGGCGGGGATCGGCGAGCGTGTGGGCGAGAAGCTGGGCCTGCCGCCGCTGTTCGCGGTGCTGGCCAACCCCGGCGTGGCCGCGCCGACTCCTTCGGTGTTCCGGGAACTCGGGTTGCGGCCGGGCCAGCGCCTGCGCGAGGACCCCGGCGCGCCGCCGCCGCGCGGCCGCGCCGCGCTCATGGACTGGCTCGCCGCGCGCGGCAACGACCTCGAAGCGCCGGCGCTGCGCGTCGCGCCGGCGGTCGGCGAGACCCTGGCGGCGCTTCGCGCCACGCAAGGCTGCCGCCTCGCCCGCATGTCGGGCTCGGGCGCAACCTGCTTCGGCCTCTACGACGACTGCCACGCCGCCGCGCGGGCGGCCCGGACTCTGCGCACGCGCCATCCCGGCTGGTGGATCGCGCCCACGCTGCTGCGATAGAGCGGCCCGAGCTGACTGATCGCCCGCTCGGGCGTGAACTCGCTCAGTTGGTGCGGGCGATGCAGAAGTCGACGGCCTCGATCAGCGCGTCCTTCATGTCCCCGTCGGGGAACAACGCCAGCGCGTCGCGCGCCATGGCCCCGTAGTGGCGGGCGCGCTCGATCGTGTCCTCGATGGCCCGGTGCCGCCGCATGATGGCGATGGCCTGCTCGAGATCGCCGTCCTGGATGTCGCCCTGCTCCAGCGTGCGCTTCCAGAAGGCGCGCTCCGCCTCCGTGCCGCGCCGGAAGGAGAGCACGACGGGAAGGGTGATCTTGCCCTCCCGGAAGTCGTCGCCGACCTTCTTGCCGAGCTTGGCGCTGGCCCCGCCATAGTCGAGCGCGTCGTCGACGAGCTGGAAGGCGATGCCGAGATTGGCGCCGTAGCTGCGGCAGCCCGCCTGCTCGTCGCGGTCGCGGCCGGCGATGATGGGGCCGACCTCGCAGGCGGCGGCGAACAGCGCCGCCGTCTTGCCGCGCACCACCGCGAGATACTCGTCCTCGGTGGTCGAGGTGTTCTTGGCGGCGGCGAGCTGCATCACCTCGCCCTCGGCGATCACCGCCGCGGCGGTCGACAGCACGTCGAGCGCGTGCAGCGACCCGACCTCGACCATCATCTTGAAGGCCTGGCCGAGCAGGAAGTCGCCGACCAGCACGCTCGCCTCGTTGCCCCACAGCATCCGCGCGGCGAGCTTGCCGCGCCGCATCTCGCTGCCGTCCACGACGTCGTCGTGCAGCAGCGTCGCCGTGTGCATGAACTCGACGGAGGCGGCGAGCTTGACCGCGCCCTCGCCCTGGCTGCCGCACAGCTCCGCGCAGGCCAGCGTCAGCATGGGCCGCAGCCGCTTGCCGCCGGAATTGACGAGGTGGCGCGCGATCTCGGGGATGAGCTGCACGTCCGAGCCCACGCGGTCGAAGATGAGCTGGTTGACGCGCTCCATCCCCGCGGAGGTCAGGCGCAGGAGAGGGTCAATGCTGGGTGCGGACGGCGATCCGTCCAATGGAATGACAACGCCCACGTCGATCCCCTTCAGGCCCCCGGACCGATCAGCGACGTCCGTCTCGCGGGCGCAAACTGCCATCGCGGCCCCAATTTCGCAACTCGGCCGCTTGTCGCGGAGGCCGCGCCGTCGCAGAGTCGGCGGGGAGGCCCCGTGATCACCCTCGTCCGCACCAACGATATCGTCCTGATCTCCCTCATCGAGGCCCTGTTGCGCGAGGCGCGCGTGCCGTTGTTCGTGGCGGACGCGCATGTCAGCGCGGTGGAGGGCTCGATCGGCGCGTTCCCCCGCCGCGTCATGGTGCCGGAGGATCACGCGGCCCAGGCCCGCCGCCTGCTGCGGGACGCCGGGCTCGGGGCCGAACTCGCGCCCTCCCCCGGGGGATCATGAGCGCCGAGGGCGTCGGCCCACGCGCCGAGCCGGACGTCGAGGGCGCGGGGTGGCGGCGGGACCTGCTGCTGGGCGGCCGTCTGATCCTGCGCCAGCCCGCCCGGGGGCACCGCGCCGGCACGGACGCCGTGCTGCTGGCCGCCGCCGCGCCCGACGGATTTCGCGGCACGCTGGTCGATCTCGGGGCCGGCGTGGGGGCGGTCGGGCTCGCCGTCGCGATCCGCGCGCCGGAGGCCCGCATCCGCCTCGTCGAGATCGATCCCGAAATGGCGGAGGCGGCGCGCGTCAACGCCGCGCTGAACGGTTGCGGAGAGCGGGTCGAGGTGATCGAGGCCGACGCGCTGGCGCCGCACCGGGCGCGCCTCGGAGCCGGCATCGCGGCGGGCGACGCCGATCTGGTGCTCACCAACCCCCCCTTCGCGGAGGGGGCGGCCGGGCGGCCCTCGCCGGACCCGCGCCGTCGGCGCGCCCACGTGATCGGGGAGGGCGGGCTGGACGGCTGGATCAAGGCGGCGGCGGACATGCTTCGCCCGCGCGGCGAGCTGGTCGTCATCCACCGGGCCGACGCCCTGCCGACCCTGCTCGCCGCGATGGCGGGGCGCTTCGGCGGCGTCTCGGCGAGGCCGATCCATCCGCGCGCCGGCGATGACGCGGTCCGTGTCATCGCGCGAGGGGTCAAGGGAAGCCGCGCGCCCTTCGCGCTGCGGCCTGGCCTCGTGCTGCACGGCCCCGACGGGCGCTTCACGCCGGAGGCGGAAGCGCTCCACCGGGGCGAGCGCGTGCTGCGCCCCTAGACGTCACCAGCGCCGGTGGCAGACCCGGCGGGGGCCGTAATAGCCGTACTCGATGCGGCAGGTGACGCGCGGCCGCACGTAGTGGCGGCGGTAATGGTGCCGCCAGCCCCAGCGCGGCCCCCAGCCATGTCGGCGCGGGCCGTGATAATAGCCCCGGTGACGAACCGTCTCGATGGCGCTCGGAGCCTCGCGCTGCAACGCCACGGCGGCGCTGGGCGGGACGGCGGCGGCCTCGGCCGGAAGCGGGGCGGCGGCCCAGACCAAAGTGGCGGCGAGGCCGCAGAGAACCAGACGCAAAACTCTCATGTGATCGACTGCCTCCTGTAGCGTCGGACAGCCGGACAACGCGCCACGCGCCGTTTTTTTCCCGCCTGGCTCTCCGGGAGCCGTGCCTTGACCGGTCCGGACGGCGCTTCTACGGTGCGCCGCTTTCTCGGCCGACCCGGATTTCGCCATGACCGACGCACTGAAGCCGGAACGCTCGTTCCAGGGCCTCATCCTCACGCTGCACCGCTTCTGGGCGGAGCAGGGCTGCGTCGTGTTGCAGCCCTACGACATGGAGGTCGGCGCGGGCACGTTCCATCCGGCGACCACGCTGCGCTCGCTCGGTCCCCGGCCGTGGAAGGCCGCCTATGTGCAGCCCTCGCGCCGCCCCAAGGACGGCCGCTACGGCGAGAACCCCAACCGGCTGCAGCACTATTACCAGTACCAGGTGATCCTGAAGCCCTCGCCGCCGGACCTGCAGGATCTCTACCTGCGCTCGCTGCAAGCCATCGGCATCGACATGAAGCTGCACGACGTGCGCTTCGTCGAGGACGACTGGGAGAGCCCCACGCTGGGCGCCTGGGGGCTCGGCTGGGAGTGCTGGTGCGACGGCATGGAGGTGAGCCAGTTCACCTATTTCCAGCAGGTCGCCGGCGTCGAATGCGCCCCCGTGTCGGGCGAGCTGACCTATGGGCTGGAACGCCTCGCCATGTACGTGCAGGGCGTGGAGAACGTCTACGACCTCAACTTCAACGGGCTCGAGGGCGACGACAAGGTCACCTATGGCGACGTGTTCCTGCAGGCCGAGCAGGAATATTCGCGGCACAATTTCGAGGCGGCGAACACCGCCATGCTGTTCCAGCACTTCAAGGACGCCGAGGAGGAGTGCCGCTCCCTGCTGCGCCAGGGCGAGACGGACGCTGGCCGCCACCTTCTCGCGCTGCCGGCCTACGACCAGTGCATCAAGGCGAGCCACGTCTTCAACCTGCTCGACGCGCGCGGCGTCATCTCCGTCACCGAGCGCCAGAGCTACATCCTGCGCGTGCGCGAGCTGGCCAAGGCCTGCGGCGCGGCCTGGATGAAGACGGAGGCCGGCGGCTTCGCCGGCTGAGCGGCCGGCGCAGCGCCTTGTTCTCGACAGGATCGCCCGCGCTCTTTAAAGCGGAGCGGTCCGTTGCAGCCGGCGCTTCCCCGAGCGCCCGAACCTTCGCGTTGAACCCGCCATGCCCGACCTGCTGATCGAACTCCTGTCCGAGGAAATCCCGGCGCGCATGCAGCGCCGCGCGGCCGAAGACCTCCGGAAGCTCGTCACGGACGCGCTGGTGGAGCGCGGTTGCCTCTACGAGGGCGCGCGCGCCTTCGCCACGCCGCGCCGCCTGGCGCTGCACGTCGTCGGCCTGCCGGCCCGGCAGCCGGACGTGCGCGAGGAGAAGAAGGGCCCGCGCGTCGGCGCGCCGGAGGGCGCGATCCAGGGCTTTTTGAAGAGCGCCGGCCTCGCGGACATCGGCCAGGCGACGGTGCAGTCCGACCCCAAGAAGGGCGAGTTCTACGTCGCGGTGATCGAGAAGCCGGGGCGGCCGACGCCCGAGGTGGTGGCCGAGATCATGCCCGGCATCATCCGCAGCTTCCCGTGGCCGAAGTCGATGCGCTGGGGCGCGCGCTCGGCCGAAGCCGGCGCGCTGCGCTGGGTGCGGCCGCTGCAATCCATCCTGTGCACGTTCGGGCCGGAAACGGAGACGCCCGAGGTGGTGGCCTTCGAGGTCGACGGCGTGCGCGCCGGCGACGTCACGCGCGGCCACCGCTTCATGGCCCCGTCGCACTTCACGGTTCGCCGCTTCGAGGACTACGAGGCGGCGCTCCACCGCGCCTTCGTCGTGCTCGACGCCGACCGGCGCAAGGAGATCATCCTCGCGGACGCCCGCAACCTCGCCTTCGCGCGGGGCCTGGAGCTTGTCGAGGACGAGGGATTGCTGGAGGAGGTGGCCGGGCTGGTCGAATGGCCGACGGCGCTGGTCGGCTCGTTCGACGCGGCCTTCCTCGCCATCCCGCCCGAGGTGGTGCGCGCCACGATCCGCGCCAACCAGAAGTGCTTCGTGCTGCGCGATCCGGCGACCGGCGCGCTCTCCAACCACTTCATCCTCGTCGCCAACATCGAGGCGAGCGACGGCGGCGGGAAGATCGTCACCGGCAACGAGCGCGTCGTGCGCGCCCGCCTCTCCGACGCCCGGCATTTCTGGGAGACCGACCAGCGGCCGCTGCCGGACTACGCCGACAAGGCGGGCAAGCCGCTCGACCAGCGCCTCGCCAAATTGCGCGCGCTCGACATCGTGTTCCACGAGAAGCTCGGCACGCAGGGCCAGCGGATCGACCGCCTGATGGCGCTGGCGCGCGAGCTCGCGCCGCTCGTCGGGGCGCAGCCCGAACTCGCCGCCCGCGCGGCCGAACTCGCCAAGGCCGACCTCGTCACCGAGATGGTCGGCGAGTTTCCCGAGGTGCAGGGCCTGATGGGCCGCCGCTACGCCGATCTGCAGGGCGAGCACGCCTCCGTGGCCGCCGCGCTGGAGGAGCACTACAAGCCGCAGGGTCCCAGCGACCGCGTGCCCACCGACCCGGTGTCCGTCGGCGTCGCGCTCGCCGACAAGCTCGACACGCTGGTCGGCTTCTGGGCCATCGACGAGAAGCCCACCGGCTCCAAGGACCCCTACGCGCTGCGCCGCGCCGCGCTGGGCGTGATCCGCCTGGTGCTGGAGAACGGGCTGAGGCTACGGCTCGTGGACGCCTTCGCGGCGGCGGTCGCGAAGCTCGGCGCGGTGGGGGCGGCCCCGCAGGGGCTGGGCGCCGACCTCCTCTCCTTCTTCCACGACCGGCTGAAGGTCTATCTGCGCGACAAGGGCGCGCGGCACGACCTGATCGACGCGGCCCTGGCCGCCGGCGACGGGGCGGCGCAAGACGACCTGCTGATGATCGTGCGCCGGGTGGAGGCGCTGGGCTCCTTCCTCGACAGCGAGGACGGGGCGAACCTGCTGGCCGGCTACAAGCGCGCCGCCAACATCCTGCGCATCGAGGAGAAGAAGGACGGGGTCGGCTACGCCGAGCCGGTCGACGCGCACCTGCTGCGGGACCGCGGGCTGCCCGAGGAGAGGGTGCTGGCGGAGGTGCTCGATGTCGCCGAGCGGCACGCCCGCGAGCATGTCGGGCGCGACGACTTCGAGGGCGCGATGGCGGCGCTGGCGCAGCTGCGGCCGGCCGTGGACGCGTTCTTCGACAAGGTGACCGTGAACGATCCCGACCCCGCCCTTCGCGCCAACCGGCTGCGCCTGCTGGGGCGGCTTCGCGAGGCGACGCGGGCCGTCGCCGATTTCTCGCTCATCGGCGGCTGAACGCGCGCGAACCGGCGCGCTTGTCGCGCCGGGACGCCCTCAGTCGAAAACGCGGTCGCCCTGCTGGTCGACGATCTGCTGCCCCTTGGTGATCGAGAACGACTCGGCCTCGCCCCGGCTGCCGTGCTTCTCGGCCCGGATGAAGCGGTGCTGCTTCGTCTCGCCGCCGAAATCCTTCTCGATGACGCCGGCCGTCTGGTACTGGCCGCCTTCCGCGAAGGGCGTCGCGATGATGCGGTAGCCCTTGTATTCGACGGGGTCCGAGGCGCTTTCGGCGGCGGGACCGCCCGTTCCGCCGGTGAGTCGCGCCCACAGGGATTTCAGCATGGATCGTCCGCTCCGCTCTCCGGCCGCCTGCTTCGGGCGGCGCCTCCGGTGTCGGAGCCATCATAGGGCATCGCCGCCGCCGCGTCGCGCCCCGCTCAGGACACCGAGTCGCCGACGGTGTCGTCCTCCATCGGCGGCGGCGACGGGTTGGTGGTGACCAGGGCGCGGCGCTCTGGCTCGATCTGCGCCGCGTAGGCGTTGGCCGCCTCGGGCGTCTCGAACACGCGCGGCGTCGCGCGCACGTAGCGCGGCGGGTCGCCCTGCTGGCAGTCGAGACAATGGACGAAGTAAGGCATGGGAGGCCTCCTCGTGCGGATGTCTTCTGTCCTGCCCCCGCGTGCTGACCTGTCGCGAGGGGGCGCGAGGTCAAGTCCCCACGTTATCGCATGGCGGCCCAATAAGCGACCCGACGGGGCGATCCGCGCTTGCGATCCACGGAGGGGACGGCTATAACGCCGCCCGTCAGACATGGCGGAGCGTAGCGCAGCCTGGTAGCGCACCTCGTTCGGGACGAGGGGGTCGAAGGTTCAAATCCTTTCGCTCCGACCATCTGACCTTCTTCGACGGAAAAGCGGGCGGCCTCGGGCCGCCCGTTTTCGTTTCGGCGACCGCTGGCGGGCAGCCGCCGGCGCCGGCTGACGACTCGGCCTTGCGATAAGTCAAGGCGCAACTTTGGCGTGAAAAAAGTTTGCGCTACGCCAAAGAGTCTAATGAAGAATAGCTGTAGTTGTAAAATTCGATTCTTGCTCGCAAGTAGGGATTCGTGAATCTACACGGTTTGTTTATTGCTGAGCAGTACAGTTTCACATCGCACTCGGCTGTTGAAGTACATTTTTCGCAGCCTCGCGCGGAGGACGTTCGTGCAAGTCATTTCATCGAACACAGCAGACATCTGGGCGCCCCCCGCTCCGCCTCAACAAGTGCTCATATTCAAAGTGGGAGAGCAGACCTTCGGGATCCCCGTCGATCTGGTCCGCGAGATCAAGTGCTGGCAGAAGGCCACCGCCTTGCCGGATGCGCCGCCCTACATGCTCGGCGTCATCAACCTGCGCGGCCAGGTCATCCCGATCTACGATCTCGCCGCGCGGCTGGGCCGGAACTCCGGCGAAAAGGCGGCCGCGAGCGTGGTGATCGTCGTCGAAGACGATTCTCGCCAGTTCGGCATCCTCGCCGACTCCGTCTCCGACATTCTCGACCTCTCGCCGGAGAGTATCCGGCGAACTCCCGTCGGCGAGGACGCCGACGGTCTCATCGAAGCGCTCGTCGTCCGCGATGACGACGTCGTCCCCCTGCTTCGCATCTCTGCCATCGCTACCGAGTGACACATCATGATTGGCAAAATGCGTATCGGCCATAAGCTTGCATTGCAGGCTGGATGCGGCGTCGCCCTCCTCGCGGCGCTCATGGGCGTCCAGCAATGGTCCTTCTCCACCATCGGCGGACTGGGCGACCTCCAGTCGCGCACGTCGACCGTCATCGAGACCGTCGTCATGCTCGGCGCCGAAGTCTCGACGGTCCAGGCGCTGAACCGCGGCATTCAGCTCTCGAAGAATTCCGAGGAACTCGCCAAGGCCATGGACGCGGTTCCGGCAACCGCCAGCGCGGCCAACGCCGCCGTCGACCGGGCGCTCGCGCGGGCGGGCATTCCCGAAAACAGGGCGCGGCTGAACAAGGCCAAGGAGATCCTGGCCGACTACCTGGCCGCCGTGGCCGAAATCGGCGCGGTTCATACCGAGCGCCTGGCGCTTCGGCGCGAGCAGATGGAGCTTGCGGCGGCGTGGGACAAGCGGATGGGCGCGCTGGTCGAAACCGGACTTCCGGCCACGTTGCCGGGGCGACTCGAGATCGAACGCGACCTCGTGGATCTGGACGCCCATCTGAAGAGCTCGCGCACGGCGATGTGGCGCTTTGAGGCCACTGGCGACAAAGGGCTGCTCGGCGCCATCAACACCCAGCTGAGCGGCGCCGCGACCGCGCTCACCGACGTCCGGGGCCGGCTCGCCGACGCCGCGCTGCTGCGCGAGGTGGACGAGTTGCATGGAACCCTTGGACGCCTGCAGGACGTGATGACACGTCAGGTTCACGCGACCGAGAGGGAAATGGCCGTGGTGACGCAGAAGAGCACGCCCCTTCGCGAGAAGCTGACCGCCCTGATCGACGAAACCCGCGTGACGGCCCGCGAGCGCAACGACGCCGCCAGCCGCGAGCTCGAGGCGTCGATCCGCAACGCCACGATGAGCGGGCTCCTGCTCGGCGCGCTGGCGCTGCTCGTGATGGTGGGAACGGCGGTGTCGACGACGCTGTCCGTGGCGCGCCCGATCCGCCGTATCGCGGACATCCTGTCGCAGCTCGCTTCGGGCCGGCGCGATGTCGAGGTGCCCTATGCGAATCGCGCCGACGAGGTCGGCGACGCCGCCAAGGCGGCGGAGGCGTTCCGTGTCAGCCTCGTGCGGACGGACGAGCTGGAGGCGGAGGAACGCGCCCAGGCGGAGCAGCGCGCCGCCCAGGCTGCCGAAATGGCGGCCGTGGTGCGCGAGGTCGGCGTGGTCGTCGAAGCCGCTGCCCAGGGCGATTTCGGCTTGCGCGCCGAGGTCCGGACCAGCCAGCCCGAACTCGGCAAGCTCGTGGAGAGCGTCAACCAGATCAACCAGATCGTGGATGCCGCCACTGGCGACTTCGCCGAGGTGCTGGGCGCCGTCGCCCAGGGCGACCTCACCCAGACGGTCCGCGCGCCCTATTCGGGCCGCCTCGAGGAGCTGAAGACCGCCATCAACACCACGGTCGTGCGCCTCGCCGAGACCGTGACGGTGATCCAGGCGACCACCGTCGACGTCAACAACGCCGCCGGCGAAATCAATGTCGGCGCGGACGACCTCTCGCGGCGGACGGAAGGGCAGGCAGCCTCGCTCGAGGAGACCGCCGCGACCACCGAGCAACTGGCCGCGTCCGTCAAGGCCAGCGCCAGCGCCTCCCGCCGCGCGGTGGGCCTGGCGGAAGAGGCGATGAGCGTCGCCGAGCAGGGGGGTGGCGTTGTCCGCGAAGCGGTCGAGGCGATGAGCCGCATCGAGGCCGCGTCGCAGCGCATCTCGGCGATCACCTCGGTCATCGACGACATCGCGTTCCAGACCAACCTGCTGGCGCTCAACGCGGCCGTCGAGGCGGCGCGGGCCGGCGAGGCGGGCAAGGGCTTCGCGGTCGTCGCCTCGGAGGTCCGCACGCTGGCGCAGCGCTCCAGCGAAGCGGCCAAGGACATCACCGGGCTGATTTCCTCCTCGGCGGCCGAAGTGGCGCAGGGCGTGAGGCTCGTCCGCTCCGCCGGCGATACGCTGGAGCAGATCGTCTCGGCGTCGGTCAAGGTCTCGGAGACGGTGGGCGAGATCTCGTCCGCCGCCGCCGAGCAGGCCAACGGCATCGAGGAGATGAGCCAGACCATCGCGCACATGGACGAGATGACGCAGCAGAACGCCGCGCTGGCCGAGCAGAGCGCCGCGTCCGCCACCTCGCTGACGGGGCAGATCCGCAAGCTCGACGAGCTTGTCGCCGCCTTCAAGACGGACGCGCGCATGAAGCAAGCGGTGCGCCCGGACGCGCCGCAGCGGCTCCAGGACCTCGCCAAGTCGGCATTCTCCGGGCCGCGTCCCACTTCGGGCGAACCGCGCCGCAGGGTCGCCGTCGGCGGCGGACGGACGGTCCAGGCGGGCGACTGGAGCCAGTTCTAGAAGCGACGCCATCCGGGGCGGCGCCGCCGCCCCTTGAGTCGATCCGAGCCGCCGGGCGCGACGCGTCCCGGCGGTCCGGCGTTTCAGGGCAGGTGGAACATGTCGACCAGCGGCACGGCGACGGGGGAGCCGTCCGGATTGCTGCGCATGATGTCCTTCATGAAATCCCACCAGCGCCGCATGACGGGATGGGACGGCAGGTCCGCCATGCGGTGGTCGTCGGTGCGCTCGAGATAGCCGAACAGCACGCCGGTCTCCTCGTCGAGGAAGATCGAATAGTTCGACACGCCGCTGTCGCGAAGCAACGCGGCCAGCTCCGGCCAGATCTCGTCGTGCCGCTTGCGGTATTCGGCGCTGCGCCCCGGGTTCAGGAACATCTTGAAGGCGTGCCGCTGCATGGTGTCCTCCGCCGCCGGGCCGTCGCGGCCCGGGCGCGCTTCAGCCGAAACGAAAAAGGGCCGCCCTCGCGGACGGCCCCTGTTCAGGAGAGGGACGACGGGTAGCCCGTCGCCCGATCAATCCTCGAGTTCGATGGCGTCCGCCTGCGGACCCTTCTGGCCCTGCACCACGGTGACGCGGACCTTCTGGCCCTCGACGAGGTCGCGCAGGCCGGCGCGCTGCAGCACCGAGACGTGCACGAATACGTCCTTGCCGCCGCCCTGGTCGATCTGCACGAAGCCGAAGCCCTTCTCGCCGTTGTACCAGCGGACCGTGCCGCTGTGCGTCTCGCCGGGGCCGCGCGGGGCGAAGCCGCCGCCACCGCCGCCGCCACCACCGCCGAAGTCGCTGCGCTCGCGGCGCTGGAAGCCGCCGCCGGCGCGCGGGGGCTCCGCCGTCGACGTGTCGACGCTGATGATCTCGGTGACCTGCGCGCCCTTCTGGCCCTGGCCGACGCGCACACGCAGCGTCGTGCCCGAATCCATCGAGCTGTAGCCCGAGGCCTCGACGGCGCGGCCCGGAAGGAACGCGTCGCCCGTGCCGTCATCCAGCGTCACGAAGCCAAAGCCCTTGTCGGACTTGAACCACTTCACTGTGGCTCCGACCTCAGGGCCTGCCTGCACCGGGGCCCTGGGGACATACCCCCCCGAGACGGGGCCGCGGTCGCGGCTGGGGGCGAAATTCTCTTCGTCGAAAGAGCGGCGACGCCGCTCCCAATTGTTCCGGTCTTTGTTCATCGTCAGCCACTGGAGGTCGGGAGACGACTCAGTGGCACATCGGATGCCATGATGTCTAGAAGCAACGTGGCCGTATTGCGTCCGCAACTGCTTTTTTTTTCATGTTCCGAACGGAATCCGGCGGGTCCTCGATTTGCCGAGGTCATGCTCGCCGCGCGCGATGGCGAGAAACAATGGCGGGGCGCGCGCCACGCGGGAGCCGCAACGAAAAACGGCGCCCCGCGGGCGCCGTCGTTCGGGTGAGTGTTGGGCCGCAGGCTCAGCCGCGGCGGCGGTCCGCCACCGACCACAGGGCCGGCACCAGCACCGCGCCGAGCGCCGTCTTCAGCGCCGTGGCGAGGAAGAACGGGGCGACGCCGCCGGCCCAGGCGGCCGTGGGGCCGACCAGCGTGGCCAGCCAGCCATAGCCGAAGGCGAAGATCGCGAGGTGGCCGATCGTCATGGCGGCAAGCATGCCGAGCAGCGAGCGGCCGAGGCCGCGTTCGCACAGCCAGCCGACGATCGCCGCGCCGGCGAGGAAGCCGACCAGGAAGCCACCCGTCGGGCCCATCATGTAGGCGAGCCCGATGCCGCGCTCCGGCGTGTCGGCGAACACGGGCAGTCCGAGCGCGCCTTCCAGCAGATAAAGGGCCACGGTGGCCGCGCCGAGGCGCGAGCCGTAGGCCGCGCCCAGCATCAGCACCACCAGCGTCTGCATCGTCATCGGCACCGGGTAGAAGGGCACCTTCAGCTTGGCCGAGAGCGTCAGCAGCGCCGTGCCCGCGACGGCGAGCAGCACGGCGCGAAGCACGCCGCCGAGGTCGGCGCGCGCCGGCCAGATCGCGGAAACAAGCGTGGTCGAAGACGGTTGAACGGCCATGAGAAAGCCTTTCGCGGCAGACGGGGACCCGGAGAGGTCGCCCCTCTCCTTTATGCAATGACTTTCCCCGTATAGGGTCTCGCGCGAAACGCCACAAGTGGCCCCGCCCTCCGACATCCGGCGGACAGCAGCATGAGCGACGACATTCCCTTCGAGCGCAATTTCGACAGTCCGGCCGGGACGATGGAGACCGTGAGCCCGCTCGTGCGGCGCATGGTGGCGGGCAATCGCGGCCCGTTCACCTTCACCGGCACCTGCACCTACGTAGTGGGGCGCGGCGACGTGGCGGTGATCGACCCCGGCCCGGAGGACAGCGGCCATATCGCCCGCCTGCTCGCCGCGCTCCAGGGCGAGCACATCGGCCGAATCGTGGTCACCCACACCCATCGCGACCATTCGCCCGGCGCGCGCCTGCTGCGCGCGGCCACCGGCGCGCCGATCGTCGGCTGCGGTCCGCACCGGCCCGCGCGCCCGCTGCACGCCCACGAAACGGGTGGCGGGGAGGGCGGCGGCGACCGCGACCATGTCCCCGACACCGAACTGGCCGACGGAGAGCGGATCGAGGGCGACGGCTGGACACTTGAGGCGGTCGCCACGCCGGGCCACACGGCCAACCATCTCGCCTTCGCTCTGCCCGAGGAGAACGCCCTGTTTTCGGGCGACCACGTGATGGCGTGGTCCACCACCGTCGTCGCGCCGCCGGACGGGGCGATGGGCGACTACATGGCCTCGCTGGCGCGGCTCGGCGCGCGCCCCGAGGAGGTGTACTGGCCGGGCCATGGCGGGCCGGTGACGAACCCGCAGCGTTACGTGCGCGCCCTGGCGCACCACCGTCGGCAGCGCGAGGCCTCGATCCTCGACCGGCTCGCCGCCGGCGACACACGCGTCGCCGAGATCGTGCCCCGGCTCTACGAGGGCCTCGCCCCGGCGCTGCTGGGCGGCGCGGCGATGTCGGTGCTGGCCCATATCGAGGACCTCGTGGCGCGCGGCGTCGTGGAGTCCGACGGGCCGCCCTCCCTCGGCTCGCGCTTCGAGCTGCGCTGAGACGGTCAGCGCGCGTCGGCGAGATCCTCCACCGCCTGCAGGAAGGCGGCGATTCGCCGCGCGTTCTGCCCGAAGTCGTGCGTCGCCACGCGGGAGGCGGAGCGCACGTCGATCCGCGTTCCGGCGGCGGTCGGCCGCAGGCGAACCGTCACGTCCTCCGGAAAGCGCAGGGCGGGCGAGAAGTCGATCGCCTCCAGCCGGCCCGCGCCGATGCGTCCGCCGGGCGCGCTGCTCTCGATCACCTGCCAGCCGCGCTGGTTGGCGGCCTTCAGCACGATGCCGAAGCTGTCCTGCGGCGTCAGGTCCAGCACGAGGGGCTGGATCTGCGGATAGGCCGAGCGCTGCGCGGCGCGCAGGCCGGCGGGGGCCTCGGGCGGCACGTGGCCGGACCGCATCTCCAGCGCGCGCCGCGAGCGCGAGAAGGACGGCGGGTCGGCGATGTCGGTGCTGACATCAGAGAGGCGCGGCAGGCGCAGCGCCTGCGCCGCCAGATAGCCCGGGTAGAGCGCCAGCAGCACCGCCAGGAACAGCCCGCCGAGCGCCTTGCCGAAGCCCGGCCGCCCCTCGCGCCAGATCGCCACGAAGGCGACGCCCGACAGCGCAACGGCGACGGCCGCCATCAGCAGGCCCGCGCCGAGCACCGTCACGGCGGCGGCCGGCTCGATGCGCCCCAGCCGCGACAGCGCCGCCGCGATGCCCGTCACGACGAGCGCGAACACGGCGATTCGGCGGCTCCAAAGGGCGGCGAGAGAAGGCGGGCGGTCGACAACGAGGCGGCGCATGCGGACAGCCTAGACCAAGCGTCCGAAAGCGGGGCGAATTTTTCGCGACGCCCCGTCCGGATTGCGACAAGACGCCTCAGCGCGGAACCGGAGCCGGGGCTCGCGCGTCGGCGCGCGGTTCGGTCGCGGGCACGCCCCGGTTGCGGAGCCCGGCGCTCCCGGCATAGCCTTGGCCGGACCTGAAGCCACTCGACACGGGCCGGCGGGAGCGCGCGCCGATGACAATCGATCCGCAAGCAAGCGTGCTGCGCACATGGTTTCGCTTCCTGCGCCTGCACCGGCGGATCACGGCCCGGGCGGCGCAGGAGTTCCGCGAACTCGGCCTGTCGATCCCGCAGTTCGACGTGCTCTCCACCCTGTCCGAGCAAGAGGGCCTGAGCCAGCAGGAACTCGCCGAGCGGCTCTACGTCACCAAGGGCAACGTCTCCGGGCTGATCGACCGCATGGCCGCGCAGAAGCTCGTCGAGCGCCGCGCCATCCCGGGCGACCGGCGCTCCAACGCGCTCTACCTGACGCCGGAGGGCCGCGCCCTCACCGAGAAGGGGCTGGCCTTGCAGCGCCGGCTGGTCGGCGCGACTCTGGGCGGGCTGGAGCCGGGGGAGGTCGAGGCGCTGGACGTTCTGCTGGTCGCCTGGCGCGACCGGGTGCGCGCCCTCTCGGGGCCGGAGGCCTGAGCCGGGCTCAGCCGGCCCGCCGCTCCGTCTCGGCGCGCGCGCCGAGGCCGCGCAGGAACGCCGGCAGTTGCGCGATGGATTCCACCACGTAGTCGGCGTGCGGCTCCAGCTCGTCCCGCGGCGCCGGTCCGGTGAGCACGGCGATGGACACCGCGCCGGCGGCGCGCGCGGCGTGCAGATCGTGCGTGCTGTCGCCGATCAGCGCCACCTCGGCGGGCGACGCGCCGATGGCGCGGGCGAAGCCCAGCACCATGCCGGGCTCGGGCTTCCCGCCGTGGCCGCTGTCGTAGCCGACGACGTAGTCGAGATGCGGCGCGAGGCCCATCGCCTCCGCCTGCACCAGCGCGGACGCCTCGGCGTCGTTGGTGGCGATGCCGAGCCGGTAGCCGTCTTGCGCCAGCTCAGCCAGCACCGCCAGGGGTTCGCCGATGGGCGAGAGCTTTTGCAGGCCCCAGTGCTTGAACAGGTCGTCCATCTCGGCGTGCAGCTCCGCGCCGTTTTCGCGGCCCAGCACTTGCGCCCACAGCGCGCCGTAGCTCTGCGACGAGCCCGCCACGAGGGGCGACGTGCGCAGGAAGCGGCGCTCCTCGATGATGAAGTGGTTGGCCTCCGCCAGCGCGCGGAACCGCGCCTCGTCCCCCTGCGCCATGATGCGCATGACCTCGTAGGCCGCGGGTCCCCACGTCCTGTCGAAATCGATCAGCGTCCCGTCCTTGTCGAACAGAAGACCCTTGAGGGCTGGGGCGGGCATGGCGGGCTCCGGTTGCGGTCGCCCACCCTTAGCGCGACCGGCCCGGCAAGGCGAGCGGTCGAGGGCGGGGCGGACCCCGCCCGGCTCAGCGGCCGCTGCCGAAGGAGGTCGGTCCGTAATCGTTGTAATACTCGTCGTTCTGGAAGCCGCCGCCATTGGCCGGCCGCGAGGTCTGCACGCAGGCGGCCACCGTCGCGGCGATCGCCAGGCCCGCGCCGATGCGCGCCGCCATCTTGGCCCAGGTCCGCGCCTTCGCGCCTACGCTCCGCATGATCGTGCTCCGTTTCGGAAGGCGCTCCGAGGGTTGCGCAACTTCCAGTTTTGTCCGGCCTTTGGTTGCAGGATCGGTTGAAACCGTCAAGACCGTGATTGACCGGATGCGCCCGGCGATGTGGCCGGCGCGGCGCACGGCGATGTGATGGTCGGCGCGACCGGGCCGTGGCAGACTGGTCCGCCACCATCTGGGAGGACCCGCGATGTCGACGCCGATCGTCTACGGACCCGATTACAGCACCTATGTGCGGACCGTGCGCATGGTGTTCGCCGAGAAGCCGGCCGACTACCGGCTGGAGCCCGTCGACCTCCTGTCGGGGCAGGGGCGGCAGTCGGCCCATCTCGGCCGCCATCCCTTCGGCAAGGTGCCGGCGTTCGAGCACGACGGCTTCGCCTTCTACGAGACCAGCGCCATCGCGCGCTACGTGGACCAGGTCTTTCCCGGCCGCCGGCTGCAGCCGGCCGACGCCCGCCAGGCCGCGCGCATGAACTGGGCCATCGGCCTGCTCGATTCCTACGGCTACGGCGCGATCGTCGGCAAGATCGTGTGGCAGCGGCTGATCACGCCCATGACGGGCGGAACCTGTGACGAGTCCATCGTCGAAGCCGCGAGGCCCACAGCCGCCACCTGCCTCGCGGAACTGGACCGCATCAAGGGCTCGGACCCGTGGCTCGCCGGCGGCGACCTGACGCTCGCCGACCTCTGGCTCGCGCCGATCATGGCCTATTTCTCGATGACGCCCGACTTCGCGCGGATGATGGAGCCATGCCCCGGCCTGCGCGCGTGGTGGGACACCATGGCCCAGCGGCCCTCGCTGGCGTCCACGCAGCCCCGCCTGGGCTGACGCGCCGGCGCTCGCTGCGGGAGCGACCTCCCGCCCGCCGGGCCGGCGGGTCGCCGCGCGGTTCGTCATCGAAGGCCGGCTTGCCGAAGGGAAGGGCGGAGCCGGCTCGAGCCCGTCGATCGTGTGTAAGGCCAGGGACGGAAATGGCCGGTGGATGCCCGCGTCGGGGCTGTTGCGCCGCCGCCGGGCATTCCCTATTTTGCGCCGCGACGGCGCGCCGTCGACACTGGGGCGTCGCCAAGTGGTAAGGCAGCGGATTTTGATTCCGCCATACGGAGGTTCGAATCCTCCCGCCCCAGCCAAAACCTGAACAAGAGCGCAAGTTAAAGAACTTGATGATCTCACATATGCGCGCTCGCAGTTCCGATTCCAGATCGCCAGCACGCCAATACGTGTCTATCAAGCTCTATAGACGATTATGCCGAGATGGGGGCGTACTCCGACGGTTGAGGCTGGTTGTTCATTCGTCAGAAGGCTCCTAACTATTAGAATGGCAGATCGTCGTCGAGTTCTTTCAACACTTCGTCGAGAACAGCATCTGATCCCATTGCCCTGCGTCGGGCCAGTTCATGTATGTCCTCCATCAAGCGATAGTAGGAACCATTTTCCTCGAATATATCGTCATCTGTGAAACTATCAACAACGACTCCCTCATTATTGATAATTTGCATGGTGTAGTCCATTACGTCTTCTAGTCTAGAGTTGTCGGAAGATATTATTCTCACGGAACTATTTGAGAAGGCTACTTGAAACGCATTTATCGCGGCAGTTTCTTCCCACGCCAAACTACCTTCTACCGTTTTTCTGTGGAGGGCCTTCACAAGTCGCTTCTGCTTTTCCATGTTCACGGCAGATCACCCCACTTCAACTTTATTTCTTCGAGCATCGCAGTAAGGCGATCTATGTCGCCGGACACTATTTTATTGAACTTAACAGAATCTAGGGACGCAGTAGTCTTTAGTCCGCGCTCGACTTTGCTCTCAATGTCGAGAAGATTGCTGATGGTCGACTGTATCGCGCTCTTTCCTTCTTCGCTAAGGTGTTGGTTTGCTGCTCGTAACCCAACAAGAACTTTCCTTAGTTCACTGTATTTGTCCGGGAGTATCAGCCAGTGCTCCGTCCGATGAATTCGTTTTACCTCCTCCAACGACGAGATTACGCTAGAAAAACTTGAAACTGTCTCAAATAATTTTATATTGTTCCGAGTCTGAATTGATGCCTGCGCAGCCATCTCTGCGGCAGTACGTGAGCGTCTTACCCCTATAAATGTTACAATGAACCCTATGACAGAAATGAACACGCCAGCTATGCTCGCTAGATCGCCCAGTCGTTGCTCAGCAATAAAGGTGAGGATCTGCCCGTACATGCTCGTTTCGTCGGAATACAGTTGAATTTACAAAAAAAGTTTGGGCGCACAGAGGCTGTTTCTATTTCTGCTCTTGCAGATCGACAGTGTGGCATGATGCCTCATGTTCGAACTTATGACGTGCTCACCCACCTAGACGTAACATTAATTACTATACCAGCACATCTAAATCTTCCCACCGCATTTCGCGCCCCATCTGTCAGAGGATGCCCACGCCTCCTTCAACGTGGCAAGCGACCTGCATAAGTGATCATAGATGCCGGGTAGCTTCCTAGGCGACCTTATCAAATGTGCTGGCGACTCTGCTAGATGTCGCGCCACTGCAATCGATAGCCGTTTCGCCCCTTATCGACTGCGAGCGAGTGATGCGCGGGGCCGAATCGGTGGGAGTTCGTACCTGTGTTTGAAGATGAAGTCCTGGTCCGGCGAGACCGGCGAGGCACCCCTCCGCTTGACAAAGGTCCGGAACGGCGTCGCGCCGGACGGCTCGGCCTCGCTGCTCGACGCGGTTAGCCGCGCGGCGGAAGTCGTGAACTCGCCGCACTACCCCATGCCGTGCTCGGTCATCGCGCCCACCAAGGAGGAGCGCGACAGCATCCTGAGCCAGCGTCACGTCCGGCTGGTGGTCGACCTCGCGCGATCGGCTGAAGTCACCTTCGTCAGCATCGGCTCGATGGCGGAGGACGCGCCGCTGGTTCGCGACGCCTTCGCCACCCTGGCCGAGGTGCGCGCGATGATCGCCGCCGGGTCCGCCGGCGAATTCACCGGCTGGGCCTAAAGACGACGGGGAGTTCATCAAAGGCCTCACCAACGACCGCGTCCTCGGCGGACAGCCCGTGCGGGACTCCGGGAAGCGCGTGATCGGGGTCTCAATGGAGGCCGGCCGCCTGCGGGCCATCCGCGGCGCGATCCGCGGCCGACTGACCAACTCCCCCGTCACCGCCTCCGCGTTGGCGCCGCGCCTGCTGGGCCAGGCTCGGCGAGGGAGACGCGGGCTTCGAAGCCGTCGGGCCGGTCGGTCGCCGGGGAGTGCAGCGTCAGGCGGGCGCGGGCGCCGCGCGCGATGGCGTCGGCGATGGCGAGGCCGAGGCCGGAGCCCCGGGCCGAGGTCGGCCCCCGCTCGAACGGCTTGGTGAGCGAGGCGAGGCGGTCGGCGGGCACGACCGGGCCCGCGCTGACCACGCGCAGCACGCCGTCCGAAGCCAGCGAGACGCGGACCGGCTCGTCCGGCGCGCCGTGGCGCGCGCCGTTCTCGACGAGGTTGCGCACCAGGATCGATAGCGCGTCGGGATCGAGGCGGGTGAGCACCGGCGCATCCGGCAGCTCCAGCATGAGGCGGTCGCCGAGACCGGTGGAGCGGCGCAAATCGTCGGCGATCACGCGCAGGACGGGGACGCAGTCGGCCGGCTGTTCGGTGAGCAGCCTCCCGCCTTCGGCGCGCGCCAGCTGCATCAGCTTCTCGGCGAGACGCGCCAGCCGGCGCATCGTGTCCTCGACCTGCAAGGCGCGCTCGCGCGTCGCGTCGTCATGGGTCTCGGCCAGCAGGCGCTGCGTCTGCGCCAGGGCGGCGGCGATGGGCGTGCGCAACTCGTGCGCGCTGCGGGCGGCGAAGTTGCGCTCCGCGTCGAGCGCGCGGCGCAGGCGCTCCATCAGCTGGTCGATCGCCGCGGCGATGGGCTCGATTTCGGTCGGCAGGCCGTCCGCGCCGAGCGGGCGCAGGTCGCCGCCGCCGCGCGTCTCGATCTCGGCGCACAGGCCGCGCACGGGGGCCATGCTGGCGCGCACGAGCAGCCATGCGCCGACGAAGCCGAGCGGCACGAGCACGAGGAGCAGCGGCATGGCGAGCGCCCGCGCCGCCTGCGCCACCGCGTGCCGCCGCCCTTCCAGCGGCTCCGCCATGACGATGGTGAGCGAACCCTGCAAGGCGGTCTCGGCGTAGTAGCGGGCGGCGTGGGTGGACGAGAAGCCGAGCGGCGGATGGTCGGGGAAGTCCGCGGCGTCCGCGTCGTGCGATTGCAGCACCGTGCGTCCGGCCTCGTCGCGCACCACGTAGGCGACGCGCTCGCGGTGCGGCTCCGCCGAGGCGACGCGCTGCGCGCCGCCTTCGCCCCGGTCGATGATCTCCATCACCGCGAGCGGCAGGATGCGCTGGGCGGTCTCCTGCAGGGCGCTGTCGAACACCTCGTCCATCCGCCGGCGCAGCGCCTCGAGCGCCGCCACGCTGGCGGCGATCCACAGCAAGGCGAGCCCCAGGCACAGGCCGAGCGCGAGCCGGCCCTGGATCGAGCGCGGGAGGGGGATCCTCATGGCGAGGCCAGCCGGTAGCCGAGCCCGCGCACCGTCTCCAGCACGTCCGCGCCGAGCTTCTTGCGCAGCCGGCTGACATGCGCCTCGATGGCGTTGCTGTCGACCTCCTGCTCGAAGGAATAGAGCCGTTCCTCGAGCTGCGCCTTCGACAGGATCGCGCCCTTGCGCTGCACGAAGGCCTCGAACAGCGACCACTCCCGCGCCGTCAGCGGCACGTCGACGCCGGCCCGGCGCACGCTGCGCGCCGCGAGGTCGACGGTGAGATCGCCGATGCGCACCAGCGGATTCGGGTTGCCGTGGTAGCGCCGCGACACCGCGCCGACCCGCGCCGACAGCTCCGACAGGTCGAACGGCTTGACGAGGTAGTCGTCGGCCCCCGCGTTGAGGCCGGCGATGCGGTCGGAGATCTGGTCCAGCGCCGTGAGGATGACCACCGGCGTGGTGTCGCCGGCCTTGCGTAGGGCGCGCAGAAAATCGAGGCCGCGCCCGTCGGGGAGCATCAGGTCGAGCAGCACCAGCTCGTAGGGGGCGAGGCCGAGATGGTCGCGCGCCGCGTCGAGCCGCGTCGCCCAGTCCACCGAGTGCCCGTCCGCCACGATCTGGTCGCGGACGGCCGCCCCCAGCGCCGTGTCGTCTTCGATCAGCAAGATGCGCATTCGCCACCCTTCGCGCCGTCAGGCTGCGCCCCGGGGCTGACGGCAGCCTGACGACGATTGTGGTCCGGCGTCAGGGCCGCGTCAGCTTGGCGGTCCAGTCTGTCGCCGTCACACAAACCGGAGCTGCGCCATGAAGGCAAGAACACTGATCGCGACGACGGGCCTCCTGGGCGTCGGAATCGCCGGCGCGGCGCTCGCCGACGAGCGCTGCAACGTCCGCATCGCCGACTGGCGTCCCCGCAGCGCGCTCGTGCAGATGGCCGAGACGATGGGCTGGACGGTGCAGCGGATCAAGACGGACGACGGCTGCTACGCCATCCAGGCCGTCGACCGCGAAGGCCGCGAGATCCGCGCCAAGGTCGACCCCGCCAGCCTGGCCGTGCTGTCGACGCGGCAGATGCGCGAGCGCCACGGGGACGGCGACGACGACGAGCGCGGCGAGCGCACCCGTGGCCGCCGCGAGCATGGTGACCGCGCCGAGCGCGGCGAGGGCGGCGAGCGCCGGGGCGGTCCCGCCGCCGCGGCCGCGCCCGAGGACCCCAATGCGCCGCCGCCCGCCAACGGCCTGATGAAGTCGCGCCCCAAGGCGCAGGTCCAGTAGGCCGCCCCCGACAATACAAACAGCAAGGACACCGCCATGAACCGTCTTCTTCCCGTCGCGGCCGCCGCCGCGGCGTTCGCCGCCCCTTCGCTTGCGCAGGCGCGCCCCGTCACCTTCGAGGTGAAGATGAAGCCCTACGGGGGCGACGGCGCGTATGTGGTCCTCTACGTCACCGACAAGGCGGGCGCCTACAAGGGCACGCTGTGGATGGCCGGCGGCAAGTCGAAGTTCTACCGCCACCTCGCCGACTGGCAGCGGCTCTCGGGCGGAGCGATGGCCGAGCTCGACGGCATCACCGGCGCCAGCGTCGGGGCCGGGCGCACGCTCAGCGTCACCGTCGACCTCGCCGACACGCTGATCGACGGCGGCTTCGAGGTCCACGTCGACACCTCCGTCGAGAACATGCGCGACAACCCCTCCGAGGTCGTAGCCCCGCTGACCTCCGCCGGGGCCGGCAAGCCGGTCGGCGGGCGCGGCTACGTCCAGACCTTCGTCTACAAGCTCTCCTGAGTCATCCGCCATGCTGCGTCCGCTGCACTCGTTCCTCGGCCTCGCCGCCGCCCTGCTGCTCGTCGCCCTGGCGACCAGTGGGGCGCTGCTGGCGATCGATCCCGTCCGCGAGCGGCTGACGGCCGCCGCGCCGCCCGCCGCGACGGTGTCGGTGGCCGACGTCGCCGAACTGGCCACGCGCGCCGCGCCGGGCGTCGACCGCATCGAGCGCAAGCCCTCCGGGGCCATCGTCGTCACCTATTTCGAAGGCGACAGCCCGGCCATCGCCGTGATCGACCCCGCGACCGGCGCGCTCTCGCCCGCGCCGGAGCCGTCCCCCTTCATGCTCGTCGTCAAGAACCTCCACCGGAAGCTGCTGCTCGACGACCCGGGCCGCGTCACGGCCGGGCTGGGCGCGTTCGCGATGCTCGTGCTGGCCGTCAGCGGGCTCGCCATGCTCGCTCGCGGGCTCGGCGGCTGGCGCAAGCTGGCCGGCCCGGTGCGCGGCACGGCGATGCAGCGCCTGCACGGGCAGGCCTCGCGCGCCGCCGTCGCGGGGCTCCTGATCTCCGCCCTCACCGGCGTCGCGATGTCGCTGACGACCTTCGAGGTGCTGCCCGACGGCGCGCCCGCCAGCGCCGAGGCCGCCCGCTCGGCCGAGGGGCCGACGTTGTCGCCGGCGCAGATTCCGCTGCTGCGCGACACGCCGCTCGCTTCGCTGCGCACGCTGAGCTTCCCCTACGCCGACGATCCCACCGACGTCTTCCGGCTCGCCACCGCCGACGGCGAATCCAACATCGACCGCGCCACCGGCGCGGTGCTGAGCACGGCGGCCAACACGCCCTACCAGTCCGCGTACCAGGTCATCTACGCCCTGCACACCGGCGAGCTCGCCTGGCCGCTGACCGTGCTGCTCGGCCTCTCCTCGGCCGCCGTGCCGCTGCTGGCCGGAACCGGCGTCGCCATCTGGTGGGCCCGCCGCCGCGCCCGTCCGGGGCGCTCCGCCGCCATCGCCGGCGTGTCCGACACGGTCATCCTGGTCGGCAGCGAGGGCAACACCACGTGGGGCTTCGCCGAGACGCTGCGGGCGGCGCTGGCCGGGGCCGGCGTGGATGCGAGCGTGGCCGCCATGAACGATCTCGGCCCGCACCTGCGCGCCGCGCGCCGGTTCGTCGTCCTCACCGCCACCTACGGCGACGGCGAGGCGCCCTCGTCCGCCAGCGATTTTCTCGCCAGGCTCGCCCGTTTCGAGGCGGGGCCGGAGCTCGAATTCGCGGTGCTCGGCTTCGGCGACCGCCAGTTCCCGCGCTTCTGCGGCTTCGCCGACACGGTGGACCGGGCGCTGGAAGAGAAGGGCCTGCGCCGGCTGCTGCCGGAATTCCGCATCGACCGCCAGTCGGCCCAGGGCTTCGCCGACTGGGGCCGCGAGTTTGGCGCCGCCATCGGCGTGGAGCTCGCCCTCGTCCACACGCCGGAGCGGCCGCGCACCCAGTCGCTGCGCCTCATGGAGCGCATCGATTACGGCGTCGAGATCGGCGCTCCGACGGCGGTTCTCCGCTTCGGCCCCGGCGAGCCGTCGGGCCTGATGGGCCGGCTGTTAGGCGCGCGCCTGCCACGCTTCGAGGCCGGCGACCTCGTCGGCATGCTCGCGCCGGGTTCGGACGTGCCGCGCTTCTATTCGCTGGCCTCGTCGAGCCGCGACGGCGTGCTGGAGATCTGCGTGCGGCTGATGCCGGGCGGACTGTGCTCCGGACGCCTGCACGCGCTGCGTCCCGGCGACTGCATCGACGGCTTCGTGCGGCCGAACCCCGGCTTCCGACCCGCGCCGGGCCACGCGCCCGTCATCCTCATCGGCGCGGGCGCGGGCGTCGGGCCGCTCGCCGGCTTCATCCGCTCCAACGCGGCGCGCCGGCCGATGCACCTGTATTTCGGGGCGCGCGACCCGGGCTCCGACTTCCTTTACCGGAACGACTTGGAGGCATGGCTGCGCGACCGGCGGCTGACCTCGCTGCGCCCGGCCTTCTCGCGCGCCGCGCCGCGCGCCCGCGTCCAGCACCGGCTGGCGGCCGACGCCGAGGCGCTGCGCGGGCTGATCGCCCGCGAGGCGCAGATCCTGGTGTGCGGCGGCCGCGACATGGCGCGCGGCGTCGCCGAGGCGCTGGCCGCCGTGCTCGCCCCGATGCAACTCACCGTCGCCGACCTGAAGAGGGAGGGCCGCTATGTGGAGGACGTCTACTGAGCCCTCCGCGCCGGCAAAGCCGGGCTTGCGGCGCACCACGCTGAGCGGCCCCACCATGGGCAGCCGCTGGACCGCCACGGTCCATGCCGACCGCGAGGTCGACGCCGCCGCGCTGGCCGCCCGCCTCGCCGAGGCGGCGGGGCGCGTCGACGGCCAGATGTCGACCTGGAAGCCCGACTCCGACCTGATGCGCCTCAACGCCGCGCCGGTGGGCGCGTGGGTGGCGCTGCCGCCGGAGATCCTGGAGGTGCTGGAGGCGGCGCTGCGCATCGGCCGCCTGTCCGGCGGGGCGTTCGACATCGGCGTCGGCTCCGTGGTCGCCGCCTTCGGCTTCGGGGCGCAGGCGCGCGACGCCGCCGCCGACCCCGCGCTGGGCTTCGCCCCCAGCATCGACCTGCTCGAACTCGATCCGCAGCGCGGCCGCGCCCGCAAGCACGCGCCGCTCGCCCTCGATCTCTCGGGCATCGCCAAGGGCTACGGCGTCGACCGGCTGGCGGCGTGCCTGGAGCACGAAGGCTTCCCGTCCTGGCTCGTCGGCATCGACGGCGAGCTGCGCGCGCACGGCCGCAAGCCCTGCGGCCGGCCCTTCGCGGTCGCGCTGGAGCGGCCCGATCCCGATCGGCGCGAGGCTATGGGCGTGATCGAGCTCGACGATGGCGCGGTCGCCACCTCGGGCGACTACCGCCACCGCCGTCGGCGCAATGGCGAGTGGGTCTCCCACACCATCGACCCGCGCACCGGGGCGCCGCTCGCCAACGGGCTCGCCTCCGTCACCGTGCTCGCCCCCACCGCCATGGACGCCGACGCGCTGGCGACGGCTCTGATGGTGCTCGGGCCCGACAAAGGCGGGGAGCTCGCCGCGTCGCTGCGCCTCGACGCGCTCTTCGTCTCCCACGCGCCGGAGGGGTTCGTCCACAAGGGGCTCGGCCGGTTCGCCTGAGCGCCCCTCGGCGCGCAACACGGTTTCGCTCAAGGAACCATTGCGTCCCGGACGGCGTTTTGCCTGATCTCGGGGGCGCGGAATATCAAATCATGGCCGGTCGTTTGCGGATGTCGGGCGCCGAGGATCGCTTTCGCAGCCTCGTCGAAGCCGTCACCGACTACGCCATCTACATGCTCGACCCCGACGGCGTGGTCAGCACGTGGAACGCCGGCGCGCGCCGCTTCAAGGGCTATGACGACGCCGAGATCATCGGCCGGCATTTCTCCACCTTCTACACCCCCGAGGACCGCGCCGACGGCCTGCCCGAGCGGGCGCTGCGCACGGCGGCGACCGAGGGCCGCTTCGAGCACGAGGGCTGGCGCGTCCGCAAGGACGGGACGCGGCTGTGGGCGCACGTCATCATCGACCCGATCTTCGGCCCCGACGGCCAGCTCGAGGGCTTCGCCAAGATCACCCGCGACGTCACTGAGCAGCGCCGGGCCCGCGAGGAGCTGCGCCGCAGCGAGGAGCGCTTTCGCCTGCTCGTGCAGGGCGTCACCGACTACGCCCTCTACATGCTCGACCCGGACGGCCGCGTCAGCAACTGGAATACCGGCGCGGAGCGGTTGAAGGGCTATACGGAAGCCGAGATCGTCGGCCAGCATTTCTCGCGCTTCTATACCGACGAAGACCGAGCCGAGGGCCGCCCCGCCCGCGCGCTCGCCGCCGCCGTCGCCGAGGGTCGGTTCGTCACCGAGGGCTGGCGCGTGCGCAAGGACGGCACGCGCTTCTGGGCGGACGTGGTCGTCGACGCCATCCGCGACGCCGCCGGCGACCTCGTCGGCTTCGCCAAGATCACACGGGACGTCACCGAGCGGCGCGACACCCAGAAGGCGCTGGAGGAGGCCAACGCCAAGTTCGTGCAGGCGCAGAAGATGGAGGTCACCGGCCAGATCGCCGGCGGCATCGCGCACGACTTCAACAACCTGCTGGCGGTGATCCTCGGCAACCTCGAGCTCGCCCGCAAGCGCCTGCCCGACGAGCCGCGCCTGCGCACGCTGCTCGACAACTCCATCGAGGCCGCGCGGCGCGGCGCGTCGCTGACCCAGCGCATGCTCGCCTTCGCGCGGCGGCAGGACCTCGCGCCCGAGATCGTCGATCCCAACCGGCTGGTGCGCGGCATGTCGGACCTGCTGCAGCACTCGGTGGGGCCGGGCATTCCGATTTCCATGCGGTTGCCGGCGCGCATCGCATCGGTGCTGGTGGACCCCAACCAGCTCGAGCTGGCGCTGCTCAACCTCGTGCTCAACGCGCGCGACGCCATGCCCCGGGGCGGCCGCATCGCCATCGCGCTCCGGGAGGAGCGCCTCGGCGAGGACAATTCGGAGAAGCTGCGGCCGGGGGTCTATCTGTGCATCGCCGTCGCCGACACCGGCGAGGGCATGGACGAGGCTACGCTGGCGCGCGCCGTCGAGCCCTTCTTCACCACCAAGGGCGTGGGCAAGGGCACCGGGCTCGGCCTCTCCATGATCGACGGGTTCGCCGGGCAGTCGGGAGGCCGTCTCGTGCTGCGCAGCCGGGTGGGGGAGGGCACGGTCGCCGAGCTGTGGCTGCCGGCGGTCGAAACCGTCTCCGCCGCGACGTCGCCGTCCTCGGCCGCGAAGCCCGGCCCGGCCCGCGCGTCCGGCCGCGCGCTGCGCGTGCTCGTCGTCGACGACGACCACCTGGTGCTGATGAACGCCGTCGCGATGCTGGAGGAACTCGGCCACGAGGCGCTTGAGGCGGGCTCCGGCGAGGAGGCGCTCGAGCTGTTGCGCCACGAAAAGGGGATCGACCTCGTCGTCACCGACCAGCTCATGCCGGGCATGAAGGGCGACCAGCTCATCCACGCGGCGCGGCGCGAGCACCCGAACCTGCCCTTCGTGCTGGCCACCGGCTATGTCGGCCCCGAGGGCCGCTTCGACGAGGCTGATGCCTCGCTCCCCAAGCCCTACACGCTGGCCGACCTCGCCGAAACGATCGCCTCTGTGGTGCGCTAGCAAGCGGTTCGCTTCCGTCCCCACGCGCCTTGCGCCGCCCGGTGGGGCCTGCGAGGGTCGCGTCCGCAGTTCGGATGACGCCATTGAAGACGACGCGCCGATGATTCTGGGGGATGCCCTCTCGCCGTCCGAGGCGGGGAGAACGCCTGGCCGCGCGGTGCTTCCGGCCACGGACGAACTCGCCGTCGTGCCCTCCAACCCGATGCCGCCGGGCCTCTCCGCCCGGGTGCTGCGCACGCCGGACGGGCTCGGGCTGCGGATGGCGATGACGGCGCAGCTGCCGCGCGCCCCGCGCGGCACGGTGCTGCTGCTGCCGGGCCGCGCCGATTTCATCGAGAAATATTTCGAGCCGATCGGGGAGCTGCAGGCGCGCGGTTTCGCCGTGGCGTGCCTCGACTGGCGCGGGCAGGGCGGCTCGCAGCGCCTGCTCGCCGACCCGTCGCGCAACCATGCCGCGGGGTTCGACGGCTTCGCGGTCGACCTCGCGACGGCGCTCGCCGAGCTGCGGGCGCGCAACTGGCCCCGGCCTGTCGTCGGGCTCGCCCATTCGATGGGGGCGGCGGCGCTGCTTCTCGGGTTGCGTCGCGCGCCGCTCGGTGTCGACCGCGCGGTGCTCACCGCGCCGATGATCGCGCTGAGCCCGAGCCTGCGGCCGCCCTTCGCCGAAATGGCGGCGCGGCTGTGCAACGCCGTCGGGCTCGGCCGGCGCAGCGTCCCCGTTCGCGGCGGTCCCGGCGCGCCGGGCTTCCCGCCCGACAACGTGCTGACCTCTGACGCGCGCCGCTATCTGCGCTCGCTGGACGTGATCGCGGCCGCGCCGCGTCTGGCGGTCGGCCGGCCCACCATCGGCTGGCTGAACTCCGCCTTCGCCGCGATGGCGACGTTGCGCCAGCCTTCCTTCGCGCGGGGACTGGAGACGAAACTGCTGTGCGTCGCCGGCGCCGACGACGCCGTGGTGTCGACCGAAGCGACCGCGCGCTTCGCGGCGCAAGCGCCGCTGGCGCGGCTAAGCGTGCTGGCCGGCTGCCGGCACGACATCCTCATGGAGCGCGACGAGGTGAGGGCGGCGTTCTGGCGGGAGTTCGACGGCTTCGTCTCGGGCGACTGAGGCGAGCGTCGCCGCGCCGCCGCCGACGCGGGTCGGGCGCGAGGCGAGCCTACCGAAGCTGTGTCGAGAAAAGAGGAAGAAAAAGCGAAGAGATTCACACCTGTCATTTGCGGGCCTGGCGGCGACCTACTCTCCCATGTCTTGAGACATAGTACCATTGGCGCGGAGGAGTTTAACGGCCGAGTTCGG
>NZ_JANCLU010000011.1 GCF_024294805.1 Alsobacter ponti
TTCCCGCTCTTCGACATTTCCGGCACCAAGTATGTCGACGCGGACGGTGACGGCGTGATCGACCCCGGCGAGGTCGGACTGCAAGGCGTCACCATCTTCATCGACCTCAACGGCAACCATCAGGTCGACGCCGGCGAGGCGTCCACGACCACCGACGAGAACGGCCACTGGTCCCTGTCCAACCTCGGCGCCGACCAGATCGACGGCGTCGTCCAGGAACTGCTTCCGGCCGGCTACGAGCAGACCTACGGAGAGGACGGCTACACGCTCGACGGCACCGACCAGAGCAACCTCGACTTCGCCAACTTCGAACTGTTCGACATCTCGGGCACCAAATATCTCGACGCCAATGGCGACGGCTCGACGGTCGGGGACAGCGGGCTTGGCGACGTCACCATCTTCATCGACATCAACAAGGACGGCGACTACGACGTCGGCATCGACGAAGCGACGACGACGGCGTCGGACGGCACCTGGTCGTTCCACGACCTCGACGCCAGCTACGCCGGGTTGATGGTCTACGAAGTGGTGCCGGACGGCTATGTCCAGACGCTCGGCGAGGCCGGTTACTCGATCACCGGCACCTCCGGCGCCGACCAGTACAACATGGACTTCGCCAATACGCCGGAAGTCTGCTACGAGGGCCTCACTCCCGGCTTCTGGAAGAACGCCCAGAACTGGAGCAAGGTCGAGCTTTCGCAGGACTGCCTCGACGAGTTCGGAAAGACCGACATCGCCGGAGTCATGACGCTGACCATTCGGGATGCGTTCGATCTGCAGATCAACGGCGACTTCCAGTACTACCAAGGCAAGGCGCTGAAGACGATCGACCTCGACATGACGTTGCTCGATGCGCTCAAGCTGAACGGCGGGGTCGAGTCGCTGTTCCGTCAGGGTACGGCCGCCCTGCTCAACTCCTGCACCACGGATCATCAGGGCGACCAGTTCGACTTCTTCCTGTCGACCGAACAGGTCAAGGACCTCATGCAGGACGTGATCAGCCAGCCGCTGCTGGCCACTCACCGCGACGCGGCGATCGAACTCGCGGGCGACTTCGGCGCCCTCAACGAACTCGAGCCGGAGAACAGCTGGGGAGACGACCACGTCTGCGCCACGACCCAGCAGCTGACCAACCTGTTCGATAACAAGTATTCCGACCTGCTGACCGTTTGAAGCTGGCCGGAACGACAATTCAAGAATGGCCGGCCGCCTTGCCGGCCATTCTCGTCTTCGCGGCCATGACGCTTTGCGCGTATGATGTCTGCGAGGACGTGGTTTGGATGCACAACAGCGAGGGTCCGTGACCAAGCAAGCCATCAACGCCCTGCCCGTCCAGGGCTTCCGTGTGTTCCAGAACAGCGAGGATCCCAGCTTCGCCGTGCTGGTGATCGGCGCGGCCGGCAAGCGCTTCAACTTCCTGGTCCCGAAGGACGGACTGGAGGCGATGGCCAAGCACATGGTCGACGCCGCCATCGATCTCAACCAGCGCGCCGCCGGCGGAAAGCCCGCCGATCACGTCGCGACCGACGCCGCCACCTCGGATATCATCAAGATCTGACCCCCTTGCCCCTGCCGGAGGCGGCTCTAAGGTGACGCTCCCCTTGTCGGAGTCGCGCCCATGTCCGCCCCCGCTTCGCCTTTCGAGAACCCGTTCCGTCGCGCGCTCGCGGCCGGCCGCCCGCTCGTCGGGCTGTGGTCGATGCTGAACGCCAGCACGGCGCTCGAGGGCGTCGCGTTCTCCGGCTTCGACTGGATCCTGATCGACGGCGAGCACACGCCGCTGACCGTGCAGGACGCCATCGCGCATCTGCGCGCCATGCACGGCTCGCCCTCCGCGCCCATCGTGCGGCTGCCGTGGAACGACGCGGTGCTGATGAAGCAGTACCTCGACGCCGGGGTCGCCACCGTCATGCTCCCCTACGTGCAGAGCGCGGCGGAAGCCGCCGCCGCCGTGAGCAGCATGCGCTACCCGCCCCGAGGCACGCGCGGCGTCGCGGGCATGACGCGCGCCAGCCGCTACGGCCGCACCGCCGGCTACAACCAGAACGCCGATTCCGGCCTGTTCCTCATCGTGCAGATCGAGACGCTCGCCGCGCTCGAGCGGCTGGAGGAGATTGCCGCCGTCGACGGGGTGGATGCCGTGTTCTTCGGCCCGGCCGACCTCGCCGCCAGCATGGGCCTGCTCGGCCAGCCCGACCACCCGGACGTGGTGCGCACGATCGAGGACGGGATGCGAAGGGCCCGCGCCGCCGGCGTCAAGGTCGGGGCGCTGTCGCCCTCCCCCGCCACCAGCGAGCGCTACCTGCGGGCCGGCTTCGACTTCGTCTCGGTCGGCAGCGACATGGCGCTGCTGTTTCGCGCGGCGGACGAGCTCGCCGCCCGCTTCGGCGCGGTAGCCCGCGGGGACGGCGCCGGCTGAGAAGGGCGCGGCGGCAACCACGGAAAATTGCGCGCGGGGCCGCTCTCGGCTCTGGTCCTTTTAAGGAATCGGGATCTATTCTGCCTGCCTGCGCGGTCCGGGTAACAGGATCCGCGAGGGAGGACAGGATGATCAGCTTCAAGCTCAATGGGCGCGAAGTGAAGGCTGACGCGCCGGACGACGCGCCGCTTCTCTTCGTGTTGAACAACGATCTCGGCGTCAACGGCGCCAAATTCGGCTGCGGAAAGTCGCAGTGCGGGGCCTGCACCGTGCTGATCGAGGGCGAGCCGGCGCGCTCCTGCTCGATCAAGGTGTCGTCGGTGGCCGGTCGCTCGGTGGTGACGCTCGCCGGCCTCACCGAGAACGGCAAGCCGAGCAAGCTGCAGCAGGCCTTCATCGACGAGCAGGCCGCCCAGTGCGGCTACTGCACCTCGGGCATGATCATGCAGGCCCAGGCCCTGCTCGACCGCAATCCGAACCCGACCGACGCCGACGTGCGCTCGGCGCTCAACGGCAATCTGTGCCGCTGCGGATCGCACAATCGCGTCGTGCGCGCCGTGCTCCGCGCCGCGAAGGAGGCCTGAGCCATGACCGTCATTCCCGCCACGGACCGCCGGGGCTTCCTCAAGGCCGCCGGGTCGATCACCCTCGCCTTCGCCATCCCCGCCGGCGACGCGCTCGCCCAGGCGGCCGCCCTGGCCGGCGCCAAGCCGAAGCTGCCGGGCGACATGGAGACCAACCGCAAGCTCGGCTCATGGCTGCGCATCGGCGCCGACGGCGCGGTGACGCTGCTGGTCGGCAAGGTGGAGCTCGGCCAGGGCATCCTCACCGCCGTGACGCAGATCTGCGCCGACGAACTCGACGTCGACATCGGCCGCGTCAAGCTGATCTCCGGCGACACCGCCCAGTCGCCCAACGAGGGCACCACGGCCGGCTCGTTCTCGATGCCGAACTGCGCCCCCGCCGTGCGCCAGGCCGCCGCCGAGGTGCGCGCTCTGCTGATCGAGATGGCCGCCGCCAAGACCGGTAAGCCGGCCGAGGGCTGGACCGTCGCCGACGGCGCGATGAGCGGCCCGGACGGCGCCAAGGCGAGCTACTGGGAGCTCGCCTCCGGCCTGTCGCTCGAGCGCGAGGCGACCGGCGCGGTGAAGCCCAAGAACCCGGCCGACTACAAATATGTCGGCAAGGAGTTTCCCCGGCTCGACTTCCCCGGCAAGTTCACCGGCCAGGCGATGTTCGTGCAGGAATTGCGGCCGGAGGGCCTGCTGTTCGGGCAGGTGGTCCGCCCGCCCACCTACAAGGCCAAGCTTACGGCCCTCGACACCTCGGCCGCCGAGAAGATGCCGGGCGTGGTGAAGGTGGTGAAGAACGGCAGCTTCGTCGGGGTGGTCGCCCAGCGCGAGGAACAGGCGGTCGCCGCCGCCGCCGCGCTGGCCGCCGCCGCCAAGTGGGAGGTGGAGAAGGCCCTGCCGACCTCCGACGGGATCTTCGACTGGCTGCAGAAGACCAAGCCCGCCAAGGTCATCGAAACCAAGAAGCAGCCGCGCAACGGCGGCGATCCGGCCGTGAAGACGCTGGAAGCCACCTATTTCCGGCCTTACCACATGCACGGCTCCATCGGCACCTCGGCGGCGGTGGCCGTGCTCGGCGCCGACGGCGTGATGACCATCGACACGCACAGCCAGTCGGTGTTCGAGACCTCCGAAGCCATCGCCATGATGCTCGGGGTCGACAAGAGCAAGGTGCGCTGTCGCCACGTGCAGGGCTCCGGCTGCTACGGGCACAACATGGCCGACGACGCCGCCGCCGACGCCGCGCTGCTGGCCGCCGCCGTTCCAGGCCGTCCCGTCAAGCTGCAGTACACCCGCGAGCAGGAGCATCGCTGGGAGCCCTACGGCTCCGCCATGGTGATCAAGACCAAGGCGGGCGTCGACAAGGACGGCAACGTCCTCGACTGGGATCTCGAGCTGTTCTCGACCCCGCACGGGACGCGTCCGGGGAGCCACGCCGGCAACCTGCTTTCGGCGCGCTACCTGGAGAAGCCGTTCGAGATGCCGACGCCGCAGAACGGCGGGCCGCCCAACTACGCGGCCGACCGCAACGGCATCGCGCTCTACGACTTCCCCGGCCACAACGTGCTGACCAACTTCATCACGGACATGCCGGTCCGCGTCTCCTCGACGCGCGGGCTGGGGGCCTACGCCAACGTCTTCGCCATCGAGTCCTTCATGGACGAGCTGGCCAGGGCGGCGGGGGTGGACCCCATCCAGTACAGGCTGCGCCACCTCAAGGACCCGCGCGGCCGCGACGTCATCGCCAAGGCGGCGGAGACGTTCGGCTGGGACAAGTGGCAGAAGAAGGACGGCCGCGGCCGCGGCATCGGCTTCGCCAAGTACAAGAACATCGCCGGCTATTGCGCGGTGGCGCTCGAGGTGGAGGTCAACAAGCGCAACGGCCGCGTGCGGGTCGTGCGCGCGGTGGCCGCCGCCGACAGCGGCCACCTCGTCAATCCGGACGGCGTCCGCAACCAGATCGAGGGCGGGCTGATCCAGTCCCTCAGCTGGACGCTCAAGGAAGAGGTGAAGTTCGACGACACAAGGGTCACCTCGGAGGACTGGGTCACCTACCCCATCCTCACCTTCGCCGACGTGCCGCCGGTCGAGGTGGTGCTGATCGACCGCCCCGGCGCGCCCTTCCTGGGCACCGGCGAGGCCGCCCAGGGGCCGACCGGCGCGGCGCTCGCCAACGCCGTCGCGGACGCCACCGGCGTGCGCTTCCGGCGTGGCCCGTTCACGCCCGAGCGCGTCAAGGCGGGCCTCACCGCCTGATCCACACAGCCACGACGCGGGGGCCGGCGCGCGCAGCGCCGGCCCTCTCTTTTTGGCGATGCGATTGCCCTCCTCCCCGCCGTTTCCAAGCTGGGCGGCAGGAACCGACAGGCTCGCTGTTCTGTTCAAAGGTCGCCTGATTGGTAACCGGAAGGACGGAACATGAGCATTTTCAAGCAGCAACGACCCACGATGCGGCTCGCCGCGATCGGCGCTCTGGCGATCGGGCTTCCGCTGGCGGGTTGCGCGAGCGGAGCGGGAACGGGCGCCGCCGGCGGCGCGGTCGCGGGCGCGGCGGTCGGCGGGCCGGTCGGCGCGGTGGTGGGCGGCGTCACCGGCGCCGCGGTCGGGGCGGCCCTGACGCCGGACGAGACGACGCGCGTGCGGACCTACGTGGTCGCCCAGCGCCATCCCTCGGTGCGGGTGCGCGACGAGGTTGTCGTGGGCTATCCCCTGCCGCGCAACGTGCGCCTCTACCCGGTGCCCGCCAGCGTCGGCCTGAGCACCGAATACCGCTACGCGGTCGTCAACAACCGTCGCGTCCTGGTCGAGCCGGACACGCGAGAGGTCGTCTACATCATCCAGTAACGGCCGTGCCGCGCCGAATCGGCGCGACGCCGGACCGGGCCTGACCACGCCTCCGGGGCCGCTACGAGCGCCCCGGAGGCGCTTTGCCCTGTGATTCACTCAAAAAACCCGCCTCTCCCCCCCTTGTGCGAAGGCGGCGCTGCTGGGATTCTCCCGCGCGGAAGCGGCGTCCCGCCTGCTTCGTGCGTTCGGCTGGTCGACGCAGGGATCCAAAGGAGATCACAATGGCGAAGAAGGATGCCCCGGCGGCCAAGCCGGCGGCCAAGGCCAACACCGGCTTTTCGCGGCCTCTGCAGCCCTCCAAGGAGCTGGCTGCCGTCGTCGGCAGCGACCCGCTCCCCCGCTCCGAGGTGGTGAGCAAGATGTGGGACTACATCAAGAAGAACAAGCTGCAGAACCCTGAAAACAAACGCGAAATCCTCGCCGACGCCAAGCTGAAGCCGGTCTTCGGCAAGGACAAGGTGACGATGTTCGAGATGAACTCCCACCTCGCCAAGCACCTCAAGTAACCTTCGGCGCCGCGGACGCGCCCCCGGGCGTCCGTGGCGGGAGGCGCGGCCCGACGAGGGCCGGTCGCGCCGTGGCGCGACCGCCGGGGCCGGCGGCCTCCGACCAGCACGGACCCGTCCCCGTGATTCGCGGCCCAGCGCGCGGTCGCGGCGGGCGGGCCGGCCGGTGACGCAACCAATCGCGCGTCCGCGCTTTGGTCAGGCTGGATCAGTTCAGCGGAAGCGTCGCATGACCCGGCCTCTCGTCGTCACCGTCTCTCACGATCTCGGGCAGGAACAGGCCGAAGCGCGCCTGCGCTCGCGGATCGACTCCGTGCGCCGCACGCTCGACAGCTACAAGATCGCGGTGCTGCGGGAGTCATGGACGGGAAACCGGCTGGATTTCGCGGTTCGGGCGCTCGGCCAGACCGCCGAGGGCGCGGTCGACGTGTTCGACGACCACGTGCGCATCGAGGTCCGGCTGCCCTGGCTGCTCGCGGCCTTCGCAGAGCGCGCGTCCGGCCTTCTGCGCAGCCGCGGCAAGCTGCTGCTCGGCCACGAGGGCGGCGAACGCAAGCCGGGGGCGTGACCTCAGCCGGCCTTCGGCCCGGCGATCCCGTTGTCGAGCAGTTGCTCCAGCGCGGAGGCGCACTCCTCGCGGTCTTCCGGCGTCAGCGGCGAGATGCCGTGCATATCGAGCGCGCGCAGGCCTTCGTTGGCGAGCCAGGCGATCATGGACGCCCGCCGGTTCTCCGAGGTCTCCTTCACCTCCCCCCACCCGGCGACGATGGCCTCGCGGATCGGATCGAGCAGGGTCGGGTTTTCGGCGGACGCGGCCAGCAGGCCGGTCGCCACGTCGGGCGAGTGCTTGCAGCGCATGCTCTGGCAAATGGCGATGGCGACCCGGGCGGCGGCGTTGGGCCGGTGCGCGAGCGCACTCTGCAAGCGCGCCTTCTCGGATAGGGCTTCACCGACCATGCGCTCGACCATGCCCCGCAGCAGCGCTTCCTTGGTGGGAAAGCTATAGAGCAGGCCGCCCTTGCTGAGCCCGGAGCGCTCGGCGACGGCATCGAGCGTCAACCGCCCCGCGCCGACTTCGCACACCAGCTGCGCCGCGGCATCGAGGATCCGCTCGCGTGAACTTGAACGACCCCTCGGCTGTTCACTCATCGAATTGCCCGTTGAAACTGTACCGTCTGGACGGTATATAACGTGCCAGCCTTCGGGCGCAAGGCCGTGATGCCTCCCGCTTTGGTCGGGACGGCGCGGCGAGAACACCACAAAGGTATCGGTCCGATGAAGCGGCGCATCGTCGTCTCCCTCGTCTTTTTGCTGGCTGTCGGCCTGTGCGCCGGCCTCGTCTGGTTCAACTTCTTCCGCGACCGGATGATCGTGCAGTTCTTCGCCGGCATGAAGCGTCCCGCCCAGGTCGTCTCCGCCGTCGACGCCTCGACGCGCGAGTGGGCGCCCGGCATCGGCGCGATCGGCACGGCGCGCGCCGAGTTCGGCGTGCAGCTCCCCGTCGAGATCGCCGGCGTCGTGCGGGAAATCCGGTTCAAGGCCAACGACCGCGTCAATAAGGGCGACGTGCTGGTGCAGCTCGACGACCGCATCGAGCGCGCCGACCTGGTCGACGCCGACGCGGCGGTGAAGCTCGCCGAGGCCAATCTGGACCGCGCCACCACACTGAAGACCCGCGGCTTCAATACCGAAACGTCCTACGACCAGGCCGTGGCCCAGCTCGCCACCGCGCGCTCGCGGTTGCAGCGCATCCAGGCGATCATCGACCAGAAGGCGCTGAACGCCCCCTTCGCGGGCATCATCGGCATTCCGCGCATCGACCCCGGCCAGTACCTGCAGGCGGGCACCACGGTCGCGACGCTGCAGAACCTCGACACGATGAAGGTCGACTTCACCGTGCCCGAGCAGGCCGCCGCGCGGGTGAAGCTCGACCAGCCGGTCCGGTTCGGGACGACCGAAAACGACCTCTCCGTCAGCGGCCACATCACCGGCATCGACCCGCGTATCGATCCGCAGTCGCGGCTCGTCTCGGTGCGCGCCGTCATCGACGACAACAAGTCCGCCAACGTGCAGCCCGGCCAGTTCCTGCGCGTGCGCATCGACCTGCCGGCCGAGCCGAACATCCTGACCGTGCCGCAGACGGCCGTGGTGAGCAGCCTCTACGGCGACTACGTGTTCGTCGCCGAGCCGGACCCGGCGAACGCCGGGCAGTTCGTCGCCCGGCAGGTGTTCGTGAAGGTCGGCCGCCGGGAAGGCCGCGACGCGGAGATCCTGTCGGGCGTCGAGCAGGGCCAGAAGGTCGTCGTGTCCGGCCAGAACAAGCTGCAGGCCGGCGCGCCGGTCAAGATCGACAACAGCATCGACCTCTCCAAGGTCGCCTCCGGAACGCAGGACTGACCGCCGTGGGCTTCACCGAACTCTTCATACGCAGGCCGGTGCTCGCCTCAGTGGTGAGCCTGATGATCCTGCTGCTCGGCGCGCAAGGCCTGCTCATCCTGCAGGTCCGCCAATACCCGCGCATCGAGGAGACCACCGTCACCATCACGACGGCCTACACCGGCGCGAGCGCCGACCTGATGGAAGGCTTCATCTCGACGCCGATCGCCAAGGCGGTTTCGAGCGCCGAGGGCATCGACTACGTCACCTCGCAGAGCCGGCTCGGCGTCAGCGTCGTGTCGGCCCGCATGCGCCTGAACACCGACCCCAACGCCGCGCTGACCGAGGTCACCTCCAAGGTGCAGCAGGTGCGCGCGCAGCTGCCGAAGGAGGCCGAGGACCCGGTCATCGTCAAGGGCACCGGCCAGTCCTTCGCGCTGATGTACCTGACATTCGCCAGCGACCAGATGACCCCGGAGCAGGTGACGGAGTACCTCACCCGCGTCGTGCAGCCGCGCTTCGCGACGCTGGACGGCGTCGGCTCCGCCGAAATCCTCGGCGGCCGCGACTTCGCCATGCGGGTCTGGTTCGACCCGCTCAAGCTCGCCTCGCGCAACGTGACGGCCGGCGACGCGCTGAACGCCATCCGCTCCAGCAACTTCCTCGCCGCCCCCGGCAAGACGCAGAACGAGTTCGTCGCCTACGCGCTGGAGATGCAGACCACGCTGCAGACGCCGGAGGCGTTCGGCGCGCTGCCGATCCGCGCCTCGGGCGACCAGATCGTCCGCCTGCGCGACGTGGCGCGTGTCGAGCTGGGGCCCAAGAACACCGACACGAAGGTGACGTTCAACGGGCGCGAGGGCACCTTCATCGGCGTCACGCCCAGCCCCTCGGCCAACCCGCTCACCGTCGCGGCCGGCGTCCACAAGGCCATCGACGAGATGCGCCCCACCCTGCCCAAGGGCATGACGGCGCAGGTGGTCTATGACGCCTCCAACTTCATCTCCGCCTCGATCCGCGAGGTCTTCAAGACCATCGCCGAGGCGGCGTTGATCGTCGTCGTCGTCATCTTCCTGTTCCTCGGCTCCTTCCGCTCGGTGGTGATCCCCATCGTCACGATCCCGCTGTCGCTCGTCGGCGTCTGCTTCGTGCTGTTCGTGCTGGGCTACTCGATCAATCTGCTGACCCTGCTCGCGATGGTGCTGGCCATCGGCCTCGTGGTCGACGACGCCATCGTCGTGGTGGAGAACATCCACCGCCATATCGAGGAGGGGCTGAAGCCCATCGACGCGGCCATCGTGGGGATGAAGGAGATCTTCAGCCCCGTCGTGTCGATGACCATCACGCTCGCCGCCGTGTACGCCCCCATCGGCTTCACGCAGGGCCTCACCGGCACGCTGTTCCGCGAGTTCGCGTTCACGCTCGCCGGCGCGGTGGTGATCTCCGGCGTGATCGCGGTGACGCTGTCGCCGATGATGTCCTCGCGCCTGCTCCGGCCGGGTTCGAGCGGCTTCGCCGGCTTCATCGACCGCACCTTCACCAAGATCGAGAACTGGTACGGGCGCCGGCTGAGCGGATCGCTGAACAGCCGGGGCGTGACGCTGGTGATCGTCGCGGCGCTGCTGGCGACCACCGTGTTCCTGTTCATGAAGACGCCGTCCGAACTCGCGCCGGAAGAGGACCAGGGCGCGTTCCTCGGCCTCGTCAACGTGCCGAAATACGCCACCTCGGACTACACCCAGACCTTCGCCAAGGGCTTCACCCGCGCCGGCGAGAAGATTCCGGAGATCGAGGACACCTTCATGGTGGCCGGCATGGACGGCGGCGGCGGGGCGTTCATCGGCTTCAAGCTGAAGGAATGGAGCGAGCGCAGCCGCAAGCCGGCCCTGATCAAGCAGGACATCCAGAACCTGCTCGACGCCAACGCCGGCGTGCAGGCCTTCATCTTCTCGCCGCCGGCTCTGCCGGGCTCGAGCGGCGGCCTGCCGATCCAGTACGTGCTGCGCACCATCGGCAGTTCCTCGCAGGCCTTCGAGATCGGCGAGGAGGTGAAGAAGCGCGCCCTGGCGAGCGGCCGCTTCATCGTCGTGCAGAACTCGATGACCTACGAGTCGCCGCGCGCCCGCATCATCGTCGACCGCGACAGGGCCGCCGCGCTGGGCGTGGCGGTGAGCGAGATCGGCACGACGCTGAGCGCGCTGGTGGGCGGCGGCACCGTCGGCAAGTTCGACCGCGACAACCGAAGCTACGACGTGGTCACCCAGGTGTCGCAGGAGAACCGGCTCAATCCCGAGCGGCTCGGCCAGTTTTACCTGCGCGCCACGGACGGCACGATGGTGCCCCTGTCGGCGGTGATCCGCATCGAGACCGACGCCGCGCCGGCGGCCATCGAGCAGTTCAACCAGCTCAACTCGGCCACCATCTCGGCCCTGCCGATGCCGGGCGTCACCACCGGCGAGGGCCTCAAGGTGCTGCGCGACATCGCCGCCGAGGTGATGCCGACCGGCTTCTACGAGGACTATGCCGGCCAGTCCCGCCTCGAGGTGAAGGAAGGCAGTTCGGTCGGCCTCGCCTTCGGGCTGGCGCTGATCGTCATCTACCTGGTGCTGGCGGCGCAGTTCGAGAGCTTCCGCGACCCGTTCATCATCATGATGTCGGTGCCGCTGTCGCTGTTCGGCGCGATGGCCTTCCTCAATCTCGGCCTGGCGACGCTGAACATCTACACGGAAGTGGGCCTGATCACGCTGATCGGCCTCATCACCAAGCACGGCATCCTGATGGTGGAGTTCGCCAACGATCTGCAGGAACAACGCGGATTGTCGCGGCGCGCCGCCATCGAGGAGGCCGCCAAGGTGCGGCTGCGGCCCATCCTGATGACGACCGCCGCCATGGTGCTCGGCGTCGTGCCGCTCATCACCGCGACGGGCGCGGGCGGCGCGGCCCGCTTCTCGATCGGCATCGTGATCGCCACGGGCATGTCCATCGGCACGATCTTCACGCTGTTCGTGGTGCCGATGTTCTACACCCTGCTGGCCCGCGACCGCGGGCGGGCCTCGGCTGCGGCTGCGGCCGCCGCGCCGGCCGGCGAGATGCGCCACGCGGCGGAATAGATGAAACGGCCCGGCCCATGCGGCCGGGCCGTTTTGTTTGGGCCGCACGGATTTATCCACAGGTTAAACGCCTGCGCCGCCATGATGATTTTGGCTGGACGAGGCGCGCGTGGTTAATCTTTTGTGGAAGCCTCCCCCTTCGAGTGAGGCGAATGCGCAACAGATCGGCCGGATTTAACGGTTCATTCGACCTTTCGCGACTCGTCAAGTCCAGCAAGCTTGACTGCACTCCCAAGTTGTCCGACTTCTTGGCGGAAGGACAATGGGGATTCCACAAATGCTGCTAAGGACACTGGTTTTGGCGGCCGGGGCGGCGCTGCTGACCAGCGCGTCGGTCAACGCCGCCGACATGGCCTACAACCCGGGCTATTGCGGCGTGATGGTCCGGTCCCCGCTGCTCGACCAGCCCATCGCCACGATGCGGCAGGCCGTCGACGAGCGCTACGAGCGTTCGGTCCAGGTCGCCGAGATGACGCCGACGATCTACAACACATCCCCCCGCTTCGTGTGGGCCTCGGAGGCGAAGGTCGCCTGCGGCATGGCCATCGGCTTCTTCGGAAGCGGCGAGGTGAACGAGGAAATGGTCAGCAAGTGCGACTGCTTCTACGGCCGCATGGTGGCTTACACGGGCTCGCTGAAATGAGCTGAGCCGACCCGGCCCCGCTGGGGCCGGCGAGCGACCGGGCGGACCCGGCGCGCCTCCCCGAGCGGGTGGCGCGGCCGGGCGAACGGTTGAACTGAAATTGCTCCGGCCCGGCCTGATGGGCGCGGGACCGTGGGACGGGGGACAAGATGCAGGTGGTGAACGAAAGGAAGCGCCGCGGGCTGAGAAGCTGGATGCTCGCGTCCGTCGCGCTGCTCGGGACGATGGGCGCGGCTCACGCGCTGAGCCTGAAGGAAGCGGTGTCCATCGCCATCGACTCGAACCCGGAGATCGGGCAGGCCATCCAGAACCGCGAGGCCATCGAGTTCGAACTGCGGCAGGCCCGCGGCCTCTATCTGCCCCGCCTGGACCTCGAGGCGTCCGGCGGCGCGCGGCGCTACAACAGCCCGTCGCGGCGCGGCCAGGGCATCGAGAACCGCGGCCTGCAGCCGGTCGAGGCCGAGCTGATCGCCACGCAGAAGGTGTTCGACGGCTTCGGCCGCGAGGCCGAGGTGGAGCGCCAGGCGTCGCGCGTCGACGGCGCGTCCTTTCGCGTCCTCGAGCGCTCGCAGTACATCGCCCTGGCGATCGCGCGCGAATACACCGAAGTCATCCTGCAAAGCCGCATCGCCGCCATCGCCGCCGAGAACGTCGCCTTCCACCGCCGCATCTCCGGCGACATCGACGCCGGCGTGCGCAGCGGAACGCTGACCGACGCCGACCGCTTCCAGGCGACGGAGCGCCTGACGGCCGCCATGTCGCGCCAGAAGCAGGCCGAGGAAGACCTCGCCACCGCGCGCATCCGCTTCTACACGCTGGTGGGCCAGCAGATCGGCTCGCCGAGCCCGCTGCCGGCGCTCGCCCCGACGCTGCCGCGCTCTCTCGCCGACGCCATCGGCAAGGGCCGCACCAACAACCCGCAGGTGGCGATGGCGCAGGCCGACGTCGACGCCGGCGAGGCGCTGGTGAAGGCCGCCCGCTCCCGCTACTACCCGGAAATCCTGCTGGAAGGCCGCGCCCGCGGCGGCAACGACATCGACGCCGTCGAGGGCCACACCTCCGACGTGCTGGGCCGCGCGGTGATGCGCTGGAACCTGTTCGACGGCGGCAACACCAGCGCCAACGAGCAGGAGCAGATCCGCCGCGCCAGCGAGCTGCGCCTGCGGCTCCACCAGGTGTTCCGCGAGGTCGAGGAAGCGGTGCGCATCTCGTGGGAGCGCCGCAACAGCCAGGCCGAACTCGCCGCCCTCCTGGCGCAGCAGTTCTCCCAGTCCGGGCAGGTCGTGACGGCCTACCAGGACCAGTTCCGGGTCGGCCGCCGCTCGCTGCTCGACCTGCTGGACGCCCAGAACACCAAGACTAACTCGGCCGTGCTGCTCGAGACGGCGCGCTATGCGTCGCTCTTCGCGGAGTACCGGCTGTCGGCCGCCACCGGCGTCCTCGTTCAGACCCTGGGCCTGAAACCGCCGACGCAATCCGACGCCTATGCCCGGGCGAAGGCGAGCGTACCCCCGACGCCTCCGGCCGAGACCTACACGCGGTACTCGCCCACTCGTTGATCGGAACGCCTTTGCTTGCCATTGCCGCCGACCCATCGCCGGGCTCCCCAGAGCCCGGCGAACGTGCCTCTGAAGCCCCGGCGCGGATCGCGGCCGCCTCGGACGCGCTGCTGACCTGCCTGCAGTTCCTGGCCCGCCACTACGACAAGCCGTCCTCCGAGACGACGCTGACCGCCGGCCTCCCGCTCGACAACGGGCTGCTGACCGACGAGCTGCTGCCTCGCGCCGCCCACCGCGTCGGCCTCGTGGCGGCCGGGACCGTGCGCCGCCTCTCCGACTTCAACGCCATCGACCTGCCGGCCATCGTGTTCCTCAAGGGCCACCGGCCGGTGGTGCTGCTCAGCCTCTCCGACAGGAAGCCGTGCCGCGTGTTCCTGCCGCACAATGGCGGCGTCAGCGCGGTGCCGTTCGGCGAGCTGGCGGACCTGTACGAGGGCTCGGGCATCACCGTCGCGCCCCACTACGACGCGCAGGACTTCGACGGCGAGCGGCCGACGCACATCCAGCGCGGCCACTGGTTCTGGGGTCCGGTCAAGAGCCAGCGCAAGGCCTTCGTGACGGTCTGCCTCGCGGCGCTGATGATCAACCTCATCGGCCTCGCCGCGCCGCTGTTCACGATGAACGTCTACGACCGCGTGCTGCCGAACAAGGCGATCTCGACGCTGTGGGTGCTGGCGCTCGGCTTCGCGGTGGTGCTGCTGTTCGACTTCATCCTCAAGCTCGCGCGCGCCGTTCTGCTCGACACCATCGGCAAGAAGCTCGACATCCAGCTCTCCGAGGCGATCTTCGAGAAGATCCTCAACACGCCGCTGAAGGACCGCCCCAGCTCCACCGGCGAATTCGTCAACCGGGTGACGCAGTACGAGTACATCCGCGAGTTCTTCACCTCGAACACGGTCGCCGTGTTCATCGACTGCAGCTTCCTCTTCATCTTCTTCCTGGTGATCTACCAGATCAGCGGCTGGCTGGTGGTGTTCCCGATGGTCGCCACGGCGCTGGTGATCGCGGCCGGGCTGATCGCGCAGAAGATGATCGGCGAGAAGATGGCCGCCTCGCAGGCGGAAAGCTCGCTGCGCCATGCCATGCTGGTGGAGGCCGTCGGCGCGCTGGAGACGATCAAGGGCATCCGCGCCGAGGGCGCGCTGCTGCGTCGCTGGGACAACATCATCCGCACGGCGTCGGTGACGCAGGAGCAGATCAAGACGATTTCCTCCACCGCCATCTACTTTTCGCTGCTGCTCCAGCAGCTCGTGACGGTCTTCGTGGTGATCGGCGGCACCTACAGCTTCGCCGAGGGCCAGCTCTCCACCGGCGCCATCATCGCCACGGTGATGCTCGCCTCCCGCGCCGTCGCCCCCCTCACCTCCGTCGCCACCACGCTGACGCGCGCCCGCCACGCCTTCGCGGCGATGCGCACGCTGAACGGGCTGATGGACAGCCCCGACGAGCGCATTTCGCAGAAGAACTTCGTCAACCGGCCGGTCGAGGCCGGCGCGGTGCAGATCCGCAACGGCGTGTTCTATTACCCGCACGTGCAGCGGCGCATCCTCGACGGGATCAACCTGTCGATCCGGCCGGGCGAGAAGGTCGGCGTCATCGGCCGCGTCGGTTCGGGCAAGACGACGCTGGGCCGCCTGATCGCAGGGCTCTACCCGCTGACCGACGGCGAGCTGCTGATCGACGGCGTCGACGTGCGCCAGTACCACCCGCACGAGGTGCGCAAGGCGGTCGCCATCGTCTCGCAGGACACCGACCTGTTCCTCGGCTCGGTGAAGGAAAACATCCTGATGGCGCGGCCCAACGCCACGGACGAGGAGCTGGTGCGCGCCTGCAAGCTGGCGGGCGTCGACGACTTCGTGTCGCAGCACCCGATGGGCTACGACATGCCGGCCGGCGAGCGCGGCCGCAACCTCTCCACCGGACAGCGCCAGGCGGTCGCCATCGCCCGCGCCTTCCTCATCAAGCCGAAGATCCTGTTCCTCGACGAGCCGTCCAGCTCGATGGACCTCGCCACCGAACGCGTCTTCCTGGCTCGCCTCCAGGAGAACATGCCGGCCGACCAGACCCTGCTGATCGCCACCCACCGCTACAGCATGCTGGCGCTTGTCGATCGGCTGATCGTGGTGGAAAACGGCAGGATCGCCGCGGATGGCCCCAAGGAGACCGTGCTGAACGCGCTGCGCAACGCCAGCGCCGGCTCCGCCTGAGCGGCCGGGGAGCGAAGTGGCATGCGGGGCGTCGACATCGGTCTGAGTTCGCGGCGGCGCGCGCGCGTCCTGCTGGCCGCGACGATGATGGCGACGCTCGGCCTCGGCGCGCCGGCGCTGGCGCAGGAAGGGCCGCTGCTGCTGCGCCCGCCGGGCCAGGACGAACCGGCCAAGCCGGCCACGAAGCCTGCCGCGAAGCCGGCCGCCAAGCCCGCGGCCACGCCCGCGCCCAAGCCGGCGGCCAAGCCTGCCTCCAAGCCTGCGCCGAAACCCGCGCCGAAGCCGGCGCCGTCCGCCGCCCCGCCGCAGGCCGGAGCGGATGCGACCGACGCCGCCGAGCCGGCCGAGACGCCTGCCGGTCCCGCCGCTCCTCCGGCCGCCGCGCCCGCCCGGCCGTCCGCGCCGGCCGCCAAGCCCGCCACCAGGCCCGCCGCTCCCGCGAAACCCTCGGCCGCGCCGGCCGGACGGCCGCCGGCGGCGGCGATCCCCCTGCCCTCCGGTGCGCTCGGGGCCGAGCCCGCGCCCAAGGCGAGCGAGAAGCCCGCGCGGCCCGCGCCCCCGGCCAAGCCCTCGGGGCGCGCGCAGGCTGGCAAGCGCCCGCCGCCACCCCCGCCCGAGGAGCCGGTTCCGCAGACGCTCTCCGACGACATCCTCGGCCGCCAGCCCTATGGCTGGATCGCGCCGGCGACTTTCGACGAGGATCTGGCCGCCGACGCCCGGCCGCTGCCGGCGCAGCCGGGCAACCTCATGCCCGCCCCGCACCTCGGCTCGCCCCGCAGCGTGCTGACCGAGAAGGCCCCCGCGCCGCCGCGGCCCCTCTACAGCGTGCTGGCCATGACGCCGCCGACCGTGCCGATCCACGAGCCGGGCCTCCAGGCGCTGGATTTCAGCGAGGCTGCGCCGCTCGCCCTGAACTCGCTCGAGGCGTTCGAAGCGGGGCTGCCGGCCGGGCCCTATCGCGCCGGGCTGGTCGAGGAGCAGGGCTCGAACCCCGACCGGCCACGCATCGACATCGGGTCGGTGACGTGGCGCGTCACCCGCAACCCGTCGGACCAGGACGAGGTGACGGCGCTGCGCGCCGACGTCACGGTGCCGAAGGCCAAGCTGCAGGCCGAAATGGTGATCCGCCAGGGGCGGGACGAGCCGAGCCGGACGCCGCTGGTGATGGACATGCGCTTCACCGGGCTCGACAGCCCGGTGACGCAGGCCGGCATGCCGGAGCTGCGCAGCCTCGGCGTGGACCGGGGTATCCCGCTCTACGGCACGGTGGAACAGCGCGGCGACAATTTCGTCGTGCTGCTGGCCAGCACGCAGAGCGAGGGCGAGCAGAACGTTCGCCTGCTCAACGCGAGGTCGTGGATCGACGTCCCCGTGCGGCTGCGCAATGGAAAAAGGATGATCGTCACCTTCGAGAAGGGGACGGCGGTCCGCGACATGATGCGCGGAACGTTCAGGCAGTGGCGTTTGCCCTGGCTGCCTTGAGCACGAGCTTGCGCGGTGCGCAGGCTCAACTATACAACCCTTAGTGGGCGCTCGACGAGCCTGTCGGCCGCTCCGAACATCACGGCGGCACATCCATGTCTGCTCTTCCCTTCTCGGGCCCGAAGCCGCGCCGGCTGCAAAGCCGGCCCGACGGCGCCGCCCGCTCGGCCACCACGATCATCGTCTCCGTCTCGCTGCTCGGGGCCTTCCTGATCGGCTGGGCCGCGCTGGCGGAGGTCGACGAGGTGACTCGCGGCGAAGGCAAGATCATTCCCTCGAAGAAGACGCAGACCATCCAGAGCTCCGAGCCCGGCGTGGTGCAGGAGATCCTGGTGCGGCTCGGCCAGCAGGTGAGGCAGGGCGACCTGCTGGTGCGGCTCGACAGCACCATGACCAACTCCAACCTCGGCGAGGTGGAGGCGAAGACGCGGACCCTGCAGGCGCAGATCGCCCGCCTGAAGATCGAGAGCGAGGGACGCGCCGAAGGCGGCTTCGTCTGCCCGGACGAGCTGAAAGAACAGCCGCAGATCTGCGCCAACGAGGCGAACCTGCTGAGCTCCCGCTACGACGGCCTGAAGAAGCGCAGCGCCACGCTCACCGAACGCGTCGAGCAGCGCCAGCGCGAGCTGAACGAGGCGCAGCAGAACGCGACGCGGTTCAGCGACGGCCTGGCGCTCGCCGAGCAGGAGCTCGACATCATCACCCCCATGGCGGCGCGCAACATCGCGCCGAAGACCGAATTGCTGCGCGCCCAGCGCGCCGTCGTCGACCTGCGCGGGCAGAAGGCCGCCAATCGCGAGGCCATCGCTCGCGTCGAGGCCGCCCTGCGCGAGGCCAACAACGCGCTCCAGGAGGAAAACCTGAAGTTCCGTCAGGACGCGCTGGCCGAGCTGACCAAGGCCTCGGCCGAGTATTCTGTGCTGCGCGAGACGATGAAGGGCGCCGAGGAGCGCGTGCGCCGCACCGACATCCGCTCGCCGGTCGACGGGCTCGTCAACACGCTGGCCGTGAACACTGTCGGCGGCTTCGTGGCGGCCGGCGGCCACATCATGGACATCGTGCCACTCGAGGACGCGCTGATCGTCGAGACGAAGGTGCGCCCAGCCGACATCGCCTTCCTCCGCACGGGCCAGCAGGCGCTGGTGAAGGTCACGGCCTACGACTTCAGCATCTATGGCGGCCTCAACGGCGTCGTCGAGCACGTCTCGCCCGACAGCGTCGTCGACGACACCGGGCGGGAGAAGGAGACCTTCTACATCGTCCAGGTCCGCACCGATCACTCGACGCTGCGCCACAACGGCCGCGACTACCCGATCATGCCGGGCATGATCGCCCAGGTGGACATCCTCACCGGCAAGAAAACCGTGCTCGACTACCTGCTGAAGCCGATCATCAAGGCGAAGCAGGAAGCCCTGCGGGAGCGCTGACAATGTCCGCCTCCCCCGATCCCGTCCCGCCCCCCGCGGAGGATCCGGCGGGCGGCCCGACCGCGATGCGCTTCCGCATCTTCAAGCGGGGCGGCTGGCGGCGGGCCTTCCGGCTCGAGGAAGTGTTCTGGGACGTGCTCGGCGAGGCGGCCGATGCCGCGCAGACCAAGATCGGCGACTACGTCAAGGCGCTGGTCGACGAGGCCGAGGGCACCGGCGTCAACCAGAGCTCGATGCTGCGCGTCCACGCGGCGCAGTGGCTGCGCGAGCGGCTTCGCGCGGTCACCGTCGCCACGCAGGGCCGCGAGGTGCTGCACGCGGCGCTGCAGGCCCCCGTGCCGTGCTTCGTGATCAGCTCCAGCCGCGCGCTCATCCACTTCAATGCCGAGTTCTCGAACTATGTGATCGGCCGCGCCCAGGCGGCCAACGCCGAGGACGTCTCCAAGGCCCGGCTGTCGCTCGACGCTCCCGTCGACCGGCTGATCGAGGTGTTGAGCTCGCCGCCCGGCCGTGTCGTCATCTGCGGCTTCACCATCCGCACCTCGGCCGCCATCGCCACAGGCCGCGCCAAGGTGATGCTCGCCCAGCCGAGCCGCAAGGACATGCTGGTCGGCTACATCCTCGCCAACTGAGGTCAGGCCGCCGGCGCGGGCCCGGCCGAGCCGCGCACCACCAGGCGCGTGTCGAGCACGCAGCGTATGTCGCGCAGGCCCCGGCCGGCGAGCTGGTCTTCGAGCAGGTCGAGCGCCATTTCCCCCGCCTCGTCGCAGCGCGCCGACACCGTGGTCAGCGGCGGGAAGGTCGTCGCGCCGAGCACGTCGTCGCAGCCGATGACGCTGAAGCGCTCGGGCACCGGGATGCGCCGCTCCGCCAGGCCGACGAGCACGCCCTGCGCGGTCACGTCGTCGAAGGCGATGGCCGCCGTGGCTCCCGTCGCCAGGATCTCCGGCACCGCCTCGCGCCCCGCCTCGAAGCTCGCCCGGTGGGCCGGCAGCGCGATCATCTCGATGCCGCGCCGGCGCGCCGCCCGGCGCACCGCATGCCGGCGCTGCTGGTTCGACCACGACGCCGCCGGGCCGGTGACGTAGGTGATGCGCCGGTGGCCGAGATCGGCCAGGTAGTCCACCGCCGCCGCGATGCCGCGCGCCGTGTCGATCAGCACCCGCGGCAGGCCGCTGACGTCGCGGTTGATGACGACGATGGGCCGGCGCTCGGCGAAGGCGCGGATGCGCTCCTCCGGCAGCCGAGAGGACACCAGGATGAGGCCCTCCACCTGCCCCGCGAACTTGGCGACCAGCGTCTCCTCGCGCTCGGGCGCCTCGTCGGAGCTGCCGAGGAACAGGCAGTAGCCGGCGAGGTCGGCGCGCGCCTGCGCGCCCCGGATCAGCGGCGGGAAGAACGGATTGGCCACGTCGGGCACGATGAGGGCGATGTTGCCGTGCCGGCCGGTGCTCAGCGCCCGCGCCACCTGGTTGGGCACGTAGCCGATGCGCCCCGCCACCTCGCGCACGCGCGCCACCGTGCCGGGGCTCAGCATGCCCGGCCGCGTGAACGCGCGCGACACCGTGGCCCGCGACACGCCGGCCGCGTCGGCCACCTCGCTGATGGTCGGCGCGCCGCGCCGCCCGGTCTCCTCGTCCATCCTGTCGCCCTGCTCGCCCGCGTCGCGGCCGAAGCCACGACCCGGCCACCATAACCGCAACCGGGGCGCGGGGCATCAGGGCGCGCGCGCCGCCGCCGGATTGACACGCAACCGGTTGCATTCCACTCTTCCGCCCCAACGCAGGCCAGGGAGGAAAGGCGCCGATGGCTGACGCGACGGCCCGCGAGGGCTCGCTACCGGTGCGGATCTTCGCCACGCGGGCGGAGATGGGGCGCGCCGCCGCGGCCGAAATCGGCGACGAGCTGCGCCGGCGGCTCGCCGGGCAGGACCGCGTGCGCATGATCTTCGCCGCCGCGCCCAGCCAGTCCGAGATGCTGGCGGCGCTGACGCGCGAGCCCGGCATCGACTGGCGGCGCGTCGTCGCCTTCCACATGGACGAGTATATCGGCCTGAAGCCGGGCGCGCCCGAGCGCTTCGCCGTCTGGCTGCGCCGCCATCTGTTCGACCTCGTTCCGTTCGGCGAGGTCCATGCCATAGACCCCGAGGCGTTCGCTTCGCCCCAGGCCTGCGCCGACGCCTACGCCGCCGCGCTGGCCGAGGCGCCCATCGACATCGTCTGCCTCGGCATCGGCGTGAACGGCCACATCGCCTTCAACGACCCGCCCGTCGCCGACCTGCGCGACCCCGCCGACGTCAAGATCGTCGAGCTGGACGCCATTTGCCGGCAGCAGCAGGTCGATGACCAGTGCTTCCCGAGCCTCGCCGAGGTGCCGACCCACGCGCTGACGCTGACGGTGCCGCGCCTGCTCGCCAGCGACGTGATGGTGTGCGTCGTCCCCGGCCCGGCCAAGCGGGACGCCGTGCGGCGCACGCTGGCGGACCCGATCGGCGAGGCCTGTCCCTCCACCGCGCTGCGCACCCACGCGCGCTGCACCCTCTATCTCGACGCCGAGTCCGCGCCATGACTTCTTCCTCCCCCGCCATCGACGCCGACGCTTTGTGCGCGGACTACCTCGCCACCGTCACCGCGCTGATGGGCGACATCCTGCGCGAGGAGCGCGATCCGCTCGACCGCGCCGCCGCGCGCCTCGCCGACCAGATCGCCGAGGACAGGCTGGTCCACGTCTACGGGCCGGGCGGGCATTCCAACCTGGCGGCGCAGGAGATCTTCTTCCGCGCCGGCGGGCTGATGCACGTCTCCGCCATCCTCGACGAAGGCACGCTGCTCTCCAACGGCGCGCTGCGCTCGATGGCCGTCGAGCGCACGCCGGGCTACGGCAAGATCGTCATCGCCGACCGACGGCTGGGCGAAGGCGACCTGCTCATCCTCGTCAACGCCTACGGCATCAACGCGGCGCTGATCGACGCGGCGCTGGAGGCGAAGGCCAGGGGCGTGGTCCTGATCGGCGTCAGCTCGCGCCGCCACGCCGAGGCCACCGTGCCGAGCCATCCGGCGCGGCACCCGACGAAGAAGAACCTGCACGACCTCGTGGACATCGCCATCGACACCAAGGTCGCCATCGGCGACACGGGGACGCAGGTTCCCGGCATGGAATCGCGCATCGCCGCCGTCTCCACCTTCGCCAACGCCTTCGCGCTGAACTGCCTCGTCATCCGCACCGTCGCCAAGCTGGTCGAGCGCGGCATCGAGCCGCCGGTCTGGCGCTCCGGCAACGCGCCGGGCGGCGACGAGGCCAACGCGCGCTTCCTGCACCGCTTCCGCGAGCGGGTGCGGTGGCTGTGACGACCGTCGTCACTGGCCGGCGGACGGACACGGGCGAACCCGTCGCGGTCAGCATCCGCGACGGCGCGATCGCCGCGATCGCCCCCGGCCCGGCCGATGACGGCGCGTGGCTCGCCCCCGGCCTCGTCGACCTGCAGCTCAACGGCTGGCGCGGGCACGACCTCAACAACGGCAGACTGACGCCCGACACGGTCCGGGCGCTGGCGCGGGCCGTGCTGGCGACCGGCGTCACCGCCTTCCTGCCGACCCTCATCACCGCCGCCGAGGCGGACATCGTCTCGGCGCTGCGCGCCATCGCCGCCGCGCGCGCGGCCGATCCGCTGGTGGCGCGCATGGTCGCCGGCGTCCACGTCGAAGGGCCGGGCGTCGCGCCCGAGGACGGCCCGCGCGGCGCGCATCCGCGCGAGCACGTGCGCGCGCCCGACCTCGCCGAGTTCGACCGCTGGCAGGCGGCCTGCGGCGGGCTCGTGCGGCTCGTCACGCTGTCCCCGCACTGGCCGGACGCCCCGGCCGTCATCGCCGGGCTCGCCGCCCGGGGCGTCGTCGTGTCGCTCGGCCACACTGGCGTGGACCCGGCCGCGATCCACGCCGCCGCGCTTGCCGGCGCGACGCTCTCGACCCATCTCGGCAACGGCGTCGCCGCCGTCCTGCCCCGCCACCCCAACCTGATCTGGGCGCAGCTGGCGGAGGACCGCCTGTCGGCGAGCTTCATCGCCGACGGCCATCATTTGCCCGACGACACGCTGAAGGCGATGCTGCGGGCCAAGGGGCTCGACCGGTCCCTGCTCGTCTCGGACGCCACCGCGCTCGGCGGCATGCCGCCCGGCGTCTACGACCAGGCCATCGGCGGGCGAGTCGAGCTGACCCCGCAGGGCCGCCTCGGCGTCGCCGGCACGCCGTATCTCGCCGGCGCGGCGCTGCCGCTCGCGGCCGGGGTCGCGACGGCGATGCGCGCCGCCGGCCTGTCGCTGTGGGAGGCGCTGCGCCTCGCCAGCGTCAATCCCGCCCGGCTGATCGGACGCAAGGCGGAGCTCGCCGTCGGCGCGCGGGCCGACCTGCTGCGGTTCCGCTGGTCGCCCGGCGACGCGGCCCTCGCCGTCGACAGCGTGTATTCCGGCGGAGAGACGGCGTGAGCGAGCCCCTGTTTGCCGCCGGCGTCGCGGTGCGCGACATCACGCCGCCGCCGGGCCTGGCGATGGCCGGCTTCGTGGCGCGTCCCGGCCCGGCCACCGGAACCCATGACAGGCTCACCGCGCGGGCGCTGGCGGTCGGCGACACGGCGCTTGCCGTCGTCGACGTCGTCGCGCTCGATCCGCAGACCAGCGCGCGCATCCGCGCCCGCGCCCGCCTGCCCGCCGAGCGCATCGTGATCGCCGCCCTGCACAATCATGGCGGCCCCGTCTCGACTGTTCAGGGGCTCGGCGGCGGGCCGGACGCGGCCTGGCTCGCCGCCATGGAGGACGCCTGCGTCGCCGCGCTCGACGCCGCGCTCGCCGCGCAGCGCCCTGCCCGCCTGCTGTTCGCAGAGGGCGCCGACCCCGGCGTCGCGCGCAACCGCCGCGAGCCCGGCGGACCGGTCGACCCCGCTCTTCCCGTCCTCGCCTTTGTCGGCCTCGACGGCGCGCCCATCGCGCACCTCGTCTCCTATGCCTGCCACCCCGTCGTGCTGGGGGCCGACAACACGCTGTGGACGGCGGACTACCCGCATTTCGTCCGCGCCGAAATCGAGCGGCGCAACCCCGGCACGGTGGCGCTGTTCGCCACCGGCTGCGCCGGCGAACTGAACACCGGCCACACGGCGCACGGCTCGATCACGACGGCGGCGAATCCGCTGCGCACCTTCGCCGAGGCTGAACGCATCGGACGGCGAATCGCCGAATGCGCCAGCGTCGCCATGCGGCCGCTGGACGCGACCGGCGTCGACGCGCTCGACGCCTCCGTGACGCTGGACTTCGCCCGCAACGAGCCCGCCCCGCCCGCGGAGATGGCGGCACGCTGGCGCGCCGAGCTGGCGGGCGCGGAGCCCGCCCGGCGGCTCCTGCTCGAAAGCTGGATCGCCTGGGCGGAAGGGCCCGCGCTGCTGCCGCTGGAGCCCCATGCGGCGCGCGTCGGGGCGCTGCGCTGGGGCCCGGCGCTGATCGCCTCCCTGCCGGGCGAGATTTTCGCGGAGACCGGCGTCGCGCTTCGCCGCGACCTCGAGGCCGGCGGCGCGGGCCCCAGCATCGTGCTCGCCTACGCCGATGAGTGCCTGGGCTACGTCCCGCCCGCCTCGCAATACGCGAAGGGCGGGTACGAGGTCGCCGAGGCGCACCGCTACTACGGCGCGCGCGCGGCCTACGCTCCCGGTTCGGCCGAGCGTCTGGCCGACGCCGCGCGCGGCCTCGCCGCCCGCTTGCGGGGGGCGGCGTAATGGCGTCGCGGCCGGTCGTGGATCGCTTGACACGCAACCGGTTGCACGTCAGCCTTTCGGCTTGGCCTTGCTCGGAGGCAGGCTCCGCGAGAGAGCGCGCCCCGGCCCGTCGTCTTTCGATCAGATGTGCCCGGAGGGAAAATTCATGACACGCATCGACACGCACGCCGCCTTCGCCCTTGGCCGCAAGGCCACGCTCGCGCTCGCCGCCAGCGGCCTCGCGCTCACCCTGTCGCTCGGGGCGGCGCACGCCCAGACCGTCACGGTGTGGAGCGGCTATCCGGAGATGGAGCCGTTCTACAAGCGCGTCGGCGAGAGCCTGAAGAAGAAGTACCCCAACCTTCAGGTCAACGTGCAGCCGATCGCGCTCCGCGAGCACGAGAAGCGGCTGGCGCTGGCCCTGCCCTCCGGCTCGGCGGCCGAGATCATCGAGCTCGCCAACTCCACCGCGCAGCGCTACATCGAGTCCGACCTGATGAAGGCCGCGCCCGACGACGTCGCCAAGTTCGTCTCGAACCCCGCTTTTTTCGAACCCTTCGTGCAGAAGACCGCCACGGTCGGCGGCAAGGTCTACGGCGTGCCGCTGTTCCGCGGCCAGGGCGCGCTGTTCTACAACACCGAGATGTTCGAGAAGGCGGGCCTCTCCTCGCCGCCCAAGACGATGGAGGACTTCACCTCCTACGCCACCAAGCTCACCCAGCGCGGCCCCCAGGGCGCAACGGTGAGCGGCTGGAGCCTGCGGCTCAGCGGCGGCGGCGCGGGCATCGCCGAGAAGTTCTGGATCAACATGTTCCAGTACGGCGGCAACCTCATCGAGGAGCAGCCCGACGGCAAGTGGGTGACGACCTACGCCTCCGAGGCGGGCCGCAAGGCGCTGAAGCAATATCTCGAGAACGTCCACACGCTGAAGAACGTCACCCCCGAGATGCCGGCCGACGCCGAGGCGTTCGAGCGCCAGCAGACGGCGATGTTCATCCGCGAGTCGTGGGTGATCGGCGACATCGCGCAGAAGGCGCCGGGCCTGAAATTCGCCACCGCCCCGCTGCCGCGCGGCACCATCGTCGCCCCGGTGTTCCTCTACACCGGCGCGACGGGCGACAAGGCGCGCATCGCCTGGGACTTCGCGCTCGCCGCCAACGAGCCCGAGAACGCCGTGTGGCTGCTCGACAATGTCGGCTGGCTGCCGAACCGCAAGGACGTGGACTACGGCAAGGTCATCGCCGCCAAGCCTGCCTTCAAGGCCTTCGTCGCCCCGCCGAAGAACTACGCCTACTTCACGCTGCCGGCCATCGCGCCGGTGGAGGAAGTGCTGACGCGCCTCGCCGCGCGGCTGGTCAAGGCGTTCGGCGACCCGTCGCTGGCCGGCAACGACGCGGCCATCGACGCCTTCCTGAAGGACGCCGCCGCCGAGACCGACACGATCCTGAAGCGCGCGAACCTGCTCGGCTCGAAGTGACGGCCCGGCGGCGCCTGGCGGGTCTCCTGAAGATGGACCCGAATGGCCGGCGCGCACCCGCGCGCCGGCCCGGACCCGACGCATGAAGTCCAACGCCCGCCTGCTGTTCGTCATCGGCGCGCTGCTGCCGACGCTCGCCATCTACGGCTGGGTGCGCGTCTACCCCATTCTCGACGTGCTGAACCTCAGCATGCACGAGTGGAACCTGATCTCGAAGAACCGGCCGTTCATCGGGTTCGACAATTTCGTCGAGCTCTCCGGCGACCCGCTGTTTCACGAGGCGCTGCGCAACACGACCGTGATCGCCTTCGGGGTGCTGTTCGTCACCGTGCCGCTGGCGATGGTGCTGGCGGCGCTGATCCACAGCCGCACGGGGTCGCGGCTCGCCGGCTTCTACGAAACCTCGGTGTTCCTGCCGCACGTCGTGTCGCTGGTGCCGGCCGCCATGGCGTGGAAATGGATCTTCGACGCAAGGCTCGGGCCGCTGAACGCGGCGCTGGGCCTGTTCGGCGTCGCGCCCAAGGCGTGGCTGTTCGACCCGGTGCTCTCGGTCGTCTGCCTCATCGTGCTGTGCTCGTGGCAGGCGCTGGGCTTCGCCGTGCTGATCTTCCTCGTCGGCATCAAGAACCTGCCGACCTCGCTCTACGAAGCGGCGAGGCTCGACGGGGCGACGGCGGTGCAGAGCTTCCTCTACGTCACCGTGCCGATGCTGAAGCCGATCATCCTCTACGTCTCCGTCGTGACGCTGGTCGCCGGCTTCAACGTCTACGGCCAGGCCTTCGTGCTCGCCTCCGACGCGCAGGGCGCGCCCGGCCAGCTCGTGCGCGTGCTGGTGCTCGACATGCTCGAAAACGGCTTCCGCAACTACCGCGTCGGCTACGCCGCCGCCGAGGCCGTGGTGCTGCTGCTCGTCGTGCTGGCGCTCACCGCCATCCAGTTCGGCCTGCTGCGCGACAAGGGAGCCCGGGCATGACCGCCGCGCCCCTCGACGACCGGCGGCCGACGCCGCGCGAGCGCGCCGTCGCGCTCGCCACCGACGCGCTGCTGCTGGCGGTGTGCGCCGTCATGCTGCTGCCGCTGGTGCTGCTGGTCTCCAACGCCTTCAAGACGCCGCCGGACATCCTGCGCTGGCCGCCCGCCATCTTCCCGCGCGAAGCGACGCTGGACAATTTCCGCGCCGTCCTCTCCGACACGCCGCTGCTGCGCTGGCTGTGGAACAGCACGCTGTTCGCGCTGCTCTCGACGGCCGCCATCCTGACCACCTCGTCGATCGCCGGCTACGTGTTCGCCAAGTTCCGCTCGATGCCGCTCGACATCGTGTTCGGCGTGATCCTCGCGACGGCCATCGTGCCGTTCGAGGTCTACATGATCCCGCTTTATTTCAACGTGCAGGCGCTCGGCCTGCTGAACACCACCTGGGGCCTGCTGGTCGGCTATCTGGTGATGAGCTTCGGCATCTTCCTGATCCGGCAGAACGTCATCGCCTCGATCCCCGACGAGTTGCTGGAAGCGGCGCGCGTCGACGGCGCGGGCGAGACGTGGATCTTCGTGCGCATCGTCGTGCCGCTGCTGCGCGGCCCGCTCGGCGCGCTCGGCGTGCTCGCCTTCTTCCAGGCCTGGACCGCCTTCGCGTGGCCGATGATCGTGGCGACCACCAAGGAGTCGTACACGGTGGAGGTGGGGCTGGCGCTGTTCCAGACCGGCTTTACCGTCGACCTCGGCCGGCTGAGCGCCGCGGCCGCCGTGGTGCTGCTGCCGAGCATCACCGTGTTCTCGCTGCTGCGCCGGCAGTTCGTGCAGGGCGTCGCGACCAGCGGGCTGAAGGACTGACGATGGACGCCGCCCTGTTCCTGCGCGAGGCGCGCACCGCCTACGTCGCCGCCAACGCCGGCGCGCTGCGCTGGATGCTCGACCGGCCGCGTCTGCACGGCGCGTTCCTGAACACCAAGCAGAACAGCATCACCCTGCGCGACTACGGCCCGGAGGACGGCTGGCGCGGGCCGGACGTCACCTATGGCTGGATCCAGGGGCGCGGGCTGGAGGCGATGGCGACCCACGCCGCCTTCTTCGAGCAAGAGGACCCGGCGCTCGCCCAGCGCCTCGACGAGGCCGCCCAGCCCCTCTACCGCGCGCTGGCCGAGTTGCTCGCCCGCGACGGCCACGCCGCCTTCGCCTACGACGCCGACATGCGGCCGGTCTATCCCGACGCCGACGGCGCGCTGCGCCCGCAGCGCCAGCGGCCGGACATCTACACCTTCTCCGACATCTTCGTCCTCAAGGGACTGGCGGCCGGCGCGGCGCGCTACGACCGCGCGGGCCTGGACCGCCCGGTCACCGGGCTGCTCGACTTGGCGCGCGCCATCGAGGACGGCCGCTTCGTCTCCGACGAACGCCAGTTGCTGGACGGGGCGGCGCTGGCGCGCGATCGCGGCGACTACGGGCCGCGCATGATCATGCTGGGCGCCGCCGCCCTGCTGCGGCAGCTCGGCTGGGCCGACGAAGCGCGCTTCGGCCTCCGCTTCGTCGACCACGTTCTGGCCGGGAACCTGCTGCCGGACGGGCGACTGGCGGACAAGCCGGGTGACGACGCCTTCAACCCCGGCCACGCCATCGAGTTCGCCGGCTTCGCCCTCGACCTGCTCGGCGACGAGGCGTCGCCGCAGCTGCGGGAGACGCTGGAGCGCGTGTTCCTGGCCGCGTTCTCCGCCGGCTTCGCCGCCCCCGGCATCCGCCTGCGCGTGTCGCTCGCAACCGGCGAGCCGCTGGCGCCCTATTTCCCGTGGTGGTCGCTGCCGGAGGCGGTGCGCGCCGCCGCGCTCGCCTGGGAGCGCAGCCGCTCGCCCGAGACGCTGGCGGCCTGGCGGCGCGCCAGCAACGCCTTCTTCGCCTTCTACTGGCGCGGCGACCCGCCGCTTGCCTACCAGACCCGCACCGAGGACGGCCCGGTCGACTACGTGCCGGCCACGCCCGACCTCGACCCCGGCTACCACACCGGCCTGAGCTTCCTCGGCGCGGTCCGCGCCATCGACCGCTGCCTCGCCGCCGGGCTGTAGCGCCGCCCGCGCCGACCGGCATTTTGACGCAAATCAGTGCTCATGACTCCCGTGCGTGCAACCTGAGGTTGTGCAACGGTCGGCGACGCCGAACTCCCAGGCCGCCGGCCCATCCGGGGAGGTTAGCCATGAGACTTCCGACACTGTGGTCGAGCAGCGATCCGTTCCGCGCCATGCAGCGCGAGATGGACGACATGATGCGCTCCTTCGGCCGCCTTCCCGCGTCGTCCGGCATGGAGATGCGGGTTCCGGCCATGAACGTCTCGGAGAGCGACGGGTCGATCGAGATCAGCGCCGAGCTGCCCGGCGTCGACGACAAGGACATCACCGTCAGCGTCGACGGCAACCGCCTCTACATCTCGGGCGAGAAGAAGCGGGAACGCGACGACACCGACAAGGACTGGCACATCGTCGAGCGCAGCTTCGGCTCGTTCCAGCGCTCGCTGTCGCTGCCGTTCGAGCCCGCCGACGACGCCGTCGAGGCCAGCGTCGACAAGGGCGTGCTGCACGTGACGGTGCGCAAGCCCAGGCAGATGCCCAAGGGCACGCGCACGATCGACGTGCGCGCCGGCGCGCCCGCCGCCGAGCCCTCCGCCGGCTCCAACGAGAACGCCGGCGGCCAGGCCGCCAAGGCGGGGTGAGCGCGCCCCGCGCCGCGCCGCGGACGGCGTCGCCGTGAAGGCGATGGTGCTGCACGCGCCCGGCCGTCCCCTGGCGCTGGAGGAGCGCCCGGATCCCCGGCCGGCGCGCGGCGAGATCCGCGTGCGGGTCGAGGCCTGCGCCGTCTGCCGCACCGACCTGCACGTCGTCGACGGCGAACTGCCGCGCCCCGCCCTGCCGCTCGTGCCGGGGCACGAAATCGTCGGCACCGTCGAGCAGGTGGGCGCGGACGTCGTCGCGCTCGCGCCCGGCCGGCGCGTCGGCATCGGCTGGCTCGGCCATGCCTGCGGCCACTGCCCCTATTGCGCCGGAGGCCGCGAGAATTTGTGCGACGACCCGGTGTTCACCGGCTACACGCGCGACGGCGGCTTCGCCACGCACGCGCTGGCCGACGCCGACTTCGCCTTTCCGCTCGACGGCTTCGACGACCCCGTCGCCGCCGCCCCGCTGATGTGCGCCGGGCTGATCGGCTGGCGCTCGCTCGTCGCCGCCGGGCCGGCGCGGCGCGTCGGGCTCTACGGCTTCGGCGCGGCCGCCCACATCATCGCGCAGGTCTGCCGATGGCAGGGCCGCGAGGTCTACGCCTTCGCCCGCCCGGGCGACGAGGCGGCCCAGGCGCTCGCTTTGTCGCTCGGGGTGGAATGGGCCGGCGGGTCGGACGAGAGACCGCCCGCCGAGCTCGACGCGGCGATCATCTTCGCCCCTGTCGGCGCGCTCGTTCCCGCCGCGCTGGCGGCGGTGCGCAAGGGCGGGCGGGTGGTGTGCGGCGGCATCCACATGAGCGACATTCCGCGCTTTCCCTACGCGCTGCTGTGGGGCGAGCGCGAGCTGGTCTCGGTGGCGAACCTCACCCGCCGCGACGCCGTCGAGTTCCTCTCCGTCGCGCCCCGGGCGGGCGTGCGGGCGGTCACCACCGTCTATCCCCTCGCCGAGGCCAACCGCGCGCTCGACGACCTGCGGGCCGGCCGCCTCCACGGCGCGGCCGTGCTCGTGCCCTGAAGGAGCGCCCCATGGCCGCGCCGGACATCTTCGCCGACAGGGCCGACGCCGGCCGGCGGCTCGCGCAAGAGCTGGCGAAGCGGTCCTTCGTCGACCCCGTCGTCTACGCCCTGCCGCGGGGCGGCGTCCCCGTCGCGGCCCCCGTCGCCGAGGCGCTGCGCGCGCCCCTCGATATCCTGCTCGTGCGCAAGATCGGCGTGCCGTCGCAGCCCGAGCTCGCCGCCGGCGCGGTGGTCGACGGGGCCGACCCCATCGCGGTGTGGAACGACGACGTGACGTCGGCCTGCGGCCTCGGCCCGGAGGAGCTGGACGCGCTCAAGCGCGAGCAGCTGGCGCTCATCGAGAAGCGGCGCGCTCTCTACGGCGCCAGCCGCGCGCCAGTCGACCCGGCCGGGCGCACGGCCATCGTCGTCGACGACGGGCTCGCCACCGGCGCGACGGCGCGCGCCGCCATCGCCGCGCTGCGCCGCCGGGGCGCGCGCGCGGTGGTGCTCGCGGTCCCGGTCGCCCCGGCGGAGGCGGTTCCGCAATTTCGCGCGCTGTGCGACGAGGTCGTCTGCCTGTCGCAGCCGTCCTGGTTTCCGGGCGTCGGAGCGTTCTACTCCGACTTCGGCCAGACCACGGACGCGCAGGTCGTGGCGGCGCTCAAGGCCGCGCGGACTCACTTCCAGTAGAAGGCGAGCACCACTTTCAGCAGGAACCACGCCGAGATCGCCACGACGAAGGCGGGCGGCAGCCAGAAGGCGAGCCGGACGTGCCGGCGGGCGTCTTCCGCCTCGCGCGCGCTGCGCCTCGGGTCGATGCGGATCAGCACCACGCGCGCCACGAGGCCGACCACGAGCAGCCCGAAGGCGATGAGCACCAGCTTGATCGTCACGTCGCCCCGCCCCGGTCCGGAATCGCCCCATTCTCGCCCGTCCGCCCCGCCCCCGCCAGCCCTTCGCCGATGATGCGGGCCATCGGCCCGCCCGTCCCCGGAGCGGTGCAGCGCCAGCGGAACCGCATCCGGGGCCCAGCGCAATATGTCGCGCGTCAGCGCGGCACAATGGAAAAGGCCCATGAAGCGCCGCTTCGCGGCATCATCCATGCGCTGGGCCCCGGACCCCCCTCCGCTGGCGCTGCGGGGTTCCGGGGACGGGACGGGCGGACTGGCGTCCGCCCTATGGTTCGCGGACGCGCCTGTCCTTCGCGCTTCGCGGCGGGGCGGGGGCGGTGTAGAAGGGCCCCATCGTTTCCGGAAACCGCACGTGACCGATCCCGACACCGACGACGCCGACAAGACCCAGCCGACCGCGCCCCGGCCCGAAGATGCGCGGCCAGCGCCGGCCCCCCCGGCCCAGGCCTCGGCCGCCGAGGGGCCGCCTGCCCCCGCGCAAGCCGCTCCCGCCGCCGCACCGCCTGAGCCCGAGCCCGTTTGCCCGCACTGCCGCAAGCCGCTGTCTCTGTGCGTGTGCGAGGGGGTCGAGCCGATCGAGAACCGGGTGGCGCTGCTGATCCTCCAGCACCCGCAGGAGCAGGACAAGCTGCTCGGGACGGCGCGCCTCGCGGCCCGGCATTTCACCAACGCCGTGTTCAAGGTCGGCCTGTCGTGGCCGAGCCTCGAGAAGGCGCTCGGCCGGCCGGCCGACCCGCGACGCTGGGCCATCCTGCACCTGGGCTCGGTCGACCCCGCGACGCTGCCGCGCGGGCGCGACATCGCCGTCGTCGACAGCAAGGGCATTCCCGCGCCCGACCAGGACACCGCGCTCAAGGGCATCGACGGGATCGTCGTGTTCGACGGCACGTGGAGCCAGGCCAAGACGCTGTGGTGGCGCAACCCGTGGGTGCTGAAGGGCAAGCGCCTCGTGCTCGCCCCCACGAAGCCCTCGCTCTACGGACGGCTGCGGCGGGAGCCCCGGCGGGAAGGACTGTCGACGCTGGAGGCGGCGGCCCTCGTGCTCAGCCGGCTGGAGAAGCAACCCGAGATCGAAACGCGCCTGCTCGACAGCTTCGGCCGCATGCTCGACCGCTATCGCGACTCCGGCCTGGGCGCGGCCCCCGCCAAGCCCGACCGGCGCGGCCGGCGGCCGTTCCGCCGCCGCAAATCCTGACGCGCGTGTTTTCGCCACACAACCCTGCCACGGTCCGCTCCAACGGGCCGCGGACCGGCATGGGTGGCCCCGCGCGACGGGCGACGCGCGACCCGGATGACACGCCTGCCACATGCGTCAAATGAACGAGATGTAACTGTCCAACATGGACACCTCGGGTTATAGCTAAGCCGGTCCGGATCGCGCGCGGCCCGGGAGTGTGGTTTCTTGTGCCCAGCCGCCGCCGGCGCGCGGCTCGTCGGAGTTTCAGAATGGCGTCGAAGGCGTCCCTCATTGTGCTGGCCGGCGCGGCCGTGATCGGTGCGTTCTACGCGGGTCCCATGGTCTGGCCGGACCTGAAGCCGAGGCGGGACGCACTCGTCGAAAGCTATCCGGTGCTCGCCAAGCTGCCGGGCATCGAGGCGCCGGCGGCCAAGCCGGCGGCCGAGGGCCAGGCGGGGCAGGCGCCGCGCGGCCCGGCGCAGCAGGCCCAGGGCGGACGCCCCGGCGCGCCCGGCCAGGGCGGCGGCCGGCCGGCGGTCCCGGTGATCACGGCGAAGGCGGCGCGCCAGCCCATGCCGGTCCGCTTCGACACCATCGGCACGGTGCAGCCGATCGCCGCGGTGACGCTGCGCTCGCGCGTCGAGAGCCAGGTGCTCGCGGTGAACTTCGAGGACGGCGCATCCGTCAATCAGGGCGACATCCTGTTCAACCTCGACTCGCGGCAGATCGAAGCGCAGATCAAGCAGGCGGAAGCCAACCTGTCCCGCTCGCGCGCCCAGCTCGACCAGGCCCAGCGCGACGTCCGCCGCAACGAGGCGCTCGCCGCGAACGAATACGCCTCGCGACAGAAGCTCGACGACAGCCGCACCGCCGTTCTCACCGTCAGCGCCCAGATCCGCTCCGACGAGGCGGTGCTGGAGAACCTCAACGTCCAGCTCAGCTACTACACGATCAAGGCGCCGATCAGCGGGCGCATCGGCGTGGCCGGTGTCAAGGTCGGCAACATCGCCAAGACCGGCGACAACAGCACGCCGCTGGCGACCATCAACCAGATCAGCCCGATCTACGTGACCTTCGCGGTGCCGCAGCGCCTGCTGCCGGAACTGCGGACCGCGTTGAACGAGGGCACGTCCAAGGTGCAGGCCACGCCGCAGGGCCTGACCGAAGCCGTCGACGGCAAGATCGCGGTCATCGAGAACGCGGTCGACGCCGCCTCCGGAACCATCCAGCTGCGCGGCGTCTTCGAGAACGCGGACAACGTGCTGTGGCCGGGCGCGCTCTGCGACGTGCGCCTGGTGATCCGCACCGAGCCGGACGCTGTGGTGGTGCCCCGGGAGGCCGTGCAGACCAGCCAGAACGGACAGATCGTCTTCACGGTGGCGGACGGCGTGGCGAAGGTGCAGCCCGTGGTGGTCGACCGCACGCTGCGGGGGCTCTCCGTCATCAAGTCCGGCCTGAACGGGGACGAGACCGTCGTCACCGACGGCCAGCTCCTCCTGACCAACGGCGCGCGGGTGGAACAGCGCCCGAACGGCGGCGGCGGAGGTGGAGGCGGAGGCGCGGGTGGACGCGGCAACGGCGCCGGCCAGCCGGGCACGCCCAGCGCGGGCGCGCCGGCGGCCCCGGGCGCGTCGCCCCAGACGGGCAGCGCGGCGGGCGCACCGACCAAGGGAGCCTCCTGACATGTCCCTGCCGGAGCTCTGTATCCGCCGACCGGTGATGACGACGCTCATCACCCTGTCGTTCATCATCTTCGGCCTGTTCGCCTACCGGCAATTGCCCGTCGCGGCCCTGCCCCGGGTGGACTTCCCCACCATCAACGTCTCGGCCCAGCTGCCGGGCGCCAGCCCGGAGACGATGGCGGCCTCGGTGGCGGCCCCGCTGGAGCGCCAGTTCTCCAACATCTCCGGCATCTCCTCGCTCACCTCGGTGTCGTCGCAGGGCTCGACCAGCATCACGCTGCAGTTCGACCTCGACCGCAGCATCGACGGCGCGGCGCTCGACGTGCAGTCGGCCATCAGCGCCTCGGCGCGCCGCCTGCCCTCGGACATGCCGAACCCGCCGAGCTTCCGGAAGGTGAACCCGGCCGACCAGCCGATCCTCTTCCTGGTGCTGACCTCGAGCACCCTGCCTCTCTCGACGGTGAACGACTACGCCGAGACGGTGCTGCAGCAGCAGATCTCGCAAATTCCCGGCGTCGCGCAGGCCATCATCTTCGGCTCGCAGAAATACGCCGTGCGCATCCTGGTCGACCCCTCCGCCCTCGCCTCGCGCGGGCTGACCTTCAACGACCTGCGCAGCGCGGTCTCGGCCGCGAACTCCAACCAGCCGACCGGCACGCTGCGCGGCGCGCGCCAGCGCGTCACCATCGAGGCCTCCGGGCAGCTGCGCCGCGCGGCGGACTACGGCAGCCTGATCGTCTCCTCCAAGAACAACGTGCCGATCCGCCTCGAAGACGTCGCCACCGTGCGCGACAGCGTCGAGAACGAGGACCAGGCGAGCTGGTACGGCGGCGATCGCTCGCTGATGGTCGCCGTGTTCCGCCAGTCGGACGCCAACACGGTGGAAGTGGTCGACCGCATCAAGGACAAGGTGGCGGGCTATCGCGAGCAGCTGCCGGCCTCGATCGGCCTGAACGTGCTCAACGACCGCGCCGAGCCGATCCGCGAGGCGGTGCATGACGTGCAGTTCACGCTCATGCTCTCCGTCGCGCTCGTCGTGCTGGTGATCTTCCTGTTCCTGAAGTCGCTGACGGCGACGCTGATCCCCACCCTGGCGCTGCCGGTGTCGCTGATCGGCACCTTCGCCGCGATGCACGTCTTCGGCTACTCGATCAACAACATCTCGCTGCTGGCGCTGACGCTGGCGGTGGGCTTCGTCGTCGACGACGCCATCGTCATGCTCGAGAACATCGTGCGCTACATCGAGCAGGGCATGAAGCCCTTCGACGCGGCGCTGAAAGGCTCGCGCGAGATCGGCTTCACCATCATCTCGATCACCCTGTCGCTGGTGGCGGTGTTCATCCCCGTCTTCTTCATGGGCGGCGTGGTGGGGCGCGTGTTCCGCGAGTTCGCGGCCACCATCTCGGTCGCCATCCTGGTGTCGGGCTTCGTCTCGCTGACGCTGACGCCGATGTTGTGCGCCCGGCTGCTCAAGGGCCACAAGCCCCACGAGCACGACTCGCTGTTCTCCCGCTCCGTGGACGCGGTGGTGGGCGGCATGCTCGCCAGCTACCGCTGGGCGCTCGACGTGGTGCTCAAGGCGCGCCTGCTGGTGCTGCTGCTGACCATCGCCACGGTGTTCCTGAGCGTGCGCCTCTATATCGACGTGCCCAAGGGCTTCTTCCCGCAGGAGGACACCGGCCTGCTGCGCGGGGCCACGGAAGGGCCGCCGGACACCTCGTTCGAGGCGATGGTGCGCCGGCAGGAGCTGATCAACGACATCGTCCGCAAGGATCCCGCCGTCGCCTACGTCAACTCCAGCATCGGCCAGGGCGGCTCCAACCAGGGCTTCATGTTCATCGAGCTGAAGCCGCGTGACCAGCGCGACGACATCGCCACCATCATCGCGCGGGTGCGCCGCGCCGCGAGCACGGTGCCCGACATCACCGCCGTGTTCCAGCCGGTGCAGAACATCAACCTGAACTCCGGCCGCTCCTCGCGCGCGCAGTACCAGTACACGCTGGCGAGCGCCGACCTGCAGGCGCTCTACAAGGCCGCGCCCGACATGCGCCGCCGCATGCAGCAGCTCGACGAACTGCGCGACGTCAACATCGACCTGCAGCTCTCCAACCCGCAGGTGCTGATCGAGCTGGACCGCGAGCGCGCGGCCAATCTCGGCGTCACCTCGGACCAGCTGCGCCAGACGCTCTACAACGCCTTCGGCTCGCGCCAGGTCTCGACCATCTTCACCCCCTCCAACGACTACTCGGTGATCATGGAGGCGGAGCGGTCGTTCCAGACCGACCCGACCGTGCTGTCGCGCCTGTTCGTGCGCAGCAGCAACGGCCAGAACGTGCCGCTGGAGGCGGTGGCGACCATCAAGCGCACGGTGGGCCCGCTCTCGGTGAGCCGCCAGGCGCAGCAGCCGGCCGTGACCATCTCGTTCAACCTCGCGCCCGGCGTGTCGCTCGGCGAGGCGGTGGACTCGGTGCGCCGCATCGAGCGCGAGGCGGGACTGCCGGCCTCGATCACCACCGGCTTCGCCGGCTCGGCGCAGCTGTTCCAGGACGCGCTGAAGGGACAGGGCCTGCTGATCCTCGCCGCCGTGCTGGTGATCTACATCGTGCTGGGCGTGCTCTACGAGAGCTTCATCCACCCGATCACCATCCTGTCCGGCCTGCCCTCGGCCGGCCTCGGCGCGCTGCTGGCGCTGCAGTACTTCAAGATGGACCTGTCGGTGATCGCCATCATCGGCATCCTGATGCTGATCGGCATCGTCAAGAAGAACGCGATCATGATGGTCGACTTCGCGCTCGAACGCCGCCGCGACGGCGCCGACGCGCTGACCGCCATCCGCGAGGCTGCCCTGCTGCGCTTCCGGCCGATCATCATGACGACCTTCGCCGCCATCCTCGGCACGCTGCCGATCGCGCTGGGGGCCGGCGCCGGCTCCGAGCTGCGCCAGCCGCTGGGCATCGCCGTCGTCGGCGGCCTGATGGTGTCCCAGCTGCTGACGCTGTTCATCACCCCGGTCGTCTACTACTACCTCGACAAGGTGGAGAGCTTCATCGGCGGCGGCCGCAAGGCCGATGCCCCGGCCGCCGAGGTGGTCGCCCCCGGCAGCGCTGCGCCCTCCGGCGCGAGCTACCAGCGCCCGGACTGAGGGCCGAGGCGGGGCGGCCCTGGCGGGGCCGCGCCGACCGGAGCGAGCTTAACCGACCTCATTGATCGCGGACCCCGGCGGCCCCTCCCCGGCCCGGCGGGTCGCCCCTTGCAGCGCCGCGCTTTCCGGCGCGAGCTGCCAAGCGCCCGGACTGATCCCGGCTGCCGGGCTCCCGCTCCCGGGCCTCCCGGGCGACGTCTTTCTAGGCTCGCCGGGCGACGCCGTGGCGTCGCGGCGTTGGCGCTCACGGAGGCCTCCGCACGCCGCGCGTGCCACGCCGCCGGGTCCGGCGCGGACGCCGGGCCGTTCCGTTGGAATTCATCGGAAGACGACCCGAAGATCCTATCGCGTCCGAACGGCGATGCGACGTTCGCATCGTGGCGCTGTTCGCATGTGAATTCGCCCCCGAACGGGCCGCGTTCGAGGGCGATTCCAGAGGAAGACGACGAGCGGTCCCGTGTCCTAGAACGGGATGTCGTCGTCGAGGTCGCCCGAGCGTCCGCCGCCGCCGCCGCCGGAGGCCGGCCGGCGCTCCATCGGCGAGGAGCGGCCGAAGTCGCCGCCGCCGCCGCGCCCCGAACCCTGGCCGCCGAACGATCCGCCATCGTCTTCGCCGCCCTGGCCGCGACCATCCAGCAAGGTCAACTCGCCCCGGAAGCGCTGCAGCACCACTTCCGTCGTGTAGCGCTCCTGGCCGTCCTTGTCGGTATACTTGCGGGTCTGCAGCTGACCCTCGACATAGACTTTCGAGCCCTTCTTCAAATACTGCTCGGCGATTTTCGCAAGGTTCTCATTGAAGATGACGACGCTGTGCCACTCGGTCCGCTCCTTGCGCTCGCCGCTGGCCTTGTCGCGCCACGTCTCGGACGTCGCCAGCCGCAGGTTGACGACCGGATCGCCCGACCCCATGCGCCGCACCTCGGGGTCGCGCCCGAGATTGCCGACCAGAATGACCTTGTTGACGCTTCCCGCCATGGGGATCTCCTCGATTGCTCGCCGCGACCATAGCGCATGTGAACCGCCCGACGCCTCGGCGGCCGCACTTATCCACATGAGCGGAGGTCTATGTTCCTGTTGTGTTCCTAGCAGTTTCGGGATATTCCGGCAACTGGCAAACGCCCCTGTCGCGGGGCCGCGCGACGCACTAGGTAAGGGCGACGAACCATCGCACGCGCCCGCGCGGCCCTCTCGCGCGGGCTCGTGCGGACGCCCGGGCGCGGCGCGATCGGCGCGCCGGGAACGAGACACACGGACGGGACAGGGGCCGAGATGACGAAGGCCGGACGCGGCAAGGCCAAGGCGGCGAGCCTGGAAGACCTTTTCGACAAGGCGCGCGCCGTGGCCGGCGCGGCGCAGGACCAGCGCGTGCTCGCCGTGCGCGGCGCGCGCGAGCACAACCTCAAGAATGTCGACCTGGTGATCCCGCGCGACCGCCTGGTTGTGTTCACCGGCCTGTCCGGATCGGGCAAGTCGTCGCTCGCGTTCGACACCATCTATGCCGAAGGCCAGCGCCGCTACGTCGAGAGTCTTTCCGCCTACGCGCGGCAGTTCCTTGAAATGATGCAGAAGCCGGACGTCGACCAGATCGACGGCCTCTCGCCGGCCATTTCGATCGAGCAGAAGACGACTTCGAAGAACCCGCGCTCGACTGTCGGCACCGTGACGGAGATCTACGACTACATGCGCCTCCTGTGGGCGCGGGTCGGCGTCCCCTACTCGCCGGCGACGGGCCTGCCGATCGAAAGCCAGACCGTGTCGCAGATGGTCGACCGCGTGCTGGCGCTGCCGGAGAAGGCGCGGCTCTATCTGCTCGCCCCCGTCATCCGGGGCCGCAAGGGCGAATACCGGAAGGAACTGGCCGATTTCCAGAAGCGCGGATTCCAGCGCGTCAAGATTGACGGCACGTTCCACGAGATCGGCGAAGCCCCGGCGCTCGACAAGAAGCTCAAGCACGACATCGACGTCGTCGTGGACCGCATCGTGGTGCGGCCGGACATGGGCGCGCGGCTGGCCGAGAGCCTGGAGACCGCGCTCGACCTCGCCGACGGCATCGCGGTGCTGGAGTTCGCCGACGAGAAGGACGACAAGGGCGAGCCCCGCCGGCTGATCTTTTCCTCGAAATTCGCGTGCCCGGTCTCGGGCTTCACCATCCCCGAGGTCGAGCCGCGCCTGTTTTCCTTCAACAATCCGTTCGGCGCGTGCCCAGCCTGCGACGGATTGGGCCACGAGATGGCCATCGATCCCTATCTCGTCGTCCCCGACGAGACGGTGACGCTGCGCGGCGGCGCGATCGCGCCGTGGGCGCGCTCGACCTCACCCTATTACGGCCAGACCCTGGCTGCCCTGGGCCAGCACTTCGGCTTCAAGCTGACCACGCCGTGGAAGGACCTGCCGCAGGTCGCGCGCGACGTCATCCTCTACGGCACCGGCGACGAAGCCGTCCGCTTCGCCTACGACGACGGCCTGCGCGCCTACGAGGTGAAAAAGCCGTTCGAGGGCGTGGTGCGCAACCTGGAACGGCGCTGGAAGGAGACGGACAGCGACTGGGCGCGCGAGGAAATTTCGCGCTTCATGTCGGAGACGCCCTGCGCCGCCTGCAAGGGCTTCCGCCTGAAGCCGGAGGCGCTGGCGGTGAAGATCGCGACGCGCCACATCGGCGAAGTGTCCCGCCTGTCGGTGCGCGACGCGCACGCGTGGTTCAGCGGCCTGCCCGCCGACCTCAACGCGAAGCAGAACGAGATCGCCGGCCGCATCCTCAAGGAAATTCGGGAACGCCTGAGCTTCCTGCTCGATGTCGGCTTGGAATACCTGACGTTGTCGCGTTCTTCAGGCACCCTCTCCGGAGGCGAAAGCCAGCGCATCCGCCTCGCGTCGCAGATCGGCTCCGGGCTCACGGGCGTGCTCTACGTGCTGGACGAGCCCTCCATCGGCCTGCACCAGCGCGACAACGAGCGGCTGCTGCTCACGCTGAAGCGCCTGCGCGACCTCGGCAACAGCGTCATCGTCGTCGAGCACGACGAGGACGCCATTCTGCAGGCGGACTGGGTCGTCGACGTAGGCCCGGGCGCGGGAATCCACGGCGGCGAAATCGTCGCGCAAGGCACGCCGGCCGACATCATGGCCGACAAGAACTCGCTCACGGGCAAGTACCTCACCGGCGAGCTGTCCGTGCCCGTGCCGGCGAAGAGGCGCAAGCCGCAGAAGGGGCGCACCCTGCGCATCGCCGGTGCACGCGGCAACAACCTCAAGAACGTCACCGCCGAGATCCCGCTGGGCACATTCACGTGCATCACCGGCGTCTCGGGAGGCGGCAAGTCGACCCTGGTCATCGACACGCTCTACAAGGCGGTGGCGCGACGCCTGAACGGCGCGCTCGAGCATCCCGCCCCCTTCGACACCATCGAGGGGCTGGAGCACCTCGACAAGGTGATCGACATCGACCAGTCGCCGATCGGCCGCACGCCGCGGTCCAACCCGGCGACCTACACCGGCGCGTTCACCCCTATCCGCGAGTGGTTCGCGGGCCTGCCCGAAGCGAAGGCGCGCGGCTATATGCCGGGCCGGTTCTCGTTCAACGTCAAGGGCGGGCGTTGCGAGGCATGCCAGGGCGACGGCGTCATCAAGATCGAGATGCACTTCCTGCCCGACATCTACGTCACCTGCGACGTGTGCAAGGGCAAGCGCTACGACCGCGAGACGCTCGAGGTGAAGTACCGCGAAAAGTCCATCGCCGACGTGCTCGACATGACGGTCGAGGAAGCGGGGCAGCTCTTCAAGGCGGTGCCCTCCATCCGCGAGAAGATGGAGACGCTGGCTCGGGTCGGGCTCGACTACGTCAAGGTCGGCCAGCAGGCGACGACGCTCTCCGGCGGCGAGGCGCAGCGCGTCAAGCTGTCGAAGGAGCTGTCGCGCCGCTCGACCGGCCGCACGCTCTACATTCTGGACGAGCCGACGACCGGGCTTCACTTCCACGACGTCGCCAAGCTGCTGGACGTGCTCCATGAGCTCGTCGACCAGGGCAACACCGTGATCGTCATCGAGCACAATCTCGAGGTGGTCAAAACCGCCGACTGGGTGATCGACCTCGGCCCCGAGGGCGGCGACGGGGGCGGCGAGATCGTCGCCCAGGGACGGCCGGAAGACATCGTGCGCGAGCCCCGCAGCCACACGGGCCGCTTCCTCAAGGAGATTCTGGCCCGGCGTCCCCTGCGGGCGCGCAGCCAGGCGGCGGAATAGGCCGGCCTGCCGCATCGCGCTGGCGTGTGAGAACGCACCGGGCGCGGCAAGCCGTTGGCGCACGCCGCGCGCTGTGCCTGCTCTCCAGGGCCGACTGGATGGGCTCCCGGGGGAGCGGCTGGTTGCCGCCCTCCCCGCCCGATCGCCCCTCGCGCGGCACAAGGCCAAGGCCCTGGTCAATCTGCGTCTGACGCCGATCTCTTAACGGGTTTTTACCTACCCATGCGTTTTTGTGGGTACTGGCATGTAGATGCCCATCTTCAAAGCAGTGGGCGCTGCCGTTATATGCAGCGCAACAAAGACGACGACGCAACACCGCTTCGAAATTAACGATTTCTTCGAAACGTGAGCGTCTTACCGCACTGCACAAAGGACCTGAGCCATGCTGACCGTCGACCGTCTCGCCAAGCGTCTCCGCAACTGGACCCGCTACCGCACCACCGTTCGTGAGCTCTCCCAGCTCACCGACCGCGACCTGAGCGATCTGGGCATCAACCGGAGCGAGATCCGCTTCGTCGCCAAGAAGCACGCCCGCGGCTGATCGCCTTCGGGCGGCGTCGAAGCCGCCCCCCGGCCTTTTTGCCGGTCGGCGTTTCCCCTCCCACTGCCGACTGGCCGCAGCGCCCGCCGAAAGGCGGGCGTTTTGCTGTCCGGGACGTTGCGCCGTCCCGCTTGAAAACCTAGGTTCCGCGCATGAGCACCATCGCACCCATCCATGTCGTGGGCGGCGGGCTGGCAGGTTCGGAAGCCGCGTGGCAGATCGCGCGGCAGGGCGTGCCCGTCATCCTGCACGAAATGCGCCCCGAGCGGCCGACCGACGCGCACAAGACCGACGGTCTTGCCGAGCTCGTCTGCTCCAATTCCTTTCGCTCCGACGATTCGAGCACGAACGCGGTCGGCCTGCTGCACGCCGAGATGCGCCGCATGGACTCGCTGATCATGCAGTGCGGCGACGCGAACCAGGTGCCGGCCGGCGGCGCGCTCGCCGTGGACCGCGACGGCTTCTCGGCCGCCGTCACCCAGGCCCTGTCGGCGCACCCGCTGGTGACCCTCGCGCGCGGCGAAGTCGCGGGGCTGCCCCCCGAGGACTGGGATTCGACCATCATCGCCACGGGTCCGTTGACGTCGGCGGCCCTCGCCGACGCGATTCGCGGCCTCACGGGCGAAACGTCGCTGGCCTTCTTCGACGCCATCGCGCCGATCGTCTATCGCGAATCGATCGACATGGACGTCGCCTGGTTCCAGTCGCGCTACGACAAGGCGGGCCCCGGCGGCACGGGGGCCGACTACATCAACTGCCCGATGACCCGGGAGGAGTACGACCGCTTCATCGACGCGCTGCTCGCGGCGGAGAAGACGAGCTTCCGGGAATGGGAGGCCAACACGCCCTATTTCGACGGCTGCCTCCCCATCGAGGTGATGGCGGAGCGCGGCCGCGAGACGCTGCGACACGGGCCGATGAAGCCGTTCGGCCTCACCAACCCGCATCGCTCCGGGCCGGAGGCGAAGTCCTACGCCGTGGTGCAGCTGCGACAGGACAACGCGCTGGGCACGCTCTACAACATGGTGGGCTTCCAGACGAAGCTGAAGCACGCCGAGCAGGTGCGGGTGTTCCGCACCATTCCGGGACTCGAGCAGGCTGAGTTCGCCCGGTTGGGCGGCTTGCATCGCAACACCTACCTCAACTCGCCGCGCCTGCTGGACCCGACGCTCCGGCTGAAGGCGATGCCGCGCCTGCGTTTCGCCGGCCAGATCACCGGGTGCGAGGGCTATGTGGAGAGCGCCGCCGTCGGCCTCATCGCCGGCCGCTTCGCGGCGGCCGAGCGCCTGGGCCGGTCGCCGTCCCTGCCGCCGGCCACGACCGCCATCGGCGCGCTGCTGAACCACATCACCGGCGGGCATATCGAAACCATCGACGCGGGTCCGCCCTCATTCCAGCCGATGAACGTCAATTTCGGCCTGTTCCCGCCGCTGAGCGAAGCGCCGAAGACGGAGGATGGACGCAAGCTGCGCGGGCCCGCCAAGGCCGTGGCGAAGAAGATGGCGCTCACCGCCCGGGCGAAGGCCGACCTCGGATCGTGGCTCGGAGCCGAGATGCCGGCCGCCGCCGAGTAGGTCACCCGGCGCTGCGCGCGGCGCGCCACAGCAGCCAGATGGCCCGCCAGCGGGGCAATTCCACCCGCGTGCGGAACGGGTGGTAGTCGCGCCGCTCCATGCGCGCCAGATAGGACGACACCAACGCGACCGGCAGGAAGGCCGGGGCGATCTCGGCGGGCGTCTCGCGGATGCGGGCGCGCGTCTCGTCGAGATGGTGGCGGGCGAGATCCCGCAGTTCGCTCAGCGCCGCCCGCAGGCCCTCGCTGTCGCGGCCCGACACGATGTCCTCCCGCCCCACGCCGTGCCGGGCCATCAGGTCGGCCGGCAGGTAGACCTGGCCGCGCGACGCATGCCACGGCAAGGCGCGCAGAAGCCCGGTGATGGCGTAGGCGACGCCGGCGTGGCCGGCCGCGTCCGCCCCGCCCGGGTCGTCGCCGCCCGCCAGCACCAGGGACGCCAGCCGGATCAGCGCGGACGATGTCTCGCCGCAATAGCCTTCGAGCGCTCCCACGCTGGGCATCGGGTCGTCGTAGAGGTCGAACGTGCGGGCCTCGATGAGGTCGAGCAGCGCCTGTCGCGGCAGTCGGTACCGCCCGATGGCCTCCAGTAGCGCCGTCGCGACCGGGTGGCCGCGCACATCGCCGCGCGCCTTGTCTTCCAGCGCGTCGCGCCACCACTGGAAGCGAACCTCGCCGGGCAGCGGATCGGACACCAGTTCGCGCACGCGCGCGATTTCGAGGTTGAAGGCGTACAGCGCCAGCAGCCCGGCCCGCTTGTCGGCGGGAGCGAACAGGGTCGCCAGCCACCGGTCCGGGTCGTTCTCCCTGACCAGCAATGACACGGCGTCGCCGTCGCGCACCGCATCCTGCCCAGGGCTGGAAGTCGCCTCCATGGCGCGACTTCAGTCCACCGCGATCAGGGCCGCGGCGACCTGGCGGTCCTCGGCCAGCATGACGTTGTAGGTCCGCACGGCGGCTCCCGTGTGCATGGCGTCGATCCCGATCCCGGCGCCGCGCAGCAGCGCCCGCAAAGGCTCGGGCAAGAACACGGTTTCGGCGCCGGTCCCGAGCAACAGCGTGCGGATTTCCGCCGCCTCAGCCAGAACTGGCGCGAATGCGTCCGGGGTCAAGTCCGAGAAGGCCCGCACGGGCCACGCCCGTACGCCGGAGGGCAGCGCAAGGACGGAGCCGCGGTGCGACATGTCCGCGAAACGAAACCCGCCATTGCCGTAGGCGTCGATGATGTGGCGCCCGGGGACGAAGCCCTCGTAGCGCCGCCCGCCGCTCATTGCGCGGGTTTCTCGCTCGGCCCGCCGGCCCTGCGGGCCGTCCGCGCCGGCTTCGCCGGAGCCGGCGCGGCGTCGGAGGCCGGCGCCTCGTGGCCGACCTTCAGGCCCAGATAGATCAGCACCGGGGCGGCGATGAAGATCGACGAATAGGTGCCGATCACGACGCCGAACATCATCGCGTAGGAGAAGCTGGCGATCACCTGCCCGCCGAACAGCACGAGCGCGAGCAGCGCCAGCATGGTGGTGACCGAGGTCATCACCGTTCGCGACAGGGTCGAGTTGATCGACAGGTCGAGCAGTTCGTCCGTCGGCATCCGCTTGTACTTGCGCAGCAGCTCGCGGATTCGGTCGAACACGACGACGGTGTCGTTCAGCGAGTAGCCGACGATCGTCAGGATCGCGGCGATGGAGGTCATATTGAACTCGAGCTGCGTGACGGCGAAGAAGCCGATCGTCAGCACGAGGTCGTGCATCGTCGCGATAACGGCGGCGACCGCGAACTCCCACTCGAACCGGAACCAGAGGTAGACGAGCACCGCCAGGATCGACAGAACGACGCCGATCGTGCCGGTCTGCACCAGCTCGCCGGAGACGCGCGGCCCCACCACCTCGACACGGCGGAATTCGTAGTCCTTGTCGAAGGTGGCCTTGAACCGCTCCATGGCGGCCTGCTGGGCGCGCTCGCGCTCCTGCTGCGTGTTGCCGGGCTGCAGGCCGAAGCGGATCGACACCTCGCCCTTCTCGCCGAACTCCTGCACCTCGATCTCGCCATGGGCGAGGTCGGTCGCCGCCTCGCGCACCGCGGCGATGTCGACCTTGCCGGCGCGGGCCTGCATCTCGATCAGCGTGCCGCCGGTGAAGTCGATGCCGAAGTTCATCGACACGAAGAAGAAGCACAGCACCGCGCCCAGCGAGAGAAACGCCGAGAAGGGGAAGCTCACGCGCCGGAAGCGCATGAAGCCGAACTTGGTGTTGTCGGGAACGATCCGCAGGAGCTTCATGGCCTTGACTCCCGTCAGAACGGCAGCCGCGTGGGCTTGGCCCAGCGGTACCAAAGGGCGATCATCATCCGCGTCATCGTCACGGCGGTAACGACGGTGGTGACGATCCCGAAGATCATGGTGATGGCGAAGCCCTTCACCGGCCCGCTACCCAGCAGGAACAGGATCAACGCCGCGATGAACATGGTGACGTTCGAGTCGATGATGGTCGCGAAGGCGCGCTGGAAGCCCGCTTCAAGCGAGGAGATCATCGATCGTCCCAGATGGAACTCCTCGCGGATGCGCTCGTAGATGAGCACGTTCGAGTCCACCGCCGTTCCGATCGTCAGCACGATGCCTGCGATGCCGGGCAGCGTGAGGGTCGATCCGATCAGCGACATCATCGCGAAGATCAGGATGACGTGCACGAACAGCGCGATGTTGGCGAACAGGCCGAACGTGCCGTAGGTCACGAACATGAACGTCACGACCAGGGCCGTCGCCACGTAGGATGCGTGCTTGCCGGCCTGGATCGAATCCTGGCCGAGGCCCGGCCCGACGGTGCGCTCCTCGACGATGGTGAGCGGCGCCGGCAGCGCGCCGGCCCTGAGCAGGATCGCCAGGTTGTTGGCCTGCTCGACCGTGAAGCGCCCGGAGATCTGCCCCGAGCCGCCGGTGATCGGCTGCTGGATGACGGGGGCGGAGATCACCTTCTTGTCGAGCACGATGGCGAGCGGGCGACCGACGGCCTCGGTCGTGACGCGGCCGAAATTCTGCGCGCCCTTGATGTTGAACCGGAAGTTCACGATCGGCTCGCCGGTCCGCGAATCGAACGCGGGCTGCGCGTCGATCAGGTCCTCGCCCTGCACGATCACGCGCCGCTCGACATTGAGCGCGCCGCCGCCCTCGCTGGACGGCAGGACCTCGACGTCGCCGGGCGGCGTGCCGGGCTCGGCGAGCAGGCGGAATTCCAGCTGAGCGGTCGTGCCCAGGATCTCCTTCAGCCGGCGGGGATCCTGCAGGCCGGGCACCTGCACCAGGATGCGGTCCGCCCCCTGCCGCTGGATGTTCGGCTCGGTGGTGCCCAGCGCGTCGACGCGCCGGCGCAGCACCTCGATGGCCTGCGACACCGCCTTGGTCACGCGCTCGTTGACGCCCACCTCGGTGACGTTGAGCTGGATCAGGCCGTCCGGCTGCTCCGCCACCTCGATGGCGCGCTGGCCGGACCCGGTGCCGAGCAGAGCGTTACCGACCGGCGCCGACAACTCCCTGAGCTTCGGCATCAGCCGCTCGCGCTCGTTCGGATCGACGACGCGGACGGTCACGCCGCGCGGCGTCACGCCGATGCCGCCGGCCAGCGAGATCCGCTGCTCGCGGAGGATGCGGCGAACGTCGTCGCGCAGCGTATTGATCTGGCCGCGAAGCACCGCCTGCGTGTCGACCTCGAGCAGCACGTGCGAGCCGCCCTGGAGGTCGAGGCCGAGGACGACGGCCTGATGCGGCACCAGCGCGCTCGGAAGGAACGAGAACGTCTGCTGGATCGACTTGCGCGTCTCGGGCGAGAGCAGGCTGGGCATGGCGTACAGGATGCCGAGCACCGTCAGCAGCACCACGCCGATCGTCTTCATCCGGGAAAAGCGCAACATCGCGTCGAGGTCTTCTTCATCTTCGGGCGGCCGCCAGGGGCCGCGGCCAGGCTCGGCTCCGCGTCGGCGGAGAGTTTACGCCTTGACGGGTTCGCCCTTCGCGCGAACCTCGGCGATCATGCCACGGGCGATGCGCACGCGCACACCGTCCGCGATCTCGACTTCGAGTTCGCTTTCGTCCGACACCTTCGTCACCTTGCCGATCAGGCCGCCCGAGGTGACCACCTGGTCGCCCCGGCGCACGTTCGCGACCATGTCCCGATGCTCCTTCGCCTTCCGCTGCTGCGGACGGATGATCAGGAAGTACATGATGATGAATATGAGGATGAAGGGGACAATCTGCACCATGCCTTCCAGGCCGGCCATGCCGGACGAGGTTTGGGCGAAAGCAGGAGTGATCACGTAAGGCTCCCCGAGCACGAGAGAAGGTGTCCGCCGGGAATCCCCCGCCAGACCCTCTGAAAAAGTCGCGCGGACTATAGCCAGAGGTTCATGGAAAGCAAATGGCGTCTCCCGGCCGGCCGCCCCGGCCAAGGTGACGCCGCCTTCTGGCGGACGCGCGATGCGAATACCGGTTTCCCACGCATCGCCCGGTGGTCTATGGGGAGACGGATTTCCTCGGACACCATCGCGCCATGAGCCAGACCGATCCCGCCCTCGCCGCCCTTCTCGAACGTATCGCCGCCACGCTGGAGCGCATGGCGCCGCCCGTGGCGGCCAGGCCGGACTTCGAGGCCGCCGACGCTTTCGTGTGGCACCCGTCGCCGGCGCGCCTGGCCCCGGTGCCGCGCGTCAACCGCGTCGACATGCTGCTGCTCAAGGGAATCGACCGGGCTCGCGACACGCTGCACGACAACACGACGCGCTTCGCGCGCGGCTTCCCCGCCAACAACGCGCTTCTCTGGGGCGCGCGGGGCATGGGCAAGTCCTCGCTCGTCAAGGCCACCCACGCCCAGGTGAACCGCGAGACCGGCGTCGAAGGCCTCAAGCCGCTGAAGCTCGTCGAAATCCACCGCGAGGACATCGAGAGCCTTCCGGCGCTCATGGGCCTGCTGCGGCCGGCGTCGTTCCGCTTCGTCGTGTTCTGCGACGACCTGTCCTTCGACGGCGCGGACACCTCCTACAAGTCGCTGAAGGCGGTGCTGGAAGGCGGGATCGAGGGCCGTCCCGAGAACGTCATCTTCTACGCGACGTCCAATCGGCGGCACCTGCTGCCCCGCGACATGATGGAGAACGAACGGTCGACGGCGATCAACCCGGGCGAGGCGGTCGAGGAGAAGGTGTCGCTGTCCGACCGGTTCGGGCTCTGGCTCGGCTTCCATCGCTGCAGCCAGGACGAGTACCTCTCCATGGTGGAGGGCTACGTCGCCCATTTCGGCCTGACCGGAGACATCGGCCAGCGCACCGCCGAGGCCTTGGAATGGTCGACGACGCGCGGCTCGCGCTCAGGCCGCACCGCCTGGCAGTACATTCAGGACCTGGCCGGCCGTCAGGGCCGCACGCTGGACGGAGCCTGAAACGCGAAGCGGGCGGCGCCCGACGCGCCGCCCGCCTCATTTCGATCAGCCGATGGGTCTCGCCGGAGGCTGACCGACTTCCTGAAGGCCGGTCTTACTGGCCCGACAAGTGGGGCATCGGATCGACGGGGGTCGATCCCTTGCGGATCTCGAAGTGGAGCTGCGGGGACGAGACGTTGCCAGACTGGCCGGAGCTCGCGATCGTCTGGCCCCGGGTCACCGTATCGCCGCGCTTGACCTTGATGTCGCCGTTGTGGGCGTAGGCCGTCACCCAGCCATCCGGATGTCGGATCAGCACGAGGTTGCCGTAGCCCTTCAGCTCGTTGCCGGCATAGGCGACGACGCCGCCCTCGGCCGCCTTGACGGGCGTGCCCTCCGGCAGGGCGATGTTGATGCCGTCATTGCTGCCGCCGCCCTTGTTGCCGAAGCCGGTGATGACGCGGCCCTTGGCCGGCCAGCGAAACTCGGCGGACGACTTGGTCGCCGTCGCGATGCTGGAAGTCGTTTCCTCGGGCGCGGCGGCCGGAGCCGCGGCAGGCGTCGCGGCGGTCTTCGCCGCGGACTTCGCGGGCTCGGCGACCTCGACCTTGGCGGTCTTCACCGGCGCGTCGGCCGCCTTGGCGACCTCCGGCTTCTTTGCGGCGGCCGGCTGGGCCGTCGTGGCCGGGACGGCGGCCGTCTTCGACGCCGGCTTGACTGCTTCCGGCTTAGCCACCTGCTGCGCGGGAGCCGAGGCCTTCCCGGCAGGCTCCGCGCCCTTGACGAGCTGCATCCGTCCCTTGCCGGCCGGCGGCGCGGAGGGAGCGGTCGCCACGGCCGTCGGCGCTGCCGCCGCGCTGGCGTTGTAGATGGGAATCACGACCTGCGAGCCGGGGCTCACCTGGGCGTTCGCGGCGAGGCCGTTGGCGGAGCGGATCGCCTGCTCCGGCACGCCGTAGCGATTGGCGAGCGTCTTCACCGAATCCGCGGCTCCGACCGTCACCGTCGACCCGCCCTGAGCCGTCCAGCCCTTGGCGGAGCCCAGCGGCGGCGTCACGGCCGGAACCGCTGCGACGCGCGTCGCGGGAGCGCTCGCGGCGGGGGCGAGCGGCGGGAGGGCCGAGGAGCTGACCTGCCCCGGAGGGGGAAGCGGCTGGGCGGTCACCGGAGAGGTCGGCGCGGCATTGACCGGCGGCGTCGTCGAGGCCGTCTGCTGCGGATCGAACCGCGACGAACTCGCGAACGGATTGCTGAACGGGTTCTCGCCGAACCGCATCGTGTCGGAGCTGCACGCGGCCGCGCCGCCCGCGATCGCGCACACGAACACCAGACGAGGAACCGATTGCAGAAGCGCTGGACGCAAACGCAGACCCATGTCTTCACCCACCCGATGACGCGCACGCGGCGACGAAATTGACCGTCTGATTAATGCAGCGTTCAGGTTAAAATTTGGTTCGCCCCGCATCGAAACGGGGGTCCGCCGTTCATCATGTCGGCTCAAAGCGCCGCCGCTGTTCCGTGCATCAGGGGCGGCAGGCTGAACGGGACCAGGTGCTCGCGTTCGAGCGCGCCGCCCGGCGATCTGTTGAAGCGCGTCAGGAACGATCCACCCGCCCCGCGCTCGATGACGAGGATTTTTCCGCCCGGGGCGAGTTGCGCGACGAGCGGCCGGGGCGTCGATTCCACGGAGGCCTCGATGAGGATTCGGTCGAACGGCCCAAGGTCGGCCGCCCCCTCCCCGCCGTCTCCATGCCGCACCGTGACGTTGACGACGACCTGCGCCTGCAGCCGCGCGGCCGCCTCGGTCGCCAGCGAACGGTAGCGCTCGATCGAGACGACCTCCCGGGCCAGGCGCGCCAGGACGGCCGAGCCGTAGCCGGAGCCCGTGCCGACCTCCAGCACCCGGTGCTCCGGCTTCAGGTCGAGCGCGGCGTACATCTCGGCCATCGTGGAGGGGGCCAGGGTCGACTGCCCGCACGCGATGGGCAGCGCGACGTCGATCAGCGCGAGGTCGATGAAGCGGCGCGGCACGAACACGCTGCGCGACACGGTCTCGAACGCTCGCAGGATCGCCGTGTCACGCAGGCCCTTGGCCCGCAGCGCCATCAGGAAGGCGATGCGCGCCTCGGCGCCCCCGTCCGCCTGGATGACCGGCACCGGCGCTCCCCGTCAGCCCGCGCCGAACAGCCGCGCGTAGCGCGTCAGCGTCGGCTCGTCCGTCAGATCGATGCGAAGCGGCGTCACCGAAACCCGCTTCTCGGCGATGGCCGCGAGGTCGGAGCCGTGCTCCGGCGTCATCGGCCCGCGCGAGAAGGCGATCCAGAAGTAGGGGTTCCCGCGCCCGTCTCGCCGCTCCTCGAGCCTGAGCAGGTCCTGCGAGCGCCGCCCCTGCGTTCCGACCGCCACGCCGGCCGCTTCCTCGGGCGCGCAGTCCGGAAAGTTGACGTTGACCAGCACGTGCTGGGGAATCCCCGCCTCGATCAGCCGGCGCACGATGCCGGGCCCAAGAGCCCGCGCGCACTCCCACCGGGGCGACTGGCGGCTCGTGGGCCCATAGGCCTGCGACAGCGCGATGGACGGGATCCCCAGGATCGTCCCCTCGATCGCGCCCGCCACCGTCCCCGAATAGGTGACGTCCTCCGCCACGTTCTGCCCGCGATTGACGCCCGACAGGACGAGGTCGGGCCTGGCGTCGGCCAGCAGATGGCGGACGCCCATGATCACGCAATCGGTCGGCGTGCCCTTCACCGCGTAGTGGCGCGGGGTCACTTCGCGGAGGCGCAGCGGGTCGTTGAGCGAGAGCGAATGCGCCACCCCAGACTGGTCCGTTTCCGGCGCCACGATCCAGACGTCGTCGGTGAGCGCGCGCGCGATCTCCTCGCAGACCTTGAGCCCCGGCGCGTGGATGCCGTCGTCGTTGGTGACGAGGATGCGCATGTCAGGCGGCCTTCTCGATTCGCGTGAGCCCGCCCATGTAGGGCCTCAGGGCCTCCGGCACGGTCACCGACCCGTCCGCGTTCTGGTAGGTTTCCATGACAGCGACCAGCGCGCGGCCCACGGCGACGCCCGAGCCGTTGAGCGTATGGACGAAGCGCGGGCTCTTACCCTCGCCCGGACGGTAGCGCGCGTTCATGCGGCGGGCCTGGAACTCGCCGCACACCGAACACGAGGAAATCTCGCGATAGGCGTTCTGCCCCGGTAGCCAGACCTCGATGTCGTACGTCTTGCGGGAGGCGAAACCCATGTCGCCGGTGCACAGCAGCACGGTGCGGTAGGCGAGCCCCAGCCGTTTCAGCACCGCTTCGGCGGCGGCCGTCATCCGCTCGTGCTCCTCCAAGGCCTGCTCGGCCGTGGTGATCGAGACGAGCTCGGTCTTGCTGAACTGGTGTTGCCGGATGATGCCGCGCGTGTCCCGCCCCGCGGCGCCCGCCTCCGAACGGAAGCAGGGCGTCAGCGCCGTATAGCGGAACGGCAGGCGCTCCTCGGGGACGATCTCCTCGCGCACGAGATTGGTGAGGGACACCTCGGCGGTCGAGATCAGCCAGAACCCTTCCGTCGTGCGGAACAGGTCCTCCTCGAACTTCGGCAACTGGCCGACGCCGTAGACGGCCGCATCCTTCACCAGCAGCGGCGGGTTCACCTCGGTGTAGCCGTGCTCCGTCGTGTGAATGTCGAGCATGAACTGCCCAAGCGCGCGCTCCAGGCGGGCGAGGTGACCGCGGGTGACGACGAAGCGCGCGCCCGAGAGTTTGGCGGCCGCCTCGAAATCCATCTGGCCGAGCGCCTCGCCGATCTCGAAATGCTGCTTCGGCTCGAAGCCCAGCGTTGCGGCGGTGCGGGGCTCGCCATGCCGGCGCACCTCGACATTGTCGTGCTCGTCCTTCCCCACCGGCACGTCGGGAAGCGGCGTGTTCGGGATGGCGGCCAGCGCGGCGTCGAGTTCGGCCACCGTCGCCTTTTCCTCCACCTCGGCGGCGGAGAGGGCCTCCTTGAGCCCGGCGACCTCGGCCTTCAACGCCTCGGCGCGGGCCATGTCCTTGGCCGCCATTGCCTGGCCGATCTCCTTGGAGAGCGCGTTGCGGCGCTCCTGCGAGGCCTGGGCGGTCTGGATCGCGGCGCGGCGGCGGTCGTCGATGGCGAGAAGCCGGGCGGAAAGCGGCGAGGCTCCGCGGTTCGCAAGCCCCTGATCGAAGGCGGCGGCGTTATCGCGGATCCATTTGATGTCGTACATGACGTCCCCGGCGGGCTGAAAAGCGTGCGCGCCACGGCCGGAGCGGGTTGCGGCCTCAGCTCGTCGTGCCGGACGCCGCTTCGGCCTCGGTCCGCTTCTTCTCGACCATGTGCACCGCGAAGATGGACGCTTCGTAGAGGAGGAGCGTCGGCACCGCAAGGGCAAGCTGGCTGATGATGTCCGGCGGAGTCAGCACGGCCGCGACGATGAACACCAGGACGATGGCGTAACGTCGCTTGTCGCGCAGGAATTGCGCGTCGATGAAGCCCGCCCGCGCCAGCAATGTCAGCACGACCGGCAACTGGAAGGTGATGCCGAAGGCGAAGATGAGCGTCATGATCAGCGACAGATACTCGCTGACCTTGGGCAGCAATTCGATGGCGGCTTCACCCGGCACGAGCTGCTGCTGCCCGATGGAAAATTTCATCACCAGCGGCATGGCGATGAAGAACACCACGGCCGCTCCGACGCCGAACAGAACGGGCGTCGCGATCAGATACGGGCGGAACGCATCGCGCTCGTTCTTGTAGAGCCCGGGCGCGACGAACTTGTAGAGCTGCGTCGCGACGACCGGAAATGAGAAGAACCCGGCCCCGAACACCGCGACCTTGATCTGCGTGAACAGGTATTCCAGCGGCGCGGTGTAGATGAGCTTGACCTGCGAAGCGTCGCCGGCGGCCAGCACATAGGGGAAGATCAGAACGTTGTAGATCTGCTTCGAGAACGCGAAGCAGACGACGAACATCACCATGAAGGCGATGAGCGACTTGATCAGTCGCGCCCGCAATTCGATGAGATGATCCAGAAGCGGCGCCTTCGTGGCATCGATGTCCTCCTGGCTCATCCGGCGCTACCTTCATCGTCCTGTGTCGGAGGGGTAATCGCCGTCTTGCGGGCGGTGCGCCGCTTCGGCTTGGGCGTTTCGGGCTGCTCGTCGGTCGATACCGCCGCCACCGGCTCGGCTTCCGCGACGACGGGCTTGCGCTTGCGGCGGGGGGCCGGCGTTTCCGCGAGAGCGGGCGCGGGTTCGAGAGCGGGCGCGGGTTCAGGCGCGGCTTCGGCCGGCGTGGCGGCCGGGGCTTTGCGCGGGCGCTTGCGCTTCGCGGGCTCGGACGCGTCAGCCGCCTCGACCGGCGCAGGCGCGGGCACGGACGCGGGCCCGACGGGAGCGGGCTCGGGCGCGAACGCCGCCGCGATCTGGTCGGGGGTCAAATCCGGAACGGGCGGGGGCTCGGGAATGGCGAGCGGCTCGACGGCCGGGCTCGCCGCCGGCGTCTCGGTCGCAGCCGGCTTGACGCCTTCGACGGCGCCACGAATTTCATCGCGAATGGTCTGGATGGGATTGAAGCCGGAGCCGACCGACTGATTCAGCCCCTCGACCGTCTTGCGCGCCTCGTCCAGCTCGGCCTCGCGCATCGCTTCCTGGATCTGGCCCTGGAAATCCGCCGCCATGCGACGGATCTTCGTCATGGCCCCGCCGACCGTCCGCAAAACGCCCGGAAGCTCCTTCGGCCCGATGACGACAAGCGCCACCGCCCCGATGAGGACCAGTTCAGACCAGCCAATATCCAACATGCGCCAACGCCGTTCCGCAGATCAAACCGAAACGGGGCGTCCGCGACGCCCCGTCCGTCGTATCGACCCGGGAGCCCCCCTGAGGTCGTCAGTCGGCCTGGGCCGTCAGCCCACCTTGCGCTCGACGGGAGAGGCCGTCGCGGGGTCGGCCGCGTGGCTCTCGATCGCCTTGGCGGACACGGTGGACTTCTCCGCCTCGGCGGTCTCCTCGTCGGACATCCCCTTCTTGAAGGCCTTGATGCCCTTCGCGACGTCACCCATCAGTTCAGACACCTTGCCGCGCCCGAACAGAAGCATGACGACCACGCCCACAACGATCCAGTGCCAAATGCTCACGCCACCCATCAGCGAAACTCCAAAGGCGACATCGGCCCGCAGGCGACAGCCGCTACCTCTCGACTGAAGTCGAACCTAGGCTTCCGATGCGGCAAAAACAAGAACCTCCTCCGCGTCGAAGTCGACCCCCACGGTCGCGCCCTCGACGGCGTGGGGGCATCCGCGCATGCGGGCCCGCAGCGGGGCGTCGAGACCCTGCGTGGCGATCTCGACCAGATCGACCTCACCGAGGAACCGCCGCGAGATCACACGGCCGGGCAGGCAGAACCCCTCCGGCACGACCCGTACACCCTGCGGGCGGATGCAGACGGTGGCCGGTCCGTCCGGCACGCCCGCAGCGGCGAAGACACCGAGCGGCGTGCGCACGCGGCCCGACTGAACGACGCCGTCCACTTCGTTGAAATCGCAGAAGAACCTCGCGGCCGCGAGATCGACGGGACTTGTGTAGAGCGACGCCGCCGCGCCCGCCTGAACCACCCGACCCGCGCGCATCAGAACCACCCGGTCCGCGATCCGCATGGCCTCCTCGGGGTCGTGCGTCACGATGACGGTCGTCGCCCCCATTTCTCGCAGCAGCGCCACCGTCTCCTCGCGCACCGCGTCGCGCATGCGCCGATCCAGGTTCGAGAAGGGCTCGTCCATCAGGATCACGCCCGGGCGCGGCGCCACCGCGCGCGCCAGCGCCACGCGCTGCTGCTCGCCTCCCGACAATTGATGCGGATAGGCCTTGGCGTAGCGCTCCATGCCGACGCGCGACAGGGCGCGGCGCGCGGCGGTCAGGGCGTCCGAGGTGGCGAGCGCCTTGAGCCCGAACAACACGTTGCCGAGAACGTCGAGATGCGGAAACAGCGCGTAGTCCTGGAACATCAGCCCGACGCCCCGCTCCTCGGGAGGCACGAACCGGCCCGGACCCGCGACCTCGCGGTCATCAAGCGAAATCCGGCCCTCAGCCGGGGTCTCGACACCGGCCGCCAGCCTCAGCAGCGTCGTCTTGCCGCAGCCGGACGGGCCGAGCAGACAGACCACCTCCCCGGCTTCGACCACGAGGTCGATGCCGCGCAGCACGCGCTTGCCGTCGTAGTCGTGACTGACGTTCGAGAGCGCGAGGCGCGCGGGAATGGCCGCTCCGGCCGTGCCCCGCTGCCCCCAGCGCCGCGCGGCTCCCCGCCCCTCGTCCGCAGCGCTCACGCGGTGCTCTCGGAATCGAGCGGTTCGTCCGTCCGGTTCTCGACCTCCCGGGCGATCTCGGTGAAGAGATCGTCGCCGAGCGGGTCCTCGTCCTCGCGCAGCGCCGGATCGTCGGAGGGCGCCGGAACGCCGAAGCCGGGCGGCAGGCGGCCGTCGAGGAAGCCGGAGCCCTTGAGTTCGTCGAGGCCCGGCAGGTCGTCGATGCGCGACAGGCCGAAATGCACCAGGAACTGCTCGGTCGTGCCGTAGGTCACCGGCCGGCCGGGCGCGCGCCGGCGGCCGCGCAGGCGAACCCAACCTGTTTCGAGCAGCACGTCGAGCGTGCCCCGGCTCAGCGACACGCCCCGGATATCCTCGATCTCGGCGCGCGTGACGGGCTGGTGATAGGCGATGATCGACAGCGTCTCGAGCGCCGCCCGCGACAATTTGCGCGGCTCGACCGCCTCCCGCGAGAGCAGGTAGCCGAGGTCGTCCGCGGTGCGGAACGCCCATTTCCCCGCGAGTTCGACCAGATTGACGCCCCGCGAGGCGTATTCCTTCTGGAGAGTGCGCAGCACGCTCAGCACGGGCACGTCGCCCGGCAGCCGGCTGGCGATCGCTTCGGCGGCCAGCGGCTCGGACGAGGCGAACAGCAGGGCTTCGCCGATCCGGCACGCTTCCCCGAACGCCCGCAACGCCGCGGCGTCCTCGGCGACGTCCCGCGCGACGGCTTCGAGCGCCCCGGTGAGAGCCTCGGCCTCGTCGTCCTGGATCGCGATGGCCAGTGATTTCATGACGGGTCCATGTCCTTGCGACCGCGCGATCAGGCCGCCCGCGAGCGGATCCAGATCGGCGCGAACGCCCTCTCCTGCTGCACCTCCAAGAGGCCTTCGCGCACCATCTCGAGCGTCGCCGAGAACGCGGAGGCCCTCACGGTCGCGCGCATCGACGGCTCGACCACGAAGCGTGTGAGATAATCATCCAGGACGGTCCAGTCCACCGCCTGCCCGACGAGCCGCTCCAGCGCCTGCCGCGCCTCCACCAGAGACCAGAAATGGCGCTTCTTCATGGTGACGCGCGAGAACGCGTGCTTTTGCCGCTCCTGCGCGTAGGCCTTGAGCAGATCGTAGAGGCTCGCCTCCCAGGCCGGCGTCCTGGTCACGACGACAGGCTCCGGCATGCCGCGCGCGAAGACGTCCCTGCCCAGACGATTGCGCTCGACGAGCTTGCGCGAGGCCTCGCGGATCAGTTCGAGCCGTTGCAGGCGGAACGCCAACATGCCCGCCATGTCCTCGGCGCTCGGTTCGCCGGCCTTGGGCGGCTCGGGCAGCAGCAACCGCGACTTCAGAAACGCCAGCCAAGCCGCCATGACGAGATAGTCGGCGGCAAGCTCCAGCCGGAACCGCCGGGCCTGCTCGATGAAGGTCAGGTATTGTTCGGCGAGCGCCAGGACCGAGATCTTGTGGAGATCGACCTTCTGGCGTCGGGCGAGTTCGAGCAGCAGGTCGAGCGGCCCGGAGAATCCTTCGATGTCCACCACCAGCGAAGGTTCGGAATCGCCCTTTTCCAGCGGTACGGGATCGTCGAAGTCGAGCTGGCGGCTCATGCCGTGGCCCTTGGCTCCTGCTGATTCGCGGGCCCGACGCCCGTCGAATCAACTTGGCCGGGTCACGCCGCTACGGCAAGCGCGGCGTCCAGCCGCGCGCGGGCTTCCACAACATCTAGTGGCTCCGGCCGATGGCGGATCCTGCCCATGGCGGCTTCGACCCTCCGCAACGTGATGTCGGAGAGGTCCGGGGCGGCTTCGGCCACCTCGCGCATCTCCTCCATCGCGCCGTTGCAGTGCAGGACGACATCGCAGCCGGCGGCCAGCGCCGCCTCCGCCCTGTCGCGAAACGAGCCGCTCAACGCCTTCATGGAGAGGTCGTCACTCATCACCAGCCCGTCATATCCGAGCTCGCCCCGGATGATCCGGGCGAACACCTCCGGAGAGGTGGTGGCCGGCCTCGCGGCGTCGATGGCCGTGAACACGACATGGGCGGTCATGGCCAGCGGCATATCCGCCAGCATGGCGAAGGGCGCGAAGTCCCGCGCGCGCAGTTCGTCGAGCGGCGCGTCGACCACGGGCAGGGCCTCGTGGCTGTCCGCGCGGGCGCGACCGTGGCCGGGCATGTGCTTCATCACGGGAAGGACGCAGCCGGCCATCAGGCCGTCTGCCGCCGCCCGCCCAAGCACGGCGATGGCGTTCGGATCGTCGGCGTAGGCGCGGTCGCCGATGATGCCGTGGGAGCCGGGGACGGGGACGTCGAGGACGGGCAGGCAATCGACCGAGATGCCCACCTCGCGAAGATCCCGCGCCATGAGCGTGGCGGACAGCCGCACCAGCTCGCGGGCCGCGAGAGGATCGTTGGCATGGACCGACGCCAGCCGGCGAGCGGAGGGATAGTTGGGCCAGTGCGGAGCGGCGAGCCGCTGCACGCGGCCTCCTTCCTGATCGACGAGGACGGGAGCATCCGTCCGGCCCACGGCGTCGCGGAAGGCGTCGGTCAGCGCGCGCAACTGGTCCGGGCTTTCGACATTGCGCCGGAAGACGATCAGGCCCCATGGCTGCGCGTCCCGAAAGAACGCGGCCTCGTCCGCCTTCAGCGCCACCCCGGCGCAGCCCGCAATGAAGGCACGCGCGGCCATCGTCACGCTCCGGGGCGCGTCGGTTTCAGCTCTTGGCGACGAAGCACTGCCCGCCCGCGGCCTGAAGGCGCGAGCACAACGCGGTCGCGTCCTCCTTGGTCAGGCCCATGACGCGCACGCGGTAGAGCGTCTTGCCGTTCACGTCGGCCTTGCGGATGGCCGGCGTGACGCCGCCCAGTTCCGCCGAGAACCGCTTGGCGAGACGGCTGGCGGCGTCCTGTGCCTCCTGCTCGGAAGGCGTGCCGGCGAGCTGCACAGCCCAGCCGCCGGTCGCGGCCGCCGTGTCCTGCTCCGGAACCATCGGCTGCGCGGAAGCCACCTGGGTGGGCGCGGCCGGACGGCTCGGCGGGCTGGCCGTCGTGGTCGGGGCGGGCTTCGGAGCGGCCGGCGTCGCGGCGGGAGTCGCTCCCGCGCTCTCAACGCGCGGACGCGGCACCGGCGTCGGCGCGGGACCCGTCGCCGTGGCGCTGCTCGTTGCGCCGCGGGCGGGAGTCTCGTTCGTCGAAGCGCTGGAGGTGGAGACAGGGGTGAGCAGCGGGCCGGTGGAGGTGGACGCGCTGGGCGCGGCGGCGGGGATCGGAGCCGGCGCGGCGGGCGCGGAGACCGGCGCCGAAGCGGCCGCGACGACGCGCGGCGCCGATGCTTCGGGCGCTCCGTCGATCACGCTGCCGTCGGGACGAACCGAGACGGTCTTGACGCGGCGCGGCTCGCCGAGGCCCGGGAGAGGTCCTGTCGGCTCGGGCTTCTGGGCGGCGACGCCGGACGTCGAGGTCGTCGTGGCCGGGCCGGACGCCGCAACGGGGCTCGGGGGCGAAGCGCGCCGCGCGGCCGCGAGCACGTCGACAGGCTGCTCCTCGCCGTTGACGACCTTGGCCGTCTTCGTGTCTTCGGTGTTCTGCTTGTTGTAGATCTGGCGGTCCTGGTTCGGAACCACCGTGCCGCCCGGATCCTCCGGCTGCACCTTTGACGGCCCGGTTTCGGCCTGGATGACCGGCGGCGCGCCGGCGATTTTCATGACCGAGCTGTTGCGGGACACGGCGATCGCGCCCGCGCCGACCACGGCGAGCCCGATGACGCTGAGAGCGAGCACCTTCCTGACGCGGCCGCGACGACGCACCGGCGGACCGACATAGTCGATGTCATCGGAGCCGTAGTCCTGGTCGGAATAGGTGGGGCCGTGGTCAGCGGACGCCTGGCTTGCGCCGCGGCTCTCGAGCTCGCGGTAGATGTCGTTCTCGTCGGAAGCCGGGCGGTGCGGCGAACGGGCCAGCTGCTCCAGCTCGTCTTCGAAGCCGGCATGAGACTGGGGCGCGGGCGCCTGGGCCTGGGCCTGGCGCGGACGGTAATCCTCCTGCCCCACGATCCGGGCGAGTTCGGCCAGCGGGTCGTCCTTGGCGGCGTGGCTGGCGGGCTGGGCCGCGGAAGGCGCGCGCTGCCCGGCCGCCTCGCGCAGCTGCCGCTCGAGCTCGTCGAGGTCGATGGCGGGCCGCTGCCTGTTCTGATCGGTCATGGACGCACCCATTCTCCGTAGCCGGGGCGCGCCGAAACGCCAGCCGGAAATTCAAGCCGCCCCGAACCGGTCCTAGCGGAAATGCCTCGACGGCGACATACGCACCGACCCGCATGCCGGGACAGCGCCTCACCGTGCGGTCAGCGCATTTCCTCCGGCGCGGCAACCCCCAGGATCGCCAGCCCCGACGCAAGGACGGACATCACGGCCTTGACCAGCGCCAACCTTGCGTAGGACGACATTTGATCAGTTTCGATAACAAAGCGTAAATGCGGCGCTTCTTTGCCCTTATTCCAGAGGGCGTGAAATTCACTCGCGAGATCATACAGGTAGAAAGCGATCCGATGCGGCTCATGAGCCGCCGCCGCTGCTTCGATCTGTCGCGGAAATTGAGCCAGCCGCCGGATCACGTCGAGTTCCCCGGAGTCGCTGAGCACAGATAAATCAGCCGAGGCCAAGCTCTCGTCGGACACCGGCCCGAATGCCGCGGCCGCCTGGCGGAACACCGAATGGCAGCGGGCGTGCGCGTACTGCACGTAGAAAACCGGGTTGTCTTTCGACTGCTCGATCACCTTGGCCAGGTCGAAGTCGAGGGTCGCGTCGTTCTTGCGGAACAGCATCATGAAGCGGACCGCGTCGCGCCCGACTTCATCCACCACATCACGCAACGTTACGAACTCGCCGGCCCGCTTGGACATTTTCACCGGCTCGCCGTTGCGGAGCAGGCGAACGAGCTGGCAGAGCTTGACGTCGAGGACGCCCCGGCCCGCCGTCACGGCTTTGACGGCGGCGTTCATGCGCTTGACGTAGCCGCCATGGTCGGCGCCCCAGACGTCGATCATCACCGCGAAGCCGCGCGCGAATTTCGAGGCGTGATAGGCGATATCGGACGCGAAATAGGTGTAGGAGCCGTCCGACTTGAGCAGCGGACGGTCCACGTCGTCGCCGAAGGCGGTGGCGCGGAAGAGGGTCTGCTCCCGGTCCTCCCAGTCCTCGACGGGCTGGCCCTTGGGCGGCGCGAGGCGTCCCTCGTAGACCAGGTCGCGCGAGCGCAGGTCGTCGATCGTCTCGCGGATGCGGTCGACCGGGCCGCTCGACAGCGACCGCTCCGAGAAGAACACGTCGTGGCGAATGTCCAGCGCCGCGAGGTCGGCGCGGATCATGTCCATCATCATGTCGATGGCGGTCTGGCGCACCAGCGGCAGCCACTGCGCCTCGTCCTGGGTCAGCAGCGCGTCGCCATGGGCGCGCGCCAGCGCCTCGCCGACCGGCTTCAGGTAGTCTCCCGGGTAGAGCCCCTCGGGGATCGACACCGTCTCCCCCAGCGCTTCGCGGTAGCGCAGATAGGCGGAGCGGGCGAGCACGTCGACCTGCGCGCCCGCGTCGTTGATGTAGTACTCCCGCGCCACGTCCTCGCCGGCGAATGCGAGCAGGTTGGCCAGCGCGTCGCCGAACACGGCGCCGCGGCCATGGCCCACATGCATGGGACCGGTGGGGTTGGCCGAGACGTACTCGACGTTGACGCGCTCCGCCCCGCTCCGCGGGACCCTTCCAAAATCGCGACCCTGCGCCACGCAGGCCGCCACGACGCGGCGGAAAACGGCCCCTTCGAGCCGAATGTTGATAAAGCCGGGCCCCGCGACCTCGGCCGACACGACGTCCGGATCCTCGGCGAGCGCGGCGGCGATCCGCTCCGCGAGCGCGCGCGGATTGGACTTGGCTTCCTTCGCAAGCACCATCGCGGCGTTGGTGGCGAGATCGCCGTGCGAAGCGTCGCGCGGAGACTCGACAACGACCTTGCCGGTGTCGAGCCCGGGCGGCAGAGCGCCCTCGCGACCGAGCCGTTCGATGATCGCGGCGAGACGGCTCTGGAATTCGTCGAAAATGTTCATGAAAGACGTGTGTCCCGGCGGCGGAGCGGTCCGGCCGAACGCAGCCGCGCGCGCGCCGGCGTTCCCTCGTGACCGCTTCCGTGAAAGTCGAACGCGCGCCTAACGCAATTCCGGGGTCGCGTCAAACAGCCGGCGGTGCTCGTCGAGCGCGAAGCGATCCGTCATGCCGGCGATGTAGTCCGCCACCACGCGCGCCCTGCCCTCGGTCAGGAGCCCCTCCGCCGCCTTGCGCCATTCGTCGGGCATCGTCTCGGGCTCGGCCAGGAAGCGCCCGAACAGGTCGCGAACGACCTGGTCCGCCTGCCGGCGCACGGCCACGACGCTCGGGTGCCGGTACATGTTCACGAACAGGAACGCCTTGATGTCGCGGTCGGCCTGGGCCATCGGCTCGGAGAAGGCGACGACGGGACGGCCGGCGTGGCGGATCGCCGCCGCGTCGCGCGGCGCCAATGCTTCGAGCCGCCGCTCGCTCTCGCCGATCACGTCCTCGACGAAGCGGGTGATGACGCGCCGCCCCAGCTCGTGAATGACCCGGGCCCGCTCGAGCCCCGGCCAGCGCGCTTCGATGTCGTCCAGCAGCTCCGCGATGAACGGGACTGCGCGCAGGTCATCGAGATCGAACAGGCCGGCGCGCAATCCGTCGTCGATGTCGTGCGCGTCGTAGGCGATGTCGTCGGCGATGGCCGCCGCCTGCGCCTCGCCGCCTGCGTGGCTGGCGAGTTCCAGGTCGTGGACGGCGCAGTATTCGAGGATGGCGGCGGGCACGCCGCGCTCGCGGTAGCGGTGCGCGGGCGAACCGTCCGTCTCGAGCAGCGGGCCGTTGTGCTTCACGAGGCCTTCCAGCGTCTCCCAGGTCAGGTTCAGCCCGTCGAAATCCGCGTAGCGGTGCTCGAGCCGCGTGACGATGCTGAGCGCCTGGGCGTTGTGGTCGAAGCCGCCATAGGCCCGCATGCAGTCGTGCAGCGCGTCCTCGCCGGTGTGGCCGAAGGGCGTATGGCCGAGGTCGTGGGACAGGGCGAGCGCCTCGGCCAGGTCCTCGTCGAGTCCGAGCGCACGCGCCAGGGCGCGGGCGATCTGGGAGACCTCGATCGTATGGGTCAGCCGGGTGCGGAAATGATCGCCTTCGTGGAAGACGAAGACCTGTGTCTTGTGCTTGAGGCGGCGGAAGGCGGTGGCGTGAATGATGCGGTCGCGGTCGCGCTGGAATTCGCTTCGCGTCGGAGAGACGGGCTCCGGAACCAGCCTGCCGCGGCTATGGAACGGGTCGGCGGCGTATGGCGCGCGCCAGCGCCCGGCGCCGCGATGCGGGATCACTGGATCGCCCAAGTCGTGGCCTCCAAAGGGCGCGCCGGTTGAACTGCGCGCCATCGGCACTTACGTTCTCCGCGAGACGATTTGCAAGGGGGGCGCAGGTGTCGCGGCCTCTCCGCGCGTCCTGCCCCCGATGGAGAGCGCAATGAGCGAAGTGGCCGAGGCCGCGCCCCTTACCGTGACGAAGAACGCGGCGAAGCGCATCAATGCGGTTCTGCAGGGCGAGCCCGAAGGCTCGATGCTGCGCATCAGCGTCAGCGGCGGCGGCTGTTCGGGGTTCCAGTATGCGTTCACGGTCGACCGCTCCCGCAATCCAGACGACATCGTCATCGAGCGGGACGGCGCGACCGTTTTGGTCGACTCGGTGTCCCTGCCCTTCCTCTCGGGCTCGACCTTTGACTTCGTCGACGACCTGATGGGCCAGTCGTTCCGCGTGGAAAACCCCAACGCCACCTCCTCGTGCGGCTGTGGCACGAGCTTTTCCGTGTAGGTTCCGGGCGCGGGCTCCATTATCGTCCCGGCCGGCGCGAAACTGCGTTTCGTTCCGAATCGGCCGGCCCGAGACACCGGCCTTTTGACGCGGGCGGGGCCGGGTTGTCCGGTCGCGGGCGCGTCGGTCGCCAGCGAGTTCGTTCATGGACGCCCTTTTCATCGGCCAGACCTATATCGACGTGACCTTCCTCGCCGACCGGATGCCCACCGGCGACGAGAAGAGCGTGGCGCGCGACTACGCCGTGTCGTTCGGCGGGAACGCGGTCACCGCCGCCTTCTGCTGCGCCAAGCTGGGCGTGGTGCCGGACCTTCTGACCTCGCTCGCCGACGATTGGCTCGGGCGCATGTTCCTGGACATGGCGGCCAAGTACCGGATTTCGGTGCATGGGCGGAAGGTGCGCGAGAGCTCGCTGTCCTTCGTGCTGCCGAACAACGGCAAGCGCGCCATCATACGGTGCCGCGATGACCATTATCTGCACCCGTTTCCGATCCTCAACATCGGAAACATCCGGGCGCTGCACCTGGACGGACACCAGGGCGACGCCGCAATGCATTACGCCAGGGTCTGCCGGGAGAGAGGCGTTCTGACGTCCCTGGACGGCGGCGGGTTGCGCGAGAACACGCATGACCTGCTCGGCTTCATCGACGTGGCGATCTGCGCCGAGCGCCTCGCCGAGCAGATGAACCTGTCTCCGGAAGGTCTGCTGGCCTATCTGAAGGAACGCGGCGTCAAGATCGGTGGCGTCACGATGGGCGAAAAGGGCATGCTCTGGTACGACGAGCAGGGCGTAATCCGGCGCCAACCTCCCCTCGCGGTTCCCGCCTCGGCGGTGATCGACACCAGCGGCGCCGGCGACGTGTTCCACGGCGCCTATGTCTACTCGGCGATGCAGCGTCCGGACGCGCCCTGGCGGGAACATTTCGCCTTCGCCCGCGCAGCTTCCACCTATAAGATCCAGCACCTCGGCAACGAGGAGGGGCTGCCCTCGCTGGCCGACATCGAACGGATCGTGTCGGAGTACCGCGAGGCGGCCTGAGCGGCCGTTCCGCTTTCTTCATGGTTTCTTGACTTGATGACGCGCCGGCCGCGCGAGCCGGTTCGCCGTTCCCGGAGATGCCGCGATGACGCCTGCTCTTAGATTCCTCGGTCTCGCCGCCGGCGCTTCGGCGCTCGTCCTCGCCGCGTCGGCGGGGCTCGAGCGCTCCGTTCGCGGCGACGTGGACGCCCTGCTCGCCCGCCTCGCGCCGGATGCGTCGGTGACCCGGGACGCCGTGGCGGTCGATCCGTGGAGCGGACGTGTCCGGGTCGAAGGACTGCGATTCGCGCTGCCCGGCGGCACGCAGGTGACCATCGGCGCGGTCACGCTGCTCGCCGACACGTCTCTGCTCGGGCGGGCGCTGGCGGCCGAAACCGTCGCGCTCGAAAACGTCTCCATCGTCAGCGGACCGGTGACGGTCGAGATGCCCCGGCTGCAGGCGTCGGGCTCGAGCGCCTCGCGAGCGCAATGGCTCGAACTGTTCGACAAGGCGTCCGCCACGCCGCTCAGCCGGCGGCTCGCGGCGCTTTCGGCCGAGAGCGTCAGCGCGCCCGAAATCGTGATCCGCTCGACATTGGCGGAAGCGTCGAGCCGCGTTGTCTATCGCGACTTGCGCGTGTCCGGCCTGGCCGACGGCGTCGTCCGCTCGCTCGCGCTCTCCGGGGGCAGCCAGGAGGCGACCGCCTCGGGAAAGGCGCTGGCGCAAGGAGGCTTCGGTCCCGTCAGCATCAGCCAGCTCGACCTCGTACAACTCGCCCGCTTCTATTTCGAGGCGGCCGGGCCCGAGGACCGCGCGGCCAAGCCGGTCTACGCCTCCTTCTCGGCCGAGTCCTTCACCTGGTCGGACGCCATGGGCGCGCGCTCGACGGTTCGGCTGGTAACGGGCAAGGATTTCCGCGTGCGGCCGGGTCGGGCGCCGCTTCTTCCCCTCATTACGGACATGGCCGCCAACAAGCCCGATGCGATGGACGCGGCGGAACGCGGCCGCCTGATGGGCGCGGTGGCCGACATGCTGGACGGCATCGAGATCGGCACCAACGAGCTGATCGACTTCGAGATCTCGACGCCGGCTGGAAACGACCAGATCACCGTCCGCATTCCCCGCGTGGCGCTCAACGGCGCCGGCCCTGGCCGGCCGAGCGCGCTGCAGATCGATCGCTTCGAGCTGCGCGACAAGGATAATTCCGTGCGCATCGGCTCCGTGTCGCACACGGGATGGTCCTATAATCCGCTGATCGAGGCGCTGCGGAAACTTGCCGCGACGGGCGACCTCGACCCCGACGCCATCGATCCGCGCAGCTTCCTGCCCGATTTCGGGTCCCTGGTCATCCGGGACGTCGAAGTCGACGCGGCCGATCCGACGCTGTTCAGCAAGGACCGGTTCCGCATCGGCGTGAAGAGCGTTGAGCTCTCGGCCTCCGAGCCCGTCAATCATGTGCCCACCGCCGGCCGTTTCGCGGTCGACCGGGTGACCATGGCCGTGCCTCCGAAGCCGGAAGCGGACGGCCTGAAGGAGCTGGTGGGCCTGGGCTACAAGGATCTCGACCTTTCCGCGGCGCTCGACAGCCGGTGGATCGCCGCCACCAACGAGTTCTCGCTCAACCAGGCGCAAGTCCAGGGCGTCAACATGGGCAGCGTCAGCCTGACGGCGCTGCTCGGCAACGTCACCAAGGACGTGTTCGACGCCGACGCCACCATGGCGCAGCTGGCGGTGATGGCGGCGACCTTCCGCGAGGCGCGGCTGTCGATCGAGAACAAGGGTCTTTTCGAGCGCATCGTGGACCGCGAGGCCAAGAAGCAGAAGAAGAGCCCCGAGCAATTCCGGAAGGAACTGGGCTCCATGGCGCAGATGGCCGCCCCGATGATGCTCGGCAACGCCAAGGCCGGGGCCACGATCGGCGCCGCGGTGGCCAGGTTCGTGACCAAGCCGACGCGGCTCACCATCACGGCCAAGGCCAGGAGCACCGGCGGCGTCGGCGCGCTGGAACTGATGCAGTCGGGGGGCGACCCGGGCCAGATCCTCGACCTGATCGACGTGACGGCCAGCAACGACTGAACCGGGCGGTTCAACGCCGCGAGGTCAGCGGGCCTGCTGGGCCTGCGCCTCGACCACGGCCAGCGCCGTCATGTTGACGACGCCGCGCGCCGTCACCGACGAGGTGAGGACGTGCGCCGGCCGCGCCGGGCCGATCAGGATCGGCCCGATGGGCAGCGCGTCGGCCAGCACCTTGCTGAACTGATAGGCGACGTTGGCGGCGTCGATGTTCGGCATGATCAGCAGGTTGGCCTCCCCCGTCAGGCGCGACGAGGGCAGCTTGCGTTCGCGCACGAGCTGCGAGAGCGCGGTGTCGCCCTGCATCTCGCCGTCTACCTCGAGCTGCGGCGCGCGCTGGCGGATGAGACCCAGCGCCTCGCGCATCTTGACCGCGGAGGCCGTGTCGGCCTCGCCGAAGTCGGAGTGGCACACCAGGGCGATCTTCGGCGTGATGCCGAACCGTTCCACGTGCTCTGCGCACAGCACGGCGTTCTCGGCGATCTCCTCCGCGCTCGGGTTGGCGCGCACATGCGTGTCCGCCAGGAAGTAATTGCCCTTGGAGGTGATCACCAGCGTCATCGCCGAGAGGTCGCGGACGCCTGGCGAGACGCCGATGATGTCGCGGATCAGCCGGAGCTTGGACTGGAACCGTCCCTCCAGGCCGCAGATCATGGCGTCGGCATCGCCGCGCACGACCGCGACCGCCGCAATGACCGTCGTCGAGGTGCGCACCAGGGCGCGCGCGGCATCCGGCGTGATGCCCCTCCTCCCGGCGCGCTCCACGAACGTCGCCACATAGTCGCGATAGCGCGGATCGTCCTCGGGATTGATCACCTCGAGGTCCTTGCCGGGACGCAGCGACAGGCCGTAGCGCTGGCAGCGCGCCTCGATCACCGCCGGGCGGCCGACCAGGATCGGCACCGCGATGCCCTCTTCCAGCGCCACCTGCGCGGCGCGCAGCACCCGCTCGTCCTCGCCGTCGGCGTAGATGACCCGGCGCGCGTCGTCCTTTGCCTGGGTGAACAGCGGCTTCATGATGAAGCCGGAGCGGAACACGAACCGGGACAGCTGCTCCGTGTAGGCGTCCCAGTCGCCGATGGGCCGCTTGGCGACACCCGTCTCCATGGCGGCGCGCGCCACCGCCGGCGCGATGCGCAGGATCAGGCGAGGGTCGAACGGGCTCGGGATCAGGGACTCGGGCCCGAACGTGCCGATCTCGCCGCCATAGGCGCGCGCCGCGATGTCGGACGGCGCCTCGCGCGCCAGCCGGGCGATGGCGTCCACCGCCGCGCGCTTCATCTCCTCGTTGATCGTCGTCGCCGCCACGTCGAGCGCGCCCCGGAAGATGTAGGGGAAGCACAGGACGTTGTTGACCTGATTGGGATAGTCAGAGCGTCCCGTACAGATCATGGCGTCCGCGCGGACCGCCTTGGCCTCCTCCGGCATGATCTCCGGCGTCGGGTTGGCGAGCGCCAGGATCAGCGGCGCGCGGGCCATGGAGGCGACCATGGCGGGCTTCAGCACCCCGCCGGCGGACAGGCCGAGGAACACGTCCGCGCCCTCGATGATCTCGGCCAGCTTGCGTTTGTCCGTGTCCTGCGCGAACACCGCCTTCCAGCGGTCCATCAGCGCCGTGCGCCCCTGGTAGACGACACCCTCGATGTCGCTGATCCAGATGTTCTCGCGACGCGCGCCCAGCGACACCAGCATGTTGAGGCAGGCCAGAGCCGCCGCGCCGGCGCCCGAAGCGACGATCTTCACCTCGGAAATCGACTTGCCGGCGAGATTGAGCGCGTTCGTGACCGCCGCCCCGACGATGATCGCGGTGCCATGCTGGTCGTCGTGGAACACCGGGATGGCCATGCGGTCGCGCAGCCGCGCCTCGACCTCGAAGCACTCCGGGGCCTTGATGTCCTCGAGGTTGATGCCGCCGAAGGTCGGCTCCAGCGCGGCGACCACGTCGACGAGCCGCTCGACTTCCTTCTCCGCGACCTCGATGTCGAAGACGTCGATGCCCGCGAACTTCTTGAACAGGACGGCCTTGCCTTCCATCACGGGCTTGGAGGCGAGCGGACCGATGTCGCCCAGGCCGAGCACGGCCGTGCCGTTGGAGACGACGGCCACGAGGTTCTGCCGCGACGTGTATTCCGCCGCCATGTTGGGATCGGCGGCGATCGCCTCGCAGGGAGCCGCCACGCCGGGCGAATAGGCCAGCGCCAGGTCGCGCTGGTTGCCGAGCGGCTTCGTGGCCTGAATCTCGAGCTTCCCGGGCCTGGGGCTGCGATGATAGACGAGCGCCCCCGACCTCAGATCCTCGGACATGTTGGAAGCCATCGTCACACCCCCGGACGCACGCGATCCGCCTGTTTAAGCGCCGGAACCTCGACCGGTCCAGCGCAAACACGGGGTCCGGCGCGCCGCTCCGCAACCTGGAGTGGCGTCAGGCGAGGCTGGCGACGAAAATGAGGTTTAGCGCGGCAGCTGCCGCATGCCGGTGCTGTCGACGTGGGTGTTGAAATAGGGCTGGTCCATGTCGCGGACGCCCGTCGTCAGATAGCTCGGGTACTTGCGTTCGACCGAGTTGGGCGACAGGAAGAGATAGCTCTGGTCCTGCCGCGGCTGGGTCACCGGGGCCGGAGCCGGCTTGGCCTTGCGCGGCGCCGACTTCGTCTGCGCCAATGCGCCACCGGCGAAAGCCGTCGCGGCAAGGGCGATCAGAACGGTCCTGGTGACGGGCATCGCAATACTCCACGTGTCTTGGCGCACAGAAGGCCCGTGTTCCCGTTGATGTCAAGTTAACGCTAGGGAGGATGGGGCGCGCCCGGCGCCGAAGCGGGCCGGGCGCGACATTTTTCTCACTTTTCCGGCAGGTTGAGCCGGATGTGGAGATCGCGGAGCTGGCGGGCCGTGACGTCGGACGGCGCGCCCATCAGCAGGTCGAGCGCCTGCTGGTTCATCGGGAACAGCGCCACCTCGCGCAGGTTCTGCGCGCCGCACAGCAGCATGACGATGCGATCGATGCCGGCCGCCATGCCCCCATGCGGCGGCGCGCCGTACTGGAATGCGCGGTACATGCCGCCAAAACGCTCCACCACCGTCTCCTCGCCGTAGCCGGCGATCTCGAACGCCTTCACCATCGCCTCGGGGCGGTGGTTGCGGATGCCGCCCGAGGCGATCTCGAAGCCGTTGCATGCGATGTCGTACTGGAACGCCTTGATCGACAGCGGATCCTGCCCGCGCAGCGCCTCCAGCCCACCCTGCGGCATCGAGAACGGGTTATGGGAGAAGTCGACCTTCTTCTCGTCCTCGTTCCACTCGAACATCGGGAAGTCAACGATCCAGGCCAGTTCGTAGCGGTCCTCGTCGACGAGGTTGAGGTCGGTCCCGACCTTGGTGCGCGCCGCGCCCGCGAACTTGACGAACTTGTCCGGGTCGCCCGCGACGAAGAAGGCGGCATCGCCGTCCTTCAGCCCGAGCTGGGCGCGGATCGCCTCGACGCGCTCGGGGCCGATATTGTTGGCGATCGGGCCGGCGCCCGCGCCCTCTCGCCACATGATGTAGCCGAGCCCCGGCTGGCCTTCGCCCTGCGCCCAGGAGTTCATGCGGTCGCAGAAGGCGCGCGAGCCGCCACCCGGGCCGGGGATCGCCCACACCTGGTTCTTGGCGTCCTCCAGCATGCGGGCGAACACCTTGAAGCCCGCTCCGCGGAAATGCTCGGAGACGTCCTGCATCACGAGCGGATTGCGCAGGTCGGGCTTGTCCGAGCCGTACTTGCGCATCGCCTCGGCGAACGGAATGCGCGGCCACGGGGCCGGCGTCACCGGCTTGCCGCCACCGAACTCCTCGAACACTCCGGTGAGCACGGGCTCCACGGCCGCGAACACGTCGTCCTGGGTGACGAAGCTCATCTCCAGGTCGAGCTGGTAGAACTCGCCGGGCAGACGATCCGCGCGCGGATCCTCGTCGCGGAAGCAGGGAGCGATCTGGAAGTAGCGGTCGAAGCCCGCCATCATCAGCAACTGCTTGTACTGCTGCGGGGCCTGCGGCAGGGCGTAGAACTTGCCGGGATGCAGGCGCGAAGGCACCAGGAAGTCGCGCGCGCCCTCCGGAGACGAGGCGGTCAGGATCGGCGTCTGGAACTCGTTGAAGCCCTGCCCCTTCATCCGCTGGCGCAGCGAGTCGATGACGCGCACGCGCGTCATGATGTTCTCGTGCAGCTTCTCGCGGCGCAGGTCGAGGAAGCGGTACTTGAGGCGGGTCTCCTCCGGGTACTGCTGATCTCCGAACACCTGCAACGGCAGCTCGGCCGCCGCGCCCAGCACTTCCAGCTCGGTGACGAACAGCTCGATCTGGCCGGTGGGCAGGTCCGGGTTCTCGGTCCCCTCCGGGCGCTGCCGGACCTTGCCGTCGACCCGCACCACCCACTCGGCGCGCAGCTTCTCCGCGTCCCCGAACGCCGGCGAGTCAGGATCGATGACGCACTGGGTGATGCCGTAATGGTCCCGAAGGTCGATGAACAGCAGCCCGCCATGGTCGCGGATGCGGTGGCACCAGCCGGAAAGCCGCGCCTGCGCGCCGGCGTCGGAAAGCCGAAGGCCGGCGCAGGTGTGAGAGCGATAGCGGTGCATGGGACGGTCCTGGGCGGCCGGCGTCGAACGCCGGCGAACTGGGTGAGGGCCTGAGGGCCCGAGTGGGGCGGAAAAACCCACAGGCCCCTGTTTTTGTCAAGGAGCGGCATGCCGCCGCGTCCGGCGCTCTGGCGCGCTCGCGGCGAACGCGCTATCAGGGCCGGCCATGCCCCTGATCAACACCACTTCCGATCTCGCCGCCGCCTGCGAGCGGCTCGCCCGGCACGCTTTCGTGACGTTCGACACGGAATTCATGCGGGAAACGACCTACTATCCGAAGCTGTGCCTGATTCAGCTGGCGAGCCCGGAGGAAGTGGCGCTCGTCGACCCACTCGCGCCGGGCCTGGACCTCGCTCCCTTTCTCGACCTGATGCGCGATCCCGCGGTCGTAAAAGTGGTCCATTCCGGCCGCCAGGACCTGGAAATCCTCTGGAACATCGACAAGTGCATCCCCGCCCCGCTGTTCGACAGCCAGGTGGCGGCGATGGTGTGCGGCTACGGCGACAGCGTCTCCTACGAGCAGCTGGCGCACGATCTCGCGCACGCGCGGATCGACAAGTCGTCGCGATTCACGGACTGGTCCAAGCGCCCGCTCAGCGAGGCGCAGCTCACCTACGCGCGCTCGGACGTGACGCATCTGCGGCAGATCTATCTGGAGCTGGCCAAGAAACTGGAGCAGTCCGGCCGAACCCACTGGCTCCAGAACGAAATGGAGGTTCTGACCTCCCCCGCTACCTACGCCGCCCATCCCGAGGACGCGTGGCGGCGGCTGGTCGGGCGGGTGCGCAAGCCGCGCGAACTCGCCGTGCTGATGGAGCTCGCCGCGTGGCGCGAGCGCGAGGCGCAGAGCCGCGACGTGCCGCGCAGCCGCGTCCTCAAGGACGACGCCGTGATGGACGTCGTCTCGGCCGCGCCGCGCACCCCCGAGGCGCTGGCCCATCTGCGCTCGATTCCCTCTGGCTTCGAGCGCTCCCGCGCCGGAGCGGAAATTGTTGCGGCGGTGGAGCGCGGGCTTGAGCGCGATCCAAAGACGTTGCCGCCGGTGACGCGGGGCCATCGCCGCCCCTTCAACCAGTCGACCGTCGACCTGCTGAAGGTGCTGCTCAAGATGGTGTGCGAACAGGAGAACGTCGCCGCCAAGATCGTCGCCACGGTCGACGACCTGGAGGCGATCGCCGCCGATGACGACGCGGACGTGCCCGCCCTGCATGGATGGCGGCGCGAGCTATTCGGCGAACGCGCGCTCGGCCTCAAGCATGGAAGGCTGGCGCTGGCGGTCGAGAACGGCCGGGTGACCGGCGTCCCGCGCTGAGCCTGCTCAGGCGCTGCTGCGTTCGGGCTCGCGGAAGACGAAGTTGGGCGTGCGCCCCAGGATGCGCGCCAGCTGCTTGAGGCGGTTGAACAGACGCTCGTTCGCCAGCGGCGCAATGTCGGCCGGCAGTTCCAGTTCGAGCAGGCCGTGCCCGCAAGTCAGGGGCGCGCGCGGCAGAATGCCCGGCATCGCGGCCGTGACGAGATAGGCGACGCGCATCGCCCCGCCGAGAATGCGGGCGCGGTCCAGCATGCGGGAGGACACGAGTTCGCGCAGGCGCGGGCTCACCTCCTCGTCATTGAGCCCCATGTGGCGATAGGCGACCGCGAGAGCGATAAAGGCTCGCCCCGGATGGTCGATGCCCACGAAGCCGGCATGGGCGATGATGTTGAGCGACTGTTCGCCCCGATAGTCGGGATGCGCGCGCCAGCCGATATCGGCCAGCAGGCACGCCGCGTGGCGCAGCCGCCGCTCATCCGCCGTCTCCTCCAGGTGCGCGCTGGCGAGGAGCCGATCCGTCCAGGCGCAGAGCTCCTCGCCGTGCCGCGGCGCGCGCGAGCGCAGCGTGTTGAGCTCCCGCGCCGTCACCAGCAGCGGGTCCTGGGCGCGCTGGGCGTCGTCCAACAACTCGTAGAGCATGCCCTCGCGCACGCCGAGCGCCGACACCACGACCTCGGAGGGCCGGGCGAGCTTGATGATCTGCTCCAGCAGCAGCGCCCCATAGGCGAGCAGAGGCCGGCGCGCCGCCGACACCGATTCGATGGAGGCGAGCGAATCCGCCTCAACCCGCTCGACGAGGCCAGCGAAATCCTCGGCGTCGCTGGTCGGGATGACGTAATTGTGCATGACATGAAGCGGATAGCCGCGTTGCTTCATGTGCAGTCTCGCCAGGGCGCGCCACGTGCCGCCGACCGCGTAGAATGCCCGGCCGCGCACGGCCTCGAGATGCGGGACCTCCTTCAGCGCCTTGCGCGCGATCTTCGCCGCCTTCTTGAGGCTGCAGCCGGACTGGTCCTGAAGGGCGAGGCCGCCGAGCGGCAGCGACACCGCCGAGGTGAGGCGATGGCCGCGCACGTCGATGAGTTCGAGCGAGCCGCCGCCCATGTCGCCGACCAGCCCGTCCGGCTTCCAGATGCCCGAGACGATCCCCAGCGCGGAGAGCTTGGCTTCCCGCTTGCCCGAGATCAGCTCGACGGGCGCCTGCGTCACCTCCTGGCACCGCGCCAGGAACTCCGGTCCGTTCTCGGCGTCGCGCGCCGCGGCCGTGGCCAGCACGCGGACATTGGAGATGCCCATCGCCGCGCAAAGCACCCGGAAGCGGGCCAGCGCGGACAACGCTTTGTCCATCGCGTCCGATGAAAGCCGCCGCGTCGAGAGCACGTTGCGGCCGAGGCCGCAGAGCACTTTCTCGTTGAAGATGGGAGTGGGCGCGCGCGTCAGCCCCTCATAGGCGACGAGGCGGACGGAGTTGGACCCGATGTCGATAATGGCGATCGGGTCGCCGAGCTTCAGTCGGCCCTGGGCGTCTGTCGGCATGGCGCACACATGTCCGGGATCGCGACCGCGAAGTCAATCCGGGCCGAGGGCGTCCGGCAGGGTTGTCCTCGGTTGGGGCGGCGGCACGGCCTCAGCGGCGCGAAGGGGCGTGGCGGGCAAGGCTCTGCGGCGACGACGCCTTGAGCGACTTGCCGCGGCCCGACAGGCTGGGGTTGGTCATGAAGAACTTGTGGGCGTTGAACGGCTTCTGGCCTTCGGCCGCGTGAATGCGTCGGCTGGAGCCGTCCGACAGCACTTCCCAGCTCTGCTCCGTGTCCTGCAAATTTGCGATCATGATCTGGTCGAGCACCTGCTGGTGCACGGTCGGGTTGATGATCGGGCAGAGCGCCTCCACCCGCCGCTCCAGGTTACGCTGCATCAGGTCCGCCGACGAGATGTAGAGATGCGCCTGGGGATGCGGCAGGCCATGACCGTTGCCGAAGGCGTAGATGCGCGAATGCTCCAGGAAGCGGCCGACGATCGACTTGACCCGGATGTTCTCCGACAGCCCCGGCACGCCCGGGCGAAGGCAGCAGATGCCTCGCACCACCATGTCGACCTGCACGCCGGCGGCGCTGGCATCGTACAGGGCGTCGATGATCTGCGGGTCCACCAGCGCGTTGCACTTCAGCCAGATCGCGGCGGGCCGTCCCGCCTTGGCGTGCTCCGTCTCCTCGGCGATATGGCGCAGCAGCCGCTTCTTCAGCGTGAGAGGCGAGACCGCCATGCGCTCCAGTTCGGCCGGCTCGGCGTAGCCCGTGATGAAATTGAAGATGCGGGCGACGTCCCCGGCGATGACCGGGTCGGCGGTGAAGAATGACAGGTCGGTGTAGATGCGGGCCGTGATCGGGTGATAGTTGCCCGTTCCGACGTGGCAATAGGTGACGAGCTGCCCCGCCTCGCGCCGCACCACCATGGACAGCTTCGCGTGGGTCTTGAGCTCGATGAAGCCGAACACCACCTGGACGCCGGCCTTCTCCAGGTCGCGCGCCCAGCGGATATTGGCCTCCTCGTCGAAGCGCGCCTTGAGCTCGACGAGCGCGGTGACCGACTTGCCCGCCTCGGCCGCTTCGGCGAGCGCCTTGATGATCGGGCTGTCGGAGGACGTGCGATACAATGTCTGCTTGATCGCCACCACGTTGGGATCGCGCGCCGCCTGCTGCAGGAACTGGACGACGACGTCGAACGACTCGTAGGGGTGATGGACGATCAGGTCCTTCTGCTTGATCGCGGCGTAGCAGTCGCCGCCATGGTCGCGAATACGCTCTGGAAAGCGGGCATTGTAGGTCGGGAACTTCAGCTCCGGCCTGTCCAGCCCCACGAGCTGCGACAGGTCGTTCAGGGCGAGCATGCCCTCGACCACGAACAGCTCGTCCGGACTGACGTCGAACTCGCCCGCCACGAACTGGCGGAGGCTTTCCGGCATTCCGGCTTCGATTTCGAGCCGGATGACGACCCCGCGCCGACGCTGCTTCAGCGCCGTCTCGAACAGGCGCACGAGGTCCTCGGCCTCCTCCTCGACCTCGATGTCGCTGTCGCGGATGACACGGAAGCCGCCCAGCCCCTTGACCGTGTAGCCGGGGAAGAGCCGCGGCGTGAACAGCGCGATGACCTGCTCCAGCGCGATGAAGCGGCTCGCCCCCGTCTCGGCGAAGTCGGGAAGGCGCACGAAGCGCGCCACGGTGTTGGGCACGCGGATCAGCGCGTTCAGCGTGCGTCCATCGGACGGGCGGAAGAGCTCGAGCGCCAGCGAGAAACCCAGGTTCGGGATGAACGGGAACGGGTGCGCCGGGTCGACGGCCAGGGGCGTCAGGACCGGGAAGACGTGGTGCAGGAAGTAGTCGTCGAGCCAGGGCCGCTCCGCCTTCGAGACGTCGGCCGCGTCGACCATGACGATGCCCACTTCGAGCAGCTGCTCCCGCAACTCCCGCCAGCGGCGCTGCTGGTCGCCGGCCAGCTCCGTCACCGCGTCGCGGATGCGCGCCAGTTGCTCGAGGGGCGACAGCCCGTCCTGCGACTGCGCGGTCAGTCCGTTGCGCACCTGCCCGAACAGGCCGGCGACCCGGACCATGAAAAATTCATCCAGATTGTTGGCGGAAATCGACAGGAAACGGAGCTGTTCAAGCAGAGGATGGGACCTGTTCGACGCTTCTTCGAACACTCGTCTGTTGAAATGCAGCCATGATAGTTCACGGTTGAAGAAGCGTTCCGGCGAGGTGCGCAGGTCGGTCGCCGAGGCCGCGCCGGGCCGCGTCGTCGTCGCCTGAGCTTCCGTCTTCGCCTCCACGCTGCTGTCCACGCCGTCCTCCCATCGGGCCGCCCGGCCCCTGCAAGCCGTTGTTGTCGGCGCAATCCACGACAAAACAATGACCGGCGAAGGTCAAGCCCGGTCTGGCGCGCCCCGGCTTTCCAGCGAGCGCAGGATTTCACCCGCGAGGGGGCGGGTGATGCGCCGGCCGCGCTCCAGCCCGGCGCGGTCGAGCGCGTCCACCACCTCCCGGACCGCGCCCATGGAGCGCTCCAGCCGGGCGCAGAGAAACTCGACCACCGAGGTGTCGACGATCAGCTGCCGCTCGACGAAGTGCTTGACCAGTACGGCGCGCAGAAGCGCGTCGTCCGGCTCGCCGAGCACGGCGGACGGGGCAAGGCGCAGCCGCGACAGCAGGTCCGGCGTGGCGAGGCCCCAGTCCGAGGCGGGGGTGCGGGCGGTGAGCAGCACCCAGGCCCCGCGCTCGCGGGCCAGGTTGAGCAGGTGGAACAGCGCGTCCTCGTGCCCGCTCGCCCGGTCGCAATCCTCGACGACCAGCGCGCCCGAGGAGACGAGCCGGGGCACATCCTCGGCGCGCAGCCGCGCCCGTGGCAGCGTCCAGGCATGGGCGCGCGCCGCCCAGATCGCCGCGCAATGCGTCTTCCCGGAGCCCGGGGGGCCGATCAGCAGCAGCACGCGGTCCGGCCAATCGGGCCAGGCCTCGACGGCGGCATAGGCCGCCTCGTTGGAGGGACTGACCAGGAAGTCCTCGGCGTCGTGCCCCTCCTCCACCGGCAGGTCGAGGGCGAGTTGCCGCGGCGGCTCGCGCTTCGTCACGAGCGGGACTCCGGCCCCGGCGAGGAGACGGGCCCGCCGGCATAGAGGGGGCTCGCCAGGTACTGCCGCAGGGAGAACCGGGCCAACACGCCCACCGTCGCCGCCAGCGGCACCGCCAGCAGCAGGCCCACGAAGCCCAGCATGTTGCCGAAGGCGAACAGCGCGAACATGAGCCACACCGGATGCAGGCCGACGGCGTGCCCGACGAGCTTGGGGGAGAGGATGTTCCCCTCCAGGAATTGCCCGGAGAAGAACACCGCGAGGACGAGGCCGATCATCACGGGATCGGGCCAGAACTGGACGATCGCCACGCCGGTCGCGAGCACCAGCCCGGTGAGCGAGCCGACATAAGGAATAAACGTCAGGAAGCCCGAGAGCAGCCCGATCAGAAAGCCGAAATTCAGACCGGTCAGCGTCAGCCCGACAGCGTACCACGTTCCCAGCAGCAGGCAGACGAGCGCCTGCCCCCTCACGAAGCCGGCGATGGCGGCGTTGATCTCCCGCGCCAGCTCGCGAACCGTGTTGCGGCTGCGCACCGGCACCCAGCCATCGACGGTGGCGATCATGTGGTCCCAGTCGACCAGCAGGTAGAAGGCGACGACCGGCGTCACCACGATCAGCGACACCACGCCCAGCAGCGCCTGGCCGCCCGACCACAGCGAGGTGAGCAGGTCGCCAAGCCAGCTCGCGCCGCGCGACACGAACGTGCCGAGCGAGTTCTGCAGGTCCGGCAGGTCCCCGCCGAACCGTTCGGCGATGGGCGCGCCGTAGCGGGCCAGCAATTGCTGCAGCTGGCGCGCGTAATCCGGGATCTTGGCCAGAAACGCCGCGAGGTCGGTGACCACGATCGGCACGAGGAGCAGCAGCGCCACCGTGAAAATCATGACGAAGAGCGCCAGGATCAGCAGCGTCGCGAGCAGACGTCCCATGCCGAGCCGCTGCAGCCGGTCGGCGAGCGGATCGAGCAGGTAGGCGAGCACGAGGCCGGCGACGAAGGGCAGCAGGATGTCCCGGAACACCCAGATCGCGAGCGCGAACAGCGCGGCGGCCGCGAGCCAGAACGCGAATTGCCGTTGAAAGCTCATCCCTGCCCCGCCCTGGGCCGCGCTGCCCTCAAGAGGTCATGTGCCGCAGCCATCGGGCGAGATAGTCGGCGGCCGACACGCCCGTCAAGACGGCCACCGCGAACATGAACCCGTCGAGGGCCGCCCCGCCCTCGATATCGAAGCTGCGCAATCCCAGGAAAACCGCGGCGAGCGCGAGTTGCGCGGCCGTATTGGCCTTCGAAAGGTGGGAGGGGTTGATTTCCACCGGGTTGTCCATCAGCCACGACAGCACCACCGCGCCGACGATCATCATGTCGCGCGACACCACGACGATCGCCAGCCACACCGGCAGGTGGCCGACAATGGCGAGCGAGACGTAGATGCAGACGAGGAGCGCCTTGTCGGCGAGGGGGTCGAGGTAGGCCCCGAGCTCCGAGCGCATGTCCCAGCGCCGGGCGATGTAGCCGTCGACGGCGTCAGACACCCCGGCGACGACGAAGGCGATGAAAGCAAGGTGCCATTGCCCCTGGCTGATCATGGCGACAACGAATGGAACGAGGAAAAGCCGGCCGATCGTGATCAAATTGGGAAGATTCATCGACAAGTGCACGCCTCCACCTCTCCAATCTAGCCGAGGCGGAGCCGGACCGCGAGGGGACAGGCACACCCGGGCGCGCGGCCCTTGCAAAGCGGCGGCGAGGGCATTAACCCCTGCCCGACCCCGGAGAGCCCCATGGCGTCCCAACCCGAGCAGACACCGAACGATCCCGCCCGCGCTGGCCTGACCTACGCCGACGCCGGAGTCGACATCGACGCGGGGAACGCGATGGTCGACGCCATCAAGCCGCTGGTGCGCGCCACCCGCCGGCCGGGCGCGGACGCGGAGATCGGCGGCTTCGGCGGTCTGTTCGACCTGAAGGCGGCCGGCTACAAGGATCCGATCCTGGTCGCCGCCAATGACGGCGTCGGCACCAAGGTGAAGATCGCCATCGACTCCGGGCTCCACGAGACGATCGGCGTCGACCTCGTCGCGATGAGCGTCAACGACCTCGTGGTCCAGGGCGCCGAGCCGCTGTTCTTCCTCGATTATTTCGCCACCGGCAAGCTCGCTCCCCATGTCGGGGCCGAGGTCGTCAAGGGCATCGCAGCCGCCTGCGTCGAGGCCGGCTGCGCGCTGATCGGCGGCGAGACGGCGGAAATGCCGGGCCTCTACGCGGCGGGCGACTACGATCTCGCCGGCTTCGCGGTCGGCGCGGCCGAGCGGGGAACCCTGCTGCCGCACGGCGACGTGGCGCCGGGCGACGTGGTGCTCGGCCTGCCCTCGTCGGGCATCCATTCCAATGGCTTTTCGCTGGTGCGCCGCGTCGTCGAGATGAGCGGCGTCCCGCTCGACGCGCCGGCGCCGTTCGACGAGGCGCGCACGCTGGCCGCCGCCTTGCTGGAGCCGACCCGCCTCTACGTGAAGCCGATCCTCGCCGTGCTGAGGGAGACGACCGGCCTGAAGGCGCTGGCCCACATCACCGGCGGCGGGTTCCCCGACAACATCCCGCGCGTGCTGCCGGACGCGGTCGCGGTCCGCGTGCACCTCGACAAGGTGCCGGTCCTCCCGGTGTTTCGCTGGCTCGCCAAGGTCGGCGGCATCGCCGAAGCGGAAATGCTGCGGACCTTCAATTGCGGCATCGGCATGGTGGCCATTGTCGCGCCCGACCAGGCGGACGCGGTCGCGGCCTCCTTCGCGGCGGCCGGCCAGCCGGCGTTGCGTCTCGGCGAGGTCGTGGCGCGCCGCCCGGGAGAGCCGTCGGTGCTCTACGCCGGCGCGCTGGCGCTCTGATCGCAACATGGCGCGGATGCGCACGGCGATCCTGATCTCGGGGCGCGGCTCGAACATGACCGCGCTCCTCGAGGCCGCGCGCCAGCCGGCCTATCCGGCGCAGATCGTTCTGGTGATGTCGAACCGGCCGGACGCGGCGGGGCTCGCCCGCGCCGCGGAAGCCGGGTTCGCGACGGCGGTCGTCGATCACAAGGCCTACCCGGACCGCGCCTCATTCGAGGCGGCGATGCAGACCGAACTCGACCGACATGGCGTCGAACTCGTCTGCCTCGCCGGCTTCATGCGCGTGCTGACGCCCTGGTTCATCGAGCGCTGGACCGGCCGGCTCCTCAATATTCATCCGTCGCTCCTGCCCGCCTTCCGGGGGTTGCACACCCACGAGCGGGCGCTGGAGGAAGGCGTCAAGCTGCACGGCTGCACCGTCCACTTCGTCGTGCCGGAACTCGACGCCGGCCCCATCGTGGCGCAGGGCGCGGTTCCCGTGCTGGCCGGCGACACGCCGGACTCGCTGGGCGGACGGGTGCTTGCGGTGGAGCACCGGCTCTACCCGCTCGCCGTCGCGCTGGTCGCCAGCGGTCGCGCGCGGCTCGTGGACGGGCGGGTGCTGGAGCACGACGTCGCTGGGCCGTCGGGCATTCTGGTCAATCCGTCGCCCGACATCGGCGAGCCGGCCGCCTGAATCTGGGCGAGGCGCGCCCAAACACGGCCATGTTTACGCCCGGTTGCATGGGCGTTGTGGTTCCCGGCGGCGTCGACTGGGACGCCGATTCGGTCAACTCGATGCGCTGCAACCGTCTTTCGCTCGGAGCCATGCTCCTCGTCGCCCTGGCCCTCCTCGCCGGCCTCGCCGTGCTGGGCTCGGCCGGAAGCCAGATCCGCACCGCCCGCGTGGGCCTTCCCGCCGCTTCGATGCCGCTTTAGGCGCATGGCCGCGCCTTGTGGCGCGCTTCCGTCGAGGCTATAAGCCGCGCACTCTTCACCTATGGGTGTTGCACGGTTTCAAGCGCCGCCCGGCGGGCGACGCCGATTTCGACAATCAGGAAGGACGACCCATGGCGCTGCAGCGCACTTTTTCGATCATCAAGCCCGACGCCACCGAGCGGAACCTGACCGGCGCCGTCAACGCCGTCATCGAGGGCGCCGGCCTGCGCATCGTCGCCCAGAAGCGCATCCACATGACGCGCCAGCAGGCCGAGACGTTCTACGCGGTCCACAAGGAGCGTCCCTTCTTCGGCGAGCTGGTCGACTTCATGACCTCCGGCCCGGTGGTCGTGCAGGTGCTGGAAGGCGACAACGCCATCGCCCGCTATCGCGAGGTGATGGGCGCCACCAACCCGGCCAACGCCGCCGAGGGCACGATCCGCAAGCTCTTCGCCAAGTCGGTCGGCGAGAACAGCGTCCACGGCTCGGACGCCCCCGAGACGGCGGCGATCGAGATCGCCCAGTTCTTCTCGGGCAACGAGATCGTCGGCTGAGCGCACCGCGCGGACAATCCAGGGCGGCCTTCGGGCCGCCTTTTTCTTTGGGGCTCATGCTCGACACGCTGCGCGGGCCGCCCCATGATGAAGCGCTCCGAGACACGCCCATGAACGTCCCCTCCCCCGTCATCCGCAAGCCGTCGGCCTGCCCTCACGACTGCCCCTCGACCTGTTCGCTGGAAGTCGAGGTTCTCGGCGGCAACCGTATCGGCCGCGTGTACGGGGCGGAGGACCAGACCTACACCGCCGGCGTGATCTGCGCGAAAGTGGCGCGCTACGCCGAGCGCATTCACCACCCCGACCGGCTGCTGCATCCGCTCCTGCGCACCGGGCCGAAGGGCTCCGGCCAGTTCACCCGGATTTCCTGGGACGAGGCCCTCGACCGCGTCGCGGACGGCTTCCTGAAGGCGGAGCACGAGTTCGGCTCGCAATCCGTCTGGCCCTATTACTATGCCGGGACGATGGGACTGGTGATGCGGGACGGCATCAACCGCCTGACCCACGCCAAGCGCTATTCGCGCTTCTACTCCACCATCTGCGTCAATCTGGCGTGGCCCGGCTATATCGCCGGCACCGGCAAGCTGGCCGGGCCCGACCCGCGCGAAATGGCCAAGGCGGACTGCGTGGTGATCTGGGGCACCAACGCCGTCGCGACGCAGGTCAACGTGATGACCCACGCGACCCGCGCCCGCAAGGAGCGCGGCGCCAAGATCGTCGTCATCGACGTCTATCGGAACGCGACGATGAAGCAGGCCGACATGGGCCTGTGCCTGCGTCCCGGCACGGACGGCGCGCTCGCCTGCGCGGTGATGCACGTGCTGTTCCGCGAGGGACTCGCCGACCGCGCCTACATGGAGCGCTACACCGACGCGCCCGCCGACCTGGAAGAGCACCTGCGCACCCGCACTCCGGAATGGGCGTCCGCCATCACGGGCCTGTCCGTGGCTGAAATCGAGGCCTTCGCGCGTCTCGTCGGCACGACGAAGCGGACGTTCTTCCGCCTCGGCTATGGCTTCTCGCGCCAGCGCAACGGCGCAGTGAACATGCACGCCGCCTCCTGCATCGCCGCCGTCACGGGCGCATGGCAGTACGAGGGGGGCGGCGCGTTCCACAACAACGGCGCGATCTACCACTGGCGCAAGAGCCTGATCGAGGGGCTCGACGTGATGGACCCGTCGACGCGCCGGCTCGACCAGTCGCGGGTCGGACGCATCCTGACCGGCGACCGCGAGGCGCTGTTCGACGGGCCGCCCGTGAAGGCCATGCTGATCCAGAACACCAACCCCGCCTCGGTCGCGCCCGAGCAGGGTCTGGTCAAGAAGGGCTTCGCGCGCGACGACCTCTTCGTCTGCGTGCACGAGCAGTTCATGACCGAGACGGCGAAGCACGCCGACGTCGTGCTGCCCGCGACCATGTTCCTGGAGCACGACGACCTCTACCAGGGCGGCGGCCACCAGCACATCATGTTCGGGCCGAAGGCGATCGACCCGCCGGGGGATGCGCGCTCCAACCACGACGTCATCGCCGGCCTCGCCCGGCGCGTGGGAGCCGAGCATCGCGGCTTCGACATGTCTCCCCGCGAGATCATCGACTGGACGCTGCAGCACTCCGGCTGGGGCACGCTCGACAACCTCGAAGCGAAGAAGTGGATCGACGTGCAGCCGAGCTTCGAGGAGGCGCATTACCTGCGCGGCTTCGCGTGGAAGGACGGCAAGTTCCGCTTCAAGCCGGACTGGCCCAAGACGCCCTTCGCCAATAACGGGCCCATGGGTCCGATCGCGACGATTCCGAAGATGCCCGACCACTGGGCCGTGATCGAGGACGCCACGGAGGCCTACCCGTTCCGGCTCGCCACCAGCCCGGCGCGCAATTTCCTCAACTCCACCTTCACCGAGACGCCGACTTCGCGCGCCCGGGAGGAACGGCCGACCGTGCTCGTGCATCCCGCCGACGCGGCGGCCCTCGGCATCGCCGACGGCGACAAAGTGGCGCTCGAAAACGAGCGCGGGCGCGTGCGCCTGGCAGCCCGGCTGTTCGACGGCGTGCGGCGCGGCGTGCTGATCGCCGAGTCGGTGTGGCCCGACGCCGCCTACGAGGACGGCAAGGGCATCAACCACCTGACCGGCAGCGACGCGACCGCCCCGTTCGGCGGCGCGGCCTTTCATGACAATCATGTGAGCCTGACGAAGGATTGACGCCGCGCCCGCCCTGCCGAAACTGCGGAACCGGGATTCGACAGGGATTCGACAACGATGCGCGCCGTTCTGACTGCTGCCTGCCTTCTTCTCTCGACCGGCGTGGCCCTCGCCGGGGCGTCGTCGTCCAACTTCGCCAATCCCGCGCCGGACCCGGCGACCGCGACCATGCGCCGCTCGCAGGCCAAGGATTACGTGGCGGAGGGTTGCGAGAAGCAGTGGGCCAAGGAGAGCGGGTCCGCCGTCGCCAATCTGACGAGCGCCTGCCGCTGCTACGCGACCCGCACCGTGAACGCGCTCAGCAACAGCGAATTCGAATTCTTCCGCGCCAAGAGCTATTTCGACGACTCGGCGCGCGAAAAGGCGCTGAAGGCCATCGACGCCTGCAAGCTCAAGCGCCCGATCTGACGCGACGCCACACCGTCAGCGTCACCGGCCCGGCGGGATCGATGGTCTCCGCCGGCCCCGGGAGCAGGCCACGCCCGGCCAAAACGGCCTCGGCGGTGCGATTTGCCGACAGGCCCGAGAACAGCGTGCGCCCGTTTGGGATCGTCACGCCGTGCGCGCGGGTGAGATGGAACGCGTCGTAGCCGAGTTCGAGGAACAGGTCGAACACTCCCTGCCCGCCCGGCACCGCGATAATCCCGCCTTGCGGCGCGGCGCGCGCCAGCGCGTCGGCCCAGGAAAGCCGCGCCGGGTTCCACCACCAGGCGTCGGAGCGCCGCTCCAGCCCCGAGGAGCGCGACGACACCACCATGCGCGGCCGTTGCTTCGTGTTGGCGTGCGCCTCGTGCCCAAGCCGTCCGAGCACTACGAGGCTGGCCTTGTCGAGCTCGGCCTGGAAACGCCGCCAGTCCGCGTCGTTGCGCAGGCTGGCGGGCATCGCACCGGCGGCGTCGGCGATGCGGTCGTCCTCGGAGACGATGGCCAGGCCGACCACGGTGCAGGCTGCGGACACGGGGCGCTCCTTTCGTCCGCGCCGGCCTAGACCCTCCGCCGTCCACCCGCAAGCGGGTTCCCCTGCCGCCTGAATCTGATCTACTTTGCCGCCCCGCCCGGAGCCCGCCCATGCGTATCGCCACCTGGAACGTGAACTCGGTCAAGCAGCGCCTCGAACACCTCGTGGCGTGGCTGAAGGAGGCCCGCCCCGACATCGTCTGCCTGCAGGAGCTGAAGTGCCAGGACGAGGCGTTCCCGGCGCTGGAGATCGAGGCGCTGGGCTACAACGTCGCCACCCACGGGCAGAAGACGTTCAACGGCGTCGCGATCCTCTCGCTGCGGCCGTTCGACGAAGTCGTCCGCGGCCTTCCCGGCGACGACCAGGACGTCCAGTCGCGCTACATCGAGGCGGTGATCTCGCGCGAAGGCGGCGGGGTCGTGCGGGTCGCGTCGATCTACCTGCCGAACGGCAACCCGCCCGCCACCGAGAAATATCCGTATAAGCTGGCCTGGATGGACCGTCTCATCCGCCATGCGGAGGGTCTGCTGCGGCTCGAGGAGCCGCTGGTGCTCGCCGGCGACTACAACGTCATCCCGGAGCCGCGCGACGTCCACAATCCCGAGCTCTGGGTCGGCGACGCCCTCTATCTCCCGCGCACGCGCGCCAAGTTCCGGGAGTTGACGAATATCGGCCTCACCGACGCGCTGCGCGCCTGCGACGGGCGGGACGGCATCTACACGTTCTGGGACTATCAGGCCGGCGCGTGGCAGAAGAACAACGGCATCCGCATCGACCACCTGTTGCTGTCGCCCCAGGCGGCGGACCGGCTGTCCTGCTGCGAAGTCGACAAGCACGTGCGGGCCTGGGAAAAGCCGTCGGACCACGTTCCGGTGCGGATCGACCTCGCGCTGTAGCGCCGCGGCCGCGCGGCGTCAGGGCCGCTTCTTGATCTGCTGCTCGAGGAAGGCCAGCGCGGCCTGGCGGTCCGTATCGGCCGCCTCCTTGAACGCCTTGTCGTGCAGGTCGATGATCCAGCCGTCGCGATCGGGGTCGGCCGCGTCGCGTGCGATGGTGAGCCACATCAGGCCGCGCGCCCGCTGGCGCATGCCGCCCTCGCCGGTGAACAGCAGGTGCCCGAGCAGGGCCTGCGACGGTGCGTGCTGCTTCTCGGCCGCGAGGTTGAGCCAGCGCATGGCCTGGCGCAGATCCTTGCCGCCCCCGACGCCATCGAGATAGAGGCGCGCCAGGCTGTACTGGGCGTCCGGGTCGCCGAAATACGACGCCGCGTACTGGAACATTTCGCGCGCCCGCGCGCCGTTCGGCTTCACGTAGGTGTTCGGAATGCCGTCCAGATAATAGGAGCCGAGCGCGACGAAGGCGCTCGACACGAAGCGGGCGCTGGTCGAATCCGGGCTCTCGTCGGCATGCTCGTCGGCGATGCGCGAGAAGTTTTCGAACGCCTTGAGGTCGTCCTGCGGCACGCCGTCGCCGTTGGCGTACATGCGGCCAAGCTTCCAGCGCGCCAAAGCATGGCCCTGGCTGGCCGCGTATTCGAGCGCCTTGACGGCTCCCGCCTTGTGGCCGGCGTTATATTCCTCGATCCCCGCGCGGAACGCGTCGCGCGTGGACTTGAACGCGTCCATCGGCAACGTCGCGGAAGCGGGGGCGGACGACTTGCCGTCCAGCGCCAGCGCCTGCGTGGCGCACGCCATGGGAAGGACGGCGAGGATGAGGCCGCGGCCGAGGAGATCAGGAATGCGCATGACGGTGCATTTCAGCATCGGCGGGATCGCTGCGATCCGCCCGGCCGTCGGCGGCCGATGCGGACTGGGCCATCACGCCGGCGCCCCCCGTGCGGTCGTCCGTATGGCGCGACTTCAGGTCGAATTTGGGGCAGGCAGCGCCTGCGACGCCCGAAGTTGACTGAACACACCACGCCATGCCGCACAGACCCCTGAAGGCTTTCCACTGATGCCACGGCCCGCGTCCCGCGCAAGTCCCCGGAGGAAACGCCCATGGGCGTAGCGAACCAAGGGTTAACGCGAGGGGCGTGGTGAAAAATTGTAAGTTCTCAGTCACTTGCCTGACGGTGACGGTGCTGGCGGTTTGTGGCGGCAACGCGGCGTCAGCCGGGACTCGGCGTGGCGTGTGTTCATTCGTCCGCGATGTTGCGCGAAAGACACAAGCTTGGCCGTGGGCCGGATGCTTTGGCGACTGGACGAACCCTGTCGCATAGTGCCGTGCCCATGCCGCTGATTCCGGACCGATGCGACCCGCGCTCCTCAACCCGCTCTTCGCCAGCGTCGCGACGCTCCCCGGCGTCGGCCCCAAGGCCGCGGCCCATTTCGAGCGCCTGGTCGGCGAGGCCGGCAAGGGCGCGCGAGTCCTCGACCTGCTGTTCCACCTGCCCTACGCGGTCATCGACCGCAGCGCCCGCCCCCGCCTGTCCGAAGCCCTCCGCGACACGATCGTCACCGTCACCGTGCGCGTCGACGAGCATCGGCCCGCGCCGTCCGGCCGGTCGAAGGCGCCCTACCGCGTACTGTGTTCCGACGAGACCGGCGACCTGACGCTGATCTTCTTCGGCGGCGTCAGGCAGCGGCTGGAGAAGCTGCTCCCCATCGGCGAAATCCGCGTCGTTTCCGGCAAGCTGGAGACCTGGGACGGCCGACTCCAGATGGTGCATCCCGACCGCGTCCTCGACTTGCGCGCCGCCGAGACGATGGCCGCCTTCGAGCCGGTCTACGGACTTACGGAAGGGCTCTTCCCCGCCACGGTCGCCAGGGCGGCCGCCGCCGCGCTCGACCGGACGCCGACGCTCCCGGAGTGGCAGGATCCGTCCTGGCTGGCGCGGCAGCGCCTACCCTCGTTCGGGGACGCGTTGCGGACGCTGCACCAGCCGCGATCCGCCGACGATGTCGCGCCGCTCGGCCCGGCGCGAAAACGCCTCGCCTATGACGAAGTGCTCGCCAGCCAGCTCGCTCTCTTGCTGGTGCGCCAGCGCATGAAGAAGGCGGCCGGGCGGTCGCAGGCCGGCGACGGGCGCATCGTGTCGAAGCTGCTGGGGTCGCTGCCCTATTCGCTCACCGGCGCCCAGGCCCGGGCCGTCGAGGAGATCAAGGGCGACCTCGCCGCGCCCGAGCGGATGCTGCGGCTGCTGCAGGGAGATGTGGGGGCGGGAAAGACGGTCGTGGCCCTTCTGGCGTTGGCCAGCGTCGTCGAGGCGGGCCACCAGGGCGCTCTCATGGCGCCGACCGAAATCCTGGCCCGCCAGCATTACGATCGCCTGAAACCGCTTGCCGAGGCGGCCGGAATGCGCGTGGCCCTGCTCACAGGCCGAGACACGGGCGCCGCCCGCGAGAAGATCCTGGCGAGCGTGGCCGCCGGCCAGGTGGATATCGCCTTCGGAACGCACGCTCTGTTCCAGGAGGGCGTCGAGTTCCACGATCTCGGCCTGGCCGTGGTCGACGAGCAGCACCGTTTCGGCGTTCACCAGCGCCTCGCCCTGTCGCGCAAGGGAGAGGCGGTGGACGTGCTGGTGATGACCGCGACGCCAATCCCGCGCACTCTCGTCCTGTCCTATTTCGGCGACATGGACGTTTCGGTGCTGCGCGACAAGCCGGCCGGCCGCCAGCCCATCGACACCCGCGCCGTGTCGCTCGACAGGCTCGACGAAGTGGTGGACGCCGTCGGCCGCGCCGTCGAGGGCGGAGCGCGGGTCTACTGGGTCTGCCCGCTCGTGGAGGAGTCGGAAGAGCTCGACGTGGCCGCCGCCAGCGACCGGTTCGAAACGCTGCGCCGCCGCTTCGGAGAGCGAGTGGGCCTGGTCCACGGCAAGATGAAGGGGAAGGAAAAGGACGCCGCGATGGGCGCCTTCGCCCGAGGGGAGACGACCATCCTGGTCGCGACCACGGTCATCGAGGTCGGCGTCGACGTTCCCGAGGCGACGGTGATGGTCATCGAACATGCCGAGCGGTTCGGCCTCGCCCAGTTGCACCAGCTGCGCGGCCGCGTGGGGCGCGGCAGCGGGCGCTCGACGTGCCTCCTCCTCTACAAGTCCGGTCTCGGCGAGACCGCCCGCGCCCGGATCGACACCATGCGCCGCACCGAGGACGGGTTCGAGATCGCGGAAGAGGATCTGAAACTGCGGGGCGAAGGGGACGTGCTCGGCACGCGGCAGTCGGGCATGCCGGGGTTCAAGCTGGCGATTCCGGACATGCACGGCGAGCTGCTCCAGGCCGCTCGCGACGACGCCAGGTTGGTTCTGGAGCGCGACCCCGACCTCGTTTCCGAGCGCGGCCAGGCCTTGCGCGTCTTGCTCTACCTGTTTGAGCGGGACGAGGCGGCCCGGCTGATCCGCGCCGGCTGAGCGCCCTCAGCCCTGCTCGCGCACCGGCGTGATCGAGGTGCGCGGCGCGAGGCCCGGTCGCTTCGCCTCCGCCGCAAGGCCGGCGAGGCGCTTCTGCCCTTCCGGCTGGATGAGCCCCGCGGACATGATGAGCTTGGCCCCGTCCTCCACGGAGATCGAGAGTTCGATGACCTCCTTGCGAGGCAGGTAGAAAAAGAAGCCGGTGGTCGGGTTCGGGGTGCAGGGCAGGAACACCGCGACATGCTCGTCCGGTCCCGGCAGACGCTCCGCCATCTCGCCGGTCGGCGGCGTGGACATGAAGACGATGGACCACATCCCCTTGGTCGGGAACTGCACCAGCCCGACCGTTCGGAACGACGTGCCCGATTGCGAGAACACGGTCTCGAAGATCTGCTTCACGCTGCGATAGAGCCCGCGCACCACCGGCATGCGGCCCAGAAGCATCTCGCCGAAGTCGAGCATCGAACGCCCGACGAGGTTGGCGGTCAGGAAGCCGAGCAGCGTCAGTCCAAAAAGAGCGACGATCAGGCCGAAGCCCGGGATCGGGAAATCGAGATAGGTTTCCGGCAAATAGCGCGCCGGCACGAAGGGCTTCACCCATCCGTCGACGAGATTGATGAACCACCACGTGATGTAAGCCGTGATCGCCAGCGGGCCGGCGATGACGATGCCGGTGAGGAAATAGGCGCGCAGCCGATGGCTCATCGACCGCGTGGGTCGAAGGCTCTCCGGGGTGATGAACGCGGCGCCCGCGAGGGGGGCGTCGTCTCCCCCAGGTTCCTGTCCGCTCTTCATCGCAACCTTGTTCCGCTCACGTTGTCGCTTCGACGAAGGCGCAACAATGGCGGGTAACACCGCGCCGCGTCGAGAGGATTATTCAACCGTGACGGATTTGGCCAGGTTGCGCGGCTGGTCGACGTCCTGCCCGAGCACGACGGCGGTGTGATAAGCGAGGAGCTGGACGGGGACGGCGTACACGATCGGCGCGAAGTTCGGGGCCATGCGGGGCATCTCGATCGCCCGCAGATCGTCGACCCCCGCCTCCCCCACCGTCTCGCGGTCCGAGATCATGACGATGCGGCCGCCGCGCGCGGCGACCTCCTGCATGTTCGAGACGGTCTTCTCGAACAGCCCGTCGCGCGGGGCGATGACGATGACGGGCATCGTCTCGTCGATCAGCGCGATCGGCCCATGCTTCAGTTCGCCCGCGGCGTAGGCTTCGGCGTGGATATAGGAGATTTCCTTGAGCTTCAGCGCGCCTTCCAGCGCCATCGCGAAGCTCGTGCCGCGCCCGATATAGAGCACGTCCGACACCCGCGAAATGTCGCGCGCCAGCTCCTGGATGCGGTCCTCCGACTTGAGCGCCTCGGCGAGCAGGCCCGGAACCGCGATGAGTTCGCTGGCCAGCGCCTCGCCTTCGGCGGCGCTCAGTGCGCCTCGGGCCAGTCCGGCGGCGATGGCCAGGCAGGCCAACACGGTGAGCTGGCAGGTGAACGCCTTGGTGGAAGCGACGCCGATCTCGGGGCCGGCCAGCGTCGGGGCCACGACGTCGCTTTCGCGTGCGATCGACGATGTCGGCACGTTGACGACGGCCAGCACGTGCTGGCCTTGCTCCCGCGCGTAGCGCAGTCCGGCCAGCGTGTCGGCGGTCTCGCCGGACTGCGAAATGAACAGCGCCAGACCGTTTCGCGCCATCGGCGCCTCGCGGTAGCGGAACTCCGAGGCGACGTCGATGTCGACCGGCAGGCGGGCGTACCGCTCGAACCAGTATTTCGCGACCAGGCCCGCGTAGTAGGCCGTGCCGCAAGCGGAAATCGTGAGCCGCTCGAGCTTGGCCCAGTCGAACTTCGCCTCGAAAGGCAGCCGGATCTGGCCCGTCGCCATGTCGAGATAGTGGGCCAGCGTCCGCCCGACGACTTCCGGCTGTTCGTGGATCTCCTTCGCCATGAAGTGGCGGTACTCGCCCCGGTCGACGAGGAATGCGCCGGCGGCGGATTTCTGGCGCTTGCGCTTGACTGTCCTGTTCGCCGCGTCGCGGAAGCTCGCGCCCTTGCGCGACAGCACCACCCAGTCGCCGTCCTCAAGGTAAGTAATGGTGTCGGTGAACGGCGCCAAAGCGAGCGCGTCCGAACCGAGATACATCTCGCCATCGCCGTAACCGACCGCCAGCGGCGCGCCCTGCCTGGCGCCGATCAGCAAATCGTCCTCGCCGTCGAACAGGAACGCGAGGGCGAAGGCCCCGCGCAACTGCGGCAGGACAAGCGAAATGGCGGTTTCCGGGTCGGCGTTACGCGCCAGCTCACGGTCGACCAGCCGGGCCACCACCTCGGTGTCGGTTTCGGTCTCGAAGATGGCGCCCTCGGCTTCCAGCTTCTGCCGCAGCTCGCGGAAGTTCTCGATAATTCCGTTGTGAACCACGGCGAGCCGCTCGGTGGCGTGCGGATGGGCGTTGCGCTCGGTCGGCCGGCCATGCGTCGCCCAACGCGTGTGCCCGATGCCGGCGTGACCCTTCAGCGGCGCCTCGGCCAGCTTCGCCTCGAGGTTGCGCAGCTTCCCCTCGGCGCGACGGCGCGTCAGCCTGCCGTCCTCCAGCGTGGCGACGCCCGCCGAATCGTAGCCCCGGTATTCGAGACGCTTCAGGGCGTCCACGATGAGCGGCGCGACGGGGCTGGCCCCCAGAATTCCCACGATTCCGCACATGGCAGGACCCCCTCTTGTAATGCTCGCCCGCTACGGCAGGGCTCGTGACCATCCCGCCCGAGACGCGGGTTCGATGGGCAGGAAGATCGCGACTGGTCGTTAACTCTTTGTATTGCGGCGGCTTTCCGCCGATAAAGCCTTCGCTTCACTTTCCGATCTACGCAATCAGCAAGATTTCGGCCAATCACATTCGATGACACTCCGTGACAAGCTTGTCAGTCCCGCGCCTTCTTCGGCTGCCTCTCCCTGAACGACACCGCCCAGCCCTCCTTCACGACTTGCCGCCCCCGCCCCAGCGCCAGCGCGTCGGCCGGCACGTCGTCGGTGATGACGGAGCCGGACCCGACGAACGCGCCCGCGCCGACGCGAACCGGCGCGACGAGCGCGGAATTCGAGCCGATGAAGGCGTTGTCCCCGATCTCCGTCCTGAACTTGCGGAAGCCGTCGTAGTTGCAGGTGATCGTGCCCGCTCCGATATTCGCGTTCGCGCCGACGCTCGCGTCCCCGAGATAGGTGAGATGGCTCACCTTCGCCCCCGCGCCGATCTGCGCGCTCTTCACCTCGACGAAATTGCCGATCTTCGCCTTGGGACCGAGATCGGCGCCCGGGCGCAGACGGCCGAAGGGCCCGACCGTCGCGCCGGGGCCCACATGCGCGCCCTCCAGGTGAGAGAAGGAGTGAATGACGGCGCCGTCGTCCACCGTCACCCCGGGCCCGAAGACCACGTGGGGCTCGACCAGCACGTCGCGCCCGAGCCTGGTGTCGACCGACAAAAACACGGTCTCGGGCGCGACCAGCGTCGCGCCGCCGCGCATCGCCGCCGTGCGCAGCCGCCCTTGCAGGATCGCCTCGGCCTGGGCGAGCTGGACCCGGTCGTTGACGCCCATCACCTCGCTCTCGGGGGCGACCAGCGCGACGGCGGAAAGGCCCCTTCGGCGCGCCTCCTCGACGGCGTCGGTGAGGTAATACTCGCGCTGGGCGTTCGCGTTCCCGATGCCCTCCAGGAGCTCCAGCGCACCTTTTCCATCCAGCGCCATCAGGCCGGCGTTGCACAGCCTGACGCGGCGCTCCGCCTCGTCGGCATCCTTGTGCTCGCGGATGGCGACGAGCTGGCCGTCGCGCACCAGCATCCGGCCGTAGCCGGTGGGATCGGCGGCCTCGAAGGCGAGCGGCGCCACCGCCGCGCCCCGCGCCAGCGCCTCGCGCATGCGCCTGAAGGTCTCCGGCATGACGAGGGGGGTGTCGGCGAACACCACGAGCACGTCGTCGAACCCTTCCGCCAGCGAATCGCGGGCCGCCAGCACGGCGTGGGCGGTGCCGAGCCGCTCGCGCTGGACATGGATGCGGACCTGCGGGTCGACGCGCCGCGCCTCGGCGGCGACGTCGTCCCGGTCGGGGCCGACGACCACGGCCACCGCGTCCGCCCCGGAGTCCCGCACGGCTGAGACCACGTGCCAGAGCAGGCTGCGCCCACCGATCGCGTGCAGCACCTTCGGCACCTCGGACTTCATTCGCACGCCGCCGCCGGCGGCGAGGATGACGGCGAGACAGCGGCGCGCGGCGGCAGGGCGGGTTTCGGTCATGGTCGGCGGGTCCCGGATGGAAGGATCTCGCGCCGGTTCTAGCAGGCCCGGCGGTTCGGGCGAAAGCCGGGCGCACGCGGAACGCGTAGAGGCCTACCCGCCGCGAAATCGACACCCGCCTGCCACGCGCTCGGCGGAAACCGCCTCGCAACTGTGCCGGATGGCCGGATTCGCGTGACCCGGCCATCGAAATTGCCTCCCAATTAAGGGATTATGTGATAAAAGCTCGCCCGGCCTGTCCAAGACCCAAGAAATGGAGTTGGACAACACGTCTACCCCGCCCGGAGCGCCCCACGCTTTCGGGCGACATTTGTGTCGAGTCCATGCCCAGCGTTCCGCCGATAATTCCCGCTCTTCTCCCGGACGCCTCCATGGATCGCCGGCGGCTCCTGGCGCTGGCGGGCGGCGCGGCGGCGTCTCTGGTGGCGACCGGCGGCGCCAGCGCCCAGAACGCCACGTCCCAGGCGATCCAGGGAACGCTTGGTGAAGGTCAGCGCTTCAACCCGGCCTCGGTCGTCGAACTCGCCCGGCTCTTGTCGAAGAAGGCGTACACCCCGCCTCCGAGCGACCTGCCTGAGCCTTTCGCCAATCTCACCTACGAGCAGTATATCGGCATCCGGGCGCAGCCCAGCGCCGTGCTGTGGGGCGGCGAGGGCCGCAGCTTCTCGATCGAGCCGCTGCATCGGGGATTCGCCTTCCAGAGCGCGGTGCAGCTTTTCGTCGTCGAGGACAACGCGGTGCGCCGCGTGCTCTACGATCGGTCCCGCTTCGACTATGGCCGCCTGCAGGCCCCGGCCAATCTCCCCGACCTCGGCTTCTCGGGCTTCCGCGTGTTCGGCGACGCGCAGGGCGGTCGCACGCGCGAGGTCGCGATTTTCCAGGGCGCGACCTTCTTCCGCTCCTCGGCGCGCGGGCAGAACCTCGGGGTCATGGCGCGCGGCCTCACGCTCAAGGCCGGCGATTCGAAGGGTGAGGAATTCCCCTTCTTCCGCGCTTTCTGGATCGAGCAGCCCGGCCCGCAAAGCGAGAAGCTGGTGATCCACGCCCTGCTCGACAGCGAGAGCGTGTGCGGCGCGTACCGCTTCACGCTGCGCAGCGGAGAGGTGTCGATCATCGACACCGAGGTGACCCTGTTCCCTCGCGCCGCGGTCGAGAACTACGGCATCGGCGGGATGAGCTCGACCTTCCTGTTCGGTCCCAACGACAGGCGCGGGGTCGACGACGTGCGCCCCGCAGTGTTCGAGAGCTCCGGGCTGCAGATCAAGAACGGCAACGACGAGTGGCTTTGGCGGCCGCTCAGCAACCCTGACACGCTCCAGATTTCCGCCTTCGTCGACCCCTCCCCGCGCGGCTTCGGCCTGATGCAGCGGGAGCGCGACTACACGGCCTTTCTCGACGACGATCAGAACTTCGAGCGCCGGCCGAGCCTCTGGATCGAGCCGATCGGCGAGTGGGGCCCGGGGCTCGTTCAGCTTATCGAAATTCCGACCGACAGCGAGATCAACGACAACGTGCTGTGCTACTGGCGGCCGAAGCAGGCGCTCGCGGCCGGCGCGGAGGTCAGCTTCGCCTATCGCCAGTTCTGGTGCTGGCAGCCGCCGGAGCGGCCGAACCTTCTGCAGGTGGGCGAGACCCGCGTCGGGCGGGGCCGCAACAACGCCCAGCGCCGGTTCGTGATCGACTTCGAGGGAGAGGCGCTGAAATCCTCCCAGGCGATCCTGGAACTCAAGCCTGCCTTGTCGGCTTCGCCCGGCTCGGTGGTCAACATCCGAGTCTGGCCGTATCCGGAACGGAAAATGTGCCGTATTGGTTTCGACCTGGACGTCGGGACCGAGACGGTGAGCGAGTTGCGGCTCGTGCTCGAGGCGGCCGGCAAGCCCATCAGCGAGACATGGCTATACCGTTGGACACCGTGACCGCACCCATCGCCCTGCTGGCGCAGCCCGCCGAGCTGGCCGCATTGCCGCCCGAAGCGCCGCTGCGGATGCCGGTCCAGTCGCTGTCGACGTTTCCGCGCTCCGCCGTCCGCAAGCCGATCCGCCCGCGCTCGACGCCGTGGTTGACCCGGCTGTTCGTCTTCGGCGGCGCCATCGCCCTCACCGGCTGGGGCGCGTTCGAAATGTACAAGGTCGTGTCGGTCTCGGTCGTCACGCCGCTCCAGTGGGCGCTGGTCGCCCTGTTCACGGTGAACTTCTCGTGGATCGCGCTGGCCTTCACGAGCGCCATCGTCGGCTTCCTCTCGCTGCTGCGCCGCCCGCGGCCGCGCGGCCTGCCGTCGTCGCTATCGACGCGCACCGCGGTCGTGATGCCCGTCTACAACGAGGCGACGGCCCGCGTCTTCGCCTCGCTGCAGTCGATGATCGAGGACATTGCCACAACCGGCCTGCTGCAGCATTTCGACTTCTTCATCCTCTCCGACTCGACCCAGCCCAATGCATGGATCGCCGAGGAACGCGCCTTCTACGCGCTGCGCGAGCGCATGGGGCCGTCCGCCCGCATCTTCTACCGTCACCGCAAGCGCAACACTGGCCGCAAGGCCGGCAATATCGAGGACTTCGTCACGCGGTGGGGCGGCGCCTACGACCACATGCTGGTGCTTGACGCCGACAGCCTGATGACCTCGGCTTGCATCGTCGGCCTCACGGCGGCGATGGAGGCGGACCCGGACTCCGGAATCATCCAGTCGCTGCCGCTCATCATCAACCGGAACACGCTGTTCGCGCGCCTCCAGCAGTTCGCCGCCAAGATCTACGGCCCGGTGATCGCCACCGGCCTTGCCGTATGGTCCGGACGCGAGGGCAATTACTGGGGCCATAACGCGATCATCCGCACGCGGGCCTTCGCCGACCATTGCGGCATGCCGACCCTGTCGGGCAAGCCGCCCTTCGGCGGCCACATCATGAGCCACGACTTCGTCGAGGCCGCGCTGATCCGCCGCGCCGGCTGGTCGGTCTACATGCTGCCGGACCTGCAGGGCAGCTACGAGGAAAGCCCGCCCTCGCTGATCGACCTCGCGACCCGCGACCGGCGCTGGTGCCAGGGCAACCTCCAGCACGTCCGCGTGGTGGGTGCGGCCGGCCTCACCTGGCCGACCCGCCAGCATTTCACCACGGGCATCATGTCCTACCTCGCCTCGCCGCTCTGGCTGGCGCAGCTGCTGGTCGGCGTGATGCTGGTCCTGCAGACGCGCTACGTGCGGCCGGAATATTTCACCCGCGAGTTCTCTTTGTTCCCGACCTGGCCGCGCTTCGACGCCGAGCGCGCGTTGATGCTGTTCGGCGTCACCATGGCGATTCTCATTGCGCCCAAGATCTTCGGCCTCATCCTGGCCCTGATCCGCGGCGACGAGCGGCGGCTGAGCGGCGGCGGCTTCCGGCTCACGGTGTCTGCGCTGTTCGAGATCCTGATGTCGGCCCTGATGGCGCCGATCCTGATGCTGATCCAGTCCGGCGCGGTGGTGCAAATCATCTTCGGCCGCGACACCGGCTGGAACCCGCAGCGGCGCGACGACGGCTCCATTCCCTTCCGGGACATCGTGCGCCGGCATCGCTGGCATGTTCTGTTCGGCCTGTTTGTGGGCGTGTCGGCGTTCATGATCGCCCCCTCGCTCGCGGGCTGGATGTCGCCCACGATCCTCGGCCTGCTGCTCGCGATCCCGATTTCCTACGCCTCGGGACAGTTGTCGCTCGGCCTCGCCCTCAAGCGCGCCGGCCTGCTGCTGACGCGCGAGGAAACGCAGCCGCCGGCGATCGCCGGACGCGCCAATGCGCTGATGCGCGAACTGGAGGAGAGCGGCTTCGACGACGCCAACGGCGTCGAGGCGATCCATGCCGACCCGCTGCTGCGGGCCCGGCACGAGGCGATGCTGCCGGCCGCCGAGGGGCGCCGGCGCGGCGAGATCGACCGCGATCGCGTGCTGGCGCAGGCCAAGATCGGCGATGCCGAGACGATCGAGGATCTGATGGCCTGGCTCGACAACCGCGAGACGATGGTCGTGCTGCACGACCGCGCCCTGCTGGGTCTGCTCGCCGGCCTGCCCCGTCGAGAGACGGCCATCGCCGCCGAATGACCGTCGGGGCCCGCCCTCGGCGCTATTGACCAGCCCCGCGTGGCCGGATACGCAGGGGCCGCCTCGGGAGCGCGTAGCTCAGCCGGTAGAGCAACTGACTTTTAATCAGTAGGTCCTGGGTTCGAGTCCCAGCGCGCTCACCACCTAACCATTTGAAATGGTTAGGATATTCCCGAGAAGAACAGTGGTTTCTGGAGAAATGGTTGCGCCGGAGGCGCATTGGGTAACGAGAGGGTAACGAGATCTCTCTCTCGGTACTTGAGAAACGAGATGATCAATGGAAACGATTGAGAAGGTATCGGATTCACGTGGCGCCGAGCATGAGGTTCAAGTCACCTGGATCTTGATGCACACGCACGACAGCGGACGCCGATTCGGTCGTGACGCTGAGGCCTATATCCCCGGCGTCGTGCTCTTTGTACACGACGACAAGGAGCTTAGGCATGTATCGGGCAATGAGTGGGAACTGGAGGAAACTGGCCAGCGGTTTATTGCTTCATTTCCCAATTCGGTAACGAAGGAGACTTAGCCCCCATCTTCTCATTCGAGTCGGTAAATAGCAGTTGCGTAACTTACGATGAGAATGAAAAGAGAGACAAGCGCGCTTGGTACACAGATAATCAATGTTAAAATCCACCATCGAACCATAACAACGGATAACCGTTGTTCTGCCAGTTGGGCTTCTTTTACCTTACGCTCGAACGCAACTGGCTCCTGTTCTGAGAGTGCCAAACTATACATGCTCAGAAATAATTTCGCGTTGAGTACCATTTTTATTACCTCGAAGAAAACAAATGCAGAAAGAGAAAGCAGTAAAAGGCCACCGGTCCAGAGGGTAGCGCTTTTTGGCAAAAACATTTTTGTATTCGACCAGATTGTAAATGCAGCGGCGTATCCACCTATAAGTACAACATTCGTGTAAGCTGCCGCTCGATCGTAGGTCTTAGATAGTATCTCAACGAATATTGCCTGCCGTTCTTTCACATGTTTTTTCAGTTCCTCGCCTTCTAAATCGGCCATCAGCGCACTTCTCCGTTGTTCGAAAACAGCACAGTTCGGACTGTATTCTCTGGAGCACCCGACGCAAAGCGCTGGCTCTACCGGCGACTCCACTGCTGCATGTGGGACAGCCGGACGGGATGTGCGACGCGGGTGGCCTTAGAAAAAAGGCCGGGATGTGAGCCCGGCCAGGTTACGCGAGTTGCCAGCGCGCAGGTTCAATCTGTTCGCATGGCTTCTTTCTGGAAAGACTTGAGGATCTCTGCCGCCTCGTGGAGCTTCTGCAGGACCACGCCGCCGATCGCGATGACGGGAGAGACGTCATCATCTGGAAGGTGCTCGGCGGTGACGTTCATTGCTCGCACAAGATCCGTCGTCTCAGCGATCAGATCGGAGACGTCGAGCATTTTGCCCAAGCTGCCGTTCGCCACGCAGGGATCAACGCTCATTCATCACCCCCTTCTACACCCTGCAGCCGGTTGCGCACGGGCATCAGATCGCGAATGGCCTCGTCTACGGTCGCCCACACTGCTGCCAGAGATTGGGCGTCGTGCCATGTTCGATTTTCGGGGGACAGGGCGAGGTGAATAGTCCGTAACTTGTCCAAGGCTGCATCCATCAGGTCGCCAGCGTTGATTTTCTGCGCCGGCAGGACGATCGGCGACTCTGCGGCGATTTCATTAAGCGTAGCCATAGGGCGCATCTCCAGTTCATATCAAAACACTGACGTCACCACACTGCCCGTGGCGAAATTGAATGTCAACGCAAAACGCTGACATTGCCAGAAATCGCGACGCGGCTTAGGTTGTTGAAATGGTCACACCAGCCCAATCCCGCGCCGCGCGAGCTCTCCTCAATTGGGCACAGCCTGAGCTCGCCGCTGCGTCCGGAGTGAGCGTCTCAACAATCCGGGATTTTGAGATCGGCAAACGGACGCCGATCGGCAACAACCTCGCTGCGATCCAGCGCGCTCTTGAGGCGGCCGGCGTGATCTTCCTGGCGGAGAACGGAGAAGGGCCGGGAGTGAGGCTGAGGAAGCCGCAGCTGCCGCTTCCGCTCTCTGGAAGAGCCCGCTGAACTTTAAGGTTGCCGGGGCCCCGCATAGAGCAACACGCGCGCAGAAAATGACTGAGCTGGGCGCCAATGACTTGGCAGCCCAACTCAGATTGACGCGGTTCAAGCTGTAAGCAACGTCAACGGGTGGGATTCTTAGAGCGTGCGGAAGCGTACCTCAATGAGGAAGTTTCGACCCGCTGACGGCGATCCGCCACCCACACGCTGAGTCTAAGGTTCGCGTGGTCGAGTTCAAGGACGGAAAGGATCATCGAGCGGGTGCGACTGCACTCAGCAACGGCGCGGACGTACGCGAAGACGATCAGGACGGCCGTCGCGATGCAGCCGCCAGTGAACAGCACTGCCATGCTTCTTCTCTGCCTTTCACGCAGCCGAATCGCAACCCCGAGCTTCAGTCTCCCGAAATCAGGCGCAACAGGCACGCTTCCAGATCGGATGCTCTGAAGGGCTTCTCGATCAACGGCACGGTACTGAACTGGTCTGGGACGGTTCCCGGCGCATAGGCCGTGACGAAGGCGAATGGGACGCCGAGATCCCGAAGAGATCCCGCCAACGAGAAGCTGGTTCCGTCGACCAGCTTGATGTCGATCAGAGCTGCACTGGGTTTGTCGACGGCAAGAGCCGCCGTCGCAGACGCGGCTGTCAGGAATGGGCCGAGCACGGCATAGCCGGCGTCGGACACGATCTCGCTGATCAGCGTACCGATGACAGCCTCGTCTTCCACGATCAGAACCGACCCACGTTGCAGGCCAGGGGTCATGACCCGCCATCCTTAGGAACGCCACGCTGCACGAGCGATTATGCCGTAACTCTCGCTCTCGGCGCGATTAGTAGCTTCCCTTAAGGCAGAGGTGAGTTGCTGCGCGAGACCCGCCTCGCGCGCCTTTTCTCAGGCCACGCGCCTCCACAAGGTCGAGGTGAGTTCATCGACGATCTGGCCCGCCGACTTGTTGAACGAGTCGGCGTCCGTCACCCCGTTCACCGTCATGTTGACGTTGACGGTGGTGCTGCCCGCCGTGCTGCCGCCCGTCACCGCGCCAAGCCCGCGCATCAGGTTGCCGAGCGAGGTGGGCGCCACCGCGTTGCCGACGCCGTAGAGCTCGCCCGCGCCGAAGGCGGACAGGTGGTCGCTCGCGCCGTTGAGGTTCTTGGAGGCGTCGTTGAGGCCGGCCGCCGCGTCGCGAAGATCCTTGTACATCGGCGCATCCGGATTGAAGCCGAGTTGCTTCAGGGATTTGAGCGCCTGTTCCGCCGTGCCGACGCCGTACCGGTAATCGCGGAGGACCTTGTCGGCGTTGATGTACCTTTCGTTGGCGAGGTAGGAGGCCGTCGGGCGCAATTCCTGAGAGACGTACTTGCTGTCCGTCTGCCAGTAGATCTCATAATTGCCCGGGCCGTAGGCGTAAGCCCCGCGCACGTCGAGCTGGCGCATGCGGTCATAGCTGGGGATGACGTAGCCGCCGCCACCGCCAGGCGACGAGCCAAAGGCGCTGGACTGCTGGAAATTGCGGACGGCGCTATCGAAGGACTGCCCGAGCGACTCGACGGCGCGCTCGAACGAGGTACCAAGCTGTTGCAGGCCACTGAGGTTCTGGTTTGCGGCCTGGAGCTGACGGTCGCTGTTTCGCTTGAGTTCGGAAACGATGTTCCCGTTGGCATCCTTGTAGCTGACCGTGCCGGTGAAGATCCCCTCCGAGATTTGGCCGAGCAGGTCGACCGAGGTCTCGGTCAGGCCGATCAGCTGGTCCGTGCCCTCCGAGCCCGATATGACACCCACACCCATGCCGCCGCCCCGCTGCATGGCGTTCAGCGTGGACAACTGGCCCGGCGTGAGTTGCGGCGTCGGCTGCGAGGCGAGGTAGTCGTACCCGAAGCCCAGTTCGGCGCCGAGGCCAGCGCCGCTGATGCCACCGATGGCCGCTCCACCGAGGACACCAACCGGGCCGCCCAGCGCGCCCACCGTCGCGCCGGCCGCCGCGCCCGCCATCATGCCCGCAAGCGCGCCCGTAGCGACTCGCGACGCCGTGTCGAGCCGGGCGGCGTCCTGTTCTGTCTTGGCGACGAAGTCGCTGAACGACGTCGAGGTGTCGGATAGCCACTTCTGCAGCCCGGTGTTCGAGGTGATCGACGAGCCGAGCCGGAGCAGGCTGTTCGAGATCAGGTCGACGGACTGGGAAACCGGCTTGCCGCGCTCTTCGATCCTCTTGAGCTCTTCGGCGACCGCGTTCTTGATGGTCGGCCGGTTAAACGCGTCGACGAACTCGCCGAACGTGACCGCGCCGGCTTTCACCGAGTCGCGGAACGTCCGCATGTTCATGCCCATCGACTGGGCGAGCCGCTCGACGGTGCCGCGCGACTGGTCGTAAATCGCGTCGAGCGAGCGCACGGAGAGCGTGTTCTCCTCGGCGTCGCCGGACACCTGGCGCAGCACTCGGCTGATGGCCTCGCCGGCGGCGCCGCTCGCCTGCATGGACTTGGTCAGCGTGTCCAGAGCACCGGCCGCCTCCGCCGGCGTTCGCGACAGCTTGCCGGGCTGGATGGCGTAGTCCTGGATCCGCAGAAAGGGGTCGGAAACCTTGTCGAGCGACGCGCCCATGCCGCGCGCCGTCTCGTCGAGCTGCTTGATGATCTCTCCCGTCTTGCTTCCGAGGTTGCCGAAGTCCTCCAGATCCTTCTTGGACTGGGCAACCTTGTCGCTGAACTCGGTGAAGGACTTGATGAGGGAGCCCGCAACCACGCCGGCGAGCGCCGCCACTACCGGCGTGACGAAGCCGGAGATGGTGCGGCCGAAACCCATGGCCGAGGCGTTCGCCTTCTCAAAGCTCGCGGCGGCGGCGCTGGCGGCCGATCCACCGCCCGCACCACCGCCGGAGCCTCCGCTACCCCCAGCAGAGCGCGGAATATTGGAATTGGCTGCCAGGGCCGCCAGGGCGTCGCGCTCGGCCTTCGCCCGCTCCGCCGCGTCATAGGCGGCCTGCAACGCAGGCGAGCGCGTGTAGGCGGGAAGCGGATCGAAGCGCACCCCCGAGCCTGGCACGCGGCCGGACGTCAGCGGGAGAAGGTTTGACGGCATCCTCTTCGCGGTGGCCTCGACCTTCTGCAGTTCCTTGGCCAAGGCCTCGGCCGTGCGCGCGGTCTTGGTCAGGCCGGCCGCGCCGTCCTTCCCGACTTCGGTCAGGGTCTCGCCGGCCTTCTCGCCTTCGCGGGTGACGGACTCCAGCGCGGTGGAGACCGACTGGCTCGCGTCGCCGACGGAGGCGATCTCCCGCTTGGCGGCGTCCAGGCCGATGACGGACACTTCAATCTGATAGCTGCCCTCGACCATGTCGCCGGCTCCTTTGTTCAATCCCGTCGATCAGTCACGCCCGTGACCGATCAGAACCGATGCCATTTGCCCTCGAGCTGGTACTCGAGCGTTGCGTCGACGTGCCGGAAGGGAATTCCCCGCCCCTGGAGCCAGACCTCCTGATTTTTCAGCTGGGCGAACTTCCCGAGTTCGTCCCGCTGGTCATAGGTCAGGAGCGTCATGGCCTGCTTGAACTTCGCGAGATCCGGCGCGGCGTCCGGGTGAGCGGCGAGGTAGCGCTCGTGACGCTCGGCGAGCGACAGCTTCTCCTGCTCCTCGTTGACCGGAATGCCCACTTCCTTGGTGATCGCCCCGAGTTCGGCGCCGACGCTGTCCGCCATGGCGCTCGTGGCGACCGCGAGAGCCTGCCCGGCGATGGTCACCGCCTCGTCTAACTCGGCGAGCTCGGCAATCTTCGGGCCGAACAGTTCGTTGAGCCGCTTCTCGCGCAGTTTCTCGTACATGTCCGGCGGGATCTCGCTGACGGCCGCCGGCATGCCGAGCGCGATGTCCGCGATCTGGGGATCATCCCAGGCGGCGCTGAAGGCCGCGGCGGGGCCCAGCGAGCGCAGCCAGGTGCGGATCTCCATCCCGGCGATCGCGCCGGCCGCGTCGCGCGGGTCGGGCTTCGGAACGGCGATGGCCGCGCGCTTCTCGTCGGCGATCTCCTTCACGCGGCCGAACTCGTGATGCAGGCGCAGCAGGGCAGCGTAGGCGCCCTCGCGGGCGTAGGCGGCCATTCGCTTCTGAAGCCCGGCTTCGGTGAGCTCCTTCGAATTGGCGAGGTCACTTCGCTTCGACCTCGCCTCGAGCGCGGCGGCGCACGCTTTCTCGTAGACGGCGGCGAGCCGGCCGACGGGGGACTTCGGGTCGCCGCTCAGCGAGAAGGCGGCGATGCCGAGGGCTTGGTTGACCTGGGCCATGCTTCACCTCACGAGCCGGAGAAGGCGGCGAGCTTCGTTGCAGCCGCGGCGGCAACCGCGTCCTGCCAGGGCTGGTCCGGAACCGTCGAGGGATAGACCGGGTGCTTGAGACGGTTCGGGATGCCGCCGTTCTCGACCAGGAAGGAACGCACCGGCAAGGCCGAGTGGAACCGCGCAACGCGGTCATTCGCGAGCGCCAGTTCGAGGCCCGCGAGGTCGACATAGGCGGCGTAGAGCTCCTCGAGCGCTGCCTCGTATCGGGCGCCGGCGGTGGCTCGGGCGGCAAGCATTTCGGATGCAGTGGCCATGCTGGGGGTGTCCTTTCAAAGCCGAAGTTCACGCGTCACAAAGGTTCGCTCCTGGCGCAGGCAGCCGTAGCGCGCCGCGTCAGCGCCGTGGTCCGCCGCCCGGCTGTCCACGTCATCGGGCTTCTTCGGATCGCGCGGCAGGATCGGGAGAGTGGTCCACAGGTACTCACACGGGCGGGCTACATAGAGCCCGGGCTGGTCGGGCTTGCCGGCATCCAGGAACAGCCGGCGCATGATTTCCCAGCCGGTGCGTCGGTCCGCCTTCTTCGCCGGCGTGAAGTAGACGCCTTGCGCCCGAAACTCGTCGGCGATCGAACCCGTGCCGTGCCCGGTGCGCGCGAAGATCGCATCATCCGCGACGCCTTCGGGCCTCATGGCCCAGCGCTTGGCGAGTTCCTTGATGTCCTCGGCCAGGCGCGGGACGGTGTAGCCCATCCCGGCGTTGAGCTGGCCCGGCGCGTTCGTCGCGCTCTCGTCGAGCACGACGAGCGAGTCTTTCGGGTACCAGCGGCCGTCCGGGCCCTGGATCCCGGGCGACTTGCCCATGACGAGTGTGACGGCCGGCGCCGAGACGCCGAAGTCATGGGCGAGGTAGAGTTTCCAGCCGTCGCCCCGCGGGCTGGCGCGCACGACGGTTTCCGGCTCCCACCGCTCCACCATGTTGCGCGCATGATCGAGCACCGCCGAGAAGAACGCGCCGCGCTGCACCGACCAATCGCCATGCAGCCAGGCCTTGCCGAGTTCGGGGTCGGTCGACGTCGCCGCGGCGAGCTGGCGCGCGTAGCCCTCGCGATCGAGGTTCGGATTGTCCACGAACGTTGACGGAGCCGTCACGAACGTGCGGCCCGACGCCGTCTCGAGGTAAGGCTCCCACGGCGCCGCGGTCAGGATGTGGCGCTTGAGCAGCCAGTGGTGCCCCGGGCCGCCGGGATTCGCCGCCAGGACGAACCGCGGCTGCATTGGCGCCGGCGCGCGAAGGCACGACCGCAGGAGATCGATCGGGCCCGGGTCCGCGTACTGGCCCGCCTCGTCGATCGCGATCATGGAAAAGCTCTTGCCCTGGAACTTGCTGAAGTCAGCCAGGCCTTCGAACTGGTCGAGCTGCAGCGTCGCGCCGGACGGAAAACGCCAGAGGTGCGTCGAGGCGTTGTAGGTCGCCCGGCCGCCGTACACGAGGCCGAAGACCTCGCGCGTCACCTGTTCGAAGTCGACGAGGCCAGGGAAGGACTGCCGCACGAACAGCGCCCGCGCCCGCCCGCCATATTGCTCGATGTGCCGAAGGAAGAGCAGAGCGAGTGTCACCGACTTGCCGCCGCCGCGCCCGCCCCCGAGGAACAGGTCGAACGCCTCCGGCACGGTGAGCGCGCGCGCCTGGAACGGCGTCGGCGTCAGTGTCGGGAGGTGGACAGCCGCGGCAGCGCTCATGCCGCCTCGCTGCCGCTCTGTGGGCCCGTCAGGCCCATCGGCGTGACCCTGACCAGCTTGGCGTAATCCTCAGGCGACATCGGCGCCGGGATGTTGACGACGACGGCAACGCGCTGGTCCGCCCCGCCCTCCGACGCCGCGCCGGTGTCGCGGTAGTCGTGCCGGGCCTTCAGGAGGAAAGCTGCCGCCCAGGCGTCGCGCTTCACTTCGGCGCGCACGACGTTGCCCTCGGCGTCGTACTCGGCAGGCGCGCCGACTGCCATGTTGAACAGCGATGAGACGAGGGCGTCATGCTCGATCGCCTTCGCCTCCTCCCACGCGCGCTTAGCCTCCTGGTCTTCCTCGCGGATGCGCTTCCAGGTGTGCCAGGACATGCCCAGCGCCCGGGCGACCTCCACCTCGCGCACGCCACGGCACGCCAGGTCGGAGATGATCCGAAGGCCGTTGGCCGGAAGTGTCTTGCGGGGGCGTCCCATGTTGATCTCGCGCGGTGGCAAATCACTTTGCGCGAGTATTGTGTAGAGTTACGCTTCGAAAGCAACGATTAATGAAGGTTTATGACTGCTCATATTGTTTGCCATTGTCCGTTACTGTCGCGCCTTTTCGCTTATAGTCATCAGTGGTGCTGAAAAATATTTTCGATTCGATGCTCGTCGGTCGAGTTCCAACGGAACCGATCGCATTTTCGCGCGTTGAAATCGCGTCTGAGTGTAACCAGCCTAGACCACTTCGGTGCGACTTCCCCGATGGGCCGCACTCGCTGTACGCCTCCGGTCCGGCGCCCCGTATTCGCCTAGACGAAATACGAAAAGGGGTCGCTGTGGAGAAGATTGCGCCAGTCCTAGGGCCGTTTGATTTGTTCAAGGCTCTGGAGCGGGGAATCCGCGACGCGCTGGGACCGGCAACGGCGGAACCGCTGCCAGGCGTATTCCTGAACCTGCTCGAGCAGCTTGACCGCGCGGAGCGCGAGCGGTCGTCAACTACCTTGGAAGGGTCAGATATTGGTCACCCCGAGCCCGATGGGGACAACGGGCCCACAAGCCCGGAGTGAATTCGCTGGCCTTACGCCGCTCCGGCATGCAGAACGCGGTACACGTGCACGCGCGAGCACCCGACAGCCGCCGCGATCTCGCTGGGCCCCATCCCCGAGGCCCTGAGTTCCCGGATCCGGTCGTGATCGAGTTGCCGCTTGCCGCCCGTGTAGACGCCGGACTTCTTCGCCTTCGCGATCCCCTCCATCTGGCGCTCGCGCCGGAGGTTCGTCTCGAACTCGGCGAACACGCCCAGCATGTCGAGGAACGCCTTGCCGGCCGACGTGCCGGTGTCGATCGGCTGCTCGAGCGCTTTGAGCGCAACGCCCTTCCCCTTGAGCTCGCGCACGATGTCCTGCAGGTCGCCCATCGATCGCGCCAGGCGATCCAGCCGGGTCACGACCAGCGTGTCACCGGCCCGGAGAAAGTCGAGCAACGTGCGCAGTTCCTCGCGGCCCTTCGTCGTGGTGCCGCTGCGTTTCTCGGACCGGACCTTCTCGCAGCCAGCGGCCTTCAGCGCCTCGATCTGCAGGGCGAGGTCCTGGTCGGTTGTCGACACGCGGGCATAGCCGAAGAGGGGCATGGCTGTTACCTCAGGTTCTAGACCATTTGGATATAGCGTTACATCAACCCGATTGCAACCCTGATGTTACGCGATCCGGTGTAACATCCGCGTGTATCATCAGGCTATACCCTGATGTGTCTCATGCTGCGGTGTCGAGATCGAGTGAGAGCCTGGCCGCGTCCTTCACGTCGACCATTGCCGAGACAGCGGCCTCCCACGCCACCAGTCGCCGCGCCTTGCCTCTCCGCTGCGCCCGGTACAGTTCGCCCATGGCCCGCAGGTAGGCTCGGCGCGTCTCGGCCGGGACCCGCTGCCAGTGCTGCCGGCAGAGGATGCCCTCGGCATCGTCCGGGCCCGCGTGCCGAGCCTCGCAGATGCAGCACCGGACCATCCCGTCAGCCTCGCGTGCGCGCGCCCGCGCGACGGCGTGGATATGCAGGAAACGGTGTCCTATTCTTCCTCCCATCGGGTCGGGAAATGCGCGCCGATTTCAGGCAGGGCTGGCGTCCCTGCCCCCGCGTCTTCAGACGTGGGGCGGTCTTCAGACGCCCACGGGGGTTATAGGGGGTGTTTGAGTACAGGCCGTTTGAAGGCGTCTGAACGTCGTCTGAAGGCGTGTGAAGAGGTGCGTCTGAAATCATTCGGCATCCCTCCTCTTCAGGGCCTTCAGGCGGCGGGACGGCGGTCCGATGTCTTCGATCACCACGCGGCCGGAGGCGAGGAGCCGGTCCATGGCAGCGCGGAAGCTGACCTTGCTGATACTGAGCGCGTCCGGATGCTTGGCGAATTCGTTGGGCGCGTAGTTCGCCCCTGAGTTCGGGCTGACGGTGCGCCCCTGCCGCTCGAACTGGGCGAGGAGGTCGAGGAAAACCTGGTCAGCTTCGGCCGCGCCGTATGCGGTCCCACCCCCGAGGTCGGGTACGAAACGCCCGTCCTGGTAGCGCAGCCGGATTTCGGCACCCTTCGCCGAGTAGTTCGATTTCATGGTCCGCAGCACGCGAACGTCGGTGTCACGTTCGACGCCGCTCTCGTCCTTGACGCGCTCAAGGTAGAGGCGGCTGCGGACGCTGTTGTTCCATGCGGTCGAGCCGCTGAGGCCGGAGCCGGAGCTCATGCCAGTGAGCGACGGGTGCGCGAGGAGAAGCACGGCGAGGTCAGCCTCGATCGCGAGACCGCGCAGCATGCCTACGAACTGCCGGACCTGGCTTCGGTCGTTTTCGTTGCCGGCGAACACGTCGGCTTGCGTGTCGAGCACGACCAGGATGGGCCGGAGGTCCAGGACCTCCTCGCGCAGGGCCTGCCACAGCGGCGTCGCGACGATCGACTGCGATCCGGGACGCAGGCCGGCCAAGACGGCATCCTCCCCCGCCAGCGGGACGATCCGCAGCGCAGAGAGATCGTCGAGCGCGAGGCCACGCGCACGCGTGATAGCGTCAAGCCGCCGGTGGATCTCGTCGCGGTCATCCTCCGCGCTGAGGTAGATCACACCGCCCGGCCGCGGGATGCCGATCGGCGAGTCCGTTGCCGTCACCGCCGCTACCGCGACCTGGTTCGCGATCAGCGATTTTCCCGTACCGCCGTCCGCGGATAGCTGCGTCACGGTGCGAAGCGGGATCTGGCCCTCAACGAACCAATCCCGATGTGGCACGGGCTGGCCGGCGAAGGCGTCCGCGTTGAAGGCCGAGAGCCTCCGCCGATCAGGCGGGAAATCGCGGATGATCTCAGCCATACGCACCGCCGATCCCCGTTTCGGCGGCAAACCGGGCCAGGAGCGCGGCCTCGGCGCGGTTGTGGTCCATCTTGCGGGCGAAGGCATCCGACGAGGGCCAGAGACGCAGCGCGAGCGCGCGCGACTGATCCTTGTCGGCGCCTAGGCCGAAGTGCTTCTTCCACCGCCCTGGCGCGGCAAGGTGCGTCGGGACTTGCATCGCGGCGAGCACGCCGATGACGGCGCCGAACGCTGTGCCGAATTTGAAGGTGCTCGAGACACCCTGACCAGGCATCGCGCCGACGCGCTCGACGATGGCGACGCTGGGTGCGAACTGTCGGACACGGGCGGCCAGCGTGACCGGATCCACTGCGCTCGCAGCAGCGGGCATGTCGAATGCGGCGATCTGCGCCGGATGCCCCGGGAAGTAGAAGGCGATTCCGCCGGACACGCCGGGGTCGATGCCGAGAATGCAGGGCTCGCTCATGCCGCAGCCCTCACGAACGTGCAGGCGATGATCGGCGGCGGATGCCGGGTGAGCTTGTCCGTCAGTTCCTTCACGTGCGGCCCATCTTCCGCGCGGAGCGGACCGGCGAGCGCGAGTTCCTCGGCTGCCTTCGTCTCGTCGAGAATGACGATCCCCTCGCGACCACCTGCCAACCACGAGAGCGGCGTGCGGCACACAGCGAGGCTCCTGAAGGCGTCAAGCCGCGGGGCCCAGACGTTGTCCTGGCCGAGAGCGAATGCTCTCCCCAGCCAGGTGGCGAGCCGGCCGGACCTGGGCTGCCATGCGGCGAGGTCGATCGCGCCGAAGGCGTCATTGACCAGGAAGACGATGGCCTTCTCGGGCTTCTCGGTTGCTGCACCGGCGAACTCGAAGCGCCTGCCCGGCAGGAACTCGACGCGGCTCTCGGCGAGCCATGGCAGGTCGCCGATCGCGGACGCGGGCACCCGTTCCTTGCGCAGCCACCGGATCACCCCCTGGTTGACGACCGGGAGCGTAGCGAACGTGCGCTCGATCATGTGGGATGTGGGCTCAGTCATGCCGGCACCTCCCGAAAGACGTGCTCAGCGATCATTCGCGCGGTCGCCAGCGGCACGCCGAAGCGGACCGCGAGCCAGTGCGAGGGGAAGTCTTGAGGCGATCCCACCTTCGCGCTATTTTCCGGGAAGCTCGGGCCTGCAAGCAGAGCATTCTCAGGAACCCCGCGTCGCGCCGGCGCGGGGTTTCGCTTTCTGGAGGTCATGCGTTACGCAGCCTCCCGCCTGACCGCCGCTCGGGAACGTTCCCAAGCTTCCAATTCGGCTAGGTCAAAATACCGCCTCGTGTTCACGACCCGGGCAGGCGGGAAATTCAACCGATTGTCACGTAGCCAGCGCGCGAGCGTGCGGTCCGTAATCCCGTACCGGTCGCACACGGCGCGGCTCGGAAGATATCGGGTTTCAGTCTTCGGAGATTCGGGCACGGAGGCCTCCTTTTCCTGCAATGACAGGGAAAGGATCGCAGCGGTTCGGAAGCACCGAAATTGAGGGCAAAGCAAATGCCCCCAGGCAAATTCACCGATAGGACGAGGGGGCGCGATACCGAGAGAGGGCCTTTTTCACGGGGGCTGATGGCGGAGAAAATGCGACCTTGCTGCCATTCAGTAGTGGTTCGGGGCAGCGCCACGGGTTCCAATCTGAAACGACGTCGTAACTGTTAGCCAATTCAGAGATGTATTCCGCGATTGAAATCAGATCTAAAAATCTCTCAGTCATCATTTCGCGCTTGTCGGAAATATTTTTATATTTATCCAGCAAATATTCATCTGTACTTACTAATATCCATCCCGCATACAGATGCGAAACATCCTTTTTCTCTCTCCACGTTCTCTTGAGGGTAGATTCATCCTGAGGAACAGCGTGTCCGTTGATCGTAGTGGCACCTTGCGAGGCCGATAAGACTAAGTGCCTCGCCTTTCGCATGCTCAACCGTGGGCATTCCGGATTGATTGCGAACTGGACTAGGTAGAGGAGCATGTCACCGACGAGGCATCCAGCTGGCATAGCGCGCCGAAGCGGCATCCACGAGCCATATATCTCGTTCATCATTAGGTCGTTCGCCGGAATTCCTTCCTGAAGACCTTCCTCAACTTGGGCCTTCATGCTTGAGATAAACCCGCTCCGCTTAACGGATGAGTTGGGCCAAGCGAGCAACGCATGGAAGATCAGCCAATGATAAATTGAGAGATGGCCATCGCGATCGAGGATTGGCAGATCGCGCCTCATTGGGACAGTTCCTCGACCCACTTGGCCCATGCAACGAGCGCGGCGCGCTTCTCGTCGGCGAAGCTGTGACGGTTGTAAATCCCAGCCACCCCGGAAAGCGAACCACTGATGTGGTTGATCACCTTTTCAACCACGATCTGTGAGACGCCGAGCCGCGCCATATTCGTGGCCGCGGTGCGCCGCAAGTCGTGGAGGGTCCAGCGCGGCAACGGCTCGGCGTCCAGGTTCTCGCTCCGAAGGCGTGCCAAAACGAACCCGTCGAGCCGGCTCTTGGCCCGCGAATAGCCGCCGAGGGGCGTCGTGCCCGTGGTCGTGAAGACGAAACCCGCCCTTCCTTCGATCCGCGGCAGCTCTTTTAGGATCGCAACGACCGGTTCAGATAGGGGCACCTCGTGCGCCTGGTCGTTCTTCGCCCGCTCGCGAGGGATCGTCCAAATTCGCCGACCGAGGTCGACCTCGCTCCAGCGCATCTCCCCGACCTCGTCGCGCCGCTGGGCGGTCAGCAGGAGCACCTTGAACAGGGGGCCGAAGGGCCACCCAATATCGTCGAAAGCCGCCAGGACGACCCGGAGCTCCTCGTCGGAGAGCACCCGGTCACGCGAGCGCTCGACTGACGGCGCCTTGACGCCGGCCGCTGGCGACGCCTCGAGGATGCCTCGCTCTACGCACCACGAGAACATCCGGCGCACCACCGCCAGAACGCGATTGGCGAGGATCGGCGCCCCCCTGTCGACGACGGAGTCGAGCAGTGCGATCACGTCGCGCCGGGTGATCGACTGCACCCGCCTTCCCTTCCAAGCCGGCAGCACGTCCACATTGAGGATGCGCTCAGTCTCCCGAGCCGAGCTGGCCCTCGTTTTGGTGCGCACGTGCCTCTTCAGGAATTCCTCTGAGACGTTGTGCATCAGGTCTGCGGTAGCGTTCCTCGCCGCCTTTGCGGCCGCGCGCCGCTCGTTCCTCTCGTCCGTCGGATCAACGCCCGCATGCACCTTGGTCAATGCAGCGCGGCCGAGCTCCCTCGCCGTCGCGAGGTCGACCGTCGGAAAAGCTCCAAGGGTGTGCTTCCGGGGCCGCCCGTCGATTCGGAACCGCACTGCCCACGAACGTGCGCCACTCGGCTGAACGATGAGGTAGAGGCCTGGCAGAATGCCGTCTGGGATTTCCCGCCGCGCCGGGCCCGGTTGTGCGGTTTCGACGGCTTTGGTCGTGAGGATTTTGGCCAACTGATTTTTCCGAGCCGGACCAACTGATGCCTTTTCCGGGTAACATATGGGTATCAGGAGTCGCCGTCTAGGGGTGTCCAAGCTTGTCCGCGACACTTACGGACAATCACGATTCATGACGTTGAATCAGCGTGTTAATTGGACGATTTTTGCCCGGGAATGTCCGGCACTGTCGCGGGCCGGCTTGCAACTTTTAATCAGTAGGTCCTGGGTTCGAGTCCCAGCGCGCTCACCACCTCAAGAACATCCCGAGATCTTTCAATATGTTCCGAGGTGGTGGGACACTGCTTGCACGAGCGGCGGAGGAATTCTTGTCCCCACTCAGCCTAGCCTTTGTGCTTCGTGGAACTAAGGCGAGCCGCGCCTTCGAAGCAGGATCGCCGAGAGCTGCCCCCGCCCAAGCGTGGCCCCGACTTCCTCGAACGCGAAAAACGGGATCAGGCTCACGGCCAGGATAATCCCCACGATGACCCGCGCCAGGATGCCGCCGTTTCCGAATTGCGGGATGCTGCTGGCCAACGTCTTGCCGTGGATGGTCCCCACCAGAACTTTCTCGAGCGTGTCGACGACAATGAACAGGATGGCGAAGGCGATCGACTTGAGAACGATCTGCACGACCAGCGGGTGCGATCTCACGGGGGAATCAAAGCGGATGTTTTCGGCGACCACCATGACCTTGGCCAGAACGAGAGCGTTGACCAGGCCAAGTCCCCAACTCTCGAACGGAATGTCGTAGGTCGAGAGAACGACATACTGGTGGAGCTCGAAGAGAAGGAACATCGCCCAGAGATAGAGGAACAGGATCGTGAAGCGGATGGCTTCATGCCGGGCCCTCTCCTTCAGGTTCCGCGCAGGTGAGTGAGCCTCGGTGGGCTGGGACTGCATCAGCCGGGATCTCCGTCCTCGTACCGCTTCATGGGAAGCTCATACACTACAGCGCGGGAGCCCTGCCGAAAGACTCCGCGATGATGGCGCGCAGCCGTTCCAGCGTTTCCTGGGCCGGGGGACTGAAATCCTGCAACTCGTAGACCTTGCCCAGAAAGCCGTATTTCGACGCGCCGAACCGGTGGTAGGGCAGCAACTGGTAGTCCACCACGTTGGCGTGCGGACGAATGAACGCCAGCACCGCGCGAATGTGCTCCTCGTCGTCATTGACCCCGGGGATGAGCGGCGTCCGCGCGATGAACTTCGTGTCCGGAAACGTCTCGTAGGCCTTCTTGAAGTTCGCGAGGATGCGGGAGTTGTCCGCTCCGGTCCACAGCTTGTGGCGGACGGGGTCGGTCAGCTTGTGGTCGTGCAGCATCACGTCGACATGATGCAGCACCTTCTCCATGAACTCCCACGGGACGTTGCCTGCGGTTTCGATCGCGGTGGAAATGCCCCGATTCCGGGCTTCCCGCAGCAGCGCCGCGCTGAAGTCCGGTTGAAGGAGGCATTCTCCGCCGCTCAGCGTGATGCCGCCGCCGGACTCGCGATAGAACGTGCCGTCCTGCTCCACTTCCTGGAGCACTTCGTCGACGGTCATGCTGCGCCCGAAGAGCGAGATCGCGCCCGCCGGGCACAGCGCGGCCAGCTCTCCCCCGGCCTCGTGGGCGAGATCCCAGTTGACCCGGACCGTGTCTTCTCCCTCGACGACGTAGAACGCCCCTTCCGGAGCGGGCGCCTTCAAACAACGCCCGCAGGCCTTCGCGCCGATGCATTTGCGGCTGTCATAGGCGATCTCGGGCTTTGGTCCGATGCTTTCCGGATTGGAGCACCACTTGCAGTGAAGCGAGCAGAACTTCAGGAAGACGTTGGTGCGAATACCCGGCCCGTCATCGGTGCAGAAATGCTGGATATTGAGGACGAGCCCTCTCACGGCTTCAGCGCTCATGTCCCGCTCCCTTGTCATGGCCGAGGCAGAGCCCGATGGCGGCGGCGGTGCGCACGAGGTCGCCGTCGAGCGGCACCCGGCGCACGCGATTGAGCGCTTCCGCAAGCGGCACGCTGCCGAGATGCGGCGGCTGGAACGCCATCACGCTTCCGGGCCGACCCTGTTCGATGGCGTCCACGGCGCCCGCCCCGTAGGCGAGGCCGAGCTGCCGATCCAGAGCGGACGGCGTCCCGGTCCGCACGAGATGGTCGAGGTTCAGCGGCACGGTTTCGATATCGCACGAGCGCTGCAGCTCCAGCGCAAGCGCCTCCGCGACCGCTCCCGATCGGTCGATCACGCGCCCGCCCTCGCCGAAGCGCAGATCGGAGAGCGGCGACAAGCTCTTGCGCAGGCCCGACACCGGCGCGGCGGCCTCTCCCGGCGCCTCCCGCGACGTCGCGCCCTGGGCGACGACCACGAGCGAGGGGGGATGACCCTCGTCCCTTGCACGCCGCAGCATCCGCGCGACGCTCGGGATGTCGTAGGGGATTTCGGGGATCAGCACGGCGTCCGCCCGGGCGGCGAGTCCGGCCTGAAGGGCGAGCCACCCGGCTTCCGCCCCCGGCACCTCGACGACGGCCAGGCGGCGGACATCGCGCGCGGCGGCCCGGATGCGATCGAGCGCATCCGTCGCATAGCCCAAGGCGCTGTCGTAGCCGAATGCCAGGGACGTGACGGCGATATCGTTCTCGACCGACTTCGGGATGCAGACGATCGGCAACCCCTTTCGGTGCAGCCGGAAGGCGACGCTCATGGCATGCGATCCCGTGATGGCGCTGCCACCGACCACGGCGATTACGGCCTTGACGCCGGCCTCGCTCAATCGCGCCAGCAGCTCATCCGAGCGGTCCACTTCCTTGACGGCGTTGTCGGCCGTCACCGCCCGGATCCGGAACGGATCCCGGCGGGCGCCGGTCCCCAGTGCGCTGCCGGCGATCGGAAGGGCCTCGGCGGCCCGGCGGTCCAAGGACATCACCCCGCCATCGGCGTACTCTTCAGGAAAGAGGACGCCGTCGAAGCCGTCGTGAACTCCGACGACCTCCCAGCTGGCGCGCAAGGCGGCAAGCGTCGCTCCGGCGATGACGGCGTTGAGGCCGGGCACGTATCCCCCGCCGCACGTGATGGCAATTCGCTTGGCCATGCTGGTCCCCCGTGCTCAGGCTATGCGCCGCGCGCAGCCTTCTGGGCGGCCTTCGCCTTCTCCTCCTCCATGCGCTGGCGGATGATCGGACGCAGGTCCTCGCCGAAGCCCGTCATCACGCCGCCGTCCACGTCGATGGCCTGGCCCGTGACGAGAGCGGCGGCATCGCTGGCGAGGAAGATGGCGGCCCCCGCGATATCCTCGGGCATGCACCAGCGGCCGAGCGGAATGAGCCGCTTCGTCACCATCTCCCGATACTCCGGGGTGGTGTGCATCTCCGCGAGCGGCGTCAGGACCGCGCCCGGGCAGATCGCGTTGACGGTGATGCGGCTGTCCGCCAGCTCCCACGCGAGGTGCTGCGTCAGCCCGATGCCGCCATGCTTCGACGCCGTGTAGTCGGCGCTCCCGAAGAACGTCATTCGCCGGCCGGCCAGCGAGTTGATGTTGATGATGCGTCCGCCGCCCTGCTTGGCCATCTGCGGGATGACGGCCTGACAGCACAGGAACACTCCCTTCAGGTTCACCGAGATCACGCGGTCCCATTGCTCCTCGGTGATGTCCTTGAGGAGCGACGGCGTCGACTCGATCCCGGCGTTGTTGACGAGAATGTCGAGAGCGCCAAACCGGGCCACGGTCGCCGCCACCATGGCGTCGAGTTCGGCCCTGGCGGTCACGTTGGCCTTGAAAGGCAGGGCGACGCCGCCTTCCGACTCGATCGTGCGCGCCGCGTCGGCGGCGCTGTCGAGGTTCATGTCGCTGATGACGACGTTCGCCTCCGCCTTGGCGAAGGCCCGGGCGATGCCGAAGCCGATGCCCCGCGCCGAGCCCGTGACGATGGCGGTCTTTCCCTTGAGTTCCATGGTGCCCTCCTCGCGGCCTGTCAGGCCGCCTCCTCGGTGCGTGCGATGATCTCGGCCTGCTGCATCGGAGAGAGATCGACGAAGTAGGCCGAATAGCCGGCGATGCGGACGACGAGGTCCCTGTATTTCTGGGGGTCCTTCTGGGCCGCGAGCAGCGTCGAGCGATTGATGATGTTGAACTGGACGTGCCAGTGCTTCAGTTCGGACCAGGTGCGGATGATCTGCATGAGGCGACGCGTGCCGGCCTCGCCCGCCACGTTCGCGGGGCTGAACTTCATGTTGATGAGGTCGCCGCCCTTCTCCCGGAAGCTGCGGTCGCGAGCCGCCGCGATGGAGGCGAGCGCCACCGTCGGGCCCTTCACGTCCATGCCGTGGGACGCGGAGATTCCCTCCGACAGATACTCTCCCGCCAGGCGGCCGTTCGGGGTCGCCCAGGTCACCTTCCCGAATGGCACGTGGAAGGTGATGGGGATTTGCCGCAGCAGGAACGCCTGGTTGTGCGGCTTGGGATGGGCATTGAGATAGCCGAGCAGGACGCGCTCGATCTCGAAGCCGATCGCGTCGACCCACGCGATCCCGTTGCCGTATTTCGGCGCGCCGAGGCACATCTGGCGGGTGGCCTCATGCCCCTCCCAGTTGGCCTCCAGGGCCGTCAGCAGCTCGTCCCAGCTCAGCGCCTTCGTATCGAAGACGAGATGCTTCACCGCGGCGAGGCTGTCGATGGCCGTCGCCTTGCCGATCGCCTCGAAGGTGGAGTGATCGATGCTCCCCTCGAACCATTCGCCATGGGTGTGCAGATCCCGGCACTCGGCCATGGCGAGGTCGTGCAGCATCGATGTCGCGGGCGCCGCGAAATAGGACGGCTTCAGCTTCATCGCCATGTGCTGCTGCGTCAGCACGTGGGGCGCCAGATGGAGCAGCTGGCCGCGGAAGGCCTCCCACACCTGGTCGAAGCTCGTCCATGCGCGGGGGTCTCCCGCGTCGACGCCGAACTGGATGTCGTGCAGGACCTTCAGCCTGCCGCGGCGGAAGGTCATCTCGGTCACGGAGCCGTAGTTGATCCCCCCGCCCGCGGTGACGTTGGTCTCGCGGTTGGGCAGGCGGTTTTCGCAGCAGCCGGAAATATTCCAGTCCAGGGCCTCCTTCAGCGTGGCCCCGTTGGCGAGATAGAACGGAATGACCATCTCGTCGTTGAGGAGCTTGGGGTACCCCTTGCCGTCCTTGATGCACTCGACCACGTGGTGCAGGAAAGCGTCGGGCGTTCCCGCATGGATGCGCACGCAGGTGTCCGGGGCGGTCAGCTGGAGAGGCCGCATCGACTCCAGGATGAGGTAGGACAGCTCGTTCGTGGCGTCGTGACCGTCCGAATTCTGGCCGCCGACACACACATCCGGGAATTGCGAGAAGCCCTCGGTCCCGGCGGCGGCGACCGGGTTGAGCTTGATCTCCGTGACCTGCGACATGTTGAGCCACAGGCACTGGAACAGCTCCATGGCGCGCGCCTTGTCGATCCGGCCGGCGTCGAGGTCGGCCTTGTAATAGGGCCACAGATACTGATCCATGCGCCCCTGCCCCATCGCGCTGCTGGTCTGCTCGATGCGGTTGAAGAGCTGCCCCCACCATTGCGCCTGCACCGCCTCGTGGAAGCTGCGGGCGGGGTTTTCGGGCACCCAGTCGCAGATTGCGGCGATGTCCAGCAACTCCCGGGCCCGGGCAGGGTCTCGGGCGGCGCCGGCGAGCTCGCGCGCCTTGGCGGCATAGCGCCGCGACCAGGTGGTCATCGCCTCGCAGGTGAGGATGACGGCTTCGAGGAAGGGGCGCTTGCCGATCTGGTCTCGCGGCTCGGAGAGAGAGGCCAGCTTCGCTTCCGCCTCCTCCCGGATCTGCCTGACGCCGCGCGTCAGGATCTTGGTGAAGTCCGGCGTCCAGTTCTGCGAATGCCGCATGGGCGACGTCGCCATCACCACGCAGGTCATCATGATGATGTTGTTCGGGTCCGGCCCGTAGAGCTTGAAGCGTGTCTCCTCGGGAAGGCTTTTGACGAAGTTGCTGGCGTAGTCCCGCCCCTTCCAGAACGGCGTGAGAACCTCGTTGATGATCTTCGCGTCTTCGTCCGTGACGATGACTTCGCCGGTCTTCCCCTTGTTCTTGCGGAACATCTCGACGCCGGCGGGCATCACTTCGCCGTCGAGCTCCGGATAGACCATGCCCCAGCGGCCCAGCCAGTCGTGCGGACGTCCCACGATGAGCTCGTCGTCGAGAATGGTCACGGTCGACTTCTCGGCGTAGGCCTTCAGCGCCTTGGCCCACCGAAGCACCAGCGGATCCCGCTCATTGGCCTTGAACGCCTCGGTGAACAGGACCGGGCGCTCGAGGGCGACACGGGGCGGGCCATAGCCGCGGATGCCTTCGTAGAGCCTGAGGACTCGCTCCGTCACCTCGCCGTTGAGGGACTTCGCGCCGCTGGCGATGGCCTGTTCCTGGCTGGAGAGCGCTGGCGCAAGGGCTTCGGACATGGAGAATCCTCCGTGCGTGGTCAGAGGGAAGCAGCGGCCGCCGGCGAAGGCTCTTCCGCCGCGCGGCGGGCGAGTTCCTCGGCGAGCATCGGCAGCCCGAGATTGAGGGCCTGATAGCCCTGCGAGACGCAGAGCTTCAGGACGGCCATGATTTCAGCGGGGGTCGCGCCGGCCTTGAGCGCGTGGGCGATGTGACGCCGCGTGCCGGGGGCGTACATGTGCGTGAACGAGGCGTCGACCGCGATGCTGAGCAGCTCGATCTCGCGCGCGGTCAGGCTGCTGTCGGTGTACACGCCGATGCCCACGGCCATGAAGGCGTCTGTCCAGGCCGGATCGAGGGCCAGGAAGGGATCCCAGGCGACGTTCCATTGCCCGGCGGCCTTCATCCCGTCGCAGGCCGGCGTCGGTGCGTCGGTCGCATGTTCGATCGCGATGCCCGCGGCCTTGGCCTCCTCCAGCAGCAGTGGGCTCCCCAGCGAGCAGGAATGGACGGCCATCACGGCCGCGCATTTCAGAACGAGGAGGATTTCGCCCCGTGTCGCGCCGGCGTCGAGCGCGGCGCGCATGTGACGTTGCAGGCCCTCCCGGTTCAGATTCGTGCAGGCCGCGTTGAGGCCCACGCCGATCAGCTCGACGAGTTTGCGGGACAGAACCCCGCTGCGCCATGGCTCGAGGCTCTGAACCTCGACGCTGCGCGCCCAGGACGGGTCCCACTCTCGAAGGATGTCGAGAGCGGGGCCCCACAGGCCGTTGTCGGTGGCGGAGACCGAAGGCTTTTCCATGCGCCATCGTCCTGCTTTGAGCGAGCGGCGCCGTTCACCTGCGCGCGGGCGCAGGCGTCAGGCTGGCTCGGGGAAAGCCCGGCAAGCGCCGGGCGCGTTTACTGCATGTACCAGCCGTGGCTAACCACGAGGGACTGCCCGGTCAGCGCGTTGCTGGGCGACGCCGCGAAGTAGAGCACGGCGTCGGCCACGTCCGCCGTCGTCGTGAACTCGCCGTCGACCGTATCCTTCAGCATCACGGTCTTGACGACATCCTGTTCGGAGATGCCGAGTTGCTTGGCCTGTTCGGGGATTTGCTTGTCGACAAGCGGCGTGCGCACGAAGCCGGGGCAGACCACGTTCGCCGTGACATTGTACTCCGCGCCTTCCTTGGCCAGGACGCGCGAGAGCCCCAGCAGGCCGTGCTTGGCCGTCACGTAGGCGGCCTTCAGCTTGGACGCCTCGTGGGAATGCACCGAGCCCATGTAGATCACCCGGCCATACTTGGCCGCGTACATGTGCTTGAGACACGCCTTGGTCGTCAGGAACGCTCCGTCGAGATGGATCGCGATGAGCTTCTTCCAGTCGGCATAGGGGTAGTCGACGAACGGATGGACGATCTGAATCCCGGCATTGCTGACCAGAATGTCGACCTTCCCGTAGCGGGCGACCGTGTCCGCCACGCCCTTCTCGACCTGCTCCTCGTTGGCGACATCCATGGCGATGGCGAACGCATCGGCGCCGGATGTCCTCAGTTCGGCCGCTGTCGCCTCGGCCGCGGCGAGGTTCAGGTCCGCGATGACCGGGATGCCCCCGCGCGCGGCCAGTCGGACGGCGATATCCTTGCCGATCCCGCTCGCGGCGCCGGTGATGATGGCCACCCTGTTCTTGAGGTCCATGGTGAACTCCTTGTCTTTCGATGGCAGTGGGCTCAGGCGAGGTAGTCGTGGACGACCTTGCCGAGGGCGAGGGTGATGTCGGCCTTGATGTGGACCGCCGAGACCACCTCGAGGACCGGCAGCTCCGCCAGGGGCGCCAGCGCGTGCGAAAAGAGTTGCAGCTGCGCGGGCCCGGTCCACGCGCCTTTCAGGTCGATGTCGGTGAGGCGGTATTCGACGATCTCGCAAATGCGCGGCGTGCCGTCGACATGCGGGATGATCTTGAGCAGGAAGTTCGGCGCTTCCAGCGATGCCTTCACGGCGGCGAGGTCGGCCGGCTTGTGCTTGTAGCCCATCGTCCCGACGGCGATGCGCATCTTGCCGAAGTGGAGTTCCCCGACGAGCGTGTCGATCTCCACCTCCAGACGCGGTTCCGCCAGCTTCTTGGGAAAGCCCCAGAGCTCCCGGCCACCGGCAATCGGCGGGTGATCGTTCAGGAACATGCAATGCGTGTAGCCGCCCTTGCGTCCCTGGAAGGTGACGGGAATGACCTGGCCGCTTTCCGAGTAGTCGCCGAAGCCCGTTGAATCGGGCATGCGAATAAACTCGTATTTCACGAGCGGCTGATCGATCTGCAGCGGCTCGGGTACCACCTCGCGCAGCTTTTCCGGATCGGTCCGGTAGGTGATGATCATGTATTCCCGGTCGACGAACCTGTACGGTCCCACGGGATAGGCGGGGTTGGTCAGAGGCATGGCGAAGGCGCGGCTGCGCACGTCATCGGCTTTCATGGGACTCTCCTGGACACGGAATGGAGATCGGCGGCGCGCGCTACTTCGAAAAGTCGAAGACCGCGAAGCCTTCCGGGTTCGTGGGTCGTCGGAAGACCTCGCCGTGCGAGAGGGACTTGGTGGCCGCATCGAAGCCGGCCCGCCAATGTTCCTCCATGGTCCGGCGCGAAAACTCGAAGTCCTTCGCCGTGCCCTCGTAGGAACTCGCGTGGTAGATCAAATGGACGAGGTTATAGACGGCGTCGTTCGCCTGGCTGGCGAGGAAGCGTCCTTCCTCACTCTCCCGAAGATGCTTCGGCAGTTGCTCGTGAATCCGGCGGAAGGCGTGGCGGACGCGCTGGGCGTTGAGAAGACGGCTCGTCACCTCGCGCGTGCGGCTGGAGAACTGGATATCCTTGCGCCTGACCTCGGCCTCGACGAAGTCGCGCGGGAGGTCTCCGCGAGCGCTCCAGAGATCGACCTGGAAGGCCAGCGTGTTGCGCAGCGGAGGCGTGCCGAGCACCCATTCCAGCGGCGTATTCGAGACGACGCCCCCATCCCAGTAGTACTCGCCGTCGATCTCCGTGGCGGGGAAGCCCGGGGGCAGCGACCCGCTGGCGATGACGTGACGGACATCGATGGGCTGCTCCGCTGAATCGAAGCAGACGAAGTTGCCCGTCCGGACATTGACCGCCCCGACGCTGAGACGCGTGGGGCCGGTGTTGATGAGCTCGAAATCGATCAATTTCTGGAGGGTCGCGATGAGCGGCGACACGTCGTAATAGCTGAGTTCGTCGAAGCTTCCGGGAGGGAACAGCGCGGGTGAAGGGAACCGGGGCTGAAAGAAGCCCGGCGCGCCCAACGTCGCGATGCCGAAAGCTCGCGTGCGGTTGATCCACTGATGGAGGGCGTGGCTGGGCACTTCGAGGCCCGCATTGTACGCGACCCCGAACGGGCCGAGCGGCGGCTCGCTGACCGTTTCCCAGAACGAGCGCAGTCGCTCGACGCGCTTCTCGACGGGGTTGCCGGCGATCAGGGCCGAGTTGATGGCCCCGATCGAAATACCCGCGACCCAATTGGGGTGAATGCCGGCCTTGGCGAGCGCCTCGTACACTCCAGCCTGATAGGAACCGAGCGCTCCGCCACCTTGGAGCACGAGAGCGACGACCTCGAAGGCTGCCGCTGCACTGCCCTTCCGGGCCTGTTTGACTGGCGCGTCCATCGCGTTTTCCTTCGCGGGCCCAGGCAAACCGACAGCATCGCGGGCGAACGCCTCGGCTCGCCGCGTCCTGTTCGCGCTTGCGAAGGGTCAGGATCTTCGGAAGGAGTTTTGCCTCTCGGCGTTGCGCAATGTCTTGATCGTTTCTGACAGATTGCATTATTCGGTCCTACGTAGCAGCACGGATGAGCTAAGCCACGTGAGCCGAGGCGACCTCACCCGCGCGAGCCGCGTCACGCCACCCCGCGGCGCTCGTTCCCGCCCATCGCCGGAACGCATGGGCGAAGGCCGCGGCTTCGGAATAGCCGAGCCAGAGGGCGAGCTGCGTGATGGTCACGTCCGTACCCGCGAGCAGTTGCCGCGCGAGGCAGAATTTCTCCTCTTCCACGATCTTCCGGAAGGTCGTCCCTTCCTGCTGAAGCCGACGGTGGAGCGTCCGCGGGTGGACCTCGAGCCGGTCAGCCACGCCCTCGAAATCCGCTCGCCCCGTCAGAATGAGCGGGCGCAGGATTCTCCTGAGCATGTCCGTCGTCGTCGGCTCGCGGAGCGCCCAATATGCCTGGACCAGGCCTTCGAGCATCTTCCGCCGAGCGGGATCGGCATCGGGAACGGGAGCGTCGAGCGCAGGAGTCTCGAAGACGAGAGCTGCCTGCTCCTGTCCGAACCTGACAGGCATCTTCAGGATCCGCTCATAAATCGGAACGCCCGCCGGCGCGGGCCGTGGCAGGCACACCTCGAAGCGTGCCGAGGGCGCAAGTTCCCTGACGAAGCGGGTTCCCGCGGCGATCGCGCCCTCGATGAGCTGGTCGATGTTCCTGAAGTCGGGTTGGTAGATGCCGTAGCCGAACATTGTCGTCTCCCCGTCATCGATCAGGTAGACGACCGCGCCCCGCACGTAGCGGTGCTGGTTTTCGGACATGTCGATCAAGGCCTGCCTGGCGGTCGGGGCATGACGCATCAACTCGCCGATCAGACCCAGGTAGGCCAGGGACGAATTTTGGCCGACGAGCAGCCCCAGATGAGAGCATCCGGTGAGGCGGACGGCGGCATCGAAGAGACGGTCGAGGGCATCGAACGAGAGGGACGCCTCGGGATCGGCGATGCACGCCCGGGAGAGCCCCGCCTTCTGGAACACGTCGTTGGGATCGACGCCCAGCTCCCAGAGAACCTGCGGAAGTGTGCTGATCACGCCAATGCGCTGAAAACCGCTTGCGGAGGACATCTAATTTTCCGAACTCGACGCTTAATCTTAAGCTAGGTTTCCCCGCCTTTTTATGACCTCCATCAAGCCGGCGTCTATCCTCTCGCAATCTTGATCGAGTGCGTGAGAACCCATAATCCTGTCGACTTTTCAATGACCTGATGAATTCGGGATGGACCGCGCGGCGCATTCTGCCCCCGGCGCGCCCGGCGACGACGGCCAAAAAAACGTCATTTCAGCGATCGCTCCGCCGCGCCTATTCTGCCTGCGTCAAATTGCGCAACGGAGGTCGGCCATGCGTTCCCTGATTGTGATCGCCCTCGTCATGCTTCCCACCACGACTTTCGCCGATCAGAAGCAAGCCGCGACCTGCGCGGCCGGCCTGCCCAAGGACGCCAGGCTGATCTACGACGCCAGCGCGCCCGAGGTCGCCTCGAAGGATTTGCGCGCGGTGGTCGAGGACAAGACGCGTGCGCTGGCCGTCGCCGGCACGATCGGCAAGCTCAGCGCGCGTTCGAACGCCGAGGCGGCCGGCAAGTGCCTCGTCCTCGCCCGGCCGTGACACCGCCGGCGGCCTATCATCTCCAAGTTTCTCGCCGGGAGACCCGACCATGCGCATCGCAGCCTGTTCCTGCGGCCAGCTGACTGCCGCCTGCGAGGGCGAACCCGTCCGCGTCTCGATTTGCCATTGCTTCGCCTGCCAGCGCCGCACCGGAAGTGTGTTCGGCGTGCAGTCGCGCTGGGCGACGAAGCAGGTCACGATTACGGGCGAGGCGAGCGAGTTCGTGCGCCGGGGCGACAGCGGCCTCGATCTGCGTTTCCGCTTCTGTCCCCGATGCGGGACGACATTGTGGTGGACGCTGGAACGCGACCCGGGCCTCGTGGTCGTGGCGGTGGGAACGTTCGCGGACCCGGACTTCCCGCCGCCCACCGTCGCCGTCTACGAGGACCACGGCCAAGCGTGGACGCCCCGGCTGACGGCCGGGGCGTGATCGGTTGGGCGTAAGGACCGGGCCCTCAGGGATAATAGGGCGACACGCATTCCCGCCGCGGCCCGTGGCGCGGTTTGAAGGTGTTGTCGATCTCCCGATAGGAGCGATAGCGCGCATGGCACCACGCGTAGTGCTCCTCCATCGGGTCCACCGCCGGCTCGGCATACACCGGCTCCGAGGCGATGATCGCGAAGGCCGCGGGCGGGAACCACCAGCCCATGTAGGGGTACCAGCCGCGCACATAGTGCCGCGATCCCCTGTGGTGGTGGTAATACGCCCAGTTGCCGCGCCGCTGGAACTGGCTCGGATCCGGGCGGAAACGCGGAGGAGTCGCGCCGGGACGCTGCCAGTCGCGGCGTTCGACCGTGGCCGGCGGCGGAGGGGCCGCCCGCCTCTGGTAGGTCGCGTCCGGCGGGATGCCGCGAGGCGGGGCGGGCTGGACGAAGCGGCGCTCGGGAGCCGGTCGGCCGGGAGCGACGCGCGGCGACTGTTGCCCCTGCCAGCCGCGATGGGCGGGAGGTCCGCCCGGCGCCATCTGGCGCGGCGCGGGTCGGGTGGCGGAAGGAGCCTGTCCGCGCGGGCCCTGGCCATGCCGCCACATCGGCTGTCCTTGTCCCGGGGCCTGCGCCAGCACCACCGCGGAGTCGATCCCGGCCGGAATGGGCGCTCGCAAGGCGGCGTCCGCATTGGTCGCGAAGCTCAACGCGATGATGGCGGCGAGTCCGACGGTTTTCGGCACATTCATCGACGACAATTCTGCATCCTCCGCGAAAACGCCCCCTTTCGCTGTGAATAGTTGTTTCAGCCAACGCCAGACCGGTCCCCGGGTTCCGTGGCGCTCCCGGCTGGGCATCGGTCCAGCCGGGAATTCGACGCTTTTCGAGGGATAAAATCGGCCCGTGGGGACGGTCCCGCTTCCAACTTAACCGCAATCTTTAGTATACGGACGCACGTCACGACGGGAGGCTCGATCATGAACGCGAGAACGGACGAGAAAAGCACGGCGAAATGCCCGGTCCCCCACTCACGCGGTCGCATGAACCGCGACTGGTGGCCGAACCAGCTGAACATCGGCGTGCTTCACCAGAACACCCAAGACGCCGACCCGATGGGCAAGGGCTTCGACTACGTCAAGGAGTTCGAGAGCCTCGACCTCGACGCCGTGATCGCGGACCTGCGCGCCCTGATGACCGACAGCCAGTCCTGGTGGCCGGCGGACTATGGGCACTATGGGCCCTTCTTCATCCGCATGGCCTGGCACAGCGCCGGCACCTACCGCGTGGGTGACGGGCGCGGCGGCGGCGGCCGCGGGCAGCAGCGCTTCGCGCCGCTCAACTCCTGGCCGGACAACGGCAATTTGGACAAGGCGCGCCGGCTGCTCTGGCCGATCAAGCAGAAATACGGCCGCAAGATCTCCTGGGCCGACCTGATGATCCTGACCGGCAACGTCGCGCTGGAATCGATGGGCTTCAAGACCTACGGCTTCGGCGGCGGCCGCGCGGACAGCTGGGAGCCGGAGATGCACGTCAACTGGGGGTCCGAGGACACCTGGCTGGGCGATGCGCGCTACAGCGGCGACCGCGAGTTGCAGGGCGACCTCGGCGCGGTGCAGATGGGCCTCATCTACGTCAACCCCGAGGGGCCGAACGGCGTGCCGGACCCGCTCGCCGCCGCCCGCGACATCCGCGAGACGTTCCGCCGCATGGCCATGAACGACGAGGAGACTGTCGCTCTCATCGCCGGCGGGCACACGTTCGGCAAGGCGCACGGCGCGGGACCGGCGAGCCACGTTGGGGCCGAGCCGGAAGGCGCGGATATCACGGCGCAAGGGCTCGGCTGGGCCAGCACGTTCGAGAGCGGCATGGCCGGCCACACCATCACCAGCGGGCTGGAAGGCGCGTGGACCCCGACCCCCACGACCTGGGACAACGACTTCTTCGACACGCTGTACGGCTACGAGTGGGAGCTGACCAAGAGCCCCGCCGGCGCCCATCAGTGGAGGCCGAAGGGCGGCGCGGGCGCCGACGCGGTGCCGGACGCGCACGACCCCAAGAAGCGTCATGCGCCGATGATGCTGACCACCGACCTCGCGCTGCGCATGGACCCGGTCTACGACAAGATCTCCCGGCGCTTTCATGCGAACCTTCCGGAGTTCGCCGAGGCGTTCGCCAAGGCGTGGTTCAAGCTCACGCATCGCGACATGGGGCCGCTGCGGCTCTATCGCGGCAAGCTCGTGCCCAAGGCGCCCCTGATCTGGCAGGACCCGATCCCCGAGCTGGACCACAAGGTGATCGACGAGGCCGACGCCGGGGCGTTGAAGGCGCGCATCCTGAAGACCGGGCTCCCCGTCTCCCAGCTCGCGTCGGCGGCCTGGGCGTCGGCGTCGACCTTCCGGGGCTCGGACAAGCGTGGCGGCGCGAACGGCGCGCGGGTTCGGCTGGCGCCGCAGAAAAACTGGGAAGTGAACGATCCGCCCCGGCTGGCCGAGGTGCTGCGCGCGCTGGAAGCCATCCAGCAGGAGTTCAACGCGTCGGCGTCCGGCGGCAAGAAGGTGTCGCTCGCCGACCTCATCGTGCTGGCGGGCTGCGCCGCGGTCGAGCAGGCCGCGAAGGCCGGCGGCGTCGACGTGAAGGTGCCCTTCACCCCCGGCCGCATGGACGCCTCGCAGGAGCAGACGGAAATCGAGTCCTTCTCTTATCTCGAGCCGAAGGCCGACGGCTTCCGCAACTATTTGCGGGCGCCGATCATGACCGAGGAAGAGCATCTGGTGGACCGGGCGCAGCTGCTGACGCTGTCGGGTCCGGAGATGACCGTGCTGGTCGGCGGGTTGCGCGTCCTGCAGGTCGGCCAGCCTCGCCACGGCGTGCTCACCGACCGCCCGGGAGCGCTGACCAACGACTTCTTCGTGAACCTGCTCGACATGCGCACGAAGTGGCAGGCGGTGGACGGCAGCGACGGCGTGTTCGAGGGCCGCGACCGGGCGACCGGTACGACGCGATGGACGGCCACGCGCGCCGACCTGATCTTCGGCGCGCACTCTCAACTGCGCGCGCTGGCCGAGGTCTACGGCAGCGCCGATGCGAAGGAGAAGTTCACGCGCGACTTCGTCGCGGCGTGGACGAAGGTGATGAACCTCGATCGCTTCGACCTCGCGGCCTGAGTGTCACGAAGCGCGCGAGAGGCGGGCGACCCGCCCGCCTCTCGCCTGTGCGTCAGCTGCAGCGGCGAACCGTCCGCACCATGTCGTCGCGGCGCACCGTCACGGTCTTGCAGCGGCTGATCGTGCCGGTGCGAATTTCGCGGTCGCGCTCCCAGCCGCGCGCGTGACGCCAGCCGCGATGGAGACCGTTGTCGTGGCGCACGATCACGCGGCGCTGCGTGTAGGTCGGGGTGCTGTAGACGCGCCTCTCGCGGTGGACATAGCCGGGGCCGTTGTCGTAACCGCCGGTGCGAATGCTGATGGAGGCGTCCTGGGCCATGGCCGACGTCATGCCAAGGCCAACGAACGCCACGGCCGCGATCATGATGCGTTTCATGCGTTGCTGCTCCGTCCAGTTTCGGTGCGGCTCAACGCAAGCACGACCATGGTCGTTCCTGAACCGGAGGCGCTTGCCGCCGGCGGCCCAGTGAGAATGCAGTGGAAAGCCGAAGCGCTTCCCCTCCCCGCGCCGCCCGCGCACGAGCTGGGCGGGTAGCGGGGGCGGTCGCTATGCGCCGTATTTTCCCGCGAGGTAGCGGAGATAGGGGCCGGTCTCGAGCCCCCTCCCCGTCGCCGCCACCAGGATCTGCTCGCGCGACCGGCTGCGTCCATGCCGCCAGACGTTCTCGCGAAGCCACCCCGCCAGCGGGGCGTAATCGCCCTTCTCCAGCCCGGCGGCGATGGCGTCGTCCGAGGCCAGAGCCGCCTCGAAGAGCTGCGCCGCCATGACGTTGCCGATCGTGTAGGTGCAGAACGACCCGATCATGCCGGACGACCAGTGGATGTCCTGGAGGCAGCCCAGGCGGTCGTTGGGCACGTCGAGGCCCAGCCCGTCCTTCATCGCCTTGCGCCAGGCTTCCGGCACGTCGTCGACCTCCATCTCGCCGCCGATCAGGGCCGCCTCGATGTCGACGCGCAGCATGATGTGGAAGTCGTAGGTCAGTTCGTCCGCGTCCGTGCGAATGAGACCCGGCTCCACCGTCGTCACGGCCTCGTAGAACCGCTCCGCCGTCACATCGCCCAGCGCCTCGGGGAAGCGCTCCTTGAGGGCGGGGAATTGCAGCCGCCAGAACGCGAGGCTGCGTCCCACGTGGTTCTCCCACAGCCGCGACTGCGACTCGTGCGCGCCGAAGCTCGTGCCGCCGACCGCGTAGAGCCCCAGCAGGTCGGTCGCGAACACGGTGCGGCTGAACGCCGGGTCGACATTCTGCTCGTAGAGCGCGTGCCCGGTCTCGTGCATCGCGCCGAACAGCGCCGGGCGCAGGAAGGTCTCGTTGTAGCGGGTCGTGATCCGCACGTCCTCGCGCGTGAACGAGATCTCGAACGGGTGGACGGTGCCGTCGAGCCGTCCTCGCGAGAGGTCGTAGCCCAGCGTCCGTGCGAGACCCAGCGCAACGTCCCTTTGCGTCTCGACCGGGAACGTCCGGTGCAGGATCGCGCCCGCGCCGTTCGGCCGCGCCCGCGCGGCGGCCAGGATCGGCTTCAGTCCCGCCCGCAGTTCGGCGAACAGCCGGCGCAAGCGCTCGAGTGTTTCGCCCGGCTCGTAGAGACGCAGCAGCGCGTCGTAGCGGTGACCGGTCCAGCCCAGCGCATCCGCGTATTCGCGCGTGTTGGCCACGGTTTCCTGCAGGTAGGGGCGGAAGGTCGAGAAGTCGTCGCGGGCGCGGGCTTCAATCCAGGCGGCGTTCGCGCGGGCGCGCACCGCGGCGCGCCGCTCGATGACGTCGCCGGGCACGCGCCTGTGCGCCTCGACCGCCTCCCGCACCTGCCGCACGGCCTCGCGGTCCAGCGCGTCCGCGGGCAGTTTCGCCGCCTCGCGCTCCGCGCTCTCGACGAGACGAAGCGTGTCGTCGCTCGCCAGCAGGTCCCGTGCCGTCCTCGTCAGCGTCGCGATCTGGAAGCCTCTGGAGACGGCGCCGCCTGAGGGCATCATCGTGCGGGAGTCCCACACCAGCACGCCGAGCGAGCACAGGATGTCGTTCACGGTGGCGATGCGCTCGCCAAGCGCCTGGATCGTCATGAAACCTCTCCGAATTACGATGCGCCGGAACCGGCGAGATGGCAGGCGACCGGCCAATCGCCCCCGCGCGGTTCGAGCGCCGGAACGCGCTCGCGGCAGATGGGCTGGGCGATCGGGCAGCGCGGGTGAAAGGCGCAGCCCGGCGGCGGCGCGACGGGGCTCGGCAATTCGCCCCGCACGGCCTCGTCGCGCGAACGGCGACGCGGCGTCATCTGCGGCGCGGCCGCGAGGAGCGCCTGCGTGTAAGGATGGCGCGGGGCTGAGAATATGCGCTCGGTCGGCCCGGTCTCCAGAACGCGCCCGAGATACATGACAGCCAGGTCGTGCGACACATGACGCACCAGGCGCAAATCGTGCGTGATGAACACCAGCGCCAGCCCGAGCCGCTCCTGAAGCTCCAGGAAGAGGTTGACGATCTGGGCCTGCACCGACACGTCGAGAGCCGAGACAGGCTCGTCGGCGATGATGAGGGACGGCTCGACGGCGAGCGCGCGGGCGATGCCGATGCGCTGGCGCTGGCCGCCCGAAAACTCGTGGGGATAGCGATCCGCCGCGTCGCGGGGAAGATGCACGAGGTCGAGCAGCTCCTCCACCCGCCGCGCCACCGCAGGCCCGCGCGCCAGATCGTGCACCACGAGGGCTTCGCTCAGGCAGTCCCCGACGGACAGGCGCGGGTTCAACGAGCCGTAGGGATCCTGGAACACCATCTGGACGCGACGGTTGAAGGCGCGCCGCTCCGCGCCTTCGAGCCGCAGCACGTCGACGCCCTCGAAGCGGACCGAACCGTTGTCCGGCTCCAGCAGCCGCACGAGGCAGCGCGCGAGAGTGGACTTGCCGCAGCCGGATTCACCCACGATGCCGAGAGTGCGGCCGCGCTCCACCGCGAAGCTGACGCCGTTCACGGCCCGCAGCACCGGGGCGGCTCGGCCGCGAAGGCCGTCCCACGCCGTCCGGCGCAGGGTGAAGCTCTTGCCCAGGTCGTCGACCTCGAGCAGCGGAGCGGAGGCGGCGACCGCGTTCATGCGACGGTCTCCAGCGCCGCCAGTCGGTCCGCCGCCAGACAGGCGGCCTCCCGTCCCTCGCCGACCAGCATCAGGGGCGGCGTCGCGGCGCGGCAGGCGTCCATCACGAAAGCGCATCTTGGCGCGAAGGCGCAGCCCACGATGGGTCGATCGAGCCGCGGCGGCTGTCCCTGAATCGGGGTCAAGGGCTGGCGCGCCGCTTCTCCGCTCGGCATCGAGCGCAACAGCGCGTGCGTATAGGCATGGCGCGGCGAGGCGAAGACCGCCGAGACGGGTCCGGATTCGACAACCCTCCCGGCGTACATGACGCAGACGCGGTCGCAGGTTTCGGCGACGACGCCGAGATCGTGCGTGACCAGGATCATCGCCATGCCCAGATCGGCGACGAGGCCCAGCAGGAGCTTGAGGATCTGGTCCTGGATCGTCACGTCGAGCGCCGTCGTCGGCTCGTCGGCGAGGAGCAAAGAGGGCTCGGCGGCGAGCGCGATCGCGATCATCGCCCTCTGGCGCATGCCGCCGGAAAACTCGTGAGGATAGTTGTCGAGGCGAACGGACGCCGAGGGGATGCCGACGAGGTCGAGCAGCTCGACGGCGCGGGCGCGGCGGGCCCGTTCGTCCAGGTTGCGGTGAGCCACGAGGCTCTCGTCGATCTGCTGGGCGATGGTGAGGACCGGATTCAGGGCCGTCATCGGCTCCTGGAAAATCATCGCGATCTCCCGGCCGCGCACTTCGCGCAGGCGGCGTTCCGGCGCCGCGAGCAGGTCTTCGCCGCGCCAGATCACGCGGCCGGAGGCGGTCGCGTTACGGCGCAGCAGCCGCATCAGGGCGCGCAGGGTCACGCTCTTGCCGGACCCGGATTCCCCGACGAGTCCAAGGACCTCCCCTGCCCCGACGGTAAGCGACACGCCGCTCACCGCGTTGACCGCGCCGCGCGGCGTGTCGAACCGGACGCCGAGATTGTCGACCCGCAGCACGGGTTCCGTCAGCCTCGCGCTCATCGTTTCACGTCGAGCAGGTCGGCGAGGCCGTCGCCGAGCAGGGAGAAGCCGATGCCGCAAAGGACGATGGCGAAGCCGGGGAATACGGTGATCCACCACGCCTGGGAGAAGAAGTTCTTGCCGTCGGCGATGAGCACGCCCCACTCGGCCGTCGGCGGCTGCGCCCCCAGCCCGAGATAGCCGAGGCTCGACCCGAGCAGGATGGCCAGCGCCATGTCCGTCATCCAGTAGACGAGGACCGGCCGCGCGGCGTTGGGCAGGATGTGCCGGAATAGGATGCGCGCCTGGCTGTAGCCGAGAACCTTGGCCGCGGCCACGTAGTCGTACTGCTGCAGCACCATCACCTCGCCGCGCGTCAGCCGCGCATAGAACACCCAGCCGATCACGCTGACGGCGACATACATGTTGAACAATCCCGGCCCCAGCACCGCGACGATGGCGATGACGATCACGAGGAAGGGAAAGGTCACGACGAGGTCGACCAGGCGCCCGAACAGAATGTCGGCCCACCCGCCGTAATAGCCGATGAACAGACCGACCAGCGTGCCGATCACCAGCGGCGCGATGGTGGCGAAGATCGCGATCTGCAGGTCGATGGTCGACGCTGCGATGGTGCGCGAGAGGATGTCGCGTCCGAACTGGTCCGTGCCGAACGGGTGCGCGAGGCTGGGCGGCGACAGAAGCGCCGTGTAGTCGAAGGCGATCGGGTCGTAGGGCGCGATGGCCTCGGGCGCGATGGCGCACAGCAGGAAGAAGCTGACGACGACCACGCCCGCGAGCAGGGGCGCGGGCACGCGCGTGAGCCGCAATCGCCGGGTCCGCTTGCGGCCGGAGATCTCGCCGGCCGCGTCCTCGGGAAGAGCGGCGCTCATCGCGTCACCCGCGGATCGAGAGTCATCTGGATCAGGTCCGTCACCAGGAAGACGACGGACACGATCACCGCGAGAACGAGGGTCAGCGCCTGGATCACCGGATAGTCGCGCGCGAAGATGCTATCGACCATCAGCCGCCCGACCCCCGGCACCGCGAACACGCTCTCGGTGATCACCGCGCCCCCGAGCAACGCTCCGATGTGCAGCCCCACCAGCGTCACCGTGGTGATCAGCGCGTTCCGCAGCACGTGGCGCATCAGGACGATCTGACGCGGCAGGCCCTTCGCACGGGCGAACTCGACGAACTCGGCCTCCAGGACTTCCATCAGCGAGGCCCGCAGGTTGCGCATGATCACGGCGGCGAAGGAGAGCGCCAGCGTGATCGCCGGCAGGAACAGGTGCCAGAGGTGGTCGAGCATCGTCTCCCCGAAACCGCCGACCGGGAAAATCCGCAGCCACGCCGCAAGCACGGTGAGCAGGACAAGCCCGACATAGAAAATGGGCGAGGACAGCCCCACCTGGAACACCACGCGGATGACGTAGTCCGGCCAGCGATTGGCGTTGAGCGCGGCGACCAGCGCCAGCGGCACGGCCATCAGCAGGGCGAAGATGGTGGCGAGCCCCGTCAGCGTCAGCGTCACCGGCAGCCGCTCGGCGATGAGGCGCGTCACCGGAACCCGGTAGGCGATGGACGAGCCGAAATCCCCTGTGACCGCCCTCTCGAGGAAGAGCAGGAATTGCGTCCAGATCGACCGGTCGAAGCCCATCTGGGCGCGCAGCCTGTTGACCGCTTCGTCCGTCGCGCGGTCGCCCAGCATGGCGCTGACGGGATCGCCCGGCAGCAGCCTCGTCAGCACGAACACGACGAGCCCGATCAGGATGAAAGTCGGGACGATCTGCAGCAGCCGGGCTGCGATGTAGCCAGTTTTGTTCAAGCTTGTGCGGGTCCGCCGTCATGGGGTCGCGAGACGGGCCGAGCCGGCCCGCCTCCGGGGGATCGGGCCGGCGGCGCTTGCGAGCCGCCGGCCGATGAACGCGACGTCACTTCTCGACGTAGGCCGCCTCGAACAGGTTGTTGCCGAGCGGGATCTGCACGAAGCCCTTGGCGTTCTTGCGGAACGCGACCGGATACGGGGTCTCGTAGAGGTACACGATCGGCGCCGCTTCGTTGTAGCGCTGCTGGATCTCCTTGTACTGCTCGGCGCGGGCCTTGGGATCGGTCTCCCGCTGGCTCTTCTCGAACAGTTCGTCGATGCGCGGATCCTTGAAGTCCGAGTGCAGCGAATGGATGTTCGGCCAGTACGCGAAATACGACGTGATCTGGCTCGGGTCCGAGATGTCGTTCGTCCAGGCGGCGGTGCGCATCTGGAAGTTCTCTTCCCGATAGCGCGCCGTGCGGGTCGGGTTGTCGACCGGCTCGATCTTCAGCTTGATGCCGACCTGCGACCACATCTGCTGCACGGCCTGGAGGTCGTTCTGGTCGTCGCTATTGCCGGAGAGCGAGTAGATCGACACCTCGAAACCATTCGCCAAGCCGGCCTCGGCCAGGAGCGCCTTGGCCTTGGCGGGATCGTACTTGTAGAGATCCTGCCCCACGAACAGCGGCGTCGTGGAGGACATGAACGACCGCATGGGCTTGCCGAGGCCCAGCGTCGTGATGGCGATCACGGCGTCCTTATTCACGGCGTAGTTCATGGCCTGGCGAACCTTGACGTTCGCCATCGGGTTCGGCTTGCCGTCCTTGAAGGTCGGGCCGGCGAACATGGTGAGATAGCGGACGCGGGTCGAGGGCCACAGCTCCATGCGGAGGTTGGCGTCGGACTGCAGTTCCTTCACCCGCGCGTAGGGGATGAACTCCGCGCCGTCGATCTCACCCGCCTTGAGCTTCAGCAGGCGCGTGGAATCGTCCGGAATGATCTGGAACTCGAGCTCGTCGAGGTAGGGCAGCGGCTTGCCGTCTTCGCCGGCCTTCCAGTAGTTCGGATTGCGCTTCAGCGTCATGGACACGCCGCGCTTCCACGACGTGAGCATGAACGGCCCGGTGCCCACCGGCTTCTCGGCGAAGGCCTTGGCCTTGTCCTCGGGCGTCGCGCCCGGCGTCGCCTCGAACAGCTTCTGGGGCATGATCGCGCTGTTGAACGTGGCCAGCGCCGCGACCAACGTCGGGTCGGGGTTCTTGAGCTTGAGGACCACCGTCCCAGGCTCCTTCGCCTCGATGGAGTCGATGGACGCCAGCGACGAGTTCCACGCGCCGGCCTTCGGGTCGCGGGCGCGGTCGAGCGACCACTTGACGTCGGCGGCCGTCAACGGCGTGCCGTCGGAGAACTTCACGCCCTCGCGCAGCGTCAGCGTGAAGGTCTTCCCGCCGTCCGAGGTTTCCCATTTCGTCGCCAGGCCGGGCTGCACGCCGACCCCATCCGCCGTGGGGGTCAGAAGCGTGTCGTAGATGTTGTTCATCACCCAGATGTCGACGTTCGCGTCGTTCAGCACCGGGTCGAGGAACAGCGAATCGGCGTAGCGCGCATAGATCATCTTGCCGCCGCGAGTCGCGGCATCCGCCGCCAGACTTGCGCCGACGACACCGCTCGCCACGATCAGCGTCGCGAGGCTCGCCTTCAGGAACGACCTTCTCATCGTACTCCCCTCCTCAAGCGTGGTTCTGTGAACCGTTCTGGCTTCCTAGGATGCTAGGTGGCCAGACCGAAAGGAGTCAACGGAGTGTTGCCTTGCGCCCTTCAATCATTGCAGGGTGAAAGGGCTCCGATACCGCTTTCCGTATCAACTGCCTAGAACACATGCCGAGCGCCCATCTTCTCAGCGACGTCGCCGCCGCTTTGGACCGCAGTCTGCCCATTCCAGTGGCGACGCAGCTGCGCGGGCTGATCGAATACGGCATCGCGTGCGGCGAATTGCCGGCCGGCGCGCGCCTCCCCTCGGTTCGCGAGCTGGCCATGGCGGGCGGCCTCGCGCCGATGACGGTGGTGTCCGTCTACCGCGACCTGCGCGAGCGCGGCCTCGTCGACGCGCGGGCCGGTTCTGGCACCTATGTCGCGTCGCAGCGGCCGGAGGGCCGCACGGTCGTCGCCAATATTTGCGCGCACCTCGACGCCGCCTTGTCGGAGGCCGACAGCGCCGGCATCGCGCCTGCGGAGGTGGCGAGCTTGCTCAACGCCAGGATCGGCCGCGGACGGGCCCGCGAGGGACGTCGCCTGACGATCGTGATGGCCGGCGTGTTTGAGACCGCGACCCGCGCCTACGCGCAGGAGATCGCGCGTCATCTGCGCCCGGGCGACAGGGTCGAGGCCATGACGCTGGAGGCGATGCGTCGCGCTCCGCCCGCCGCCGACCTCGTCGTCACCTTCGCCAACCGCCGCACCGAGGTCGAGGCGCTTCTGGGCGGGCGCGCCCCGGTCGCCACCGTCAACTTCATCCCCTCCGAGCGCACGCGCACGCTGCTCGCCGCCATCGATCCGCTCGCACGGGTGGGGATCGTGTCGCTCTTCCCGGAATTCCTGCCGCTGATGAAGCCCGGCGTGCAGCGCTTCGCGCCGCACGTGGCCTCGGTGGAGGCGACGGTGCTGTCCGATCCGAAGCTCGCCGAGCTGCTGGAGCGGGTCGACGTCGTCGTCTACGCGACGGGGGCGGAGGACGTCCGGAACCGGGTTTCGTCCCACGTCGCCACCATCGAGTACCGGCACGCGCCCGACCCCCTCTCGGTGCAGACCGTGCTGCTCCCGCAAATCGAACGCATCCGCAACGGCTGAGCGCCGCGAAGGCGCGCCCCAACAGGAGACAGGCGATGGATATCCGCTTCACGGGCCGCAGGGCCCTCGTCACCGGCGCCGCCCACGGCATCGGCCGTGGCATCGCCGAGGCGCTGGCGCGCGACGGCGCAGAGGTCGTCGGCGTCGATATCCTGGCCGGCGAGTTGGCCGCGCTCGAAGGAGCGCAGTCAGGCCGCATCCGCGGCGTTCCGGCCGACCTCACGAGCAAGGACCAGGTGTCGCGGCTCGTCGCCGAGCACGGGCCGTTCGACATCCTCGTCCACAGCGCGGGCGGGGTCTGCGGCCAGGTCGGCCGGCCGCTGGAAGAGATTCCCGAACAGGACTGGCACGCCATCCTGGCGATCAACATGACCGCCGCGTTCCTCCTGGCCCAGGCGGTCACGCCGGGCATGAAGGCGAAGGGCTACGGACGGATGGTGATGATTTCGTCCGGAGCGGGACTGGGCGTCAGCCTCACGGGCATCCAGGCCTATGCGGCGGCAAAGGCCGGCGAGATCGGCCTGACCCGCCAGCTCGCGCACGAACTGGGCCAGTACGGCATCACCGTCAACAGCGTCGCGCCGGGCTTCGTGCGCTCGAACCCGACGACGGAACGCCAGTGGGAGAGCTACGGCGAGGACGGACAGCGCCAGCTCCTGTCGCGCATCGCGACGCGCCGCCTCGGCAAGGTCGACGACATCGCGAACGCCGTCGCCTTCCTCGTCAGCGAACAGGCGGGCTGGATCACCGGCCAGACCCTGCCCGTCGACGGGGGCAAGTGAGATGGACGAGGCCACCGTCCCCTCCGCCGACCTCGCCCGGGCCGTCGAAGCCCGACTCGCCGCCTCGCATGACGACATCGTCGAGCGGCTGAAGAGTTTCGTCGCCATCCCGAGCGTGTCCACCGACCCGGCCTATCGGGACGACGTCGCCAGGGCGGCGGGCTTCGTCGCGGAGCGGCTGCGCTCCATCGGCCTCGCGGACGCCGCCGTGCGGCCGACCGAAGGCCACCCGGTCGTCACCGCGTCCTGGCGCGGCGCGCCGGGCAAGCCGACCGTGCTGGTCTATGGCCACTACGACGTGCAGCCGCCGGACCCGCTCGACAAGTGGATATCGAGCCCGTTCGAAGCGTCGATCCGCGACGGGCGGCTCTACGCGCGCGGCGCCTCCGACGACAAGGGGCCCATGCTCATCCCCATCGAGGTCGCGGCGGCGTTCCTGGCCGAGACCGGACGGCTGCCGGTCAACCTCGTCTTCCTGTTCGAGGGCGAGGAGGAGGTCAGCAGCGCCCATCTCGAGCCGTTCGTGGCCGCCAACCGCGAGGCCCTGAAAGCGGATTTCGCGCTCTCGGCCGATGGCGCGCAATGGCGCGCCGACCTCCCGAGCGTCACCGTCGGCAGCCGGGGGATCTGCGCGCTGGAGGTGACGGTGACCGGGGCGGCGAAGGACCTGCACTCCGGCCGCCATGGCGGGGCCGTCGCCAACCCGATCCAGGTGCTGGCCCGTCTGCTCGCCGGCCTCCACGACGATCGGGGGGCGGTGGCGGTGCCCGGCTTCTACGACGACGCCGAGCCGGTGACGGAGGCGGAGTTGGCGGCGATCGCGGCCATCCCGTTCGACGAGCGCGCCTATCTCGACTCCATCGGCGCGCCGGAGGGCGCGGGCGAGAGCGGATACACGCTTCTGCAGCGCAACTGGGTGAGGCCGACGCTGGAATTCAACGGCATCGTCGGTGGCTACACGGGCGCGGGCAAGAAGACCGTCATTCCCTCCCAGGCGAGCGCCAAGATCACGTGCCGGCTCGTGCCGGGGCAGGACCCGAGGCGCATTCCACAACTCGTGGCGGAAGACCTGCGCCGGCGCGCGCCGCGCGGCGTGACCGTCGACGTTCGGGTGGAGCACGGGGGCGCGGCGTCCTACGCCATCCCGGCTGACCACCCCGGACTGGTGCTCTCCGAGGACGTTCTGGAATCGGTGCTCGGCCGCCGTCCGGTCCGCGTCCGGATGGGGGCGACGATCCCCATCGGCGAGGTGTTCCGGCGCGTGCTCGGCATCGACACGGTGTTCTTCTCGTTCGCCACCGTGGACGAGGACTATCACGCGCCCAACGAGTTCTTCCGGCTCTCGAGCCTCGAGTCCGGGCTGAAAGCCTGGACCCGCTATTTGGCGCGGCTCGGCGAGCGGCCCTAGGCCAGCGCCGCCGAGGACGCCGGGAGCATCTCGTCCAGGGTTGCCCAGTCGAGCGGCCGCCGGCCCTCCTCGATGTCGTGGATGAGCGTGACGAGCCGGTCCAGCGCCGGCGTCGCCACGCCGACCTCGCGGCCGATCCTGCCGATGATGCCGATCTGGTCGTCGATTTCCGTCCGGCGCTTGCGCACGGCGAGGTCGCGCCAGATGCCGGAGTGGCTCTTCGCCGAGCCCCGGTTGAACGTCACCATCTCGTCGAGCGCGCGGTCGAGCAGCTCGGGCGGCGCGCCGGGCGCGAAGGCAGCGGGCTCGAACCCGTTGAAGCCGGTCGGCTTGACGCCCTTGGCCGCCGCGACGGCCATGACCTCGCGGCCGAGCGTCAGCCACACCGGCCTATGACGGGGCGACGCCAGCGCGTCGGCGATCGACTCGTTCGTCAGCGCAGTGCCGAACAGCAGCGCCCCGTAGCCGAGCTTGCCCCAGAGATACGACCAGATGTCCGTGGTGAGCACGGCGTCGGGCTCGAATTCCAGCAACAGCCGATGCGCCGCCCGCACGCGCGGCGTCACGCGCCCGTCCACTTCGCCGACGACGACCGCGCCCCGGTTGCCGCGGATGATACGGCCCGGCCCGAGATAATCCGCGCCGTAGTTGACGAAGCAACCCATCGTGCGGGCCTCGCCGACGATTTTGGCGATGGTGATCTCGTTGAGGCCATTCTGGGCCGACAGCACGAACCCATCCGCCGCGAGGTGGGGCGCCAGCGCGCGCGCCGCGGCTTCGGTGTGATGGGCCTTCACCGCCAGCACGATGCAGGTCCACACGCCTTTCACGTTCTCCGGCGTCACCGCCCGGACGGGAATGGTGTACTGCTCCACCGGACCTTCGATCGTGAGCCCGTCGCGGTTCAGCGCGGCGACGTGGTCGGGATCGGCGTCGACGAACAGCACGTCCCGCCCTGCCCGCACCCATGCGCCGCCGAGCGTCGCGCCGATCGCCCCCGCGCCCCAGACCAGAATCTGTCCAAGTTCGGGCAGATCCCCGCTCACAGCTTCGGCCATGGTCCCTCCAGCTGTTCGCGCGTTTCGGCCACTCCGGCGTCCCACAGCGCCTCCATGTCTTCATCCGGTTTCTGGTACGCGCCGCCGAAGGAGCCGTCGCCGAGGATCTCGCGCGCCTGCCTGGGCGGCGCGGCCTTGAGCATCTCCCGGTCGAACGCCGGCTTATCCTGCTGCGGAATCGCGACGTTCCCCAGGCGCGTCCAGGGGAAGTTCTCCATCCAGTTGGCGTGCGACCCGGTCGAGTCGATTTGCAGGCCCCGCGCCCAGGTCTTGGGGGCGTTCCACCAGTTGTGGAACTTGATCGACATGTCGGGGTACTCGATCATCATGTCGCCCGCCTTGGCGGCGACGGGCTGGTTGCCGCCGTGGCCGTTGACGATGAGGACCCGGCGGAAGCCGGCCCGCCGCACCGAGCGCAGCACATCCTCCACCACGGCGAGCAGGGTTTCCGCGCGCAGCGTCACCGAGCCGGGAAACGCCGCGAAATAGGGCGCGACCCCGTAGGGAATCACCGGAAACACCGGCACGCCGAGCGGCTCGGCGGCCTCGACCGCCACCCTCTCGGCGAGAATCAGGTCGACGCCGAGCGACAGGTAGCCGTGCTGCTCGGTCGAGCCGATGGGCAGCACGCAGCGGTCGTCGGACCGCAGATAGCTTTCCACCTGCATCCAGTTCATGTCGATGATGCGCATGCGGCCGTCACCACTCCCGTCGCGAACCGGCTGACGATGATGGGCCGGCTTCTTCCGAAACGGTAGCGAGGTTTAGGCGCGGGTCCAAGCGTTCCGTGACGCAAGCGGCGCCTGCTGGCGCAAGCCGGCAATGCGTCCGGCGGCGAACGGTGGAATCGACCGGGTCGCTGTCGGTCAATACCCCGCCTCGACGGCGATTCTGATCGCGTCGGCGGACGAGTTCACGCCGAGGGCCTCCATCACCGCGGCCCTGTGCATCTTCACGGTCCGCTCGCTGATTCCCACGCTGTAGGCGATCTGCTTGTTCAGTTTTCCGGCCGCCATTTCCAGGAGCACCTGCCGCTGGCGATGCGACAGCGCGTCGACGCGATCCCTGGCCCTGGCGCGGCGCGCCATCGCGGTCTCCCCGTCGGCGGGGGCGACCTCCATTTGCGAGCCCAGGAAATAGTCGAGCTTGCCGGTCTCGCCGAAGATCGGCGCGACGAGAACCGCGTTGCGGAACGGCGTGCCGTCCTTCTTGTAGTTGAGAATTTCGACGAGCACCGGACGCCTCTCGCGAACGGCCGCGACGATTTGCGCGGTCAGGCCCGGCTCCGTCCTTGGCCCCGCCAGGAAACGGCAATTGCGCCCGATGATTTCGTCTCGCCGATAGCCTGTCAGCGCTTCGAACGCGTGATTGCAGGCCACGATCGGGTTGTCCGGGAGTCGAGGGTTGGTGATCACCGCCGCCATCGGACTCTTGTCGATCATGATCGAGAGCGACACTCCCGAATCCCGCCCGTTTCCCTCAATGGCCGTCATGCTGCGACAGATGGTGATTCACTTCAGATGTGTCCACGGGCGTCCTGAAATCTCGCTCTCCACGGGCCGGGCGACCGAACCCGACATGCCCCGAATGTCAGATTGACGGGAATCCGAGGCCAGTCCCCAAGTCACTTTCGCACAAACGGGGAAAGTTCGACATATGGGACAGTGGATCGTTGGATTCGTGAGCAGCGGGCTCGTGTTCCTGGGCTGCGACGCTGTTTGGCTCAGCCTTGCGGCCGGGCGGCTCTATCGGCCCCGCCTCGGAGCCTTGCTGCGCGACGACTTCGCGGTCGGCCCGGCGGCGCTGTTCTATGTTATCTATATCGTCGGAATTCTGGTGTTCGCCGTCTTCCCCGCGCTCGAGACGGGGCGTTGGACCACCGCGCTCGGACGCGGCGCCCTACTGGGCTTCGTCGCCTACGCCACCTACGACCTGACCAACCAGGCGACGTTGCGCGGCTGGTCGGCCGTCGTCTCCGCCGTCGACATGGGATGGGGCGCGATTCTGACGGGAGCGGCGTCGCTGGCCGGCTTCGCGGCCATCCGCTGGCTGCTCATCCGGGCCTGACGCCCGGGCGGGCGCGTCCGTTCAAGGACGGCGGGCCCGGGATCGGCCAGAACGGCCGGATCCGCCGCTGGACGTCGCGATACTCGTCCCCGCGCGAGCGCAGCATGTGCGCCTCGAGCGGGGGAATGCCCGAGACGTGGACCAGCAGCCAGTACATCATGGCCGGCGCGGCCAGGGCGAGCCAGTTCCAGCCGAAAGGGCCGATGGCGAACATCGCCAAGGCCAGCCAGAACAGCCATTCGAAGAAATAGTTGGGGTGGCGCGACACGGACCACAGTCCCACGTCGCAAACCCCTCCGCGATTCATCGGATCGCGCCGAAAGGCGCGCAATTGGGCGTCGGCGACGCTCTCTCCGATCAGCGCCAGCACAGCCAGAACGAGCCCGGCCGCGTCGCCCCAGGATGGAAAGGGCGCGGGGTTGCGCGCCGCCACCATCGCCGACATCGCCAGCACCCACCCGGCGAGCGCCTGGATCTGCAGGAACCGGAACAGCCGCCGATCGAAGTCCGATGCCCATTCGCGACGAAGCTCGGCGTAGCGCGGGTCGTCGCCGGCATGAAGCAGCGTCCTCGAGGCGATGTGCCCGCCGAGCCTGCCGCCCCAGTAGCCGATCAGCGCTGCGACCAGCCATTGCCGCCCGGTTGACGCGCCCTCGGCGGGCCAGAGCACGACGGCGACGCCAGCCGCGCCCGTGGCGAAGCTCCAGATCGCATCCGTCCAGCCCGACCCGCCCTCTCGTCGCGCCACCATCCACGCGGCGGCCATGGCGAGCGACAGGAAGACGGCGGCGCAAAGCGCGGGGACGAACCAAGTCATCGGGCCTTCTAACCGGCCGCCGCGAGGACGGGACCATGGCCTTTGTGCCGTAGTTCGGTCGCGCTCGCGCTGTGCGAGTGTCCTGGCGCAAAAGAGCGCGAGGGGACGATTAGATGCGGTTTGGCGGTGGGTTGGACGTTGCGGTCATCGGCAGCGGCATATCGGGGCTGTCGGCGGCGTGGCTGCTGTCCAAGCGGCATCGCGTCACCGTATTCGAGGCGGACGACCGCATCGGCGGACACAGCCACACCGTGGAGGCGCTCGGCCTTCCCGTGGACATGGGGTTCATCGTCTACAACGAGGCGACCTATCCCAACCTGACCGCGCTGTTCCGGCACCTGGACGTCCCGACCCGGCCGACCGACATGGGCTTCGCCGTCTCGCTTCGCGGCGGTCGCCTCGAATATTCGGGCAGCGGCCTCAACGGCCTGTTCGCGCAGCGCCGCAACCTGCTTTCCCCGCGCTTCTGGTCGATGCTGCGCGACCTCGAGCGCTTCTATCGCCAGGCACCGCGCGACCTGCCGAACATGGGCGACATCGGCCTCGGCGACTATCTCGACATGCTGGGCTGCGGCGTCCCCTTCCGGGAAGACCATCTCTACCCCATGGCCGCCGCGATCTGGTCGACGCCCGCGGAGGACATCCCCCGGCATTCCGCCGCCGCGTTCGTCCGGTTCTGCGAGAACCACGGCCTGCTGAAATGGGTCGGGCGGCCGGTGTGGCGCACCGTCGAGGGCGGCAGCCGGGAGTATGTCAGCCGCCTCACCCGCCCCTTCGCGGACCGGATCGTCACGGGCCAGCCCGCCTTGCGCGTGCGCCGGCCGCCCGACGGCGTCGAGATCGTCACGTCCGCGGGACCGCGACGCTTCGACCAGGTGGTGATCGCCACCCACGCCGACCAGGCTCTTGCCCTGCTGTCGGATGCCGACAGCGAGGAACGCCGGCTGCTGGGCGCGTTCGAATACCGCCCCAACGAAGCCGTGCTGCATTCCGACCCGAGCGTCATGCCGAGGCGGCGGCGCGCCTGGGCGAGCTGGAACTATCGCGACGGAGATTCGGCCAGCGCGCCGACCCTCTCCGTCACCTACTGGATGAACCGCCTGCAAAGCCTTCGCTCGCCCAAGCCGCTGTTCGTCACGCTCAACCCGGTCAACGCCATCGATCCCGCCCTGGTCCATTGCCGCAGCACCTTTCAGCATCCGGTGTTCGACGCGGCGTCGGTCGCGGCGCAGGAGGAGCTCTGGTCGCTGCAAGGCGAGCGGCGGACCTGGTTCTGCGGCGCCTATTTCGGCAACGGCTTCCACGAGGACGGCTTGCAGGCCGGCCTCGCGGTCGCCGAGCAACTGGGCGGGGTGCGCCGGCCGTGGCGGGTGGCGGACGAGTCCGGCCGCATCCGCATCACCGCGCCGGCGGAGCGGCGGGAAGCGGCATGATCGAGGCCAGCGCGCTCTATGTCGGCCATGTGATGCACCGGCGGACTCGGCCCCGCGCGCATCGCCTGAACTATCGTCTGGTCTCGCTGCTGCTCGACCTGGACGAGATCGACGAACTCGGCGCGACATCGTGGCTGTTCTCGCGCAACGCCTTCAACGTGTTCTCCTTCCGCGACAGGGATTACGGAGCCGGCACGGCGGAACCCCTGCGGGCCCAAATGGAACGGCTCTGCGCGTCCGCCGGGGTGAACCTCGACGGCGGAGCGATCCGGCTTCTCACCATTCCGCGCATCCTCGGCTTCGCCTTCAACCCGCTGAGCGTCTTCTACTGCCACGATAGCGGCGGCGCGCTCCGCGCGATCGTCTACGAGGTCAACAACACGTTCGGCGAGCGGCACAGCTACGTGATCCCTGTCGAAGGCGGCGGCCATGGCGAGATCAGGCAGAGCTGCGCCAAGGACTTCCACGTCTCCCCGTTCATGCCGATGGACATGCGTTACGCGTTCCGCGTCGCGCCCCCTGGCGAGCGGCTGACGCTGGCCATCACGGTTTCCGACAAGGCCGGCCCCGTCCTGGCCGCGGTTCACACGGCGCGTCGCCGGCGGTTGAGCGACGCGGCGCTGGCGCGTCTCTTCTTCAGCAACCCCGTGTCGTCGGTGAAGGTCGTCGCCGGCATTCTCTACGAGGCGCTGAGGCTCTGGCTCAAGCGCGTGCCCGTGTACCCGCACCCCGCGCCGCCCGCCGAGCCCGTGACCATCGCCGGGATGGCGGGCGAGACGGCGCGCCCCTGAGGCTTTCTCTCAGCCGTTTTGGGCCGACGCGTCCCGGAGCGCGTCCGCCAGCGACGGGCGAAAATGGCCGTCGCGGCCGATCATCGCCGGGCTCGACAGCATGGCGTCCAGCACCGCTTCCTGCGTCGCGTCGGCGACGGCCTCGAACACGAGGTCCATCCGCTGTTCGCACAGCATGGCGCCGGGGATGACATCGCGGGTCTCGTCGTGCCGGAGCCGCCAAGCCGTCGAGAAGCCCAGGGCGATGTCGCCGCTGCCGTGCCCCCAGAACGCGCCGAGCCGCGCGAGCCCGACGCCGGCGCGGCGAATGGCGCGGGTCAGCTGCCGGTGGTCGAGCGGCAGGTCCGTCGCGACCACCACGATGACGGAACCGTTCTCGGCGGCCGGACGCGACAAAGGCAGCGGCGCGCTCCGTCCGTCCGGCAGGACGAGATCGCCGGCGCGCCCGAAATTCGCCTGCGCAAGGACCCCGAGCATGAAGGGACCGGGTTGCAGGTCGAGCCGGCGCGAGGCCGTGCCGATCCCGCCCTTGAACCCGAAAGCGCTCATGCCCGTGCCGCCGCCGACCGACCCGCGCGCGAAGTCCGCGCCGGCGTCGGCGATGGCCGCCAGAGCGTCGTCGACCGTCACGGCCTGGGCCTGGAGATCGCTGAGGTAGCCGTCGTTGCACTCGCAGACCACGGGGTTGACCGTCGGGTCGCGGCGGCCGATCTCGGGGTTGCGGCGGACGGCGTCCCGGATGAGCGCGTCGACGCACGCGCCGACCGAGAACGTGTTGGTCAGCAGGATGGGCGTCTCGAGCGTGCCGAGCTCCGCGACCTGCATCAGCCCGGCGCTCTTGCCGAACCCGTTGATGACGTGGACCGCGGCGAGCGCCTTCTCGCGGTAGAGGTCGCCGTCATGCGGCAGGATCGCCGTGACGCCGGTGCGCAACGCTCCCTCGACGAGCGTGCGATGCCCCACGCGGACACCCGCCACGTCGCAGAGGCTGTTGCGCGGGCCCGTCGGCAGTGGGCCGAAGCGCCAGCCGAGGGCGCGGGCTGGCGATTGCGGTGCGGCGCTCATCGGCATGATCCGGTCGTCCTGGGTTGCTCCGCAGATCACGCCAGCGCCCTCGCCCCGTCAAGCGGGTCAGCCCCGGTCGCGGCGACGACGAAGGCGTGATTGGCCACGAGCTGGCCCGTCCGCTATTCTCCGCACGTGACCCGCAAGGAGGTCTGGCATGCGAGCCCTCGCGATTGTCGGATTGCTGGCGATCCTGGCCGCCGTGGGCGTGGCCGTGTTCACCTTCGGCGGATACATGCCGGTCGGCGCGCAGGGCGAAGATCCCGCGCTCGTCAAATGGGCGCTCGTCAAGGTTCGCTCCAGCGCCATCCGCCGCGAGGCGGTCGACAGGCCCCCTGCCGATTTCCAAACCCCCGCGCGAGTACAGGCTGGAGCGCGCGCCTTCGCCGCGCGTGGCTGCGTGAACTGCCACGGCGGCCCCGGCGTCGAGTGGGCGAAGTTCTCGGAGGGCCTGAATCCCTCTCCGCCGGATCTCAAGGAGGTCGCCGACGACCTGTCTCCCGCCGAGGTGTTCTGGGTCGTCAAGAACGGCATCCGCATGACCGGCATGCCGAGCTTCGCCGCCGCCGGCGTCGCCGACGACGAGATCTGGTCCCTCGCCGCCTTCGTGAAGGCCCTGCCGAAGACGTCGGACGCCGACTACAAGACCTGGACGGCCGCGCCCTAGCCGTCGTCGGGCGGTTCCTCCGTTTGAAGTCGATTCCCGTGTCGATCCCGGACTTTGCTCGTCAAATTGCGGGCGAAGAGCCTGACATCGCGCCGATTTTCGGCGGTTCAGCCCCTGCTGGCGGCAAGCGTCCGCGCCCTGTCCTTACGAGATTTTAATCCGCGACCCCCCTCATTTGAGGATGGCGGGTCCGAAAACGCGGTCCCATCGTGCGGGCTAGCGCGCCCCGCATTCAGGGAGGTCGTCATGCCTGTGCTGAAGATCAACGGCAACTTGACCACTGACGAAGCGACAGCGGTTCAGAACAGCTCGACCGATATCGACACTGGCGTGACGGCAGGCGTCGACAACGAAGTGGCGTGGTTGTCCCTGCTCACCACAATGAGCGCCTCGCTTCAAACGGCGCTCGGCTCGACGCTCAGACCGCCCGCCGATCCGTGATCGATTCCATTCACAACCACACTCATGATCGCCTTGGCCACGAGTCCTGAGCGCAGCTCGAGATCTCTTCGAAACCACTGGTCGATGAGCGTCGTCGCAAGTGGTACAAACACCACGTAGGCAATTGCACCTAAGAAGGTTGCAATAGATCCAAGAAGTACGAGACGCTTCAAAATTTGAGAACTCCCTATTGTGCTAGGAACCGGGTGCGCCCAACGAACCGAAACAGCGGCCCGCTTTCCTTTTGTCTCTCAAACACCGCGACTCCAACCCCAGATTACAAATTTGCGATGTTGGTAATAAAGCGGCGTTTTCCGGCTGGAGATTCACCCGGCTCGAGCGCCTTGGCCGGCCGGCTAAGTGTGGGGGCCTGCAATGCGCTAAACCGAGCCGACAGGACCCTCGCCCCGCGTGGGTGAGTTCCGGTTGCATTAATATCCGCTCGGCAGGGATGAGCCGCAGCCTCGCGCCACGGCATCTGCCCCGATCTCACGAAACGAACCAGGGGTCCCATGCTCCCGGACGCCTGATGTCATGGTGGCGCAGATAGGGCCAACTGGATTTCTGATCGAAAAGGCTGCCGCCGTGAACATGCGAAAGCTCGGTGGCAGGATAAGCGCGTTCGCCCTCTCGACCTGAAGCGAGCGAGGTTAGGCTGAATTCTGGGGCAGAGTCCCGGGCAGGATCACTTCGTATGCCTTACGGAACCAAGCCCACGGCCTAAACCTTAGTCATTCATGAAGCGCGGGCAAATTCCAGAATCGGGGACAACAAATGTTCTTCCCGCCTCGACGGGCGTGGAGCAGGAACCGGGAATCGCCAGGGGGAAAGACGCAGCCGAACTGTCAGATGCCGCGGAGGCGTCGGCCCTTCGGATCGAGAGAGCCGTCGACCGGCATTCGAGCCTGTGGTCTGATCTCGGAATACTCTTCTCAAAAATGTTGGGGACGAGCGAAGGATGGCCAACGATCAGGCTCGCCCTGACCATCGTGCTCGTCCTGATTGGAAACATGTTCGGGCAGATCCAGCTGAATGAATGGAACGGGACGTTTTTCGATGCGGTGGCCAAGAGAAACACCCACGCATTCCTGACCCAACTTCAGACCTTTGCCGTCATCGTCGTATTTCTACTCTGCCTAGTGGTCGCGCAGACCTGGCTCCAGGAGCGGCTGAAAATCCGACTGAGGGAGCGGATCGCACGCGTCCTTTTCGACATGTGGCTGGAGCCGAAGCGCGCCTATCAATTGTCCTTTGTTGGTCAGGCGGGGGCCCAGCCCGACCAGCGAATGCAGGAAGACTGCCGGATCTTTTCAGAACTTACCGCGGAACTCGGAGTGGGGGCGCTTCAGTCACTCTTGCTGCTGGTGAGCTTCATCGGAGTGCTCTGGACACTGTCGTCCTACGCGTCCTTTGAATATGAGGGCCGGGAAGTCGTGCTGCATGGCTATATGGTCTGGGTAGCTGTCGGTTATGCGGCAGCAGGCTCCGGGCTGACGTGGCTTATTGGACGCCCCCTCATCCGGCTGAACACCGAGCGGTATCGCCGTGAGGCCGAGCTGCGATTTGCTATCGTGCGAGTCCAAGAGAGCGCCGAAAGCGTCTCGCTCTATGCTGGCGAGCGAGATGAGCACCGAAGCCTCAATGCTTTCCTGGGAGCTGTGCTGACAGCGAGTCGACGCCTTTCCGGAGCGCTGGCGCGCCTCACGTGGATCACATCAGGCTACGGCTGGTTGGCCATCATCGTTCCGATCCTGGCCGCCGCTCCAGGCTACTTCGGCGACAGGCTGTCCTTTGGCGAAATGATGATGGTGGTCGGCGCCTTCAACCAGGTCCAGCAGGCGCTCCGGTTTTTCGTCGACCACTTCCCGAAATTCGCTGATTGGCGGTCGGCCGTCGGCAGAGTGGCGACGTTCGCGCAGTCGGGCACGGAGTTGAGCCGCACGATGGCGAGTGCCGCGCGCATCGAGGTGCGGGAGCACGCGAATGCGCGCCTTGCATTCGAGGGTCTTTCAATCGCGCTGAGCGATGGAAGCATCATTATCGACGATGCGACGGCGGAAGTCGGCGCCGGCGAACGCGTGTTGATCAAGGGAGCTTCCGGATCGGGCAAGAGCACCTTGTTTCGCGCCATAGCAGGTCTGTGGCCATGGGGCACCGGAACCATCGTCACTCCGCCAAGAACCGCGATGATGTTTCTGTCCCAGAGGCCCTACCTGCCGCTCGGCACCCTTCGAGCGGCTGTCTGCTACCCGATCGCCCCCGATTTGCTGGATCCAAAGTCGGTCGAAGCCGCGCTGGATCGATGCGGGCTCGGCAAATATCGCGATGCTCTGGACCGGGAAGAGCGATGGGACAGAACACTGTCCCTGGGGCAACAGCAGAGAATCGCTTTCGCTCGCGTTCTCATCCACCGGCCTAGTTGGGTCTTCATGGACGAGGCGACGTCGGCGCTTGACGAAGAGAGCCAGCAGGACCTGTTGGCTCTGTTCAATCGTGAACTGAATGGAACCACAGTGCTGTCGATTGCGCACCGTCCTGGGTTGGAGCGCTTTCACACTCGGGTGCTCCAGATTCGCAAGACGAGAGGCGGAGCCGTTCTGGTGCCCCTGCCTGGTGAAGCGGAGCGAACGGCAGATGAGAAAGCCGCTGAAGCCGCGGAGCCATGGTTGAAACTTGCCGATTCCAACAATCTCAAGACGCCCCACCTAAGCGGAGCGCAAAGGAGGTCTGGGTTCGTATGGCCCAGACTCAATGACTTTTTTCGCCGACTAAGAAGCTGAGCGGTCGATCCGGTGGTCTCCACTCGCCGGAGCGTCGGACAATCTGACCTGGTGCAAACAGTCAATGGTCGCGTTGCCCAAGCCTGAACTTCGTCCGTTCCGCTTCGAGATGGTCGCCGTCTCCAGTCTTGCGGGATCCACTTCACCGCTTGGATCAGCTTCATGAAAATCATGAACAATCGCTGGCATTGGATCGTAGCACAATTGAGTGGGCGGCTCTGGTTCTGGGCCGCTCTTTATGCTGTCGGCGGGATCGCGACAGCACTCGTTGCCGCCTGGATTACGCCGCTCATTCCGGATTCGTTTTCGGCAAAAATCGGGGCCGATGCCGTAGACGATGTCCTCACGATCCTTGCATCGAGCATGCTGGCCGTGGCGACATTTTCGCTGTCGACCATGGTGTCGGCGTTTATGGCCAGCATCAATTCGACCACGCCCCGGGCAGCGCAACTCCTGGTCGAGGACAAGAAATCACAGAACGCTATAGCCTCTTTCATCGGCGCATTCCTTTACAGTCTGGTGGGGATCATCGCGCTGAGAACCGGAATCTACGGAGCCTCAGGCCGCATTGTTCTCTTCGCTATGACGATCATCGTTGTGCTCACTGTTGTGGCGCTGCTTCTGCGTTGGCTTGATTATCTGTCGCGTCTCGGCCGAGTGGACGAGATTCTCGACAGGGTCGAGAAAATCGCGGTGGAAGCCCTAACCGCGGAATTCACATCGCCGCTGTCCGATCCGCACTTCTCCCTCGCGAAGGGATATTCGATCAATGCCGGGGACATCGGATATATTCAGTTTACTGACGTCAGCCGGCTGTCTGAGATAGCCAGGAACGCATCCGGATCCGTTACCGTACTCCGCCGCTCCGGGGCGTTTGTCGATGTGCGCGACGTGATCGCCGCAATTTCGTGGTCGCCAGACGCGCATGAGGTTGCCGAACTGAAGGCCTGCTTCGTCATCGGCCCAAACCGCTCGATCACACAAGATCCGCGATATGGCGTGATCCTGCTGGCGGAGATCGCATCCAGAGCACTTTCGCCTGGCATCAACGATCCGGGAACGGCCATCGAAGTGATTGCCCGGATCGTGCGGGTGTTGGGACACTCCGAGGCGGCGAACTCGCAGCGAGAAGAGGGCCAGTTGCCGCAGTGTGTCCAGCTTCCCGCTCTGTCGCTGAACGACCTGTTCGACGATGCATTCACGCCGATTTCCCGGGATGGCGCCGCAAGCCTGGAAGTTTCGATCAAATTGCAGAAGGCGCTGACGATTCTTGCGCGGCGAGAGATTTATCGTCCCATGGCGAGGAGACACGCCGAACTTGCCTTGACACGGTCAAAGGCGAAGCTGAGCCAACCCGAAGACATTGCGACCCTGGAGAAATCGGCCGTTTTGCTGATGCCTGCGGGTCAGGATCAACCCGATGGCTAGCCTGGAGCCGATGGCCACTTTCGAGCGTTGCGACAACATCCAAGCTGCGCGGGGCCGAGATCGGCCGCGATCGATCCGCCCTGGTTGAGCATGCAGCTTCCCGCTTCGATCCCAGCCTTTGCGGGCCACCCGATTTACCCGATGCTGACGGTGTCGGCGCGATAGCGGCGGACACGATTGCTGCTCGGGGCGAGCTCGAAGCGAGATGGCCCTAGGAGATCGAAGAGATGACGACAGATGGAACGGACGATGTTCTTACTAGCAGCTTCTTAACAGTGGTTTCCCAAAAGAATGTACCGTCGATGATCCGGGTCGGTCTGGGTTGGTTCAGCATATACGAAGTCTGCAACCAGCTTGCCGAGTCAAATGTCCCTCTTTCTGCCGAATTGAGAGAGGCATGGTCGCTACCGTCGGGGGCCAGTGTCGGAGATCTTGCGTCCATAATCATCAGCCGGGAGATCTAATTCATTTCGCTCACGCCGTCTGACGGGTTAATGATGGCCCCGCCCTGGCCGCGACCACCATCACCTGCGGACGATCAGAATTGACGTTGGGAGAGACATGCACGCTGAGTCGCGCGCCGGCTCAAGGCGAAGCGGCGCCCGCGAGCAGCGGGAACGGTCGGCTCACCAGTTGTGCATCCAGCGCAAAAAGCGCCCTGAACCGCGCCGCCCCTCGAGCCGCGCCTTCTGATCGTCGGTCAGCGTACCGTAGAAGCCATCCAAAGCCGGCTGCACCGTCTTGATCGCCTGCAGCATGGCCTCCATGCGCGTCGCCATCGCGGCCATGCGCGCCGGCATCGTTGCTGGAACGTCTTGCGCGCAGGCCGCGCGCATCTGTTCCGCGGCCTTGATGGAAGCGGTCTTCAGATCCTCGAACTTGGCGCGCTGGGCATCTGAGAGCTTGATCTCCTTGTCGAGGCGATCGAGGCGCCATTGACCGAAGCCCGCGGCCGCCGGGCCGCAGCTGCGGTCCCAATCACCTCGCCCCATCATCGCGGGGCCCATCATCGTGCCGTGTCCCATCCACCAGCCCGGGCCGTCGCCGCCGCGCCCGGCGCCGGGGCCTTGCGCATAGGCCGCACTCGACACCGCGATTCCGGCGGCAGTAATGGCGGCGAGGGTCCAGGCATTTCGACGACGGATTTGCATGGCGCCAACTCCCGGTTGTGGACCGCACCAGAATACACCTCCTTGGCAAGCATCCCTTGCGCCAGCTCAAATTGTTTGACGTTGCCGACCGCGAGAACCTCTCTGTCCTGGCGCGCGGTAGGCGCGGACGCCCCGGCCCGAGTCACCCGGCGTGACGTCTCGACCGCGGCTCGTCAGCTCGCAAACGGCTGGACCGGCAGTTCCACGTTCGCAGCGACGCCACCCCATGCTGACGTGCTGATCCAGACCTTGCCGCCGTAAAGGCTCACGACATCGCGTACGATGGCGAGGCCCAGCCCGGTTCCAGGCGTGCTTTCGTCGATCCGGGTCCCCGCCTCGAACGCCCGCTCGCGAGCCTCGGGCGGCATCCCCGGGCCATCATCCTCGACGCACAGTCGGATCGTTTTGTCACGCAAGGCGGATACGGTGATGCAGACGCGCGACCTAGCCCACTTGGCGGCATTGTCCACGAGATTGCCCATCACCTCGTCGAGGTCCTCGGTCGCGCAGGCGACCACGACGTCGTCGGGGAGGTCGGCCAGCTCGAAGGCGATTCCACGACCCCGATACAGGCGCTCGATGCCCGAGATCAGCGCATCGAGGGCGGGAGCGAGGCGGGTCGCCGCCACTCCGCTGCTGCGGGAGGCGACCGCACGGGCGTGGGCCAGCTGGTAGTCGATCTGGCGTCGAATGCGGTCACACTGTTCGACCACGGTTCGTCCGTCCTGCCCGGCGGCGGACAGGCGCTCGCCCTCGAACTGGAGAATCGCGAGAGGCGTCTTGAGCGCATGGGCGAGATTGCCGGCCTCGAGCCGGGCGCGCCGGATCATCTCCTCGTTCGACTGCAGCAAGGCGTTGACGCTCGCCGCGAGCGGAGCCACCTCTTCGGGAAGGTCCTCGGAAAGGCGCGCCGCGTCTCCCCGTCGGACCGCCGCCAGTTCGCGTCGCATTCGTCCCAGCGGCAGCAGGCCGTACCAGATCATGACCGCGGCGGTCGCCACGAGGCCGAGGCCGATGAAGGCCAGGGAGACTGCGAGGGTGTGCTTGAACGTCGCCAGAAAAGCGTCGCGCAGGGTCACGTCGCTGCCGACCGCCAGGCGTAGCGGGACGCCGCTCGGACCGCCGACGACAGTGCGTTCCAGGACCATCACTGGGCCAGTGGGACCCTCGAGGGTGACCGTGCGCTCCTGGGCCGTCCCATCGAGCGGCAGGTTGAGAGCAAGAGCGCTGTTTCCCATAGACGGGGAGCGAAGCGAGCCCCCGCCAGGGCGCTCAACCTGCCAGTAATAGCCTGAAGATGGCTGCTGAAAGCGATGGTCGCTCAGCGGCACGCTCAGGCGCAGCGCGCCGTCCGCATCCAGGACGACCAGGTTGGCAAGTTCAGTGGCGTGATGATCGAGTTCGTCCACGAACTCGGCCACGGCATGCCCTTCGAACAGACGCGACAGCACGAGCCAGCTGGCGATCAGGCCGATAGCGATCCAGACCGCGCCGGCGAGCGCCAGGCGGGTGCGAAAACTGGCGCGCTGTCGCACGGGCGTCATCCCATCCGGTAACCCATGCCGCGCAGCGTACGGATCGCATCCTTGCCGAGCTTGCGGCGCAGCCGGGCGACGAAGACCTCGATCGTGTTCGAGTCGCGGGGTTCTTCCGCGGCGTAGACATGCTCGATCAGATCAGCCTGCGAAACGACGCGTCCGGGGCGGTGCATGAGGTAGCTCAGCACCTTCAATTCCTGCGCGGTCAATTCAATGGGTTGTCCGCGTACCGTCACCGAGCCCGCGCTGGCGTCGAGTACGAGATCGCCATGGCGAAGCACGGCGGCCGAGTGCCCCGAGGCCCGCCGCACCAGAGCGCGCAGACGCGCCACTACTTCCTCGGTCTGAAACGGCTTGGACATGTAGTCATCGGCCCCGGCATTGAGTCCGGCGACCCGTTCGCTCCAGGTGCCTCTCGCGGAGAGAACCAGCACCGGCACCGCCCGGCCAGCCGAGCGCCAGCGCTTCAGGACCTCGAGTCCCGGGAGGCGCGGAAGGCCTAGATCCAGCACGACGGCATCAAAATCGACGGTATCACCCAGATACCACCCTGCGTCGCCGTCGGTCTCATGATCCACGACAAAGCCTGCCGACGACAGCGCCTCTCGCAGCCGGTTGGCCAGTTCGAGATCGTCTTCGAGCAGCAGAACGCGAATAGCGGCACCTTATCGCTGCGCGGGACCTAAAGCCTCGCCCCGACTGGATCCCTTTCAACTATGTGGTGTGTCGGGGGAGCGGTGCAAGCCACGGTTCAGCTTGCGTTCAGCCTGGCGACAGGTCCAGTTCAGGCCCGAAAGCTATGCCTTGCACGAGGCCAGGCGCCGGTCGGCGCAGCCATGACCCGCAAGGAGCGCGCCTTGGGCAAACCGACGTCGTCCGACAAGATCACCTGGTCGTCCACGCAGACCACCGTCGAGGGCAACACCCTGCTCCTCGCGCCGATCACGGGGGTCTGGACCAAGCTCCAGTTGAGCGGAATCCCGGTCGGGGCGACGCTGTCCGACGGCCTCGGCCACACGTTCACGGCGACACTCGGCCAGACCTCAGTCGACATCACCGCGTGGTCGCTGTCGACGCTCTCGCTCGCCATCGTGTCCGACACGAATTTCAAGCTCGTCGCGAGCACGGGAAGCGGCGTGTCGGCCACCGACAGCATCGTCGTCAACCCCTTTGCACCCGAGCTGCAATGGGGGCCTACGTCGCAAGGGCTGGAAGGCCAGCCGATCGCGATCGGCGATCTGTCCGTGTTCGCCAGGGCGCTGCCAGGCGACGCCAACACGATCAAGTCGGTCGTGATCAGCGGGATTCCCCTGGGCGTGACGCTGAGCGACGGCGCGGGGCACAGCTTCACCGCCACCAACAAGGTCAAGTCGATTGACGTGACCGCCTGGTCGCTTTCGGGGCTCACGGCGAAGACCCAGAGCGACGTGAACTTCAGCCTCACCGTGACCGCCACCGAGCGCGACGCCGAGGGCAATACTGCGAGCAGCACGGCCACCAAGGCCGTCATCGTCGCCCCGCTCGCGGCCTCGGTGAACTGGGACGCCGCGCCGAGCGCCGGCGTCGAAGGCTCGCCCATCGCCCTCGGCGCGCTGTCCGTGACGCTCAACAAGCTGGCCGCCGACACCGCCCACACCCTCAAGGCCCTGGTGATCGACTCGATCCCCGTGGGAGCGGTGCTGGCCGATGGCGCGGGCCACAGCTTCACCGCCGCCGTCGGGCTCACGGCGGCGAACGTAGCCGGGTGGTCGCTGTCGACCCTGACCATCACTCCGCCAGGTCCGGCGGACTTCACGCTCCGTGTGACGGCCATCGAGGCCGACGCCCAGGGCGACACCACCAGCACGACGGCGACCGAGGCGGTGGACGTCAGGCCGCTGGCTCCTGTTCTCAGCACGGTGGACGCCGCCGGAGAGGCCGGCGTCGCCATCACGCTCGACATCTCGAGCGCCCTTTCGGGGCTCGGCGCCCAGCAGGCTTCCGTTTCGTCGCTCGTCCTGGCCGGGCTGCCGCAAGGGGCCACGCTGAGCGACGGCACGCATTCCGTGACCGTGGACGGGACGCATCCAGCCGTCGACATCGCCGGTTGGGCGCTGGGCCAACTGACGGTCATCGCTCCCGCGGCAGGCCACTGGGCGCTCACCCTCTCGGGCGCCGTCACCGACATCGACGGGGACCAGGCAAGCGCGGTCGCTCCGCTCACGCTCACGGCGACCCCCCCAGCCGATCACGCGCCCACCCTCGTCGCCAGCGTCCCGGACGCGGTGCTGGTCGAAGCCGGCGTCGCCGCGGACGGCGGGACCGTCGCCGGCGTGACGCAGTCCATCGCACACCTGATCAAGGCGGATGCGGACACGGCCGCGATTTACGACACGCAGGGCTGGACGCAAAACGCCGATGGCTCGTGGAGCAAGGCGGGCCTTTACGGCGTCGCGACGTTAGACGTCGCCAACGACACGCTCACCTACCACCTCGACGATAGGGCCGCCGCGACCGACCGTCTCGCGGCCGGCCAGAGCGTGACCGAAGCCTTCACCGTCAACGTGAGCGAGACAGGCGGTCCCTTGACGACCTCGGCCGACGTCGTCTTCACGGTGACCGGCAGCAACGATGCCCCCGCCTTCACCTCCGCCGTCGTTGATGCGGCAGTGTTCGACACCGCGGGGGCCGATGTCCCGGCGGATCTGACCGGCGTCTGCGCGACCTCCGATCCGGAGCAGGACGCCGTGAGCCTGGCGCTGGCGGCCGGACAGTCCGGTCTGGGCCAGCTCGGCACGTTCACCGTCGATGCCACCGGACGCTGGAGCTTCGTTTGGAAGGCCGGCGCGGTCGACGCCCTTGCCGCCGGCGCCACCGCCACCGACAATTTTGTCGTCGAGGCGTCCGATGGCCACGGGGGCACGGCCACTCAGACGTTCACCTTCCGCGCCACCGGCGCCAACGACACGCCCCTCCTGTCCTCCGCGCCCGTCGACCTGCAACTCACGGACACGGCCGCCAACGACTGGTTCGCCCAGGTCGTCGGCAGCTTCGCCGCGGTCGACGCCGACGGACAGGTTCTCAGCTTCGCCCTGGCGGCGGGTCAGAGCGGAGTTGGCGCGTTCGGCAGCCTGGCGGTCGATCCCTCCGGCGCCTGGCTCTACACGCCCACGCCGGGAGCAGTGGACGCGCTCGCCGCCGGCGTCGTGGCGACCGACAATTTCCTGATCAAAGTCGACGATGGCCAGGGCGGCGTCGCCACGCAGGCGTTCACCGTGACCGTCACCGGCGCCGACGACGCCCCTGTCTTCCTCGGGAGCGGCCTCAGCGTGGTGCCGGAGAAGGGGCTGTTCGCCGCCCACCTCGACGCCTACGATCCGGAAGGAGCGCCGATCAGCTACACGCTGGGCGGCCCCGACGCCGGGCTGTTCAGCATCGACGGCAACATGCTGGTCTTCAAGACGGCGCCGGACCTCGCCGTCGATCCGACCAGCTACGCCGTGGAGGTCACGGCCTCCGACGGCGCGACCGCGACGACGTTGCCGCTCAGCATCAACCTGACGCCGGCGACGGGTGGCGTGTTCACGGTCGTCGACCCCGCCAACTCGGCGGCGGCGGCCGCCGCCGTCATTGCTGCGGTGCTCGGCAGCCAGCCGGGCGTCGTCGCCGATCCGGCCTCGTTCCAGATGGTCGCCGGCGCCTCTTCGGTGATGACCTATGACGGCTCGCTGACCCAATTGGGAATTGGCCCGGGACTGCTCATCACCTCGGGCACGACGCCGGGCACGTCCAACAGCCAGGGCTATTTCGGCGTCGACAACGGCATGGTCGGCGACCCTGCCCTCGACGCCGTCGTCAACACGGTGTTCCAGACGACCTCGTTCGACGCCACGACGCTGACCTTCTCGTTCAACGTCACCGACCCGTCCGTCACCGGGCTGAGCCTCAACGTGGTGTTTGGCTCCGACGAATATCCCGAGTGGGTCGACGCCTTCGTGGATATCGCCGTGGTTCTCGTGAACGGCGTCAACGTCGCCTATTTCGGCGGCGATCCGACGGCGCCGCTGAGCGTCATCGGCTCCAACCTGTCGGCGCAATATTTCCTCGACAACACCGGCAACCTGACGACGCCGAGCTTTGGCGGCGAGGCCATCCCGGGTCAGCCCAGCACGCTTCCCATCGAGTATGACGGCGTCAGCCGGCCGCTGACGATCTACGCTCCCGTCCATTACGGGATGAACACGATCGAGATCGGCATCGCCGACACGGGGGACCACGTCTATGACAGCGGCCTGTTCGTTTCCGGCCTGAAGACGACGACGACGTCGGTGTCGGGTGTCGTCCTGGACGTGCCCTGCACCGATGGCGCGGATGACGTCGTCGGCACGGCGGCCAGCGAATCGTTCGACGCCCGCGGCGGCGACGACGTCGTCATGGCCGGCGGCGGCAACGACGTCGTGCTCGGCGGCGCCGGCGACGACGACCTCTCGGGGGGCGACGGCAACGACTTTGTCGATGGCGGCCAGGGCGGCAATACGCTGCGCGGCGATGCAGGCGACGACATCATCCAGCACGCAAACGGAGCGCTGGACTGGATCGACGGCGGCGACGGCTTCGACATGCTGCGCCTCGACGAGACCGGCGCGACCGCGGCGGCCCGGATCGCCGTGACCGCCCAAACCTTCACGCTGGCCGACGGTACGGTGGTCGCCGGGGTCGAAGCCCTGGCGTTCAAGGGGGGAGCGGGGAACGACACGGTGACCGGCGGCGCGGGCGCGGACAGTCTCGACGGCGGCCAGGGCGATGACGTGCTCACGGGCGGCGGAGGCGACGACCAGATCACCGGGGGTCTCGGCACGGACACCGCCGTCTACGAGGGTATCGCCTCCAACTACAGCGTCACCGTCATTGGCGAGGCGCTCTATCGGGTCACCGACTTGCGCGCGGGCGCAACCGACGGCTCGGACGTTCTCAGCGGCATCGAGAACCTGTCGTTCGCCGACGGCCTCGTCGCACTGGCCGGCCAGGTCGCCGCCGGCGTGACGGTGACCGGCACCGCGAACGACGACTGGATCAGCGCGCTCCAGGCGCCGGCTGGCCAGCCGCTGCTGACCGACAACGGCGATAGCGTCTCGGGGATGGACGGCGACGACCACATCCAGGGCGGCGCCGGCGCGGATCGGCTCGAGGGAGGTGACGGCAACGACTTCGTCAAGGGAGGCGCCGGCGACGATTGGATCTCTGGCGGCGCCGGGCACGACGAACTCACCGGCGGCGGCGGCGCGGATCGCTTCGTGTTCACCAGTCTCGGCGATTCCACGCCGACCAGCCATGACGACGTGCTGGACTTCAGCCAGGCCGAGGGTGACCGCATCGATCTGAGCGGCCTCGATGCGATCGCCGGCTCGCCGGGCAGCGCGTTCACGTTCGTGGCCACGCTCAGCGGGGTGGCCGGCGAGCTCGCCGCCATGGTGTCGGGCGATGGCTATCTCGTCCAGGGCGACATCGACGGCGATGGAAAGGCCGACTTCGTGCTGCAGGTCGACACGCACGCGGCCCTGACGGCGGCCGATTTCGTCTTGTGACGATCGCCCTGGGGCAGCGTCCCAAACCCGCAGTTCGAGTCGGCTCGGGCGCGCCTCGACACTGGTTTGATGCCTAGGTGTCGTTTCCAAAGAGGTTGTTCAGCCTCTGCCATGGGCTGAGGCCTCCGATTCCGGCGTGGGGTCTGGTTG
>NZ_JANCLU010000012.1 GCF_024294805.1 Alsobacter ponti
CAGTCCGACCTCGCCGGGGTCGATCACGCCGTCACCGTCCGCGTCGACATACTTGGTGCCGGAAATGTCGAAGAGCGCGAAATTGGCGAAGTTGAGCCCGGTCTGGTTCGTTCCGTCGAGCGTGTAGCCGGCCTGGCCCAAAGTCTGCTGATAGCCGTCTGGTAAGTCCTCGAGCACGCTCTTGCCGACCGCGAGCTGACCGAGGCCGGTGATTGACCAGGTGCCGTCCGCGGCAGTCACCGTGGAGATGTCGCCGGTGTTGAGCGTGCCGCTGCCATCCATGTCGACGTAGACGGTGACGCCGCCCAGGCCGGAGTCGCCGGTGGTCTGGCCGTCGCCGTTGGCGTCCAGGAACTTGGTGCCCGAGATGTCGAACGTCGGCACCACGAGGGCGCGGAAGCCCTCCTTGCCGGCGCTGGCGCCGTCGAAGGTCGCGGCGACGGTCACGTAGTCTCCCTGGCCGTCGAACGCGCTGACCTTGATCAGGAAGAGGTAGTCGTCGTGTCCGCTGCCGGACTCGTGATCGAGGAGATTGAGATCCTCGGTAATGGAGACGATCTCGGTGAACCCCGAGAAATTCGGATATGTGCCGACATCACTGGAATCGGCGGGTTCCGTCGATTGATAGACCGTGAAATCTGTCAGCGTGAGTTTTGGATTGGTGCCGCCTTGGCCTTCGTTGATGTCCAAACGAATGGCATAGTACTGAACCCCGCCGTACTCGACGATTTCCAGCGAGCTGAGCTTCAGCGTCGTCGTCTGAGACGCCTGGACATTGAGGTAGTCGCTCGAAATGTCCGAGTTGAAGCCGGTCTCCGTCCCGTTGTTCTGCATCGACAAAAAGTCGCGGTACTGGCCGGACCCAGAGACCACACCGTCCTCGTAGAACACGAGAATGTCGCCAGAGGAGCCGGAATAGGAGCTGCCAGCTGATGTCAGATCGGCCATACCGGAACTCCACGCGAAATCGGACTCCACCCGACAGGCACGCCGGGCAGAGGAGGGACCGCATCGAGGCACAAGTTAACGGAAAGTTAATTTTTGTAGCAAGAGCTAAATCGAATCATGTCAAACGGCGACCTGCGCAGGTGACAAATCACACAGCTGCAGATGGATGAATGGCATTGTTGACCCGCAATTCGCCCTGACGTGCTGGCCACGAAATTTGCTTAACCGATGTGAATTCGCTCGCGATCCGATGCGGCTGCAAGGTTGACCACCGACGAGAAAGCTCTCGCGGGTTTCCAGGTTCGAAGAAGTCCCTGTTCAAGGTAGCCAGCACACGCAGCGGGTGCTCATTTCACCACGACTTGGGGTAGCTCCGCCGCCGTCCGGCGCCTGGCCGTCAGTGAACGGCCATGTCCCCGGACGGCATGGGAGCGCCGCCGTTCGGTCGCAGCGCCGAGGGCGGCATGCGTTCGGCAAGATCGTAGGTCCGGCAAATCTCGTCGGTCTGGAAGCCGAGCGCCATCGGCCAGTGGCATTGCTCGATGACGCCCACGTCGTAAAGTTCGAGGATCCCGCTCGAGAAGACGAACCAGTGCACGACGTCACCCGTTTCGGTGTCGATCACGAAAATCCCGCACAAAGGGCTGGTCTGCTTCTCGGTGATCCGGTCGTCGAGGGCGAGCCCCTCGAAGCGCTTTTCGCCGCGGGCGTTCGACGTGCCCACGACGGCATATCTGCCGTGAAACGCGAGCCCTCGCAGGTAGCCTGGGAGAAAGGCGACGGGCTCGAACGTGCCGCGCGCGGCGTCGATGTAGCCGAAATCGCCCGTCCCGGAATTGTGCAGCCACAGTCGCCCCTGGTGCCAGCGCGGGCTGTGCGGCATCGACAGGCCCCGGGCGACGATCTCGCCATGCTGCACGTCGATGACGACGCCACCGGTGCGGCGGTGGTCGCGCCAGCCATCCGCGACGTCCGTCTCGGAAATCGCCGTCACCCAGGCGGGCGCGCCATCCTTCATGGCGAGACCGTTGAGGTGGCAGCGGTCCTCCGCCGCAAGCCGTGAAATGAAGGGCGGCCGCCACAGCGGTGTGAAGCTGTGGGTGTCGCTGGTGGTGGCCAGGCAGCAAAACAGGGAGCTCACGAAGACGAGGCGACCCTCCTTGTCGAGGGCCATGTCGTGCACGTCGATATCGCCGGTGATCCAGGCGGTGCGCGGCACGTAGAAACGATCCGCCTCGCCGTGTTTCTGGTTCGCCTGGAGCGTATTGCGAAACCTCAGGATCTGGTAGAGCGTGCCCAGGCACAGCGTCTCGCGGTCGACATACATGCCGAGCGTGCGCGGGAAGGCGCGGCGAAACAGGCGCGGCCGACCCGATTTCCCGGCGCCGACGAACAGAAGCAGTCCCGTCTTATAGGACGTGAGCGCAAGACTGATGCCTTCGTCGGTCAGCCATCCATTGAAATGGCGCGAGCAGCTAAATGCGATCTTGGGGGCTGGCCTCAAGGGCGGCTGCCCAGCCTGAGCGTGCTCAATGCGCCCTTCCGGCATCGTCTCCGACATCGGGAATCCCCTGCAGATGAGCTCAGGCCACCGATCCGGTTGCGGCGGGATCGCGGGGCTTGCGCCTGAACTTATACGCTTAAAAACAATTCATCCACAATGCGTTAAGACGTCGATTATTATAAGTTAAGAATCGGTTGACGCCCGTTAATTGGCGGCCCAAAATCCCCTCAATCCCCCTCGGCACGTCGGCGCATCACTCCCATGCAGGAGATCGTTATGGCTGGTCCGAAGCTCTACAAAGGCTCCCCCAAGAACGACAACAAGATCGGGACCCCCGATGCCGACTCGATGTTCGGCTATGACGGGAACGACACGCTTTCGGGCCTTGGGGGCAACGACACGCTCTTCGGGGGAAACGGCTTCGACAGCCTGCTCGGCGGCGCGGGCAATGACTCGCTCCTGGGTGAAAACGGCCACGACACGCTCAATGGCGGCGACGGCGACGACACGCTGGTCGGCGGCAACGGCAAGGACCTGATGTATGGCGGGGCCGGCAACGACCTGATCAAGGAATTGTCCGATCCTTCAGCGGTCGACATCGCCGAGAACGCCAAGGACACGGTCTTCGGGGGATCGGGCAACGACACCATCTATGGCGGCAATGGCACCGACAGCCTGCAGGGCGACGACGGCAACGATTGCGTCTTCGGCGAGAACGGCAACGACACGCTGTCCGGCGGCGCCGGCAATGACACGCTTCTGGGTGGCAACGGCGACGACAAGCTGAACGCCGGGCTGGGGGCCGACAGTGTCAATGGTGGCAGCGGGTACGACATCCTGTCGTTCGACGATCCCAATGGCGTCACGGTCGTGCTCGACGCCCATGGGAACGCCACGATTTCCGGCGGCGATGGCAACGATACCATAGCAGGCATCGAGGGGCTGATCGGGGGCGCCGGCAACGACAGCTTCACCGGCAACGATCTGGGCAATGTTCTCGACGGCGGCGCGGGCGACGACACGTTGCTGGGACTGGGCGGCAACGACACGCTGAACGGCGGCCTTGGCAATGACAGCCTCGACGGCGGAACCGGCGCAGACCTGATCTATGGCGATGCGGCGACCCTCGACGGCAACGACACAATCCAGGGCGGCGACGGCAACGACACCATCTATGGCGGCGACGGCGCCAACGGCGTGCCTCCTGCCGATGCCGACCTCATCAGCGCCGGCGCGGGTGACGACCTCGTCTACGGCGAACAGGACAACGACACCGCCGCCGGCGATAGCGGCAACGACACGTTGTACGGACAGGCCGGCGCCGACGTCATCTCGGGCGACGAGAGCACGGCATCGACGACCGCCTACGGTCCGGATGGCAGCATCCTCGGCGGCAATGACTCGATCGACGGCGGCGACGACGGCGACGTGATCGCCGGCGACCAGTTCTCCGCCGTGACGGCGGGCGACCTGGCCAATGTCTATGGCGGCAACGACACCATCGAGGGTGGCGGCGGCGGCGATACGATCTACGGCGACGGCGAGAGCGCCGGCGCGCCGAACAATTACGGGTATTTCGGGGAGACGGTTGACGGCGGCGACGACGTCATCTCCGGCGGAGCCGGGTCCGATTTGATCTACGGCGACTGGAAGACGGTCGATCCGGGAACCGACATCGTCTCGGGCGGCGCCGATACCATCACGGGCGGCGACGGCGACGACACCATCTACGGGCAGGGCGGCGCGGACGTCATCTCCGGCGACGAGAGCACGGCATCGACGACGGCCTATGGTCCAGCCGGCAGCATCCTCGGCGGCAATGACTCGATCGACGGCGGCGACGACGGCGACGTGATCGCCGGCGACCAGTTCTCCGCCGTGACGGCGGGCGACCTGGCCAACGTCTATGGCGGCAACGACACCATCGAGGGTGGCGGGGGCGGCGACACGATCTACGGCGATGGCGAGAGCGCCGGCGCGCCGAACAATTACGGGTACTTCGGGGAGACCGTCGAGGGCGGCGACGACATCGTCTCCGGCGGAGCCGGGTCCGATTTGATCTACGGCGACTGGAAGACGGTGGATCCGGGCACCGACATCATCTCGGGCGGCGCCGATACGCTCGCCGGTGGCGATGGCGACGACACGATCTACGGGCAGGGTGGGGCGGACTCGGTTGCCGGTGACGCGCTGAGCGCGTCGACGTCCGGCTATTACGAAGACATCATCGGCGGCAATGACTCGATCGACGGCGGTGACGACGGCGACGCGATCGCCGGCGACCAGTTCACCGCGGTCACGAACGGCGACGGCGCCGACATCCTCGGCGGCAATGACACGATCACCGGCGGCGGCGGCGGCGACACGATCTATGGCGAAGGCCAGACCGCCCAGGCGACGGACCAATACGGCTTCAATGTCGAATCCGCGATCGGCGGCAACGACAATGTCGACGGCGGCGATGGCGACGATCGCATCGTAGGCGACTGGGCGGATGTCCAGGTTCCCACGAACTACGCCGTCGGCGGCAACGACACGCTCTCGGGCGGGGCCGGAGGCGACACGATCCTCGGCGACGGAGACACGGTGGGCGCCTACTCTGCGACCGGCGGCGATGACTCTATCGATGGCGGCTCGGGCGACGATGTGGTCTATGCCGACTGGCAGAACGCTGCGTCGTCCGGCGGAAATGACACGGTAGTAGGCGGCGACGGCAACGACACCCTCTATGGACAGGAGGGCAACGACTCGCTTGTCGGCGATGTGTGGAGCGCATCGACAACGTATTACAGCGCCGACATCTTCAGTGGGTCGGATTCGCTGGTCGGTGGCCAGGGTGATGACTTCATCGTGGGCGATCAGTATTCGGTGTCCACGTCTGGCGGTCTTGCGGACATCTATAGTGCGTCAGACAATCTCAGCGGCGGCGCGGGTGCGGACACGCTGATCGGCGACGCGTGGAACGCAACGACCTCGTCCTATAACGCCGGCATCTATGGAGGCGCCGATGCCATCGCGGGCGGCGATGACGGCGACGTCATCATCGGTGATGGCGTCTATGCGACCACCGTGGGATCGCCCATTGTCGGCGGCGCTGACAACCTTGCGGGCGATGGCGGGAACGACACGATCTTCGGCGACTTCTTCTATGCGTCCGCCGGGGGAGCGTATGCCCTTTGGAACGGCAACGATTCCATCGACGGCGGCGCGGGCGACGATCTCGTCTACGGCGACAGCTACATCACGTTGGGAACCGAGTACGGCGGATTCGATACGATCGCCGGTGGCGATGGCAACGACACGCTGTATGGCCAGGGTGGCGCCGACTCGATGGCCGGCGACGCGCTGAGCGCGTCGACGTCGGGCTATTACGACGACATCGTCGGCGGCAACGATGTGATCGACGGTGGCGACGAAGGCGACACGATCGCCGGCGACCAGTTCACCGCGGTGACGAACGGCGACGGAGCCGACATCTTCGGCGGCAATGACACGATCAGCGGCGGCGCCGGCGGGGATACGCTCTACGGCGAAGGCCAGACCGCGCAGGCGACGGATCAATCCGGCTTCAATGTCGAATACGCCATTGGCGGAAACGACCAGGTTGACGGCGGCGACGGCGACGATCTGATTGTGGGCGACTGGGCGGATGTCCAGACTCCCACGAACTACGCGATCGGCGGCAACGACACGCTCTTGGGAGGGGCCGGCGGCGACACGATCCTCGGCGACGGCGATATCGTAAGCGCGTACGCGGCCACGGGCGGCGCCGATTCCATCAACGGGGGATCGGGCGACGATTTGATCTACGGCGACTGGCAGAACGCCTTGTCGTCGGGCGGCAACGACACGATCATCGGCGGTGCCGGAGCGGACACCATCGACGGTGGCAGCGGGGCCGACATCGTCAACTTCGCCGACACGCTGGTTTCTGGAACTGCGGGCGATGCCGCGGCAGACGGCGGTGTCGACGCGAGCGTCGGCGTCACGGGATCGACCAATGTCGACCAGGTCACCTTCGTGACGGCGGACGACACGTTCTATATCGACGAGACGGTCTTCGGGGCGATGGGCAATGGTGGATCCGGCGCCGGAGCCACGCTGAACGCGGCGCAGTTCCAGTCCGTGGCGGGAACAGGCGTCACGCTGGGCGGCCTGGACGTCACCGGAAACGGCGCGTTCGTCTACGACACGTCCGGCAACGATCTCTATTTCGTCGAGAGCGGCGCGGACAACACGCAGAACCTCGCAGCGCTCGTGAGCGCAGGAACGGCGCTGAAGATCGCCGACGTCAACCTGACGGGAACATTGACGGCGAACGATTTCTTCATCGTCGCCTAGATGCTGCGCTGGCCAACGATATCGGGCGGGCGACCCTTGGTCGCCCGCTCGTTTTTGGACCGTTTGGAGGCAGGTCAAAAGGCATCAGGAGCATCACGCAGACATCGTCGACGGGCGTCGTTCGGGACAAGACGAAATCGGCCACCGTCAGAGCCGCGTGGGTGTCGACCGCCATACGCGGGTCGGATCCGCCGGGATATCCACCCGCGATGTCGTACGTCGACGCGTCGACAACGGCGGAGGAGAGGGCAGGGGCATCGTTGTTGCCCATCACCGTGAAGACGACGTCGACCGAGGTTGTCAAAGAACCGCCTGCCTCATCCGGGCGATCGACCCTCGCCCACCGACGTCGCGGCCGTACGGTCGCGACGGGCGAAGTGGAGATGCGGCGGCTCCTGCGCCGGCGCTACTCAAGCACGACGACCTCGTGGTCGAGCACCGAGTCGATCGTGAACACGGTGCGGCCGGCTTCGATGCGGGAGGGGGCGGTCGTCCCAGCCACCAGCAGCCTGGCGCCGCCTCGCTTCTCGCCCGGAACGGTCACCGTGAGCGGGCCGATGGGAACCAGGCGATCCTGCCGCCCGGGCACGCGCGAGGTCAGCAGGCGGTTGTTGAGGTGGAGCACGGTGCGCGCGCCCTGCTCGAAGAGGCTGGGGCTGATCACGCCCAGGCCGCCCTCGACCGTCACCGCCGCGTTGCCGCCCAGGGCCCAGCGCACCGCGTTGGCGATGATCAGCGCGTGCTCGGCGTTGTCGTCGCGCGCGAAGCAGCGGTCGAGATCGGCCGCGATCCAGACGAGCTTGGCGCCCGAGTCCGCCGTGCGCGCCGCGACGGCGGGCAGCGTGCTGCGCGGCTGGCGCATCCAGGAGGTCTCCGGCGGGTAGATCGGGAAGTCGGGGATGTAGGTGGCCAGCACCTGCGTTCCCGCATCCGTCGTGACGACCGGGAGATAGCCGCCGAAGGGGATCGTGTCGCACTGCTCCAGCCCCGCCAGCACGGGGTGGCGCGTCTCGCTCGTCGCCGCCGCCGTCCTGTCGGTGGGGCCGTCGACGCCGGCCCGCAGTTCCGGCGACAGGCGCAGATAGGTGTGCCGGCTGCTGACCTCGATATTGGTGTCGATCGGCTCCGTGCCGCCGCGGCTGCCCTCGCCGCGATGCACGCCGAAGAGGCCGGCGAGCGCGTAGTCGGCGCGCGGCTCGCCGAACTCGCCGGCGGTTCCCGTGTCGCCCGTCGCGATCACCGCGCCGCCGGCGGCGGCGAACGCCTCGACGGCGCGGGCCTGCGCGTCCGACATCGCGCCCAGATTGGGCAGGATCAGCGCCTTCACCCGGCCCGTCGCGCCCGCGATGTCGTCGGCGTGGATCGGCAGATAGGTGAGCGCGTGCCGGTCGAGCGCCTTCATCACCCCCCGATAGGGGCCCATGGTGCGCTCGGCCGCCTTGCCCTGGCCGTGGAAGTCGTGGTTGCGCTGCGACCAGACGATGCCGACATCGGCGACGGGCTTGCGGTCCACGAGAACCTGTTCGTTCGCCTCGTGCCAGCGGAAGATCGGCTCGGCCGTCTGGTATTGCCGCCGATCCTCGTGCATCGCGCCAATATGGTGCCACCAGGGCTGGATGCCGCCCGCGAACCCGGAGGACGACCACAGGCGGACCTCCGCCGGCGGCATGCTGGCGAGGCGGAAGGCCGGCGCGCCGAGCTGGTATTGCGGCGTGCTCTCGGGGATCAGCTTGTCCCAGCCGCCGACCTCGTGCAGGCGCTTGCCGGCCTCGGTGTTATCGGCGAAGCCGTCGATGGCGTTGCGGCGCTGGTGATCGAGCATGACGATCTTGGCGCGCGGCAGGATCTCCTTCAGGTCGATGAAGCGGTTGTTGTTGTTCAGCACGTCGCCACTGATCATGCCGCTCCAGATGCAGTCCTTGCCGCCGGCCTTCGTGGTGATCTCGTTGTTGAAATCCCACAGCTCGGTGCGCCGGGTGAAGTTCCAGCGGATCCACTGGCGGTAGTTCTCCTGCGACCAGTCGTGCGCGCGCGGCAGGTCGAGCCGCGCGTAGTCGAAGAAGCGCTCGCGGCAATTGCGGCAGTGGCAGATGCGTTCGCGCGGCATGCCCGGCCAGCTATTGTCGGAGAAGCCGTCGGGCTTCGAGCGCTCGATGATCTCCTCCATCACGCGCGGCAGGTACTCGCTGTAATAGGGGGAGTTGATGCAGGTGACGTACTTGTCGGCCTGGCGGTAGGGGCGGCCTTCGACGTCGACGCAGATCCAGTCCGGATGGGCGCGGTAGAAATCGTCCGCGACGCGGTTGGAATCCATGCGGGCGATGATCTTCAGCCCCTCGTCGCGGGCCGAGCGCACCACCTGGCCGTAAAGGTCGCCGTCGCCCAGCGCGACCGCGCGGTGGTGAAGCGGGAACTTCGACGGGTAGTAGGCGACGATGCCGCCCGCGTTGATGATCGCCCCCTGCACGCGGGTGCGCCGCCAGTGGTTGCGCCACCAGGGGTCGTCGTAGCGCGACGGGTCGATCTCGGTGAGGTTGGTCTGCGCCCAGCGCAACGTGGTCTTGTACCAGGGCTGTCGTTCGGTCATGGCGATCCTCGTTGGCGCGCGGTGGGTCAGGCCTGCAGGGCGACGCGGTAGGGCTGGTTGGAGAGGTCGGCGGCGAGGCCGGGCGAAATGCTCGTCCCTTCGGGGCCCGTCGCGGCGACGTAGAACTGGAGGTGCCAGGGCGAGCGCGTGTAGTCGGCGTCGATCTCCGCCGCCCAGGCGTCGCCGTCGCGCCGCATCGGCAGGCTCTTCCAGCGCTCCGCCTGGTTGACGTGGCGGTAGTGCAAGGTCGCGCCCGTGCCCCCGCCGACGGCGCGGACGGAGAAGGCGGTCCCGGCCTCGAAGCTGTCGGCGGCCTCGATCCGCAGCGTTCCGCCCGCGGTCGGGCGACGCGCCTCGATGGCGGCGATGGCGGCGCGCGTGCCGGCGTCGGGCTGCACCGTCTCGTGCGGCGCGTCGTTGCGCAGCGCCTGGATGTCGACGAGCTCGATCTCGATCTCCTGCAGCCGCTTCTGCCAGGAGCCGCGTAGCCAGGTCTGGTTCCCGAAGGTGAGATCGTCGTGGTAGACGTCGCGCGCGATATCGGCCGCGCTCGCCCAGGCGAGATGCGCGCGCTTGAGCTGCGCCTCGGCCCGGTCGAGCAGCGCCGACGCCTTCGAGATCAGGAACAGCTCCACCCACACCGAGGCGCGGAACTTGCCGGCGAAGAAGCGGGCCATGCCCGACAAGATGCCGACATCGATGGCGACGCGCTGAACGTCGGGCGTGGCGAACGCGTCGCTGCGGCGGATGGCGATCAGCGCCTCGTCGCAGCCGTCGGCCAGGGCCTGCAGCCAGTCGGCGACGTCGAGCGGCGTGTAGCGGCCCTCCGGGCGCCCGGCGTGCAGAGCCTCGGCGTATTCGCGCGGGGTGGCGAAGAGCTGGGGATCGAAAGTCGGCGCGTTGCCGAAGCGCACCGGGCCTTCCATGTCCGCGCCATAGGGGCGCCTCGTGCCGACCGGCGAGACCGGCAGGTTCGAATAGACCTCTGGCCAGTAATGATTGTTCGACGCCGAGGGGCCGTGCGCCAGGCTCACCAGCGGCAGCACGCGGCTGGCCAGCGACAGCGCGCGCTCGCACGCCTCGGCCGCGTCGCCGCAGGCCGCGCGCAGGTGGCGCATCCAGCTGTCGCGCGGCGCATCCGGACAATAGAGCAGCCGGCCCCAGACGCGGAACTGGTAGGCGTGCTTCTGCCAGTCCCATTTCGGCGCGAGGCCCATCTGCTGGTAGTGGAAGCGCTGGCCGGGAATGCCCGTGCCCATGCGGCCCTTCCAGGAATTGGGCTCCAGCAGCTCGACGCCCTCCGCGCCGCAGAAGATGGAGTAGCGGCCATAGCCCGCCGCCATGGCCGGGTCGCCCCACATCAGCACGCGCTGCGTGCCCTGCCAGATGCGGAACACGACCTTCCAGTCCTTCTCCTTCGGCAGCAGGTCGCCGTAGCTGTAGCGCAGGAACTTGCGCGAGCCCTCGCTGAGCTGCTCGCGCTGGCTGCGCGCCACCGGCGGCGGGTACTCCTTCTCGCGAATGGCGGACTGGTGGTAGGGCAGCCCCATGTGCTCGGCCATGTATTTCGGCGAGGCGGCGAAGGGCATGCCGGAGGCGCGGGCGATGGCGATGGTCTCGAGGTCGAGCCCTTTGCCGTGCATGTCGATCTCGACCGGCCGCCCCGCCGCGGCGACGCCGGCGAAGGCCTGCTCCCAGAAGGCGTAGTCGCCTTCGGCGATGCCGCCCTCCACATGGACGCGGAAGGTGAGCCCCTTGATCTGCGGCACTTCCAGCAGAAGCCGCGTCAGCGCGTCGCGGCAATAGGGCGCGAGGTTGTCGTCGGTGATGCCGCGCACCGTGTGCCACGCCTTGGGCACGTCGTCGAAATCGTAGCGCTGCGTCCACAGCGCGAGGTGGAAGTCGATGCCGCGCCGCGCCGTCTCGCGGGCAATGAACTTCAGCGTCTCGAGGTTGGCGTCCCGCTCCTCGGGGCTCAGCTCCTTCACGTCGACGCCGGAACCCGGCATCTCGAGCAGGAACGGGTAGGGGAAGTAGAAGTAGACGTCGGTGATGTAGTTGTTGTGATAGGGATAGTTGTAGCCCATGCCGAGCGTCAGGTTGAACCGGTTGAAGCGGTTCGTGGCCAGCATGGACAGATATTCGTGCCAGAACTGGCGGTCGTGGAACCAGCCCTTGTCCTCGGCTTCCGAGCAGAACAGGCGGGCGATGCTGCGCACGCGGGCGGAGGGCTGCTCGACGAGCGGCAGGTCGGGGCCGAACAGCGGGTCCGCGCCGTGGCTCACGCGGTCGGCGAGCTCGGTGAGGGCGTAGACCAGCCCGCGCTCGTCCGCGCCCCAGGCCAAGACGCCTTGCCCCGCCGGCAGAAGCGCCATGGCCTCCGCCGCGTCGGGGAGGGCGACGCCGGCAGCCGAGGCGGCGGCGCGCGCCGGCGCGTCCGAGCCCAGCGCCAGCGTCACCACCGTGGCCGCGTTCGGGGCCGAGGCGATGTCGCGGGCGGCCAGCGCGCGGCGCAGGTGCTCGGCGGCCCAGGCGACCGGCGAGCTCTCGGGAAAGCGTGCGGCTGGCGCGTCGATGTGGACGGCGGCGGGAAGGGTCATGGCGTGGCTCCGGGCTCGGATCGCGGAAAGGGAGTGAGGCGTGGCGCGCGCCCGCGCGGCCCGGTCGCGCGACGCCCGGCGCGGACGGTAGCGCTACCATCGGCGGCCGCATTCAGGCGCGAGGCGAGGGCGGCCATGCGGGTCACGCGGCGGCTTGCGGGGCGCGGCCGCCCGGCGCGGGGATCGGGTTCGGCGCGGCGAAGTGGCAGGCGGCGCGCTGGCCCGGCGCGACCTCGCGCAACGCGGGCCGCTCCTGCGCGCACACGGGCTGCGCCAGCGGGCAGCGCGTGCGGAAGCCGCAGCCGGAGGGAATGGCGGTCGGGCTCGGCACGTCGCCTTGCAGGATGATGCGCCGGCTGGCGCGCGCCGGCCCGGGCTCGGGCGCGGCGGAGAGCAAGGCCTGCGAATAAGGGTGCTGGGGAGCGGTGAAGATCTGCTCCTTCGGCCCTTCCTCGACGATGCGGCCGAGATACATCACCGCCACGCGATGGGCGATGTGGCGCACGACGCGCAGGTCGTGCGAGATGAACAGGTAGGACAGTCCCTGCTCTTCCTGCAGATCCTGCAGCAGGTTGACGATCTGCGCCTGCACGGAGACGTCGAGCGCCGAGACGGGCTCGTCGGCAACGATAAAAGCGGGTCCCACGCCGAGCGCCCGCGCGATGCCGATGCGCTGGCGCTGGCCGCCCGAGAACTCGCGCGGGTAGCGGTTCATGGAGTCGGGAGACAGTCCCACGCGCTCGAGCAGCCCGGCGACGCGCTCGCGCCGTTCGGCCGCGTTTCGGACCATGCCGTGGGCCTCCAGCGGCTCGGCGACGATGTCGACCACGGTGCGGCGCGGGCTGAGCGACCCGTAGGGGTCCTGGAAGATGATCTGGAGATGCTTGCGGATGGCGTGCATGTCGCGCGCGCCGGCGCTGGCGATGTCGCGGCCCCGGAACAGCACGCGGCCCGACGTCGGCTCGATCAGGCGCAGCAGCAGCCGGCCGGTGGTCGATTTTCCGCAGCCGGACTCGCCGACGAGGGCCAGCGTTTCGCCGGGCGCGACGGCGAAGTTGACGTCGTCCACCGCCCGCACGCCGGCCCGCGACGGGCCGAACAGGCCGACGCGGCGGCGCGACCCGAACAGCTTGGTCAGGCCCTCGACCCGCAGCAGCGCCTCGCTCATGACACGGCCTCCCGCGCCGCGGCGTAGCAGGCCGCCGCCTGTCCGCGGCCGAGGTCGAACAAGGGCGGCTTGGCGAGCAGGCATTCCGGCATGCGACGCGGGCAGCGGTCGTAGAAGTCGCAGCCCGGCCCGCGATCCTGCGGCGAGGGCACGGTGCCGGGGATCTGGTAGAGCCGCCGGCCGCTGTTCGAGCCGCTCGGGATCGAGCGCAGCAGCCCCTCGGTGTAGGGGTGCGCGGGGCGTTCGAAGATGTCGGCGATGTTGGCCGTCTCCACCACGCGCCCGCAATACATGACGATAACGCGGTCGGCGATGTCGGAGATGACGCCGAGATCGTGCGAGATCAGCACGATGGCGGTGTGAAGCTGCTCGCGAAGCCGCTTCATCAGGTCGAGCACCTGGGCCTGGATGGTCACGTCGAGCGCGGTCGTCGGCTCGTCGGCGATCAGCACTTTCGGGTTGCAGGCGAGCGCCATGGCGATCATCACACGCTGGCGCATGCCGCCGGAGAACTCGTGGGGATAGGCGTCGAGGCGATCCTCCGGACTCGGGATTCCCACCAGGCCGAGCATCTCGATGACGCGCTCGCGCCGCCGCGCGGGGCTCATCGGGTCGTGCAGCAGCAGCGTCTCGCCGATCTGCGCGCCGATGGTCATCACCGGATTCAGCGAGCTCATCGGCTCCTGGAACACCATGGCGATCTCGCGGCCGCGGATGTCGCGCATGGCGTCGACGGGGAGGGAGAGCAGGTCGCGCCCCTCCAACTCGACGCGGCCGCCGGCGATTCGGCCCGGCGGCTCGGGGATCAGGCGCATCATCGCGAGCGACGTCATGCTCTTGCCCGAGCCGGATTCGCCGACGATGCCGATGCACTCGCCCCGGGCGAGGTCGAAGCCGACGCCGTCGACGACGCGCAGCGGCGCGTCGGGCGGGCCAAACTCGATGGCGAGGTCGCGCACGCGCAGCAGCGGGACGGCGTCGGGAGCGCTCATGCGCGTGTCTCTGGGTCCAGCACGTCGCGCACGGCGTCGCCGATCATGTTGAAGGCCAGCACGGTGATGGTGATCGACACGCCGGCGCTGATGATCGGCCAGGCGGACCCGTACATGTTGCTGAGGCCGTCGCGGATGATGTTGCCCCAGCTCGCCTGTGGCGGCTGCGTGCCCATTCCGAGGAAGCTCAGTGTCGCCTCGAGCCGGATCGCGGTGGCGATCCACAAGGTCAGCACCACGACCACCGGCCCGGCGATGTTGGGCAGGATGTGGCGCAGGATGATGCGCGGGTGGCCGACGCCCGCCGCCACCGCCGCCTCGACGAAGGGCTCGTTGCGCAGCGACAGCGTCGAGGCGCGGGCGATGCGGGCGAAGCGCGGCGCGAAGGCGATGGTGAGCACCGCGACCATGGACCAAAACCCGGAGCTCAGCGCGGCGGCCACCAGGATGCCGAGCAGAAGGGCGGGGAAGGCGAGCAGGAGGTCGATCACCCGGCCGAGAACCCGGTCCGGCCAGCCGCCGAAATAGCCGCCGACCAGTCCCAATGCCGTGCCGATGGTGGCGGCGATCGCCGGCGAAAGGAGGCCCAGCACCAGCGAGGTGCGCGCGCCGTAGATAATGCGCGAGAGCACGTCGCGGCCGAACTGGTCGGTGCCGAGCCAATGCTCCGCCGTGGGCTCCTGGTTCACCGCGAGCAGGCTCTGCTCGACCGGATCGTAGGGCGCGATGACGTTCGCGAACGCGGCGATCAGCACGATGGCGACCAGCACGACGAAGAAGAAAAGCGTGAGCGGCTCGTGGACGATGTTGCGCCAGAGCTGCGCGATGACGCCGTCGGGCGGTGCGCGGCGGGCGGCGGGCGCGCTCGGGGAGGGAGCGACCGCGCTCATGCGACGTCTCCGACGCGCGGGTCGACCAGCGTGTAGATGATGTCCATCGCCAGGTTCACCAGCACGACGAAGAGCGAAAACACCACGATGCCGGCCTGGATCACCGGGTAGTCGCGCGTCTCGATGGCGCCGACCAGCATGCTGCCGAGGCCCGGCCGGCCGAAGATCAGTTCGATCGCCACCGAGCCGGATAGCGTCGAGAGGATGCTGAGCCCGAGCCCGGTGATCACCGGCAGCAGCGCGTTGCGCAGCGCGTGGAGATAGATGACGCGCCGCTCGCTCGCGCCCTTGGCGCGGGCGGTGCGGACATAGTCCTTGCGCGCCACTTCCAGCAGCGAGGAGCGCGTCAGGCGGCTGACGAAGGCGGCCTTGATGAGCCCCAGCGCCAGGGCCGGCAGGGCCAGATGCCACATTCGGTCGGCGAACCCGTCTCCGCCCCCGTTGATCGGGAACCATCCGAAATTGAGCGCGAAGACGATGAGCAGCACCGCGCCGAGGAAGAAGTCGGGCACCGCGTAGCCGATGAGCGAGAAGACGCGGGACCCGGAGTCGATCGCCTTGCCGCGGTTGACGGCCGAGGCGACGCCGACCGGAATGGCGATCACCGTGCCGATGATGGTGGCGGCGATGGTCAGCTCGACCGTGTAGGGCAGGTTCAGGCGGACGAGCTGGCTGACCGAGAAGTTATTGGCGAATGAGTTGCCGAAGTTGAAGGTCGCCGAGTTGACGATGAAGCTCAGATATTGCTGCCACATCGGCAGGTCGAGCCCGATCTTGCGGCGGAACTCGGCGAGCTGCGCCTGCGTGGCGTGCTCGCCGAGGACCGCCAGGGCCGGGTCGCCCGGCAGGATGCGCATCGCCACGAAGACGAGCGTCAGCACCAGCAGCAACGTCGGAATGGCGTCGACGAGGCGCCTGGCGATGGTGCGTCCCATGAGGCGGCTTTCGTTGCGCGGCGAGGCGACGCCTCAGGAGATCGTCGCCTTGCTCAGCGGCCAGAAGGCGTAGCCTGACTTCACCTCGTAGCCGAGCTTCACCTTGGGATCGCGCACGATGAGGTAGCCGTTGGTGCTGATCGGGATCAGCGGCACGTCCTCCAGCACCTTGCGCTCGGCCTTCTGGATGATGGCGATGCGCTTTTCGAAATCGGGCTCGTCGCCGGCCTGGTCGAGCAGCTCGTCGATGCCCGGGATCAGCACGCCGTAATGGGAGTAGTTGGTGCCGCCGCTCCCGTCGGGCTTCACCTCGGAGGACTTCGCCAGGTTGTCGCCGAGCGGCAGGGCCGGCACGGGCGGATAGGCGGACGAGTTCTGCGGGATGGTGTTCATGTCCTTCCGGTTGTTGGCGTGGAAGGTGGTGTGGTCGATCACCTGCAGGTTGATGTTGACGCCGACCTTGCGCATCAGCTCCTGCACGATGAGCATCACGGACTTGTAGTCCTCGCGCTGGCTCGTATAGGCGTCCATGCTGAAGCCGTTGGGGAAGCCGGCCTCGGCCAGAAGCGCCTTCGCCTTGGCGGGATCGAACGGGTAGCGCAGTTCCGGCGGCAGGCTGTCCGCCGTCAGGCCACCGGGGAAGCTCGGCGCGTTCAGGCCCCAGGTGCGGCGGCTGATCGGCGCCATGGCCTTGGCGATGGCGTCGCGGTCGATCGCGTAGGCGAAAGCGCGGCGCACCCGCACGTCGTCCAGCGGCTTGCGCGACATGTTGAAATGCATCGTGAACAGGCTGCCCGGCGCCGCGACGTCGAACTGCATGTTCGGGTTCTTCTGCTGGATCGATTGGGTCCAGCCGGGCGCGCGAACGCCCTCGATCATGTGGACCGTGCCCGACAGCAGCGCCAGCGTGCGGGCGGTGGTGTCGAGGATGTACATGACATGCAGGTTCTTGGTCGGCGGCGCGCCTCCGAACCATTTCGGGTTCGCCGTCATCATGATCCCCTTCGAGGGATCGGGATCGAGGCTGACGAATTCGTAGGCGCCGGTGCCGATCGGGTCGCGTCCGATGTTCTCGCCTTTCTCCAGCGTCGCCTTCTTCGACATGATGACGCAGGAATAATCCTGGATCGTGCCGCCGATGAAGAGCGGGTCGGGCTGGCGCAGCGTCACGACGACGGTGTATTTCCCGTTCGCCTTCACCTCCGCGATGTTCTCGTAGAGCGAGCGGTTGCCGCCGCCCTGCTTGGGGTCGCGGGCGCGGTCGATGCTGAACACGACGTCCTCGGACGTCATCTCGCCGTAGCCCTTGTGGAATTGCACGCCCTCGCGCAGCTGGAAGGTCCAGGTGCGCGCGTCGGGCGACATCTCCCAGCTCTTCGCCAACTGCGGCACGAACTCGCTCGGCTTCTCGGCAAAGCGGCCCGGAGGAGAGGTGACCAGCACGTCGTGAATATGGGTGATCGACCAGTTGTCGGCGCCCTGGATCGAGGCCGCGGGATCGAGCGTGCGGTTGCCGCGCGCCGCGAAGGCGATGCGGATCGTATCGCCGCCCGCCTGGGCGCTCGCGCCCGACGCGTAGCCCGCCGCGGCCACGGCCGTCGCAGTTCCGGCCACAAAGCTTCGCCTGGTGATCGCCACGCCGCCCTCCCTTGTTCGTTCGTCCCGGGCTCGACGTCCCGGACGCCGGCGGGCTTGGCCGCCGATTTGTCCGCATCCGCTGCATACGGATGCAATTTCGGCACGGTAGCGCTACCATGATTGGCGAGTCAAGGAGGCTCGGGGTCGTCCCACGTTCGCGAAAGGCGGGCTGGTGGCGGGTGTTGCACAACATGCGGCGTCTGTGATTTGAGACGTCTCCGGGCAAGGGGAGGGCGCCATTCGCAAACGACGGAACGACGGCGGCAAGGCGGGCGGAAAGGCGGGAGGAAAGGCCGGCCTCAAGTCCGGGCAGAAGCCCGGATTGGCCTCAGCCGCGCCCGCGGGCTCGCGGCGCCGCGGCCTCGGGAGACCCACCATCGCTGACGTGGCGGCGCTGGCCGGTGTCGGGGCGATCACGGTGTCGCGCGCGCTGCGCAGCCCCGAGCTGGTGTCCGAGACGCTGCGCCGCCAGATCGATAAGGCCGTGCGCGACCTCGCCTACGTGCCAGACCTCAACGCACGGGCGCTCGCCTCCAAGCGCACCGACGTGCTGGGCGTGCTCGTCCCCTCGCTCTCCCACACGGTGTTCACCGACGTGCTGCGCGGCGTCTACGATGGCGTCGACGGCACCAAGTTGCAGGTCCAGGTCGGCAACACGCGCTACGACCCGCACGAGGAGGAGCGGCTTGTCGCCAGCTTCCTGCGGCACAAGCCGGCGGCGATGATCGTGTCCGGCGTCGACCAGACGCCAGCCGCCCGCGCCATGCTGGAGAACGCCGGCTGCCCGGTGGTGCAGATCATGGACGTCACCGACGACCCCATCCAGCTTTGCATCGGCTTTCGTCATGACGAGGCCGGGCGACTGATGACCGAGCACCTGATCGCCCAGGGCTATCGCCGCATCGCCTTCATCAGCGGTTGGATGAGCATCAGGTCGACGGGCCGGCTGCGCGGCTATCGGAAGGCGCTGGCGGACGCCGGCCTGACGGAGCCCTGCCTCACCCACTCCCTCTCGCGCGAGGAGCTTACGAGACTGGCCGCGATGAGCGAGCCGGGCGTGCCGCCCTTCCTCGAGTTCTCCCGGCCCAGCCTGGGGCGGGAGATGTTCCGCCGGGCGCTCGCCAGCGCGCCGGACCTCGACGCCGTGTTCTGCAACAATGACAGCCTCGCGCTGGGTGTGCTGTTCGAGTGCCTTGCCCAGGGCATCGACGTCCCCCGGGACATGGGCGTCGCCGGCTTCAACGACCTCGACTTCACCGACGCCTGCTCGCCCTCGCTCTCGTCGGTGCGCACGCACCGCTACCGCAACGGCTATGCCGCCGTGACGGCGGTGCGCCAGCTGATGGACGGCAGCTACGAGGGGCCGAACGTGGTCGACCTCGGCGTCGAGATCGCCGCCCGACGCAGCACGCAGCGTTGCGTGGGGGACGTTGCGTAGGGCGGCCGCCGTCCGCGCCGCGTTCGTGACGGCCTTCAGCCCGACTGCTTGAGACGTAGGATGTCGACGAGGAGGCGGTCGCGCCAGGCTTCGAGCTCGGCCATCGACGCGCCTTTCGTCTCGTCCTCGACGCCGGCGGCGATGGCGGCCTTGACGTCCTCGGTCAGGCGCGGCGTGCCGAGGCTGGCCCAGCGTCGTTCCTGGCTGGGGCCGAGATGGTCCAGATAGCCGCGGATGCCGCCCGCGCCGCCGCCCAGATGATAGGTGAGGTGAGGGCCCATGATGGCCCAGCGCAGGCCCGGCCCCTGGCACAGCGCGGCGTCGATGTCCGCGACGCTGGCGACGCCCTGTTCCACCAGCGACACCGCTTCCCGGTAGAGCGCCGCGGTGAGCCGGTTGGCGATGTGGCCGGGCGTCTCCTTGCGCAGCACGATGGGGTGGCGGCCGAGCGAGCGGTAGAACGCGCAGGCCCGCGCCACGACGTCGTCGTCCTCGCCCAGGATCTCGACGAGCGGAAGCAAATGCGGCGGGTTGAACGGATGCGCGACGATGTGGCGGCGCGGCGTGTGGCACTCCGCCACGATGCGGCTGCGCAGCAGGGCCGACGTGCTCGCCGCGACGATGGCGTGGGGCGGGGCCGCCGCGTCGATCCGCGCCAGCAATCCCCGCTTCAGGTTCTCGTCCTCAGGCGCGTTCTCCTGCACGAAATCCGCGGTCGCGACCGCCTGCTCCACGTCGGCGACGAAGCGCAGGGCGCCGTCGCCCGTGTGGCCGAGCGCCGCCAGCTGCGGGCGGGCGCGCTCGACGAAGGCGCGCAGCCGGGTCTCGGCGTCGGGCGCGGGGTCCGTCGCCGCCACGTCGTGGCCGCAGGCCAGGAAGAGCGCCGCCCAGCTCGCCCCGACGGTTCCGGTTCCGACGACGGCGATGGTCTTGCTCGCGGCGTCAGGCATCGCGGGCCGCCGCATCGGCCTGCTGCGCGGCGCCGCCGGCCAGCATGGCGTGGATGAGGTCCTGGCGGCCGTCGGTCGGCGCGGGATAGGCCGCCCGCCCGTGCCGCAGCCCCAGCGCGAGGAAGGTCTCGGCCAGCTTGTAGCTAAGCGGGCCGGGGTTCACGAGCGGCACCGGCAGTTCGCTGGCCAGGAACTCCGCCGCCTGGTGCATGGTGGTCGAGCCGAGGCAGATGACCTCGGCGCCGTCCTCCTCGATGCATCGTTTGGCGACGGCCAGCATGCGCGGGAACACCTTGTCCTCCTTGCCGTCGAGCAGCGCGGAGAAGTCCGGCGGCTGGTCGAAGGACCGCACCGATGCGCACTGCTTCTCGAAGCCGTATTCCCGGATGGCCTTGCGGTAGCGCGGCAAAGCCGGCTCCCACTGGGCCAGCACGGAGAAGCTGGAGCCCAGCGTCAGCGCGTACAGCATGGAGGCCTTGCCCGGCGAGATCACCGGGATGTCGAGCACCGAGCGCAGCGCCGCCATGCCGGAATCGCTCATCGTGTCGATGCAGACTGCGTCGAACCCCTGCTTCTGGGCGTCCATGCCGGCTTCGAAGATGGCGAGGTCCATCAGGCTCCAGTCGTGGGGACTCATGAAGGAGGTCGGCCCCGCCGTGACCGGCCGGTAGACGAGCTCCGTGTCGGGGTCGAGCTCGACGTATTTCTGCTGCTTGCGGCGGTTCTCGATGCCCTCGGCGTCGAGCGCGAAGGGGACGATGACGAGAATGCGGGCCATGTCACGCTCCTTTCGCGGCGCCGGCCGCGCCGATGGCCCGGATCATGTCGGGCTTCGGCACGAGGGGCGCGGGGTAGGTGGCTTTTGAGTGCGTCAGCTTCAGCCGCAGGGCCGTTTCGGCGAGCCGGTAGGTGAGGGGGCCGGGATTGATGACGGGCACGGGCAGGCGCTCGGCCAAATAGGCGTGGGCCTGGTGCATGGTCGTCGAGCCGAGGATGATCGCGTCGGCCCCGTCTTCGTCGACGCAGCGCTGGGCGGCCTCGAGCAGGAGGGGGAACACGGCGTCCTCCTTGCCGGAGAGGAGCGCCTTGTTGTCCGGGCGCACCCCGATGGAGCGGATCGAGGCGCATTTGTCGCGCATGCCCAGTTCGCCGAGCGTCTTGGCGTAGAGCGGCTTCCAGCGGTCCCACATCACCAGGATCGAGAACTTCTCCCCGAGCATCTGGGCGACGAGCATGGCGTGCCGCCCCGGGCCGATGACCGGGATGGTGAGCAATGACCTCAGCGCCGACATGCCGGAATCGCTCATCGTGTCGATGCACACGGCGTCATAGCCCTCAGCCTGCGCGTCGAGGCCGGCGTCGAGGATGGAAAAGTCCGCCAGCGTGAAATCGTGCTGGCTGGTGTAGTTGGCGGGGCCGACCCGGACGGGCCGGAAGTCGAACGCGATGTCGGGTCCGAGCTTGACGGATTTGAGCTGGTCCTTGCGGCGGCCGAGCTCTTCGTCCGTCATCGGAAACGGGACGATGACCAGAACGCGCTTCATGGCTTCAAGTCCTCCGTGTGGTCGTGCGCTCGTCACGCGGCTGCCCGCCGCGCGGCGGACTGGCCGGCGATGCGGCCGAGGACGGTCGCCGCGAGAAGGCCGTTGCCGGACATGTAGCCCCATGACGACGGGCCCGAGAGGCCTCGCGCGGCGCCCCCGCCGGCGAACAGGTTGGGCAGGGGCGACCCGTCGGCGCGTAGCACCCGGGCCTGCGTGTCGATGACGAGCCCGCCCTGCGTGTGGAACAGCGCGCCGTTCACCTTCGCCGCGAGATAGGGCGGGGCGAGCGGCGGCTGCGTCGTGAAGTCGCGGCCCAGCGGGTCGGACGCCTCGCCGGCCGCGTAGCGGCGCACCTCGTCCAGCGTCCGGCGCAGCGCCTCGAGCGGCAGTTCGGTGAGCGCCGCCAGTTCCTCCAGATTGTCCGCCCGCTTGATCGCGCCGAGCTTCTTGATCTCGCGATAGTCGTGGAAGCCGAGGGCGGGCTTTTCGCAGCGCTCGTCGAAAATGTCCCAGGCCACGCGGCCCGGCTGCTTGATGACCTCCTCGGCGTGCTCCGAGTAGCCGCGCATCTCGTTGGCGAAGCGTTCCCCGTTGAGGTTCACCTGGATGCCGCCCTGGGTGATGACGGCCCAGGTGAGCGGAAGGCCGTGGGGGTGGGCGACCGAGCCGTGGCCCTGGAAGCTGCCCATGTCGCCGAGCGCCGCGCCCAGCGCGCTGCCCCAGGTCACGGCGTCGCCGGTGTTGGAGGTATGGCCGCAATATTCCGCGTCGGCCATCTCCCGGATGTAGGTCGCCACCATGGCGGGATTGCCGCCGAAGCCGTTGCAGGCGAGCACCAGCGCCTCGCACCCGACGGTCTCGACTTCGCCGTTCGGCCGGCGGAAGCCGACGCCCACGACACGCCCGCTCTCGTCGGCGTACAGGTCCTCGACCGACGCGCTGGTGATGATGTCGATGCCGGCGCGCTCTGCCGCGGCGAGCAGGGACTGCTCCAGGTCGGCCCCGGTCTGGCTGACCGGCCCGTGCATGCGAAGGCGCGAATGGCCGGGATAGTAGAAGCCGTCGAGCAGATGCAGCTCGACCGCGTGCCGGTCCGCCAGCCAGTCGATGGTCGGGCCGGAGGCCTCGGCGACGGCGCGGACGATGGCCGGATCGCTCTTCCCCTTGGCCTTCGCGGTCAGGTCGGCGGCGAAGATCTCCGGCGTGTCGTCGATGCCTTTTTCCTTCTGGAACCGCGTTCCCGCCGCCGGGATCAGTCCGGCCGACAGGGACGTGCTGCCGGTCGGGCGCTCGTCGCGTTCCAGCACGAGAACGTCGGCCCCTTCATCCTTGGCCGCGAGGGCGGCTGTCAGGCCGCAGGCCCCCGCGCCGATGACGACGACGGGCACGGTGAAGTCGAACTGGACCTCTTTGGCGGAGTGGACGGGCATTGCTGCTTTCCGGTGTGGGTGGGTCGACGGGCCGGACGCCGGCCCGGATGGGATCGGCTCAGTAGTTGGCGCGGGCTTCCTCGGGCACGCCGTAGCGCTCCTCGAGTTCGCGCACCTCCTGCATGCCGACGAGGTCGAAGAACTGCTGGAACGAGGGCACCTGGGGAGCGATGCTGGCGATCGTTTCCTCCTCGCGCAGCGTGGTGAGCACGCCCTCGGCCGCCTTGATCGCAGCGAGCATCAGCCAGTTCGGATAGATGATGATCTTGAAGCCGAGCGCCTCGATCTCGGACTTCTTCAGGAACGGCGTCTTGCCGCTCGTCGCCATGTTGTAGAGCGAGGGGAAGCGCAGGCGCTCGTTGATCGGCTTCAGATGCTCCGCGCCCGGCGACTCGACGAACAGAACGTCGGCCCCCGCCTCCCGGTACATCTCCGCCCGTTCGAGCGCCGCGTCGAGCCCGTGCAGCGCGAGGGCGTCCGTGCGGGCGATCAGGACGAAATCGGGGTCGGTCCGCGCGTCCGTGGCGGCTTTGATTTTGGCGACCATGTCGGCCGCCGGGATCAGCTGCTTGCCCGCGAGGTGGCCGCAGCGCTTGGGAAGAACCTGGTCCTCGATGTGGATGGCGGCGACGCCGGCGCGCTCGTAAAGCTGCACGGTGCGGCGCACATTCAGCGGGCCGCCATAGCCGTTGTCGGCGTCCGCGATCAAAGGGATGTCGCTGACCGCGGCGATGCGCGCCGCGTTGTCGACCATTTCCGTCAGGGTGAGCAGGCCGACATCCGGCATGCCCAGCCGGGCCGCCGACGTCCCCGCGCCCGTCATGTACATGGCCGCGAAGCCGTGCTTGGCGACGATGCGCGCGAACAGCGGATCGACCACGCCCGGCGCCATGACGGCTCCCGGAGCGGCGATCAGCTCGCGCAGCTTGGTCGTGGTTCTCATCTCGCGTTCCTCTCAGGCTTTGTCGGGGCGCCCGCCGGTCGCCCTAGAGTCCCAGATAGGTCTGGCGCAGGCGCGGGTCGGCCAGCATGTCGGCCGCCGCGCCTTCGAGCGCGAAGCGCCCCTGTTCGAGCACGTAGGCGCGCGTCGCGATGCCGAGCGACTGCACGACGTTCTGCTCGACGAGCAGGATGGACAGGCCCTCGCGGTTGATGCGCTGGACCAGGTTGAACATCTCCTCGACCATCAGCGGGGAGAGGCCGAGCGAGGGTTCGTCCAGGATCAACAGGAGAGGTTCGGCCATCAGCCCGCGGCCGATGGCCAGCATCTGCTGTTCGCCCCCGGAGAGCGTTCCGGCCAGTTGCCCCAGCCGCTCGCGCAGGCGCGGGAACGTGTCGCAGATATGCTCGAAATTCGATTTCATGCGCGCCCCGGCGCGCCGATAGGCCCCGAGCTCGAGGTTTTCCCGCACCGTGAGGTTGGGGAAGATCCGACGGCCCTCCGGCACCTGCGACAGCCCGGCGGCGACGATGGCGCTCGGCGAGGCGCCGGTGATGTCGGCCCCCATGAAGCGCACGCTGCCGGCGCGCGGCTTCACGATGCCGCTGAGGACGTTGTTGAGGGTGGACTTGCCGACTCCGTTCGAGCCGAGCACGGCGACGATCTCGCCGGATGCGATGGACATGCTGACGCCCTGAAGGACGTCCATAGGGCCGTAGCCGGCCACGATGCCGGCGACCTCAAGCATGCGCGCCCCCCTTCAGGCGCTCGGCCGCGCCATGGCCGAGATAGGCCTCGATGACGGTGGGATCGGCGACGAGCTGCTTCGGCGTTCCGTGCGCGATCATCTTGCCCTGGTTCAGGACATAGGCTTCCTCGGAGAGGCTCATGACCGCCTGCATGACATGCTCGATGAGGAGAATGGTGACGCCGGAATCGCGGATCTGGCGAATGGTGGCGACGATCTCGACGATCTCGCTGGGGATCAGCCCGGCCATCACCTCGTCGAGCAGCAGCAGCTTCGCCTCGGTGGCCAGGGCGCGGGCCAGTTCGAGGCGCTTGCGGCCGGCCACCGTCAGCGATTGCGCCGACTGGTCGAGCATGCGGCCCATGCCGACCTGCTCGGCGACGAGGCGCGCGCGCTCCAGCGCATCCGCCCGGCTGCGATGGTGCAGGTGCGCGCCGACCGCGATGTTCTCGAGCACCGTGAGTCCGGCGAAGGGCTGGACGATCTGGAAGGTGCGGGTCAGGCCGAGCCGGCAGATGGCGTGAGGCGGCAGGCCGGCGATCTCCTGTCCCTCGAAGGTGATGCTGCCCGCGTCGGGGGTCAGAAAGCCGCCGATCATGGCGAACAGGGTCGTCTTGCCCGCCCCGTTGGGGCCGATCAGGGCGACGATCCGCCCCTGCTCCAGGGTGAGCGATGCGTCGTTGACGGCGACGAGGCCGCCGAAACGCTTCGTGACGTTGGCGACGCGCAGCATCAGCGCGCCTCCTTCATCGAGGCCGCCGGCGCGCGCCGGGGCAGGCGAACGCGACGCGCCAGCCCCACGAGGCCGTCGGGCAAATAGCGCAGGATCACCAGCAGGACGACTCCGTACAGGACGAGGTTGAGCCCGGGCGCGCCGCTCACGAGCTCCTTGGCGCTCTCGCCGAGAAGATGGAGGGCCAGCGTACCGACGAGCGGGCCCCACAGTGTGCCCGAGCCGCCGATCATCGGCCCGAGAAGCGCCTCCACGGACATGCTCGCCCCGTAGGCGATCTGCGAGTCCACGAAGAGGAAGGTCTGGAGATAGGCGACGCCGGCGGTTCCGGCGATGGCGCCGGAGAGCACCATGGCCAGCACCTTGGTTCGGAACGTGTCGATGCCCAGCGCCTTGGCGGCCTCCTCGTTCTCACGGATCGCGATGAGGTAGGCCCCGAAGCGCGAGCGCTGCATCCAGGCCGTCACCAGCATGCCGAGCGCCACCAGCGCCAGCGCCAGGGTGTAGGTCGAGACGCGGCTCGCGAACTGGAGGTTCTCGACGCCCGCCTTGTACGGCACCAGGATGCCCTGGCCGCCGCCCGTGATCGAGAACGAGCTGGCGAGAATGCGCAGCACCTCGGCGAAGGCGAGGGTGACAAGCGCGAAGTAGGAGCCCTTCAGCCCATAGCGGAAGGACAGCGCGCCGATGACGCCGGCGACCAGCGCCGCCGCGGCGATCGCCAGCGGAGCGGCCAGCCACGGGTTGACGCCCAGGCGCACCTGAAGGATCGCGGTCACGAAGGCCCCGGTTCCGAACAGGGCGGCATGGCCGAAGGACATCTGGCCGCCATAGCCGCCGGTGATGTTCCACGCGATGCTGAGCACCGTGACGATCAGGGCGTTGATCGTGAAGCCGAGCCAGACATCCGAAGGAAGGGCGTACAGCGCCAGGAGGTAGGCGCACACCGCGCCGTAGAGAACCCACTCGCCGAGCGTCGCGTGTTTCATGCGGTGCGTTGTCCGAACAGGCCTGCCGGCCGAAACAGCAGGATGAGGATGAAGGCGACGAAGATGCCGATCTGCCCCAGCGTTTCGCCGAGGAACAGGCCGCAGAGGGCCTCGATGACGCCGAGCAGCAGTCCGCTCACCAGCGCGCCGGCGAAGCTGCCCATGCCGCCCAGCACCACGGTGGTGAACGCCACGAGGACGAAGGCGTAGCCGACCTGCGGGGTGACGTAGAAGGTGGGGATCAGCAGGCAGGCGGCGACCGCCACGCAGGCCGTCCCGATGCCGAAGCAGACGGCGTAGGTCTGCTCGACCTCGATGCCGACCAGCTGCGCCCCGCGCTTCTCGATGGCCACGGCGCGGATGGCCTTGCCGATCCGCGTGCGGTTGATGACGAGCCACAGGATCGCGGCGCACAGCATCGCGGCGAAGAAGGCGATGACCTTGGGCAGCGGAATGAAGGCGGGGCCGACCTCCACCATCGTATAGGCGTAGGAGACGGCCACCGTGCGCGTGTTCGAGGTCCAGAAATAGAGCGCCAGATTGTCGAAGACGATCGAAAGCGCCAGCGTCACGAGCAGGACGTTCTGCTCCTTGCCGCCCGAGAAGGGGGCGATCACGCCCCGCTGCAGGGCGTAGCCCAGCACGAAGAAGAGAGGCGCGATGATCGGAATCGCGAGATAGGGGTCGAACCCCAGCCAGACATGCAGGAAGTAGACGCCGTACAACGCCAGCATGAGCAGGCTGCCGTGGGCGAAATTGATGATGTGCAGGACGCCGTAGATCAGCGTCAGGCCGAGCGCCACGAGCGCGTAGATCGCTCCTGTCGTCAGGCCGCCGAGCATGGCGGGAAGGATAAGTGCGGACATGGACGGAGCTTCCCGCTTGGGAGCGTCCGCGGGCGGCTAGCGCCCGCGGAGCATGGAAAGACGCCTCAGCCGCGAGGAGGCATCGGGAAGACGGCCTCCGCCGTGGCGTATTCCTTGGGGAAGACCAGCTCGATCTTGTCTCCCCGGATCTGCGTGTTGACCGGCTGCGCGCCTTCGTTGTTGCCGTTCACGAACTTCGTGGGTCCGTAAGGCATGATCGAGCCGGAGTAGGTGGAGGAGGCCAGCGCCTCGATCATCTTCTCGCGGTCGCCCGACTTGGCGCGTTCCAGCGAGTCGGCGATCAGCTGGATGCAGGCATAGGCGACCATGATGTCGTAGGTCATGTCCAGCTTCGCCTCGGCCGCCTTCTTGGCCAGGGCCTGCGACTCGGGCTTGCGCGGGTCGTACCAGTGATTGCAGTCCATGACGTACTGGGCCGCGTCGTTCTGCTCGCGCACGAACTTGATGTTGGACGCGCCGCCACCGAGGATCGAGTAGATCGCCTTCGTCTCCACGCGCTGCTGCCGCAGCGCCATCGCGAACAGCGTGTACTCGTTGATGTAGTTGGACGGGATGATCATGTCCGGCTTCGCCGCCTTCACGCGCAGCGCGATGTTGGTGAAGTCGCGCTGCGGCGTGGGGTGGCTGATCGTCTCCACCACCTGGATGCCCATTCCCGGCAGACGCTCGTTGAGCAGCTTGGCGAGGCCGGAGCCGAACGGGCCGTCCTCGTGGACGATGGCCGCCGTCTTCACCGGGTTGCCGGCGTTGGCGTTGAGCGTCTTCAGGTTCTCGAGCGCGGTGGAGGTGCACTTGTTCACGCCGGGCGTGAAGCGGAACACGTTCTTGAGGCCGCGTTCCACGACCTGCTCGGCGGTGCCCACGTCGAACACCTGGGCGAGGTTGTACCGCGCCGCCGCCTGCGAGCTGGCGAGGCCGAGCGCGCTGGCCTGGCAGCCGATGAACACGGACACGCCGGCCTGCGCGAGCTTGTCGACTTCCGCCGCCGCGACCTCGGGACGCGACTGCGCGTCGGCCACGACGGGCTCGAGCTTCGCGCCGCCCATGCTCTTGATGCCGCCGGCCGCGTTGATCGCGTCGATGGCGAACTGCGCGCCGGCGCGGGCCTGCGTGCCGTTGTAGGAGAGGGCGCCCGTCAGGGGCTCCAGGATGCCGATCTTCACCGTCGGCGTCTGCGCGCGCAGCACGGTCGGCGCTCCGATCAAGCCGACCGCGGTCGACGCCGCGCCGGCCTTCAGCAGATTGCGGCGGCTGATGGCGGAAGTCGTCCAGTTTTCGTCCCGAGATGTCATTGTCTTCCCTTCCCTTGTTTCACTGTGTTGCAGCGAGAGTGTCCGCGGTGATTGGGCTCACCTGTTGATCCACGGAATGTCCTTGAGGTAGGCGTCCTCAAAGCGGCGGATATCTTCCATATAGCTCCAGGTCAGCTCGATTTCGTCGAGGCCCTTCATGATGCATTCGCGCCAGAAGGGGTCGATTTCCAGTTCGTGCGAGCTGCCGTCCGGCAGCCGAACGATTCTCGCCTCGAGATCGATTTCGACTTCGGCCCCGGGGGTGGCCATCAGCGTCTCGCGCAAGCTCGCCACGATGTCTTCCGGCAGTCTCACCGGGACGAGGCCGTTCTTGAGCGCGTTGTTGTAGAAGATATCGCCGAAGCTCGGCCCGATCACGCCCCGCACGCCATGGTCGCACAGGGCGTAGACCGCGCCTTCCCGCGACGAGCCGCAGCCGAAGTTTTCCTCCGTGACCAGCACCTTCGCGTGCCGATAGGGCTCCCGGTTCAGGATGAACTCGGGCCGCTCCTGCCCCTCGGGCGTGAACCGCAGGTCGTGGAAGAGGAACTGTCCGTAGCCGCCGGACCGGTCGAACTTCAGGAACCGCGCGGGGATGATCTGGTCCGTGTCCAGGTTGCGTCCGGGGATGGGGGCGGCCAGCGCCGTCATTTTGACGAAGGGGGTCATGGCGCGGCCTCAGTTCAAAAGCCGGCGCACGTCGGTGAGCCGGCCCGTCACCGCCGCCGCGGCGGCCATGGCCGGACTCATCAAATGCGTGCGGGCGTTCGGGCCCTGGCGGCCGATGAAGTTCCGGTTGGAGGTGGAGGCGCAGCGCTCCTGCGGCTTGACGAAGTCTCCGTTCATCGCGGCGCACATCGAGCAGCCGGACTCCCGCCATTCGAAGCCGGCCTCGCGGAAGACGCGATCGAGGCCCTCCGCTTCCGCCGCCCGCTTCACCGACGTCGAGCCGGGCACCACCATGGCGGGAACGACCGCCTTGCGGCCGCGCAGCACCTCGGCGGCGGCGCGCAGGTCCTCCAGCCGGCTGTTGGTGCACGAACCGATGAACACCCGGTCGATCGCGACGTCGGCGAGCGGCGTGCCGGGCGTCAGCCCCATGTAGTTGAGCGCCTTGGCCGTGCTCTCCCGGCGGCCGGCGTCGGGCGCCCCGGCGGGATCGGGCACATGGCCCGTGATGGGCGCGGTGTCCTCCGGGCTGGTGCCCCAGGTCACCATCGGCGCGATGGCATGTCCCTCGAGCGCGACCTCGGTATCGAACCGGGCGCCGTCGTCGGTCGGCAAGGCGCGCCACTGGGCCACCGCGCGGTCCCATTCCTCCCCCGACGGCGCGAAGGGCCGCCCGTGCAGGTACTGGAAGGTGGTGTCGTCGGGCGCGACCATGCCGCAGCGCGCGGCGGCCTCGATCGACATGTTGCAGATGGTCAGCCGCTGCTCAATGGACATGGCGCGGACCGCCGGGCCCGCGTACTCGATGGCGTGGCCACCCGCGCCGCCGGCGCCGATCTTGCCGATGATGGCCAGGATGACGTCCTTGGCGTGGACGCCGCGCGCCAGCGTGCCGCTGACGGAGATGCGCATCGTTTTGGGGCGCGCCTGCCACAGCGTCTGCGTCGCCATGACATGCATGTTTTCCGACTGCCCGATGCCGAAGGCGATGGCCCCGAGCGCCCCGTGCGTCGAGGTGTGGCTGTCGCTGCACACGATGGTGAGGCCCGGCAGGGTGATGCCCTGCTCGGGGCCGACGACATGGACGATTCCCTGGCGCGGATCGCGGAGCCGGAAGCTGCGGATGCCGCCCCAGTCCATGTTCTCGTCGAACTGCCGGATCATGCGGGCGATCTCGGCCGTCGCCGCGTCGCCGATCTCGCGCCCGGTCGTGGGCACGTAGTGGTCAGGCGTGCCGAACATCTGGCGCGGGCGGCGGACGGAGTAGCCGCGGCGCTTCATGTCGGCGAAGGCGTGGAAGGAGCCTTCGTGGATGATGTCGCGGTCGATATAGATGAGCGACGGCCCTTCGTCGCGCGCGACGATCACATGCCGGTCCCAGACCTTGTCGAACATCGTCCTGGGAGCGGCGGAATGGGGGAGGTTGGCCATCGCGCGCGCCTCAGGCCTGCGACCGGAAGGCTGCGACGATGTCGCGGCCGGTGGCCGGCCAGACGTCCTCGTGCGCCAGGATGTGGTCCAGCACCTCGCGCAGCTTGCCGATGCGATAGGGAACGCCCGTCACCCAGGCGTGCAGCGGGATGCTCACGATGCGCCCGCCATGGCTCTCGGCTTCCCGGTAAAGCACGTCGAAGCGGTCCTTCACTTGCTCCGCCCAGGAGTCCTCCGTGTGGTGGAAATCGAGCATCACCACCCGATCGTCGGTTTCGTAGGCGAGCGGCATGGCGAGCAGGGGCCCGCCGCGCGTGCTCATCTCGAACGGCATGTCGTCATTGGCCCAGTCGCAGCAATAGGCGACGCCGTTCTCGGCCAGCAGGTCGGGAGTGGCGTGCGACTGGGCGCGGCCCGGCGACAGCCAGCCCGTCACCTCCTGGCCGGAGGCCTCGCGCAGCAGGCGGAGCGTCCGGGCGACGATCTCGTTCTCGGCGTCGGGCGCGAGCCCGCTGTGATGGGCGTGGCCCATGTCGAGGCCGTGGGCCACGATCTCGTGCCCTGCCGCCACGATGTCGCGCACGAGCGACGGATAGCGCTCCGCGATCGCGCCGTTCACCGCCACCGACGCCGGCAATTTGCGCTCGGCCAGCACGTCGAGGATGCGGTAGATGCCGACGCGGTTGCCGTAGTCGCGGTTGGTGTAGTGCCGCAGGTCCGGGAACGGCATGGTGAGCCCGCCCGGCATGGCGAACGGCTTGGACGTCATGTCCAGCGGGAACCACTGCACGGCGGGCGTGATCCACAGCGCGACGCGCGCGCCGTTGGGCCATGTCACGGGCTTGCGCTCGAACAGGTTCGACCACGGATAGCGGTCGTGGTCCATGCCGTGCCGCCGCCAGGGATAGTTGAGATAGTCTTCTCCGAGTGCCATGGGCGATGTTCCTCAGGCCTGCGCGGCGGCGATGGCTTGCGCCATCGCGTCGTAGTAGCGCTCGTTGAAGTAGGCGGCGATCTCGCGCCCCGTCGCGAGCCAGGCGTCGTCGTGCGAGGCGATGTAGCGCAGCGCCTCGGCGAAGGGCTCGATGCGATGCGGCTGCCCGACGAGATAGGGATGCAGCGGGATGCACATCACCGTGCCCGACCGCTCTCCCTCGGCGCGGAGCTGGTCGAACTGGCGCTTGATGATCTCGCCGTAATGCCGGGCCGAATAGAGGTTCGAGTTGTAGACGATGACGTCGTTCATCTCGAGGGAATAGGGCATCGAGATGAGCCGGCCCGACTTGACGTTCACCGGCATGGGCTGGTCGTCGTGGAACAGGTCGCAGGTGTATTCGACGCCGTGCTCGGCCAGCAGGTCCATGGTCCAGGTGTTGTTGGAGAGCGCCGGGGCCAGCCAGCCGGACAGTTTCTGGCCGGTCCATTTGCGGATCGTGGCGACGGAGTCCTCGATGATCGCGGCCTCTTCCTCGCGGCTCATGCCGTAGGTGTAGCGGGTGTTGTAGATGCCGTGGGAGAAGAACTCCCAGCCCCGCTTGGCGCAGGCCTCGATGATCTCCGGGTGGTGCTCGCACAGGGCGACGTTGAGCGAGACCGAGCCGCGGAAACCCGCCTCGTCCATCGCCTCCATCATCCGCCACCAGCCGGAGCGGTTGCCGTAGTCGCGGTGGGAGTAGGCCAGCACGTCCGGCAGTGGGCGCCCCCACGGCGTGCGCATCGGGTTCGGCGGGGGTTGGAACTCGTAGAACTCGATGTTCGGCGCGATCCAGACCGCGATCTTCGCGCCGTTCGGCCACACGATGTTCGGGCGGCGGTAATAGGGAATGTAGTCGTAGAGGCCGGGATCTCTCGCCATCTCCGGTCCCCTCACGCCTGCTTCCACGCTTCGTAATAGGCGATGACGTCCGCCACGGGGACCACGTCGCCGTACTTCATGGCGATGTCGTAGAGATTGGCGAAGTGCGGGCTCTCGTGCTTGTCGGACACGCACTCCTCCGGCACGACGACGCGATAGCCGCGCGAGATGGCGTCCACCACGGTGGCGCGCACGCAGCCGGAGGTGGACCCTCCGGTCACGATGACCGTGTCGCACTGGTGCCAGACCATGAGCGACTGGAGATTGGTTTCGTGGAAGGCGGAGGCCATCCGCTTGTTGAGGATGATGTCGCCGACCGTGTCGATGACGAGGCGGTCGTCGAACTCGGCGCGGCGGGAGCCGACCTTGATGTTCTGCAGCGAGTCCGGGGTGTTGGAGCGCGTACCCCAGACCCCGCAATCCTCGCCGGACTGCATGTAGGCGACGTAGGTCCACACCACGGGAAGGCGCTTCGAGCGCGCGAGCTCCGCCAGCCGGTTGACGTACTCGAGCTGGCGGGGGTCCGTCTCGTAGGCGGTCACGAACTCGCCGACATTCGTATAGGACTTCTGAAGGTCGACGTTGATGAGGACCGGCTTGCGGCCGAAGCCCATGCGCGGGCGTGGCGGCTTGGCCTTGATCGCCTCGAAGAGCTCGCGCGCCGTCTTGTTCGAAAGCTCCACCGTACGCCTCCATCCAAATGCTTTTTGTCGCGGGCCTTTTCGGCCTCGCCGGGGCAGCCAGAAACCGCTTGCCAACCCGGTAAATGTTATAAAGATATATCTTTAGCCTCTTGTAAAGAGCCGTGTGACATGGGTGGAAACGGAACTTCCGCCGCCTCCGAAGCCGGTGTTCGGGGCGCGGCCGGTCTGGCCCGGACACGGCCGGTCGGCCCGCCGTCGCGGATGGGGTTGGGTGAATGGTGAGACAGGTGAGCGCCCCGCAACGGGGATCGGGAACGCAGCGGCGCGCGGGGTCGACGCCATCGACATCCGCCGCGGAGGCGCGCGCGCCGGCGGCGCAGGACCCGCTCGACGGGCCGTCGGGGCTCGCTCCCGTTCGCTCGCCCATTCCCCTGTATCACCGCATCTACATGATCCTGCGCGAAGGGATCACCACGGGCGCGTACAAGGTCGGCGAGGCGATTCCCACCGAGGCGGAGCTGATGGAGCGATTCGGCGTCAGCCGGATCACGGCCCGGCGCGCCCTGGACGAATTGTCGGACGAGGGCCTGGTCGACCGGGCGCGCGGCCGGGGAACCATCGTCTCGGCCAGCGCGGCCGCCCAGATCGGCGGCGCGCCCATCGTGGCCGGCATCGAGGGGCTGATGGCGAACCTCTCGGTGATCGGACGCCAGACGACCGTCACGATCTGCGAATTCGAGCACGTGCCCGCGCCGGGCGCGGTCGCGGCGGAACTCGGGCTCAAGACGGGCGAGATGGTCCAGCGCGCGGTCCGCGTCCGCAGCCTAGCGGAAGGGCCGTTCTCGCTGTCGACGACCTACGTGCTCGACCGCATCGGCCGCACCTACACGCGCGACGAACTCGCCTCCATCCCGATGATCGACCTGATCTCCCGCGCCGGGGCCAACGTCGATTCGGTGAAGCAGAGCATCACGGCCACGCTCGCCGACGACGTCGCCGCCCAGCGTCTGGCGGTGCAGCCCGGCAGCGCTTTGCTGAAGCTGCGCCGGACGTTTTTCGACGACAGGAACAAGGGCGTCTATACGGCGGAACTGTTCTACCGGCCGGATCGCTTCGAGTACCGCATGACGCTGTCGCGCGGCGCCGATAATCGCTTCAGGCTCGACCGGAACTGACGCCATTCCGGAAGGCGCTCCGCGCGCTCGAAGGCCCCGCCCGAGGGAGGAATGACCAGCATGACCGACCGACTGCCGCCGATCCCTCCCGAGCAGTGGACGGAGGGCCAGCGCGTCGCGGCGCAGGAGATCATCGACGGTCCGCGCGGCGGGCTGATCTCGCCGTTCGTTCCGCTGCTGCGCAGCCCCGAACTGATGACCCATGCCCAGCGCATGGGCGAGTATCTGCGCTACCGCAGCGCCATCGGGCTGCGCCTGTCCGAACTCGCCATCCTGATCACCGCGCGGCACTGGTCGCAGCAGGTGGAATGGGCGATCCACGCGCCCATCGCGGAACGCGAGGGAGTGGCCGCGGAGACGATCGCCGCCATCGCCGAGGGGCGTCGCCCCGACCGCCTGCCCGAGGACGAGGCGGCCGTGTTCGAATTCGCGACGGAACTGCACCAAAACAAATCGGTGAGCGACGAGACCTGGCGGCGCGCCGCTCGTCTCTTCGGCGAGACAGGGGTCGTCGATCTCATTGGGGTCAGCGGCTACTACAGCTTCCTGTCGATGGTGATGAACGCCGCGCGCACGGACGTGCCGCCCACCGCGACCGGCTCGCTTCGCCCGATGCCGGACGTGCCCTCGCGGCCGAACCCGCCGGAGCGGTAGCCGCTCGACGCCGCCGACGAAAAAAGCCCCGGCGCGAGGCCGGGGCTTTCGGTGTCAACGACGGGTAGAGGCGCGGCTCAGAAGTCCATGCCGCCCATGCCGCCCATGCCGCCGCCCATTCCGCCGCCCATCGGGGCGGGGCTGTCCTTCTTGGGCGCTTCGGCCACCATCGCTTCCGTGGTGATCAGCAGCCCGGCCACCGACGCGGCGTCCTGCAGGGCGGCGCGGACGACCTTGGCGGGGTCGAGGATGCCGGCCTGCAGCATGTCCACGTACTGCTCCGTCTGCGCGTCGAAGCCGTAGGTCTGCGAGGCGTTCTCGGAGATCTTGCCGACCACGATGGAACCCTCGATGCCGGCGTTCTCGACGATCTGGCGGATCGGGGCCTCCAGCGCCTTCAGCACGATGTTGAAGCCGGCGCGCACGTCGGCGTTGTCGGAGGTCAGGCGCTCGCGAACCGCCAGCTTGGCGCGCAGGAGCGCGGTGCCGCCGCCCGGCACGACGCCTTCCTCCACCGCGGCGCGGGTGGCGTGCAGGGCGTCGTCGACGCGGTCCTTCTTCTCCTTCACCTCGACCTCGGTCGCGCCGCCGACGCGGATCACCGCGACGCCGCCGGCGAGCTTCGCCAGCCTCTCCTGCAGCTTCTCGCGGTCGTAGTCGGAGGTCGTCTCCTCGATCTGCGCCTTGATCTGGCCGACGCGCGCCTCGATGTCGTCCTTCGAGCCCGCGCCGTCGATGATCGTGGTGTTCTCCTTGTCGACGCGGATGCGCTTGGCGCGGCCGAGCATGTCGATGGTGACGTTCTCGAGCTTGATGCCGAGGTCCTCGGAGATCATCTGGCCGCCGGTCAGGACGGCGATGTCCTCCAGCATGGCCTTGCGGCGGTCGCCGAAGCCCGGGGCCTTCACCGCCGCGATCTTCAGCCCGCCGCGCAGCTTGTTGACCACCAGCGTGGCCAGCGCCTCGCCCTCCACGTCCTCGGCGACGATGAGCAGCGGCCGGCCGGATTGCACCACGGCCTCAAGGATCGGCAGCATGGCCTGCAGCGACGACAGCTTCTTCTCGTGGATGAGGAGGTAGGGCTCCTCCAGCTCCGCCACCATTTTGTCGGCGTTGGTGATGAAGTAGGGGGAGAGGTAGCCCCGGTCGAACTGCATGCCCTCGACGACGTCCAGCTCGGTGACGGCGGTCTTGGCTTCCTCGACGGTGATGACGCCCTCGTTGCCGACCTTCTGCATCGCCTGGGCGATCATCTCGCCGACCGACTTGTCGCCATTGGCGGAGATGGTGCCGACCTGGGCGATCTCGTCGCTCGACTGGACCTTGCGGGCGCGCGCCTGGATGTCGCGCACGACCTCCTCGACGGCGAGGTCGATGCCGCGCTTCAGGTCCATCGGGTTCATGCCGGCGGCGACCGCCTTGGCGCCCTCGCGGACGATGGACTGGGCGAGAACCGTCGCGGTGGTGGTGCCGTCGCCGGCGATGTCGTTGGTCTTCGAGGCCACCTCGCGCACCATCTGCGCGCCCATGTTCTCGAACTTGTCGGCGAGCTCGATCTCCTTGGCGACGGTGACGCCGTCCTTGGTGATGCGGGGCGCGCCGAAGCTCTTCTCGATGACGACGTTGCGGCCCTTGGGGCCGAGCGTCACCTTGACGGCGTCGGCGAGGATATCGACGCCGCGCAGCATCTTTTCGCGCGCGCTCGCGGCGAAGCGAACTTCCTTGGCAGCCATATTGATGATCTCCGGTGTCGAATGGGTCAGGCGGCGCGGCGGCCGGCTTCGGCGCCTTCGATGACGCCCATGATGTCGGACTCCTTCATGATGAGGAGCTCCTGGCCGTCGATCTTGACCTCGGTGCCGGACCACTTGCCGAACAGCACGCGGTCGCCGGGCTTTACGTCGAGCGGCGTGAGCTTGCCGGTCTCGTCCCGCGCGCCGGAGCCGACGGCGACGATCTCGCCTTCCTGCGGCTTCTCCCGGGCGCTGTCGGGGATGAGGATGCCGCCCTTGGTCTTTTCCTCGGCTTCGATGCGGCGGACGACGACGCGGTCGTGCAACGGTCGGAATGCCATTGTCGCGCTCCTCTGGTCGATGATGGGCGAGCCCCCGGCGAGGCCTTGGCACTCGGGCGGGGAGAGTGCCAGGAAGGTAGTCATCGAGGCGGTTGTGTCAAGACATCTCAGCTTTGGAAAAGTTCGCTGTGGCTTAAGCTGGTCCGTATCGGTTCCCCAGACCAGCAACGCCAAAGCTGGGCGGCATAGGTGCAGCTGGAAATCACGCCGCAATACTGGACCGAAACGAAAGAAGGAAACCAGAGCGTGGCCGCGACGCTGCCTGACGCGCCTCGGCGCCGGCCGGTGCTGTCACACAATTGCCGCCATGCGCGAAACCATTCGCTTCAATAACGCCGCCGAAGCAGCGCGCGAGCGGTCCAGTATTGTCGCGATGGGCGGGGCATGACCCGCCAATATCCGGTGCCGTTCCGCCGGCGCTGCGCCTGAAGAAGCGGCCGTTTCAGGCGCCGACCGCCGGGTGGACTTCACAACCGCCACCTTTTGATCAAGATTGAGTGATCGCCTGCGAAATTAGTTAATGCAACGAGTCCATGATCGAGTCGCTTGTTGGTTCGGTCGCCTACAGGAGAGCCCGATGTCCAAAGTGCGCTTGTCATCCGCCGCGTCGGCGGTCGTTCTCGGCCTCGTCTTCGCGGCCCAGCCGATCGGCCTCGGCGGCTCGTCCCATGCGCCGGGCGTCTCGGCGGCGCTCGCGAAGGGCGGCGAAGGCGCCGGCAATGGCGGCGGCAACGGCAATGGCGGTGGCAACGGCAATGCCGGCGGCAACGGCCGGGGCGCGGAGGCGGCTTCGGCCGCCGACGGTCGCGGCAACGGACGCGGCGGGGAGGGCGGCGGCAAGGCCGGCGGCAAGGACCCCGTCTCGAACTTCGTCGGCTCGCTGCTGAGCGGCGACCTGTTCAAGGGCGGATCGAAGAAGACGGAGCGGACCGCCTCTGTCTCTGGCGGCAGCAAGTCCTCCACGCGCGCGTCCTCGTCGACCGCGACGACGACCACGACGACCACGACTACCGCCACGGTCTTCGCGACGCCCGACAAGCTCGGCCGCCTCAACGCCTCCCACGCCTCGGCCTCGGCGCTGGCCCACGCGGCCCCGAACTCCACGGTCGGCGTCATCGCCACCTACATGAACCTGATGTTCGAGGCGATGCAGATCGCCGACGAGATCGCCGCCGCCGACGCTGCGGCCACCAGCAAGACGACGACGACCACGACCACCGCCACGACGACCACGCCGACGCAGGACGACCTGAACGCGAAGGTGAAGGAGGCGCTCGACGCGCTGGCCGCCATCGCCAACAAGTCGTTCGACCAGTCCGTGGTGAACCAGGTCAACGCCAATCTGGGGCTGACGCTGGACGACACGACGGGACAGGCGGTGACGGACTACTTCAACCCGCCGGAGACGACCGACGCCGCCGCGACGACCACGTCCACCACCTCGACGTCCTCGTCGACGGGCGGCTCGACGACCACGACCACCACGACAACGCTGCCGCCCGGCTCCATCTGAGCCCTCCGGCCCTTCGGAATCAGGCCCGTTCGCGCCCGCGAGCGGGCCTTTTCATATGTGCGGCCGTTTATCCGCTTACTGCGGCCAGCAGCAGGAGTGACGGGCGGGGCCGGCGCGCCGCGCCGCCCCCGTTCTCTATTGCACCACCATCGCGGTGAACGGCCAGACATAGGCCTGCAGCATGATGAGGATGCCGACGAGGCAGGCCAGCACGATCGAGTGGCCGAACACGAAGCGCAGGATCGAGCCCTCGTGGCCGAACCACCCCGTCGCCGTCGAGGCGACGACGATGGACTGGGCGTCGATCATCTTGCCCATCACGCCGCCCGAGGAGTTCGCCGCGCTCATCAGGATGGGCGACAGGCCGAGTTGCTCGGAGGTGATGCGCTGCAGTCCGCCGAACAGCACGTTGGAGGCGGTGTCCGACCCCGTCAGCGCGACGCCCAGCCAGCCGAGCAGGGCGCCGAAGAAGGGATAGAGGAATCCCGTGCCCGCGAAGGCGAGGCCCAGCGTGGCGTCGATGCCCGAGTAGCGCGTCAGGGTGCCCAGGGCCAGCATGCCGCAGATCGTGATCAGCGAGTAGCGCACGACCCACAGCGTCTGGCCGTAGGCGCGCACCAGGGCGAGCGGCGAGAACCGCATGTACAGCCCCGCCACGATGGCGGCGAGCAGGATGCCCGTCCCCGTGTAGGAGAGGAAGGTGAAGCCGAACACCGCGCCTTCGGGAGCGGGCTTGGCCACGATGGGCGGCACCTTCTGGGCGAGGTTGTGAAGACCCTCGATGGGGAAGTTCGGCGCGAACAGGCCGTTCGCCCAGCTCTTGAACGTCACCGTGCCCCAGACGAAGGCGAAGATGCTGAGGATCAGCCACGGAATCCACGCCTGGACGACACGCTCGCGCTGCTCGGCGGCGACCGGCGCCGCGGACGGAGGCGGCATGGTCGAGGCGGATTCGTCGCGCACGCGCAGCGCCGTGGACGTCCACACGACGCTCGGCTGCCAGACCTTGAGGAAGCCGATGAGGCAGGCCATCGACACCATGGAGGCGACGATGTCGACCAGCGTCGGGCCGTGGAAATTCGACATCAGGAACTGCGTGATGGCGAAGGTCGCGCCGGACACCAGGATGGCCGGCCAGATCTGGATCATGCCCCGGAACCCGGCGAAGGCCCAGATGAGCCAGAACGGCACCAGGATGGAGAAGAACGGCAATTGCCGCCCGACCATCGCGCCCAGCTTGAACGGGTCCAGCCCGGTCGCGGCGGCGAGGCCGGCGATCGGAGCGCCGAGCGCTCCGTAGGCCACCGGGGCGGTGTTGGCGATCAGCGACAGGCCGGCGGCGGCCAGCGGCGAGAAGCCGAGGCCCATCAGCACCGCGCCGGTGACGGCGACGGGCGTGCCGAAGCCCGACGCGCCTTCGAAGAACGCGCCGAAGCAGAAGGCGATCAGCAGCAATTGCAGCCGACGGTCATTGGTGATGCCGCCGATCGAGTGCTGCATGATCTCGAACCAGCCTTTCTCCACCGTGAGCCGGTAAAGGAAGATGACGTTGAGGATGATCCAGCCGATCGGGAAGAAACCGGTCAGCGCGCCGAACAGCGCCGCCCGCACGGCGAGGCCGGGGGGCATGGTGAAGGCGACGATGGCGACCGCGAGCGCCACGGCGAGCGCCAGCAGCGCCGCCCAGTGGGCCTGGACCTTGCCGCTGGCGATCAGCACCAGCAGCGTCACCACCGGTATGGCGGCCGCGACGGTGGACAGCACCGCGCTCCCGAACGGATTGTAGACCTGAGACCACATGGGCGTTTCCCTCCAGCCGGCCCAGCGGGGGACGCCGGGCTCAACCTCCCTGGCGCAGGAGCGTTCTCCGACAACGCTCTGTGGCGGCAACCGTTTCTTCACGGGGGAACGCCGTGGTGCGACTCGCCTGGAACGTCGCATGCCCGCGGCGCGTTCTGGTCAAGGCCAAGCACTTAGGGGGACGGTGCCGCCGCGACCCCAGGAGACAGTCTTGACCGAGCCGGAACAGAGCGCGCCTCAGGGCCTGACGGCGCTCTTCGCGACCGAGGAAAGCGCGGAGCAGCCGGCGGCCTCGCTGCAGCGTCGCTTCTGGGCCATGTCGTCGGGATTCTGGCGGGGAAAGTCGGCCGGCGCGGCCTGGCTCCTGACCGGCGCCATCATCGCGCTCGTCGGCGCCAACATCGCCATCCAGTACGGCATCAACCGCTGGAACCGCTATTTCTTCGACGCGCTCGACGCCCACGACCCGGGGCGGATCAGCTTCGCGATGCTGTTGTTCGCGGCGCTGGCCGCCGGGGCCATCCTGGCGATGGTGGCGCAGGTGTTCTGCCGCCTGACGCTCCAGGCGCGCTGGCGGCGCTGGCTCACCGGCTCGCTCGCCGGCCAGTGGCTGGCGGGGCGGCGCTTCTACCAGATGAGCATCGCGGTGCCGGAGCTGGACAGCCCCGAGTTCCGCATGACCGATGACGTGCGCATCGCCACCGAGCCGATCGTCGACTTCGCCATCGGCCTCTCCAACGCCGTGCTGATGGCGGCGGTGTTCGTCGGCGTGCTGTGGAACGCCGGCGGGTCGATCACTTTCATGGGCTTCACCATTCCGGGCTACCTGGTGGTGTGCGCGGCCCTGTATGGCGGGCTGACCTCCGGCGTCATGATCTTCCTTGGCCGCCCGCTGATCCGCTACACCGAGCGCAAGAACGCGGCCGAGGCGCAGGTGCGCTTCGAGCTGGTGCGGGTGCGCGAGAACGCCGAGAGCATCGCGCTGATCGGCGGCGAGGAGGGCGAGGAGCGCCAGCTCGGCGGCACGCTCGACGAGGCGCTCGGGCGCTGGCGCTGGGTGGTCTGGCAGCAATCGCTGATGACCTTCATCATCCACGGCAACACCATCCTCGCGCCCGTGCTGCCGCTACTGCTCGGCGCGCCGAAATACCTGTCCGGGGAGATGTCGCTCGGCCAGCTGATGCAGATCGCGGCGGCCTTCGTGCAGGTGCAGCTCGCGTTTAACTGGCTGGTCGAGAACTATATCAGGCTCGCCGAATGGTCGGCCTCGGCCGACCGCGTGGTGGCGCTGTGGACGACGCTGCGCCGTCTCGCCCGCGAGGACGAGGAAGAGCGGATCACGCTCACCGAGAGCCCGGACGAGGCCATCCACCTGCGCAACCTCAGCGTCCACCAATATGGCGGGCGCGTCGTCATCAACGGTGCCGAGGCGAGCTTCCAGCCCGGCGAAAAGATCCTCATCAAGGGCGATTCCGGCGCGGGCAAGTCGACGCTCATCCGCGCCGTCGCCGGGCTGTGGCCGTGGGGGAACGGCGAGGTCCAGATCCCGCGCGGGGCGCGGGTGATGTTCGTGCCGCAGCGGCCCTACATCGCCAACGGCACGCTCAAGGCGGCGCTTTCCTACCCCGATCCGCCCGACGACAGCCAACACCAGGCCATGCTCGACGCGCTGCACCGCTGCGGCCTGCGCCACCTGGCGGGACGGCTCGACGACGAGGAACGCTGGGACAAGACGCTCTCCGGCGGCGAGCAGCAGCGCGTCGCCTTCGCGCGCCTGCTGCTGCAGAAGCCCGAGATCGTCGTCATGGACGAGGCGACCTCCGCGCTCGACGAGGCCAGCCAGGACTCGATGATGTCGCTGTTCAAGCACGAGCTCGCCGACGTCATGCTGCTCAGCATCGGCCATCGTCCGGGGCTGGAGGAGTATCACGAGCGGGTGGTCGAGCTGGTGCGCAAGCCGCGCGGCGCCCAGATGCAGGACGAGGGCGAGCCGCCGCGTCGGTCGGGCCGGCTGTCGAACCTGCTGCGGCGGGCGCTGCGTCCGCGCCCTTCTCCGGACCCGGCCGGCCGTCACGAGGCTTAGCGTCCGCGAATTGATGGAATTGTAACGAAAATCCGTCAGGTTCATTCGACTTGGACGGGAGATTTCATGTCCACGCAATTGCCAGATGTTAATTTCCACTTGGCCGTGTACCAGGCCGCCGGCCAGCGCGTCACCGGGCTTCCGGCCGACACCTGGGTTTCGGTCGAGCGCTTCACGGACGAACACGCCGGGCGCGCCCGCTACCACGACTTGCATCAGCCGGCGCTGGCGCTCGACCTCGGCATCGCGCTGTTGCGCGCCGCACCGTCGCCTCCGGGGGAGGCGGTGCACGGCCGCACCGTGCTGATCGCCAACGCCGAGGTGGCGCGCCTGTACCAGAGCGGCGTCCAGCTCGCCACGGGCGAGCAGGAGCAGGCTTTCGCGGAGGCCGTCATGGCGGCGCGGGCGAAGCTGGAAGAGGAGTTCCGGGCCCGGCTTGCGCCGCCGCCGCGCGCGAAGTCGACGCCGCGGCTCACCGCCGCGCTCGCCGGGGCGCTCGCCGCCCTGGTGGCGGTGCTGCTCTTCGGTCAGGTCGCCGCCTCGATGCGCTCAGGCTCGCTGAGCGACAGCATCAACCGCACGTTCGGCGCGAGCCGCTGACCCCTCGTCCGGAGCCGATGGCGTCCCCAGATGTTAGGGAGATGCCCGCTTCCGCGCCGGAGGTTCACATGCGCTCGACCATCATGCTTGCCGCCGTCCTCGCCGTCGCGCCGTCGGCGCGCGCTCAGGACGCCAACGGCCGGTTCGTCATGTCGCCGACCCCGGACGGCTATCTGAAGATGGACACCCGCACCGGGGCGGTGAGCCAGTGCACGAGGCAGGGCGGCGATTACCAGTGCCGCCTCACGCCGGACGAGCGCACCGCGCTCCAGGACGAGATCGACCGCCTGTCACGCGAGAACGCCGAGCTGCGCTCCCGCGTGGCCGGCGGACCCGCCCCGGCGCTGCCGACCCCGGCGCCCGGCGAGGCGAAGCCCAGCGGGCCGTCGGACGCCGACATCGACCGCGCACTGACCGTGATGGAGCGCTTCCTGCGCCGGTTCAAGGACATCCTGCGCGACGAGCCGACCCAGAACCGGCTGTGATCAGGCGAGCCCGAGCTCGGCGTCGGTCGCCGCGCGCGCCCATTTGTCGCGCGGGGGCCACGGCCGGGCGCGCCAGTGCGGCTCGAAGACGAAGCTCGACACGGCGCGGCCAGGCGGCAGGGCGCCGTTCCCCGCGCCGCGCGAATAGTCGTAGTAGAGCTTGACGATCTCCTCGCGCGTCACCTGCCGCGCCGCGGGGTGGGCGATGCAGGCGTCGCGCCACTCCCGCACGCGGGAGAAAGCCGGCGTGTCGGGGATGTCCACGCCCTCATAGTAGTCGACGAACCAGAATCTCATGAACATCGGCGTGAACACCGCCTCGGCGTAGCCGAAGCGCTCGAACAGGAACGGCCCGCCTCGCGACCACGCGCGCAGCGCGTCGTCGAGCTTCGCGTATTGCGCGAGCAGGTCGTCGCGCAGCGCATCGCGGCGGTCGGGGTTCTGGTTCATCACGAAGCGATAGCCGGCGGAGGTGAAGTCGCCTTCCAGCGCCACGACCATGCCCTCCAGCGCGTGCTCGTAGGGGTCGCGCCGCATCACCGGCGGGTCGGGGAAGCGGCCCTCGAGGTAGCGCAGGATGACGAGGCTCTCCTTGATGACGCCGCCGTCCTCCGTCTCCAGCACCGGCAGCGCGGTCGTGCCGCGCGTCTTGGCGAGGAGCGCCTTGTCGCGCGGGCGGGTGATGTCGACGACCTCGAAGCGCACCCGGTCGCGCATGCCCTTCAGCTCCAGCAGGATCTCGACGCGCTGGCTGAACGGGCAGACGGGGATGTGGTGGATGGTCAACTCGGACACGTCGGGGCTCCGGGCCAAGGGCGGTCAGGCTAGCCGCTCTGCGGGGAGGGCTGCAACCGCCGGTCGTGGGTGCCGCGACGCACTTTTCTCCCCGGGAGGCTCTGTTAACGTTCAGGTTGCATCCGGCCCCGGGGCCGGCGTGGAGATCCGGTCCTGCGTATCGCGTCCAAAGTCTTTTTGGTGGGCGGAATTCCAATCGCCATCGCCGCCGTCATCGCGGCGGCGGCCTGGCTGCTGCTGCGTGAGGCCGACCGGGCGCGCAACGGCGCGGTGCTGGCGGGCTCCATCTATCGCGACCTGCTCGTCGCCACCGCCGAGCGCGACCGCTACGTCATCGCGCCGCCCGCCGACCGGCGCGACACGGCGCAGCGCTTCGCCTCGCAGACTTTGCGGGCGCGCGACGACCTGGCCGCGCTGGCCGGCGTCGCGCGCACTCCGGAGCAGGCGGAGGCGGTGGCGCTCGCCTCCCAGACGCTGGAGCAATACACGGCGCAGATGCGCCGGCTCACCGCCTCCACCGAGCGCAACGACCGGCTTGTGCGCGAGATGGCCGAGCGCGCCACGGTGCTCACCGGCCTTGCCGAGCAGGCGCGCATGCGCCAGCACGCCTCCAACGCCGACATCGTCACCTCGCTGACCGAGAAGGACCGGCGGCTTCGCCTCATCCGCGACATCGTCGACAAGGCGCAGGAGCTGCGGGCCCTGGTGGCGGCGGCTCGCCTGCAGGCGGCGCGCCTGGCCGAGGACGGCCGCGGCGGCGCGGCCGCCAACGACCGCGAGCGCGGACAGGCCTTCGCCCGCTCGCAGCTGCGCAACGCCGTGCTCGACCTGATGCGCGCGCTCGAGGCGGCCGGGCGCAAGGACGACGCGGTGACGCTCGGTGAGCACCTCGCCGGGCTCGACGCCGGCGGCGCCGCGGCCGAAACGGCGCTCGTCGAGTGGTGCGAGCGCATGCTCAAGGTCGACGACACCGAGCAGCGCGCGCTGCATGAGGAGCTGGCGCAGCTGCTCACCTATTCCGTGCAGGCCAACGAGACCGAGCAGGCCACCCAGAACATCGCCATCGCCGTGCTGAAGCTCGGCCAGCGCACCTCCGAGGCGCTCGGAAAGCGCGACATCGAGGCCGTCATCGCCATCGTGCGGGAGAGCGACAAGCTCGCCTCCACCATGGCCAGCCTGCCGATCTCGCCGCTGATCCAGACCGAGATGATCGACGCCATCGGCGAATGGCGCGACCGGCTGTTCACCACCGTCTCCGGGCTGCGCGAGCAGAACGCCACGCTGTGGGACATGGACCGCTCGGCGGTCGAGCTGACGGAAGGGGCGCGCTCGCTCAACGACATGTTCACCGGCGCCGCCGACCGGCTCGGCGCCACCATCCGCACCATCCTGTTTGTCGGCGGGTCGTTCGGCCTGCTGTTCGGCGCGCTGGCGGGCTTCGTCGTGGCGCGGCAGATCACGCGGCCGCTGCGCCGCGTTCAGCAGAGCATGATCCGCCTTGCCGAGGACCCCGCGTCGGGCGGAGTCAGCGACTCGGACCGCAAGGACGAGCTGGGGGACATGGCGCGCGCCGCCAATTTCTTCGTGCACGAGATCGTGGCCCGCGAAGGCGCGCTGCGCGACGCGGTGGACCGCGCCGACGCGGCGCTCGAGGAACTGCGCCGCACCCAGGCGACGCTGATCCAGGCCGAGAAGATGGCCTCGCTCGGCCAGCTCGTCGCCGGCGTCGCGCACGAGATCAATACGCCCGTCGGGGTCGCGCTGACCACCGCCACGCTGGTCGGCGAGGAGGCCCGCCAGTTCGCCGAGGAGGCGAAGGGCCAGCAATTACTGCGCTCGCGGCTGATCGCCTTCACCGAGCGGATGAGCGAGGGGGCGCGGCTGCTGACCGTCAACCTCACCCGCGCCGCCGACCTCGTTCACAGCTTCAAGCAGGTCTCGGCCGACCAGGTGAGCGGCGAGCGGCGCGCCTTCGACCTGCGGACGTGGCTCAACGAGCTCCTGACCAGCCTGGGGCCCGTGCTGCGCCGGCGCTCCCTCACCGTCGACGTCGACTGCCGCCCCGGCCTCACGGTGGAAACCTATCCCGGCGCGCTCGGGCAGGTGCTGACCAATCTCATCGTCAACGCCGCCGTCCACGGCTACGACGACGGCTGCGGCGGCCACGTGCGCATCGCCGTGCGCGAGCCCGGCCCGGGGCGCGTCGCGATCGAGGTGGCCGACGACGGCAAGGGCATCCCGCCGGAGCGCATCGAGCGGATCTTCGACCCGTTCTTCACCACGGCGCGCCACCGCGGCAACACGGGACTCGGCTTGCACATCGTCTACAACCTCGTCGTCCAGACGCTTCGCGGGCAGATCGAGGTCAGCAGCGAGCCCGGGCGGGGCACGACGTTCCGCATCGACATTCCGGGCACGTCGCTCGCCGTCGCCCCGGCCGAAGCCGAGGTCGAGGCCGTGTGACGTCACGAAGGGGAGGGGACGCAAGGATGATCGACGCGATGGCCGGCGCCCGCCGGCGAGTGGCCGGCGTTGCGGCGCTGGCCGTGATGCTGCTCGCGGCGTCGGCCCCGGCCGTCGCCAAGACGCTCGTCTTCTGCTCCGAGGGCAACCCCGAGGCGCTCAACCCGCAGATCGTCACGACCACGACCGGGATGAACGCCGGCCGGCCGATGTTCAACAACCTCGTCGAGTTCGCCAAGGGCACGACCACCGTCGAGCCGGCGCTGGCCGAGAGCTGGACGGTGTCGCCCGACGGCGTCGAATACGTGTTCCATCTGCGGGCGGGCGTAAAGTTCCACTCCAACGCCGTGTTCCAGCCGACGCGCACCATGAACGCCGACGACGTGGTGTTCTCGCTGATGCGGCAGTGGAAGGAGGACCACCCCTTCCACAACATCTCCGGCTACAGCTTCGACTTCTTCCGCGACCTCGGCATGCCCGAACTGCTCAAGAGCATCGAGAAGGTCGACGACCGCACCGTGCGGATCACGCTGACGCGGCCCGAGGCTCCGTTCCTCGCCAACCTCGCCATGCCGTTCAACGTGGTGCTGTCGGCCGAATACGCCGAGCGCCTGCTCACCATCGGCAGGCCGGACATGCTCGACACCCAGCCCATCGGCACCGGGCCGTTCGTCTTCCAGGGCTTCCAGAAGGACGTCACCGTCCGTTACCGGGCCTTCGACGACTACTGGGGCGGGCGCCAGGCCATCGACACGCTCGTCTTCTCTATCACGCCGAATCCGGCGGTGCGCCTGACCAAGCTCAAGGCCGGCGAATGCCACGTGATGGCGTTCCCCAACCCCGCCGACGTGCCCAAGATCGCCGAGGACCCCAATCTCACTTTGCTCAGCCAGGAAGGGCTGAACGTCGGCTATCTGGCGATGAACACCTCGCGACCGCCCTTCGACGACGTGCGGGTGCGCCGGGCGGTGAGCATGGCCATCGACAAGGCCGCCATCGTCGCGGCCGTCTACCAGGGCGCCGGTACGGTGGCGAAGAACCCCATCCCGCCGACGCTGTGGTCCTACAACGACGCGATCAGCGACGTGCGGTTCGACCGCGCCCAGGCGCAGCGCGCGATGGCGGAAGCGGGCTACCCGTCGGGCTTCGACGCCGACCTCTGGTACATGCCGGTGAGCCGTCCCTACAACCCGAACGGCAAGCGCATCGCCGAGATGATCCAGTCCGACCTCGCTCCGCTCGGCATCCGCCTGCGGCTGGAGACGCGCGAGTGGAGCGAGTATCGCCGCGAACTGCAGGCCGGCACCCCGGCGCTGGCGCTCTACGGCTGGACCGGCGACAACGGCGATCCCGACAATTTCCTCAACGTGCTGCTGGGCTGCACCTCGGCGCGCACGGGCGGCAACAACATCGCGCGGTGGTGCGACCCGACCTACGACGACCTCGTCAACCGCGCCAAGCGGCTGCCGGACCGGCCCGCGCGCGAGGCGCTGTACCGCCAGGCGCAGGAGATCTTCCACGACCAGGCCCCGTGGGTGCCGCTCGCGCACTCGGTGGTGTTCATGGCGACGCGCAAGGGCGTGAAGGGCTTTGTCATCGACCCCCTCGGCCGCCACCCCTTCGACGGCGTCGACATCGTGGAGTGAGCGCGCTCATTTGCAACTCCGCCGCTTGCAGTGCGGGGTGCCTGTTCAGTATTGCCAGTCCACTCTTCTAGCTTTAAATATAACGCCTTACCCGCCGAGCAGCGTGCTGCCGGCCCGAAGGCCGCTAGGGGCAACCCGATGCGGCCTTCGCTTTTTTAGGCGTTAATTTCATGAGAACCATTGTTTATGTCGATGGCTTCAATCTTTATTACCGCCTGCTTCAAAAACATCCTCATCTGAAATGGCTAAATCCGAAGCGCCTCGCGGAAGAAGTTCTTAATCCCCAAAACGATGTGCGGGGAGTTCGATACTATACGGCGAACATCTCAGGTCGGACAGACCCGACCGCGCCAGCCCGTCAACAGACGTATCTGAATGCGCTAGCATCAATACCTGAGATTTCCGTGCATCGGGGAACATTCCTGTCCGCGCAGAAATTCGCAGCGCTTGTCCATCCGCCGGAGTTCCGCCCCCCTCAACAGGGTCAGCTATTGGAACCCTGGCCTTCCGTGGTCAAAATACATAAAACAGAAGAGAAGGGTAGTGACGTCAATCTTGCTTGTCATATGCTGCTGGACGCATTTGAGGACAAGTACGACGTCGCTGCGGTTATATCGAACGACAGCGATCTGATCGAACCGATTCGAATCGCGACCGTAAAGCTGGGCCGGATCGTAGGATTGCTCACGCCCGTAGCAAATCCGAACCCAGGACTTCGAAGCGTATCGACTTTCGTCCGCCGCCTGCACCCAGCCCACCTTGCATCGGCTCAGTTTCCCGATCGGATCGAGCTGCCTGATGGGTCAGAGATTTCAAGGCCCGAGTCGTGGACGTGATCCGATGCCCTGCCTCCCGTGCTCGCGGGTGAGGACTGGGCCTAAAAGCGACGGGCCCCGCAGGGCCCGTCGCCTAACTCGACATTGCGTTCGACTCAATCGCCGCCGGACAGCGCCGACTTGGCCTTGGCCCACCAGCCGGCCTTGCGCGGCGCGGTCGGCTCCGCGCCGATGACGATCGGCTCGGTGGCCAGCACCTCGGGCTCGGGCGTCGGCGCGGGCTCGGCCGGGGCGGGCGCTTCCTCCCGGACGGGGGCGGGCGCGACCTCGGCGACGGGAGCAGGCCGCGGCGCGGGAGCCTCGGCAGCGGCCTGGGCGGAAGCGTTGCCCTCCGCTCCGGCCTCCGGAGCGGCCTCCGCGACGGCGGCCTCGGACGGCGCTTCGGCTGCGGCCTTGCGTGGCCGGCGGGCGCGCGGCTTGCGGACGGGCGCGGCCTCGGCGGCCTCTGCCGCCGGGGCTTCCGGCGTCGGGGCCTCGCCGGCGGGCGCGACGGTCTCGCCGGCCTCGGCGGACACCTCGCCCTCGGCTCCGGCCTCGACCGCGCCTTCGCGCAGGCGGCGGCCGCCACGGCGGCCACGGCGGCGGCCGTTGCCGCGGTCGCGGCCCTCGGCGTCGCCCACCATGCCGCCCTCGGCCTCGTTCAGCGCCAGCTCGGCGGCGATGTCGCTGCCCGGCTCGATGGTGGCGGTGCCGCCGAACACGACGCCGCTGACATCCGGCTGGGGCGCGTCGAGCGGCATGGGCGCGGCGCCGTTCAGCGGCTGGCCCTCCTGCCGGTCGCGACCGCCGCGACGGCGACGGCGACGGCGGCGGCGACGGCCGCCTTCGTCACCCTCGGCGCGGCGCTCGTCCTGGCGACGGTCGTCGCGCGGACGGTCCTCGCGACGCTCGCCGCGCCCGCGCTCGCCGCGCGGCTCGGACCGCTCGCGCTCCTCGCCCGGCGCGCGCGCCTCGGCCGGAGCGAGCTCGTCCGCGTCCTCATCGTCCTCGGCTTCCGCCACGTCCTCGAACTCCTCCTCCTCCGGCATGGCGACGCTGTCGACATGCACGGCGGCGGGGATGGGACGCGGGTTCAGCACCGGCTCGCCCCGCTCGATGGCGAAGGCGTGCTGCGCGGTGTGGGTTTCGTCGGCGAGAATGGTGATGTCGACGCCGAAGCGGTCCTCCAGCCCGCGCAGATGGCTGCGCTTCTGGTTGAGGATGTACAGCGCGATCTCGGTGCGGGTGCGCACGATGAGGTTGTGCGCGTTGCTCTTGATCAGCATCTCCTCGACGGCGCGCAACACGTGCAGCGCGACGGACGGCGTGGCGCGCACGATGCCCGCGCCGGCGCAGTGCGGGCACGGCACGGTGGAGCCTTCCAGCACGCCCGTGCGGATGCGCTGGCGCGACATCTCCATCAGGCCGAAGGGCGAGATGCGGCCGACCTGGATGCGGGCGCGATCGTTCTTGAGGGCCTCCTTCAACCGCCGCTCGACCGTGCGGTTGTTGCGGTTCTCCTCCATGTCGATGAAGTCGATCACGATGAGGCCGGCGAGGTCGCGCAGGCGCAGCTGCCGGGCCACCTCGTCGGCGGCCTCGCAGTTCGTCTTGAGCGCGGTGTCCTCGATATTGTGCTCGCGCGTCGCGCGGCCCGAGTTGACGTCGATGGCGACCAGCGCCTCGGTCTGGTTGATGACGATATAGCCGCCGGATTTCAGCGTCACCTGGCTGGAGAACATCGCGTCGAGCTGCGCCTCGACCCCGAACCGGGCGAACAGCGGCTGAACGTCGCGGTAGGGCTTCACGTTCTTGGCATGGCTCGGCATGAGCATGCGCATGAAGTCCTTGGACTCCTTGTAGGCCGCCTCGCCGGCGACGAGCACTTCGTCGATGTCCTTGTTGTAGAGGTCGCGGATGGCGCGCTTGACCAGCGAGCCTTCCTCGTAGGTGAGGGCGGGCGCGGAGGACTGCAGCGTCAGCTCGCGCACCGTCTCCCACAGGCGCATCAGGTACTCGAAGTCGCGCTTGATCTCGGCCTTGGTGCGAGACGCGCCGGCCGTGCGCAGGATGACGCCCATCCCCTCCGGAACGTCGAGCTCCTGGGCGACCGACTTCAGCCGCTTGCGGTCCACCGCGTTGGTGATCTTGCGGGAAATGCCGCCGCCCCGGCCCGTATTGGGCATCAGCACCGAATAGCGGCCGGCGAGCGAGAGATAGGTGGTCAGCGCCGCGCCCTTGTTGCCGCGCTCCTCCTTGACGACCTGCACCAGCAGAACCTGCCGGCGCTTGATGACTTCCTGGATCTTGTACTGGCGGCGGATCTGGCGGGGGCGCTCCGGCACCTCCTCCATCGCGTCCTCGGAGCCGACCTGCTCGATGACGGGCTCCTCGTGGGCCTCGCCGGCCTCGTCGTCGTGGTGGTCGTGGTCGTCGTGGTTGTCGTCGCCGGAGCGGTCGGACGATTCGGCCTCGGGCGCGGTCTCGGCTTCGGGCCGGGCATCGCCCTCGGGCTGGGTCTCGACGGAAGCGGTCGCATCCGCGTCGGCGGTCGTCTCGTGCGGCGCGGACTCGCCGGCTTCCTCGCCTGGCGTCGCGGCGGGCTCGCCCTCAAGCGGGGCGGCGGCTTCAGTCGCCTCGGCTTCGGCGCTCACCGCCTCGCCGGCGGCGGCGGACCGGGCGGCGTTGCGCGGGCGGCGGCGGTTGCCGCGGCCGCGGCGGCTCTCCTCGGCGTCGTCGGCCTCGCGCTCCTGGCGGGCGTCCTCGGCGAGCAGCGCCTGACGGTCGGCGACCGGGATCTGGTAGTAGTCGGGATGGATTTCGCTGAAGGCCAGGAAGCCGTGGCGGTTGCCGCCGTAGTCGACGAACGCCGCCTGCAGCGAGGGTTCGACGCGGATGACCTTGGCCAGATAGATATTGCCGCGGAGCTGTTTCTTGTTGGCGGCTTCGAAGTCGAACTCTTCGACCCTATTGCCGCGGACCACCACGACCCGGGTCTCTTCCGGGTGCGAGGCATCGATGAGCATCTTGTTCGCCATGAGGAACTCTCAATGGCCCGGCTCCCCCGGGTCGGCCGGTTCCGTCGGGGCTCGTCCGCGATCGATGCGCGCAAGGGCGCGCGAGCGCGAGGCTGGAGACGGAACGGCGGTCGAAAAAGGGAGCAGAGCGCGGTTGACGCCGGAATGCGGCGTGGGTTGCGTCGTGCTGGGTTGATACTGGAACGGAAAGGACGGGGCTCGTGAGGCGAGAAACGCGAGCGCCGGCTGTCTGGCGACAGCCGCTGGAGATTGGCTCTCGACGGGTTCGGAGCAGCGCGCTCTCGCCCATTGACCTCGACACCTTTGAGGCCCGCGCGCGCGGCTCCTGGGCGGAGACGGGGCGGCGGACCGTTGCGCCTCGCCGGGCCGATCAGGCGCCGGGCACGAGACATTGACGGATCAAGCAAGTCCTGTGCCCCGGCTGAACTGGAAACGGGTCCAAGAGCCGGGAGACGAAACGCGACAAGCGACGGGAAACCCGGACGAGGTCTTCCGCACCGCATCGCGCGGGTTGCATGACGATCCTCTCTTAACGACCGAATGGCCGATTTGGCAAGCGTGAGGTGAACTGTGTCGCGCGCGCCACAGCCGCCGGTGAAACCGCGAGGGCCGGTCACGGTTGGTTAACCAGTCGGCTCCTATAGCCTAAGAAGGCGAAGGCCTTGCCGGGCCGTCGTCGCGGGGGCGACGCTCACCGAGGGTGTCCATGCCGATGATCGGGCCGCTCCGGCGGCGTTCCGGAGAGGGATCGAAGCGACCGGGCGTCGCCGCGTGGCGGCTTGTCGCGCTCGCCGCCGCGCTGTGCGCCGCACCCGGCCTCGCGCTCGCCGGCTCCGCGACGCCGCGCCAGACCGCCCAGACCGCGACCGCCGCCCCGCCGCCGGGCGCCGGGATTCCCGGGGCCCTCGACGCCCAGCTCGCCGCCGACGCGACGCAGGCGCGCCTGTCCTTCACCGTCACCGCTCCGCTGGAGCCGCGCGTCTCCGTGCTGGAGAAGCCGGACCGCATCGTGCTCGACCTGCCGGAAGTGAACTTCCCCGCGCCGCTCGATCTCGGCCGCAAGGGCAGGGGGCTGGTGAAATCGCTGCGCTACGGCATGGTCGCGCCCGGCCGCTCGCGCATCGTCATCGAGCTGGCGAGCCCGGCGCTTCCCGGCGAGGCGCGCAACGAGCCCGCCGCCGGCGGGGCGCTGTCCTTCTCCATCGAGCTGCGCAAGACCGACCGCGAGGCCTATTCCCGCCAGGCGGTGGCCGCGCTGCCGCCGCTGCCGCAATCGGCCGCGCCCAAGCCCGCGCCGGCCGGCGACCGCCGGCCCGTCGTGGTGCTCGACCCGGGGCATGGCGGCATCGACACCGGGGCCATCGGCATCGCCCAGACCATCGAGAAGGACGTCGCGCTCGCCTTCACCAGGGAGTTGCGCGACAAGCTGGAGAAGAGCGGCCTCGTCCGCGTCGTCATGACGCGCGACGGCGACAGCTTCGTGTCGCTGGGCGAGCGCGTGCGCATGGCGCAGGCGCAGCAGGCGAGCCTGTTCGTCTCCATTCACGCCGACACGCTGACGGTCAGTCCCGAGGTGCGCGGCCTCACCGTCTACACCAATTCCGACCGCGCCTCGGACGCCGAGGCGGCGCGGCTGGCCGAATCGGAAAACCTCGCCGACAGCGCCGTCGGGCTGGCGCTTCCGGAGACCTACGAGGACATCGCCGGCATCCTGGGCGACCTCACGGTGCGCGAGACGCGCAATTTCTCGCATCTCTTCGCCCGGACGCTGCTAGGCCAGCTCGACGGCGCGTCGCGCCTCAACAAGAACCCGGCGCGCTCGGCCGGATTCGTCGTGCTGCGCGCGCCGGACGTGCCCTCCGTCCTCGTGGAGCTCGGCTATCTGTCGAGCAAGTCCGACGTCGAGCTGTTGAAGACGGCGGCGTGGCGCGACAAGGCGTCGGACGCCATCGCCGCCGCGGTGATCTCGTTCCTGGCCCCGCGCCTGGCGCACCAGGAAACGTCGAACTGAGGCTCCGCGGCGCTCCGGTCGTGTTTTGACCACATTGCGCGGGCAACCCATCACGGACCACCGCGCGTAGCGCCGCCTCCGCAAGAGTTGTATTGCCGGCGGCTCCGGAGTGGTAGATTAAGGCCCGTCATCCGCGTCGCGCGCCGCCGCGGGGACGAGCCGCCTGTCGGGCCGGCGCGCGAGCGACCGGCGCGAGCGACCCCTGATGCTGAAGCGACGGCCCGGATCCCGATGCGTTACGTTCTGCGACTGATCGGCTTTCTGTTCACCGCGGGAGCGATCGTCTTCCTCGTCGGCGCGGCCGGCATGGCGTTCCTGCTGTGGAAATACTCGCAGGACCTGCCCGACTATTCGCAGCTCGCCACGCACGAGCCGTCGGTGATGACGCGCGTCCATGCCGGCGACGGCAGCCTGCTCGCCGAGTACGCGCGCGAGCGCCGCCTGTTCACGCCGATCCAGGCCGTGCCGAAGATGGTGGTCGCCGCCTTCCTCTCGGCCGAGGACAAGAATTTCTACAAGCACCCGGGCGTCGACATCGAGGGCATCGGCCGCGCCGCCGTCTATTATCTGCGCCGCGAGAAGGGCCAGCGCCCGCAGGGCGCCTCCACCATCACGCAGCAGGTCGCCAAGAACTTCCTGCTCTCCAACGAGCAGACCTTCGACCGCAAGATCAAGGAGCTGCTGCTCGCGCTGCGGATCGAGAACACCTACACCAAGGACAAGATCCTCGAGCTGTACCTCAACGAGATCTATCTCGGGCTCGGCAATTACGGCGTCGCCGCCGCTTCGCTCAACTATTTCGGCAAATCGGTCCACGAGCTGACCATCGCCGAGGCGGCCTACCTCGCCGCCCTGCCCAAGGCGCCGAACAACTACCACCCGTACCGCTTCCGCGAGGCGGCCACCGCGCGGCGCAACTACGTCATCGACCGCATGGTCGAGAACGGCTACGTGTCGCGCGAGGACGGGGAGGCGGCGCGCAAGGAGCCGCTTAACGTCAACCCGCGCTCGCTGTCGCCCAACACCTTCGCCGCCGGCTTCTTCGCCGAGGAGGTGCGCCGCGAGCTGGCCGACCGCTACGGCGAGAAGAAGCTGTACGAGGGCGGCCTGTCCGTCCGCACCACGCTCGATCCCAAGATGCAGCTGATGGCGCGCAAGGCGCTGACCGACGGCCTGGTGCGCTACGACGAGGCGCATGGCTGGCGCGGCGCCATCCAGCGGCTCGAGTCGTCGTCGCGCGAATGGGGCGAGGCGCTGGCCGAGGTGCCGACGCTGGGCGACGTCCAGCCCTGGCGGCTCGGCGTCGTGCTGGACGTCAACGGCGACGTGGCGCGCGTCGGGCTGCAGCCCCGCCGCGAGCCGTCGGGGGCCGTCGAGCGCGCCCGCGAGATCGGCACGATCAACAATGACGGCGCCAAGTGGACGCGCAAGCCGGTGCGGCAGGTGCTGTCGCCCGGCGACGTGATCTATGTCGAGCCGGAGGGCTCGGGCGCGACGTTGCGCCTGCGCCAGATGCCCGAGATTTCGGGCGCGATCGTCGCCATGGACCCGTATACCGGCCGCGTGCTGGCCATGGTCGGCGGCTTCTCCTTCGACCAGTCGAAGTTCAACCGCGCCACCCAGGCGCTGCGCCAGCCGGGCTCCTCGTTCAAGCCGTTCGTCTACGCCACGGCGCTCGACAACGGCTACACGCCGTCGAGCGTGGTTCTCGACGCGCCGATCGAGATCGACGCCGGCGCGGGGCAGGAGATCTGGCGGCCCGACAACTACGACGGCAAGTTCGCCGGCCCGCGCACGCTGCGCTACGGGATCGAGCACTCCAAGAACCTGATGACGGTGCGCCTCGCGCAGGATGTCGGCATGCCGCTCATCGCCGAGTACGCGCGCCGCTTCGGCGTCTACGACGACTTGCCGCCGCTGCTCTCCATGTCGCTGGGCGCGGGCGAGACGACCGTGCTGCGCATGACCACCGCCTATTCGATGTTCGTGAACGGCGGCAAGCGCATCAAGTCGACGCTGATCGACCGCATCCAGGACCGCTGGGGCCAGACGATCTACCGCCACGACGAGCGCCAGTGCGTGGGCTGCGACGCCGAAAAGTTCAGCGGCCAGAACGAGCCGCGCCTCGTCGACCGGCGCGAGCAGGTGCTGGACCCGCTGACCGCCTACCAGATCACCTCGATGCTGGAAGGCGTGGTGCAACGCGGCACGGCGACCGTGGTGAAGGAAGTCGGCAAGCCGCTGGCCGGCAAGACCGGCACCACCAACGACGCCAAGGACGTGTGGTTCGTCGGCTTCTCGCCGGACCTCGCCGTCGGCGTCTACATGGGCTACGACAAGCCGCGCTCGCTCGGCAATTCGGCGACGGCCGGCCAGTACGCCGCCCCGATCTTCCGCGACTTCATGAAGGTCGCGCTGGCCGACAAGCCGGCCACGCCGTTCCGCGTGCCGCCCGGCATCAAGCTCATCCGCGTCGCCAGCGGCACCGGCATGCGCGCCGGCCCGGGCGAGAACTCGATCCTGGAAGCCTTCAAGCCCGGCACCGGTCCGCCCGAGACCTTCTCAGTCATCGGCGACACGGGTGGACGACCGTTCAGCCTGTCGCCGGAGATGGACCGGGCCGTGGGCTCGGGCACCGGCGGGCTCTACTGACGCCAGACATCTAACGCGAAAGCCCGGCCCCTCGGCCGGGCTTTTTGCTTGGCGGCCGGGCGTCGAGACGGGCGAAGTCGTGGCGGAAGTGGACCGGTCCGGCTGGCCCGGTTCGTGGCGCAAGCGTCGTTCCGCAGCGCAAGCGTCTTTCGTTAGCGCGGGCCTCCGGCCCGCCCGTTCCCGGACCGGTGGAGCGACAGCGGAACCGGAGCCGGGACCCAGCGCAATATGTCGCGCGTCAGCGCGCCACTATGGGCCGTCTCCATGAAGCGCCGCTTCGCGGCAGCATCCATGCGCTGGACCCCGGATGCCCCTCCGCTGACGCTGCGGGGCTCCGGGGACGGGCGGACTGGCGTCCGCCCTTTAGGGTTCGGGAGACGGGCGGACGGGGCCCGCCCTTTGGGTTCGGGAGACGGGCGAACGAAGGTCCGCCCTAGGTTGCGGCGGCACGTCCGCCGTCCCTTGCGTCGGCGTTTTTCCCCCTCATGACCGCCGGAACAGAAGCCCTCGCCATCTCGTTGATGGGCGAACGGGCCGCTTGAGCCCTGTCCAGCAGCGAGAGTGAGAACGCCATGGAAAGCGGAAAGAATCCGGGCTCCTCCAGCCCCGGTTCGGAGGGGCGGTCCGGCATGCCGGGTGGTCCCACGCCCAAGCGAATTGACGCGCCGACCGCCGTGTCGGGCGACGAGAACATCACCGACACCGCGCGCCGCGCCGCCTCGCAGGCGGCGTCCAGCGCATCCGAGATGGCCGGCGACCTGGCCGACCGGGCGCGCACGGCCGCGGGCGAGGCCGTGTCCGGCCTGCGCGAGCGGGCCGAGGATCTCGTCGGGAGCCAGAAGAGCCGCAGCGCCGATTATCTCCAGGCCTTCTCCCGCGCCGCCGACGCGGCGGCGGGCGAGCTGCGCGACACGTCTCCCTACATGGCCAACCAGATCGGCACCATGGCGCGCAGCGTCGACGACCTGGCCCGCAACGTCCGAGACCGGAGTGTTGGCGACATGATGCGCCGTCTGAACGAGTTCGCCCGCCGCGAACCGACCGCCTTCGTGGCGGGGTCGGTCGTCGCCGGCTTCTTCCTCTCGCGGCTGCTGAAGGCCTCGGCCGAGCGGCAGGGCGCCTACCAGGGCGGCCGCCAGGCCTCCAGCGGCTCCGGCATGGGGCGCGGCTCGTCCGGCGGTCGTCCCATGGGCGGCCAGGGCGGCGGCCAGCGCGCCGGCATGAGCGGCGGCGGTGGTTCCGGCATGAGCGGAGGCGGTCGTCCCGGCATGAGCGGAGGCGGTCGTCCGGGGATGAGCGGTTCGTCCGGCATGTCGTCCGGCGGTTCGCGTCCGGGCATGGGCGGTTCGTCCGGCTCGTCGCGGCCCGGGATGGGCGGCTCGTCGTCCGGCATGGGCGGTTCGTCCTCCGGCGGTTCGTCCTCCGGGATGGGCGGCTCGGCTGGCGGCGGTTCGTCCGCGAGCCCCGGCGGCTCGTCCGCGAACCGGCCGGGCTCCGGCGCGGGATCCGCGGGCTCCGGCTCCGGGGCTTCGGGCGCATCCACGCAGGGCAGCTCGGGAACCGGCGGCTCGCCGAACCGGTCGAGCGAGCCGGGCGGCGCGTCCCGGTCTCCCGGCGGCGGTTCTTCCGGCGGAACTCCCAACACGTCCTCGAGCCCCGGCTCGATCTCCGGCGCGGGGCTGCAGGGGCAGACCGGCCAGCCCGGCCAGGCCTCCAACCAGACGGGCGCGTCCGTGAACCCGGGCGGCCCCAAGGGCGGTCCGGCCGGCGGCAGCGGAGGGGGAAGCCGCAATGTCTGACGAACGGACAGGCCAATCGCTTCCCGACCTGTTCGCCGACGTCCTGAGCCAGGTCACCAACCTGTTCAGGACGGAAGTCAGGCTCGCCAAGGCGGAGATGAGCGAGAAGATCGGCGACCTCGTGTCGTCGGCGGGCATGATCATCGCCGGCGCGGTGCTGCTGATCGCGGCGGGCATCCTGTTCCTGCAAGGGATCGTGCTGCTCCTCGTGTGGTTCGGCATGCCCGAGGTCTGGGCGACGTTCGCCGTGGCGGTGGTGGTCGGGATCGTCGGTTACATCGTCGTGCGTAAGGGCCTCTCGAACCTCTCGGTCGAGCAGCTGACCCCCGAGCGCACGATCCATTCCCTCAATCGAGACGCCGCAGTGGCGAAGGAGCAGGTTCAATGAGCAACGGCGATACGTCGTCCGGCCGGTCGTCGCGTGACATCGAGCGCGAAGCCGAGGCGAACCGGGCGCAACTGTCGGAAACCCTGGAGGAGCTGCGCGAGCGCCTGTCGCCGGGCCAGCTTCTCGACGAGCTGCTATCCGGCTCGCGCACCAACGTGGCCGGGTTCGTCGAGAACCTGGGCGCGTCGATCCGCGACAACCCGATGCCGACCGTGCTGATCGGCGCCGGCCTCGCCATGATGGCGATGGGCGGTGCGCAGGCGGCGAGCCGGGGCCTCTCCGACGACGAGTGGGAGCGGCGCGGCCGGCCGAGCCACGGCGGCTATAGCCGCGAGGACGAGGAGCGGTTCGGGCGCGGCCATGAGGACGAGGACTCGCTGACCTCGCGCGTCGGCGACGCCGCGAGCCAGGCCGGCGACTACGCCAGCGACATGGCCCGCTCCGCCCGCGACACGGCGAGCGGCCTCGTCTCCAGCGCCAGCGACACGGCAAGCTCCGCCGTCCGCTCCGTGCGCGACAGCGTCGGCTCCGTCGCCGAGACGGTGCGCGAGTATATTCCCGGCATGGGCTCGTCGTCGTCGTCGTCGTCGTCGCGGTCCGGGTCGCGCGGCTATGTCGCCGGCGGGCGCGGCGGCTATCGGGCGTCGTCGGGCTATGGCGGCGGCCTGATCGACGACATGCGCAACAACCTGACGCGGCTCGCCCACGAGCAGCCGCTGATGGTGGCGGCCGTCGGCCTCGCCATCGGCGCGGGCATCGGCGCGGCGCTGCCGCGCACGCGCGTCGAGAATCGCTGGGTCGGCGACACGGCGGACCAGCTGAAGGACGCGGCGACGGAAGCCGCCGCGCAGGGCTACGAGCGCGCCAAGGACGTCGTGAGCCGCACGGCCCACGACATCCAGGAAGAAGCGCGCCAGCAGGGCCTGACGCCCGACCGGCTGGCCGACACGGCCCGCCACGCGGCGGAGGACATGACCGACCGCGTCAAGGCCGTCGCCGAGAAGGCGCGCACCAGCGTCACCGACGGCGCGCGTGAGGTGGCGCAGAGCGCCGGCCTCACCGGCGAGGCGGGCCCGGCGGGCAAGCCTTCCGATAGGAAGCCCGGCGAGTCGAAGCCGGGAGACTCCAAGCCCGCCGAAGCCAGGCCGGCGACGCCGCTGCCCGGCGGCTCGCCCGGCGTGCCGGGCGCGGGAACGCGGCGGGTCTGACCCGCTCTTCGGTCGATCGACGGCCCGGCGCGAGCGGGGCCGTCGCCTGGCGGACTGATTGGGCGTGCGCCTTGCGAAGGCGCGCGCCCTTCCGCGTCCGGACTTGCCCGCGGGATCTCGCGCGCACGGTCTTGTGATTGCACGGCCGCGTCAGGTGCCTCAGTCTGCGTGTTCGCGACGGAGGTCCCCATGCTCGCGTTCCGCTCTCCCGCGCAAGCGGCGCTCCGCGCGCTCGCCGCGCCGTTTGCCGCCGCGCTGCTCCTGGCCGCGCCGCCCGCCGCCGCCGGCCAGCCCGTCGACGTGGCGCTGGTGCTGGCGGTCGACATCTCCAACTCGATGGACCCCGAGGAGCAGGCGCTGCAGCGCGAGGGCTTCGTGCAGGCTTTCCGCGACCCGCAGGTCCACCAGGCCATCCGCAACGGCATGATCGGCCGCGTCGCGGTCACCTATGTCGAGTGGGCGGCGTCGTCGATCCAGTACGTCGTCGTGCCGTGGACGGTGATGGAAGGCGGCGAGGGCGCCATGGAGTTCGCGGCCAAGCTGGCCCAGGGCGCGCCGCATCGCGGCCCGCGCACTTCGATCTCGGGGGCGATCGACACCGGCATGCGCCTGCTGCGCGACGGCGACTACGAGGCGATTCGCAGCGTCATCGACATTTCCGGCGACGGCGCCAACAACCAGGGGCGGCCGGTGACGCAGGCGCGCGACGAGGCGCTGGCGCAAGGCGTCGTCATCAACGGCCTGCCGATCATGCTCAACCGGGGCGGGGCGGGCCCGTGGGACACCGCCTTCCTCGACGAATATTACCGCGACTGCGTCATCGGCGGGCCGGGCGCGTTCATGGAGCCGGTGCGCACGCGCGAGCAGTTCGCCGTCGCCATCCGCAACAAGATCGTGCGCGAGGTGGCGGGGCTCGCCGAGCCCGCGCCGCTGCTGCGCCGCGCGCAGGCGTCGCGGCCGGCGACCAATTGCACGGCGACCGAGACGCCGTGGTTCCGCAACTGACCTGTCAGGCGACGGCCTCGGCCGGCCGGGCGGCGTCGACGGCGTAGGCGACGAGCGGCGGCTTCAGCCCGTGCTCGAACAGCACGCGGCGCACGCCGGCCGGCGCGCCGGCGATGGTGACGGCCGTGCCCGAGCGCGCCGCCTTGCGCACGAAGCTCGCCAGCGACTCCGCCCCCGTCGAGTCGACGAACGGCACGCCCGACATGTCGATCACGAAGTCCTTCGGCATCTGGCCGATGCGCTCCAGCACGGCCGACACCTCGTGCGCCGCCCCGAAGAAGAAGGGGCCGCTGATGCGGTAGACGACGCGCTCGTCGCCCGCGACGCCCTTGTAGTCGCCGCGGCTGTCGACGCTGTCGGCCTGGTCCTCGTCGAACAGGCGCTGGTGCGTCTGCACCTCGACCAGCTCGGCCATGCGGTGCATGAACACCATCGCGCCCAGCACCACGCCGACGGCGATGCCCTCGGTGAGGTCGCGGAACACGGTCAGCAGGAAGGTGGCGAGCAGCACGGCGGAATCGCCGCGCGAGCGGCGCAGGATGGCGGCGAACTCCGCCTTCTCGGCCATGTTCCACGACACCACGGCGAGCACGGCGGCGAGCGCGGCGAGCGGGATATAGGCCGCGAGCGGCGCGGCGACGAGCATCAGCAGCAGCAGCACGAGCGAGTGCAGGATGCCGGCCACCGGGCCGCGCGCGCCGGCGCGCACGTTGGTGGCGGTGCGCGCGATGGTGCCGGTGGCGCACACGCCGCCGACCAGCGCCGAGCCGATATTGGCCACGCCCTGCGCCACCAGCTCGCAATTGGAGCGGTGGCGGCGGCCCGTCATGCCGTCCGCGACGACCGCCGACAGCAGCGACTCGATGCCGCCGAGCAGCGCCATGGCGAGCGCGTCCGGAAGCACGGCGCCGAACTTCTCCAGCGAGAAGGTGGGCAGGGTGGGCATCGGCAGCGTGCTCGGGATGCCGCCGTAGCGCGTGCCGATGGTCTCCACCGGCAGGCCGGCGCGCGACAGCGCCAGCGACAGCAGCGCGGCGACGAAGATGGCGACGAGGAAGCCCGGCCAGTGCGGCCGCAGCTTGCGCAGCACCAGGATGACGGCGAGCGAGGCGGCGGTGACGAGGAGCGCGCCCGGCGCCACCGTGTCGCGCGCCGCCCACAGCGCCTCCAGCTTGGGGATGAAGGCGGCCGGCTCGCGCCCGGCCAGCCGCAGGCCGAACAGGTCGCTGAGCTGGCTGGCGAAGATGATGACGGCGATGCCGCTGGTGAAGCCCACCGTCACCGGGTGGGGAATGTACTTGATGTAGGTGCCGAGCCTCAGGAAGCCGACGGCCATCAGCACCGCGCCCATGATCAGCGTGGCGAGCGCGAAGCCGTCGAGCCCGTGCCGCTCGATCACCGACGCGACCAGCACGATGAACGCGCCGGCCGGCCCGCCGATCTGGAAGCGGCTGCCGCCCAGCGCCGAGATGATGATGCCGCCGACGATGGCGGTGAACAGGCCCCGGTCCGGCGACATGCCGCTCGCCTTGGCGATCGCCATCGAGAGCGGCAGCGCCACCATCGCGACGGTGACGCCGGCGATGGCGTCGGCGCGCAGCGCGGCGGCCCCGTAACCCTCCCTCAGCACCGTGACGAGCTTGGGCGTGAACAGTTCGGCGAAGGTGGGTTCCGTGCGCCGGCGAGGGAGCGACTCGGTCATGAAAGCAGGCCTGAAGGCGGATGCGCGGAATCTAGGGAGCCGTGCGCGATAATACAAGAAATAATTGTATAATTTTTGTTCCCACCGTCATGCGCGCCATGCCGGTTGCCGCGCCCGCGCGGGCTTCTAGAATGCCCCGGATTCCCAGCGAAGGGGCGAGAGACATGGTCAAGGGCATCCGCGTTCACAAGGTGGGAGGGCCGGACGCCCTCGTCTACGAGGATTTCGAGCTGCCGCCGCCTGGCCCCGGCCAGATCCGCGTCAAGACGCGCGCCATCGGCCTCAACTTCATCGAGGTCTACCAGCGCACCGGCCTGTACGCCTCGCCGACGCCCTTCACCCCGGGCGGCGAGACGGCCGGCGACGTCATCGCCGTCGGCCCCGGCGTCACCGGCTTCCGCAAGGGCGACCGCGTGGCCACCGCCGCCGGCATGGGCGCCTACGCCGAGGAGCGCAACATCGCGGCCGAGCTGACCGTCAAGCTGCCCGAGTCGATTTCTTACGAGACCGCCGCGGCGATGATGCTCAAGGGCCTCACCGCGCAGTACCTGCTGCGCCAGACGTTCAAGGTGAAGGCCGGCGACACCATCCTGTTCCACGCCGCAGCCGGCGGCGTCGGGCTCATCGCCTGCCAGTGGGCCAAGCACCTCGGCGCGACGGTGATCGGCACGGTGGGCGACAAGGACAAGGCGCGCCTCGCCAAGCGCAACGGCTGCGACCACGTCATCCTCTACCGCGAGGAGGACTGGGTGAAGCGCGTCGCCGAGATCACCGGCGGCAAGAAGTGCGACGTGGTCTATGACGGCGTCGGCAAAGCGACCTTCCCGGGTTCGCTCGATTGCCTGCGCCCGCGCGGGATGTTCGTCACCTTCGGCAACGCGTCGGGGCCGATCGAGGGGTTCAGCCCGCTGCTCTTGTCGCAGAAGGGCTCGCTGTTCATGACGCGCCCGACGCTGGCCGGCTACGCGAGCGACCGCAAGAGCCTCGCCGCCATGGCGCGAGACCTGTTCGCGGTGGTGGCGTCCGGCGCGGTGAAGATCAAGGTCGGCCAGAAGATGAAGCTGAAGGACGCCGCCGAGGCTCACCGTCAACTGGAGAGCCGCGCCACCACGGGCGCGACCGTGCTGCTTCCGTGAGCAACTGCACGCAATTTGCGAGCGTTTAAGCCGAAACTCTGCGCTTTGGCGAGCGATGGAATTGCGACATCATCGCGGCGCGCGGAATGTTTCGCGCGATGTGGTGCGCCGAACGCGCCCTAGGCCGAAAACGGCCGGGGCGGGACCGGGGCAGGCGAGGGGACCGCATCATGACAAGGGAAGAGGCCGGCGGATCGCCGGCCGGCGACGCGCCGCTGGTGGCGCTGCGCGGCATCGTCAAGCGCTTCGGCGACCTGACGGCGAACGACCATGTCGACCTGGACGTCCGTCCGGGCGAGATCCACGCGTTGCTGGGCGAGAACGGCGCGGGCAAGTCGACGCTGGTGAAGATCCTGTTCGGGCTGCTGCAGCCCAACGAGGGCGAGATTATCTGGCAGGGCCGCCGCGTCACGCTGGACAACCCGGAAGACGCCGCCGACCTCGGCATCGGCATGGTGTTCCAGCATTTCTCGCTGTTCGAGAATTTGACGGTGGCGGAGAACATCGCCGTCGCCCTGCCGCGCGGCGAAAGCCTGCGCGATCTCGACAAGCGCATCGCCGAGGTCGGCGCGCGCTACGGCCTGGCGCTCGACCCGGGCCGGCCGGTGTGGACGCTCTCCGCCGGCGAGCGCCAGCGCATCGAGATCGTCCGCGCGCTGCTGCGCGAGCCGCGCCTGCTGATCCTCGACGAGCCGACATCCGTGCTGACGCCGCAGGAGGCGGACACGCTGTTCGTGACGCTGGACAGGCTGGCGGCGGGCGGCTGCGGCCTGCTCTACATCACCCACCGGCTGGAGGAGGTGAAGCGCCTGTGCCAGCGCGCCACCGTGATGCGCGCCGGCAAGGTGGTGGCGGCGTGCGACCCGCGCGTCGAGAGCGTGTCGCGGCTGGCGAGCCTGATGGTCGGCAGCGAGGTAGTGGAGGTGCGGCCCGCGCCGGCGCACGCCGCCGGGCCGGTGCGCTTCGAGCTGCGCGACCTGTCGCTGGCGCCGACCGAGGCGCACGGCATTCCGCTCGCCGGCGTGTCGCTCGCCGTGCGCGGCGGCGAGATCGTCGGCATCGCGGGCGTCGCGGGCAACGGCCAGTCCGAGCTGTTCGCGGCCATGTCGGGCGAGGTCGAGGCCGAAACCCAGGAGGCGGTGCGCATCGACGGCCAGCCGGTCGGGCGGATGGGCATCGACCGGCGACGGCGGCGCAACGCGGCCTTCGTGCCGGAGGAGCGCAACGGCCACGCCGCCGCGCCGCGCTTCACGCTGTCGGAGAACATCGTGCTCTCGCTGCACGCCACCAGCGGCGTGGCGCGGCGCGGGCTCGTCAACGGCGCGATGGCCCGCCAGCTCGCCGCCGCCGTGATCAAGGCGTTCGACGTGCGCAAGGGCGGCGCGGACCCGATGGCGGGCACGCTGTCGGGCGGCAACCTCCAGAAATTCGTGGTCGGCCGCGAGATCCTGCGCGAGCCCGGCGTGCTGGTCGTCAACCAGCCGACCTGGGGGGTGGACGCCGGCGCGGCGGCCACCATCCGCCAGGCGCTGATCGACCTCGCGGCGCGCGGCGCGGCGGTGGTCGTCATCAGCCAGGACCTCGACGAAATCTTCGCCATCGCGGACCGCATCGCCGTCATCCACGACGGAAGGCTGTCGGCCGCCCATCCCGCCCGCGAGATCGGGCGCGAGCAGATCGGGCTCCTGATGGCCGGTAGCGGGGAAGGACACGCGCATGCGGCTTGAACTCGTGCCGCGCCGGGACGTGCCGGCGGCGGCGCGCATCCTCGCGCCCGTGGCGGCGCTGGTCGCCTCCATCCTGATCGGCGGCGTCGTGATCGCGCTGATGGGCCGCTCGCCCGCCGCCGCGCTCGACGTCTACTTCATCCAGCCGCTGACGGAGGGCTGGGCCCTGCAGGAGATCGCCGTCAAGGCGACGCCGCTGCTGCTCATCGCCATCGGCCTGTCGTTCTGCTTCCGCGCCAATTTGTGGAACATCGGCGCCGAGGGCCAGTTCGTCATGGGCGCGCTGGTCGGAAGCATCCTGCCGCTCGTCACCGCCGGCACGGACGCCGGGCCGTGGGTGCTGCCGGCGGCGCTGCTGATGGGCGCGCTGGGCGGGCTGCTCTACGCCTTGATCCCGGCGCTGCTGCGGGTCGCCTTCGGCGTCAGCGAAATCCTGACCAGCCTGATGCTGGTCTATGTCGCCGACCTGACGCTCGACTATCTGGTGCGCGGGCCGTGGCGCGACCCCAAAGGCTTCAACTTCCCGCAGACGGTGAACTTCGACGCCATGCTGCCCTATTTGGCCGAGGGCGGCCGGCTCCACGCCGGGCTGCTGTTCGGCCCCATCGCGGTGCTGGTCGCGTGGTTCGTCGTGCAGCGCACGCTGTTCGGCTTCGGGGTGAGGGTATCGGGCGAGTCGCCCAAGGCGGCGCGCTTCGCCGGCTTCAACCCGGACCGGCTGGTGGTCGCTGCGTTCTGCATCTCCGGCGCGATGGCCGGGCTCGCCGGCATCGTCGAGGTCACCGGGCAGATCGGCCAGCTCAAGCCCGGCATCTCGGTGGGCTACGGCTTCACCGCCATCACGGTGGCGTTCCTCGGCCGGCTGCACCCCGTCGGCATGCTCTTCGGCGCGCTGGTGGTGGCGCTCACCGTCATCGGCGGGGAGAGCGCGCAGATCGCGCTGAAGCTGCCGCTCGACCTGACGCGAACCTTCCAGGGGATCCTGCTGATGTGCGTATTGGCTGCCGACGCGCTGGTCTCCTACCGCGTGCGCGTCGTGACGACGGCGAGGGCCTGAGCATGGGCGTCACCGAGGCCATCCTCCTCACCGTCATCACCGCCGCGACGCCGCTGCTGATCGCCGCCCTCGGCGAGCTCGTGGTCGAGAAGGCCGGCGTGCTCAACCTCGGCATCGAGGGCATGATGGCGGTCGGCGCCGCCTGCGGCTTCGCGGCGGCGACGCTGTCGGGCTCCTCGCTGGTCGGCGTCGGCGCGGCGGTGCTCGCGGGCCTCGCGCTGTCGGCCGTGTTCGCCCTGCTGGTGCTGGGGCTCGCCACCAATCAGGTCGCCTCCGGGCTTGCCCTCACCATCATGGGGCTCGGCCTGTCGGGGCTGATCGGCGCGGGCTTCGTGGGCACCAACCGCGACGCCATCCCGCCCGTCTACATTCCCGGCCTCACCGACCTGCCGGGCGTCGGGCGGCTGCTGTTCGGGGAGAGCCCGTTCGTCTACGTGTCGCTGGCGCTGGCGCTCGGCATCTTGTGGTTCCTCGGCCGAAGCCGGGCCGGCCTGACGCTGCGCTCGATCGGCGAGAACCACGTCTCGGGCCACGCGCTCGGCCTGCCGGTGCTGCGCGTGCGGCTTTACGCCATCCTGTTCGGCGGGGCCTGCGCCGGGCTGGCGGGGGCCTATCTGTCGCTCGTCTACACGCCGTTCTGGTCGCCCGGCATGACGGCCGGCCGCGGCTGGATCGCGCTGGCGCTGGTGGTGTTCGCCTCGTGGAAGCCGCTGCGCGTGCTGTTCGGCGCCTATCTGTTCGGCGGCGCGACGGTGCTGCAGCTGCATTTGCAGGCAGCCTCGATCGGCTTTCCCTCGCAGGCGCTCTCCGCCTTTCCCTACGTGGCGACCATCCTGGCGCTGGTGGTGATGTCGGTGGGCGAGCGCAAGGCGACCGGCGCTCCGGGCTCGCTGGGCGCGCCCTTCGTGCCGGACCGCTAGGCTAGCACGCAAAATGCATGTGAAAACAAACCGCTGGGGTAAAACGCCGATTTCGCGGCGGAACCGGATGAACTAGATTTCGCGGCAAGGCCGGATCGGGCGCCGGCCAGCCGCGCGGACAGGCCACAGTCCCGAGAGTGGAGAACAGGATGCGTCATCTCATCAAGGCAGCGGGAGCGATCGCGTTCGCCGCCGCGCTCACCGGGGCGGCGTCCGCCCAGGAGAAGCTGAAGGTCGGCTTCATCTATGTCGGGCCGGTCGGCGACTTCGGCTATAGCTACCAGCACAATCAGGGCCGGCTGGCCGTGGAGAAGGCGCTGGGCGACAAGGTCGAGACCACCTTCCTCGAGAACGTCCCCGAGGCGGACGCCGAGCGGCCCATCGAGCAGCTCGCGCGCAGCGGCCACAAGCTGATCTTCACCACCTCGTTCGGCTTCATGGAGCCGACGCTGAAGGTGGCGAAGAAGTACCCGAACGTCATGTTCGAGCACGCCACCGGCTACAAGCGCGACAAGAACGTCGCCACCTACTCGGCCAAGTTCCACGAGGGCCGCTACGTGCAGGGCGTCATCGCCGGCAAGATGACGAAGACCAACACGATCGGCTACGTCGCCTCGTTCCCGATCCCGGAAGTGGTGTCCGGCATCAACGCCTTCATGCTCGGCGCGCAGTCGGTGAACCCGGCCGTCAAGGTCAAGATCGTGTGGGCCAACACCTGGTTCGACCCGGGCAAGGAAGCCGACGCCGCCAAGGCGCTGCTCGACCAGGGCGCCGACATCATCACCCAGCACACCGACAGCCCGGCCCCGCTGCAGCAGGCCGAGGCGCGCGGCAAGCTGGCCTTCGGCCAGGCCTCCGACATGATCCGCTTCGCCCCCAAGGCGACGCTGACCTCGATCGTCGACAACTGGAACGACTACTACATCGCCCGCGTCAAGGCGGTGCTCGACAAGACCTGGAAGTCCGAGGACACCTGGGGCGGCTTCGCGGCCAACATGGTCAACATGGCCCCCTACACCAACATGCCCGACGACGTGAAGAAGGCCGCCATGGACACCCAGGAGGCCATCAAGTCCGGCAAGCTCAACCCGTTCAAGTGCCCGGTGTTCGACCAGGACGGCAAGGAAGTGCCGTGCAAGGGCCAGGGCGCGCTCTCGGACGAGCAGGTGCTGGGCATGGCCTTCTACGTGAAGGGCATCGACGACAAGCTGCCGAAGTAAGCCGAAGCCGAAGCCGCCGCCGCCGGGGCAGCCCCGGCGGCGGGGCTCTCGGCGATGCTGGCGCAAGTCAGAGGGCCGGTCTCGACCGGCCCTTTTTTGTTGGCGATTATGTACTTTGCAAACCACGCTTCTTTGGCTAGTAATTGAGGTGCGCCACACCTGCATGGCGGTAAGGAATCACCGGTCATGAAGGGCATCTAGCAACACTGCTGCAAGCAGCGGCTTCGTCGCTACTTTAGGGAGTTTGAATTTAGGTAGAACAAAAGCTCTGGTTTAGGCATTGAAGACAAGGCTCGTGCCGTACGTCCTATTTTCGGTTTCATGGGGAAGCGGCTCAAACATGAACCAGTTTATCGCCAAGGGTAAGAACAGGCCCGCGTGATGGTGTCTGTAGCCCAAAAGGAGCTTTGGAGGCAGCGTCTTCACATCCCCGCCTATCAGGTGGGTGATGCGGCTCGCTATGCTCAAATCTCACGGAAAACGGTGGCGGAATGGCACGCTAAAGGTGCGCGAAAAGCGCTCCCCGAGCGGCAGTTGGGCGCAGCCCTGTCATACATGCAGTTAATAGAAGTTGCTGTTGTAGCGGCAGCTCGTAAAGCGGGGGTCAGCCTCAAAGATATTGCCGCCGCGCGAGCTTACGCCAGCGAAAAGCTGAACAGCACGTTCCCATTTGCCGAGCACCGCTTCAAATTGAACGGTCGCGATCTATGGCTGGACTACAAGGAATTCGAACCGGGCGCTGCCAGCGGCCGTGTAGTGGCCGCAAACCGAGGCGGTCAGCTAGCTTGGGAAGAAATAGTAGGTCGGCTAGAACAATTTGAATACGCCGAAGGGCTGGCTCTCAGATGGCACTTGGGCGGCAAGAAATCGCCCGTTGTTATCGATCCCAGGTTTGCGTTTGGTGCGCCCTCCGTGGAAGGCGTTCCCACGTGGGCACTAAAGGCTCGATGGCTGGCTGGCGATACGGTTTTCGAAATTGCAGATGATTATGCTCTGCCAGAATGGGTTGTGCAGAGCGCTTTAGAGTTCGAAGGCATTGACCTTAGGCAGCCAAACACGTGGGTTCAATAACTCTCTATTTTGACAGATGCTTTGGTCGTCACTTCCCCGAACAAGTCGAGGGAATGAAACCGCCATTTAAGGTTGAATCGCACTACAAGGAGCGGTTTTCCGAAAACATGGCGGACGATGAATGGCTCGCGCTAGTGGGGCGGAGGGGATGGATTGTACTCAGTCACGATGCTAAGTTCCACAAGCTTCCGGCAGAACTTGAGGCAGTAAAGCAACACAGGATCGGTTGCTTTTACCTGTGGGGCGCGCAGATGCCCACTTGGTATAAGATCGCCCATTTGGCTGCAATTTTTCCCAAGATCAGCAAGATAGCAAACAGGGAACGGCGACCTTATATCTATCGTGCGAACCAACAGAACCGCATATTCTTAGTTAGGCACTGGGACGGCAGACAAGAAGCCAAGGTCCATCTGCAATCGAGCGCAGACGGTCAAACGGGCCGCGGGTGATCTCTCGGGTGCAACGAGGATAAGGCGCGGTTTGCCCGGATAACGGGCGGCGGCGCGCGCTTGCCCGCGCCGCGTGTATTCCGTTGAACAGCCCCAACCGACGTTCCGATCCCGGCGCAATCACGGCGCGGATTCCGCGTTGAAACGGCCGGCGAACTTTCGATCGAGGGGGCGGTTTCCGAAGCCGGGGTCAGCGCCCCGCGCCCAAACCCTGCCGCATCACGATCCGCCGCAGCGGCCCGATGGAGGCCAAAGCGAGCAGTCCCGCCCCCCGCAACGCATCGACGGGCATCAGCCCGGCCAGCAACGAGCGGTTGAGGAGATCGACCGCCGCCGTCAGCTTGCGGACGTCCGGTCCCCGCGCCCGCTCGTAGCGGGCCAGCCTCTCCGGAGCCCCGGGATCGCCCCCGGCCGGCCCCAGCGCGCGCGCCAGATCCGTCGCGTCGCGCAATCCCAGGTTGAGCCCCTGCGCGCCGATCGGCGGGAACACGTGCGCCGCCTCGCCGACGATGGCGGTCCGGCGGGCGGTGAAACGGTCGACGGAGAGGCCCGACATCGGCACCACGCCGCGCGGGCCGTCGAGCCTCATCGCCCCCAGCATCGAGTGCGCCTGCTGCTCCGCCGCGAGCGCGAAAGCCTCCGGGTCGAGCCCCGCCAGCTCCTCGGCCCGCGCCGGATTCGTGAGCCATACCAAGCTGCTACGCTTGCCCTGCAGGGGCACCAGGGTGAACGGTCCGGCGCGCGTGTGGAACTCGGTCGAGGTGTCGTGGTGGGACTTGTCATGGGCCAGGATGGCGGTCACCGCCGACTGCTCGTACGTCCACGGGCGGCTGCCGATGCCGGCCGCCACCCGCACCGGGGAGGCCCGCCCGTCCGCCCCGACGACCAGTCCGGCGCGCAGGGTCTCGCCGGTATCGAGCGCAACCGCTGCGTGTGTGCCGTCGGTCGACAGGCCGGTCATCAGCGCGTCGCGCAGCTCCAGTCCGGGCGTCGCGGCCGCGACCCGGGCGATCGATTCGACCAGCGTCCCGTTTTCGACGTTCTGCCCGAAGGCGTCGAGACCCAGCTCGCCGGCGTGAAACGTCACCGGCGGACCCCGGAACAGCCCGCCCGTGTCGTCGACGATGGTCAGGCTCGCCAGCGGCGCGGCATGGGGCGCCAGCGCCTCCCAGGCCCCGATCTCCTCCAGGAAGCGCACCGAACCGTCCATCAGGGCGATGGTCCGCCCGTCCCGCCGCACCGGCCCGCGCGAGGCCAGAACCACGCGCCAGCCCTGCCGGGCGAGCGCGATTCCGGCCGAAAGCCCGACCGCTCCGCCCCCCACGATCGCAATATCGGTCGAATCCACGCCAAAAACCCCGGTTGCCGCGACGATCTCTCGCCGATCCATGCTGCTGCGCGATGACCTGCGTCAAGGTGGGGCAGGGCCCCGCGTGCGACAAGACCGTCGCGCCGCGCCGTCGGTTCTCGCAAAAGTGGTGGGCGCTGATCCGGTCGGGTGCTAAGTGCAGGCGCGATCGGGCGCGATCCGGACGACATGACGGCAAGCACGACCAACCCTCCCGCAAGCCCGCCCCGACGGGCCGAACGCGTCGCCGCGCTGGCGATCGCCGCCCTGACGCTGGCCGGCTGGACGGCGCTCGCGCTGGAGGCGGGCCGCGCCGGATGGGGCGCCGACGCACTCTGGCAGGCGGTCTGCCGCCCGGTGGGGCTGGAGCGCGGAGCCGACCTCGCCGGGCTCGCCGCCGACTACGCGGTCGCCGCCGGGTTCTGGGTGGCGATGACGATGGCCATGATGCTGCCCACCGCCGCGCCCATGGCGCTGTCCTACGCCGAAGAGGCGGCGGGGGGCGGTTTCGGCCCGCGCCCCGCGTCGCCGCTCGTGCTGATCGCCGGCTATCTCGCCGTCTGGACCCCCGTCGCGCTCGCGGCGGCGGCGCTCCAGGTGGGCGGCGGACTGGCGCTCGCCTGGCTCGCCCCGCCGCCGCGCGTCGCCGCCGCGCTCGCCGGCCTGGCGATGGGGGCGGCGGGCCTCTACCAGTTCAGCGACTACAAGCTCGCCTGCCTCAGCTTCTGCCGGCACCCGCTCGACGCCGCGGCGGCGCGGGCGGGCCGAACCGGCGTGTTCCGCCTCGGCGTCGGGCAGGGCGTCCGGTGCGTCGGCTGCTGCTGGGCGATGATGGCGCTGATGCTGGCGGCGGGGACGATGAACATCGTCTGGATGGCCGTCTTCGCCGTGCTGATGACGCTCGAGAAGACGAGCTCGGGCGTCTGGATGCCGCGACTCATCGGGGCGGGGCTGATCGCCGCGGGCTTCGCCGTGGCGGCGGGGGAGGCGGGCTTGGACGCCCTGACGCGCGTGCTGCGCGCCTGAAATGCGCGTGGGCGACTGTTCTTCCACCGCAAATTCCGCCCGGCACTGGCCATTCGCTGGCTGTTGATGTTTTATCGGTCGGGTCATCCCCTCTCCCGATGACCCCGATCCCAGCCGGGTTCCACGGCCTCGTTCACCGGTGCAACGCTTGACGACGGACAGCGACGAAGACCTGCGCGCCAAGCGGCCCTTCGCCGAGAGGTTGCCGGCCTATTGCGTCCATTTCTTCACCGCCTCGGGGGGCGCGCTGGCGCTGCTGGCCCTGCTCGCGGCGGTCGAGAAGAACCTGGCCCATTCGTTCGCGTGGCTGGGCGTGGCGCTGATCGTCGACGGCATCGACGGCACCATCGCGCGGGCGCTGCACGTGCGCGACCGTCTGCCGAACATCTCCGGCGACGTGCTCGATCTGGTCATCGACTTCACGACCTATGTCTTCGTCCCCGCGGCGATCCTCGTCTATTCGGGCATCTGGGAACGCGGCTTCGCGCTGACCTGGGCGGTGGCCATCGTCGTCTCGGCGGCGCTGTATTTCTCGGACCTGAGGATGAAGACGCCCGACAACTGGTTCGCCGGCTTCCCGGCCGTCTGGAACGTGGTCGTCTTCTACCTCATCATCTACCAGCCCTCGCCGTGGATCGCGACGGCCGTGATCGCGGCGGCGGCGGTGGGCCAGGCGCTACCGCTCGTCTTCGTGCATCCGTTCCGCGTCAAGCAGTTCAAGCCTGTCACGCTGGTCATGTGCGTGGTGTGGATGGCGGCCGGCTTCATGACCATCGCCGAGGACCTGAAGCCCGACGGCCTGACCAATGTCGCGCTGCTGGCGAGCGCGCTCTATTTCACCGGGCTGGGCTTGTTGCGCAAACGCCCGGCCTCGCCGCACGCGTGACGGCGTCCGAACCGCTTGGCGGGGATCGCGGCGCGCGCTAGACGTGCCGGCCCGGCGGTGCATCCCGTTCCATCCCGAAGCGTTGACCCCGGTCCCAAACAAGAGGCCTCCCATGTTCACCATCGAAATCGGCGGAAAGCCCGTCGCGGTCGTCGACGCCACCGAAGCCGGAACGCGCGAATTGCTGGAGCAGGAGGATTTCCAGGAGGATCTCGCCAGCCTTACCAGCAGCGGCCAGCCTCTGTGGGACGGCAACGCCGCGCTCACGATCCGGCCGTCCACCGAGGACGAGATCGCGGAATTCGAGGATTCCGCCTTCGACGATGAAGACGACGAGGACGAGGACACCGAGGAGGTCGAGGGCGACGAGGACGTCTCGACCGTCTATTTCCTCGTCCCGCTCGACGACGATGAAGACGAGGAGGACTGACCCGGAACGAAGCGCGAGCGGCGGCGTTGATTCCATCGGCGCCGCCCCGACCTTCCGGGGCGGCGCACCGAATGCGAAGGAATTCGACATGGCCGCGATCGATCGTGCCGCGTTGGCCGCCTGCCTTCTCTTGACGACGGCGTCCCTCGCGCTGGCTTGCCCCGACGGCGCGGTCCATGCCGAGTCCGGCATGCCGGCCATCGGCGCCAATGCGCCGGGCGCGGGCGCCAAGTTTCGCCCGATGGCAGAACCTCCGGCCGGAACGGCCGTGCTCCGCCAGCGCATCGACGTGACCACCTCCAGCGCCGCGATGGCGGGAGACGACGACGTCACGACGGGTTCCGTGCCCCGGCGCTAGGGGGCCACTCGACGCCGATAGGCGAAATAGCTTCCAGGTTCCACGCCGGGCGGCAGCGCGACGGGCTCGAGGCCCTCGGCCTCCAATGGCTGGTCGCTGAGGACGAGCCCGTTCGACACGGTGAACCTGGCGAGCCACGGTCCCAGCCACAGCGCGAGTTCGCGCGTGGTGCGCGGATCGTCCGAGCCGAAATCGGCGTGAACGAGCGCCGCCGTCTGCCCGAGCTTTTCGTAGGCGGCCGGGACGGTCTCGGCGAATTCACCCAGGAACAGGGTTTCGCGATCCGGAATGGCGTCTCGATGGGCCGCGACGTGCCGGTCGAACACCCAGATGCGGCGGTCGGGACAACACAGGCGCAAGTGGTCGAACGTACGGCCCTTTCCCAGTCCTACTTCCAGGATCGAACCCGGCATGTCGCGGATCACCTCGACGGCATGCTCGATGGCGGCCCGTTGAGCCGTCATCCTGCGGATAAACAGGTCGAGCCTGCTCATCCGCCGTGCGCTCGTGGTGCTGCTCCGCATGGGCGGTTCTCCTGCCATCGAGTTAGAGTTCCGGCTCGCCGTCGCAAGGCTTCGGCGGCGGCGCATGCGAGCCCGTCCGTCCGCGAGGTTGTCCTTCGGACCGAGGCAGGCCATAACCCCCGTCTTGGAGCCCACCCCCGCCATGCATGAACCGGCCGCCACCCCACAACCCGCCGCGGCCCAAATCGGTCATGCGCCGATGGGCTTCCTCGAGTTCGTGACGATGATCGCCGGGCTCATGGCGCTCAACGCGCTGGCGCTCGACATCATGCTTCCGGCGCTTCCCGAAATCGGCCATGGGCTCGGCCTGACGCGCGACAACGATCGGCAACTCGTCCTGTCGACCTACATGGTCGGCTTCGGTCTCGGCCAGTTCGTCATCGGCTCGGTGTCGGACCGCTTCGGTCGCAAGCCCGTGCTGATGTTCGGAATCGTCGTCTACATCGCCACTGCCGCGATCTGCGCGATGGCGCCGAGCTTCGTCCTGCTGCTGGTCGCACGATTCATGCAGGGCCTGGCCTCGGCCGTGCCGCGCGTCATCACCACCTCGGTCGTCCGCGACTGCTACAACGGCCGCCGCATGGCGAGCGTGATGTCGCTGTCGATGATGGTGTTCATGGCGGTCCCGGTGCTGGCGCCGTCCATCGGCCAGATCATCGTGCTCGTCGCGCCCTGGCGCGCCATTTTCGGATTCCTGGCGATCTACGGTGTCATCGTCGGCACGTGGTCCTTCCTGCGCCTGCCGGAGACGCTGCCGGCGGATCGGCGGCGCCCGATCAACCCCCGCAGCGTCTTCGAGGCGTTCGTGCACGTGCTCGGAAACCGGCTGACGGTCGGCTACAGCCTCGCCGGCGGGCTGATGTTCGGGGCGATGTTTTCGCTGCTGCTCTCGGCGCAGCAGATCTTCGGCGAAGTGTACGGGCTGGGGCCCTGGTTTCCGGTGGCTTTCGCGGGCATCGCGATCATGATGTCGCTGTCGTCGTTCCTGAACGCGCGTTTCGTCGGGCGGCTCGGCATGAAGCGGATCTCGCACACCGCGGTGATGGCCTTCACGCTGATCGCGCTGACCATGAGCATCGCGGCGCGGGCGGGCGTCCTGTCCTTCCCGCCGTTCATCGGCCTGCTGGCGATGGCCCTGTTCTTCGTCGGACTGGTCTTCGCCAACTTCAACGCCATCGCGATGGAGCCTCAGGGCAAGATCGCCGGCACGGCCTCGTCGATCATCGGGTCGCTGACCACGCTGCTCGCCGCCTCGATCGGCTCGATCACGGGCCAGGCGTTCGACGGCACCGTCATTCCGCTCAGCACCGCCCACCTCGTGCTCGGCCTCGCGGCGCTGGCCACCATCTCCGTCACAGAAAAAGGCCGGCTTTTCGGCCCGTAACGTCGCGACGGCCCGCCTCGCGAATGCGCCCGGCGGCGCCGCGGCTCAACGCGACACGCGCTCCCACATCTCCCGGACGCTCGGCGTCCGCGGCGCGCCGAGCATCATCTGTCCGATGACGAGCACGGCGACGAGCGCCAACAACAGGATCTGCATGCGTCGCGACATGTTGGCGCGCCTCCCGCCCGCTCTGTCCGAACCCGGAGACTAGCGTCCCAGGACGCCGCGCGCGAGCCGCCACAGGGGCGCGACGACCCGCCCGACGATCGGGATCGACACGATGCCGATCGCCAGCCCCACGGCGCCCGCGCCGAGCGCCGAGACGAACCATTCGACGAGGCCGCCGAGCGCCGGCGCGGCCTGGCCCGCCTTTACCGCGGCGTCGTGGATGAGGTGGGCGAGCCAGGGCGCGCCGAAGACCTCCAGTCCATGCACGATGATGCCGCCGCCGACCCAGATCATCGCGGCCGTTCCCAGCCCGGCGAGCGTGGCGAGGAGCAGGGGCATTCCCTTGACCAGTCCGCGTCCGAGGCCGCGGACGACGGCTCCGGACGCCGAGTCCGAACCGGCGCGGGCGAGAGCGACGCCGACATCGTCGGCCTTCACGATCACCGCCACCGCCCCGTAGACGAGCAAGGTGATGCCCGTGCCCACCACCGCGAGCACGACCGCCTGGCCCCACAGACCCGCCTCGGGCACGGCGGCGAGCGTGATGGCCATGATTTCGGCGGACAGGATGAAATCCGTCCGCACCGCTCCCGCGACCTTGTCGTTCTCGAAGGCGGCAGGATCGCTGGCCCGGTGAGGCTGCGCCTCGTCCTCGTGGCGATGGGCGGCGCCGGGAAACAGGGCCTCGTAGAGCTTCTCGGCGCCTTCATAGGCCAGGAACAGGCCGCCGAGCATCAAGAGCGGCGTGATCGCCCAGGGGGCCAGCAGGCTCAACCCGAGCGCGGCCGGTAGCAGGATCAGGAGCTTGTTGCGCAGCGAGCCCACCGCGATCTTGCCGACGATCGGCAGTTCGCGCGCCGCCGCGAAGCCCACGACGTAGCGCGGCGTGACGGCCGCATCGTCGATGACCACGCCCGCCGCCTTCGTGCCGGCCTTCATGGCCTGCGCGCCCACGTCGTCGAGTGAAGCCGCCGCGACCTTCGCGAGGGCGGCGACATCGTCCAGCAACGCCAACAATCCGACGCTCACGGATCCTCCTTCGCGCTCGTGGCTACATGGACCCGCGAAAGACCCGCTCCCGGCGCGAAAATCAAGATCCAGCCAGCGCGCCGGCTCACGCGCCTGGGGAACCTGAAGCGGGGTCGGTTCGCGCTTGGCGGGTCAGTCGGCGGGGGCCAGAACCCTGTTGGCCTCCGGCGGAAGGCGGAACTGTCACGCGCGTGACATCGGCCATGCGCCCGGAAGAGCAGACTGGCCTCGGTGCACGAGGGATTTGGATGGCGAACGGTTCGGGCGAACTTTATGGCGCGGATCGGGACGCCGAAATTCGGGAACTGACGGCCCTGATGGCGCGCCAGATTCCGGTGGTCCTCGCGGCTGTCGTCATCGTCGGCGTCACGGCCCTCTGCGTGGTGGAGAGTGTCCATGCCGATCTCGGCTGGACTGGACCGTGGCTTGCCTCGCTTCTCGTCGTAACGGCGGCGCGGGCCGGCATGCTCGTGGCCTATCGGCTTGCGGCCGACAGGTTTGGGCCCTTGTTCTGGAAGGCAGGCTTTACGCTCGCCAGCCTGTTTTCGGGTTGCCTGTTCGGACTGTTCGGCTGGCACGTCGTCAGCCTCGGCAATTCGCTTCTGACGGCGTTCGCGATCATGATGTTGACGGGGCTGACCGCCGGCTCCCTCGCGTCTCTGTCCGCGCTGCGAGCGGTGTACGCGGCCTTCGCGATCTCCGCCATGGGCCCTGTCATCGTCTGGTTCGCACTCCGCCCGCAGGCGGCGGAGCAGGCGATGGCCATCCTGGGCCTCGCCTTTCTGCTGACTCACCTTGGCTACTCGCAGTTGCAGAACGGCACTTTCCGCGACCTGATCCGGCTTCGCGACCATGAGCGTCGTCTCGTCTCTGAGATCGCGGAGGCGCGCGATCGGGCCGAGCGCTCGAGCCAGGAAAAAACCCGCTTCCTGCTGGCAGCCGGGCACGATCTGCGCCAGCCCCTCTATGCCATGCGCCTACTGCTCGACACGCTGGAGGGCGCGGATATGGAACACCGACGCGCACGCATCGCCTCGATCGTGCAGTCGGCGGACGCGATCCGGGACTTGCTCGACCGGATGCTCGAAGCCGCTCGGGCGGGTGTGGGCGGCTATGCTCCCCACATGGGCATCGTCCGCATGGACGACATTCTCAGGCAGGTCTCGCTGGAGTTCGCCGCGGACGCGGCCGCGAAGTCGCTCGACTTTTGCGTCGTGGGAACGCGCAGGGCGGTGCGGACGGACCCGGTTCTGCTCACCCAGATCCTGCGCAATTTCGTCGGCAACGCGGTCCGGCACACGCAACATGGCCGCGTGCTCATCGGCGCGCGCCCGCGGGGGAACCGCCTGTCGCTCCAGGTGTGGGACACGGGGCCGGGGATCCATGCCGACGACATCCCGACGATCTTCGAACCGTTCCGTCAGCTCTCGAATCCCGGGCGGCAGGCGCGGCGCGGGCACGGGCTCGGCCTGACGATCGCTCGCGGCATGGCCGAGATCATCGGTGCGCCCATCGAGGTGCGGTCCTGGCCGGGACGGGGCTCGATGTTCGCCATCACCGTCGACCTTGCCGTGGGGGGAACGATCCCGTCCAGCGAGGAGCGTCTGGATCGCAAGCGTCAGGCCGGCCCCCCGGTTCATGAGGAGGGGGTCGTCGTCCTGGTAGTGGAAGACCATCCCACCGCGCGGGCCGTCCTGGTCGACATTCTCGAGGGCTGGGGCTACCGCACCATCGAGGCGCAGGACAGCGACGCGGCGCTGAAGGCCGTCGTTCGCGCCGGCCCGGCGCCGGATATCATCGTCACCGACCTGCGGCTGCCCGGCGCTGTGGACGGGATGTCTCTCATCGCCCGCATGCGTGCACGATTCGGGCGGCCCATCCCGGCCCTGGTCGTGACAGGCGATCCGCTCGCGCCCGAGCCGGACAGCGACATCATTGTTCTTCGCAAGCCGATCAGTTCGGGAGAACTGGCCGCCGCGTTGGCCAGCATGCGCAACCTTCCGGAGAATGCGGGCGCCTGAATGGGCGGCCTGGCCGTTGAAAGCTGGGTCCCGTCGGCTTCGGGCTCGAGTGGGCCGTTTCAGAGGACGCCGGTTCTCTCCAGGAGCGCCTGCACGTCCCCACGGCTGGCCAGGCCGAACCGCCGAAAGACGCTGGCCAGGTGCGCACGCACGGTATTCTCGCTGATCCCGAGGCTTCGCCCGATCTGCTTGTTCTGCAGGCCCTTGGCGCACAGGATGAGGATGTCGGTCTCGCGGGGCGTCAGGCCGGGCCGGGTTGCGCCGTCCATGGGCGCCGCGTCGACGAGCCGGCCGATCGCCTCGATCACCTCCCGAGGGCCGTTGCTCTTGAAGACGACGGCGCTCGCGCCTGCGGCAAGGCACGCGCCCCGGACGTCATCGTCGGCGGCGCCCGTGAGGACGACGACGGGCAGTCCGGGCGCCGCGGCCCGCAGGACCGCAAGCCCTTCATGCCCGCGGCTGTCGGGAAGCGCCAGATCGAGCAGAATGAGGTCGATGTCGGCGGCGCGCAGGCAGGCAAGCGCCTCGGCGATGGACTGGGCCTCCTCGAGCACCGCCTGGGGAAATGCGGCCATGATCGCCGCTCGCAGTCCGATGCGCACGAGCGGATGGTCGTCAACGATCAGCAGGCGAAGGACAGGCCTCGGCGCCGTCATGGCGACGCGGCTCCCTGGAATGACCGCGGCGGCGGGCCTCGGCGCGATTCACAGTTCAAGCTTCCACTCCAGCGACGCGTCGTACAGCATGACTTGCCACCCGCCGTCTCCCTGCAGCAGCACTCCCAGTTCGCCGATCGCCGCGATCCGCAGATCGGCGGAGACGCGGTTGCCGAGGCGCCAGCGCTGCCCGTCCGGGCCGAACAGGAACGGCGCGCCCGCAAGGCCGACACCGGTGACGGGAAACCGCGTGCGCGCGAAATCCCTCAGCACATGCTCGGCGATGGCGGCCGTGCTCAACGCCTCCGCGACGTAGACGGACCGCTCGCTGTCGGGCGCGGCATCGCGCGAGGCCGGCGATGCAAGGCATCGCCCGAGTCGCACCGGGCTCAGCGCGGCCTCGGCCAGAAGTCCCTGGTCGGTGGCCGTGAACTGTCCTGTCGACAGGACGCGGCTGACGCTGAGGAGATCGAGGTGCAAGGCGATGCGCGCGGCTTCGTCGGCCGTAATTCTGGCCCCGGGCCAACAGGGTTCGCGCGGCGCGTCCTCGCGCGCCCGGGCGAGGAGAGGGGCGGCGACGGAGCGAAGGCGCCGCGCCATCTGCGGATTCGCGACGGGGTCGGCGAGCTGCTGGCGCAGGGCGGCCTCGGCCAGCCCCTCGAACGAGCCTGGCGACGAGCCGGCGGTGAGGGACGACGCGGCCGCGGGGCTGTTGCCCTGGGCGGGAGCGGCGGGCGACGTCGCGGCCGGCGCGATGGGTCTGACCGTGCCTCCGCCGGCCGCCGGCGCGCCGTCCTGCGCGGGCGTCGGGGGCGAGGCGGCCGCCGGCCAAATCTGCCTCACCGTGCGCGCGGCCGGCTGGGCCGGCTGCGCGGTCGCCGGAGCAGGGTCGGCCGGGGGCGGGGAGGGCGAACCGGGGAGGCGTCCGAGGACGATGGCCGGTTGCCCCGATCCCGCCGGCGGCAAGATGTCGTCGGCCCGGTAGCCGCCCTTGATGAGCCGTTCGGCGTCGAGCGCCCTCTCACCCACAGCCCGCGAGCCGGAGCCCGCCGGTTCGCCCGGGGCGGGCTGCGCGGAGACGTAGGAGCGCAGCGGAATCAGCGGCGCGAAACGCGTGGCATAGGCCTGCAGGAACCCTGTCCAGCCATCGACCTGCTCCGTCGTCACGAAGCCGGTCGCCTCGATCAGCGCGGTCCCGTCGAGCCTGAACAGGACGGTGCGGCCGATGCGCGACTGGCGCGCCAGGTCTTCGACCTTCGGAAGCAGGGAGCGTGCGGTGTGCACGCCCTCGCTGCGCACGCTGCTCAGGCCCGGCACGGTGTCGCGCGCGAGCGCGACGAAGCGCTCCAGCGCGGAGGCGTCGAGCAACACGCCGGAGAGCGCTGCTTCACCGTTTCGCGACAGCGTGAAGGAGAGGGGCTGCCGTTCCGCCTGGATAAGGGCGGCGAGGTCGGCGCGGATCGTCTCGCGCACCCAGACCCTCAGGCGGGCCGGCACGCCGGTCCGTCCCACGGCGTCGACGAGCGCGCGGCGCTCGGCGGGCAGCTCGACATAGCCCGCTGCGATGACCGCGCCGTCCGCCTCCTGACGCGTCGCGATGGCGCGCCCGAAGTCATAGGCATCGAGGGCTTCCCGCACGATGGCGAGGTCCCGGCTGGCGTCGCGGGCCTGCAGCGCCGCCGGCCCGAGCGCGTCCCGCAAGAGCACCGCGCTCGCGGCCGCGCCGATGGCGAAGGCGGCGGCGGCCACGACCGGCCAGCGCCAGCGCGGTCCTTTCGCGCCCGCGGAGGCGGCGCGGGCCGAAGGTCTGCCGTCGAGACCGGCCGTCTCTCCCAGGCTTGTCCAGTTCGCGGTGACGGGCCCCAGGGCGAAGCGCGTCGTGCCGACGACGACCACGTCGAGCGCCTCGAGTTCGCGCCATTCGCCCTCGCCGGGGCGCACCTCGACGCCGCGCGCGGAATGCAGCGAACCCGCGCCCGCCATGACCTCGATGCGCCCGTCGGACCAGCGAATGCGCGCATGACCGGCCGCCACGCTGACATCGGAGATATGGAGGTCATCCTCGGGGCCCGATCCCAGCAGGTAGGTCCCGGGGTCGAGACGGAGCTCGGCGCCGATCTGCGGCCCCGACAGGATCTTGAATACGAGACGGGCGGGCTCCGCGCCGCCACCCCCGGCTTCGACGCCGCTCATAGCGAGTCCAGGACGGCGCGGGCCAGCGCGCCGACGTCGGGATCCGCGGCCGCCCTCGCGAGCAGCGATCGCGCGCCGGCGGCGTCGCCCCGGCGCGCCAGGGCCATGCCCCTGAACGCGAGCACCGCGGCGGTGTCGGGAGCTTCGGACAGCGCCCGAAGGGCCCGCTCCGTATCGCCGAGCAGAAGCGCCAGCTGGGCGAGGCCCAGATGGCCGGCCTCTTCGCCGGGACGCGCCGCGAGCACGGCGTGGAAGATCGCTTCCGCCTCGCCGACTTTGCCGCGCGACAAGGCCAGGAAGCCGGTTTCCACCAGCAGCCGCGCCTCGTCCGTGTCGAGCGCCGGACGGGTCTGCAAATCGGCATTGGGCGACAGCATGGTCGTCGATCCCTTCTCAGGCGAGATTGACGAGGAGGAGCAGGCGCTGAAAGGCGAGCAGCGACTCCCGCCCTCCGGGCTCGGCCCTCGCGCGGCGCGCCGCCTGCGCCAGGATGCGCTTGGCCCGCCGGACGTCTCCGGCCGAGAGCGCGGCGATGGCCGCGTCCCCCGCCGCGCCGTGCGCGGCGCGCAGGGCCGCGGGCCCGGCCAGCGATTCAACCGTGCCGCCGCCGACGACGCACGACGCATCGCGGGATTGTCGACGTGTGGTTGCTGGCTGCATGCGGCGCCCCTGCCGTGGTCCGGAACTCCCGATCCTTATGCGCCTCGGGCGCGCGGGAGTGTCACGAACGGCACAGGGCGGGCGCGGTCGACGGACTAGAGGAGATGGAAGGGGATGCCATCAGGAGGCCTGCGTGAGCCTGCCGGAGACGCCAGTTGTCGCCTCGACGCCCTGGCCTGAGCCGCCGGCGCCGCCGACGGTCGCCGGCCTGGCGGACGGCGCGACGTCTGTGGCCCTCGTGGAGGCCTGGCTCGCGGCCCGGGAGCGCTGGCCCGCCCCCGATGTGTCGGCGGTTCTCGAGGAGATCGCGGCGCGGCTGGCCGCGATCCTGCGCGAGGAGCGGGTCCGCAACGACCCGGCTTGCCTGCGCATCGTCGCAGAGATGGCGAGCGCGCGCGACCTGCATGTCCTCGCTGAAGCGGCGGACCGGCTGGCCGCCCGCGTCGGGGCCCTGCCGGCCGGGGCGCGGCGCGAGGAAAAGGACAGGCGGGCGCCGGCCACGGACCTCGATCTCGCCGGCCGCTTCAGGATTCGATTGTGACGGCGTCACGCCGCAAGGAAGGATCGAGATGACGACGATCGGTTCGACGCCGCCGGCGGTCAGCGCGCCGGCCGTCCAGAGCGCGGCCCAGAGCGCGGCGGCGGACCTGCCGACCTACGCGCAGTTCAGCGCGTGGCCCGCGACGCAGCAGATCCAGTGGTTGATCGCGAACGGCCAGCGGCCGACGCTTCCCGGCTGGGTGACGCTGCCCTTAGACAACAAATGCGCCGTGCTGGTCGACACCACTCACCCGAGCGGATACCGCACCGTCCGGCTGAGCAATTGGTCCGACAGCGCCCCTAACCTGAGCGTCCAGGTCAAGTCGGGACAGTGGGGGCGCCCCGATCCCCTCAACATGTCGCGGGCCGAGTTTCAGGCTATGGACGGGGCCGACCAGGTCAGCTTCGTCCTGCTGTACGGAAAGCTGCGCGAGGGCAACAGTAGCTGGGCTTTGTGGCGTTACTACGTCACCTTTACGGGAACGGGCGCCAGCCCGCCCGAGGCGCCGTTCGTGGCGGGAGCCCTCTCCGGCGCCACGAACGCCAGCTTGTATCCGGACGGGTTCGCCACGTCGCCGCGGCAGCTGGATCCTTCGGTCTTCTTGTCGTGGAGCGGCAGTGATCAAAGGGCCTATTTCGACACGTCCGGCCAAGCCAACATGCTCACCGTCGGGCAGGGCGTCTCCTCCGGCGCCTACGTCACCTACTCGGTCAATTCCGGTGTCAGTTCGGTTGAGTGGACATTCAAGCCGCTCGCGGATGTCGCCGAGGCGGATTTTCAAACCTGGTCGAAAGGCAGCCAGAAGGCCTTCATCGAGCATTACGCATCCGTCCAGCTTCCGGGCGCGCCCGCCTATGTCTATATCGGCAAGCCGTGGCAAGGCGCCTATTGGCGTTTGAGCGCCGGGGGCGTTCCGATCCGGGCCGAGGCGCGCAGCACGACGGCGCGCGAAGCGCCCGTCTCCCTCGCCCAGTTCCAGGGCCAGAGCTCCGCGAACGGGGCGGCGGCCTTCACGAGCAACGAACAGGCGCTTTATCTCTACACGCAGGCCGGCAACAAGATGGGCGCGGTGGTGACCGTGCTCGGCGCGAATTTCCTGCTCTCCGCGGACGGCAAGCGCGTGCAGGCCCTCGACTCCCTCACCAAGCAACTGGTCGAGGCGATGCCGCCCGCGGATCTCCAGATCCTGATGGACTCGACCGTCGGAAGGGAGAAACTCGAGGCTATCGGATACACGATATGGCCGTCGGGAACGGCCGAGTCCCAAATCAACGGCGTGAGAGGGAAGATCAGGGATATGTTTCCCGACACGCTGCCGTCCGGCCTCGTCACCACGTTCGGACCGACAACCACGAAAGAAGCCCTCGTCAAGCCCTTCATCGCCCAGCTCGACATTCTGGAGGAGCAGATCAAGGCGACCGGTTCGAGTTCCACGCTGGTCGACCTCAAGACGCTCAACGCTGCGACCGACGACCTCAAGAAGAGGGCGCAGCGCCTCGCCTCCTTCGCCAAGCAGCCCGACGCGATCTCTGGTCATGGTCCCGTCAGGGGTAACCTGGTCGTCGCCTGGTCGGACGTGACTAAGATCTCCGAAGCTCACCAGACGTTCTGGGATACCGCCAAGGCCTTGTGGCAGGCGGAGGATGCGATCGCCAAGGCGGCGGACCGAAAGAACAAGATCACCGGCGCCGAAGCGAAGACAGATCTCGCCACGATGATTTTCGCGTTCCAGTTGCAGAGCAACATCATCGGGCAGTCGCTGACCAAGGCGGACACCGAGGAGCTGCGGCAGATCAATGCTCTCGTGCAGCTCTATACGACGATGCAGACCAACGTGAACCAGGTTCTCGGTTACGAGTCGCTCCTGCCCAAAGACACAAAACCGGAAGACAAGACGGCTACCAAGTATTCATGGTTCGGAGCAAATCAACAAGTTGCCATGTCGTCATTCCAATTGACGGCGCTGTCCCTCATGTTCGACGGCAACGTCAAGTCGGCGAACACGTATTCTGGCGGGCCAAGCAGCGGCTTGAACGGCAGTCCGATCGAGGAAATCTATGGCATCACGCGTCCCGTTACCGGACACTCAACCGTCTCGGCGCAGAACGGCGATACAAGTCAAGCAGGAACGGTTTCTCGTCTTGGCTTTGCGCTACCCTGGATGACCAATTCGCAGTGGAGCCAGTTCGGCAATTCGCTGTCCAGCACCATCTCGATCATCAACCAGCACGCGCAGACCAAGATGAACGCCGTCAATTCGGCGGACAAGGAATCGAACCGGCATTTCGAGCTGGCCAACACCGTGCTCTCGAAGATGAACGACATGCTCCAGAGCATTGGCCGCAATGTCGCTTGACGCGCCCGGCCCGCGCCCGCTCGACGTCGGCATCGACCGGATCTCGCGGCGGACGCCGGCGCAGGAAGTCCACCTGCCGGCCCAGGCGCCGGCCGCGCCGGCCTTCCTGCCGCAGGCGCGTCCGCTCGACGAGGTGTTGCGCCGTCCCACCCTCGACGAGCGCCTGTGCGACCTGCTGGAGCCCGCCTCCCTCGACGCCGCCCTGCTGGAGCCTGCCGTTCTGTCGCGGACGCGAAGCGAGGCGGCGGCCGAGTTCTCGGCGCTCGCTTCCTCCTCCGCCGACCCCGGCCTCCTCGAGCGGGCCGTAGGGGTCCTGAACGCCGACGTCGCGCTGGACGAGGAAATCCGAACCGCGCTCGCCGCGCTCCTGCGGGGCTGAACGTGGGTCTCTCCGGCCGTTCGCGCGAGTTCGTGCTGCTCTCGATCTTCATCCTCGCGCGCCATGGCGAGACGGCGCGCGCCGCCGCGCTCGCCGAGGCCCTGCGGGCGGCGGGCGACGGCTCCCCCCAGGCGCTGCTGGCGGTCGCCGTGCTGCGCTTCCTCCACGCCGACTGGCCGGGCGTCCTCGCCGCGCTGGCGGACCTCGACAGGACCGATCCCCTGGAGCGCTTCGGCGACTACCGGCTCACCGACCGCCAGAGGCTGCGGCGCTACCTGCGCGCGCGGGCGCTGCACGAGACGGGCGGGCCAGGCGCGAGCGGGGAGGCGGTCGCCATCTACCTGCGCGGCGGTCCTCCCGCCGGCCGCGCGGGGCTGTCATGAACGGCACAACGGCGTTGCGGCCGCCCGCCTAGTGTCTCCCCACGCAGGGAGATCGACATGTCCATTCTCGACAAGGCCGCGGGCCCGCCCGTTTCGAAAGACGAACTCGTGAAGGCGCTCACGGCGATGGGCCCGACGTTCCAGTCGCTGCTCGACAGCGACGTCTTCGATGCGCGCACGAAAAGCATCATCGAGCTTCTGGGCAAGGGCCTGTCCCTGGCCGACATCTTCGAGATCCCGGCCGATCAGCGGCATCGGCTGCTCGCCAAGGGCGCGGGGATGGCGGCGGCCGGGGACCTCGCCGGCGCGGCGAAGATCATCGAGCTGGTCACGATGCTCGAGCCGCTCGACGAAAAGGCGCTGCTGGCGCTGGGCACGATCCTCTCCCTGCAAGGGCGGTACGAGCAGGCGGTCGGCGCGCTGTTGCGCTGCCTAGCGCTCGATGCGCTGAACGCAGAAGCCTATCTGCGGCTGGGCGAGTGCCTGATGAAGGCGGGAGAGGCGGACAAGGCCGCCGAGGCCTTCACGCTGGCCGGAATCCATGCCTCCGGCCCGTCGGGCGAGGCGACGGCCGCGCGCGCGGCGGAACTCGCGCGGCTGTGCGCCCGGTCGGCGACCGCGGCTTCGGCAAACTGATTCAACGGCTATTTGCGGGAGACAACCATGTCCGGCAGCATCACGCGCGACCCGTCCTCCTTGTCCGTCAACCGTTCCTATACGACCGGTGGCATCGAAGACTCCGAAGGCACCGGCCAGACGAAAGGCACGACGTCCTCCGGAGTCGCGGGAACGACGGCAACGGACGCGCCCCCGGTGGACTCGACTTCCAAGGGCGGCAAGTCCCCGGAACTCGCCGCCCTTCTCGCGATGTTCGGGGGCCTTCCCGAGGCCTCCGACTCCGAGCTGGCCGAAGTCATCGCCAAGCTCAAGAAGGCACAGGACGACTCGGCCAACGGGAAGGTCGAGATGGATACGAAGCGGCAGCAGTCCGCGATCAAGGACAAGGAAGCCAAGCTGAAGGAGGCGGACGCCAAGCAGGCCGAGGCGAACGAGAAGAGCAAGAGCGTGAGCATCTGGGACAAGATCAAGCTCGCGTTCCAGGCGCTCGCGGCGGCGTTCTCCATCTTTCTCGGGGCCATCGTGGCGGCGATTCCCGGCGCGCAGGCGCTCGGCGCGCTGATGATCGCCGGCGGCATCGTGGGCCTCGTCTCGGTCATCAACGACGCCGTGAAGATGGCCACGGGCGCGGGCATTCTGGGCAACATCGCGAAGGCCTGCGGCGGCGACGAGACCGCCGTCATGGCCTGCGACATCGCCTTCGGCGCGGCTCTGGCGATCACCGGCCTGGCGCTCGGAATCGCCAGCGGCAAGTTCGACGTGTCTCAGTTGGCGGGCTTCGCGGCCGGCATCGCGAGGGTCGCCCAGCAGGTTGGCAGCACCGTGACCAAGGTGGTCGAAACCGCCAATGCGGTCGGCTCGGCGGCGGCGGCGGGGGTCAGCTTCTCCGCCGCGGAGCAGCGCAAGGAAGCCAAGGAGCTGCAGGCCGGCGCCAAGCGGGACTCGGCCGACTTGCAGGGGATCGAGGACCAGCTGGACCTCGCCCTGCAAATGCTGATGCGCGCCGCGGATGCGTTCAACGGCATGATGGACGCGCTGACCGACAAGCTGAACGACCGTGGCGAGGTCCTCTCCCACGCCAAGCTCACCGCCTGAGGAGCACCGACCATGGTTTCGATCACCCACAACAATCCGATCAAGCTCAATAACTTTCAACCGGTTGGGCCCGCGGCCGACCCTTCCGGCAAGACGGGCGCCGGCCCGAGCGTCACCACGGACGACACCCCGCCCCTGAGCGACAGCGGCGCCGCGACGGGGGCGAACCAGGAACTTCCGTCCGATCCCGGCGCAGTGGCGGGGAAGGTGAAGCAGGCGCTGCAGCTCCTGACGGACGGCGCCGGCAAGCTCGACATCGCGGCCCTCGCGGTCATGCTCGCGGCCAGCCAGCGCCGGAACGCGCTCGACGACCGCATGAACGCACGCCAGATGGCCCAGTCGTCCCTGCAATCCGAGGCCGGCAAGATCGAGGAGGCGGCGCAGAAGGAGCTGACCGCCGCGATCGTCTCGCTGGTGACCTCGGTGGTCTCGGCGGTGGCCTCCATCATGGGGACGGTGGGCAGCATCAAGGCCGGGGTCACCACCGGCGGCGGGGCGGGCGAAGCCGTAACCCGGCCGATGACGTCGGCGGAGAAGCTGGCCCAGCTCGGGCAGCTCGTGAAGGACGTCACCGAAAAGGCCGGAAAGGCCCAGGAGGGCATCACCTCGTCGGTGGCCAAGATGGACGAAGCGCAAGCCAAGCGCATGGCCGCGAACGCCCAGGCCCACGAAGGGCGCGCCGAGCGAGCCAAGGAGATCGAGCAGGCGCTCGAGGACTTCATGAAGGCGATCGTCAACTTCCTCAAGGAGATGGCGGACGCCAAGACCGAGTTGATGCAATCGCTGACGCGCGCCTGACCGGTCATGGCTGACGTCCTGTCCCGGCTCACGGCGGCCCTGTGGAGCCATCTCGGGCTGCCGGGCGAACCCGGCGAAAACCCGCTCCTGCGGATCGATGGCGTCGGTGTCGCCTTCGCGCCGACGCGCGACATGCGGCGCGTGCTGGCGCGCGCGCGGATCGGCGCTCTGTCCCCCGCGGCGGCGGAGCGCGAGCGCCAGGTCCGGGCCTTGCTGCGCGACAACTACCGGCACCTGCTGGGCTGCCCCGCCTGGGTCGGAACCGATGCGCAGGGGGCCGTGCGGGCGGAGGCCGTTCTCGATCCGGCGCGTCCGGTGGCCGCCGTCGCCGCCGACATCGCCTGGGTGGCCGACCGCGCCAGAGCGCTGGTCCCCGTGCTGCGGCGGGAGACGGCCACGCGCGCGGGCCGGCAGTCCGGCGCCTCCCACGAAGACCTGCTCATCCTCAAACCCTGATCCGCTCCACCGCACCGAGGGAACGCCACTCCATGAACGCGAACACCCTTCCGCCGGCGCCCGTTCAGGCCGCGCTGGGCGACCTGTCCGCGAGCTCGGCGGCAACCGCGCTCGGTCTCGGCCGCGCCGAATTGGCCGCCGGGCTCGCCCTCATCGACAGCCAGCTGCGGCAAGGCGCCGCCGCCGAGGCCTTTCGCAGCGCCTGCGCGCTCGTGCTGTGCGACCCGGGGGTCATGGCGCACCAGCTCGCGCTGTCGCACTGCGCTCTCTTGAACGCCGAGCCGGAGCTTGCGCTGCAGGCCGCCTCGGCGGCGATCGTGCTCGCGCCCGCCGACCCGCGCGGCTATCTCGCCTCGGCCAAGGCCTACCTGGCCCTGGGCCACGAGGCGGAGGCCCGGGAGGATCTTCAGGAGGCGGTGCGGTTCGACGCGAAGGCAGGCGCGGCGGGCCGGGAGGCCCAGGCTTTGCTCGCCGGGCTCGGCGGCAGCTGAGGCATGAGCGCGGGCGAGTCATCGGCCGAACCATCGTCGCCATCCGAACTCCTGGGCGCGGCGGTGGTCGCCCTTGGACTCGGCGGCGAGGCGGCGCTCGACCGACTGCGGAACGGCGATGGCGTCGGCGAGGCGCTCGCATTGCCGGACGCGGCCGTCGATCTCCTCTACGCGGGCGCGCGCCGGTGGCTGGCCGTGGGCCGGGCCGACAAGGCCGGCCCCTTGTTCCGGACCTTGTGCTTCATCGCCCCGCGCCGGGCGGCGCACTGGCTGGGGCTGGGAATCTGCCTGCGCCTCGATGGCGCCCCGGGCGACGCGGCGCGCTGCTTCGGCATGGCGCAGATTCTCGACCCGAAGGCCTGCGCCCCGGCTTTCCACCTGGCCGAGTTGGCGTTGCGGCAAGGGGACGGCGACGCGGCTCGTTCGCACCTGGACAGTTTCTTTTCGCTGGCGGCGGAAGACATGCGGGCCGAGCCGGCCATGGTGGCGGAGGCGCAGCGCTATCGCGGAATTCTGGGCCGCGCGCCCCTGTCACGCGCGTGACAGAAACGCGCGGCGATCGGCGTCACAGTGGCTGAAGGAGTGCTTGCATGGTCACCGTCACGTCCACGTCCCCCGCGATTACGGTCCCGTTCACGAGCCCGGCCGCGGACGTTCCCGCGTCGAGCCCGGCCGCGTCCCCGTCGACGCTGGCGGCGCCGCTTTACGCGGACCTGTTCGCGGGGCTTGCGGCCTTTGGGCTGGGCCTCGACGGGCCCTCGGCCCCCGGCGATCTGTCGGCGGCCGTGGGCGAGGTGATGCTGGCGCTCGACAAGGCGGCCACGGCCGCCGCCGACGCCCGCGGATCGGCCCGGGCGCTTCGCGAGTCGAGCCAGTTCCAGAGCTCGCAGGCCACGCTGCAGGCGCTCGTGGCGACGCGCGCGCAGATCGCGACCGATACGGCGACCAGGGATGCGAAGGCCGAGGAGAAGACCCTCCTCGAAGCCCAGAAAGTCTCGGCCGACCAGGTTCTCGCGAGCGCGGTCTCCGCCCTTCAATCTCTCGACGCAACCATCGGCGATCTCACCGCGGCGGTCGCGTCGACCAGACAGGCTTTGACGAGCCCCGGCCTGACGGCAGCCCAGGTCACGGCCCTGAGGGCGCAGCTCGCCCAGCAGGAAGCGGACCTCGCGGCGGCGCAAGGCAGGCGTCCCGGCCTCGTCGCGGACCGCGACGCCGCGCAGGGGACGGTCGACGGCCTGGCGAGGGACATCGCGGTCCTCGCCGACGCCATCCAAGTCCTGGACACGACGATCGCCGCGAACCAGGCGACGCTGTCGACGCTGAATTCCATCCTGCCCGCCCTGCTGCTGCAGTTGGCTGTCAGCACGATTGCGACGATCACGACCGAACAGCTGACGCGCGGCCTCGAACGCGGGGCCGGGGAGCAGCGGGAGGCGCGGCTCGAGGATGTCGGGCAACGCCAGCGGGAGATCGACGCGGCGCAGGCTCGCCTGGCGGAGGAGGTCGACAAACAACGCCGCGCCCGCGATGCGGGCGACGCCGAGCCCGACCGGGGCGCGCTGCTGCTTTCGGCGGCGCTGCTCCTCCTGCTGGACGAGGCCAGGGCGGCCCTGCGGGGGCTCGACGACTTCAAACCCGACGTGGACGAGGCCGCGCTGCTGGTCCAGCAGCGGCTGCGGCTGGCGGTATGAGGATGGTCGTCCGCTTTCTCAACGCCCTGTCGAAGCGCAACGACCTGCTGCTGGCGGTGCTGCTGGTCTGCATCGTCTTCATGATGATCCTGCCGCTGCCCACCGCGCTGGTCGACGTCCTGATCGGCTTCAACCTGTGCCTGGCCGCCATCCTTCTGATGGTGGCGATCTACCTCAAGGACGTCCTGCAGCTTTCGTCGTTCCCCTCGATCCTGCTGCTGACGACCCTGTTCCGGCTGGCGCTGGCCATCACGACCACCCGCCTGATCCTGATCCAGGGCGACGCGGGGCACATCGTCGAGACGTTCGGCCGCTTCGTCGTGGGCGGCAACCTGATCGTCGGTCTCGTCGTGTTCCTGATCCTGACGATCGTCAATTTCATGGTGATCACAAAGGGGTCCGAGCGCGTGGCCGAGGTGTCGGCGCGCTTCTCGCTCGACTCCATGCCCGGCAAGCAGATGTCGATCGACTCCGACATGCGGGCAGGCCTGATCGATCTCGACGAGGCCAAGCGACGGCGTGGCAAGCTGGAGAAGGAGAGCCAGCTCTACGGCGCCATGGATGGCGCGATGAAGTTCGTGAAGGGCGACGCCATCGCCGGACTGATCATCATCGCGGTGAACATGATCGGCGGCATCAGCATCGGCACCCTGCAGCGTGGATTGCCGGCGGGAGAGGCCCTGCAACTCTACTCGCTGCTCACGATCGGCGATGGCCTCGTGTCCCAGATCCCCGCCTTGTTCGTGTCGATCACGGCGGGCTTCATCGTGACGCGGGTGGCCTCGGACGAGAACTCGGACCTGGGCAGCGACATCGCCCGTCAGCTCGTCTCGGAACCGCGGGCGCTCTATGTCACCGCGGGCATCCTCGCCATCTTTGCCGTCGTTCCCGGCTTCCCCGCGTTTGTCTTCGTGGGGCTGGCGGTCGCCTGCGGAGGGGGCGCCTATCTCCTGCAGCGCAAGGCCGGGCGAGCCCCGGGCGACGCTAGCCGGAAGCTCGTCTCCTTCGCGCCGGCCATGATGCCCGACGCCCGGCCGACGTTTCCGGACGCAGACGACACGGACGGGCCGGGCGAGCCCGTCGAGCCCGTCACCTTCGCGCTCACCGTGCCGCTGCTGCTCGACGTGGCGGCGAGTCTGCGCAGCGCCATCCGTCCGGACAAGCTCGACCGGGAGGTGGCGCGGGTGCGTCGCGCGCTCTACTTCGACCTTGGCGTCCCGTTCCCGGGCATTCATCTGCGCCTCAACGAGAACCTGCCCGACGGGCAGTACAGGCTGCTGGTCAACGAGATCCCCGTGGCGGTCGGACAGGTGCGCCCGGGGTACTTCATCGTGCGCGAGACGCCGGCCAACCTGCAGATGTTCGGCATTCCCTACGAACAGGGAGACGCCTTCCTCCCCGACACGCCCAGCCTCTGGGTCGCGGCGCGCCACCTCCCGTCTGTCGAACGGGCCGGGCTGCAGGTGCTCACGGCCTCGAGCGTGATCACCTTCCATTTGGCCCACGTGCTGAAGAGCCACGCCTCGACCTTCGTCGGCATCCAGGAAGCCATGTATCTGATGAACCAGATGCAGAAGACCTTCCCGGATCTCGTGAAGGAGGTGACGCGGGTGCTGCCCGTGATCGCGATCGCCGACGTGCTGCAACGCCTCGTCGCCGAGGACGTCTCGGTGCGCGACATGCGCACCGTGCTCGAGGCTCTGGTCGAGTGGGGGCAGCGCGAGAAGGATCCGGTGCTGCTCACCGAGCACGTACGCGGGGCGCTTGGGCGCTACATCACGCACAAGTTCTCGGGCGGTCAGAACGTGATCCCCGCCTATCTCCTGTCCAAGGAGGTCGAGGACAGCGTGCGCGCCGCCGTTCGCCAGACCAGTGGCGCATCCTATCTGGCGCTGTCGCCCGACGTGCACCGCCAGCTGATCGCCGGCGCCAGAGCCGTCATCGGCGAGCCCACCCGCCATGCCGCGGCTCCCGTCATCCTCGCGCCGATGGATATTCGCCGCTTCATGCGCAAGATCATCGAGCGCGAGTTTCCGCACGTGCCGGTGCTGTCCTTCCAGGAACTGGCGCCGTCCGTGAACGTGCAGCCGCTGGAACGCATCCGTATCTGAGATCGTGACGAGGACACTGGAGACCAGCCATGACCGACAGTATCCAGAGGACCAGCAGCATTCCCCTGCCGCTGCACCAGACCGTCCGGGGCGCGCAGGATCCGCTGCCGCTGGACAAGCCCGAACGGATCGCGGCCGACGAAGCCAAGCGAAACGCCCCGGCGGTCGAGGACAGCGCCAAGGCCTTCGAGACCTATCTGAACGACACCGCCTTCACGATCGCCGAGCGCGCGCGCAAGTCCGTGGAGGCCGATCCCGCCCTCGACATCCATGCCGCCAGCGCCTATGGCGGCCTGGGTCAGTCCGGCATCTGAGCGAGGCCGTCGCATCCCTCCAGGCGACGCGGCATGCGGCGATCGACGTGTCTCGACGGGGCGGGCCGTGTCCGGCCCCCGCAGGCGCATGACGATGAAGCGCATCCCTGGCCGAGGCCAGGAGCGGCGCGGCACTGCGCCGCGGCGCGGCTGAGGAGCGCCGCCGCTCTGGTGAGAAGCGCCGCGGCTCTTGTGACAAGCGCCGCGGCTGAGGTGAGGAGCGTCGTTGCTCAGGCGAAGATCAGAGTGTCTCGCGAATCTTCGGCCTGCGGCGTCTCGGTGAAGTAGAGCGAGCGCTCCACGAAGTTCGACAGGCCGCCGCCGCCGGTGAAGCTTGCATGGCGCTCGGTGAGCCAGGCCTCGCCCTCGTCGGAGAAGACCACCACACGGCGCGGCTCGCCCTCCAATCCGGGCTGGTCGCTGAGCGCCCGGGCCGCCGCCGCGGGATCGGCTAGGTGCCGCTCCAGCATCGCGTGGGCGCGCGACGCCTGCGCCGCCGTGCCCTCGCTCTCCGGCCCGGTGCGGAAGGACAAGCGGACGCTGATATGGAGCATCTCCCGTTCACTGGCGAGCGTGTAGAACCAGCGCCCTCCCGTGCCGACCGGCAACAGCCCGAAGGCGAGCCCGGGGCGGGGCCAGCCCCCCTCCAGCGCCGCCGCGATCGCGGCGGGTGACTGGCATGCGACGAGTTCGGGCGCGGTCGCGAAGACGAGGCCGGGAGTGACCGTCGCGAGCCGCGGCGCGAACTTCGCCGGAACCGGCGGCATGTCGATCCCGAGGTCGAGCGCGAGCCAAACCGCCTCCTGCAGGGCGCTGGCGGGTTCGCTCTCGGGGTCGGCAGCGATGGCGTGCGTTTCTGAGCTGTGCATGGGCTTACTCGCTGGCGAGGTTATGCTTGGAGCGGTCGGGCTGAACGACGTTGCCGTTCTTCGTCGCCTTGTCGATCGTGGTCTGGTCCCGCTTGACGTAGGACAACGTGTCCGAGGCCATCAGGAATTCGGACGCGGATTGCCCTTCCGAACTCCTCCACGTAGCGAAATCGTCGACCACGCAGCCGGATGTCCGCAGGGTCTCGGCATGGGCCTTGAGCAAGGTCAGCCGGGTCTTCGCCGCGGCCACCTCGGCGTCGGAGAAGTCGGGGCCGAGCGTGGTTGCGAAGTCATCCTCGCTCAGGTTCGCGATCCGGTCGTGCATCTCCCGGCTCATGAGCGGGGGAGGACCGCCGGCCGTCGCGGCAAGGTCTCCCGGCGCCCCCAGCCTCGTCATGTCCTTGCCCATGCACATGTCGTTGTCGATGCCGGTGACATGGGCCGTGTCGCCGTCGAGCCGAATGAAGAGATTTTCCGGCTGGCGGTCCATCTGCGCCATGAGGCAGTCGAGCGTCTGCAGGTCGAGCAGACCCTTCTGAAGACTGGCGGTCAGGGCGGGGTGACTGCCTTCTGGATCGGTGTAGGGCAGGGCGACGAACCTCGTCTTCGGGACGGTCCACTGCCCGTCGTCGTTCTTCTCCGCCTTGCATCTCTTCAGGTTATCGAGGTGCCCACGGGCCAGATCGTTATCGTAGCGGGCGATACTACCCGGATCGGTTTCGACGACCCGGTCGTGGCGGACGAGGGATTGCCCCCCGGCCAGTCGCATGGCCAAGCCGGCCTGGCCGTGATGGATGACGAGGTTCGAGCGCGGAATCGTGTCGCCGATGCCCAGGCGCTCGGCCATGCGCTCGGTGGCGAAATTCCGGGCTCCGTATTTCATGTCGGACTTGTCGAAGCCGCTGAACCCTTCGCCTAGCGTCAGGTTCTTGCTGCCGCACGCCAACGGCTTCACGATCCGGGTATCGTCTCCATAGACCAGCAGCGAAACGCTGTTGACCTTGCCTGAGGCGAAGCCATCCCTGGAGCGGGCCGGATCGACGGCGGCGTCGTTGAGGCCGGGGTTGAAGTCGGCCGCGTCCCGAACGCCGGCCCGGACGATCGCCATCGCGTCCTCGTGGGTGAGGCCCTTGCCTCCCGCGTTTCGCAGCTGGCCGAGCCGGTTGAGCGCCTCCAGCTCGGCCGTGGCCATGGAAGCGAGGTTGCGCATCGTCCCGACGCGGCCCGCCTTGTCGGGATCGCCTTCGTGCTGGGTCACGTAGGCGTCGCAGCGCACGAGGACGGCTGCGAGCTGGTCCTTCATGTCGCGCAGCTGCTTGTCGCTGAGGGAGCCGTGCGCCTGGCCCTCAACCTGCTTGGCCAGGGCCTGATAGGTTTCCAGATGGGCGAGGGCGCCGCCGTAATGAACGGAGTTCTGGTGCAGGACGCGGCCGAACAGAGTGACGTTGGGCTTGGGCGCTCCGCCCATCTCCCGCATCAGCTCGGCGCCGGACAGCATGGCCGGACTGGCCTTGACGTCGGGGTCGCGCGTTGGCGCCGCGCGCGCCGCTGTCGCGCTGTCCGGCCGCAGCGCGTCGATCGAGCTTCGGCTTGGCGAGTGAACTGAGATCATGACGATCAACTCCGTGCATCGGCAATGCAGTCGCGTCCGCGCGATGGCCGCGGATCGGAACCAGCCGGCATTTCGTAAGTCGGGTCGCTGGTGACCCTGGCTTTCCAGGCATAAATCCATGCCATGGCTGCCCGGCCGCGCTTGTGCCGAACGTGACAAGTGGAGCCCGTGGTGCCGACCGTCGCGCTCCGCCGTCGCATCGCTTCGAACAAGCGATCGCGGTGGGCGCCGGCTCAGCGCCCATCGGGTTTTCTTCCCAGTCAAATCGGCAAGGGAAGGCGGGCCCCGTCCTCAGATGCGGACGAGGACCTCCGCCGCGTCGACAGGAGCAGGCGACATGTCGATCTCGGGTTCGTCGCCGGCCAGGGCCGCGCGCAACGACCTGACGCGGCCGGGTAGTTCGTCCAGAAACATCTCCAGCGCTTCGGCATCGATGATGCCGAGCGCAGGCGCGGCCCAGAGAACCAGTCGGCCCGCCACGTCCGCGCCGACACGAAAGAGCTGGCCGTCGCCGTCGGGCGCATTGGCCCTCAGCAGCATGAGGGCGAGCGCATAGTCCGGATGGGCGGGAAGGGGGCCGAGGTCGCAGGTCAGCATCACGACGCCGCCCTCCAGCGCGATCTCCACCTCGACGTCGTCGCCGAGCGCAAGCGTGCACGCGTCGCCCACCAGGGGGACCGCGGACATGCCCAGGCGCTTCCAGAGGTCTTCCATCAGGTTCGCCATGTCCGTGCTGCTCATCGTCCTCTCCTGACTTGGGCTCGCCGGTGTCTCAAATCCCGGCTTTGGCGATCATGTCCTTCAACTTGGCGGCGAACGCCGCATGCTGATGCCGGCCGGTGCGGTCGGACTTGGTCGCGAAATGGTCGATCGCATAGCTCAGCGCCTGCTTGACCTGATCGGCGGTGACGGCGTCCCGCAAGTCGACGGCCACCTTGGCCAGGAGCTTGCCGCCCGATCCGTCGCCTTGCCTGTAGAGTTTCCTGATGAGCGGGCCGTCGCCCTTCAGGAGTTTGAAGGCGAGTTCTTGGCCGGCGATGTCGTTGCTCATGCGCGCCATGCTCGCCATGGCGGGGCTGTTGAACGCGCCTCCCGCCCGGCCGAGCGCGCCGAGCGCGGCGCCGGCGCCGTCCGGGTAATCTCGATGGGCCTCCCGCGCGATGTAGGCGAGGCGCTCGGGGTCGCCGGCGGATGCGCGGTCGAGTTGGGCGAGGAGGCCGGAGAGCCGCCCCCCCGGCTGCAGTTCCCTGCGCAGGTCGGCTTGCGAAGCGGCGCCGCCGAGTTCGGCGACCGCAACGTCGATCTCGTCCAGGATCGAGGACACGGAGTCGCGAAATGCGTCGATCTCCTGCGCGGCCTTGTCTCCGGACATGGCGAGGTTTGTCAGCTCCTCGCGGGTGAGGGCGTTCAACGCCGCCGAGAGGTTGGGCAACGTCGTCGTGCGCGGCGCCAGCTGGCGCTCCATCTGGCGGGTCATGCCCTGTTCCGCCATGGCGATGAGCGCCTGCTGGTCGGCATAATCCATCCTGAGCGCCAGCGTGCCCGCCAATCCGGAGTAGTCCTTGTGGGGAAGCTTCAACCCGACTTGGAAGACGCTTTGCGGATCGCCCGCGAGAAAGAGGTTCTTGCGGTAGATGCCGCGATCGAACTTCGCTCCGGCGATGAGGTTTTCCGCATTGGCGCCGTTCGGGCGCATGGTGGCGTCGCCCGCGAGCATGCGATCGAGATTTTCGTCCTCGAAGTCCACGACGCTGCGCTGGCCGTCGGGCAGGCCGCCCAGTTTCGGGCGGAACTCGGTGTTGTCGCTGGTGGGAAGGTTGTTGCGGATCCCGCCGTCCCTGAAGGTCAGTTCGCCGCGTCCGCGCACGTCGATCCTGACGGACTCGAAGACAGGCGGCAGCGCCGCCGAAGCGTGAATCGCGCGAGCCACGTCCAGTTCCGGCGTTGACCCGGCGTCGAACAAGAACTCCTGCGGCGCGAGCGTGCGGCCATGCGCCCTCTCGTTCACGATCGTGCCGGTGACGTGAAGGTTCTTGATGCCGGGGACGAAGGCCGAGAGGCGCTGCAGATCGCCGAACGTCACCCCCTCGCCGCCGGCCAATCTGGCGCGCAGGTCATCGACGAAGGCCTTCTGCTCGGCGGTGAACGCCGGTCCGGTTGTCTCCCTGGCGTCGATGCGGCTGAGCGCGGTGTCGCGCAGGCACCCGCGGACGAAGTTTTCGAACGCGATCGCCTTGTAGCCCGCGCCGCCCTGCCCAAGGGACTTGAGTGCGACAGTGATGCCGCTGGCGTTCACGCCGATCATCCCGGCGATGTCCGATGTCGCGGCCAGCTGCCGGAACTCTTCCGCGCTCATTCCGCAAGCCCAGCAGGCCGCCGTCAGGGAGCCGATGGAGGCGCCATAGACGTCCTTCATCGTCTCGCCGACGCCGGCCTTTTCCCAGGCTTCCAGCACGCCGGGAAGGGCGTTGCCCTTTCCGCCGCCACCCGCCACGTTGCCCTCGCGGATCGGCGGGGCGTGCCTGATGACCGTCACCCGGCCATCGTCGTGGCGACGGATGATGGGCAGGCCTCCGCCGGGATTGGGACGTGCGGAGCGCCAGGCCGTCTTGTCGGCCGACTGAGAGGACCGGGCTTCCGCCGTGCGGACGCCCGCCGGGCCGGCCGAATCCCGGCCGCCGCTGACCGCGCCGGAGCGAGCCCTGACCTCGGCGCCTCCTCGCGTGCGGCCGCCCTCCGATGTCGTGGAGGCCGACGGCGCATCCAGGCGCTGCGAGTCCGCGCCTCCGACGGGATGATAGCCCGCACGGCGCAATGGCTGGTCGATGTGTGTCATGGGCCCCCCCCGTGGTGATCCGCGGACTGTGCGTTCCACGTTAGGGGCGAAGCAGATGCGGCCCTGTGCTGAACGTGACAAACGCCACGCACTCCGGGCCTCGGCTTCAATTTCGGAGGTCGCTCCTGTGGTCGCCATCCTCGATGTCGAGCACGCCATGCCCGAGCGGCTGCTGGTACAGCCGGTCGCGGTGGCGTTCGACCCACGCCAGGATTTCGGCGACGGCCTGCAACCACTCGTCAGGGACCTCGCCCTGCGGCGTCGCGGCCGCGTAGAGACCGCGCGCCAGCTTCACGTGCCGGAACACCGGGACGCCAGCCTCCTCCGCCGCCGCGCGCAGGCGCACGGCGCGGTCTCCTCGGGCGCGGTCGATGACGAGGGGCAGTGGAACGTCCGGCGGCTCGTACAGGATCGCGACGGCGATGTGCGTGGGGTTGACCACCAGCGCGGTCGGCTTCTTCTGCGCGTGTCCGCCATCGCCCATGACGAGCTCGAAGGCGAGCTGGCGACGGTGACCTTTGACGTGGGGATCGCCCTCGCTCTCCTTGTACTCCCGCTTCACCTCGTCCTTGGTCATCATCAACTCCTTGGTGTGGGAGTAGCGCTGCCAGGCGAGGTCGGCCACGGCGACGACGATGAAGACGAGGGCGCTCGAGGCGAGGATTTGCGCCAGGGTGGCGGCCGTAATCCCGGCGAGGCAAGGCATGCCGCAGGGAAGCCCGACGACATAGGCGCCCATCGCTTCACGCACGATGCCGAACACCACGACGGCGAGCGCGGCGATCTTGAGCAGCGCCTTGAGGATCTCGACCAGCTGCTTCTTGGAGAAGATGCGCTTGAAGCCGCTGGCCGGGCTGATCTTGGACAAGGACGGGGTGATGCCCTGCAGGGCGAAGAGGCTGCCGATCTGCAGATAGTTGGCCGCGATGCCCACCACGATGGTCACCAGCAGTAGCGGCGCCAGGATCGAGACCGCCCCGCGGGCGACCGCCTCGATCGCGACGTTGGCCCGGGTGTGGAAGTCCTGGGCTCCGTCCGCCGCCACGGCGTCCAGCATCGAGACGATCGTCGTGACGGTGCCCGGGAACGTCACCCACACATACGCGACGACGCCGAGCAGGGAGGCCGTGGTCACGAGTTCCTGGCTGCGCGCCACCTGGCCCTTCGCGCGGGCGTCTCGCTCCTTCTTCGGGGTCGGGAGCTCCGTTTTCTCGCCGCCCTCGCTCACCGTGCCGGTCCTGGCGGCGAGCGGGCGTCGATGAGCCGGAAGTAACCGGCGATGGCTCCCTGCTGGTCGATGAGCTTGCGGGTGGCGAAGGGGAGCAGGTAGGAGCAGTAGAAGACGAGCATCAGGGCGGCGATGCCGGACTTGATCGGCATCGCCACGACGAAGACCTGGATCTGCGGCGCGAAACGGCTGACGAGCGCGAGCGCGAACTCGGCGATGAACATGGCGGCGACGATGGGGCCGGCCAGCAGCAGGATCATCGCCATGCCCGCGTCGAAGATTTGCAGGACGAGAGCCGGCGTCTCGGGCCCGAGGATCGGCATCGCGCGGCCCGCCGGCCAAAGCCGGAACGAGCCATAGGCGACGCCGAGCATGCCGAGGAAGGCGCCCGTCGCCATGATGTAGGTGACGAAGGCCTGCGAGAACAAGAGGCCCAGCGGCGAGGACTCCTGCCCCAGAAGGGGGTCGATGCTGGAGGCGATCGCGGCTCCGCGCTGGTTGTCGATCAGCGCGCCGGCGCCGCCCACTGTCCAGACGATCCATCCGATCAGGTAACCGAGCAGCAGCCCGATCGCGTAGTCCTTTCCGAAGTGCGCCGCCAGCAGGAACGGATGCCCCTTCAGCGCGGCCGCCGCCTCGAAATGGACGGGCGCGGCGGGGATGGCGAGCACGAACACCACGGCCGTGCGCGCCAGCCGCGGCACCGCGGTCGGCGCGAACACCTGAGAGCCGGCCAGGAAGCCGTAGAGCCGGGGCAGCGTGATGAGGAACGCCATCCACTCGCGGTCGAAGAGGGACAGGAGGGCGCGCACCGGCTCCAGCATCACATCATGCCCGGAAAGCCGTCGAACAGCTTGGTGGTGAAGGTGACCATTTCCGAGCCGAAGAAGCCGGCCATGGCGGCGATGGTGGCCCCGACCGCGATCAGCTTGATGGCGAAGGGAAGCGTCTGCTCCTGGATTTGCGTCAAGGCTTGCAGCAGGCCGACGATGAGGCCGACGGCCGACGCCACGATGATCGGCGGCATCGACAGGATCATGACGAGCATCATCGACTCGGACAGGTACTGGAGAGCCAGCTGCGGTGACATCGCCGCGCCTCAGGTGACGTAGGTCTTGACCAGCCCGAGGATCAGGCGGGACCAGCCATCGACAGTCACGAACAGGAAGAGCTTGAACGGCAGCGAGATGGTGAGCGGGCTGACCATCATCATCCCCATGGCGAGCAGCACGTTGGAGACGATGAGGTCGATCGCGATGAAGGGCAGGTAGAGAAGAAACCCGATCTGAAACGCCTCCCTCAACTGTGAGACCGTGAAGGCCGGCAACACCACCGCCAGACTGTCGCCCGTGAGCTTGGCCGAGAGTTCCGGCGGCCAGAGCGAGCGGGCCGCCTCCAGGAAGAAGGCCTTCTCGCGTGGCGCCGCGTGCGCGTTGAGGAAGGTGGTGAGGGGACGGCTGGCGCCCTCGTAGGCGGCGCGCAGGCCTTCGATGCTGGCGAAGTCCTGCGGTGTGGCCGTGAGGATGGTGATCGTTTCCGCGGCCACCGGGGTCATGATGTAGCCCGACAGGATGATCGCCAGCGCGTTGAGGGCCATGTTCGGAGGAATCTGCTGCACGCCGAGCGCGTTGCGGACGAGCAGAAACACCACGGACAGCTTGACGAACGACGAGGCCACGACCGCGAGGAACGGAAACAAGGCGGCCAGCGCCAGCACCAGGATGAGGTTCAGCGGATCGACCATGGCCGTCAGCGCCCGATCCGCACGATGCGCACGGCAAGGCGGTCGTCGATCCGCACGAGCGTGCCGTGCCCGACCACGAAATCGCCGGCCCGCAGGACGACGGCGTCGTGCTCCGCGATGTCCGGGGGAGCCAGCGGCACGATCGATCCCGGCGCGAGGCTTCCGATGTCCGAGACGGACAGGGTCGCCTGCCCGATGTCGCAATGCAGGGTGACGGGAAGGTCCGCCAGTGGATGGTTCGCGGTCTCGGACATGGCGTCGATGGTTCCCGTCGAAAAGAAGTGCGACTTGCGCGGCGCGAGGACCTCGCCGAGCGTTCCGTCCGCCGCGGTGGGGAGGCGATGTCCGCGCAGCCGCAGGAGCAAAGCCGGCGACTCGGCCGGGAGGACGATCACGTCGCCGGGTGCGAGAGCCCGCAGCTCGTGCAATGGAAGGTCGATGCCGCCGATCGACCAGTAGACCGGCTCGGTCATGGCCTCGGCGATGTGCCGGGACACGGCGCGGGGCTGGAGCGACGACTCGTCCAGCATGGCGACGAGGTCGGCTGCCGCGGCGCCGATCCGGAACGTGGCGCCGTCGGGTTCCGCCACATGCATCCAAAGCCGCGGCCTTCGCAGATCGGCCGCGAGGCCGCGCCAGTCTCCACGCGCGGCGATGCGCCATGGCGCGGCGGCAAGCCCGGGGAAGCGCTCGACGAGCCATGCCGCCTGGCCGAACTCGATGGCCGCCCGCAGGGGCTCGGGCAGCGCGGGAAGGTCGTCCTGTTCCAGGTCGAGCCCGAGGAGGCTGGTAAAGGGGAAGCTGTCGACCGCGAGCAGGATCGTCGCGCCCTGGCCGTCCCGCAATTGGACGCAGGACGCGCCGGCGGCGGGCTCGTCCAGGTCGAGCAGCCGCACGGGGCGGCCGGCCAGGCGAACATCGTCCGCCACGTGCGAGGCGAGCGCGTTGTGAAGCGCGACGGAGTCGGCCGTCAGGTCGAGTCGAGGGAAGACGGGGGCGGTCATGGAGCCTTGTCCTGGCCGGAATGACCGCCTTGCCCGGACAGGGCCGACACGGTGCGGAAGACGCGGACGCGCCGATGCAGCCGGTCGGCGAGCCGGCCTGCGAGGTCGCCCGCCAGCATGTCGAGCCCCGCCCAACCCGACGAGCCGGGATCCACCGTCACGTCGACCGCGTCCGGCGAGGCGGCGAGGGTGATCGCCAGGGGAGCCGGCCCGCCGGCGTCCACGGCGAGGCGGAGAGTTCGGGCGGCCGCGCGCCAGTCGCGCGCCTCTCCGGCGAGGCCGGCGTCGATGGCCGCCAGGACCTGGGCGACAAGGGGGGAGGGCGCCGCCGTGGACGGGCGTCCGGCTTGCGGCGGGGCGAAGGGCGAGAAGGGCATGGCCTGGCACAGCAGGACCGCGCCGACGCTGGAGTGTGGGCCGCCGGACAATGCCCCGGCTTCGGCCGCGGCGCCGACCCGGGCGGCGAAGGCCTCCCCCCTCTCGCGCCGAGCCGGATCGTCCCTGGCCGGACGGCCCGCCGCGACGCCGGGCTGCTCCGGCGGGCGACGGCCCTGCTCGGGAGCCTGCCCGTAATGGCCGGACAGGGCGGTGTCGGCGCGGGTCATGGCCTGGGTCCCCCGGCTTTGCTGAACAGGTCTTCGATTTCCAGGGCCTCGCTGTTCTCGGCCTCCGCCTCCAGTTGGACCTTCAGGTCGTCCACGAGGCTCACGTATTTGTCGCGCTTGCGCTGGGCCAGGAGATGCGCCTGCCTGGCCTCCTGGAGGGCCGCCTCGGTGCGATGGCGGCGCTGGTCGGCGCCGTCGCGCTCGTCGACGCGCTCCTGGTGCTCCCGGAAGATCGCCGCCACGGCGCCGCGAGCCTCATCGAGGTCGTCATGCGCGACGGTGCGCCCGAACATCGGCACGTAGACGGCGTGCTCGCGCCCCGGCAGGGCGAGACGACTCGTCTCGGCGGCGTCCCGCGCCGCGGCGAAGGCCCTCGCGGCCTCCTCCGCCTCCCGCCGACGGGCCGCCAACGCGCGCTGGGCCTGCTCTTCCTTGAGGCGCTTGACCTTCAGGAGCACGGCGAGCTGCTGCATCATGCGGTCACCCTCCGCATCGCGTCCAGGACCTCGTCGAAGGGCTGGAACTCGGTGGTGCGCTGGCGCAGGAACGCGTTGATCGCGTCCACCTTGGCCACGGCCTCGTCCGAACGGGGATCGCTGCCCTTCTTGTATTCGCCGACCTTGATGAGCAGTTCGATGTCGGCATAGGCGGCGAGCCAGGCGCCGATCTTGCGGGCCATGCCGGCATGCTCCGGGCTCACGATCTTGTCCATGACGCGGCTCTTGGAGAGCAGGACGTCGATGGCCGGATAGTGGCTGGCCGCCCCGAGCTTGCGCGACAGGACGATGTGCCCGTCCAGGATGGAGCGCGTTTCGTCAGCGACGGGCTCGTTCATGTCGTCGCCTTCCACCAGCACGGTGTAGAGCGCGGTGATCGATCCCACCTCGTTCATGCCCACGCGCTCCATGAGCTTGGGCAGGTTGGCGAATACCGAGGGAGGAAAGCCGCGGCGCGTCGGCGGCTCGCCCGCCGCCAGCCCGATCTCGCGCAGGGCGCGGGCGAAGCGAGTCACCGAGTCCATCAGGAACAGCACCTTGCGGCCCCGGTCGCGGAAGTACTCGGCGATGGCGGTGGCGACGAACGCCGCCTTCGCGCGCTCCATCGAGCTCTTGTCGGAGGTCGCCACCACCAGCACGGCGCGCTTCATGCCCTCCGGCCCGAGGTCGTGTTCGATGAACTCGCGCACCTCGCGGCCGCGCTCCCCGATCAGGGCCATCACGGTCACGTCGACCTCGGCGCCCTTCACGAGCATGGCAAGCAGGGTCGACTTGCCGCCGCCGGCGGCCGCGAACACGCCCATGCGTTGCCCTTCGCCGCAGGTCAGCATCCCGTCGATGGCGCGCACGCCGAGCGGCAGCACGGTGTCGATCACGCGTCGGCGCATGGGATCTGGCGGGGACTGGTAGACCGGGTACGTCGTCTCGGGCACGAAGCGGTCGTCCTTGCCGTCGATCATGCGCCCGAGGCCGTCCAGGACGCGTCCAAGCAGCCCGTCCCCGACGGCGACGGCCTGCACGCGCCCCGTCCGGCGCACCTGGGTGCGGGGCGAGACGCCTTGCGTCTCGCCGATCGGCGAGAGCAGGGCCTCGTCCTCGATGAAGCCGACGCATTCGGCCATCAGCGTGCTTTGTATGCCCGGCGTCGAGAGCGCGACGATCTCCCCCACCTGGATCCCGGGCACCGCGGCATGGATGATCGTTCCCACGACCTTGATGACCCGCCCCAGCAGAGGGAAGGGGGCGGTCTGCCCGACCCGCGCCGCGACGGCGTCCAGCGAGGCGGCCAGGCGGGCGGCGGCCTGTTCGCGGCGGCCGGCGACCAAGGCTTCGACGTCGCTCACGCGGTATCCTCCCCGGACGCGCCCGCCATGCCGCCGATCGCCGCCAGCAGCCTTTCGGTCTCCACGCCAAAGCGCGCCTCGATCCGGCCGATCGTCGATTCGACCAGGATCGCGTCCTCGCTCAGGTCGCCGTCGTCGATCACCTCGATCAGCTCGATGCGGGGGAACGAGGGCGCGAGGTCGGCGACCGCCGCGCGCACCGCGTCGCGCAGGTCCGCCCCGACGCGAACCTGCACGCGGGTCTCGCGGCGCATGCGCGAGAGCGCGCTCGCCACGATGGCGCGGGTGCGCTGCGCGTCGTCGAAGTCCGCGACCAGCTTGCGCACGCAATCCCGCACGATGTCGACGAGGCGGCCCTCGAGCGCCTCGATGGCGGCGTCGACACGGGCGCTTTGGGCCAGCAGCGCCGCGACGGCGTCGCGGTCGGCCTGCTCGCGGCCCTCCCGATAGCCGCGCTCGCGCTCCGCCGCGTGGGCGTCGAGCGCGTCCTGCTCGATGCGGCGGGCCTGCTCCCGGGCGGCCGCGACGATGCCTGTCGCCGCGTCGATCGCTGCGACCTCGTCGGCCCGCAGGACATGGGCGCCGGAGGCCAGTGCGAAACCGAGGGGCTTCAGCTCGTAGAGGCCGGCCATGGCGGGCACGTCCTTTCGATGAAGCGGGCGACGGCGGCGCACACCGGATGGGATGCGGGCCGGACCGGGCGCGCCAGGGCATTCCCCGTCGTCATGAGTGGCGTCAGCGCCGGCTCCACACCGGCGACGATGTCCGCCATTGCGCAGACTCCCAGCCCATCCATGCGCGACATGGCCTCGTCGATGTCCGATGTCGCCAGGGGATCGTCGATCCCCGAGAGGAAGTCGTGGCCGACGGTGCGCCGGGCGAGGGCCGCGCCGTGCGAGGCGGCGACGAACAGCGCGTCTCCCAGAACGGCGCGGGCCCGCTCGCGATCGGCGCGCGAGACGAGGCGTCGGAGCCGTTCATGGAGCAGGGCCGCCGCCAGCTGTCGCCGCACGGTCGCGGCGCCCGGCCCCTCCTGGCAGACGAACCGCAGGACGACGGCTCCCTCCGGGCTCCCGGCCAGAAGCGACAGGTCCACCTTGTCGATTCCGAGCCCGAAACCGGCATCGCTCATGGCGACCGCCCGCCTGATCGGGCGGCCGAAGCGGGTATCGGACGCCAGGGCCGCGAGGCGCGCCGCAGGCCCGCCGCCGGCCCGCAGCGCGGCGGCGGCGCGGCCGGGCGCGAGGCAGGCCGCGGCGAGGCAGGAGGCCGGAACGAGGGCGGACAGCGCGGCCGCGGGGTCGGGCCGGGGCGTCATGAGGGCTCAACCAGGGGAGCCGTCCCCGCCGACGCCGGCGGCGAGGCGGGGCTGCGCCGGCGCAGGACCGCGACAAGCGCGGACGTTCCGGCGGCAAGGATGGCGGAGAGCGCGGCCACAAGCCCCGCGAAGAGCCAGAAGCGCTCCTCGGTCCCGGCCTGCACGGCGAGGCCCGGCAGAACCTGCGTCACGCGCACCGTCTCGGTCGGCGTCTGGACCGCCGCGGCGGTGAGCACCACGGTGACGGCCGAATAGTCCAGGCCCTCGATGGCGCTGCTGACGAGCCGGCGAATCTGCGGCACGGCATAGTCGAGGTCGATGCCGGGCTGGTGCTTGATGAAGACGGCCGCCGAGGACGGCTTCGGCGCCTGGCCGAGTTGGGGCGCTTCGGGCTGGACGATGTGCACGCGGGCGCTGACGACGCCGTCGATCTGGCTCAGCGTTTTGCTGACTTCCTCCGCCAGGGCGTAGATGAAACGCACGCGCTCCTCGAAGGGCGATGACATGATGCCGCTCTTCTGGAAGACCTTCCCGAGCGAATCGTGCGAGGGCCGCGGCAGGCCGGTGTCCTTCAGCACCGCCATGGCGCGCACCATGTCCTTGCTGTCGACAGCGACAGTAAAGCCTTCCTTGCCGCGGGACTGCTTGGAGGCGGGGATGCCGCGAACGGAGAGCGCGGCCACTATCTCGTTGGCCTCCCCCTCGGTCAGGCTCGAATACAGATCGGCATCGCAGGCGCACAGCGCGAGCGCCAGTCCGGCGATGGCCAGGAACCTGGAAGGGCGGATGCGCTGCGACAAGGTTCACTGGCCTTTCATGAGCTGGTCGAAGGACTGGGTCGACTTGCCGATGAGCTTGGAGGTGATGTCCACCATCATGCTGAAGTTCATCATCTCGACCTGAGCCGCGAGCATCGTGCCCGTATCCATGGGTCCCGACGACAATGTCGCGCCAACCCGGGACATCTGGCGGTTGAACGATGTCCGCATGAGCTCCAGGCCGCTCAGGATCATGTCCCCCGGGGTTTGGGCCCCCTGGTCGACGGGCGCGACCGCCGCGGACGCAGGGGCGACCGGATTCGCCGCGGATCGATCGAGCTGCGCCAGAGCGCGCCCCTGCTCGGCGAGCGCGGCGCGAAACGTGTCCGCCCTCTGCTCGGCCGCCACGGGAGAGATGGCTGTCGACGCCGCAACGGCGGGCCTGGCGGCGGGAAGGAAGGCGACGGCATCGGGCAGCAGGTTCGACATGGGACCTCCAGGGATCAGCGGATGGATCGGCGCATGGTCAAAAGGCGGTCGACCGTCCCGACCAGATCGGGCAGGGACATCGGCCCTTCGCCCAGCCGCGTCGCGAGCATTCCGTTGCCGCGGTCGTCGCACGCCGCATGGACATGGATCAGCAGAGTTTCATCGAGTCCCGAGAGGCGCAGGAGACGTTCGGCAACGTCGCCCGGGCCAATGGGCCAGCTCAGACAGATGAGGAGACGTCCCGTCTCTTCCTCCGTCAGGACCAGGCGTCCCGAGGACTCGAAGTCGAACGCGACGCCGCCTTTGCCGGAACGAACGGAGGGCAGCCCCATCTGGGCGGCGAAGCCTTCGATGACCTCCGCCACGGGCGAGCTGAACATGGCGCGGTTCTCAACCGATAGAGGCGGCATGGCGGGCCTCTTCGGCTGCGACGAGTTCGTCGAGAAAAGCGAGAAGTTGGCCCGTTTGCTGAGCCCGCGCCGCCGGGCCGGGCGGTATCCCGTCCGGCAGCGCCGCATGAAGATCGCGCAGCCCGTTGCCCCACACCACGAGCCCAAGCGGTTCGTCGAGACGGGGGGGAAACAGGGAGCGCACATCGGCCCGGCTGACCGCGGGCTTGCTTGCGAAGGTCAGCAGGGCGGCGGTGGCGTCGGCAGCCGAGGGAAGGTCCGCGCCACGCACGCACCGTGCGGTGGTTCGCACAAGGCCTTCGGCCCCGTCGAGAACGGTGCGCATGCGCTTGAGATGACCGAGCTCCGTGAGGGTGGACTGGAGATGGCGCGAGTCGACGGAGGGCTCCGCCGCGCGCATGTCCCGGCCGGCGATCTCGATGAACAGGTCGATCACGTCCTCGATCCGGCGCAGTCCGTCCATCTTCCGCAGAGCTTCGAAAAGCCGGCCGGCGTCCGGGGTGTCGCGCAACATGGCGCGGTAGGCTTCGCGCACGCCGGCGGGATCCAGCTCCAGGCGAAGCGCGCCGTCGTGGGCGGGCTGGGCGGCGGCGAACCCGGCGCGCACCTCTCGCTGGAGTTCAGGCTCGTCGAACCGGCGGCGGGCATCGTCGAGGAGGTCCTGGAGGGCGGACTTCCCCGGATCGCTCTCGGCCTCGCGGCGCAGGGCCTCGAGAGCCGCGAATTGATGGGTGGGATCGGGGTCGTACTCCTGCAGGGCGGACAGCACGTCCTCGACGCTCGGCCCGCCTCCCGCCGACGATCCCCGGTCAAGAAGGTCCGCGAACTCCTCCATGCGCTCGACCAGCTCCTTGAGCTTGGCCTCGTCGGGCATGTCGGGCAGCTTGTCGAGATAGTCGGCGATCCGGGCGAGGGATTCCAGCGACGCTCCTTGTCCGGCGCGCACTTCCCGCTTCTTGAGTTCGTGACGATCGTGGCGATGGGCGACCGCTTCGCCCATTTCTTCCTGCATTTCGGAGAGCTTGGCGGAGTCGTCGGTGACTTCGACGCGCTCCCCCTGGTAGAGCCCCTGGAGGGCCGCGGCCACGGGGGCCGCCGCCGGCGTTTCGACGATCCGGGCGACGATGGCGCCACGGAGGGAATCGGCTGCATCGATCATGTGTTAGCCTCCCGCTGCCGGCCGGCCACCCGGGATGTCTAAAGATGCGAGCACGCGGTGGGTGGTCATCGCTTGCTCAGTCCTTGCATGGTCATGCGCAGGGTCGTGGTGATGTCGTCGAGCTCGTGCGAGCGCCGGGCGACGCGGGGGGTGATCAGCAGCAGGAGCTCCACGCGGGACGGGCGGTCTTGCGAGCTCTTGAACAGCGACCCCAGCAAGGGGACCGAACTGAGGCCCGCGACACCGGTTTCCTGCTGTTCGAGCTTGTCCTGCAGGAGGCCGCCGAGGACGGCCGTGTGTCCCGACTGGACCGCGATCTGCGATTGGACGTTGCGGGTGGAAATGACCGGCGTCTTGTTTCCCAGAAGGGCGGAATCCTGGGCCTTGCTGACGCTCTGCGAGATCGACAGGATCACGCTGTTGTCGGCGTTGATCCGTGGCGTCACCTCGAGCACGACGCCGGTGTCCTTCGTCTCGACTTCCTCCGTGACGGTCAGGGTCCCTGTGGCGCTCGACTGCTGCGTCCGCGAGGAGTAGGGGATCTGGTCGCCCACGACGAGCTTCGCCGTCTTGCCGTCGACGACGGAGAGATAGGGCGAGGAGACCACGCGAACCCGCGTGATTTCCCGCAGGGCCTTGATCACCGCGTCGATCTGATACCCGCCCAGCTCGCCGGTCACGCCGATCACGCCGCCAGCGCCGGTCACGTCCGGCTTGAGGTTGCCGTTCGATGACCTGACCAGGATGCCGTTGCCCTGCAGAAAAAACTGGACGCCCTGGCTCAACTGGTCGTTGATCTGGACCTCGATGATCGAGGCTTCGATCACGACCTGCGACTGCGGCACGTCCAGCCTGCGAACGATGTCGCGCATCCGGTTGAAGGTGGCGTAGCTCGAGGACACGAGCAGCGTGTTGTTGCGCGGGTCGGCGACCACCCGGACGGGCTGGTCCAGGACGGACGGGACGGCGGCGCCCAGTGGGCTGGCCGGCTCGAGCGCGGTGGCGGAGCCGGCCGCGTCGCGGGAGCGGGCAGGCGGGGTGAAGGTCACGGCCGACGCGTTGGCCGCCGTCGGCTCCTCGGTGTCGCCGAGGGGCGCCGCGGAAGGGGAGAAGCGCGCCACGGTGGCGGCCGCCGCCCCCCCGGAGCGCGCGGCGGCGCGGCCGCCCGCCTGCGCGGGCGCAGCCTCGCGGGGCGGACTGGAGGCTTGCGGCCCGGCCGCGAACAAAGCCTGAAGCTGGGGCGCGATGTCCTGGGGCTGCAGGTAGCGCAGCGCGATGACCCGCATGGTCACATCGTCGCCTCCGCCGGCATCCACCTGCGTGAGGAGACGGCGCGCGCCTTCCATATAGCTCGCGTCGCGGGCGACGATGAGGACCGCCTGCCGCTCGGGCAGCGGGCTTGCCGTGACCGCCTCCTCGCCCGCGGCCCCGGTGCGGTTGCGATAGATGAGGTTGATTTGCGCGGCGGCCTTTTCGGGCGAGGCGGTCCGCACCGGGACGATGGCGACCCGGTCGTCCCGCACAGCGGCTTCCGGGATCGCGTTCAGGAATTCCTCAGCTGCGCCGAGCAGTGAAACGGGGCCGCGCAGGAGCACGGTGTCCGGCGACCCCGTCGTCGAAACCTGCACCTCGACGGGCAACGCCTGGCGCGCGAAGGGAACGATGCCCGCCGCGCGCCCGCCGCGCAGGCGCACGAAACGCGATCCCGTCTCCCCCTCGGACGCCACGCGCGCCAGGACCTCGGGTCTGTCGATGTGGTAGAGATTGCCGGACAACTTCATGGCGTAGCCGTTGCGCGCCAGGACGTCGCGCACGACCTGCAGGAGATCGGCCTTCGCGATCGGCTCTTCCGTCCGAAGCGTGACGCTGCCGACCATGTCGTCGGGCGCAACGTAGTTCAAACCGAGCGACCCCTTCATCATCTGTCTGAGGAAGGCGGCCAGCGAGAGGCCGGACACGTTCACGGACACTCGCTCCTCGGGCGCGAAACCGCCGCCCGCCTGCGCGGCCTCGGCCATGTCCGCGGACCGCTGCTCCTCGGTGACCGACACGGAGACCCTGAGCTTCCCGGACCAGGCGGCGATCTGGCGCGGCGCCGCATTGCCCCGTTCGAAGGCGGGGCCCTGAAGGGTCTTCGGCACGGGTTCGCCGGTCCACAACGCCGGTTGCGCCAGGGACGGCCGGCATTCGGCCAAGGTGGCTTCGCCGCCCGTGCAATCCGGGGCAATGGTGCAGCCTGCGGCGGCCATGCCGATCACCGCGAGGACCGCGCCGATGAGCTTCGATGGCCGCCGCGCAATTGGCACGGAGCGGACGCGTTGCAAGGACACTATTGCACGACCAATCTCAGAGTCCGGGGGCAGCGGCGCATCGCCTCACGACACGTTGCGCGCGATGCTCTTGAGAGTGTCGGCGACGGACTTGAGCATGTTCGTGCGAAGGTTGCTGATGGCGGACCAGGTGTTGAGCGTCATCTGCATGGCGAACATCTTCTCGGTGTCCGACATGTTCGCGTTCTGCTCGAGGCCCCTGATCTGGTCCTCGGTCGTCTTCATCAGGTCGCGAAGGTAGGTCTGACGAAGGGCGAGGTCGAAGCCGTCGCCGTAGGTGAACGGTGACGGCGGGGCCGTCGTCGTGCCGGTCACGCCCGTATCGTAAACTGCCGTCGTGCTGGCCATGCTGCTGTCTCCGTGGCTGGTTGAGTCAACGTACGTTTCGAAGCGTCTCGCGGGCGGCGAGCAGGCCCTTGACGATGGCCTGCGCGGCCTCGAAATCGGCCCGGGGCAGTCCGATCGCCAGCAGGCGCTCATGGCGCGCGAGCGCCTCCCCGAGGCGCGCGAGGCTCTCGGCCCTGGCCCGCTGCCCGTCCGGCCCCGCCAGCGCGGCCTCGAGTTCGGTGAGCGGCTCGTAGTCGACGGGCGGAATCATTCCGACTCCAACGCAATCCCGGCCAGGCTTTCCGGATCGAGGATGGCGATCGTGCGCTCCGCGCAGGCGATCCATCCGCGGCGCTGCCAGGTGCCGAGAATTCTGTTGATGTTGCCACGCGCGCCGCGCGCCATGAGCCCCAGCTCGGTCTGGGTGATCTGCGGCGGGATCGCCTTGCAGCGCCGGTTGCCCACCACGGTATGCGTGCCGAGTTCATCGGCCAGGCGGAGCAGGGCCTGGGACAGGCGCGCCGGCAGGCTCTTCAGCGAAAGATAGCGCGTCGACTCGACATAGGAGCGATAGCGCCGCGCGACGGCGCGCGTGAGTTCGCGCTCCAGCGCCGGGGCGGCGGCCGCCAGCGTCCGCAGCCGCGCGACGGGCAGGCTGGCGACGAGCGTCTCGCCGACGGCGCTCGCCATCTCGCAGGTCTCCTGCTGGTCGAGAACCCCGAGTTCCCCGAACGTCGCTCCCGGAGGCACGAACGAGGCGACCACCAGCGTGCCGTCCTCCATCAGATGGGAGAGCCTCACGAGGCCGGACACGACCATGTGGACATGGGTGGCGACGTCGTCCTGGGCATAGATGATGGCGTTGTGTCCGAAGCGACGGCGCGGGGCGTCGCGCCACGGATCGACGGCCGAAGCGGCAACGCCAGTCGCCGAGCTTCGCACGAGAGTTCCCGCGGGCTCGAGCCTGCCGACAGCAGCGCTCATCGAAACACCTTCATCGAAATCAATCAAACAATGCGGGGACGATAGAGCGGCGTCCCCGTCGAGTCAGCAACAAAAATTGGACTAGGCGCATGATTAGAGTAAACAAACACAACTAATGCGGGAAATTGCGAGACGATGTGCAGATATCCCGCCGCTTGAAGTCGGGACTATTGAGTTAAATAGGCTTGATGAAGCGGTATCACGCGGACGGTGATGAAGGTCTGTGACTTGTAGCGTGCGTTACCGTACTCACCCGTCTTGCCGCCGCCCGAGCCAGGTCGCCGCGGCGGCTCCAATCATCGTGGAGCGGGTGGGCGAGGATCTGTCGAGGGCGCATCCGGGCGCGTCGGTCAAACACAACTGAACCGTCCGCCCGGTCGGATGCCGCTCATTTGGATAGCAAGCGATCGAACCTCACGTCGCGGCGCTGGCGATTCACGTTCCGTTCCATTCAGCTTTCCTGCGCGCCCATGGGCGCGCAGGGATTCTTGCGTGGGAACGGTCGACTGTTCACCGTCGAGGCATGACCTGCCTCGACCGACACACGTCCCGCATCGGCGCCTCAGCCGTGCCCGCGATCACGAGCAGCCGGTGGTCGACCCGCAGGTGTCGCACTTCAGGCAGGTGCCGTTGCGCACCAGCGTGAAGTTGCCGCACTCGCCGCAGGCGTCGCCCTGGTAGCCCTTCATCAGGGCTTCGGCGCGCTTGGAATCGGCCCCAACCGACGAGCGGTCGCCCCGCGGTGTCGCGGCGGTGAAGGGCAGGCTGGCGAGCGCCGCGTCGTCGGCGACCCCCGCGCGCAGCTCGCGGGCTTCCGCTACGTCGGCCTTCAGCGCCGTCGCGCCGGCCGTGCCGAAGGCGGTGACGGTGGGCGCGGAGCCCGCCGCGCCGCCTTCGATGGCGGTGAAGTTCGTCGCCTTGCCGCGCACCAGCCCCTTGGAGACCACGCGGGCCTGCGGGGTGAGCCCCTGGCCGCCCGGGTCCTTGCTCTCGTTCTCGCCCTTGCCCAGCACGTCGAAGCCGATCGACTCCGGCGAGACATGGGCGAGGTCGGAGCGCCCGAGATAGGAGATGGCGAGCTCGCGGAACACGTAGTCGAGCACCGAGGTCGCGTTCTTGATGGCGTCGTTGCCCTGCACGAAGCCCGCCGGCTCGAAGCGGGTGAAGGTGAAGGCGTCGACATACTCCTCGAGCGGCACGCCGTACTGCATGCCGAGCGAGATCGCGATGGCGAAGTTGTTCATCAGGCTGCGGAAGGCCGCGCCTTCCTTGTGCATGTCGATGAAGATCTCGCCCAGCCGCCCGTCCTCGTACTCGCCGGTGCGCAGGTAGACCTTGTGCCCGCCGACGACGGCCTTCTGCGTGTAGCCCTTGCGCCGGTCGGGCAGGCGCTCGCGCTCGCGCAGGCGCTCGACACGTTCGACGATGCGCTCGACCACCTTCTCGGCGATGGCGGCGCTGCGCGCGGCGGCGGGCTGGGCGACCAGGGCCTCCAGCGCCTCGTCCTCCTCCTCGCCTTCGTCGGCGAGCAACTGGGAGTTCAGCGGCTGCGACAGCTTGGAGCCGTCGCGATAGAGAGCGTTGGCCTTCAGCGCCAGCTTCCACGACAGCATGTAGGCGGACTTGCAGTCCTCCACCGTCGCGTCGTTGGGCATGTTGATGGTCTTGGAGATCGCGCCCGAGATGAAGGGCTGCGCCGCCGCCATCATGCGGATGTGACTCTCCACCGACAGATACCGCTTGCCGATGCGCCCGCACGGATTGGCGCAGTCGAACACGGGGTAGTGGGCGAGCTTCAGGTGAGGCGCGCCCTCCAGCGTCATCGCGCCGCAGACATGAATGTTCGCGGCTTCGATCTCGGCCTTCGAGAAGCCGAGGAAGGAGAGGAGCTCAAAGGAGGGGTCCGCCAACTTCTCGGCCGGCACCTTGAGGGTGTCGGTCAGGAAGTCCTCCCCGAGCGTCCATTTGTTGAACACGAACTTGATGTCGAAGGCGGAGGCGAGGCTCTTCTCCACCGCCGCGATCTTCTCGTCCGTGAAACCGCGCGCCCGCAGCGTCGTGTGGTTGACGCCGGGGGATTGCGCGAGCGAGGCGTGGCCGACGGCGTAGGCGACGATCTCGGCGATCTCCGCCTCGCCGTAGCCGAGGCCGCGCAACGCGTCCGGCACGGCCTGGTTGATGATCTTGAAGTAGCCGCCGCCGGCGAGCTTCTTGAACTTCACCAGCGCGAAGTCCGGCTCGATCCCGGTCGTGTCGCAATCCATCACGAGGCCGATCGTGCCGGTGGGCGCGATCACCGTCGCCTGGGCGTTGCGGTAGCCGTTCGCCTCGCCGAGTGACAGGGCCCGGTCCCACGCCGCGCGGGCATGGGCGACGAGGCGCGCGTCGGGGCACGAGGCGTGGTCGAGCGGCACGGGGTTGACGCTCAGCGTCTCGTATCCGGCGGTCTCACCGTGGGCGGCGCGGCGGTGGTTGCGGATCACCCGCAGCATGCTGTCGGCGTTGGCCTTGTAGCCGGGGAAGGGGCCGAGTTCGCCGGCCATCTCGGCCGAGGTCGCGTAGGCGACGCCGGTCATGATCGCGGTCAGCGCGCCGCACAGCGCGCGGCCCTCGTCGGAGTCGTAGGGAATGCCGGCCGTCATCAGCAGGCCGCCGATATTGGCGTAGCCCAGGCCCAGCGTGCGGTAGCGGTAGGAGAGCTCGGCGATTTCCCTGGAGGGGAACTGCGCCATCAGCACCGAGATTTCGAGGACGATCGTCCACAGCCGCACGGCGTGCTCGTAGTTCTCGATCTCGATCCGCCCGTCAGCGCCGCGGAAGCGCAGCAGGTTCAGCGAGGCGAGGTTGCACGCCGTGTCGTCGAGGAACATGTACTCCGAGCACGGGTTCGACGCGCGGATCGGGCCGGCCGCCGGGCAGGTGTGCCAGTCGTTCATCGTCGTGTTGAAGTGCAGGCCGGGGTCGGCCGAGGCCCAGGCGGCGTGGCCGATCTTCTCCCACAGGTCGCGCGCCTTCAGCGTCTTGGACACCTTGCCGTCCGTGCGGCGCACGAGGTTCCAGTCGCCGTCGGTCTCGACGGCGCGCAGGAAGTCGTCCTTCAGCGAGACGGAGTTGTTGGAGTTCTGGCCCGACACCGTCAGATAGGCCTCGGAATCCCAGTCCGTGTCGTAGGTGTCGAACTGGATGTCCGTGTAGCCCTGGCGGGCGAACTGGATGACGCGCTTGATGTAGCTGTCGGGGATCAGCACGCGGCGCGCCTGCTTGATCTCGCGCTTCAGCGCCGGGTTCTTCTCCGGGTCGAAGCAGGCGTCGCCGGGGCCCTCGCAGTTCACGCAGGCCTTCATGATGGCCTTGAGGTGCTTCTGGCAGAGCTTGGAGCCGGTGACGAGCGCGGCGACCTTCTGCTCCTCCTTCACCTTCCAGTCGATGTAGGACTCGATGTCCGGATGGTCGACGTCGACCACCACCATCTTGGCGGCGCGGCGCGTCGTGCCGCCGGACTTGATGGCCCCGGCGGCGCGGTCGCCGATCTTGAGGAACGACATCAGGCCCGAGGAGCGGCCGCCGCCGGCCAGCCGCTCGCCCTCGCCGCGCAGGGCGGAGAAGTTCGAGCCGGTGCCGGAGCCGTACTTGAACAGGCGCGCCTCGCGGACCCACAGGTCCATGATGCCGCCTTCGTTGACGAGATCGTCCTGCACGCCCTGGATGAAGCAGGCATGCGGCTGAGGATGCTCGTAGGAGGACTTGGACTTGGTGAGCTTGCCGGTCTTGTAGTCGACGTAATAGTGCCCCTGCGAGGGGCCGTCGATGCCGTAGGCCCAGTGCAGGCCGGTGTTGAACCACTGCGGCGAGTTGGGCGCGACCATCTGGGCCGCCAGCATGAAGCGCAGCTCGTCGGAGAAGGCGAGGGCGTCCTCCTCGGAGGAGAAGTAGCCGCCCTTCCAGCCCCAGTAGGTCCAGCACCCGACAAGGCGGTCGAACACCTGCTTGGCGGACATCTCGGAGCCGGTGCGCTCCTTCTCAGGCAGCGCCGCCAAGGCGGCCTCGTCCGCCACCGAGCGCCACAGCCAGGAGGGAACGTCGTTCTCCTCCACCTTGCGCAGCCGCGCGGGCACGCCCGCCTTGCGGAAGTACTTCTGGGCCAGCACGTCGGCCGCTACCTGGCTCCACTCCTGCGGAACCTCGATGTTCTCGAGGCGGAAAACGATTGAGCCGTCGGGATTGCGGATCTCGCTCGTCGCCGCGCGGAACGCGAGGTCCGCGTAGGGGGACTGTCCTGCCTTGGTGTAACGCCGCTCGATCCGCATGGTTTGTCCCCTGATGAGCGGGCGCGCGCCCGCTCGGCCGGTTGATCCCGGCTCCGCCAAAACTGTTTGTCGCCCCGAAAAACTCTCGGGCGGTTCGACCGCCCCTGTTGTGGCCGCCTTGCGGCGGCGACCGGCGCACCCGACGAGGGGACCGCGCGGCGTCGCCCCGATCCTCCCGCGACAATGCGGTACGCAGGATCGTCTGCCGTGCCGGGTTGGCCCTCGCCGGTCATTCCACCGGCCCGCCGCCCGTTTTGCGCGGCACCTCCGAAGCTAGGACTCGCAGCCCCGCCACGTCAAGGTTTTGTGCGGGTTACGTAACGCGACACCATATATGGTGAGGATCATGTGAAATGTGGGGATTTCGCGACACCTTTCGGTAACCCTCGGATTCGTCTCGCAGAATCCGTTGAGGCCCCTGTGGACGACCGCTCGGGCGCCGCTCCGGACGCCTCAAAACGGAACACAAGTCACGCGGCGCGGTCCACAACCCCTTGCAATCGGGGGAGACGCCGACGGCGCACACGCGGTGGCATCGAACGCCCGCAAATGCTTGGGGACGCCTCGAAAAGCGTCGCAATTCCGACGCGTTCGATTCGCTTACTCGTTGGCCGCGCGATTCGGCGACTCGATTCGCGGCGGCGGACGGCGACGCTGCTCCCGACTCGCCTCCTTCGCCCTTAGAAGGCTGGACAGCGCCGCCCGTCCTCGTGCAATAGTCCGCGCGCAAGCGAGGCAGCACCGATGAAAGAGACGCTTCTCCAGATCCTGACGTGGTGGACCGGCCAGACCATCGGCACGCGGTTCCACACGTGGCGCCACGGCGAGCTGGTGGGCGAGGACGCCCAGGGCAACCGCTACTACCGCACGCGCGGCGGCAGGATCGACCCCGCGCTCGGCATCGTGCGCCGCTGGATGATCTTCAACGGTCCCGTCGAGGCGACGCGCGTTCCGCCGGGCTGGCACGCCTGGCTGCGCCACACCGCCGAGCTGCCGCCGACCCAGGACGGCTATCACAGCCGCGAGTGGGAGGTGGAGCACAAGCCCAACATGACGGGCACGCCGTTCGCCTATCGGCCGCAGGGCTCCATTCTCGCCTCCGGCGAGCGCCCGCGCGCCACCGGCGACTACGAGGCCTGGACCCCGGGCTCCTGAGGCCGCAATGGCCACCCGCCACCGCTACAGCGCCGAGATCGTCTGGACGGGCAATCGCGGCGCGGGCACGGCGGACTATCGGGCCTATGGGCGCGAGCACGAAATCCGCTTTCCCGGCAAGCCGGCCATCGCCGGCTCCGCCGATCCGGCGTTTCGGGGCGACCGCGACCGGGTGAACCCGGAAGAAATGCTGGTCGCCTCGCTGTCGACCTGCCACATGCTCTGGTTCCTGCACCTCGCCAGCGTGGCCGGCCTCGTGGTGGAGAGCTACGAGGACGCCCCCGAGGGCGTGATGGTGGAGGAGGCGGACGGCGCCGGCCAGTTCGCCGAAGTCGTGCTGCGGCCGCGCGTGCGTCTGTCCTCGGGCGACCCCGCCAGGGTGGCGGATGTGCACGAGGAGGCGCACCGCTTCTGCTTCGTCGCCCGCTCGGTCAATTTCCCGGTCCGCTGCGAAGCGCGCCCGTGAGGCGGCGCCCGCCCTTTCTCCGCCCTTTTTGCCGTGCTAATCGTCCGCCCGCGCCGGATGGATCGTTTCCCTGTCGCCGGCCGAACAGGATCGAACGACCCGCCATGCGCACGTCCCGCCTCCTGGCCCCCGCCGTCCTCGCCTGCGCCGTCGCGCTGGCGGCCGGGCCGGCGGCCGCCGACAAGATCAAGAACCCCACGGCGGTGTTCGCCGGGCTCGACAAGATCACCGGCCGCATCATTTCTTTCGACGTCGCCATCGACGAGACGGTCCAGTTCGGGGCGCTGCAGCTGACCCCGCGCGTGTGCTACACGCGCCCGCCGACCGAGCCGCAGAACACCACGGCCTTCATCGAGGTCGACGAGGTGACGTTCGCCAACGAGTACCGGCGCATCTTCGGAGGCTGGGTGTTCGCCTCGAGCCCCGGCCTGCACGGCATCGAGCACCCGATCTACGACGTGTGGCTGACGAACTGCAAAGGCGGCACGGTGGTCATCCCCGACCCGGTCGACCCCAACCGCGTCGCCGAGCCGGCGCAGCCGGACAGCAAGCAGGCCAAGGGCCGGGCCGACGCCGGGCTGCAGCCTCTGCCCGGCGCGGTCAACGTGCCGGTCGCGCCCGGCGGGCAGATCGGCGTGCAGGCCCCGGCCGGCGTGCCGGTGGCGCCGCGCCAGCCCTCCCAGCGCTTCTTCCCGACGACGCGGCCGGGAATCGCGCCGATCCAGGAAAATCCGAACCGCTGAGCGCCGGCGTCGCGCCGGTCAGCCCGTCAGGCCTTCCAGCGCCTGCGCGCCGCTGACGCCCATGCGCGGCCAGGCGAAGAAGTCGCCCTGTTCCCGGGTCGCCGCGTCCAAAAGGCGGCGATACTCGCGCCGCGGCACCTCGACGGCGCCGAAACTGGCCAGATGCGGGGTGACGAACTGGGTGTCCAGCAGGCGGAAGCCGCCGGCGCGCAGCCGCGCCACGAGATGGACGAGCGCCACCTTCGAGGCGTCGCGCTCGATGTGGAACATGCTCTCGCCGAAGAACGCGCCGCCCAGCCGGACGCCGTAGAGCCCGCCCACCAGCCGGTCGTTGCGCCACGCCTCGACCGAGTGCGCGTGCCCGGCGTCGAACAGCGCCCCGTACATGCGGCGGATGCGCGCGTTGATCCAGGTCTGCTCGCGGTCGGGCGCCTCGGCCGCGCACGCCGCGATCACCGCGTCGAAGCGCGTGTCGATGCGGATCTCGAAAACGTCCTGGCGGACCGTGCGGGCGAGGCGGGAGGGCAGGTGGAAGCCCTCGAGGGGGATGACGCCGCGCAGGCGCGGCTCCACCCAGTAGAGCGCCGGGTCCTCGGCGCTCTCGGCCATCGGGAAGATGCCGATCTCGTAGGCCCGCAACAGCACGTCGGGCGTGATGTCCATGCCCTCGTCGTGCTTGCGCATCGTCGCCTTGCTCCGCCGCTGCGGCTCAGGGCTGGAAGGGGTCGTCCATCCCGCCCGTCGAGAGGAACTTCTCGAGCCAGTGAATATCGTAATCGCCGTTCTGGATGTCCTGGTTCCGCACCAGCGTGCGGAACAGCGGCAGCGTGGTGTCGATGCCGTCGACCACGAACTCGTCGAGCGCCCGGCGCAGGCGCATCAGGCACTCGTTGCGGTTGCGGCCGTGGACGATCAGCTTGCCGACCAGCGAGTCGTAGTTCGGCGGGATCATGTAGCCCTGGTACACCGCCGAATCGACGCGCACGCCGAGCCCGCCGGGCGGGTGGTAATAGGCGATGCGCCCCGGCGAGGGCCGGAAGGTCGCCGCGTGCTCCGCGTTGATGCGGCACTCGATAGCGTGGCCGTTGAGCGAGACGTCGTCCTGCCCGAAGGAGATCGGCGCGCCGGCGGCGATGCGGATCTGCTCGTTGACGAGGTCGATGCCGGTGATCATCTCGGTCACCGGATGCTCCACCTGGATGCGGGTGTTCATCTCGATGAAGTAGAACTCGCCGTTCTCGTAGAGGAACTCGATCGTGCCCGCGCCGGCGTATTGCAGCTCCTGCATGGCGCGCGCGACGGTGCCGCCGATGCGCGCGCGCATGTCGGCGTTCAGCGCCGGGGAGGGGCCTTCCTCCCACACCTTCTGGTGGCGGCGCTGGAGCGAGCAGTCGCGCTCGAACAGGTGGACGGCGCCGCCCCGCCCGTCGCCCAGCACCTGCAATTCGATGTGGCGCGGCTGCTCGAGGTACTTCTCGAGGTAGACGGCGTCGTCGCCGAAGGCGGCCTTGGCCTCGGTGCGGGCGGTCTGAAGCGCGTTGACGAGGTCGGCCTCGGAGCGCGCCACCTTCATGCCGCGCCCGCCGCCGCCGGCGGCGGCCTTGACCAGCACCGGGTAGCCGATGTCGGCGGCGACGCGCATCGCCTCGTCGTCGTCGGTGATGCCGCCGTCCGAGCCCGGGACGCAGGGAATGCCGAGGCGCCGCGCGGTGCGCTTGGCCTCGATCTTGTCGCCCATCAGGCGGATATGCTCGGCCTTGGGGCCGATGAAGTGGATGTTGTGGCTTTCCAGGATCTCGGCGAAGCGGGCGTTCTCGGAGAGGAAGCCGTAGCCGGGATGCACCGCGTCCGCGCCGGTGATCTCGCAGGCGGCGAGCAGAGCGGGGATATTGAGGTAGGAGTCGCGCGCGGCCGGCGGGCCGATGCAGACGCTCTCGTCGGCGAGGCGCACGTGCATGGCGTCCGCGTCGGCGGTCGAATGGACCGCGACAGTGGCGATGCCGAGCTCCTTGGCCGCGCGCAGCACGCGCAGCGCGATCTCGCCGCGGTTCGCGATGAGGATCTTGTCGAACATTATTCGATGACCAGCAGCGGCTCGCCGTACTCCACCGGCTGGCCGTCCTCGACCATGACGGCGGTGACCGTGCCGGCGCGGTGGGCGACGATCTCGTTGAAGGTCTTCATCGCCTCGATCAGCAGCACCTTTTCGCCGGCCTTCACGACGGAGCCGACCTCGACGAAGGGCTTGGCCTCCGGCGAGGGGCGGCGATAGGCGGTGCCGACCATCGGGGAAGTCAGCGCGCCGGGGCCGGCGGCGGCGGCTTCGGCCGCGGTCGGCGCGGGCGCCGTGGCGGCCGGGGCGGCGACGCTGTGCACGGCCGGCGCGGAGACGGGGACGTGGATGGCGGGGGCGGCGGAGAGTTGGCGGGCGACGCGGATGCGCAGATCGCCCTTCTGCACCTCGATCTCGGAGAGCTCGGTCTCGGCCAGCAGCTTGGCTAGCTCGCGCACGAGCTTGGGGTCGATGGCTTGCTCTTTCGTCATTGTTCTCGTCGTCTTGGCTGGCTGCCGCTCCATGTCTGAAATGCTCCGGCGGCTGCGGGCCGCGCGGCCCGCGCGCGGGCGGAACGGCGGCCTGGGGATCAAATGGCTTGCAGTCTCTTAGCCGCTTAGGCGCGCGAGGGGAAGCGCGGCCGTGGCTTCGGCCCGCTTCGTCAACACCTTGCGTGGAGGGGCGGCGTGTCGGCTCAGCCGCAATTGGCCTTGCCGCACTGGCGCATGGAGGCGATGCCGGCGCGCAGCGGGTCGAGGCCGACGGCCCCGAAGATGATGTCCTCGCCCAGGATGAAGGCGGGCGTGCCCTGCAGGCGCAGGGCGTCGCCGATCCGCATGGCCTCCTCGATGATGCCGCGCGTCTCAACGCTCTCCATGTCCTTGGCGAGCCGGGTCATGTCGGCGCCGGTCTCCTTGGCCACCGCCATGGCGCGATCTTTGCCGACGCGACCGCGCGATTCCATCAGCTTCTGGTGGAATTCCCAGTACTTGTCGCCCTTGACCTGGTTCTTCAGCGCGACGGCGACGACCGAGGCCTCGACCGAATCCGGGCCGAGGACGGGGAAGTCGCGGATGACGACCTTGAGCTTCGGGTCGTTCTTGATCAGCTCGCGCACGTCGGCGAGCGAGCGCTTGCAGTAGGTGCAGTTGTAATCCATGAACTCGACGAGGGTGACGTCGCCCTGCGGATTGCCCAGCACGACGCTGCGCGCCGGGTTGACCAGCGAGGCCGAGACCTCGCCCAGCGCCTTCTTCGAGGCCTGCTTCTCGGCGTCCTTCTGGCGGCGGTCGAGCTCGACGAGCGCGTCCTGGATCACCTCGGGGTTCTTGAGCAGGTATTCCTTCACGAGGTCGCCGATGGCGGCCTTCTGCTTGTCGCTGAAGGCGTCCTGGGCGCGCGCCGGCGCGCAGGCGAGGCCGAGCGCGAGCGACGCCGCGAGGGCGAGGGCGGCGGCCGGCCGCGTGAAGGCGAAACGCGTCATGTCTGTCTCCGTCAGGCGCCTACGAGGTGGAGCGAAGGCGCGCGCAGGTCAAATCAACTCGGGTTGATGGGGGTATCACCTGATGGTGCGCCCCGCCAGCGCCGTTCAACTCGGCTTGCGCGGGCGGTAGTTCACGATGTCCTCGGCCCGCAGGTAGGAGGGCGAGCCCTTCGGCAGCTTCTCCATGGCGCGGGTGGCCTGGGTGGCGGCGTTCTTGTAATCGCCCGCGGCGAAATAGGACTGCGCGGCGGCGTATTCGGCCATGCCGATGTCGCCCAGGATGCCGTAGGCGCGCGAGAGATGCCGCCAGCCGTCCGGCCAATCCGATTCGCGCTGGGCGGCCTGGGAGAGGATGCCCACCGCCTCCTTCACCTCGGCCGGCCGCTCGGTGGCGACCAGCGCCTGGCCGAGCAGGATGCGGATAAGGCCCGCGGAGGGCGCCAGCGCGACGGCCTTGCGCAGCGCCGGCAGCGCCTGCTGCGCCTGCCCGAACTCGAGCAGGATCTGGCCCTTCAGCTCCCAGAAATAGGGGTTGTTGGGCTGCTGCGCGATCAGCCCGTCCACCTGCCCGGCGGCCTCGACGAAGCGCTTGGCCTGGTAGGACGCGATGGCGCGGGCGTAGCGGGCCGGCAGGGAGTTGTCCGAGAGCGGATAGCGCCGCGACACCTCGCCGACGCTGCCGCTGAAGCCGATGAGCTTGGCGCGCATCATGTCGTGGCGGGCCTGCAGCGACGCCGAATCCTTGGCCTCGAAATAGGGGCTCTGCTTCGCCACGTTCGCGAGGTTGGCGATGCGCTCGGCCGGCATGGGGTGGCTGACGAGATAGGGGTCGATGCTCTGGGTCTTGAACATCGCGTCCTGGTTGAACCGCTCGAAGGTCGTCAGCAGCCCCTTGGGGGACTGGTGGGTGGCGTTGAGATAGTTGACCGCCATGCGGTCGGCGGCCTGCTCCTCGCCGCGCTGGTAGGAGAGCAGGCTGCGCATCGCCATGTCGGTGGAGCCCAGCATGATGCCGCTCGCCCCGACGCCCGCGTTGCCGACCCTGTCGCCCGAGCGCACCGCGCCCGCCATCGCCCCCGCGCCGAGCAGCATGCCCGCGATGGCGACGATCTGCGCCGTGGCGAGCTGGTCGCGCAGGCGCGCCAGGTGTCCGCCGGCGATATGGCCGGATTCGTGGGCGATGACGCCGATGATCTCGTTCGGCGTCTTGGCGTCGACCAGCGCGCCGGTGTTGATGAACATCCGCCTTCCGTTGGCGACGAAGGCGTTGAAGCTGCGGTCGCCGACGATGACGATCTCGATGGAGCCCTTGCTCAGCCCGGCCGCGGCGAAGATCGGGGTGGCGTAGTCGCGCAGCAGCGCCTCGATCTCCGCGTCGCGGATGATGGGCACGTTGCGTCCGGCCTGGGCCGCGGCCGGCGCGGGCGGGGCGGCCATCGCCACCGCCAGCACGCAGGTGACCGCCGCCCGCGCTGTCCGCGCCGCATCTGGCAGGAGGCGAGCGATGCTGCTAGGGAGACGGTTGAAGATCCGGACTGACATGGCGGCTCGGCGCGTGCGGAAGGTTCGAAAGAGTTAAGAGCCGCGAACAAGCCGGTCAAATCGGGCAAACTCACGGCCGGGTTGCGGTGTGCCCCGCAATCGCGGCAAGGCCAAGGCGACGAAACGCATGCGTCCCGACATGTCCGCCCCCCGTCTTCTCACCCCCGGCCCGGCCCCGTCGCGCCGCAGCGATGTCGCGCCCTTCATGGCCATGGACGTGCTGGCCGCCGCCAACGCCCGCGAGCAGGCCGGCGGCGAGGTGGTCCACATGGAAGTGGGCCAGCCCGGCGCGCCGGCCCCGCGCGCCGTGATCGAGGCCGCGTCGCGGGCGCTCGCGCTGGGGCGCATCGGCTACACCGAGGCGCTGGGCGTGCCCAGCCTGCGCGAGCGGATCGCGCGCCATTACCGCGACGCCTATGGCGTCGGCGTCCCGGCGGAACGGGTGGTCGTCACCACCGGCTCGTCCGGCGGCTTCATCCTGGGCTTCCTGGCCATGTTCGACGCGGGGGACCGCGTCGCCATCGCCACGCCCGGCTACCCCGCCTACCGCAACATCCTCAAGGCGTTCGGCGTCGAGCCCGTCGAGATCGAGTGCGACGCCGCGTCCGGCTGGGTGCTGACGGCCGCCGCCATCGAGCGCGCCCACGCCGAACGGCCGCTCAAGGGCGTGCTCGCCATGAGCCCGGGCAATCCGACCGGCACGATGATGAGCCGCGACGCGCTCGCCGCCCTCGGCGCGGCCTGCAAGAGGCTCGGCCTGTGGTTCATCTCGGACGAGATCTATCATGGGCTGACCTACGAGCGCCCGGCCGACACGGCGCTCGCCTTCGACGACGAAGCCGTCATCATCAACAGCTTCTCGAAATATTACTGCATGACGGGCTGGCGCGTCGGCTGGATGGTGGTGCCGGAGCGCCTGGCGCGGCCGATCGAGAGGCTGGCGCAGTCGCTGTTCATTTCCGTGCCGTATCTGTCGCAGGTCGCCGCCGAAGCCGCCTTCGACGCCACGTCGGAGCTGGAGGCCATCAAGGCCGGCTACGCCGCCAACCGGGCGCTGCTGCTGGACGAACTGCCGCGCATCGGGCTGGGCGACTTCCTGCCGGTCGACGGGGCGTTCTACGTCTATGTCGACGTCGGCCGCCACACCAACGACTCGATGGCGTTCTGCCGCCGGCTGCTCGACGAGGCGGGCGTCGCCGCGACGCCGGGGCTCGACTTCGACACCGCGCGCGGCTCGCGCTTCATGCGGCTGTCCTTCGCCGGAAGCGAGGCCGATTGCCGCGACGCCGTGCGGCGGCTGGGAACGTTCCTGCGCGGGTGAGGGGGCTCACTCCTTCACGAACAGGTCGATTTTCTGGAACGTCCGTACGTCGACCAGCCCGATGTCGGAGATGCGCAGTTCCGGGATCACCACCAGCGCCATCAGCGAGTGCTGCATATAGGCGTTGTTGAGCGTGCAGCCGCAGGCCCGCATCGCCTCGACCATGCGGCCGGCCTTGTCTGCGACGATCTCGGCGCGCTCGTCCGACATCAGGCCGGCAATGGGCAACTCGACCAGCGCCAGTTCCTTGCCCCCCGCGATCACGACGATGCCGCCGCCTACCTCGGCGAGGCGGTTGGCGGCCTGCGCCATGTCGGCGTGGTTGGTGCCGACCACGATCATGTGGTGGCTGTCGTGGGCGACGGTGCTCGCCACCGCGCAGTCGACCGAATAGCCGAAGCCGGACACGAACCCGTTGGCCACGCGCCCTTCGCCGCGATGGCGCTCGACGACGGCGATCTGGCAGACGTCGGCGGCGCGGTCCATGCCGACCAACCCGTCCGCGCAGGGCAGGGCGCGCGTGAGGGCGCGAGTGGGGGCCTGATTCTCGATCACCCCGATCACATTCGCGACGACCTGGTTCGCCCCTTCGGGCGCGGCGATGGCGAAGTCCGCCGGCTGGATGGCGCGACCCAGCTTGACCGTGCCCAGCGCTTCCGGCGGGTAGGGATAGGCCGGGATGTCGATCGTCAGGCGGCCATGTTCCGCCACCACGATGCCGCGCGCGATCACCGTCTCGACCGGCAGGGACACGAGGTCGGAGGTGATCAGCAGGTCGGCGCGCCGGCCCGGCGTGATCGAGCCCAGCTCGCGCTCCAGCCCGAAATGCTGGGCGGTGTTGAGCGTCGCCATCTGGATCGCCGTCACCGGCGCGAGCCCCTGCGCGATGGCGTGGCGCACCACCCGGTTCATGTGGCCTTCATGGACGAGCGTGCCGGAATGGCTGTCGTCCGTGCACAGGATGAAGTTGCGGCTGTCGAGCCCCTGCTCGGTGACGGCCTTGATCTGGGCGGCCACGTCGTACCAGGCCGAGCCGAGGCGCAGCATGGCGCGCATGCCCTGCCGGACGCGGGCCACCGCGTCCTCCGCCCGCGTGCCCTCGTGATCGTCGGCCGGGCCGCCGGCGACATAGGCGTGGAACGCGGCCCCGAGGTCCGGCGAGGCGTAATGCCCGCCCACCGTCTTGCCGGCGCGCTGGGTGGCGGCGATCTCGCCCAGCATCGTCGCGTCGCCGGCCGCCACGCCGGGGAAGTTCATCATCTCGCCGAGCCCGACGATGTTGGGCCAGGCCATCGCCTCCGCCACCTCGGCGACGCCGAGGCTCGCGCCGGCGTTCTCCAGCCCCGGCGCGCTCGGCACGCAGCTCGGCATCTGCACGAACATGTTGATCGGCAGGCCGGCGGCCTCGTCGTGCATCAGCCGCACGCCGGGAAGGCCGAGCACGTTGGCGATCTCGTGGGGATCGACGAACATCGTCGTGGTGCCGTGCGGGATGACGGCGCGGGCGAACTCCGTCGCCGTCACCATGCCGCTCTCCACGTGCATGTGGCCGTCGCACAGGCCCGGCACGAGGTAGCGGCCCCGCGCCTCGATCACGACCGTGCGAGGACCGATCGCGTGGGCGGCGGACGGCCCTACATAGGCGATGCGCCCGTCCGCCACCGCGACGTCCGTCCCGGGCAGGATCTCGCCGGAATGAACGTTCACCCAGCGCCCGTCGCGCACGACGAGGTCGGCCGGCTCCCGGCCGGCGGCCACGGCCACGAGGCGCGGCGCGGCCTCGGCCCAGCTCTTCAGCCCCTGCGATCCCGTCCCCGCCATGCCCGCACCTCGCTCCTGTCCGATTCCCCACGATAAGGTCTTGCCATGGTCCTGCAATCGGCGTTCCAGAGAGGGCGGAGCGCGCCGTTGTCGCGCCTCCCGCGTGAAATGAGGCGAGCATGCCCCGTGACCTGGACGCGCTGAAGCGTCCCCAGACGACGGTCCACCTCGACAGGGCCGCGCTCGCGCGGCTCTACGCCCTGCTGTGGCCTCGCGACGACCCGCCGTTCCGGGCGCGCTTCGGGCTGACCATCGCGCTGATGTCGGGCGCGGCGGCGCTCAACGCCATCGTGCCGCTGCTCTTCGCCTCGGCGGTCGACGGGTTCTCCGGCCGCGCCGAGCCCTGGATGGCGCCGGTGGCGATCATCGGGGCCTATGTGGCGCTGCAATGGCTGTCGCGCGTGATGAACGAGTCGCGCTGGTCGCTCTACGGGCCCATCGAGCAGCGCCTGCAACGATCGCTCGCCCGGCGCGCCATGGCGCATTTGCACGGCCTGTCGCTGTCGTTCCACCTCGGCCGGCGGACGGGTCAGATCAGCCGCATCCTCGACAACGGGCTGAGCGGGCTGCGCGAGCTGCTGTTCGACTCCGTGTTCCTCATCCTGCCGCTGGCCGCCGAGATCGTGTTCGTGGCGGCGGTGATGATGGTTCGCGTCGACGCGGTGTTCGCGACCGTGCTGCTCGTCACGCTGGCCATCTACGGCGCCATCCTCGTCATCGGCTCGGAATGGCTGCGCTCGAAGCAACGCCGCGCCGTCGCGCAGGGGGCCATCGCCCACGGCGAGGCGGTGGACAGCCTCATCAACTACGAGACGGTGAAGTATTTCGGCAACGAGGAGCACGTCACCAGCCGCTACGACCGCAGCTTGGCGGAGGTCGAGCGGCTCACGGTCGCCTCGCTGCGCTTCCGCAGCCTGCTCGGCGTCGCGCTGTCGACGGTGCTGGTGTCCGGCATGGCGGCGATCCTGTTCCTGGCCGCCGCGCGGCTCTCGGCGGGGTCGATCAGCCTGGGCGACTTCGTGCTCGTCAACGCCTACATGTTGCAGCTCATCCGCCCGATGGAGCGGCTGGGGCAGCTTTATCGCGCCCTGAAACAGTCCTTCGCCGACCTCGAGCAGCTGCTCCAGCTGCTGGAGGAGACGCCCGAGGTCGGTGACCGGCCCGGAGCGGTCGAGCTGCCGCCCGGGCGCGGCGCCATTGCCTTCGAGCATGTCGGGTTCGGCTACGGCAAGGGCAGGGGGACGCTGGAGGAGATCGACTTCGCCGTGCCGCCCGGCGCGAAGGTGGCGCTGGTCGGGCCGACGGGGGCGGGCAAGTCGACCGTGGCGCGGCTGCTGTTTCGCTTCTACGACCCCCAGGCGGGCCGCATCGTCGTCGACGGGCGCGACATCAGGGACGTCACCCAGGCCAGCCTGCGGGCGGCCATCGCGGTGGTGCCGCAGGACACCGTGCTGTTCAACGACACCATCGGCTACAATATCGGCTTCGGCAGGCCCGGCGCCGGGCAGGCGGAGATCGAGGCGGCGGCGAGGGCGGCCGAGCTGCACGACTTCATCGCCGCCCTGCCGGACGGCTACGCCACGCTGGTGGGCGAGCGCGGGCTGAAGCTCTCGGGCGGCGAGAAGCAGCGCGTCGCCATCGCCCGCGCCGTGCTCAAGAACCCCCGCATCTTCATCCTGGACGAGGCCACCTCGGCGCTCGACAGCGCCACCGAGAAGGCCGTGCAGGAGAACCTGGCGCGGGTCTGCCGGGGCACGACGACGCTGGTCATCGCCCATCGGCTCTCCACCGTCGTCGACGCCGACATCATCCTGGTGCTGGAAGGCGGACGGATCGTCGAGCAGGGCGACCATGCGACGCTGCTGCGCCGGGGCGGCCTGTACGCGACGCTGTGGCGGCGGCAGGCCGAGACGCCCGGAACGGGGGAGGTCGACGAGGGCGTGGAGACGAACGAGGCCCTTGAAAAGAAAGAGGCCGCCCGGTGATCCGAGCGGCCCAAGTCAAGGGAGGAAACGCCCTAGGAGGGCAACCCCAAAATGGCCCAGCTCGTTGTGCGGTGCAACGTAAGAAGTCGGGCGGCAGGCATGCGCATTTCGCATGGCTTATGAGGATTTCGGCCAAGAACGCCCGAAAGCTCTGCGTCAAACGCGGATGGTTCCGTGTGCAACTATCTCCGCGTGCTGCGCCGAATGGCCGAAATCGTGCTGAAAACGACCTGAAAGGCTGAATTCGACGGCTTTCAGTCCTCACTTCGCCCCGAAAATCGCCTGAGCGAGCTCGGGCAGGCAATTCGGCCAGACTATGTGCGCCGCAGCACAGCGCGAGCTTTGCGGTAAGGGCGTGTGCCATGGCCGGTGCGTCGCCCGCCTCGGCGGGCTCGCCCCGGCTCAGCTTGCCGCCGCGCCGTGGCGCGCCCATGATCGTGCTCCGGCTCCGGATCATCCATGCGACCCGATTTCATCTTCATGCTGACGCGCGACGACCGCACCGTGCCGGACGCGCGGGAGCTGCTGCCGCAGGTCGTGAAAGCCGGCGTCACACGCATCGGTTTCAAGGACGTCGGAATACCGCTGTCGGAACTGCGGACTCTTGTGGCTGAAATGCGCGGTCACGGCGTTGAAACCTATATGGAAGTTGTCAGTCTCGATACGTCTTCCGAGCTGAAATCCGCCGAGGCGGCGCTTGAACTGGGCGTCGACTGGCTGCTCGGCGGGGTGCGGCCGGAGGCTGTGCTGAAGGTGATCGTCGGCTCGGGGTTGCGCTACTGCCCGTTCCCCGGCCGGGTCGTCGGCCACCCCAGCGTGCTGGAGGGACCGCCCGGGAACATCGTCGCCAGCGCCCGCGACATCGCCGCCATGGAGGGCGTCCATGGCCTCGACCTGCTGGCCTGGCGCTTCGCCGGGGACGCGCCGGCCCTCGTCGAAGCCGTCTGCCGCGCCGTCGACAAGCCGGTCATCGTCGCCGGGTCGATCGACCGGGCCGAACGCATCGCGGCCGTGGCGCGGGCCGGCGCGCACGCCTTCACCATCGGCACGGCGGCGCTCGACGCCGTGTTCCCGGCGCGCTCGAAAAAACTCGAGCACCAGATTGAATTCATTCATGCTTGCCTGGAGAATGCGGGCCGGCCCGATCCCCGTTCCAGTCAGGTTCCAGCATGACTCTCCCCTGCATCGCCCGCCCGCATCGCGTCGCCATCGTCGGCCTGGGGATGGCCCACAAGCCCCATCTCCAAGGCCTGCGCGACCTCGCCCCAACCGTCTCGATCGCCGCCTGCTACGCGCCGAGCCCGGAGCGCCGGGCCGCCTTCGCCGCCGCCAATCCCGACCTAGCCATCGTCGACAGCCTCGATAAGGCGCTGGGCGACCCCTCGGTCGACACCGTGCTCGTGCTGACCCCGCCGGCCACCCACCTCGAACTGGTCAAGCGTTGCGCCGAGGCCGGCAAGCACGTCCTCCTCGAGAAGCCCGTCGAAACCCAGACCGGCAAGGCGGCCGAACTCGTCGCCGCCATGGAAAGGGCCGGGCGCAAGCTCGGCATCATGTTCCAGATGCGCTTCCGCCCCGCCTCGCTGCGCCTGGCTTCGGTGATCGCGGCGGGCGAACTGGGCGAACTTGTCTCGGCGTCCGCCAGGGTGCGCTGGTGGCGGACCGCCGAGTACTACGCGCAGCCCGGCCGTGGCATGAAGGCCCGCGACGGTGGCGGCGTGCTGCTGACCCAGGCCATCCACACGCTCGACCTGTTCCAGAGCCTCACCGGCCCCATCGTGGAGGTTTCCGGCTTCGCCGCGACCTCGAAGCTGCGCCGCATCGACACGGAGGACGTCGCCGGGGCCGCCGTGCGCTTCGCCAACGGCGCGATCGGAACCATCGACGCGACGACGGTCGCCTATCCGGGCTTCCCCGAGACCATCGAATGGGCGGGATCGAAGGCGACCGCGGTGCTCACCAACAAGGGTCTGGACGTGTTCTGGCAGGACGGAAGGCGCGAGGAGATGGCGAGCGATGTCGGCGCTGGAGGCGGCGCGGACCCCATGGCGTTCTCGCACGAGTCCCACCGCGACTGCTTCGCCGACCTGCTGCAGGCCATCGACGAAGGCCGCGAGCCGCGCGTCAGCGGCCGCGAGGCGCTGAAGGTGCATCGCCTCATCGACGCGATCCTCGCGTCCTCGGAGCAGCGCCGGGCGGTTGCGATCGAAACCGATTGACTGGCCGATAAAGGAGGGCGCGGCATGGACCGGTTCACGGGCGGCTGCCTGTGCGGGAACGTCAGGTTCGTGGCGTCGGGCCGCCCCTACCGGGTCGGCCTTTGCCACTGCCTCGACTGCCGGAAGCATCACGGCGCGCTCTTCCACGCCTCCGCGATCTTCCCGCAGGAGGCGGTGACCGTTGAAGGCGAGACGCGCGACTACGCCGGGCGGTTCTTTTGCCCCCGGTGCGGCTCGTCCGTCTTCGCCCGCACCGCCGACGAAGTCGAGGTGAACCTGGGCTCCCTCGACGCCCCCGACCAGCTGACGCCGACCTACGAGAACTGGACGATCAGGCGGGAGTCCTGGCTGCCGCCCTTTCCGCTGCGACATCGCTACGAGCGCGATCGCGATCCCGCGAGCCGCTTCGAGGATTAGCGCGCCCGCTTTTAGAGATCGACGCCGTCGATCAGCGGCGTCGGCGAGGCGAACACAGCGAGGCGATCCGGCTCGATCCGGACGTCGTTGCCGGCGATCTCGACGCCGTGCTCGCGCAACTGCGCGAAGGCGCGCGACAGGTGTTCGCCCGTCATCCCGAGCCGCGAGGCCAGCACGGCCTTGCCGATCCCCAGGGTGAAGCTGGTCATGCCGGCGAACCGGCTTTCCGTCAGCAACCAGTTGGCCAGCCGCTCCGTGGCGCTGCGCAGGCGCTGGTTCTTCAGCTCCTTCATCACGTCCCGGTAGCGGATGGCGAGCTCGTATCCGGCCGCCGCCGCGAAGCTGGCGTCCGAGGCGATGGCGTCCCGAACGGTCTGGGCCGACATCGACAGCACGCGCGAGGGCATGCTGGTGCGCACGGAATTGAGCTGGACCTGGTCCAGCCACACGGCGGCGAGGATGAACGCGGCCGGGGGGCGGAGGAAGGTCACGATCACGCGCTTGCCGTTGCTTTCCGAGAAGGCCTCGGCGAGCCCGCCGAGCAGCACGAAGAGGCTTGAGGGCTTCTCGCCCTCGCGCACCAGCACCGTTCCCGGCTGCACGTCGGAGATCACGGCATCGGCGGTGACCCGGTCGAACGCGGCGTCGGAGATGCCGCGAAACAGGGGAAATCCCTTGATCAAATAGGCGTCGCTGGCGCGCATGTGCCGCCGTCTCCCCGAGAGAGTGTTTTGATATATGTTGGATCGTCCGAAAAAACGTTGATGTGCATCAATGAGACCATCCGCGAACTCGGTGAAGTTAGGGCAGCACAACGGAGGCTGCCATGGATTCGGCAAAGGGGGCGGGTCGCGCTCTGTGGATGTCGACCTTCGCGTTCACCATCTGCTTCGCGGTCTGGACGATCTTCTCCATCATCGGCATTCAGATCAAAAAGGATCTGGGACTCACCGATACCCAGTTCGGCCTGCTCGTCGGCACGCCGATCCTGACGGGATCGCTGATCCGCCTGATCCTCGGCATCTGGGCCGACCAGTACGGCGGCCGCGTCGTCCTGACATTGACGATGCTGGCGGCCGCGGTGATGACCGCGCTGCTCGCCTTCGCCTACGACTACACGACCTTCCTGCTGGCCGCGCTGGGCGTCGGCATCTCGGGCGGCTCGTTCTCCATCGGCATCGCCTACGTGGCGAAGTTCTTCCCCAAGGAGAAGCAGGGCACCGCGCTCGGCATCTTCGGGGCGGGCAATGTCGGCGCGGCCGTCACCAAGTTCCTGGCCCCGACGGTCATGGTCTCCTTCGGCTGGCAGGCGGTCGCGTATGTGTGGGCGGCCGCCCTGGCGCTGACGGCCATCGCATTCTTCCTGACGACGGACGACGACCCCGATCTGGAGCGCCGCCGCGCCACGGGGGCGAAGCCCGAGTCGCTCGCCGCGATGATGGAGCCGCTGAAGAACATCCAGGTCTGGCGCTTCTCGCTCTACTACTTCTTCGTGTTCGGCGGCTTCGTCGCGCTGGCGCTGTGGCTGCCCCGCTACCTGATCGGCGTCTACGGGCTCGACATCGCGACCGCCGGCATGGTCGGCGCGGCCTACTCCATCCCGGCCTCGGTCTTCCGGGCCTATGGCGGCCACCTGTCGGACAGGTACGGCGCGCGGACCATCATGTACTGGACCTTCATGGTCTCGGTGGCGTGCACTTTCGTGCTGTCCTACCCGCCGACCCAATACGTGATGGAGGGCATCACCGGGCCGGTTGCGTTCCACACGCGGCTGGGCATTGGCGGCTTCATGATCGTCGCCTCCGTCCTCGGCTTCTTCATGAGCCTGGGCAAGGCGGCGGTGTACAAGCACATCCCGGTTTACTACCCGGACCGCGTCGGCGCGGTAGGCGGCGTCGTCGGTCTTGTCGGCGGCCTGGGCGGCTTCGTGCTTCCGATCGCCTTTGGCGTCCTGAACGACCTGACGGGCGTCTGGCAGAGCTGCTTCTGGCTGCTCTTCGCGATCGCGCTCGTCTCGCTGACCTGGATGCACTTCGCCATCCGCCAGATGGAGCGCGAGGCGCTGGAGGCGGGGGTGCCGGCCGGCAAGCTGCCGGAACTGCCCGAGATGCAGCCGATCCACGGCAAGGCGCAGGAGGGCGTGCTCGCGGCGCACGGCGCGATCCAGGACTGGCGTCCCGAGGACAAGACGTTCTGGGACACCAAGGGCCGCGCCATCGCGCGCCGGAACCTGTGGATCTCGGTGCCCTGCCTGCTGCTGTCCTTCGCGGTCTGGATGGTGTGGTCGGTGGTGGTGGCCAAGCTTCCCGCCGTCGGCTTCGCCTTCACGAACGACCAGCTGTTCTGGCTGGCCGCGATGCCGGGGCTGTCCGGCGCGCTGCTGCGCATCGTCTACAGCTTCCTGCCGGCGATCTTCGGCGGGCGCCTGTGGACGACGCTGTCGACGTGGTCGCTGCTGCTGCCGGCGGTCGGCATGGGCTTCGCGGTCCAGAGCCCGGACACGCCCTACTGGATCTTCCTGCTGCTGGCGCTGCTGTGCGGCCTGGGCGGCGGCAACTTCGCCTCGTCGATGGCCAACATCTCCTTCTTCTTCCCGAAGGCGGAGAAGGGCCACGCGCTGGCGATCAACGCCGGGCTCGGCAATCTCGGCGTCAGCGTCGTGCAGTTCGTCGTGCCTCTGGCGATCACCACGGGCGTGTTCGGCGCGCTCGGCGGCGCTCCCCAGACGGGAACGGCCGGCGGCGTCGCCACCACGCTGTGGCTGCAGAACGCGGGCTTCGTGTTCGTGCCGTTCATCGTCGCCTCGGCCTTCGCGGCCTGGTTCGGCATGAACGACATCGCGACCATGAAGGCGAGCTTCGCCGACCAGGCGGTGATCTTCCGTCGCACCCACAACTGGGTGATGTGCTGGCTCTACACCGGCACGTTCGGCTCGTTCATCGGCTTCTCGGCGGCGTTCCCGCTGCTCGCCAAGGTGCTGTTCCCCGACGTCAACGCCCTCCAGTACGCGTTCCTCGGGCCGCTGGTCGGCGCCGTGGCCCGCGCGGGGTCGGGCAAAGCCTGCGACCGCATCGGCGGCGGGCGCATCACGCTGTGGGTGTTCATCGCCATGAGCCTCGGCGTGCTGGGCGTGCTCTATGCGATCGGCATCAAGGGCCAGCCCATCGCCTTCCCGGTGTTCTTCGCGAGCTTCCTGTTCCTGTTCGCGGCCACCGGCGTGGGCAACGCGTCCACCTTCCAGATGATCCCCGCGATCATGCGCAAGGAAGTGGCGCGGCTGGAGCCTGGCATGACGCCGGCCGAGCGCATCCGGCAGTCCGACAAGGAGGCGGCGGCCATCATCGGCTTCACCTCGGCGGTCGCGGCGTTCGGGGCGTTCTTCATCCCCAAGAGCTTCGGCAGCTCCATCGCCCTGACGGGCGGAGCCGAGGCGGCGCTCTACGGCTTCCTCGCCTTCTATCTCAGTTGCATCGCGATCACGTGGTTCGTCTACACGCGGCGCGGCGGACTGCTGTTCGACGTGGAGCGTGGCGGTCCCTCGGGACCGGCCGCCTTCAAGCCCGCCGCCTGACGTCCCGGATCCAACAAGGCCTTCGATCATGAGCCAATTTCTCGACCGACTGACCTTCTTCAGGAAGGTGTCCGAGCCCTTCTCCGACGGCCACGGCATCACCACCGACGAGGACCGCCGCTGGGAGGACGGATATCGCAAGCGCTGGCAGCACGACAAAATCGTGCGGTCCACGCACGGCGCGAACTGCACCGGCTCGTGTTCGTGGAAGATCTACGTCAAGGGCGGGATCGTGACGTGGGAGACGCAGCAGACGGACTATCCGCGCACCCGCCCGGACCTGCCGAACCATGAGCCGCGCGGCTGCTCGCGCGGCGCGAGCTACAGCTGGTACCTCTACTCGGGCAACCGCGTGAAGTATCCGCTGATCCGCTCGCGCCTGCTGAAGCTGTGGCGCGCCGCGCGCAAGACGCAGTCGCCCGTGGCGGCGTGGAAGAGCATCGTCGAGGACCCCGCCAAGCGGCAGGACTATATCGGCGTGCGCGGCCACGGCGGCTTCGTGCGCGCCAACTGGGACGAGGCGACCGAGATCATCGCGGCCGCCAACGCCTATACGGCGAAGACGTGGGGCCCGGACCGCGTGATCGGCTTCTCGCCGATCCCGGCCATGTCGATGGTCTCCTACGCCGCGGGCTCGCGCTATCTGTCGCTGCTCGGCGGCGTCTGCATGTCGTTCTACGACTGGTACTGCGACCTGCCGCCGTCCTCGCCGCAGACCTGGGGCGAGCAGACCGACGTGCCGGAAAGCGCCGACTGGTACAACGCCGGCTTCATCATCCTGTGGGGGTCCAACGTCCCGCAGACGCGCACGCCCGACGCCCATTTCTACACCGAGGCGCGCTATCGCGGCGCCAAGAGCGCCGTGATCTGCCCCGACTATTCGGAGGCCGCGAAGTTCGGCGACATCTGGCTGTCGGTGAAGCAGGGCACGGACGCCGCGCTCGCCATGGCGATGGGCCACGTGATCCTCAAGGAGTACCACGTCGACCGCCAGGCCGCGTATTTCCAGGACTATGTGCGCCGCTACACCGACATGCCGATGCTGGTGAAGCTGGTGCGCCAGGACGGCAAGCTGACGCCGGACCGCTTCATCCGCGCGTCGGACTTCGACGGCGGGCTCGGCGAGGCCAACAACCCCGAATGGAAGACGGTCGCCTATGACGAGGTGTCCGGCGCGATCGTGGTGCCGAACGGCTCGGTCGGCTTCCGCTGGGGCGAGCAGGGCAAGTGGAACATCGAGGAGAAGGAGACGACCGGCAAGGAGACGAAGCTGCGCCTGTCGCTCGCCGACATCCGCGACGACTTCGCCGACGTGGCCTTCCCCTATTTCGGCAATATCGAGAACGAGCACTTCGTGTCCTCGCAGCACGCCAGCGTGCTGGAGCGTCGCGTGCCGGTGAAGAAGCTGGCGCTGGCCGAAGGCGAGACGCTGGTCGCCAGCGTGCATGACCTGTTCATCGCCAATTACGGCGTCGACCAGGGATGGGGCGGCCCCAACGTCGCCGCCGACTTCGACGACGACATGCCCTACACGCCCGCCTGGGCGGAGAAGATCACCGGCGTCAGCCGCGACAAGATCATCCAGGTGGCGCGCGAGTTCGCGACCAACGCCGAGAAGACCAACGGGCGCTCGATGGTCATCATCGGGGCGGCGATGAACCACTGGTACCACGCCGACATGAACTATCGCGGCGTGATCAACATGCTGGTCATGTGCGGCTGCGTCGGCCAGTCCGGCGGCGGCTGGTCGCACTATGTCGGGCAGGAGAAGCTGCGGCCCCAGGCGGGCTGGGCGCCGCTCGCCTTCGCGCTGGACTGGGGCCGTCCGCCTCGCCAGCAGAACTCGACGTCGTTCTTCTACCTGCACACCGACCAGTGGCGGTACGAGACGATGCAGACCTCCGACATCCTGTCGCCGACCGCGCCGGCCGGCCCGTGGGACGGCGCCATCATCGACTACAACATCCGCGCCATGCGGATGGGCTGGCTACCGGCCTATCCCACGCTGAAGCAGAACCCGCTCGCCATCGCCGCCAAGGCGAAGGAGGCGGGGCTCGAGCCGAAGGACTACGTCGCCAAGGCGCTCAAGTCCGGCGAACTCGGCTTCGCCTGGGAGGACCCGGACTCGCCGGAGAACTTCCCGCGCAACATGTTCGTGTGGCGGTCCAACCTGCTCGGCTCCTCCGGTAAAGGCCACGAGTACTTCCTCAAGCACCTGCTCGGCACGTCTCACGGCGTGCTCGGCAAGGATCTCGGCCAGGAGGGCGGCGCCAAGCCGAAGCTGGTCCGCTGGCACGACGAGGCGCCGCGCGGCAAGCTCGACCTGCTGGTGACGCTCGACTTCCGCATGTCGACGACCTGCGTCTACTCGGACATCGTGCTGCCGACCGCCACCTGGTACGAGAAGAACGACCTCAACACCTCGGACATGCACCCCTTCATCCACCCGCTGACCAGCGCGGTGGACCCGGCGTGGCAGGCGCGCTCGGACTGGGAGATCTACAAGGCGATCGCCCGCAAGTTCTCCGAGGTCGCGCCCGAGGTGCTGGGCGTCGAGAAGGACGTGGTGCTCACGCCGATCCAGCACGACAGCCCCGGCGAGATCGCGCAGGCTTTCGAGCCGAAGGACTGGTCGGAAGGCGAGTGCGAGCCCATCCCCGGCAAGACGATGCCGGCGGTGACGGTGGTCGAGCGCGACTACCCCAACCTCTACAAGCGCTTCACCGCGCTCGGCCCGCTGATGGAGAGCATCGGCAACGGCATCAAGGGCATTGCCTGGAAGACCGAGCACGAGGTCGAGAACCTGCGCCACCTCAACGGCGTCGTCACGGAGGAGGGGCCGACCAAGGGCCTCGCCCGCATCGAGACGGACATCGACGCCGCCGAGGTGCTGCTGATGCTGGCGCCCGAGACGAACGGCGAGGTCGCCGTGAAGTCCTGGGAGTCGCTATCGCGCACCACGGGGCGCGAGCACGCGCATCTCGCGCTGCCCAAGGAGGACGAGAAGATCCGCTTCCGCGACGTGGTGGCCCAGCCGCGCAAGATCATCTCGGCGCCGACCTGGTCGGGGCTGGAGAGCGAGAAGGTCTGCTACAACGCCGGCTACACGAACGTCCACGAGCTGATCCCCTGGCGCACGCTCACCGGCCGCCAGCAGCTCTACCAGGATCATCTGTGGATGCGGGCCTTCGGCGAGGGCTTCTGCGTCTACCGCCCGCCCGTCGACCTCAGGGCCATCAAGCCGGTGCAGGGCATGAAGCCGAATGGCGAGAAGGAGATCGTCCTGAACTTCATCACGCCGCACCAGAAATGGGGCATCCACTCCACCTACACGGACAACCTGCTGATGCTGACATTGTCGCGCGGCGGCCCGATCGTGTGGATCAGCGAGAACGACGCCCGCAAGGTGGGCATCGTCGATAACGACTGGATCGAGGCCTACAACGCCAACGGCGCGCTGGTCGCCCGCGCGGTGGTCTCCCAGCGCGTCAAGGACGGCATGGTGATGATGTACCATGCGCAGGAGAAGATCGTGAACGTGCCGGGCTCGGAGATGACCGGGCAGCGCGGCGGCATCCATAACTCGGTGACCCGCGCCGTGCTCAAGCCGACGCACATGATCGGCGGCTACGTCCAGCTCGCCTACGGCTTCAACTATTACGGCACGATCGGCACCAATCGCGACGAGTTCGTCGTGGTCCGAAAGGTCCGCAACGTGGACTGGCTCGAAGGGCCCCTCGAGGGCGCGCAGCCTACCGTCCAGGCCGCCGAATAAGGAGCAGTCCCATGAAAATCCGCGCGCAGATCGCGATGGTGCTCAATCTGGACAAGTGCATCGGGTGCCACACCTGCTCGGTGACCTGCAAGAACGTCTGGACCAGCCGCGAAGGCATGGAATACGCCTGGTTCAACAACGTCGAGACCAAGCCGGGCATCGGCTATCCGAAGGACTGGGAGAACCAGGACCGCTGGAAGGGCGGCTGGCGCCGCAAGCGCAACGGCAAGATCGAGCCGCGGATCGGCGGCAAGTGGCGCGTGCTCGCCAACATCTTCGCCAACCCGGACCTGCCGGAGATCGACGACTACTACGAGCCCTTCACCTTCGACTACGAGCACCTGCAGACGGCGCCCGAGGTGCAGGCGTTCCCCACGGCGCGCCCGCGCTCGCTCGTCTCGGGCGAGCGCATGGAGAAGATCGAATGGGGGCCGAACTGGGAGGAGATCCTGGGCGGCGAGTTCGCCAAGCGCTCCGCCGACAAGAACTTCGACGGCATCCAGAAGGAAATCTACGGCCAGTTCGAAAACACCTTCATGATGTACCTGCCGAGGCTGTGCGAGCACTGCCTCAACCCGGCCTGCGTCGCGGCGTGCCCCTCGGGCGCGATCTACAAGCGCGAGGAGGACGGCATCGTCCTGATCGACCAGGACAAGTGCCGCGGCTGGCGCATGTGCGTCTCCGGCTGTCCCTACAAGAAGATCTATTTCAACTGGTCGTCGGGAAAGAGCGAGAAGTGCATCTTCTGCTACCCGCGCATCGAGGCCGGCCAGCCCACGGTCTGCTCGGAAACCTGCGTCGGCCGCATCCGCTATCTCGGCGTGGTGCTCTATGACGCCGACCGGATCGAGGCGGCCGCGTCGGCGCCCGACGACCGGGATCTCTACCGGGCGCAGCTCGACGTCTTCCTCGATCCGAACGATCCGGTGATCGCGGAAAAGGCGCTGGAGCAGGGCATTCCGCTCTCCTGGCTGGAGGCGGCCCGCAAGTCGCCGATCTGGAAGATGGCGATGGAATGGGGCGTCGCGTTCCCCCTCCATCCCGAATACCGGACCTTGCCGATGGTGTGGTACGTGCCGCCGCTCTCGCCGATCACGTCGGCGGCGGAGGCGGGCAAGATGGGGCTCGACGGCGGCATGCCCGACGTCAAGTCTCTGCGCATCCCGCTTCGCTATCTCGCCAACCTGCTGACGGCGGGCGACGAGGCGCCGGTCGCGGCCGGGCTGGAGCGGATGCTGGCCATGCGCGCCTACATGCGGGCCAAGACGGTCGACGGCGTCATCGACGAGTCGATCGCCCGCAAGGTGGGGCTCACCGGCCTCCAGATCGAGGAGATGTACCACGTGATGGCGATCGCCAATTACGAGGACCGCTTCGTCATCCCCACCACCCACCGCGAGACGTCCGAGGACGCCTACGAACTGCGCGGCCAGTGCGGCTTCAGCTTCGGCGACGGCTGCCTGCCCAGCGACAGCAAGGTCAACCTGTTCGGTGGCATGAAGCTGAAGAACGACCGGTCCAAGGCGGGGGTGTCGTGATGAAGACGCTGAAGGTTCTCTCGGCGGTTCTGTCCTACCCGACGGCCGAGCTGGCCGCCGCGGCGGACGAGCTGAAGGCCATCGTCGCGCGCGAGGGCCTGTTGCCCCCGGCGCAGGCCGCCGCGCTGTCGCGGCTTATCGACGACATCGCCGGCCGCGACCTGCTCGACGCGCAGGAGCGCTACGTCCAGCTCTTCGACCGGACACGCTCTTTGTCCTTGCAGCTCTTCGAGCACGTTCACGGCGAAAGCCGCGATCGCGGGCAGGCCATGGTCGACCTGCTCCGCCTCTACGAGGAGGGCGGCTACACGCCGACGGCCTCCGAGCTGCCGGATTTCCTGCCGCTGTTCCTCGAATACGCGGCGACTCGCCAGCCGGACGACGCGCTGGAGCTGATCGGCCAGCCGGGCCACGTCTTCGCCGCCTTGCGGGAGCGGCTCGCCAAGCGCGACAGCGTCTACGAGGGCGCGTTCGCGGCCCTGGTGGCGCTCGCCGGCGGCGCGCTCGACGACGAGGCGCTCGCGGCGCTGCGCGCCGAGCCCGACGTCGAGCCCGACGACCTCGAGGCGCTCGACGCCGCGTGGCAGGACGAGGAAGTCACGTTCGGGCCCGGCGCCGCCGACGCCTGCGGCGTCGACAGCCTCGCCTCGAAGATCCGGCAGGCCCGCCGGCCCGCGCCGGGGCTGGAAACACCGGCCGGCGCGGGGCCGCGCACCGTCATCACAACGCCGAACACGGCGCGCGCCTGAGGAGCCAAGCCATGCGCGAGACGATCTTTCACATTCTCTTCGTCTGGTACCCCTATGTCTGCCTGACGACCTTCCTCGTCGGCAGCCTGATCCGCTTCGACCGGGACCAGTACACCTGGAAGGCGAGTTCCAGCCAATTGCTGCGCCGCCGCCAGTTGTGGTGGGGGTCCAACCTGTTCCACTTCGGCGTGCTGTTCCTGTTCTTCGGCCACGCCGTCGGCCTGCTGACGCCGACCTCGGTCTACACGCTGGTCATGACGGTGCCGCAGAAGCAGATGATCGCCATCGTGGCGGGCGGCGTCGCCGGGTCGCTGTGCTTCGTCGGGCTCAGCATGCTGCTGCATCGCCGCCTGACGGACCCGCGCATCCGCCAGACCTCGACGACGATGGACATCGCCGTGCTGGCGATCCTGTGGGTGCAGCTGTCGCTCGGCCTGCTCACGCTGCCGTTCTCGCTGGGGCACTCGGACGGGTCGGCGATGCTCATTCTGGCGCACTGGGCACAGGGCATCGTGACCCTGCGGCCGGTGGAGGCCGAGACGCTGGCGGAGCTGAACTGGCCCTATCTGGCGCACCTCGTGCTGGGCATGACGATCTTCCTCGTCTTCCCGTTCTCGCGCCTCGTCCATATCTGGTCCGCGCCCATCTGGTATCTCGGCCGGCGCGGCTATCAGGTCGTGCGCACGCGCCGCACCCTCACGCCAGCGGAGTAACCGGCCATGACGACTTCATCCCCCGCGTCTAGCTGCGCCGTGAAGCCGGCCATCTCGGCGAAGCCGAAGACCGTCAGCGTCAACGGCGTCGCGATTTCCCGCTCCGCCATCGCGCAGGAAGTGCAGAACCACCCGGCGTCCAAGCCCATCGAGGCCTGGCAGGCGGCCGCGCGCGCGCTCGTGGTGCGCGAGCTGCTGCTGCAGGAGGCAAGGCGCATCGGGCTTTCGCCGGAGCCCCGCGACGACGGCGAGGGCCGCCGCGAGACCGACGAGGAGGCGCTGGTGCGCCAGCTCGTCGAGCGCGAGGTGAAGGCCCCTCGCGCCGGCGACGACGAGTGCCGGCGCTATTTCGAGCAGAACCGCGCGCGCTTCCGCACGCCGGCGCTCCACGAGGTCCGGCACATCCTGATCGCGGCGGACCCGGCCGACCGGGACGCGCGCGACCAGGCCCGCGTCCATGCCGAGATCCTGATCGACCAGATCCGGCGCAACCCCGCCAGCTTCGGCCAGCTCGCCGGGCAGATTTCGGCCTGCCCCTCGGGCAAGACGGGCGGCAGCCTGGGCCAGATCGGCCCGGGGCAGACCGTGCCCGAGTTCGAGCAGGCGCTGGAGCGGCTGAACGAGGGCGAGGTCGCGGCGCGGCCGGTGGAGACGCGGTACGGCCTCCACATCGTCTGGCTCGACCGCCGCATCGCGGGCCGCGACCTGCCGCTGGAGATGGTGCGCGAGCGCATCGCCGAGTGGCTGGGCGAGAAGGCCCGGCGCATGGCCATCCGCCACTACATCGCGTCGCTGGCCGGGCGCGCGGAGATCGTCGGCGTCGACCTCGGCGTCGAAGCCACGCCGCTGATGCAGTAGGAGCGGGCCATGCAACTCGGAACGCTCATCTCGCGGCTCGAAGACGAAACCGACGCCGCCATGGCGCTGGAAGCGCTGGGCGACGTGGTGCTGCTGGGCGAGGTGCTGCGCACCGGCGAGCTTTACGACGAGACGCCGGGCGAATACGTCGCCAACGCGGCCCGCCGCTTCGCCGCCATGGCCGGCGACGAGGACTGGCTCGGGCTGATGAACGCGCTGGAGCGCGCGGACGACCCCGCGCGCGCCGTGCTCGACCGCATGCTGCGCTGGTCGCTGACCCGCGACGCCGCCGAGCAGGAGCACGAGCGCAGCCACGCCCACGGCCACGAGCACGGACATGGCGGCGCGTGCTCCTGCGGGGGAGGGTGCGGCGGCGGGCGCTGAGCCGCCGCCGGCGGGGGAAGCGGATGTCGCGCACGCTCGATCATCTCTTCGACCGGAACGTCGCCTGGGCCCACGCCAAGACGCGGGACGACCCGCGCTTCTTCGTCCGGATGGCCGAGCAGCAGACGCCCCGCTATCTCTGGGTCGGATGCTCGGACAGCCGCGTCACGGCCAATGACGTGCTCGGGCTCGATCCGGGCGAGGTCTTCGTTCACCGCAACGTCGGCAACATCGTCCACACGAGCGACATGAACCTGCTCTCGGTGCTCGAATTCGCCGTCGATCAGCTCGGGGTGGAACACGTCATCGTCTGCGGCCACTATGGCTGCGGCGGCATGCGGCGGGCGCTGTCGGGCGGACGCGGCGAGCTCGTCGACCACTGGCTGCAGCCCATCTCGATGTTCTACCGCAAGCACCGCGCCGTGTTCGACGCGCTGGACGAGGAGGCGCGTCTGGCGCGGCTGTGCGAGATCAACGTCGAAATGCAGGTGCGCCGCCTCGCCGCGACCCCCATCGTCGAGAACGCCTGGGCGCGCAACCAGCCCGTCCACCTGCACGGCTGGCTCTACGCCATCCACGACGGCCTGCTGCGCGACCTCGGGCCGCATCTCTCGTCCGTCGCCGAGCGCGAGGCGCTTGTGTCGCTCGACCATCGGGTTTCCAATCCGGTCGAACCGGTGACGGCGCTGCGCCGCCACGCGCAGGAAGCCTTCGCGTCGGAGGCGGCGTCCGGCGCGTGTTGCGCACCGGCGCGCAGTCTCCGACCCTGACGCCTCGTCGATGAGATCACCACCGTGCCAATTGCCGACCTGAAGCTCGATGTCCCGATCACCGCCATCGTCTACGCGGAGCGCCAGCCGATCGGCCCCGCGCTGGCGGCCTTGGCCGACGCGCTGCGCGCGGAGGGGAAGGCGCTCGCTGGCTTCGTCCAGCACGAGGTGCCGCGCCCCGGCCGCCGGAAATGCGACATGGTGCTGGAGGATCTCGCGACGGGCGCGCGGATCCGGATTTCCGAGGACCGGGGCGAGCACGCGCGGGGCTGCCGCCTCGACACCTCGGAGCTGCTGCGCGCCGCCGGGCTCGCGGCCGACGCGCTGGCCGAAGGCGCGGACGTGCTCGTCCTGAACAAGTACGGCAAGGTGGAAGCGGAGGGCGGCGGCGTGCGCCCGCTGATCGCCGACGCCGTGGCCCGTGGCGTGCCGGTGATCGTCGGCGTGCCGCGCCTCAACCTCGAGAGTTTTCGCGCCTTCGCGGGCGCGCTCGCCGTCGAGACGCCGCTGATCGCTCCAGAGCCGGCGCCGGCTTGACCGGCTCCGGACCGGCGGGCCACCTTGGCTCCGAGGGACGGATTCCTGGAGGGACGATTGGGCGAGCGGGAGAGTGACACGGCGCTGGAGCCGCGCGGCGAACTGACGGTGCGGACCATCGCCATGCCGAGCGACACCAACGCCAACGGCGACATCTTCGGCGGCTGGGTGATGTCCCAGATGGACCAGGCCGGGGGCATCGCCGGCGTGGAGCGCGCGCAGGGCCGCGTGGTGACCGTCGCCGTCGAGGCTATGACCTTCATTCGCCCCGTCGCGGTCGGCGACGTCCTGTGCGTCTACACCGCCGTCGACAGCGTCGGGCGCACCTCGATGAAGATCCACATCGAGGCCTGGGCGCGCCGCTTCCGCACCGTCGTGCGGGAGAAGGTGACGGACGCGACATTCACCTTCGTCGCCGTGGACGACGACGGCCATCCGCGGCCCGTCCCGAAGCTGTAGTCAGCCGTCCCGCCGGCGCGCGTTGATGAGGCGGTAGAGATTGCGCTCGCTGATGCCCAGCGTCTGCGCGATCTCGGCGCGGCTGCGCGAGCGTTCCGCCAGAAGGCGCGCGAGATAGGTCTCGGTGATCTCGTCGAGCGTCGGCGGATGATCGAACGAGAACGCGTATTGCCGGCCCGGCGGAGGACGCCGCTGGAAGTCGCCGAGGTGGGCGACGCGGATTTCGTCGGACTCGCCCGAGACGAGCGCCGCGCGCTCCACGATGTTGCGCAGCTCGCGGACATTGCCGGGCCAGGCGTAGTCCATCAGGGCTTCGAGCGCCGCCGGCGACCAGCGCTTGCGCGCATGGCGGGCGAAGTCGCGCGCCGCCAGGAAGTGCTCCGCGAGCAGCGGAATGTCCTCCAGCCGCTCGCGCAGCGGCGGCACGTGCAGCACGAAGGCGGAGAGGCGGTAATAGAGGTCCTCGCGGAACTCGCCCTTGCCGCACATGGCGCGCAGGTCGCGGTTGGTCGCCGCGACGAAGCGGACGTTCGAGACCAGGTCCTTGGTGCCGCCGAGCCGGCGATAATGGCCCGTCTCCAGCACGCGAAGCAGCTTCGCCTGCAGCGAGCCGGACATCTCGCCGATTTCGTCGAGGAAAGCCGTTCCGCCTTCGCCGACCTCGATCAGCCCTTCCTTGCGGCGGTCCGCCCCGGTGAACGCGCCGCGCTCGTGGCCGAACAACTCGGACTCGAACAGGTTCTGCTGCAACGTCGCGCAGTCGATGGCGACGTAGTTCTGGTCGGCGCGCGCGCTCGCCTGATGGACCGCCGCGGCGACCAGCTCCTTGCCCACGCCCGACTCGCCCAGGATCAGCACGGTCGTGTCGCTGGGGCCGACGATGCCGATCATCTTGCGCAGGCGCGCCATGGCCGGCGAGAGGCCGACGAGCGTCTTGTCGAGCGCCGACGTGGCCTGGCGTCGGTAGTAGTCGTAGCGCCGCCGCATCGAGGAGGCGCTGATGGCGCGCTTCACCGCCAGGTCCAGCACGTCGGGGTTGACGGGCTTCGCCAAGAAATCGACGGCGCCGCGCTTGATCGCCTGCACGGCGAGGTCGATCGAGCCAAAGGCGGTCAGCATGATGACGGGGCAGGTCTCGACGAGGCTCGGCAGCATCGCCAGACCGTCGGCGTCGGGCAGCTTGGCGTCGAGCAGAACGAGATCCGGCTCCAGGCGGCCGAGCAGGCTCTGCGCCTCGCTCCAGCGGGAGGCGTTCTCCACCTCGTAGCCCGCCCGCCGCAGATGCGACGACATCAGCTGGTTCAGGGTGGCGTCGTCGTCGACGACCAGGATCGCGGGTTTCCGGGATGAGGACTGGGTCATGCCGCGTCGCTCATCTCGGCCGGCGGCGGCCATGTCAGCGTGAAGGTGGAGCCGACGCCGGGCGCGCTCTCGACGGCGATGGTCCCCCGCCACTTGGCGAGCAGCGCCTTGCAGATCGGCAGGCCCAGTCCGCTCCCCGACGACTGGTCGGCGCGGCGCGTCCAGAATGGCTGGAAGATCCGCCGCAGGTCGTCGGCCGCGATGCCGGCGCCGGTGTCGGATACCTCGATGACGACCTCGCCCGTCGGCGTCGGGCCGCCGCTGACGCGCACCCGGCCGCCGGGCTGGGTGGCGTGAAAGGCGTTCTGGAGCAGGTTGACCAGCACCATGCCCATGTCGCTTTCGCTGGCCACCACCCGCGCGTCCGGGGCGACGTCGATGGAGAGCTCGATGCGTCGCGTCGTCGCCTCGTAGCCGAGCAGCGCGGCGGCGTCGTGCGCGATGCGCGCCAGGTCCACCAGCGTGCCGTGCTCGCCCGGCGCGTCGCTGAGGCGCATCAGCCGTCCGGTGATCTCGATGCAGCGCTCGATCTCCCGCGAGACGAGGCCCATGTAGCTCTGCGCCTCCTCCGAGCCCGGATGGCCGTCGAGAACGGATCGCAACGCGCTGAGTCCGAAGCGGATCGAGGCGAGCGGGTTGTGAATCTCGTGCGCCACGCCGGTCGCGAGCTGCCCGATTTCCGCGAGGCGCTGGTCCAGCGAGACCTGGACGGTGCGCGACAGGTCGCGGATCGACTCCACGACGAAGCGCCTCGGCCCGTCCCGCGTGGCCACCACCATCGGCGCGGCGACCACCTCGACGCCGAATTCCTCGGATGAGCCGGCGGCGACGTGGCTGTACACGGCGCGGATGGGCTCGTCGCGCGCCGCCAGCTCGACGACAGGGCAGGTGGTCAGCGTTGGCACGCAGGGCTCGTCCCGGCCGTGGCTCGACACGTGGCAGGGCCTGGCCAGAACCTCCGCCCGGGTGAGGCCGCTCATGCGGGCGAACTCGCGGTTGGCGGCGACCACCCGGAACTCCTCGTCGATGGCGCGCACCCCGTCCGGGATGGCGTCGATCAGGCCCTGCAGGAAGTCCTCGCGCTCGCGCAGCGTGTCGACCTTGTGCGCAAGCTCGGTCGCCATCCGGTCGAAGGCGGCGCCGAGCTCCGCGATCTCGTCGCCGTGGCCGATCCGCATCGGCGCGATCCGCAGGCTCAGGTCGCCGGCCGCCATGGACGCGCTGACGCGGGTGAGGGCCGCCACCGGCTCCAGCACGCCGCGATGCAGTTGGCTCCAGGTCACGGCCAGCGCGAACAGCACGACCAGCGCGCCGACGCCGGAGAGCAGCACGGCCGATCTCCAGGCGTGGCCGTCGAGGCCGCGCGCGTCGTAGTCGATGACGATGAAGCCGTTGACGGGATGCTCCGCCGTCGGCCCGTGACAGACCGAGCACGGCTCGCGGTTCGGCACGGCCGTGACGCTGCGCAGCACGGGGCGGCCGCCCTCGGCCGCGACGAAGGCCGAGCCTGTCGCGGCCCGCCGCCCGGTGAGGCCGCAGTCCGGGCACAGCGCGTCGAGCGACGGTTCGGTCCGTCCCAGGCGAAGCGGGCTCGCGCTGAAGCGGACCTCGAGCGACGGGTTGAGGATGTCGACCCCGGCCACGCCCTCGACCGCGGCCAGCCTCTCCACCACGTCCCGGAGACCGTCGATGTCGCGCTTCAGCATGGCGTTTTCCAGCGCGATGCGCAGGCCCGCCCCGAGGCGTTCGGACACGGCCACGCGCTCGCGCGCGAGGTCGCTCCGGTAGAGCGGCACGAAGATCGCGAGGCTGGCGGCGGAGGCGAGCAGCAACGCCGTCGCCATGGCCGCCAGAATTTTCGCGGCCAGACGGCTGCGCAGGGCGTCGATCAAATCAATGGACCCGAAATCACCGAACCAATGACCGCAGTGTAGGGCGGCCGCGACGCACGCGCCTTGAGATGCGACAAGATCGGGGAGGGAGTATCACAAGGGCGGCGGGGGGCCGCCCGCCCGCGCGCCCACGGCGGGCGCGCCGCAGCTCGGGCCGATGTCGGTCCCGCCTCGGGACTCGTCCTTCAAGGGAGGAGGCGTCATGTCGAGGCCCGTGCAAAGCCCCAGGAGGCCCGCCAGCCGCTGAAGGTAGACGCCAGTCGCCAGCGCGACGCCGGCGTAGAACTGAAGGCGGCAACGGGCCGCCACCCGGCCGGTGAAGGCGGGAACCCAGACGAGGATGTGGTCGCGCAGAAAGAGCGCCGCTTCGCGCAGGCCATTCGGGCCGTCCGCTTCGCGCAGCAGGGTCGCCAGAAACAGCAGCTCGTTGACGAGGTGATCGTCGGGCCGGTTGCGCCAGTCCGCGACCGTCAGGCCATGATGGCGATACCATTCCCGAACCGCGAACATCGGGGCCTGGCGTTCCAGCCCGTCCTCGTCGCGCCAGACCGACTCGCACGGCGCGGCCCTGTAGGCGAATGTGAGGTAGATCGCCGCGAACTCGGCGGCGAGATCGTCGAGATCGGCCGAGCCCGGGTCGGCCGGGATCGCGGCGAGGCCCTCGCGAAGGTGGCGGCGCGCGGTCTCCCATTCCGGCCCGGACAGGGACAGCGAGAACCACTCGTCCGGGCCCTCCTCGCGCAGCGCCGCGAGCGTGTCGGCGTCCGGTTCCCGATCGTGCAGGCCGCTGAAGATGAGGAGGTCTTCGGCCAGCGCCCGGCGCTCCGGACCGGACAATGCGATCGGGTCCAGGCCCCGCGACGGGCTCTCGTCACCGGGCGCCGTCACTTCACCGCTCCCTTCGGATGGGCGACGAAGACGATGGAGGGGTTGGTCAGCTCGGGGTCCGCCATGTTGCGGACCTGGCGGACGACCGTCTCGTCCGGGCCGCGCGCCTTGGTGTCCTGCGTGCCGTCGCGCAATTTGTCGATGGGGCCGATGTCGAGCACGCGCATCATGCAGGCCATCACGCAATAGGGCTTGCGGCCGGCGTCGATCTCGTCGACGCACATGTTGCACTTGCCGACGATGTTCTGCTCGGGGATGAACTGCGGCGCGCCGAACGGGCAGGCCGCCTCGCACTTGCGGCAGCCGATGCACAACGTCGAGTCGATGTCGACGATGCCGTCCTTCTTGCGCTTGAAGATCGCGCCCGTCGGGCACGCCGGCAGGCACGCCGGCTCCGCGCAATGGTTGCAGGACATGTTCACCTTGTAGGCGAACACCTCCGGGAACGTGCCACCTTCCACGTACTGGACCCGGCGGAAGCGCGGGCCCGGCGGCAGGCCGTTCTTGTCCTTGCAGGCGATCTCGCAGGCGCGACAGCCGATGCAGTCGACGTTGTTGTGAATGAAGCCAAGCTGCTGATCGGGAACGACGGGCGTGTACGTCTCCCGCTTCTTCTGTTCGGCCGCCGCCTTGATCTTGGCTTTGTCGATGCCGTTCGCCATGTCGGTGTCCCTGGAGGAGTAATTGGTTGAGAGCGCGGCGGGCGGTCAGAGGTCGCGCCGGAAGACGGCGCTGCGGGACGTCGCGAGCTGGTCCCAGCCCGGCCGGTGCCGCAGGTCGGTCTTGCGGATGTTGGCGAGCACCGTGTTGTAGGCGAAGGCGCCGGCGGGCGAGGGCTCGTCCAGGGTCAGGAAGTCCGGATTGCCCGAGCGGTCGACCCCGTTCTCGTCGATGTCCATCCACGCGCCCTCGTGCAGGACGAGGACGCCCGGCATGCAGCGCTCGGTGACGTAGGCCGGCACAACGCACTTGCCGCGGTCGTTCCACACCTCGACCGTGTCGCCGGTCTTGATCCCCAGCCGGCGCGCGTCGGAGGCGTTGATCGTCACCTCCTGGCTGAAGGTCTCGCGCAGCCAGGGGATGTTGTTGAAGATCGAGTGCGTGCGCCAGCGTGGGTGCGGGCTGACGAGGTGGAAGGGCATCGTCGCCGTCTTCGGGCTGTTCAGCGACTCCCACGGCTCGATCCACTTCGGGATGGCGGGGATCGGATAGCCCCACTGGGTGCGGCTGAAATCGGCCGTCTGCGCCAGCACGGTGGAGAAGATCTCGATGCGGCCGGAGGGGGTGGGGAAGGGCGCGCCCTTCTCGACCTGGTCGCGGAAGGCGACGTGCGGCTGCGGCAGCTTGAACTTGTAGACGCCGCGCTTCTTGAACTCCTCCCAGCTCATCTCCACGCCCTGGTGGTGCTGCACGCGCTCCCACCACGCCGCGAGATAGGCTTCGTCCACCGCGTCGTCATTGTTGAAATAGTCGCGCGTCGCGCGCGGATTGTAGGCCGGGCCGAAGCCCAGGCGGTAGGCCAGCTCGGTGAAGATCTGGAAGTCGGACTTCGACTCGCCCAGCGGCTGGATGACCTTCGGCCGGTGGATGTAGTAGTGCCCCTTGTACCAGGGCAGGGCGACGTCGTGCCGCTCGAAGTGCGTGGCGACGGGCAGCAGGTAGTCGGCCCACAGCCCCGACGGGGTGATCGTCGAGTCCATGCAAACCACCAGCTCGAGCTTCTTGATCGCGGCGAGCTGCTTGTTGATGTTGGTGAGCTGGTTGAGCCAGTCCGACCCCTGCCAGAAAATACCCTTGATGTTGGGGATCACGCCGTCGAGCTGATCGGCGCGCGGCCACAGGCCCGCTTCCTCGCGCCGGACGTTGGGATAGTTGAGCACGACGTGCGCCCAGCGGTCCGACTTGATGGAGGCGTACCAGATGTTCGAATACTGGTCGTAGGGGTAGGCGACGGCCTCGGCGTGCCACGCCTTGCCGACGCCCTCGGAGGAGCCGCCCAGCACGCCGATATTCCCGGTCATCGCCTGCAGGGCGGCGGCCATGCGGTTGTACTGTTCGCCGTAGGCGTTGCGTCCGGGCGACCACGAGGCCTTGAGCGCCGCCGGCTTCGTCGTCGCGTACATGCGCGCGAGCTTGCGGATGTCCTCGGCGCTGACGCCGCAGATGGCGGCGGCCCATTCGGGCGTCTTGGGCTGGCCGTTCGAGAGGCCGAGGATGTAGTCCTTGAAGCTCTCCCGGTTCTGGGCCCAGCCGGGCATCGTGCCGCGGTCCATGCCCTGGCAGAACCGGTCGATGAAGGCCTGGTCGTGGAGATTGCTGGCGAAGATCTCGTGCGCCATGCCGGCCATCATGGCCGCGTCCGTGTTCGGGCGGATCGGGATCCACCACGCGTCGTAGGCCGAGGCGGAGTCCGTGTATTGCGGGTCGACCAGCACGAACTTGCAGCCGCGCTGCTTGGCGAGGCGCATGTAGTAGAACGTGTTGCCGCCGTGGAACGTGTAGGCCGGGTTCCAGCCCCACATTATGATGAGCTTGGAGTGGGCGAACGCGTCGTCCTCGTTGCCGTCCTCGATCGTGCCGAAGGTGATGCGCGAGGAGAACGTCGTCCCCTGGTAGGACGGCACCGACCACGACGATGTGCGGCAGCCGAACATGCCCAGGAAACGGCCCAGCAGGCCCTCGATCTGGTCGGACTTGTGGAGCACGCCGTAGGAAGCGCCGGCGTAGCTCTGGTCGAGCAGCGCCGTCGGCCCGTAGGTGTCGCGCAGCTTCACCATCTTCGCGGCGATCTGGCTCAGCGCCTCGTCCCAGGAGATGCGCTTGAACTTGCCCTCGCCGCGCTCGCCGACGCGCACCATCGGGTAGAGCAGGCGTTCCGGCGAGTAGAGGCGCGAGCGATAGGAGCGGCCGCGCAGGCAGGCGCGAAGCTGCGGCTCGGCCTCGGTGTCCTTGCCGAACGCGCCGCCGGCCTGGTAGCGCCCGTCGTCTGTCGACAGGCGCACGATCACGTCGCCCTTCTTGTGGGCCACCAGCATGTGGCGCGAGCCGCAATTGTGCGCGCAGCTCGTCACCACCGTCTGGAGGTCGTCGTCGCGCGGGTAGGGCTCGTAGGCGAAGGCGTTCGCCTCGCGCGCCCCGGGGATCGGCGACAGGGCGGTCGCGCTGGCCAGCGCGGCGAAGCCCTTCAGCAGCCCGCGGCGGCTCGGATTGATCATCTGCCCGGCGAGCGAGCTCGGCTTGTTGACGGTCATGGTCTTCGGTCTCGCCTGCGAGGTCACTTCTGCGGAAGCGCGAAGCGCGCGTCGGATGTCACGGGGCGGCCCGCCGCCCATTCCGGCGCGTCGGCCGGCATGCCCGGCCAGGGATGGCGCGGATAAGGATAGGAGATGCGGTACCACTGCCGGCCGCCGTGGCAGCCGTAGCAGACGTCCGAGCTGGTCTTCGCGGCCTTCTCGATCTCGGCGGCCTTCAGGTATGTCACCTGGTGGCGCACGGTGCGGAACTGGTCGGCGTGGCAGGTCAGGCAGCCGTTCGGCGTTTCCGGCGTCTCGAGGCCTTCGCGCAGCTCGGCCCACGAGCCGGCAAGGCCCATGTTCTCGGCCGGGTATGAGCCGTGGCAGCGCAGGCAGGTCTCGGAGGGATTGACCGTCTTGCGCAGCGTGAAGGCGGGCTCGCCGCGCGGCCAGTCGGATACGGGCGCGCCGGCCGCCGTCGTGGCGGTGACGTGCGGCGAGCGTTCGCGCGGATCGTTGCCCTGGTGGCAGAACGCGCAGCTCAGCTGCATCACCTGCTTGGCGAAGGGCGACTGGATGTGCCGCCAGTGAAAGGTCTGCTGCGCGCCCGCATAGGTGTCGAGCGTCTGGTACCAGGCCAGCACGGACGTGGCCTTGACCCCGGCCGGCGACGCGTCGCGAGGCTTGGCCGACATGATCTCCTGATGGCAGGTCAGGCAGGCGGCGTCCTTGGCGACGTCGATGGCCGGCTTGAAATGGATCGGGTCCCAGACCGCGCGTTCGTAGTCGGCCTTGGCGAGACGCGCCTTGGCGGCTTCGACCGAGGCGATCGCGGCCGCGTCGCCGGCCGCGGCGGGAGCATCCGCGGCCAGGGCGACGCCGACAGGTGTCGGGGCGACCGACGGCCACAGGCCGGGCGCGCCCAGCATCGCCGCGACACCCAGCATGCCGCTCACCCCCAGGGCCCTGGCGGCCCAACCCAGCCCAACTGTCATGACGTCCTCGGAACCTGCGCAAGGGAGAGCGGCCGGGCGCCGTGAGCGCCCGGCCGCAGGGAAAGCGAGATCAGTTCTTCTTGGTCTCGCCCGACATGCCGCCCATCCCCGACATGCCGCCCATCCCGGACATGCCGCCCATTCCGCTCATGCCACCCATGCCGGACATGCCGCCCATGCCCGACATGCCGCCCATGCCGGACATTCCGCCCATACCGGACATGCCACCCATGCCGGTCGGCGCGACGCTCCACTGAGTGCAGACCCAGTTGCCGTTGCCGGCCATGCCGCTCATGCCGGACATGCCGCCCATGCCGGACATTCCGCCCATGCCGGACATGCCGCCCATGCCGGACATGCCGCCCATGCCGGACATTCCGCCCATGCCGGACATGCCGCC
>NZ_JANCLU010000013.1 GCF_024294805.1 Alsobacter ponti
CACCCTCACCTCCGGCATCCGCCGGCGGGACGAGGCCCCCGCCGTTCCGCGCCGCCCTTCCGGGCATCGCAGAACAAGCCAAGCCCCGCATCCGGAAGGATGGCGGGCTATAGGCGCGTGGGACGGGCGGACTGGCGTCCGCCCTTTGGGCGCGTGGGGACGGCGAACCCTCAGTCTCCGAGGCCCGCCAGGTCGCGGTAGATCTCGACGACCTGGCTGTCGTCCTTGCCGCCGAGCCCGCCGGCGGAGGCGGCGAGGAACATCTGGTGGGCGACGGCGGCGAGCGGGGTCGTCACCTTCGAAGCGCGGCCGGCGTCGAGCACGATGCCCAGGTCCTTGACGAAGATGTCGACGGCGCTCGATACGACCGGGTCGTCCTCCAGCATGCGCGGCCCGCGGTCGTGCAGCATCCAGCTCGACGCCGCCGCGCCGCCGAGGATCTCCAGCGCGACCTTGCCCTCGATGCCGGCCTTCTCGGCCAGCACCAGCGCCTCGGCGCAGGCCGCGATATGGACGCCGCACAGGAGCTGGTTGACGGTCTTCACCGCCGCGCCCTGCCCCGGCGTCTCGCCGACGTGGAACAGCTTGTCCCCCAGCGCCTCCAGCACCGGCCGGGCGCGGGCGAAGATCTTGGACGGAGCCGCGGCCATGATGGTCAGCGTGCCGGCGGTCGCCCCCTTGGTGCCGCCCGAGACCGGCGCGTCCACCAGCGCGCAGCCGGCCTCGGCAACGCGCTCGGCCAGCGCCTTCACAGCCGCCGGCGGGCAGGTCGCCATCAGCACCACCACCGCGCCGGACGGCAGCGCGGCGAGCGCCCCGCCGTCGATGAGCACGGCCTCCGCCTGGGCGGCGTTGACCACCATCAGGATCAGCATGTCGGCCCCGCGCGCGGCCTCGGCCGCCGAGCCGGCGGCGTGGCCGCCCGCGTCGGGCAGGGCGTCGAGCGCGTCGCGGCGCATGTCGTAGCCCTGCACCCGGAACTGCCGCGCCACGAGGTTGCGCGCCATCGGCAGCCCCATGGCGCCGAGGCCGACGAATCCGACAGTCACGCTCATAGATTCATTCCTTCACCGCGCCGGTCATGGCCGACACGTAGTGCTCGACGAAGAACGAGTAGAGGATCACCAGCGGCAGCGAGCCGAGCAGCGCGCCCGCCATCAGCGAGCCCCAGCGGTAGATGTCGCCGTCCACGAACTCGCTGACGATGGCCACTGGCACCGTCTTGTTCTCTGTCGAGGACAGGAACGTGAGCGCGTAGATGAACTCGTTCCAGCACAGCGTCAGCGAGAAGATGCCGGCCGAGATCAGCCCCGGCACGGCGAGCGGCAGGATGATCTTGGTGAGGATCTGCATGCGCGACGCCCCGTCGATCAGCGCGCATTCCTCCAGCTCGTAGGGGATGGTCTTGAAGTAGCCCATCAGCAGCCAGGTCGAGAACGGAATCAGGATCGTGGGGTAGACCAGCACCAGCGCCATCGGGCTGTCGAACAGGCCGTAGGCCTGCACGATCGTCGCCAGCGGGATGAACAGGATCGACGGCGGCACCAGATAGGCGAGGAAGATCGCCGCGCCGACCCACTGCGCGCCCCGGTAGCGGATGCGCACGATGGCGTAGGCGGCCAGCACGCTCGCCACCAGCGACAGCGCCGTCGCCAGCACCGAGACGTACATCGTGTTCCACAGCCAGACCGGATAGTTCGACTCGAACAGGAGCTTGTTGATGTGCTTCAGCGTCGGGTTGACGACGAAGAACGGGTTGTAGGTGTCGAGGTCGATCAGCTGCTCGTCCGGTTTGATGGCGGTCAGCACCATCCAGTAGAATGGAAAGATCAGCACCACCATGATGAGGAAGAGGGGCACGTACACCGTCACGGCGCGGCGGGACGCGGTGTCCAGGTAGGTCATGCCCTCCGAGGCGTCCGTCAGGTGCGGGCGCGGCGCGGTCGCTTCAGTCATCCTGGCCTCCCTGCTGCCACTTGCGCCGTTGCAGGCCGAACCACGAGATCATGATCGCAACCAGCAGGAACGGCACCATCGAGATCGCGATGGCCGCCCCTTCGCCGAGATTCCCGGCCAGGATGGCGCGCTGGTAGGACAGCGTCGCCATGAGGTGCGTCGAGTTGACCGGGCCGCCGCGCGTCATCGCCCAGACCAACTGGAAGTCGGTGAAGGTGAGCAGCACCGAGAAGGTCATCACCACCGCGATGATCGGTGTGAGGATGGGGAAGGTGACGTAGCGGAAATTCTGCCAGCGGTTGGCCCCGTCCAGCGTCGCCGCCTCGTAGAGCGAGGGCGAGACGGTCTGCAGGCCGGCCAGCAGCGTGATGGCGATGAACGGCACGCCGCGCCAGACATTGGCGAAGATCAGCGACATGCGCGCGTTGTTGGGATCGCCGAGGAAGTTGATGTTGTGGTCGAGCAGCCCAAGATGGCGCAGCGACCATGAGATGATCGAGAACTGGCTGTCGAAGATCCACCAGAACGCGATGGCCGAGAGCACGGTCGGCACCACGAAGGGGATCAGCACGATCGACCGGATGAGCGCCTTGAAGGGCAGGTTCTCGTTGAGCAGCAACGCCAGATAGAGGCCGATCACGAACTTCAGGATCGACGCCACCACCGTGTAGAGCAGCGTGTTGAACACCGACAGCCAGAACACGTTGTCGGCGTCGTCCCACCACGGCAGGCCCAGCCACTCGTAGTTCTCGATGCCGATCCACGCGCCCTCTCGCCCGATCTTGGCGTCCGTGAAGGACAGCCAGAATCCCTTGCCCAGCGGATAGGCGAGGAACAGCATCAGGATCAGCGCGGCCGGCAGCATGAACCAGAAGCCGAGCCAGTTCCGGTTGATCTTGAGGCGGTCGTAGAACCCCGGCCTGTGCAAGTCCGCCCCGGCCAGGCGCCCTGCTGTGTTTTCGGTCATTTCGGACGTCCCCGGCCTGCGGCGATCCGGACGCGGTTCCCCTCCCGCGCCGACGAAAACGGCCGCGCCCCGAAAGGCGCGGCCGCGCATGTCCTCGGCCTCAGCGGAACAGGCGCTTGGCCTGGCGTTCCGCCTGGGCGATGGCGCCCTTCACGTCCTCGCGGCCGGTGCAGTAGTTGGCCACCATGTCCACGAGGATGAAATCGGAGATGGCGGCGGCCGCCTTCTCCGTCACCGGGCCGATGCCGCTGGCCGGCAGGGTGCGCTTGCCGGCGTCGCGGAACACGGTGTTCTTGGGGTCCTTGGTCCAGACCGGGTTGTTGTCGTAGGCGTTCAGCGGCTGGGTGAGATAGCCGGCCGCGGCCTCGAGCCACGGATTGTAGTTCTCGGCCTCCATCAGGAAGGTCACGAACGCCTTCGAGGCCTTCGGGTTCTTCGAGTACTTGAAGATCAGCAGCGGGAAGAGCAGCTGCAGTTCCTGCGGCTTGCCCACCGGGCCCACCGGCCACGCCGCGTGGTCCATGTCCTCGGCGATGGCGGTCATGTTCTGCGCCTTGGCGGCGGCGTAGATCGAGATGCCGTTGGCGGTGAGGTAGAGCTCGCCGGCGAGGAAGGCCTTGTTGTTGGAGGAGTCGTTCCACGACGCCGTGCCGGGCACGAAGGTCTCGTAGAGCTGCTTGGCGTAATCCAGCGCCTTGGCCGTCTCGGGCGAGTTGATGATGACCTTCTCATCCTTGTCGATGAGGTAGGAGCCGTGCGACCACAGCAGCCAGTGGATCCAGCCATTGGCGTCGCCCGTGGCGTGGCCGAGCGCAAAGCCGGACGGCGTGTTGTTCTTCTTCAGCGCGCGGCACAGCTCGAGGAAGCCGGCGGTGTCGCCGGGCACGCCCTTGAAGCCCGCCTTCTGCACGGCGCTGATGCGGTAGTTGATGTAGCCGCCGTTGAACGCCACCGGAACGGCGATCCACTTGCCCTTGCTCTGGCCGGTGGCGACAGCCGCCGGCACCCAGCCGCCGTATTTCTTGCCGAGATAGTCGGCGACGTCGGAGACGTCGGTGCACTTGTCGGGGAACAGGTGCGGCAGCGAGTGCAGGCCCCACACCATGTCGGGGCCCTGCCCCGTGTTGGCGGCGACGGACGCCTTGGGCTGAATGTCGTCGAAGGACTCGTTGGACACGTTCACCTTGACGCCGGTCGCCTTGGTGAAGGCCTCGACGATCTTCATGAACTGCGCGTCCTCGGCCTCGACGAAGCGCTTCCACCGGAGGATCGAGATCGTCGCGTTGGGCTCGGGCTTGAACGGCGACTGCTGCGCCCATGCCTTGGCGAAGTCGAGCAGGCCCGTGGCGCCGGCCGCGCCGAGCGCCGCGCCGGTCTTGATCAGTTTACGGCGATCCATGGAGAACATTGAGCGTATTCCTCCGATGTTGTGAGGCGGCGCATTCGGGGCGCCGCCCTTGCGAAGACGCCGCGCGGCAAGCCGCGCGGCGTCGAAACCTCAGCCGAGGCGCTTGCCCGTCTCGGCATCGAAAACGTGGACCAGCTTGGGGTCCGGGGAGATGCGAATCGTCTCGCCCGGGCCGGCCGTGATGCGCTCGCGGAACACGCACACCAGCTCGGAGCCGGCGACGCGGACGACGACCTGCGTCTCCGAACCGGTCGGCTCCACCACCACCACCTCGGCGGGCAGGCCGTTGGGGTCGAGATGGATGTGCTCGGGACGCATGCCGTAGACGACCGGGCGGCCGTCCGAGCCCTGCGGCGCGATGGCGAGCGGGAAGGCCCCGCCGGCGTCCGTGACCACCGAGGCCGGCGCGCCGGCGCGCACCTTGCCGCGAATGAAGTTCATCGCCGGCGAGCCGATGAAGCCTGCCACGAAGAGGTTGGCGGGGCGGTCATAGAGCTCCAGAGGCGCGCCCATCTGCTCGACGATGCCGTCGTGCATCACGACGATCTTGTCGGCCATGGTCATGGCCTCGATCTGGTCGTGGGTGACGTAGACCGTCGTGGTCTTCAGGCGCTGGTGAAGCTCCTTGATCTCGGTGCGCATCTGCACGCGCAGCTTGGCGTCGAGGTTGGACAGCGGCTCGTCGAAGAGAAAGACCTGCGGGTCGCGCACGATGGCGCGGCCCATGGCGACGCGCTGGCGCTGGCCGCCGGAGAGCTGGCGGGGATAGCGGTCCAGCAGCTTCTCGAGCCCGAGAATGCCGGCCGCCTTGTTGACCCGCGCCTCGATCTCCGACTTCGGCGCGCCGCGCAGCTTCATCGAGAACGCCATGTTGTCGGCGACCGTCATGTGCGGATAGAGCGCGTAGTTCTGGAACACCATCGCGATGTCGCGCTCCTTCGGCGGAACGTCGTTGACGACGCGATCGCCGATGCGGATGTCGCCGCCGCTGATGTTCTCCAGCCCCGCGATCATGCGCAGCAGCGTGGACTTGCCGCAGCCCGAAGGCCCGACCAGGATGACGAACTCGCCGTCGTTGATGTCGATGTTGACCCCGTGAATGACCTGGGTCGAGCCGAATGCCTTCCGCACGTCGCGGATGCCCACTGATGCCATTGAGTCCTCCCTGCTCGCCACGGGCCATGCCACGTTTCGGTCGAGCGTGTTGGAATTGACGGGCGGAGGAGGCCCGCTCGCGCTTGCCGCCTCCGAACCCGCCATGCATCATTGCATGCCGGTCAGGTAAATCAAGAAGCGACCTTGAACCGATTGAAAAGCCGTGTGAAGCAAGGCCAACGTGCAGGCCTATCTCCCGGAGGACCATCTTGAAGACGATCGACGTACTGGCGACCGGCAAGCTCATGCCGCTCGTCATGGAGCAGCTCGAAGCCAACTTCACGCTTCACCATCTCCCGGCCGAGGGCCGGGACGCGTTCCTCGCCGAGGTCGGCCCGCGCATTCGCGGCGTCGCCATGGGCGGCCACGCCAAGGTGGACGGCGCCTTCATGGGCAAGCTGCCGAAGCTGGAGATCGTCGCCAATTTCGGCGTCGGCTACGACTCGGTCGACGCCAAATGGGCCGGCGAGCACAAGATCGTGGTGACCAATACGCCGGACGTGCTGACGGAGGAGGTCGCCGACACGGCGCTCGGCCTGCTGCTGATGACGGCGCGCGACCTGTCGCGGTCGGAGCGCTATCTGCGGGCCGGCCTGTGGGAGAAGCAGGGTCCGTTCCCGCTCAGCACCTCCACCCTGCGCGACAAGACCGTCGGCATCCTGGCGCTCGGGCGCATCGGCAAGGCGATCGCCACGCGCTGCGAGGCGTTCGGCCTGAAGATCGTCTATCACGGCCGGTCCCCGCAGAAGGACGTGCCCTATCGCTACTACGCCAGCCTCGTCGAGATGGCGAAGGATGTCGACATCCTGATCAGCGTCGCGCCCGGCGGGCCCGACACGTTCCACATCGTCGACGCCGAAGTGCTGCGCGCGCTCGGCCCGGCCGGCATCCTCGTCAATATCGGCCGCGGCAGCGTGGTGGACGAGGGCGCGCTCATCAGCGCGCTGCAGAACAAGGTCATTCATTCCGCTGGCCTCGACGTGTTCGAGCACGAGCCGCACGTCCCCTCCGAGCTGATGGCGATGGACCATGTCGTACTGCTGCCGCATGTCGGCTCCGGCTCGGTCCACACCCGTCGCCTGATGGGCCAGCTCATGGTCGACAACCTGACCTCCTGGTTCGCCGGCAAGGGCCCGCTGACGCCGGTGTCCGAGACGCCCTGGCCGCGCTGAGCGCGGCCCTTCGCCCGGGCCGGGCGGCTCGGGCGCATTCGGCCGACGGTCCGACGCACTCGCCCCGCGCGCATCCCCCCAACGGATGGCGCGATTGCGTCGGCGGCTTCATTCGGAGCATTGTTCGGCGAAGGGCGACGCTGTCGCGAAAAGGCGGGGTGAAGGCATGACGGTGGCTTGCGCGCGCGGAACCTGGCGCTGGGCGGTGAGCGCCCTGGGCGCGCTCGTCGTCGCGGGGCTGGCGCTTCCGGCGTTCGCCCAGGAGGCCGCGCGCGGCCAGCCCGTGGCGGGCGACCTGCCGGCCAACGTGATGGACGCGCTCGCCGGCCCGTGGGACCTCACCAATCCGAGGACGCGGAAAACCTGCCGGGTCCAGTTCGGGGCGGGACGCGCCACGCACGGCTACGTGCTCGGCGTGCCGCCGGCCTGCCGCGCAACCGCGCCGGCGCTGGCCCAGATCTCCGGATGGGCGGTGACGCAGGACCGCCGCATCGCTTTTCTCGACGCCTCGGGCCAGGTCGCGACCGAGTTCCGCGCCGAGAAGGAAGGCCGCTACGCCTCGCCCGATCCGGACCGCATGGTGCTGGCGCCCGTCGGCGGGCAGGCCGGCGACCGCGCCAACGCCGTGTCCACCGCGCTCGCCAAGGCGGTGATGACGGACCTTCCGGCGCTCACCCCCGACGTGGTGTTCGGCCTCTATGGCGTGGCGCGCGACAAGTACAAGCCGATCTGCTCGATCGAGCTGACGTCGCGCCCGGCGCCGCGGCGCGGCCAGTACGTGGCGATCCTCTCCGGCGGCTGTCTCGATTCGGGGCTCAAGCTGTTCGACCCCACCTCCTGGTACACCGAGCGCGGCCGTCTGCACCTCGTCGCCCGCAAGGGCCACGAGCAGAGCTTCGCGCAGGGGCCGGACAGGATCTTCGAGAAGAACCCACCGAGCGGCGCGCAGATCTATTTGAAGAAGCAGTGAGGCCGGCCGGCGGCGCGGCCGGCCCCAATCCGCTCAGGCGATCTTGCCGCCCAGCTCGTCCTCGAGATGGACGCGGATGATCTCGTCGAAGGTCGTTTCCGCCACGAAGCCGAGTTCGGTGGCGCGGCGCGCGTCGAAATTGCGCGGCCAGCCTTCGACGATCTTCATGATGGTCGTGTCGGGCTCGCGGCGGATGCGCGCCACGACCTTGTCGCCGCCGACGCGGCGCAGCGCCTCGATCTGCTCGCCCACCGTCGCCGACAGGCCCGGCATCGTCAGCGCGCGGCGCGGGCCGATGCGGGACGTGTCCATGGTCGCGGCATGGACGAGGAAGCCCACGGCGGAGCGCGGCGAGGCATGCCAGTGGCGCACGTCCTCCGGCACCGGCAGCACCGCCTCGTGGCCGGCCAGCGGCTCGCGGATGATGTTCGAGAAAAAGCCGGACGCCGCCTTGTTGGGCGCGCCGGGCCGCACGCAGATGGTCGGCAGGCGGATGCCGACGCCGTCGAAGAAGCCCTTGCGGGTATAGTCGGAGAGTAGCAGCTCCCCCACGGCCTTCTGGGTGCCGTAGGAGGTGAGCGGCGTCGTGAAGAACTCGTCGCCGATCGCCGCCGGGAAGGGCGCGCCGAACACCGCGATGGACGAGGTGAACACCACACGCGGCTTGTAGCCGTCGCCCACCGCCCGGATCGCCTCGAACAGCTTCCACGCGCCGTCGAGATTGATGCGGTAGCCCTTCTCAAAGTCCTGTTCCGCCTCGCCGGACACGATGGCGGCGAGATGGAAAATGATGTCGGGGCGGCCGGCCACCAGCTTCGCCGCCTCGCCGGGCAGGGAGAAGTCCGACGCCACGGTCGTCGTCGCGAATGGGGCGCCCTCCGGCGCGCTCGGCTGGACGATATCGTGCAGCGTCGCCTTGTCGATGGGCTTGCCGCCCAGCCCGCCGTCCCTGACGAGGCGCTGGGTGAGCTTGCGGCCGACCATGCCGGCCGCGCCGATGATGAGGATGTGCATCGTCTGCCTCCCTGCCGCGCCGCTCAGAGCGCGAAGCCGCCGTCGACCAGGAAGATCTGGCCCGTCGTGTAGGCGGCCTCATCGCCGGCGAGATAGACCGCCATGGCGGCGATCTCCTCGGGCTTGCCGAGGCGGCCGATCGGCTGGCGGTCGATGAACGCCTGCCGCACCGCATCGACCGACTGGCCCGAGGTGCTGGCCAGCGTCGAAATGCGGTCGTCCAGCGACGGCGATTCGATGGTGCCCGGGCAGATGGCGTTGGCGCGCACGCCCTTGCGGATGAAGTCGGCCGCGACCGCCTTGGTGAGGCCGATCACCGCCGCCTTGGTCGCTCCGTAGACGTAGCGGTTCGGGATGCCGCGCACCGAGCCCGCGCCGGAGGCGATGTTGACGATGGCGCCGCCGCCCTTTGCCAGCATGCCGGGGAGGAACGCCTTGATGGTGCGGTGCATCGACTTGACGTTGATGTCGAACGAGAAGTCCCAGGCCTTGTCGTCGCACTCGAGCACGGTGCCGTGGTGCACGAAGCCGGCGGCGTTGCACAGGATGTCGATGGGGCCGGTCTCGCGCGCCAGCGCGGCGACGGCCTCGTCGGAGAGCACGTCGAGCTTGCGGACCGTCGCGCCCGACAGTCCGGCGAGCTTGTCGACCGCGATGTCGGTGGCCCACACCGTCGCGCCCTCGCGCACATAGGCCTCGGCGATGGCCCGCCCGATGCCCTGCGCCGCCGCGGTCACGACCGCGACCTTTCCATTCAGCCGTCCTGCCATGGGAGTGTCCCTTTCGATGTCGTTGAGGGCGGGCCGGGCCCGCCGGGCTTGTCAGGTGAGCGGCGCGCCGGCGAAATCGGACAGGCTCCGGCGCTGCCGTCCGTCGGCGTCGAAATTGTCGGGATTCAGCCAGGCCTCGAAGGCGGCGCGCCGCGCCGGCCATTCGTGATCGAGCATGGAGAACCAGGCGGTGTCCCGGTTGCGACCCTTGACGATCATGTGCTGCCGGAACAGGCCCTCGTAGGAGAAGCCGAAGCGCCGCGCAGCGCGCTGGGAGGGCGCGTTGCAGGCGTTGCACTTCCACTCGTAGCGCCGGTAGCCGAGGTCGTCGAAGACGTGGCGGGCGAACAGGTACTGCGCCTCGGTCGCGCCCGGCGTGCGCTGAAGCGAGCGGCCGTAGACGATGTTGCCGACCTCGACGACGCGGTTCGGCGCGTCGATGCGCATCAGCGTCTGGTAGCCGAGCGCGCGCCCGCTGGCGGCGTCAAGAATGGCGAAGAAGAGCGGGTCCGCCGACGCCGCCTTGGCGCGCAGGCTGGCCGTGAACGCCGAGAGATCGGCGAACGGGCCGTCGCCGAGATATTGCCACATCGCGCCTTCGCCCTCGCCGTGCGTCTCGGCGAACAGCTCCGCCGCGTGGCGCTCGGGATCGAGCGGCGCGAGCGTGACGTAGCGCCCGGCGAGCGTCGTGCGTTCCGGCCGCCGGGCGGCGTGCGACGCCACCTCCGGCCCGATCGGCAGACCGGTGCGGGGGTCGGGGACGGAGGCGGTGGACGCGGTCATGAGCAGTCCGGAAGCTCCGGCGCGCCCCTCCCGGCGGGAGAGGCGCACGCGGGGGTCAGTGGTTGTCGCGCGGCGCGCCCTTGGTGTGGGCGACGTCCTGATACTTCACCGCCGGCTTGAGCACCATGCCGGCGCCGAGCTGGTCGACCATCGAGCGCTGGATTTCCTGCCAGGGCGTCTGGCTCTCGGGGTACTTGTAGCCGCCGCGCTTCTGCAGGTCGGCGCGGCGCTTCGCCAGCTCCTCGTCCGAGATGAGGATGTCGGCGGTGCCCTTGCGCAGGTCGATGCGCACGCGGTCGCCCGTCTTCAGCAGCGCCAGGCCTCCGCCCGCCGCCGCCTCCGGCGAGGCGTTGAGGATGGAGGGCGAGCCCGAGGTTCCCGACTGGCGGCCGTCGCCGATGCAGGGAAGGGAATGGATGCCCTTCTTGATCAGCGCTGCCGGCGGCTGCATGTTCACCACCTCAGCCGCGCCGGGATAGCCGATTGGACCGGCGCCGCGCATGAACAGCATGCAGTTTTCGTCGATCTTCAGCTTCGGATCGTCGATGCGGTGGTGGTAGTCCTCCGGCCCGTCGAACACGATGGCGCGGCCCTCGAACGCCTCGGGGTCCTTGGGGTTGGACAGGTAGCGATTGCGGAACTCGTCGGAGATCACGCTGGTCTTCATCACCGCGTTGTCGAACAGGTTCCCCTTCAGCACGATGAACCCGGCGTCCTTCATCATCGGCTTGTCGATGGGATAGATGACGTCGTGGTCCTGCACCGGCCGGTTGCGGCAGTTCTCGCCCATGGTGCGGCCGTTGACGGTCAGCGCGTTCTCGTGGATGAGCCGCTTCTTCATCAGCTCGTTGACCACGGCGGGAATCCCGCCGGCGCGGTGGTACTCCTCGCAGAGATAGTGGCCGGCCGGCTGCACGTTTGCGATCAGCGGGACCTTGTGGCCCACCTTCTCCCAGTCCTCGACGGTGAGCTTGACGCCGATGTGGCGGGCGATGGCGTTGATATGGATCGGCGCGTTGGTCGAGCCGCCGATGGCCGAGTTGACGACGATGGCGTTCTCGAACGCCTCGCGGGTCAGGATGTCGGAGGGCTTGAGGTCCTCCCACACCATCTGGACGGCGCGCTTGCCGGTCTCGTAGGCGATCTGGCCGCGCTCGCGATAGGGAGCCGGGATGGCCGCGCAGCCCGGCAGCGACATGCCGAGCGCTTCCGCCAGGCCGTTCATCGTCGAGGCCGTGCCCATCGTGTTGCAGTGGCCGACCGACGGCGCGGACGAGGCCACGATGTCGATGAACTCGTTGTAGTCGATCTCGCCGGCGGCCAGCCGCTCGCGCGACTTCCACACGATGGTGCCGGAGCCAGAGAGCTCGCCCTTCCAGTAGCCGTTCAGCATCGGGCCGCCGGAGAGCACGATGGCGGGGATGTTCACCGTCGCCGCCGCCATGATGCAGGCCGGCGTCGTCTTGTCGCAGCCGGTGGTGAGCACCACGCCGTCGAGGGGGTAGCCGTAAAGCAGCTCGACGAGGCCGAGATAGGCGAGGTTGCGGTCGAGCGAGGCGGTGGGACGCTTGCCGGTCTCCTGAATCGGATGGACCGGAAACTCGAAGCACACGCCGCCGGCCGCCGTGATGCCCTCGCGCACCCGCTTGGCGAGGTCGAGGTGATGGCGGTTGCAGGGCGACAGGTCGGAGCCGGTCTGGGCGATGCCGATGATCGGCTTGCCGGACATCAGCTCTTCGCGGGTGAGCCCGAAGTTGAGGTAGCGCTCGAGGTAGAGCGCCGTCATGCCGGGATTGTCGGGGTTGTCGAACCAGAGCTGCGAGCGCAGCTTGCGCTCTCCGCCGCCGAGCGCCGCCTTGGAAGGACGCTGCGGGCCGCGCGCCGGGGCCTTGCCGGCTGCGCCCTTGGCGGAAGCCGACGCCTTCGCGACCTTCGACGCCGCGCCGGGCGCGACGACGCCGCCGCCCTTGGCGGGCTTCGCCGCGGCCGCGCGGGCCGGAGCCGCCTTGGCCGGAGTGCTGGCGGACGCACCGCCGGCGGACGCCTTCGCGGCCTTGGCGTTGACGCCCGGCTTGGCGGCCTTGCCGCCCGGCTTTCCGGTTCCCTTGCCCTTGACGGCCATGTCGTCCCCCTTATGCGTTTCCTCGCCTCACCGGTCATTCGAACCGATTTGATTTCGGCGTGACATCAGCCTAAATGCGCGCCGAAATCAATCGTCCGCTGGCGTCGAGCATTGTTCTGAGCGCATGTCAGACAACGCCAAGACCACCGACGTACGCAGGGGGAGCGCCATGTTGCACACCGTCAAGTCGTTCGACCGCATCGGCGAGGAAAACGCCTTCGCGGTGCTCGCCCGCGCCACCGAGCTTCAGCGCCAGGGCCGCGACGTCATCAACCTGGGCATCGGCCAGCCGGATTTCCGCACGCCGGACCACATCGTCGAGGCCGCCATCAAGGCGCTGCGCGACGGCCACCACGGCTACACGCCGGCGACCGGCATCCTGCCGCTGCGCGAGGCGGTGGCGGCGGACCTGCACAAGCGGCTCGGCGTCGAGGTCGATCCCGAACTGGTGCTGATCGTGCCGGGCGGCAAGGTGACCATGTTCATGGCCATCCTGATGTTCGGCGAGCCCGGCGCGGAGATCCTGTATCCTGACCCTGGCTTCCCGATCTATCGCTCGATGATCGAGTTCACCGGCGCGACCCCGGTTCCGGTGCCGATCCGCGAGGCCAACGGCTTCGCCTTCTCCGCCGAGGAGACGCTGTCGCTGATCACGCCGCGCACGCGGCTGCTGATCGTCAACTCGCCGGCCAACCCCACCGGCGGCGTCACCCCGAAGGCGGAGATCGACAAGCTGGTCGAGGGTCTTCGCCGGCATCCCGATGTGGCGATCATGTCGGACGAGATCTATGGCCAGATGACCTATGACGGCCTCGCCCACCAGACGCTGCTCGCCTATCCCGACATCCGCGACCGCCTGATCCTGCTCGACGGCTGGTCCAAGACCTACGCCATGACCGGCTGGCGCATGGGGTTCTCGGTGTGGCCGAAGCGCCTCTATGAGAACGCCCGCAAGCTGGCGGTGAACTCCTACAGCTGCGTCAACGCCTCGGCGCAGTTCGCGGGCCTCGCCGCCCTCACCGGCCCGCAGGACGCGGTGCGCGACATGGTCGCCGAGTTCGACCGCCGCCGGAAGGTGGTGACGGAAGGGCTCAATGCGCTGCCGAACGTGTCGGCGGCCGTGCCGAAGGGCGCGTTCTACGCGTTTCCGAACATCTCCAAGACCGGCTGGAAGGCCAAGCGCCTCGCCTCCGCGCTGCTCGAGCAGGCCGGCGTCGCCACCATCGGCGGGCCGGACTTCGGCGTCCACGGCGAGGGCTATATCCGGCTCAGCTACGCCAACTCGACCGAGAACATCCGCAAGGCCCTGGCCCGGATGGGCGAATTCCTGGCGACGGCGAAGCCGGACTGACGCGGGGGCTTGCGGAAGACGCCGGGCGGCTTCACAAAGCCGCCACCGCCCGCCGTTCCCTCGCCTCCCCGGAGCTCCCGCGTGTCCGCCATCCAGCGCGCCGTCCGCCTCGTCCTCGCCGCCGCGCTCGCGCTGCCGCCGCTCGCCGCCATGGCGCAGCAGAAGGACATGGGCGTCAACGTCGCCGGGCGCAGCAAGCCGACCTTGTGCGCCGAGGACGACAACGTCTACCTCACCTTCTCGAACCCGCGCGTCCGCTACTTCAAGCTGGAGGCCCGGCCGCCGGCGGTGATCGGCTCCATCGCGCAGGACTCGCGCGCGCCGGACTTCACCGACTGCACCATCAAGGACCAGCCGCCCGGGCCCGAGGACAAGGTCGAGCGCCTCGTGCTGTACGAGGACGACGAGCTGATGCTCGTCGGCTACCGGCACTCCGAGTTCTGGCGCAAGGGCGACGTGCCGGTCACGGTCGGCGACCGCATGGAACGCGCGCTCCACCTCGTGCAGCTCTTCGCCAAGACGCCGCGCGGTCCCTACGAATACCTCGTGCTCTACCCGCTCGACGGCTACTGGCGGCTGCGCCCGTTGCCGCCGGCGCGGCTCGACGAGATCGCCTACGGCACGTCGTTCCTGGTCGGCCCAGTCGAGGAGAAGGAGCGCCCGTTCGTGTCTCTGCGCGCGGTCCGCTTCATGCCGAAGATCAAGAGCTTCGAGCTCACCTTCGCCAAGGGGGAGGCCGGCACGGTGCGCGTCGCCGAGCTCGGCGAGAGCGCGGCCTCCGTCGAGGTGAAGCTGGAGGCGGGGACGCGCGGCCGACCCTTCGCCGCGCTGCGCTCGATGTTCGTGATGGAGACCAACGCCGACGCCGCCCACGTCGCCTGGAAGGAGCCGCGCGGCAAGGGCTGGGTGTCGCGCCCCGTGATGGACTTCTACGGCAGCTACGCCACGGAGTTCTGGCTGGGACGCACCGCGCCCTCGCGCCACAACACCAGCGCGCCCGACACGCTGCTGAAGGGCTTCGCGCCCGAGTGAGGCGCGGGACCGGAGCCGGCTAGCCGCGCAGCCCGGCCGCCTCGCGCGACAGCCGCGTCACCGTCGCCCAGTCGCCCGCCTTCACGGCGGCGGCCGGCAGCACCCACGAGCCGCCCACGCACGCCACGTTGGGCAGCGCCAGGTAGGCGCGGGCCTTGGCGGCGTCGATGCCGCCGGTCGGGCAGAAGGTCAGGTGCGGCAGCGGAGCCGCCAACGACTTGAGATAGGCGACGCCGCCCGCCGCCTCGGCCGGAAAGAACTTCAGCACGTGGTGGCCCATCTCGGCCATCGCCATGGCCTCGCTGGCCGTGGCGACGCCGGGCAGCAGCGGCGCCGGGCCGCGCGCCGCGGCCTCCGCGAGCTTCGTCGTGGCCCCCGGGCTGACCAGGAACCGCGCCCCCGCCGACGCCGCCTCCGACACCTGGGAGGGCGTCAGCACCGTGCCCGCTCCCACCACCGCGCCCGGCACGTGCCGGGCCATCGCCTCGATCGCCTCGAGCGCGCTGTCGGTGCGCAGCGTCACCTCGAGCACCGGCAGCCCGCCCGCCACCAGCGCGGTCGCCATCTCCACCGCCTGCGCGGGGTGGTCGACGGTGATGACCGGCACCACGGGCGCGAGCCGAAGGGTGGACAGCAGGAACTCGGTGCGGGCGTCGCTCATCGGGGGCGTCCTTGGTGCGGTCGGTTCCGTCGTGTGGTGAACCGGGATGCGGCCGGCGTCAACCCGCGCGGCTCACTCCGCCGCGGCGGCGGCGGCGCCCTCGGCCCCGACATCCCGCGCCGGCGCGGCCCGCGCGGCCCGGCGCGCGGCGCGGGCCTGCCTGCGCCGCGCGCGCCACGCCGAAAGGTTGGCCAGCGCCATCAGCGCCGCCGGCGTCACCACCAGCGTCAGCACCGTCGCAAAGCCCAGGCCGAACACGATCGCGGTCGACAAATGGATCCACCACTGCGTCGACGGCGCGCCGACCGCGACCTCGCGGTTGACGAAGTCCAGATTGACGCCGAAGGCGATGGCGAGCACGCCGAGCACCGCCGTCACCGCCGTCAGCACCACGGGGCGGGCGCGCTCCCGGCAAGTCTCCACGATGGCGTCGTAGGCCTCCATGCCTTCGCGGCGCAGCCTGTCGTAGGTGTCGATCAGCACGATGTTGTTGTTCACGATGACGCCGGCGTTGGCGATGACGCCGATGCCGGTCATCACCACGCCGAACGCCTGGCCCATCGTCATCAGGCCGATCAGCACGCCGATGGTCGACAGCACGACGGCCGACAGCACCAGCATGACGCTGGAGAACTTGTTGAACTGCGCCAGCAGGATCGCGAAGATCAGGAACAGCGCCGTGCCGAACGCCTTCATCAGGAAGGCGCCCGCCTTCTCGCGCTCCTCGTCCTCGCCCTTCATCCGGAACACCACGCCCGGCCCGAGGTCCATGGCGCGCAGGTCCTTCACCAGCGCCTGCTGCACGGCCGCGCTCTGCACCCCCTCCGCGAGGTTGGCGGAGACGGTGATGACGCGCTGGCCGGCGACGCGGTTGATCTGCCCGACGCGCGGCGTCGCGATGCGCTCGACGAAGTTGCCGACGGGCACGGAGCCGACCGGCGTGTTCATGCGCAGCTCCTCCAGCTCGTCGAGGTTGCGCATGTTTTCCGGGAAACGGACAATGAGGTCGACCGACTTGTCGGTCTCGTTCGGGCGGTACTCGGTGATCTTCAGCCCGTTGGTGACGAGCTGCACGGCGGTGCCGACCGTCGCCGCACTGGCGCCGTACTTGGCCGCCTCGGTCTTGTTGACGCGGATGGTCCAGTCGATGCCCGGCAGCGGCAGGCCGTTGTCGAGGTCGCGGATGTCGGGCCGCTTCTCCAGCAGCGCCGCGACCTTGACGGCGGCCGCGGGCAGCAGGTCGGGGTCGAGCGCGGTGAGCTGCACCTGCACAGGCTTGCCGGTGGGCGGGCCGCCCTTCGGCGCCGTCACCTCGACATTGACGCCCGGAATGTCGGCCGAGGCGGCGCGGATCTCGTCCATGATCTCGTGCGCCGGCCGCCGGTGCTGCCAGTCGACGAACTCGAACTGGATGGTGCCGACCGTGTCTTCGGAGATTTCGCTCGAGCCCTTCTGGCCTTCGCCCGCCCGGGCGTAGACCGTGCGGATCTCCTTCATCGGCAGGATGCGGTCCTCGACGATGCGCACCAGCCGATCCTTCTCGACGAGCGAGAGATTGCCGCGCGCGTGGACCTGAACGAGCCCGTAGTCCGGCTCCACATTCGGGAAGAACTCGACCCCGTTGCCGAAGCGGCCATAGGCGTACTGCACGCCGACCAGCAGCAGCGCGGTCGCGAACAGCGTCGAGAGCGGTCGGCGCAGCGTGGCGCGCACCACGGTCATGTAGACACCGCGCTCGGCGGCGCGCTCGTCGTGCGGCTTGTCGCTGGCCCGGCCCAGCAGCGCCCCGAGCGTCGGCGTGAAGAACAGCGCCACGACCAGCGAGGCCGAGAGCGTCGCGATCAGCGTCAGGGGCAGGTACTTCATGAACTGGCCGACGATGCCTGGCCAGAACATCAGCGGCGAGAACGCGGCGACGCGCGTCGCGGTGGCGGCGATCACCGGGCCCGCCATGCGGCGCGCCGCCAGCGAATAGGCCTGCTTGGGCTGCATGCCCTCCGCCATGCGGCGCTCGGCGAACTCCGAGACGATGATGGCATCGTCGACCAGCATGCCGACGGCGAGGATCAGCGCGAACAGCACGACGATGTTGACCGTCAGCCCCGCCATCTGCAGGCCGAGGATGCCGGTGAGAAACGAGGCGGGGATGGCGATGCCGATGAACAGCGAGGCGCGCCCGCCGAGCACGACGAGCATGATGACGAACACGAGCAGCACCGCCGTGATGACGCTGTTCTGCAGCTCGTGCAGCATGTCCCGGATGGTCTTCGACTTGTCCTGGGTGAACGACACGTCGATGGCGCCCGGCCACGCCTGTCGCAGCTGCGCGACGACGTACTTCACGCCGTCGACCGTCTCGATCAGGTTGGCGCCGGTGCGCTTGGAGACCTCGATGGCGATGGCCGGCTTGCCGTTGACGCGGGTGATCGAGGTCGCGTCCTTGAAGGTGGGGCGCACCTCGGCGACGTCGCCGAGCGCGACGCTGGCCCCGGGCGTCGCCGCCAGCGGCAGCGACAGCACGTCCTGCGGCTTCTCGATGAGGCCGGGCACCTTGACGGCGAAGCGGCCGCTGCCGCCCTCCAGCGCGCCGGCGGTGACCAGCGTGTTGCCCTGCGTGGTGGCGGCGATCAGTTCGGGCAGCGAGATGCCGTAGCTCTTCAGCAGCATCGGCTCGGCGATCACCTCGACCACCTCGTCCCGCGCGCCGCGCAATTCGGCGGAGAGCACGCCGGGAATCTGCTCGATCGCCGTCTTGGCGGACCGGGCGACGCGCAGCAGCGTCCGTTCCGGCACCTCGCCGGTCAGCGCGACGACGAGGATCGGGAACAGCGACAGATTGACCTCGCGCACCGCCGGCTGGTCGGCGTCGCGGGGCAGGTCGCGCTTGGCGTCATCGACCTTGGCGCGCACGTCGGCGAGCGCCTTGGCGGCGTTGAAGCCGGCCTCGAATTCGAGCAGCACGAAGCCGCCGCCCTCGAACGCGGTGGAGCGCATCTCCTTGACGTTGGCGACGGACTTGAGCTGCGTCTCCACCGGCCGCAGCAGCAGGCGCTCGGAATCCTCCGGGCTGATGCCCCGCTGCGACAGCTGCACGTAGACGATCGGCACCTGGACGTCCGGCTCCGCCTCCTTGGGGATCGTGATATAGGCCGAGAAGCCCGCCACGAGCAGGAAGAGCAGCAGCGCCAGCGTCAGCCGCGCGTGCGAGATGGCGAAGTCGACGGGGTTGCGCATCGGTTCAGCTCGCCGCCTGGCCCGTCGCCGGGACCGGCTCGACGTGCTGGCCTTCCTTCACGAAGTCCTGGCCCTGCACGATGATGCGCGCGCCGGCCTTGATGCCGGAGACCCACAGGAATTCCGCCTCGTCCTCGACGAGCGACACCGGCACGAAGGCGACCACGTCGCCCTCGCCCACCACGCGCACGCCAAGCCGCCCCTCGGCCGAGAAGGTCAGCGCCGAGCGCGTGATGCGCGTCGCCGGCGTCGGCGCGAGCCGCAGCGACACTTCGGCGGTGACGCCGTCCGGGATGGCGCCGTCCTGGTTGGGGATGCGGACCTCGACGCGGTAGGTGCGGGTCTGGGCGCTCGCCTTGCTGGAGATGAAGCGCACCGCGCCCTCCACGTTGACGCCCGTGGCCAGGCGAACCGCGGCCCCGTCCCCGACCTTGACCCCGCTCAGCCGGCGCTCGGAGATCTCCACCACGGCCAGCATCGGGTCGAGCGCGATGACCTCGGCCACCGGCGCGCCGGGCTGCATGGCCTGGCCGATGACCGCCGGCAATTCATTGACGATGCCGGTGATGGGAGCCAGCACGGTGCCGCGGTCGCGCTCGGCGATGGCCTGGGCCAACGCCGCCTCGGCGGAGCGCAGGTCCGCCTCGAGCTGCACGAGGTTCAGCCGCGGCAGGTTGCCCGCGTCGATGAGCTTGCGGCGGGCGTCGAACTCGGCATTGCGCTGCTCCAGCCGGGCCCGCGCCTGCAGCACGTTGGCCTCGCGCGCCTCGTCCGAGAGAACGGCGATCGGGTCGCCTTCCGCCACCTTCGAGCCGCGCTGCACCTTGATGTGGGTGACGAAGCCGTTGGCGCGCGCCACCGCCATGGTGCGCTGGTCGGCCTCGGTGCGCCCGGACAGCGTCAGGCGGCGGGCGCGCTCGACGACGTCCGCCGTCGCGACGGCGACGCGGAACGGCTTCGCTTCGGCGGATGGCGTCAGGGCCGACGCCGGCCGTGCGCGTTCGGCCTTGCCCAGGCCGTAATGGCCGGAAGCGATCCACGCGCCGGCGGCGAGCACCAGCAGGACGGCGATCAGGCGGCTCCAGGTCATGGTCGGTCCTTCGGGCGCAAAGGCGCTCGGGCCCGGCCTCGCCGTTCCCGCCGCCACGGCCGCGTCTTTTGAACCCGCGCCGGGCAAACCGCAAGGCCGGCCTCCAAATTCGCCGCCCCGCGACGTGCGCGATGTGCGCCTTCGCTCCCGCGCCCCGCAAGGAAAGCCCCAGGAACAAGGGGAGCGGGCGCACGTTTGGCAGCACGAGACTTTTCAACACTTTGCGGGCCGAACCCATGACCGACCGACCCATCAATTCCCCGCGCGGCCGCCACGGCGGACATTCGTGGCTCACCTCGCTGATCGTCGGGCTCGGGGCCGCGACGCTGTTTTCGCGCGGCGGGGCCGCCCGCCCGGCCCGCCCGGCGCGCAAGGGCCGCGGCGACGCGCACGAGGCCCGCGGCGAGGGCGACCGCGGCCGCTCGGCGACGACTCCGGCGCAGATCCCCGCTCCGGGGTGGAAGGACATCCTGTTTCGCGTCTGGAGCGAGATGCAGGAGGACCGCCTGCTGTCGGTGGCGGCGGGCGTGACGTTCTACAGCCTGCTGGCGCTGTTCCCGGCTATCGCGGCCTTCGTCTCCATCTACGGCCTGGTGGCGGACGCCAGCACCATCCAACAGCATCTCCAGAGCCTCTCCTTCCTGCTGCCGGGCGGCGCCATCGATGTCATCGGCGAGCAGGTCAAGCGCATCGCCAGTCAGGGCAACGACAAGCTTTCCATGGCGCTCGCCTTCAGCGTGCTGCTGTCGCTGTGGAGCGCCAACGCCGGGATGAAGGCGCTCTTCGATGCGCTGAACGTCGTCTACGAGGAGGAGGAGAAGCGCAGCTTCATCCGCCTCAACGCGACCTCGCTGGCGTTCACGGTCGGGGCGATCGTGTTCATGATGCTGGCGATCGCGGGCATCGTGGCGGTGCCCATCGTGCTGAAGTTCGTGGGCCTGGGCGCCATGGCGGAAGCGCTGATCAAGCTCGCGCGCTGGCCGGTGCTGCTGGTCGTCATCGCGCTGGCCCTGTCGGTGATCTACCGCTACGGCCCCAGCCGCGAGCGGGCGCAGTGGCGCTGGGTGACGTGGGGGAGCGCCTTCGCGTCGGTGGCCTGGATCGTCGTCTCGATCCTGTTCTCGTGGTACGCCGCCAATTTCGGCAGCTACAACGAGACCTACGGTTCGCTCGGCGCGGTGATCGGCTTCATGACGTGGATCTGGCTGTCGACGACGGTGATCCTGCTCGGCGCCGAGCTGAACGCCGAGATCGAACACCAGACGGCGGCCGACACCACCACGGACGCGCCGCGTCCGCTGGGCGCGCGAGGCGCGCGGATGGCCGACACGGTGGGCGCGCCCAAGGCAAGCTGACGGAACCTTCGCCGGCGCGGCACGATTGTTCCTCGCGACAGGCGCCGTCGCGCCGAAACGGATCGCGCCCGCCCCGCACGGGGTCGGCGCGGTCTTCCATCAGTCCGCTGCATGCGTCGCGCGAGACGCTTCCCGGTCCCGCGGCATGCCCGAGCGAGGAGACGTCCATGCTGCGTTGGGCCCTGATCTTCTTCGTCATTTCCATCGTCGCCGGCTTTTTCGGATTCTCCGGCGTCTCGGTCGCCACGGCCCGGATCGCCAAGATCCTGTTCGTCGTCGCGCTGATCCTCCTGCTGGTCACGCTCGTGATGGCGCTGATCGCCGGCCAGGCCGTGTTCTGAACCGGAACCCGGACCGCGCGGCCGAGTTGGTGTTGCATACGTCAAGAGAGGGAGAACGACGATGGGTCTTGGAAAATCCGCCCTGCTTTGGCTTATCGGAGTGCCGATCCCGGTGATCGTGCTTCTCTGGCTGTTCATGCGCTGAGCGGGTTCATCCCGCCCCATCGAATTCATCGGGAGACGCATGTGCTGGAGGAAAAGCTGACCACGCACAGGTTCCAGATCGGCCAGGATGTTCGCATCGTGAGCTCGACGGACCTGCGCCTTCAGATGCGGCAGAGCCGGTTCAAGGTGATCCGTCTGCTGCCCGAAACGCCGGAAGGCCAGCCCGAATATCGCATCAAGGGCGAGCACGAGGCGTTCGAGAGACTGGTGCTCGAGCGCGACATCGCGCCGTGCTGACCGGCCGCGACGGAGGCTCGCAATGACCACGTCCACCCATCCCAAGAACGACGCCCTGGAGCAGTGCCTCCGCGAGGCGGAAAGGCACGGACGCGGCGACGCCCAGGCGGGCGCCAAGCAGCGCTCGATGGACGCGCTGATGGAGGTGCTCGACCACTCCGACAACGGTCCGGTGCCGGGCGACGCCCGGCAACGCGTCTACGAAGCCTATACAACCGCGTTCCAGCGCGTCACCAAGCGCGAGAGCCTTGTCGACGCGGCGTCCGAGATGTCGTTCCCGGCAAGCGATCCGCCGTCCTACATGGCCGGCGCGTCGGTGGCCGGGCGGCCGGACAACGATACGCCGACCGAAACCCCCAGCCACAAGCTCAGCGACCCGAAGGTCGCCGAGGAGGTGTCGCCGAGCGACGGCACCGGCACGGGAGCGCAGACGCAGGGCCGCACCGTCCGCAAGGTCGGCAAGGACTGAACCGGTTCGTCACGGATACGGCGCCCGCGCGTCCCCCGCGCCGGGCGCCGTTTTCATTTGGAAAAGTCGGGGGGAAGCGGCGCGGTTCAACCCCGCCCAAACGCCGCGCCGTGGCGCGCCAGCACCCACATCATCACCGCCGTCGACCAGCCGAGCATCAGCACGCCGTTGATGGCGGTGGCGGGACCGATGAGCCGCCATCCCTCCGCCGGAACGATGTCGCCGTATCCGAGCGTCGCGAAATTCACGAAAGCGAAATAGAACGCCAGGTCTGCATCGACGACCACGCCAAACATTCGGTAGGCGGTCGCCCAGAGCGCGATTTGCGCAAGGTGGGCCAGGTTCAGCACTGTCACAACGCCGACCATGCGAACGGCGAAGGCGAGCACCGGCCGCCGCCGCCGCGACAGGTCGCCTTGATCGACCGCCATGACCCCGAGCATGGCCAGGGCCTGCACGACGATGTTGATGGAGGTGACGACCCCACCGAGGAGGATCTGAGCCAGCATGGTCCCCGCGTCCGCTACGCGGCCAGCATAAGCGCGGCGGCCGCGCGCCAGAAGAGGGTCGCCTCACCGGCCAGGCAGGCACTCCGGGCCGAGAGGAGCGAAGCTCTTGTAGGTGAGGATGAACTCCTGGTGGCCCAGCGCTTCCGACCGGGTGGGCTCGCCGGCCGCGACCCGCTTGACGAACTCGTGGATCTCGCGCCCGACCTCGTCCACGGTCGCCCGCCCCTCCAGGATGCGGCCGGCGTCGACGTCCATGTCGTCGCCCATGCGCCGGAAGGTCGCCGGGTTGGCGCACACCTTGATGACGGGCGCCAGGGCCGAGCCGACCACCGAGCCCCGCCCGGTCGAAAACAGGATGACGTGGCTGCCGCAGGCGATCAGCTCGGCGATCTCGGCGTTGTCGTTGATGTTGGGAAAGCCGAAGCGCACTTCGCCATCCGGGATCACGTCGAGCAGATAGAGGCCGCCCGCCGGCGGGACGTCGCCCGGCTTCAGCAGGCCGGCGATGGCGGAATGGCCGCTCTTGGCGTACGCCCCCAGCGACTTCTCCTCGATCGTGGTGAGCCCGCCGTCGGCGTTGCCCGGCGCGAAGCTGGCGTGCCCGAGCGTGGCGTAGTAGCGGGCCGTCTTCTCCATGCACGCGCCGATGGCCGCGCCGAGCGCCGGCGTGCGGGCGCGCTCCGCCATCAGCGACTCGAGGCCGATCAGCTCGCCCGTTTCCTCGAAGATGGCCGCGCCGCCCTCCTCGACGAGGTAGTCGAAGGCGCGGCCCATGGCAGGGTTGGCGGTGAGTCCGCTGGTCGCGTCGGAGCCGCCGCAGATCGTGCCGACCACCAGCTCCGAAGCGCTCATCGGCGCGCGCGGCGTCGCCTTCAGCGTCTCCAGCGCGTCGGCCACCCAGGCCCGGCCTTCCTCGACGGAGCGCCGCGTGCCGCCGGCGGCCTGGATGCCGATCAGGCGCACGGGCCGGCCGCTCTCCCGCACCGCCTCGTAGAGCTCGTGCCGGTTGAAGCCCTCGCAGCCGAGCGACACCATCAGCACCGCCCCGACATTCGGGTGGGTGCACAACGCCTTCAGCATGCGCAGCGAGTAGTCGTTCGGGTAGCAGCCCGGAAAGCCGATGACGTGGACGCCGCGATCGCGATACGGGGCCTGGATCTCCCGCGCAACGTGGTGCGCGCATTCGACGAGATAGACCACCGCGACGTGGTTGCGGATGCCCTTGCGCCCGTCCTGGCGAAGATAGCCCTGGATCATGCCCGCTCGCTCCCCGCCGCCGACGCGTCGAGCGTGTAGGTGGCGATGTAGTCGCTCTTGAGGTTGTGGAGATGGACATAGTCGCCGGGACGAATGTCGCGCGTCGCGGAGCCGATCGGCACGCGGAACTTGACGACCTTCTCGCCGGCCCGGATGGGCCGCACCGCCACCTTGTGGCCGGTGGCGGTGGCGCGCTCCAGCGTCAGGGCGATGTCCCCGGCGCGGACGCTTTCGCCCGCCGCGAGGTCGCGGGTGGCGACCGCGATGTTGTCGCCCGGATCGAGCACGAGCAGTCCGGGATGCGTGTCCATGGATCCTCCCTCAGCGCACGAGGCCGCGCGCGGCGACCGGCAGTTCGCCGACGATCTCGCCGCCCCGCACCGTGACGTAGCGGTCATGCATGTTGGCGACGACGCAGACATGGTTCGGGACGATGCGCACCAGGTCGCCGACCTTCGGCCTGTCGTTGCAGGCGGCGAGGTCCAGGAACCCATGCTCCTCGGCGAAGCTCGCGATGCGGGCCTGCGGATGCTCCAGGATGAGGCCGTACCCGTCGAGCCCGCCGCCGGTGTCGCTCGTCAGCGTCTTGGAGCCGGCGTCCAGAATGCCGCGCTCGGGGCCCGCGCGGCTGACCACCATCGCCAGAACCGTCAGCGCGCAGTCGGCCAGCGTGGCGACGCCGGCCCGCATCATCATGCGGTCGTTGAAGATCGAGGTGCCGGCGCGGTGCTCGGTCACGCCGCGCAGTTGGCCCAGCGTGAGCAGGTTCGGCGTGCCGCCGGAGGACAGGATCTCGATGCCGAGCCCCTCCGCGCGCAGCCCCGCTCCCGCCGTGTCCACGAAGCGCTGCGTCGCCTCGATCCCGCCCTCGGGGGGATAGGCCAGGAACCCGGCGAAGCGCAGGCCGGGGCGCGACGCGATGTCGCGGGCCAGGGCGACGGCCTCGCCCGGCGTCTCTACCCCGGCGCGCTTGCGCCCGGTGTCGATCTCGACCAGCACTTTCAGCTCGCGTCCCGCGATCTCGGCGGCGCGCGGCAGGCCGGCGACGGTGACCGGGTTGTCGGCCGCGACGATGACGTCGGCGCGCCGGAGCAATGCGCCCAGCCGGCCGGTCTTCTCCTCGCCGATCAAATTGTAGCTGATGAGGATGTCGTCGAGGCCGGCCTCGGCCATGATCTCGGCCTCGCCGAGCTTCTGGCACGTGATGCCTCGGGCTCCGGCGTCGCGCTGCATCTTCGCGATCACCGGGCTTTTGTGCGTTTTGATGTGGGGCCGGTTGGCGACGCCGGCTGCGTCGCACAGCGCCTGGACGCGCGCGATGTTGCGCTCAACGACGTCGAGGTCGACGACGAGCGAGGGCGTGCCGTAGCGGCGCGCGATTTCGGACTTGAGCTGGTCTGGAGACATTCGCCGATTCCGCCGGGGGGAGCGGAACCGGACCACAGGGCGCGGCGCGGATCAAGCGCCGGCTAAGTCCCCGGGGCGCGCGGCCCCGGGGACACCCGCCTCAGCGGGTCGACTTGCGGACGGCGTCCTTGACGTCGCCGACGGCCTGGCGGGCTTCGCCCTTGGCCTTGTCCATCTTGCCTTCGGCCTGCATGCGGTCGTCGCCGGTCACCTTGCCGACGGCGTCCTTGGCCGCGCCCTTGGCCTTGTCCATGGCGCCCTTGATGTGCTGCTTGTCCATCGTGTCGTCCTCCTTCGGCTATCCAGCCTCGGCAACGCCTTGGGAGGCCCGTTGTTTCGCGGGTTTGTTCGATTTTGCGCGATGGTCACTCCGCCGGGACGGGCGCTGGCGCGCGGCGCCTCCCCAGCCGTGCGCGGAGCCGGTCGAACAGCACGTAGACGACCGGGGTCGTGTACAGCGTCAGCACCTGCGACAAAGCGAGGCCTCCGACGATGGTGATGCCGAGCGGGCGGCGCAGCTCCGAGCCCGCGCCGGTCGCCAGCACCAGGGGCAGCGCGCCCAGCATTGCCGCCAGGGTCGTCATCAGGATGGGCCGGAAGCGCTCCAGGCAGGCCGCGTAGACGGCGTCCGCCGCGTCGAGCCCGCGCTCGCGCTCGGCCTCCAGCGCGAAATCGACGAGAATGATGCCGTTCTTCTTGACGATTCCGATCAGCATGATGATGCCGATGAACGCGATGATCGACAGTTCCGATCCTGTCGCCTGCAATGCGAGCAGCGCGCCGAGGCCGGCCGCCGGCAGCGTCGAGACGATCGTCAGCGGGTGGATCAGGCTCTCGTAGAGCACCCCCAGCACGATGTAGACGGCGATCAGCGCGGCCAGGATCAGCACGGGCTGGTTGCCCGCCGCCTGCCGGAACGCCTTCGCGTCGCCGGCGAAGTCGGCGCGGATCGACTCCGGCAGGTGCATCTCCTCCACCGCCTTGCGGACGCGCTCCGCGGCGTCGTCCATCGAGACGCCCGGACGCAGCGCGTAGGTCACAGTCACCGACGGGAACTGGCCCTGGTGGTTGACGGAGACCGGCGCCGTGCCGCGCTCGACCCTCGCCACGGCGGCGAGCGGGATCTCCTTGCCGCCCGCGCCGGTGACGTGGATGGCATCGAGGTCCGACGGGTCGCTTCGGTAGTCCTGCCCCACCTCCAGCACCACGCGGTACTGGTTGCGCGGGGTGTAGACGGTCGAGATCTGCCGCTGCGCGAAGGCGTTGTTGAGCGCGTTGCTGATGTCCTGCATGCGCACGCCGAGCCGCGCCGCGGTCGGCCTGTCGATCACCACGTTGGCCTGGAGCCCGCTGGGCTGCGCGTCGGAATTGACGTCGACCAGCCCCTCCAGCCCTTGCAGCCGCGTCGCCACCAGCGGCCCGATGCGCTGCAACTCCTCGAAATCCGGTCCCCACAGCGTGAACTGCAAGGGCGAGCGGCCGCTGCGCGCGCCGATGCGCAGCTCCTGCACCGGCGACATCCAAACCGACAGCCCCGATACCGCGTTGAGCGACTTGCGAAGGCGCTCGACCACTTGCAGCGAGGTCAGCTTGCGCTCCGCCAGCGGCTTGAGGCTGATCCACATGCGGCCGGTGTTGACCGCGCCGCTCCAGCCGCCGCCGCCGACCGACGAGCCCACCCCCGAAACGGCCGGGTCGGCGCGCACGATCTCCGCCGCGCGCTGCTGCAGCTCGGCCATCGCCTGGAACGAGACGTCCGTCGACGACTCGGTGAAGCCGAACACCAGCCCGGTGTCGTCCTGCGGGAAGAAGCCCTTCGGCGTCACGATGTAGAGCTGCACCGCCGCGACCACGGTGGCGGCGAACACGATCATCGCGGCGGGACGGTGGTTCAGCACGGCGCGCAGCGTGCGCGCGTAGAAGCGCAGCAGCGCGGCGAGCGCCGCGTCGGCGATCCGGTCCAGCCGGTTCGGCGGGCGCGGCCGGCGCGGCGTCCAGCGGGCGCAGATCATCGGCGTCAGCGTCAGCGACACCAGCGTCGAGATGGCGATGGCGAAGGCCAGCACCATCGAGAACTCGCGGAAATAGCGGCCCTGGACGCCGCCCATCAGCAGCAGCGGGATGAACGCGGCGACCAGCGACAGGCTGATCGCGACGAGCGTGAAGCCGATCTGCCGGGAGCCGTCCTTGGCCGCCTGCATCGGCGTCATCCCGGCAGCGATGTTGCGGTCGATGTTCTCGACCATGACGATGGCGTCGTCGACGACGAAGCCGACCGCGATGGCCAGCGCCATCAGCGAGAGATTGTCGATCGAGTAGCCGACCGCCCACATCAGCGCGAAGGTCCCGGCCAGCGACAGCGGCACGGTGACGCCGGCGGCCACCGTCGGCGTCAGCCGCCGCATGAAGACGAACACCACGCCCATCACCAGCGCGATGGTGGCGCCCAGCGTCCACTCCATGTCCTCGACGCTGGCGCGGATCGTGCCGGTGCGGTCGGCCAGCACCGAGACCTCGATGCCGGCCGGGATCCAGCGGTCGAGCTGGGGCATCAGCTCGCGGATCTCGTGCACCGTGTCGATGACGTTGGCGTCGGCCTGCTTGGTCACGTTGATGAGGATGGACGGCTCGCCGTTGAACCACGCGGCCGAGCGCGTGTTGCGCACCCCCTCCTCCACCTGCGCCACCGAGGACAGGCGCACGGGATCGCCGTTCTTGCTGCGCACCACCAGATTGCCGAACTGCGGCGGCCGGCGAAGCTGCTCGTTGGTGTCGATCGACCATGACCGTTCCGGCCCGTCGATGGAGCCGACCGGGCCGAGCGCGTTGGTGTTGGCGATGGCGGTGCGGACGGTCTCCAGGCTCAGCCCCATGGCGGCGGCCTGCGCGGGGTTGACGCGCACGCGCACCGCCGGCTGCTCCGCGCCGCTGACGCTGACTTCCCCGACCCCCGCCACCTGCGAAATGCGCTGGGCCAGCACCGAGTCGGCGATGTCGTAGAGGGCGCTCGGCGGCACGGTCTTCGAGGTCAGCGCGAGGATCAGGATGGGCGACGAGTTGGGGTTCGCCTTGCGGAAGCTCGGCCGAGACGGCAGGTCGCTCGGCAGGTCCGTCATCGCCGCGTTGAGCGCGGCCTGCACGTCGCGCGCCGCGCTGTCGATGCCGCGCGACAGGTCGAACTGGATGTAGATGCCGGTCTGCCCCAGCGAGCTGGACGAGCTGATCTCGGTGACGCCGGCGATGGCCCCGAGCCGGCGCTCCAGCGGCGCGGCGATGGTGGTCGCCATCGTCACCGGGTCCGCCCCCGGGCGCGAGGCGGTGACGAAGATGGTCGGCAGCTCCACCGTGGGCAGGCTCGCCACCGGCAGCGCGTGGTAGGCGACGACGCCCACGAGCACGATCCAGATGGCGATCAGCGTCGCCCCCACGGGCCTGTGGACGAAGGTTTCCGAGAGGCGCATGGCCTACTCCGCCGCGTCCCGGGCCGGTCGCGCCGGCCCGTGCGCGTCCGGCAGCTGCGGCCGCAGCCGGCGCTTCAGGCCCTCCATCGCGAGGTAGACGGCCGGCGTGGTGTAGAGCGTCAGCAACTGGCTCAGCAGCAGCCCGCCGACGATGCTGACGCCGAGCGGCACGCGCAGCTCCGCCCCCTGGCCCGCGCCGAGCGCCAGCGGCAGCGCGCCGAACAGGGCGGCCAGGGTGGTCATCATGATCGGCCGGAAACGCAGCAGGCACGCCTGCGCGATCGCCTCGCGCGGGGACAGCCCCTGCTCGCGCTCCGCGTCGAGCGCGAAGTCGATCATCATGATCGCGTTCTTCTTCACGATGCCCATCAGCAGCACGATGCCGATCAGCGCGATCACCGACAGGTCCAGCCCGGTGAGGATCAGCGCCAGCAGCGCGCCGACGCCGGCCGAGGGCAGCGTCGACAGGATGGTCAGCGGGTGGATGGCGCTCTCGTAGAGCACGCCCAGCACGATGTAGATGGTGATCACCGCGGCCAGGATCAGCCACGGCTCGCCGGCCAGCGAGCGCGCGAACTCCGCCGCGTCGCCGGTGAAGCGGCGGATGATCGTGTCGGGCATGCCGATGGCGCGCTCGGCATCCGCGATCTCCGCCACCGCTTCGCCCAGCGACGCATCCGGCGCGACGTTGAAGCTGACCGTGACCGCGGGGAACTGCGCGTCGTGGCCGATCACCAGCGGCGCAGAGACCTGCGTTACTTCGGCGAAGGCGCTCAGCGGCACCTGCGCGCCGCTCGACGACGCCACGAAGAGCTGCGCCAGCGACCCGGTGTCGGACTGGTAGCGCGGCTGCGCCTCCAGGATCACCCGGTACTGGTTGGCCTGCCCGTAGATGGTGGAAATCTGCCGCTGGCCGTAGGCGCTGTTGAGCGTGTCGTTGACCGCCTGCACCGACACGCCGAGCCGCGCCGCCTTCTCGCGGTCGATCTTAACGAACAGCCGCGCCCCGCCCGCCTGCGCCTCCGAGGCGACGTCGCGCAGCGCCGGGCGGCGGCCGAGCTCGCGCGCCAGCCGGTCCGCCCAGTCGGTGACCTCGGCCGTGCTGGCCCCGGTCAGGCTGTACTGGTACTGCGCCCGGCTGGTGCGCGTGGTGATCTGCACGTCCTGCACGGGCTGGAAGGTCACCGACACGCCCGGAATGCCGGCCACCCGCCGCTGCAGCCGGCCGATCAGCTCCGGGCCGGCGGCGTCGCGCTCGCCGCGCGGCTTCAGCACCACGGTGAGCCGCCCGGTGTTCGCGGTGAGGTTGGCGGGCCCGACGCCGATCACCGAAGCGACCGCCTGCACGGCCGGATCGGCGCGCACCGCGTCGGCGACCCGCGTCTGCACGGCGCGCATCCCTTCGAAGGAGACCGTGGGCTCGGCCAGCGTGACGGCGGTGATCAGGCCGGTGTCCTGGACGGGCATGAAGCCCTTGGGCATGGCGACGTAGAGCCACACCGTGGCGGCGAGCGTCGCCGCGAGCGAGGCGAGCATGACGCCCTGGTGGCGCATCGTCCAGCCGAGGCTGGCGCGATAGGCCTCCGTCATGGCTTCGAACGCGCGGTCGAAGGCGCGCAGCGGAAGCCAGCGGCGGCCGTCATGGCCGGCGCGCAGGATGTGCGCGCACAGCATCGGCGTCAGCGTCAGCGACACCACCATCGAGGCCACCACGGCGATGGTCAGCGTCAGCGCGAACTCCCGGAACATGCGGCCGACCAGCCCGGTCATGAACAGCAGCGGGATGAACACGGCGACGAGCGAGGCGGTGAGCGACACCACGGTGAAGCCGATCTCCCGCGCGCCCTCCAGCGCCGCCTGCCGCGGGCTCTCGCCCGCCTCGATGTGGCGGACGATGTTCTCGATCATCACGATGGCGTCGTCGACGACGAAGCCGGTTCCGATGGTCAGCGCCATCAGGGAGAGGTTGTCGATGCTGAAGCCGGCGAGCCACATCAGCCCGAACGTCGCGACCAGCGACAGCGGCAGCGTGACGCCGGCGATCAGCGTGGCCCGCGCGGTGCGCAGGAACAGCAGCACGACGAGGATGACGAGCGCGACGCTCAGCGCGAGGGTGAACTGCACCTCCTCGATGGAGGCGCGGATCGCGCCGGTGCGGTCGTGCACCACGTCGAGCGCCACGGCGGCGGGGATCATCCGCTCGAGCCGGGGCAGCTCCTGCTGGATGCGCTCCACCGTCTCAATGACGTTGGCGCCGGGCTGGCGCAGGATGTCGAGGATGACCGCCGGCTGGCCCTTGTACCAGCCGCCGACGCGGGCGTTCTCCAGCCCCTCCACAATGTCGGCCACGTCGGCGAGCAGCACCGGGGCGTTGTTGCGGTAGGCCACGACGATCTGCCGGTAGGCGTCGGCCGCGCCGATCTGGTCGTTGGCGGCGATGGTGTAGGACTGGTGGACGCCGTCGAGCGCGCCCTTCGGCCCGGCCACGTTGGCGTTGACGATGGCGGTGCGGATGTCCTCCAGCCCGATGCCGTAGCTGGCCAGGCGCGACAGGTCCGCCTGCACGCGCACGGCCGGGCGCACGCCGCCCTGGACGGCGACATGGCCGACGCCGGTCACCTCGCTCAGCCGCTGCACGATCAGCGTGTCGGCCATGTCGCTGAGCTGGCGCAGGGAGTAGGTCGAGGACGACAGCGCCAGCGTCACGATGGGCGCGTCGGCGGGATTCACCTTGGCGTAGGTGGGCGGATAAGGCAGCGTGCGCGGAAGCGTCGAGGCGGCGGCGTTGATGGCCGCCTGCACGTCCTGCGAGGCGGCGTCGATGTCCCGGCCGAGCTGGAACTGCAGCGTGATCTGGCTGATGCCGAAGGCGCTCTGCGAGGTCATCGCCGCCAGCGAGGGGATCTGCCCGAGCGGGCGTTCCAGCGGCGCGGTGACCAGCGCGGCCATCGTGTCCGGGTTGGCGCCGGGCAGTTGCGTCGTCACCTGGATGGTCGGGAAATCGACCTGCGGCAGCGACGAGACGGGCAGCAGCCAGTATCCGATCAGACCGCCCAGCATCACCGCCACGCCGATCAGCGAGGTCGCGACCGGCCGGCGGATGAAGGGCGAGGAAATGCTCACCGCACCGTTCCGGCGCTCGGCGCGGGGGTCGCCTCCGCTCGCGGGCCCGCGTCGGCGGGACGGGCCGGCTGGCCCTGCGCGGCGTCGGGCCGGCGCTGGCCCTGCCCGGACTGGCGCTGCTGGCGCTGCTGGCGGCGCGAGACGGTCGGCGTGGCGTTGGGCTCGGGCAGCGGCTCCGGCGCCGCCACCGTCACCGGCGTGCCCTCGGCCAGACGCGCGAAGCCGGTCGTGACCACCTTCTCGTCGGCGGCGAGCCCCGACGCGATTACCGTCTGCACGTCGTCCTGCTGGCCGACCATCACCGGGCTAACGGTCACCGTCGAGTCCGGCTTCACCACGTAGACGAACGCGCCCTTCGGCCCGCGCTGCACGGCGGCGGTCGGCACCACCACCACGCCCTCCAGCGTGTCGACCAGAAGGCGGACATTGGCGAACGCGCCCGGCCACAGCGCCATGTCGCGGTTGGGGAACTCGGCCTTCAGCCGCACCGTGCCGGTGGTCTGGTCGACGAGGTTGTCGATCACCTGCAGTTCGCCGGATTCGAGCGGGGCCTTGTTGTCGGCGTCCATCGCATCCACCGGCACCTTGCCGGCGCTCCACGCCTTGGTGATGCGCGGCAATTGCTGTTGCGGCACGCTGAACACCACGGCGATGGGGCTGACCTGCGAGATGGTGACGAGGCCGGCCGCGTCCGACTGCTTGACCAGGTTGCCCTCGTCCAGGGCGCGGATGCCGGTCCGCCCGTCGATGGGCGCGACGATCCTGGTGTAGGCGAGGTAGGCCCGGGCGCTGTCGATCGCGGCCTGGTCGGACTTCAGCTGCGCCTCGAGTTGCGCCACCGTCGAGCGCTGCGTGTCGGCCTGTTGGCGGGTGACGGAGTTGGTCTCGGCGAGGCGCACGTAGCGTTCGAGGTCCCGCTTGGCGTTTTCGAGCAGCGCCTCGTTCTGCGCCTTCTTGGCGAGCGCTTGGTCGAGCTGGGCCTGGTAGATCGCGGGGTCGATCTGCGCGAGCACGTCGCCCTTCTTGACGTCCTGCCCTTCGCGGAACAGCACCTTCTGGAGCAGGCCGTCCACCTGCGGGCGCACGGTGACCGTGGCGGCGGGCCGGGCCGTGCCGACGCCGTCGATATAGACAGGGACGTCCGCCAGTCGCGCCGGCGTGGCGAGCACGGACACGGGGTCCTGCGCCTCGCGGCGGCGGTTCTGGCGCTGCGGGCCGAAACCGGTATCGACGAATAGCGGCGTCAGCAGCGCGCCCGCCACGACCAGCGTGACGAGCGGGATGGTGACGCGCCAGGTCCTGGCCATGCGGTTGCGCCCTCCGGGCGAATGGCGGTCGCCCCGGCCGGGTCCGCCTCGATTGGGTATATCACCGAGCCGCGGTTTCCGCGCGCCCCTGCGCGACGGTCCAGCCGCCGCCCAGCGCCTGGTAAAGCGAGACCGAGGCGAGGAAGCGCGCCAGCCGCACCCGCGTCAGCGCATCCTGCGCCTGGAACAGAGTGGTCTGCGTGTTCAGCACGGTGACCAGGTCGACGGTGCCCTCGCGCAGCCGCTGCTCCGCGATATCGTAGGCGCGGCGCGAACTTGCAAGGGACTCGCGCTGCAGCCGCTCCTGCTCGGCGAGCTGGCGCACGGCGATCAGCGCGCGCTCGACGTCGGCGAAGGCGTTGAGAACGGCGGCGCGGTAGGCCTGCAGCAACTCTTCCTGCGCCGCCTCCTGGATGTCGAACTGGCCCTGCAGCCGGCCGCCGTCGAAGATCGGCTGCGCGAGGCCCGCCCCGATGGCGTAGAACGCCGCGCCCGGCTGGAACAGCGAGGTGAGCGCCAGGCTCTCGATGCCGCCCGCCGCAGTGAGGCTGATGGTGGGGAAGAACGCCGCGCGCGCCGCGTTCACATTGGCGTGCGCGGCCTCGAGGCGCGCCTCCGCGGCGGCGATGTCGGGCCGGCGGGCGAGCAGCGCCGAGGGCACGCCCGCCCCCACGCGCGGCACCGCCAGCGCGTCCATGCTGGCGCCGCGCACGCTCAGCCGCTCGGGCGCGCGGCCGACCAGCACCGCCAGCGTGGCGATCTCCTGCTCGATGATCTGGTCGAGCGGCGGGATCTCGGCCCGCAGGCTGGCGACGACGCTCTCCTGCTGGGCGAGGTCCAGCGCCGTGGCGGTGCCCACGGCGAGGCGCTCGCGGATGATGGTGAGGACGCGCGTCGCGCTCTCCAGGTTGAGACGGGCGATCGCCTTGCGGTCGCGCGCGGCGACGATGCGCATGTAGCTCCCGGCCGCCGAGGATGTCGCCGTCAGCGCCACGGTGTCGCGGTCGAACCGGCTGGCGCGGGCGAGCTGGTCGGCGGCCTCCGTCTCGCTGCGGGCACGGCCCCAGAAGTCCAGCTCGTAGCGCGCGGCGAGCGACGTGCCGAAGCGGTTGGCGCCCTCGCTGCCGCGTCCGCTGAGATCGGCCGAACGGCTGCGCGCCGCCGAGGCGGAGAGGTCGAGCGTCGGCAGCAGCGCCGCTCCCACGACGCGGGCCTGCGCGTCCGCCTGGCGGATGCGCGCCACCGCGACCGCGATGTCGAGATTGCCCGCCTCCGCCGCCTCGGCGATGCGCGTCAGCTCGGCCGAGCGGAACGCCGTCCACCACGCCGCGCGCGGCAACGGCGCGCTCGTGTCCCGCGCGGCGCGATACGCGGCTGGCACGTCGAGGGCCGGATCGGGGCGCGGCGTCTCGACGCAGCCGGCCAGGGCCGGCGCGAGGCCGAGCAGGATCGCAAGGACGAAAGGGCGCACGGAACTCATCGCGACTCGGAACAGGCGGGCGTCGGCTCCGATCAATGGGCCGGGAGGCCCGCCGGAGCAAGCCCCGCCACGGTCACGATCGGGCGGGGCGCGCCTTCACCTGGCGCTTCACCGCGAACGCGCTCGTCACCGTCGCGAGCAGCGCGGCGGCGATGAAGGCGAAGGCGAGCGGAATGCGCCCGTGGTCGATGAACAGGCCGATCGCCAGCGGCGAGATCGTGGCGCCGATGTCGAGGCCCGAATAGACGAACCCGAACACCTTGCCGGTCGCGCCCGGCGGCGCGGCGGCGCGCACCAGCATGTCGCGCGAGGGGATGGTCATGCCGGTGAAGAAGCCGGCGATCAGAACGGCGGCGACCAGCACGCTTTGCGGCAGCGCCACGAAGCCGATCAGCAGGGTGAGAACGCCGGCGCTCGCCAGTCCCGCGCCGACGATGCGCTCGTGGCCGGCCGTGCGGTCGGCGAGCCAGCCGCCGAACAGCGCTCCCACGGCGCTGGCGCTGAGATAGATCGTCGTCGCGGCGGCGGCGAAGGCGTAGGTCACCTCCTGCGCGCCGGGCAGCAGCGAGGGCAGGAAGTTCTGCGTCCCCACCTGGGCGACGGACAGCAGGGCGAAATAGAGCAGGCAGGCGAGGATCGGCGCGCTCAGCAGCAGCGACCGGCTCGACTGGCCGTCCTGCCCGAGGTGGCGCGCCGCGGCGCCCACCGTCAGCTCGCGGCGGTCGAGGGCGACCAGCGCCGCGACCACAAGGCCGGCGAGACTCACGGCGAGCAGCGCCGCGCGCCAGCCGAAGCTCGAGGCCAGCAGCAGCATGGTCACGGGCGCGGCGGCCCAGCCGATCGTGCCGGTGACCGTGTGGACGCTGTAGGCGCGGCCGATCCGGCGCGGCGAAATGCGCGCGGTCATCACCGCGTAATCGGCGGGGTGGAAGACGCTGTTGCCCGCGCCCGACAACGCGGCGGCGGGCACGAGAAGCCAGAAGGCCGGCGCGACGGAGGCCAGCAGCATGCCGCCGGCCAGCATGGCGATCCCGGCGGGAAGGACGAGCTGCGGCCCGACGCGGTCCACCACGAAGCCGGCGACGACCTGGCCGACGCCGGACGTCGCGTAGAACGCCGCCACCACCAGGCCCAGCTCGGTGAAGCTGACGCCGAGGTCGGCCCGCATCAGGGGGAACAAAGGCGGCAGCACGAGCTGAAAAAAGTGGCTGACGAAGTGCGCGCCGCCGACCAGCGTCATGATCCGCAGGTCGCCTCGCGCGCCCGCCACCGCCTGGCTCATTCCGATCCTCTGTCTCTTCGTGCGTTCGCCCCCGGCGGAGGTTCTAATGCGAACAAGGCCGCGCAGCCATGCTCTTTCCGCAGGGCGGACGCGCTTTCGAGGTCAGAACGCCATGGGCGGCGCGAACAGGCAGACGAGCGGGCCGGGGAAGCGCTGCTCCTTCCAGCCACCCTTCCGGCAAAGGTGGAAGTCCCGGTCCTCGGAGCGCAGCGCCTCGCGATAGGGCACGATTTCGCCGGTCTCGACCACCATCCAGCCCTTCGGCGTCGAGCGCACCGCGTCGGACGCGACGGGCTTGCAGTCGTCGACATTGCAGCAGGGCTCGCCCGTGAGCGGATGCGAAAAGCCGGTGTACCAGTCGTGGGCGCTGACCGGCGCGGCCGGCCCGGCCAGCGCGGCCGCGACGGCCAGAACGGCGATCGGTCTCGTCATGCGCTCCCCCGGCAGGCGAAGCGAAAGCCGCGCCGAACCGCCACGCTAGAGGATCGGCCGGGAAAGGAAAGACGCCCTTCGCGGGCCGCCCCAAAAAAGAAGGCCGCCCGAAGGCGGCCTGACAAGTCAAGGGAGGAAACGCCCAAAGAGGGCAAGCGACGTCGAAACGTCACTGACGCTTACCTAGTTTGTGCGCTGCGATATTGCAAGCCAAATCGTTTGCAGAGCCGCCCTGCGCAGGGCGATGACCGAAAAATCCGCAGTTCATGCCCGTTTTGGCGTCAGATCGAAGGCGGCCTCAACCCTGGCGTGCAGCCCGTTTCTTCGCCTTCGGCTTACGCTTGGCGGGCTTCGGCCGGGCCGCGCGCTTTTTGCCGGCCTTCGGCTTGCCGGGCTTGGCCTTGGCCTCTGCCGGTCCCGGCGCCGCCTTCGCCCGGGCTTTCGCCTTCTTCGCTCCGGGCTTGACCTTGGTCTTGGCCTTTTGTTCGGTCCCAATGCCGGGCTTGGCGTCCGGCTTTGGCTTGCCCTTCGCCTTCGCCTTCACCTTGACCTTCGACTTCAACCTGGCTTTCGGCTTAGCCTTCGGCTTGGCCTTTGCCTTGGTCTTGACCTTGGGCGCGCGCTTTTTCCGCTTGGCCGGTCCGCGAGCCCGGACGGCGCGCGCGATGATGTCCGTCAGCGTCGGGTCGGCCTCGCAGCGGCGGATGATGTCGCCGAGCAGCGCGTCGTCGACCCGCTCGACCGCCTCGTCCGGCGTGAACCAGGCGCGACGCCGCTGCCGCTGCTCCGGCCATTTCGCCAGTTCCTCGGTCACGAGCAGCGGATAGACGAGGACGGTGCAGAGCAGGCGCTTGCCGCCGCTCAGAATCTTCCAGTAGGTGAACCCGCCCACGGGCCGGGAGCTGACGACGCCGAGCAGCCCGGCTTCCTCGAACGCCTCGCGCGCCGCCGCCCGTTCGGGGGACAAGCCCGCCATGGGCCACCCCTTCGGGGTCACCCAGCGCGCCGTCTCCCGCGAGGTGACCATCATCACCTCGAACTTCCCCTCGCGCCAGCGGAAGGGGAGCACGGCGAACTGCATCGCCGTCACGGCGCGGCCTCTCCGGCGCGAGCCGAGCCGGCGTCGCTCACCTGGCCCGCCGGGAAGCGGCCTTCTGGGCGTCCTCGATACGGCCCAGCTTGTCCTCGATCTTGTCGAGCTTTGCCAGGATCTGGGTCAGGATGTCGGGCACCACGCGCGAGTAGTCGACGTTCTCGCGCGCCGCCTGCGCGGTGGCGCGGGTCGCCTCCACCAGGGCGCGCAGTTCGTCCGTCGAAAGGGTCGCCGCGGGGGGCGTGGTCGTCTGCGCCGTCGCCGCGCCCGCCAGTCCCGCGAGAAAGATCGCCGCAACCCACGCGCGCCTCATGTCAGCCCCCTGATTCGTTTCCGCGAAACGAGCATGGGGCCGGTGGCGGCGGCTCGGCAAGCACGGCTTGCCGCCAGGGATCACTCGTGGATGTCGCCGTCCGGCATTTCGGCCCGGGTGAGTTTCGCGCCCTCGAGCTTCGCCTCGCCGATGAACGCCCGGCGCAGCACCGCGCCGGAGAGGTCGGCCCGGCTCAGGTCCGCGGTGCGCAGGTCCGCCTTGTAGAAATTGGCCTCGACGAGATTGGCGTCGGACAGGTCCGCTTCCCGCAGGTCCGCCCACGGCATCTTCGCCTCGCGCATGGCGGCGTGGACGAACCGCGCGCCGCGCAGATTGGACTTCTCCAGGAAAACGCCGTCGAGCGTCGCGCCGTCCAGCGTCGCCCCGGTCAGGTCAGTCTCGTGCAGGTCGGCCTCCTGCGCTGCCGCCCCGGCGAGATTGGCCTGACGCAGCCGCGCCTGCCCGGCCATGACACGCGGCAGGCGCGCGCCCGAGACATCCGCGCCCGCGAGATCGGCGGCGTAGGCCATCGCCTCCGTCAGTGTCGCGCCGGAGAAGCGGGCGCGCACCGCCTGCACCCTGTTGAGGTTGGCGCGCGACAGGTCCGCGCCGGAGAAATCCGCCTCGCGCAGAACCGCGGCGTGGAGGATGGCGTCGCTCAGGTCGGCCCGCGAAAAATTCGCGCCGGCGGCCTCGGTGCGCTTCAACCGGGCCCCGCGCAGGTCGCAGCCGCTGCAGTCCGCGCGCGCCAGCCGCGCCCCGTGCAGGTTCGCGCCCGCGAGCTTCGCCCCCGCGAGGTTCGCGCCGGCGAGGTCGCGGAAGCGCAGGTCGGCGCCGGCGAGGTCGCACCCCGGGCAGTCTTTCGTGGCAGCGGACCTGAACGCCTCCAGTGGCGTCACCCCCGGCGCGCCGACGGCGGGCGCCCGCGCGACCGGCCCGGAGGCCGGGGCGGAGGGGGCGGCGGCCTGCGCATCGAATGTCGGGTCGGTCAGCTCCACCTTGGCCCAGCTCTTGAACTGGCCGCGCAGCACCGCGCCGGTGTGCGGGTCGGTCTCGTTCTGGCCCGCCTTGCGGAAAAAATGCGCCAGCGTGGTGACGCGGCCCTCGGGCGCCAGCTTCTCGCAGCTGCGCTTGACGAAGTCCGGCCCGATCGCCTCCTCGCCGATGTCGGGCGGCAGGTCGACGCAGGTCCATCCCTCGTGGCCGAACACGGTGCGGACCTCGGTGGCCATGGCGTGGGCGCCCGCGCGGTCGTGCAGCGAGACGCGATCGTCGGTGACGGCGCGCAGCTGCCGCACGACCCCCGAGGCGTCGAACAGCACCGAGACGACGGCCGGATGCACGGAAATGCGCGTGCCGCCGAAATGGTCGGCCATGGCCTTCTGCCCGTGCGCCCGCGCCCAGTATTCGACTTCGTCGTCGTAGCGGACATAGACCTCGCGCAGGCCGTTCGGCTCCGGGCGGCATTTCATGAAATCGGCGAAGCGCGACAGGCGCACCGAGGGCGGGCCGCCGTTGGTGCCGCACGCGAAGTCGGCGAACGCCTCGTCGGGAAGCGCCCCGGCGGTCGCGCCGATGGGAATGTCCCACAGCTCGACGCGCTTCTTGCGGTCCTGCGCCGCGGCCGGCGCATGCGAAAGCGCCCCGGCCAGGACGGCCGCGAGCGCGAGAGACAGGACACATGCGGTCGAGCGCGGCATGGCGTTCGCCGGGTCAGGACGCGGCGGCCCGCCGGGGAGGCGCGAACCTCCCCGGCGGCGTCCGCGTCACAGGCTGAACACGTAGAGCACGGCGGTCGGCTGCATGTTCTTCGCCACATCGGGGTCGCCGCCCTTGGCGAGATAGCCCAGCAGCTCGCCGACCGGGCCGCCGCCCACCAGCAGCGCCACGTACTGCTTGCCGTTGACCGAGAAGGTCATCGGAGGAGCGTTGATCTGCGCGCCGAGATTGATGCTCCACAGCGGCTCCAGCGAGGTGGCGTCCATCGCCTCGAACGTGCCGTCCATCTGGTTCGAGAAGACGAGCCCGCCCGCCGTCGCCAGCGCGCCGCCATACTGCACGAAGGGCGTCTCGCGCTTCTTCGTCACCGTGCCGGTCGCCGGGTCGAGCATCACCACGCTGCCGCGCGCCTGCTCGCCGAGGCGTCCGCCCGAGCCCTTTTCAGGGAACAGCGCGCAGGTCTCGTGCGAGACGGCGTAGAGCTTCTTGGTCTGCGGGTTGTAGGAAACCGGGAAGTAGTTGGTGCCGCCCTGCAGCGACGGGCAGGCCTCCTCGACCTTGCCGCCCGAACCGCCGGGGCGGATGGTCGGCACGTAGCTCTGCACGGCCTTGGTGGGATCGTATTCCACCGGCTTGCCGGTCTTCGGATCGAGGCCCTTCGTCCACGTCACCTTGTTGACGTACTTGCCGCCGTTGACGAACGAGCCGTTCGTGCGGTCGAGCCCGTAATACATGCCGTTGCGGCCGAAATGGGTGACCAGACGACGCTTCTCACCGCCCACCTCGCTGTCGACCAGGACATGCGCGCCCTGCTCGTCATAGTCCCACGACTCGTTGGGCGTGTACTGGAAGTGCCACTTGATATTGCCGGTCGCCGTATCGAGGGCGAGCAGGCTGTTGGTGTAGAGGTTGTCGCCGGGCCGCGCGTCCGGGTCGTAGTCGGGGAAGGGCTGGCCCGTGCCGATATACAGCGTGTCGGTGGAGGCGTCGTAGGTGGCCGTGTTCCACGGCGCGCCGCCGCCGTCCTTCCACGCTTCCTTCTTGGGGTCCTGCCAGGACTCGCTGCCCGGCTCGCCCGGCGCCGGGATCGTGTAGCGGATCCACGCCAGTTCGCCGTCCTTGACGCGCCGCGCCTGGATCCAGCCGCGCGAGCCGCGGTCGCCGTTGGCCGAGGTGATGATGACGAGGTCCTTCACGACGAGCGGGGCGGCGGTCGCCTCCTCGCGCGGGTCCATGATGACCTTCTTCTCCCACAGCACCTCGCCCGTCTCGGCATTGGTGGCGACGAGGCGGCCGTCGAGCACGACCGAGAACACCGTGTTGCCGAGGATCGCGACGCCCTTGTTGTTCGGCGGCTCGCTGCGGATGCTCGACGTCTGGTACTGCGGATCCATGATCCACTCGATGGCCGCGCGCTTGCCGCTGCGGACGTCGAGCTTGTAGACGCGGCTGAAGCCGTCGGTGACGTACATGCGCCCGTCGACGACGATCGGGGTGCCGGTGAGTCCGGCGTACTTGTAGGTGCCGGCGACGCCGAGCGGCGGAGCCAGCGACACCGAGTAGGCGAGCTTCAGGTTCTTGACCGTGTCCTTGTTGATCTGGTCGAGCGGCGAGAAGCGCTGGCCGTCATAGGACCGGTTGTAGGTGAGCCAGTTTTGCGGCTCCTTGTCGGGGTTGAGCAGGCGCTCGAACGTGACGCCGCCGCCGGCGGCCGGGGCCGTCTGGGCGAGAGCGGGAACGGCGGTGGCGAGAAGCACGGCAATCGAGACATGCGCCAGCAAGCCGCTGGGCCGGGAAGTGCGCATCGTTTCCTCCTGTTTGACTCGTTATTGATTTTTTTCTTTCAGCCCGAAGACGTTACGCGCGTGTCGGGTCTGTCCGCAAGAACAACGGGCCCCCTATTCTGCATGACTGGCGCTCATTGCCCAGCAAAAATGTCGTTCGCGAGAGGGAAAATTCCCGATATGCTCCGTTCCAGCACCGCGTTGTCGCGCGCGTGAAAACGAAAACAATCAAGGCGCTCCCTTGCGGGAGCCCGGGGAGGATGGATGTCGCCAACGCTTCAGGCCGCGCCCGCGCGAGCGGCGCGGATGTTTCTCCATGTCGCCGGCCTGCTTGGCCTCGTCGTTCTGGGATGCGCCGCCGCGCGGGCCGAGGCGCCCTCGCCCGAGCAGGTGACGCGCGGCCTCGCCGTCTGGAAGAAATCGGACTGCGCCAACTGCCACGGCTGGGCGGGCCACGGCCGCGAAACCGAGCCGGTGCCGCCGGCCCCCTCGCTGCGCCAGACGTCGCTCGACCAGGCGCAGATCCGCGAGGTCGCACAGTGCGGCCGCCCCTCGACCACCATGCCCTCGCACGACCGGCTCGCCTATACCGACGAGCGCTGCTACGGCATGAACCGCGAGGCGGTGGGCAAGCTGAAGCCGCCGCAGGGCAACTCCCTGCAGCCGGCCGACCTCGACGATGTCGCCGCCTATGTCGCCGTCGCCATCAAGGGCAAGGGCACCGTCACCAAGGGCGAGTGCGAGGCCTACCACGGCGCGGGCGCGGCCACCTGCAAGTACTATCCGGATTAACGCGGCCCGGCGCTACGCCGGGCGCACGAAGCCCAGCGAGTCGAACTCGCCCCCGAGCACTTTCGGCACATCGTCGAAGCCCATCCAGTCGCGCATCAGCGACGCGTAGATGCGCCGGAAATCCGTGGTGTGCACGAGGTTGCCGTCGTCGAGCGCCGTGAGGCTCGGCGGCAGCCCGTACTGCCCGCCGCGCACCGGCTTGCCCAGCACGAAGGCCGGGCCGGCCGTGCCGTGGTCGGTGCCCTGGCTGGTGTTCTCCTGCACGCGCCGGCCGAACTCGCTGAAGGCGAGCACCACCACGTCGTCGCCCCGGCCCAGCCGCTCGACGTCCTGGATGAAGGCGGCGATGTGGTCGGAGGTATAGGTCCACAGCCGGGAGTGGACGTCCGACTGGTAGACATGCGTGTCGAACGCGTTGTTGCGGTAGGCGACGTAGTAGATGCGCGTCGGCATGTCGGCGGCGATCAGCGCGGCGACGCGGTCGAGGCCGAAGCGCACGAGGCCGTAGTCCACCGGCGTCTTGTAGTTGCGCCAGGCGTCGCGGACGAGCGCCTCGGAATCGACGGCGCTGCGCGACACGTCGAACATGAACTGCTCGGCCGGCGAGCGCCCGTCCCCGCGCGCCATGATGGCGGCGAGCGTCTGCGCCTGGTCCGCGAAGGCGGAGCGGCGGAACAGGTTGGGGTCGTCGAACACCAGGGGCACGTGCAGGCGCGAGCGCACCGCCAGCGACTGGTTGGTGTCGATGTTGACGAGGAAGTTCGCCGCGCCGCCAGGATCGAGCTGGTCGGCGAGGTTGCCGAGCCAGCCATAGGTGGCGCCGCTGTTGGGGGCCGCCGTGTGCCAGTACGCCATCGACGAGAAATGCGAGAACGACGGCTGGTCGTAGCCGGCGCCGTGGACGATCGCCAGCTTGCCGTCCCGGTACAGCCGCTCGAAGCCGGACATGGTCTGCTGGAACCCGAAATGCTCGTCGATGCGCCGCAGCCGGTCCGGCTTGATGCCGATGCGCGGGCGGGCGCGGTAATAGGCGTCGTCGCCGTAGGGGACGACCGTGTTGAGGCCGTCATTGCCGCCGGACAATTCGACGACGACGAGGATGCGGTCGTGCCGGCGCGGCTGCGCCGCCGCCGCCGAGGCGAAGAACGGCGCCAGCGTGTAGCCGCCCGCGCTTCCGAGCAGCACGGTGCCGAAGCCCGCCTGCAGGAGGAGGCGGCGCGCGATGGATTGGGAGGAACGTCCGGACCTGTTCACTGGCGGCTCCGTCGTCACGAGAGCTGGTATTCGGGAATGCTCATCACGAGATGCGCGACGCGGCGCAGCGGCTGCTCGAGATAGGTTTCGGCGCGGGCGAGGTCGTCGCCCCCGATCTGCTCCGTCAGGTAGGCGGCCAGCGCCTCGCGGGCGCGCGCGTCGATGGGCCTGTGCAGGAAGCGCGCGAGCAGCGCGTCCACCGCGTCCAGCGCGGTCGCCGCGCCCGCCCCCCGTACCATCGCGACGAGGTCGAGTCGCGGCGGATCGCGCGGCGTCGGGATGACGCGCGCGACCGCTTCCTGCCAGCCCACGAGGCTGGCGTAGCGCGTGTTGAAGTCCTCCGCCGCGGCGACGGCGTCGGCGGCCTTCATCCCGCCTTCGCCCTCGGCCTGCTCGATGGTGGCCGCGCCGATGTCGAGGCCGGCGCGGATCTTCACGTTGACCTGGCGGATCTGGTCGCCCGGGTCGTAGTTCGGATCGACGAACTCGATCAGGTTCGGGAAAAGCACGTCGCGCGCGAAATTGCCGCGCGACAGCAGCACGCCGGGCGTCATCCAGCCCCTCCCCTGCGGCCAGCCGGCCACCGTGGGCGGGTTCAGCAAAATCTGGCCCAGTTCCTCGCAGGTCGCGTGGAAATCGGGAACGCCCGGCAGCGAGGCGAGCCCGAGCTGGCGATAGCAGGTGACCACCAGCTCGACCGGGCTCTTGATGTGCGTGCCGAAGGCGCGCGGGCCGTAGAAATCGCGCGACAGGAACAGCGTGCGCAGCAGCGGCTTCACCTCGTAGCCGGAGTCGCGCAGCAGCGCCCCGAGGCGGCCCGACAGCCCCTCCTCCAGTTCCTCGGCGGCGAAGAACCGGTAGATCTTGGTGGCGATGGTGTCGGCGGTCGCCTTCTGCTCGAGGATGATGCGCAGGATGTCGACGCCATCGAACGGCCCGGTGCGGCCGAGGAACGTCTTGGGCCCGTCGTCATGGCGCGGCGCGTCGACGCGGAACGCGAGGTCGTCGTCGATCCAGCCCGTGAAGGCGCGCGCCGCCTCGCGGATGTCGTGCTCGCTGTAGTGCCCCACCCCCATGGTGAAGAGCTCCATAACCTCGCGGGCGAAGTTCTCGTTGGGCGCGCCCTTCACGTTCTGCCCGGCGTCGAGGTAGACGAGCATGGCGGGGTCCTTGGCGACGCCCTCCAGCAGCACGCCGAAATTCCCGGTCGCCTCGCGGCGCAGCAGTTCCAGCTGCTGCAGCATCTTGCGGTAGTCGCGGATCTTCGACTCGCCGGTGGCGAAGTGGCCGTGCCAGAACAGCGTCATCTTCTCTTCGAGCGGGCGCCGCGTGGCCACCATGCGGTTGGCCCACCAGGCGCCGACCCGGCGGGTTTCGAGCGCGGTGGCGCGCAGCCAGTAGAAGAAGCGGTCGACGACCGGCTGCAGGCGGCGCGGCCCGGCGGGCTTCACCTTCACGCCCATCGCCTCGCCCGTCGTCTCGGCGCGGCGCGTCGCGGCCGGGCGGCTGGGCGGGAAGTCGCGCAGGCTCGGATCCCACAGTCCCGAATGGACGAAGGGCGGCAGGTCGTCGGGAACGGCTTCGTAGTCGACGAGCGAGTCGACCGCCTCGCGCGGCGTCATCCGCGCCAGGCGGGCGACGTCCTCGGGCGTGCCGCCGAAGCCCGCCCGCTCCAGCAAATGCGCGGCGCGATCGTAGCTCCAGTCCGCAGGCGCGATGGGCGAGAGGTCGCCGACCCACGCCTCGGGTCCGGGCCCCTTCCACGCGGACCGGTCGAGCAGCCGGTCGCGAAGCTGCACCGCGGACATGTCGCCTCCCCGTATCTTTTCTGAGGCGAATGTTTCGGCGGCGCGGCGACCGCCGCAAGCTATGGGACCGATTGCAATTCCGAATGACGCGGGTCAGGGCCGGTCGACGAGGATGCCGGCGGCGAGGCGGAAGTCCCAGGGCTTCAGGAACTTGCCCTGCCACAGGCCTAGCTTCTGCTCGCGCGCGCGCTGTTCGGCGGCGACGAAGTCGTTGGTCTCGTCGGTGCGCGCCACGGCGAAGCCGGAGGCGACCATCGCCTCGTTGAGGCTCTTGCCGTTGATCTCGCACAGCGCCAGCTCGCGGCCGTAGCGATCCGGCGGGCGCATCGGCCGGCACGTCGTCTCGCCCTGCGACACCAGCGTTTCGAGCTGCCGCACGGCGGCCGGCCAGCATTCCCACGGCTTGCCGTCGATCGTGCAGTTTTGCTTTCGCTCGACTGACTCCATGCCGAACAACATGATGCGTTTTCCGCCGATTTCGATCACGTCGGCGTCGACGGCCTTGGCCACGCCTGTATAATCGGCGGCGAGACTTGCGGCTGGAGCGGCGAAGACCGCGAACAGGGCCGCGAACAGGGTGGCACGCATAGCAGCTCCTCAGGGGTCGACGGAATGGCAATCACCAGGACGACGCTTCTCAACGCCGCATTCGGATTCGCGCTCGCGGCGGCTCTGGCCGCGCCCGCGCACGCCCAGACGGGCGACCGCGCGGCGTTTCTCGCGGGGACCGTGAAGGACTGTCCGGGCTGCGACCTGAAGGGCGCGAAGCTGAAGCGGCGCGACCTCGCCGGCGCCGACCTGCGCGGGGCCGACCTCAGCGATTCGGTGCTTCACCGCGCCAACCTCGCCGGCGCGAATCTGGACGGCGCGCAGCTCGCCGGAGCGAACATGAACCTCGCCGATTTGCGCCGCGCGTCGATGAAAAAGGCCGACCTGACCAGCGCACTCTTGTTCGAGGCCGACCTCAGCGCGGCCGACCTTTCGGACGCCACGCTCGTCGGCGCGCGCATGGGGCGCGCCCGTCTCGTGCGCGCCGTCGCCGACCGCGCCCGGCTCGAGAACGCCAACGCCGTGGAGGTGCGCGCCGCCGACGCGCGCTTCCGCGACGCCACCATCCTGGCGGTCAACTTCACCAAGAGCGATTTCCAGCGCGCCGACCTGACCGGGGCGAAGGTCGACGGCTCGGCCTTCGTGCAGTGCAAGATGGGCGAGGCCGACTTCACCGGCGCGAGCGCCATTCAGGTCGACTTCATGGCCAGCGACCTCACCGCCGCGGTGATGAACGGCGCGGACTTTCGCGGCTCGCGGCTGGAGCGCGCCAAGATCACCGACACGAAGCGGGAAGGATTGAAGCTGAGCGGCGCGATCCTTCCGGACGGAACCGAGGCGCCGTAGCGGGCGCGGCGCGCCCCGGCCCGTTGCATCGCGCGGGCCGTCACTCCGACGCGAGCGGGAAATCGGCGGCATAGTATTCGAACCGTGTCGAGCTTTCGAAGGCGTTGGCCACCGGCTCGCCGGTGTGGGGGTTCACCGACACCTCGCCGGGCCGCCGGTAGAAGTTGTTGTCGAGCCGCAGCTTCAGCTTCTCGTACAGCTTGGTGCAGCGGCGCTTGACGAAATTGCTGCCGACCGGCGTTTCGCCCTCGGCGGGCGGCAAGTCGACGCACGACCAGTCCGTCGCTCCGAAATTGTGCCGGAGAAAGTTCGCCAGGGTCCAGAAATCCTTGCGGTCGCGGATTTCGTTGCGCGGATCGGTGACGACCCGCACGCCTTGAAGGTTGCCGTCGGCGTCGAACAGCCCCGAGGTGACGACCGGGAAATCGAACACCTGGGTTCCGCGGAAGCGCCGGATCTCGACTTCCATGTCCCACGCCCGGGCCCAGTATTCGAGCTCGTCGTCGTAGCGGAAATAGACCTCGCGCAGCCCGTTGCGGTCGGGCCTGCACTTGCCGAAATCGGCGAAGCCGGAGAGCCGGATCGAGGGCGGCCCGCCATTGGTGCCGCACGCGTACTCGATGAAGTCGGTGGGCTGCTCGGCGGCGGGCTTGCCGATCTTCAGGTCCCACACGTCGCGACGGTCCGGGCGCACCTGCGCCGTCGCGGCGCCCGAAACGGCGAGCGCCGCCGCGACGATCGCGACGGCGACGCGCGCGGCGCGGAGGGGCATCAGCCCTTGCGCTGTTCGATGAGCTTGCACTCGCCGATCTCGCTGCCGAAATATTCGATGCACTCTTCCTTGGTGACGGCGGGATGGCCGATGATCTTGGCCGAGACGTAGTCGGCGACCGCCTGGATCTCGTCCTTCTGCAGAGTCTGGTCGCCGCGCCTCGGCTTGAGCGAGCCGACGTCTTCGGAATTCATGCCGTAGCAACGCTTGTCCGTGTAGGCGAAGCGGTCGTGATAGGGCATTCCGGTGCCGGGGCGGCCGCACTGGATGACCTCCGCCACCTGGTCACGGGTGAGCTGGGAGGTGCGCAGGGTCGGCGCGCCGCCTTCCGAGCGCGGGTCGCCATGGCCGTCTCCGGCCCAGCCGTGGCAGAACGGGCAGCCCGCCTTGGACGAGTAGATCTGCTTGCCGACCGAGACGTCCTGGGCCAGCGCGGCCGATCCGGACAGCATGACGGCGAGAAGGGCGGCGGCGGCCGAGATCGCCGCCGAAACCGCGGATGCGCGCTGAGGATGAAGCAACGTGAACTCCCGGGAGAGGAAAGCCGCCGCCGTCGCGGCCGAGCGATGAGGTGAACGAGCGACCGCACGCCCCGGATGTCCGGGGCGTGCGGCCCGCCTTCCGCTCAGAGCGAGAAGACGTAGAGCATCGAGGTCGTCTGCAGGTCCTGCATCTCGGGATGCGTGCCCAGACGGCCCTTCGGCACGCGGCTGTGGCCGACGAGGATCGCGACATACTGCTTGCCGTTGACCGCGTAGGTCATCGGCGGAGCCGAGATGCCGGAACCGACGTTGAAGCTCCACAGCTCCTTCAGCGACTGGTCGTCATGCGCCGTGATGGTGCCGTCGAGCGTGGCCGTGAAGACGAGCCCGCCGCCGGTGCTGACGACGCCCGAATAGGCCGGGTACTCGAACAGCGTCTGCGCCTTGCGCTCGCCGGTCGTCGGGTCCATCGCGGTGAGGCTGCCGCCCAGCTTCTGGTCTTCGGTGAGGCCGCCGTTCCAGGCGATCTTGCCGCCCGAACGTTCGGCCACGGCCGTGACCTTGATGCAGCCCTCGATGCCCGAGCCGTAGGACAGCCCCGTCTTCGGGCTGTACGAGGTCGGGAACATGTTGACGCCGCCCTGGATGTGCGGGCAGGCGGTCATCGCGCCCTGCGCACGGCGGGACGGAGCGCCGATCTTGTAGGTCTGCAGCTTCTTGTTGGGATCGTACTCGACGGGCTTGCCTGTCTTCGGGTCGATGCCGTCCGTCCAGTTCAGCGTCTTGACGTACTGGCTGGCCTTGATGAACTGCCCGTTCGTGCGGTCCTGGACGTAGTAGAAGCCGTTACGGCCGAAATAGCCGAGCAGCTTGCGGTCCTGTCCGTCGACCTTGGCGTTGATGAGCTGCTTGCTGCCCACCTCGTCGAAGTCGAGGAAGTCGCCCGGCGTGTACTGGAAGTACCACTTCATCTTGCCCGTCTCGGTGTCGAGCGCGAGCGTGGAGTTGGTATAGAGGTTGTCGCCGGGGCGGTATTCCGGATCGTACATCGGCACCGGCTGGCCGGAGCCCCACAGCGTCAGCTTGGTTTCGGGATCGTAGGAGCCCGTCACCCAGAACGCGCCGCCGCCGTGCATCCACGCGTTGTTGTCGCCGCCCCAGGTCTCCGAGCCGGGCTCGCCCGGCGCGGGCACCGAGTAGGTGCGCCACAGCTGCGCGCCGGTGTCGGCGTCCAGCGCCGTCACGTGGTCGCGCGCGCCCTGGTCGCCGCCCGAGCCGCCGACGATGAGCTTGTTGCCGATCACCAGCGGCGGCGCGGTAAGCGCGTAGCCGTTCTTGGGGTCGTCGACCTGCACGGAGCGGACCTGCTCGCCGGTCTCGGCGTTGGTCCAGATCACCTTGCCGGGGCCGGTGACGGAGATCACGAAGTTCTTGTAGAGCGCGACGCCGCGGTTGGAGGGAATCCACACGTCGGCCTTGTTCACGCCGGGGTCCATGACCCACACGATGCGGCCGCGCTTCCCGTCGCGCACGTCGATCTTGTAGACCGAGCCCCAGGCGTCGACGACGTACATGAACCCGTTATTGACCAGCGGAGTGGCCTGCAGGCCGCCCGTCGGGTTGTTGCCGCCGCCGGGCACGCCGCCGATGGCGGTGGTGAAGGCGACCTTCAGGTTCTTGACGTTATCCTTGTTGATCTGGTCGAGCGGCGAGTAACGGGTGGAGTTGTACTCCTTGTGCACCATGAGCCAGTTCTGCGGCTCCTTGTCGGCGTTCAGGAGGCGCTCGTTCGTGACCTCCGAGCTCGCGCCGCTGGCCGCGGCGGGTGTCGCGGCGGCGCCTGGCTTCGCCGGATCGTCGACGGCGAAAGCAGGAATTGTGAAGACGCTGGATAGTAATGCGGTCGCGAATGCGAGGCGTAGCCCGCGATGGCTCGAAGCCATGGCTCATCCCTCCCTGTCCTGATCACGAGGCGTTTGCGCGCCCCGTCTGGTTTGCACCAATCCCTTATTGGGACGCCTCAATCTGCTATCGAGGCCGCGCCCAAGTCAACGACAATCAGACATGATTCAGGCGCAACCCAGCTTCGCCGAAATATCCATCCCCCGAATGGCTGAGGTGATCGGGCGGGCCGACGGCTTTTTCTAAATGAGAAGCACGAAGGATTGATATTTTTCGTACCGACGCAGGCGGAACGCCCTGTTCCAGCAGCCGGCCCCGCTGTGAAGATTGAGGCCGGGCAGGCTTTCGGGCCGCTGGACAAGGGCCGGGACATCGGAAACAGTAGGGCCAAGACACAGATCGCCGGGCGTTTCCACGACCCGCGCGACGGTCAGGCAGGGAGGACAGCCGAGTGGTGACGAGCCCGATCCACGCCGCATTGCGCCCGCGCGCGGCGGCCAGCCGCCGGCGGCGCGGCGCGCCCGGGAGGCGCATGTGAGCGCGTCCCGACAGGCAGGCCTGCTGACAGGCTTCGACCAGGCCCGCGACTATCTCCCATTGCTCCGCCTGATGGTGCTGCTGGGGCTGATCATCTTCGGCATCGTGGTCCTCTACTTCTTCGGGCTGGTGCAGGCGCTGTTCGCCACCGACCGCAGCCACATCTCCTCGCTCATCGTGCTGATCTTCTTCGGCACCACGGCGCATTGCGTGCTGCAAACCGCGATCATCTCGCGCGAGCTGACCTCGGCCCGCCGCGTCGCGGCGATCGTCGAGAGCGATTCGGGGTTCAGGGTCATCAACGGGCGGGCGGTGAGCGCCGACGGCCGCGAGCTGGAGCCCAGCATCCTGACGCGCCACATCCTCAACCTGATCGGCAAGTCGCGCGCCCAGGGCGGTCGGCGGCTCGACCAGGCGATCCTGCTGCGCAACCTCGCCGACCAGCTGCGTCGGCGCGAGAAGCTCGGCTGGTTCGTCGCCGAGGCGCTGCTGCGCCTGGCGCTGCTCGGCACCGCCGTCGGCTTCATCTTCATGCTGATCCCGATCGCCACGCTGAAATCGTTCGACGTCGAGACGCTGCGCACGGCGCTGTCGGGCATGAGCGGCGGCATGGCGGTGGCGCTGAACGTCACGGTCACCGGCATCGGCTGCGCGCTGCTGCTCAAGCTCGAATACTACATCCTCGATTCCTCGATCTCGGAGCTGTTCAACACCATCACCGAGCTCACGGAGGTGCACGTCGTGTCCGTGCTGGAGAGGCCGTCGCATGGATGAGTTCGGGCTCACCGCCGACGGCAGCGACGACGGGACGTTCGTCCCGTTCACGGACATCCTGTTCAACGCGCTGCTCGGCCTGGCGGTGATGGTGTTCATGGCCTTCGCGCTCATCAACCCGGAGGCGAAGACCGGCGTCGTCGACGTCAAGGCCGAGTTCATCGTCACGGTGCAGTGGCCCGACAGCAATCCCGACGACGTCGACACCTATGTCGAGGATCCGCTCGGCAACCTTGTCTGGTACCACTCGCGCGAGTCCGGCTTTCTCGTCCTCGACCGCGACGACCGCGGCAACTACCGCGACACGATCACCGTCAACGGCAAGCAGATCCAGAATCCGCTCAACCAGGAGACGGTGACGATCCGCAAGATCATTCCCGGCGAATACATCGTCAACGTCAGCCACTACATCGCCAACACCACCGAGCCGCTGCCGGTGCGGGTGAAGGTGGAGAAGGTGAACCCCAGGCTCACGGTCGTCTACTACGGAACCATCACCATGGACCACAAGGGCCAGGAGGTGACGGCGGTGCGCTTCAGCGTCGACGCCGAGGGCAACGTGTCCGACGTCAACACGAGGCCCAAGTCCCTCATCCAGGCCGTGCGCAAGCCGAGCGCCGGCAACGCGCCGCGCTGAGGGAGCCCACGCCATGAGCATCGCCATCGCCCCTCTCGTCGCCGCCTACGTCCTCGTCGCCGCGCTGCTGCTGAGCCTCAACCTCACCTCGCGCTGGGCGTGGCCGGTGAAGGCCGGCGCGGTGGTGCTGACCACCGGGTTCTTCGCGCTGTCCTATGTCGGCGCGGTGTCGCTGCTCGGCTGGCCGAGCCGCGCCAAGCTGCCGCCGCACTTCCAGCTCCTCGCCACCAAGGTGGTGGAGCCCGACGCGCACGCCGGCACCGCGGGCGGCGTGTTCCTGTGGATCGATCCGCTCGACGAGCAGAACCTGCCGCTCAACCGACCGCGCGCCTTCGAGCTGCCGTGGAGCGCCAAGCTGTCGCGCAAGGTCTCCGGCGCGCAGGAGAAACTGCAGCAGGGCCAGGAGGTCGCCGGCAAGGCCGAGGCGATCGACGAGAACGACGTGCCGGTGGACGACATCCAGCGCGTCGCCGGGCCGCCCCCGCGCGAGGGCCAGGAGGCGAACGGCATGGACACGGTGCCGTTCTCCGACGACGGCCGCAATCTCCAGTTCGAAGACATGCCTCCCCCGATCCTTCCCGAGAAAGGACCGATCTGATGAACTCGACGTTCCGCCCCACCCTGTCGCGCCGCGCCCTGCTCGCCGCCGGGCTCGGGCTCGCCGGCGCGGGCGTCGCGCGCGCCGAGGGCAACCTCGCCTCCAAGCCCACCAAGCTGGAGCGCCTGGTGCTGACCCAGGACCTGAAGATGTCGGTGAAGGAGTACCAGCTCGTCACCGGCAAGTATTATCGCTGGGAAATCGAGAGCAAGGGGGGCGAGGAGTTCCAGCTGCGCGCGCCGGACCTGTTCCGCAACAGCTGGATCGACCAGATCGTCACCAGCGGCATCGAGGTGAAGCCCTTCGGCGGCGTGTACGGCCTGGAGTTCGACGATCCCGGCGTCACCGAGGTCTGGTTCGTGCCGATCCGCCCCGGCAATTTCGACTTCTACGTCGCCGGGCAGCAGGAGCGCGGCATGATCGGCAAGTTCGTCGTCCGCTGACGGAAGGGACGGGAGCGATGATGCGCGCGCAGTTGTCCGCCGGACGCCGGGGACGCTTCGGCCGGATGGCCGCCGGGGCGGCGCTGCTCGCCGCCGTGCTGGCGTCCGCGCCCGGCCACGCCAAGGGCACCGGGCTCGTCTATGTCAGCAACGAGAAGAGCAACGAGATCACCCTCGTCGACCCCGCCGAGATGAAGGTCGTCGGCGCGATCAAGACCTCGAAGCGCCCGCGCGACATGCACTTCAACAAGGACCGCACGCTGCTCTACGTCGCCTGCGGCGACAGCGACGTGGTCGACGTGATCGACGTCGCGTCGCGCAAGGTCGTCGACAAGATCCCGACCGGGCCGAGCCCCGAGGCGTTCAGGCTGAGCCCCGACGAGGCGACGATCTATGTCTCCAACGAGGAGAACTCGAGCCTCCAGGCGATCAGCCTCAAGGAGAAGATCGTCGTCCACGAGGTGCCCACCGGGGCGGAGCCCGAAGGCGTGGCGATCAGCGAGGACGGCAAGACGATCTACGTCACTTCCGAGGTGGCCGACATGGTCCACGTCGTCAACGCCGAGGACGGCGCGGTGACGGACAACATCGTGGTCGGCACGCGCCCGCGCCGCTTCATCCTGACGCCGGACGGAAAGGATCTGTGGGTGACCTCCGAACTCTCCGGAGAGGTCCACATCATCGACCGCGCCACCAACCAGATCAAACAGGTGCTGAAATTCCTGCCGCCGGGCTTCCGGCAGGTCGACGTGACGCCGGTGGACCTCACCGCCACGGCCGACGGCAAGACGGCCTACGTCACGCTCGGGCGCGCCAACCACATCGCCATCGTCGACATCGCATCGCGCAAGATCGAGGGCTATGTGCTGGTCGGCAGCCGGCCCTGGGGCGTGCGCCTCAGCGGCGACGAGAAGCGTCTCTACGTCGCCAACGGCCTCAGCGACGACCTCAGCATCGTCGACCTCGCCAGCCGCAAGGTGCTGAAGGCCATTCCGGTGGGCCGCGTGCCCTACGGAGTGCAGGTCGATGACTAGCGGCCGCGCCGGGCTCGCGGCGCTCGCCGTGCTGGCGGCGCTGGCCGCCGCGCCGGCTCTCGCGCAGGCCCAAAAGCCGCCGCCCAAGGACCTGCGCGTCGGCTATGTCGCGCTGGCGCAGGACGCCCGCTACGACTCCGACCGCGCCTACGCCCGCATCCCGCTGCGGCCGCTCGGGCGGCCGGTCGCCGGGGCGGAGGTGGCGGTCAAGGAATCGGAGAGCGTCGCCAAGGTGCTCGGCATGCGGCTCTCGCTGGAGCAGGCGAGCGGCGCCAGCGTGCAGGAGCTCGCCGCGACGGTGAAGACGTGGGCGGCGGAGCAGGACATCCATTATGTCGTCACCGACCTGTCCGGGCCCGATCTGAAGGCCCTCGCCGCGGCGGTCGCGGACGCCCCCGTGCTGCTCCTCAACGCCACCGCGCCGGACGACGACCTGCGCGGCGCCGCCTGCCTCGCCAACGTCGCCCACACCATGCCCTCGGACGCGATGCTGGCCGACGCCCTAGTGCAGTATCTGGTCGCCCGCAAGTGGACGACGATCCTCGCATTGCAGGGCTCGCTGCCGGAGGACGCGGCCGCCATCGCCGCCCTGCAGCGGGCCGCGACCCGCTTCGGCGCGAAGGTGGTCGAGGTGAGGCCGTTCCAGCTCACCAACGATCCGCGCCAGCGCGACCAGAACAACGTCGCCCTGCTCACCGGCCGCGCCGAGTACGACGTCGTCTACGTCGCCGACGCCGACGGCGAGTACGCGCGCTACGTGCCCTACGAGACCCAGCGCCCGCGCCCCGTCGTCGGCTCCGCGGGGCTGTCGCCGGCCGCGTGGCACTGGGCGTGGGAGCGCAATGGCGGCCCGCAGCTCACCAGCCGATTCGAGAAGGCGGCGGGCCGGCGGCCTGTGAGCCAGGACTGGGCCGCCTGGGCCGCCGTGAAGGCCGTGGTGCAAGCCGCCGTGCGCACGCGCTCGACCGACTACGCCGCCACCCGCGCCTATCTGCTCGGCGACGCGATGAACCTCGACGGCGTCAAGGGCAACCCGATGAGCTTCCGCGCCTGGGACCGGCAGCTGCGCCAGCCGCTCTTTTTGGCGACCGACAACGCCATCATCGAGCGCGCCCCCGTGCGCGGCTTCCTGCACCGCGTCAACGAACTCGACACGCTGGGCGTCGACGAGCCGGAGACGAAGTGCAAGTCGTGAGCGGCGGGACTGCCGTGCGGCGCTTTGCCGTGCGGCCGGAGGAGACGCGGGCGGAGCGCCGCCGCGTCCTCAGCCCGGCGCGTCGCCGCTGCCGAACAGGCCGGGTTCGGCGCTGGCGAGCACCATCGCCTTGATCTGCTCCCAGAGGTAGTGGCGCAGCTCGACGAACTCGCGGCGCGTATGCACGTCGGTGTCCCAGCGCGGACGGGGCAGGTCGACGTCGAGCACCTCGGCGATGCGGCCGGGATGGCTGCGCATCAGCACGATGCGGTCCGACAGCACGATGGCCTCGTCGACGCTATGGGTGACGAACACCACGACGCCGCGCCTGCGCTCCCACAGGCGCAGCAGCTCCATCTGCATCAGCTCGCGCGTCTGGGCGTCGAGGCTGGCGAAGGGCTCGTCCATCAGCAGGACGCTGGGTTCGGGCGCGAGCGCGCGGGCCAGCGCGACGCGCTGCTTCATGCCGCCCGACAGTTCGTGCGGGTAGGATTCCGCGAAGCGGGAGAGCCCGACGAGCGCGAGGTAGCGCAGGGCGCGCTCGCGCCGCTCGGCGCGGGACAGGCCGGTCTCCTCGAGCCCCAGCTCGACATTGCCGCGAATGGTGCGCCACGGCAGCAGCCGGAACGACTGGAACACGAAGCCGACATCCGGCCCCGGGCGCGGCGGCTTGCCGCCCAGCAGCACTTCGCCGTTATCCGGAGCCAGCAGGCCGTTCATCATGCGCAGCAGCGTGGTCTTGCCGCAGCCGGACGGCCCCAGGATGCTGACGAAGGTGTTGTCGGAGACGTCGAGCGAGACGTCGCTGAGCGCCGTGAACGGATCGCGGCCGTCGCGCGGGCGGAAGGTCTTGGAGACCCCCGCGACGCGCAAGGCGGGCGGAGCGACGTCCCGCGCTCCGCCGAGCGGCCCCTCGGGCCGGGCGTCGTAGGCCACCGGTTCAGCGTCCCGTGTCATCGAGTCCGAGCATGATTCCGACATCCTTCAGCGCCGCGTCGACGGGCCGCGTGTCGACCCACTCCTCCAGCGTCACCGGCCGCAGGTCGCGGAAGTCGGGCCCCTTGTACAGCTCGGCCTGGGTGTAGGCGAGCTGCTTCAGGTTCATGCCGCCGTTGACGCTCCAGCTATCCTTGAACAGCACGGCCAGCTCGTCCAGCGTGGCGCGCGACACGTCGGGCCGCTCCTTGGCCATGGCGTCGGCCCACAGCTTCGGGTTCTTGTGGAAGTCGCGCGCGGCCTCCAGGTTCGCCTTGGTGAAGGCGGCGATCGCCTTGGCCTTGGACTTCGCGACCTCGTCGGTGACGAGGTTGACCTTGCTGATCAGCGGCGCGGCCTTGAAATACTCGGCCTGCGGCACGAGCACTTTCAGGTTGGCGGTGTCGGCCTTCTGCCGCAGGTCCGTCCACACGCCGATCGAGAATGACGTGGCGTCCACGCGGCCCGCCTGCGCGGCCAGCGCCCGCGCCGCCGGGTCGCCGATGGCGACGAGCTCGATCTTGTCCACGTCCGCGCCCAGCGCGCGCAGCACCGCCACGCTGAGCAGATGGTCGACGCTGCCCAGGCGGCTGACGCCGAACGTCTTGCCGGCGAGATCCTTGACCGAGCCGATACCGGCCTTCGAGACGATCATGAACGGGATGGCGCGGTCGGGAGACAGCACCGCCTTGCCCTTCACCTGGCCGCGCGCGATGAGCTGGAGCGTGGTGTCGACCGCGACGTTCGCCATGTCGCCCTGCCCCGCGCTGAGCGCGGCGATGGCCGACGGCGTGGCGCTGACGCGGACCAGCTCCACGTCGACGCCGGCCCTGTCGTAATAACCGGCGGACTTGGCGAGCGTCATCACCGAGTTGGGCACCAGCGGCGTGGTCAGCTCGGTGACGATCAGCCGCAGCTTTTCCTGCGCCTGCGCAACGCTGGCGACACCGAGCGCCAGCGTCGCGGCGAACAGGCCGGCGGCGATGCGCCGCGTGGGTTTGGCGAGGCGGAGGGTCATGGCGTTGTCTCCCTTGTCGTCGTTTCTTAGGGCGGACGTTCAGGACGCCCGCTCCTCCTGGTACTGCCAGCGGTCCATGCGGCTCTCGGCCATGCGCAGCCCCTGCGTGACCAACGCGCCGATCGCCGCGAAGGCGAGGACCACCACGAAGTAATTGTCCATCTGGAACGTGTTGCCGTAGGTCGCGAGCAGCCCGCCCAGCCCGCGCACGGAGGTGTAGAGCTCGGCCACGACGGTGCTGATGAGGCCGATGCCCGCCCCCAGCCGCAGCCCCGCCACGATGGAGCGCAGCGAGCCGGGTAGCATGATCTTGCGAAAGATGGCGAGGTCGCCCGCGCCGGTGGAACGCGCCATCTCGACCAGTTCGCCGTCGCTGCTCAGAACGCCGGTATAGGTGTTGATGAGGATCGGCATCACCGCGCCGAGGAAGATGATCGTGACCTTGGCCTCGAAGCCGAGCCCGAGGAAGACGATGATGAGCGGGATGAAGGCGACGCGCGGCGTCGCGGCGAGCGCGTTGACGAACACGTCGAGCGTCGCGCCGAGGGGGCGGAAGCCACCCATCAGCAGGCCGAGCGGAATGGCGACGGCGGCGGCGAGGCCGTAGCCGGTGAAGAACACCGCGAGGCTCTGCGCCGTCGCGTTCGGAAGCGTACCGTTCTCGATGAGCCGGAGAGCCGCCAGCGCCGTGGCCTGCGGAGTCGGGACGAAATTCCGGCCCACGAACACCGCCACTGCCCACCAGAGGAGGAGCAGCGCCGCCAGCACGACCAGCCGCCACAGCCACACCGGCGCGGCCTTCAGCCCGGCGGGCAAAAGCGCGCGCGCGGCCGAACTCTGGCGGGTCGCCCCGTCGGGCATCGTCTTCGCCTCCCTGTTCATCGTCGTTGACGCCTGTCGTGCGATCCCGGGTTCGCCGCGCCGGAAGACCACAATCCCCGTCGCGTCCCGGCATCGCCGCGCGACCAAATTCGCACAGCGCGACGATCGCAATCGCCTATCGGCGTCATTGGCGTTTCCAATAGCGAAGCGGTCAGGCCGCCGCCTGCCGCGTCCGGGCGATCATGCCGCGCTGCGGATCGTAGCCCACCACGGCGAGCAGGAAGAACAGCGCCGTGCTGCCGGCGACCACCGCGAGCGCCATCCCGTTGAGCTGGCCGTAGGCGGCGAAGCGCACCAGCTCGACGGCGTGGGTGAACGGGTTGACCTGCGCGGCGCGCCAGACCGCCACCGCGCCCGATTCCTCCAGCTTCCACAGCGGGTAGAGCGCCGAGGACACGAAGAACATCGGGAAGATGACGAAGTTCATCGTGCCGGCGAAGTTCTCGAGCTGGCGGATGTGGACCGACAGCGCCAGCCCGATCGCCCCCAGCATCAGGCCGGAGAGCACCAGGGCCGGCAGGATGGTGATCCACCCCGACCACGGGATGGTGACGCCGAACAGCCACGCCGTGACGAGGAACGCATAGGCCTGCACCACCGAGAGCAGCGTGCCCGCCGCGAGCTTGCACAGCAGCGTGTACCAGCGCGGCAGCGGCGCGGTGAGCAGCAGACGCATCACGCCCATCTCGCGGTCGTACACCATCGACAGCGACGACTGCATGCCGTTGAACAGCAGCACGATGCCCATGAGCCCGGGCAGCACGTATTCCTGGTAGGTGATGTAGCTCTCGTAGGGCGGGATGATCGACACGCCGAAGACGTTCTGGAACCCCGCGGCGAAGACGATCAGCCACAGCGTCGGCCGCACGATGGCGGAGAACAGCCGGCCCTTCTGGTGGGTGAACTTGACGATCTCGCGCCACGAGATCGCCACGAGCGCCGCGAGCGCGTGACGCCCGGTCATGGCGCGACCCCCGCCGGTTCGCGCGCGCCGGCCTCCGGCGGGCTGGCCAGCATGGCCATGAAGGCGTCGCCGAACTCCGCCTCGCCGGCGGCGGCGGTCATCTCGCGCGGCGTGCCGTCGAACAGCACGCGGCCGCGGTGCAGCACCACGACGCGGTCGGCCTCGCTGGCCTCGTCGACGAGGTGGGTCGACCACAGCAGGCCGACCTGCCCCTCGTCGCGCAGGCGGGCGACGTGCGCCAGCAGGTCGCGCCGGCTCGGCGGGTCGAGCCCCACCGTCGCCTCGTCCATCAGCAGGAAGGACGGCCTGTGGATCAGAGCCCGCGCCAGCTCGACGCGCCGGCGGTTGCCGCCGCTGAGCTTGCGCGTCGTCTCGCGGGCGAGCCCGGCGATGCCGAAGCGCTCCATCTCGGAGGCGATGCGCTCGCGCGCGACGGAGCCCGGCAGGCCGTGCAGGCGGGCGTGGAACATGAGGTTGGCGTATACGCTGAGCTCGAGATCGAGCGTCGATTGCTGGAACACGATGCCGAGCCGCTTCAAGGCGGAGATGGGGTCGCGGCGCATGTCGAAGCCGCCGACGAGCACCTCGCCGGCATCCGGCACGAACAGCCCGCTGAGGATCTGGAACAGCGTGCTCTTGCCGGCGCCGTTCGGGCCGAGCAGCACCACGAACTCGCCGTTGCGGACGGTGAGGTCCACCCCGGCCAGCGCCTTCACCGGACCGTAATTCTTGCTGACGCCGCGCAATCGCAAAGCGTCTTCGCGAGAGACCATCGGAACTCCAGGTGTTTCCTCCAGCCGCACGACGGCGGCCCGAACGGCGCGGCCTTGTCGCGCCGCTCCCGTCGTGTCCATGATGAAGGCGCGGACGCGATCCGCGCAAGACAAAACGGACCACGCCGAACGGCGGCAGGGAGGACGAGCGACATGAATCAGGCCCGCGCGGCCGGTCCGCGGCTGGCGTCCGCCAACAGCGCGTCCCGCCAGTCGATGACGCTGCACCAGCTGCAGATCTTTTGCGCGGTGGCGCAGACCCGCAACCTCACCCGCGCCAGCAAGCAGCTCGGGCTGGCGCAGCCGTCCATCTCGCAGCAGGTCGCCAAGCTGGAGACCATCTCCGGCGCGCGCCTGTTCAGCCGCCAGGCCAACCGCATGGAGCTGACCGACGCCGGCCAGTTCCTGTTGCGCCACGCCATGCTGATCCTCGCCGCCGTCGACGAGGCCGAGGCGGGGCTACGCGGCTTCGCCTCCGGCGCTCAGGGCATCGTGCGCATCGCCGGCCTCAACTCCGTGCTGCGCACCGTGCTGCCCGCCGCGCTGGCGGAGCTGCGCGCCGCCAACCCGGGTATCGAGGTCGACGTGCAGGAGGCGGCGCCGGCCGAAACGCTGGACCTGCTCTATTCGCGCCGCGCCAGCATCGGCGTCATCGCGCTGGAGTCGGTGGCGCCGAGCAGCCTGTCCTTCATGCAGGCGCCGATCGTCCGCGACCCCTACGTGCTGATCGCGCCGGAACGGCTGGCGCTCGACGCCGTGCGCGACCCCGACGTCGACCTCGACGCGGCCGACCGCGCGACGCTCAACGACTGCATCCAGTTCAACTTCGGCACGCAGCACACGCTGAAGGTCGAGCAGTGGTACAACCACGTGCTGCCGCATCACCGCGTCATCGCGCGCTGCCGCAGCTACGAGGTCGCCATCGAGATGGTGCGGGCGGGCCTCGGCGTCTGCCTCGCCCCGGCGCTGACGGTCAACGCCGTTGCCGGCGGAACCGCCGGGCTTCATCTCTACGCGACCGGCGAGCCGGACCGCGCCACCGTCGCCATGCTGCCGTCGCAGTACAGCCGGCTGGAGCCGGTGCGCAGCACGCTGGCGGCGCTGCAGGCGGCCGGGGCGCGGGTGCGGCTGCCGCCGATCCGCCCCGTTCCGCCGTTCATCGCGGCGGCCGCCGGTCCGACGACGCGCGAGGCGTGACGGTCACTTCTGCGCGGGCGGCGGCTTCTGTCCCGCCGTCTCCGGCGGGGGCCGCACGGCGTTCATGTTGTGCTCGGGATGAATTTCGGGCTCGCTTTCCGGGCTTCCCGCCGCCGCGTTGACGGGGGCTCGGTCCGGAACCGTGCCGACGGCGTCGGCCGGCGGCGCGCCGCCGGCCTGCCCCGGCCGCGTGGCGGCGGGAGCGGCGTCCTGGCCCATGACTGGCGTCGCGAGAGCGGCGAGGCTGACGAGCCCCGCCGCGACGAACACTGGAGAGCGCATCGCGAACCTCCTTCCGACGCCGCTCAACGCGGCGCGGGAGGGCGCGTTCCGGCGTTTCAGCCGGCGCGCTTCAGGTCGGGGTGCGTCACCGCGTCGAGCAGGCCGGTCTTCTGGCCGATCACCGCCGCCGTCGAACCGACGATCAGCGGGTCGGGGCCGCGCACCACGCGCGCATCCTTGTCCGGATAGGGCATCGACGACAGGAAGAACTGCAGCGCGTTGAGGCGGGCGCGCTTCTTGTCGTTCGACTTGATGATCGTCCACGGCGCGTCGGCGGTGTCGGTGTAGAAGAACATCGCCTCCTTCGCCTCGGTGTAGTCGTCCCACTTGTCGAGCGAGGCGCGGTCGATCGGCGACAGCTTCCATTGCTTGAGCGGGTCCGTCTCGCGCGAGCGGAAGCGGCGCAGCTGCTCCTCGCGCGTCACCGAGAACCAGAACTTGAACAGGCGGATGCCGGAGCGCACCAGCATGCGCTCGAGCTCCGGCGTCTGGCGCATGAACTCGAGATATTCCTGCGGCGAGCAGAAGCCCATGACGCGCTCGACGCCGGCGCGGTTGTACCAGGAGCGGTCGAAGAAGACGATTTCGCCGGCGGCGGGAAGCTGCTCGATGTAGCGCTGGAAATACCACTGCGTCTTCTCGCGCTCGCTCGGCTTTTCCAGCGCGACGACCCGCGCGCCGCGCGGGTTGAGGTGCTCCATGAAGCGCTTGATGGTGCCGCCCTTGCCGGCCGCGTCGCGGCCTTCGAACAGGATGACGAGCTTTTCGCCGCTCTGCTTCACCCAGTTCTGCAGCTTCAGCAGCTCCACCTGCAGCGGCAGCACGTTGCGCACATAGGCCTTCTCGGTCATGCGCGTCTTGTAGGGGAACTCGCCGGTCTCGAAGGCGCGGCGGATCGCGTCGGCGTCGTGGCGCATGCCGTTGGAGCCGCGTCCCTGCTTGCCGTGCTCGGGCTTTTCGCTGAGTTCGCGCCCGGCGACCATGATCTGGTGGGCGCCGTTGGCGTCGGCCGGCGGCGCGGAAGCCGCCGCTTCCGCCGCGGCGGGCTTCGCCGGGGAGGCGGCGGACGCCGCGCTGGCCTGGACCACCGCCGACTTGGCGGCAGCCGGCTTGGCTACGCGCGGCTTGCCGGGCGCGGTCTTGGCGGAGACGGTCTTGGTGGAGACAGACTTGTCGGACTTCGCCTTGGCGGCGGTGGAGGATTTCCCGGCCTGGGACTCGGTCATGGAAAGGGCTCTTTCCGCGGAGCGCGGGGCTCCGCCTCGCAAGGGGATGAATGGAACGATCAATGAACGACGTAAGCTTGGCCTCGTGCATTGAGCGAAGTCAAATCCCGAGCCGCGTTTCGCCCTCGGCCTCGGGCATGACGCGGGGCTCCGGCCGTTCGGCTTTGACAGACGCGGCGGCGCGCGGAATCGTTGCGGCCGCCGCCGCGCCGGGAGCAGGCTCGCCTTGAAACTTCGTCAGATCGAAATCTTCCGCGCCGTGATGAGCGGCGGCTCCACCACGGCGGCGGCCGGCATGCTGGGGCTGTCGCAGTCCGCGGTGAGCCGCCAGCTCACCCAGCTCGAGGACGACCTCGGCTTCGAGCTGTTCGAGCGCAGCAAGGGGCGGCTGCTGCCCCGGCCCGAGGCCTTCGCGCTGCGCGACGAGGTCGGCGACCTCGCCGCCATCCTGTCCCGGCTGAAGCGCTACACCGAGGACCTCAAGGCCGGCACGGTGGGCCAGCGCTTCCTCAAGGTCGCGGTGCCGCACTCGCTGATCGGCTCGGTGATGCCGGAGGTGATCGCCGACTACCTGGCGACGCGGCCCGACGCCTCGCTGGAACTGCTCGGCGGCCACTACGACGCCATCGAGCAGATGGTGATGACGCGCGTCGCCGACCTCGGCTTCGTCAGCCTGCCGCCGCGCGACAAGGGCTTCGAGGTGCGCCACCTGCTGCGCTCCGAATCCGCCTGCATCATGCCGGCCGGGCACAAGCTGGAGGCGCGCGAGGTGGTGCGCCCGGCCGACCTCGTGGGGCAGGACCTGATCCTGCTCGGCCGCCAGCGCCCGGCGCGCCACGCCTTCGAGCGGCTGCTGCGGCGCGCCGGCGTGCAGCCGCGCGCCCGCGTCGAGGTCCACTCGGTCGAGGCGACCTGCGCGCTGGTCGGGCGCGGGCTCGGCGTGTCGGTGGTGCCGGCCTTCATCGCGCGGCTGTTCGGCCGGCTGCCGGTGTCGCTGCGCCCGTTCGATCCCTGTGTCCACGGCGAGTACGGCATCGTGACGCTGAAGGGCGCGCCGCTGTCGCGGGCGGCGGAATCGTTCGCGGCGATCCTCAAGGCGAGGCTGACGGAACCCCCCGCCACATAGGGCGATGCGGTTTCCTCATACGATTGCGCCCCCGCGCGACGCCTTGCATTGTTCGCTCCGGCGCCCGGCCCGGGCGCGCCGCCGGAGCCCCCCGATCCATGACGGTGTTCGTCATCCGGAGACTGTTGCAGAGCCTCGTCGTGCTGGCGGCGACGGCGGCCATCGTCTTCGTCGGCGTCTACGCCATCGGCGACCCGGCCGAGATGCTGATCGCGCCGGACGCCACACCGGCCGAACGCGCCCAGGTGGAGGCGTCGCTGGGGCTCGATCGTCCGCTGCCGGCGCAGTTCCTGACCTTCGTCGTCAACGCGCTGCACGGCGACCTCGGCCGCTCCTTCGTCTTCAACCAGCCCTCCATCTCGCTCATCCTCGGCCGCCTGCCCGCGACGCTGGAGCTGGCCTTCGTCGCCATCGTCATCGCGCTGGCGCTCGGCATTCCGCTCGGGCTGCTGGCCGGGCTGAAGCCGCGCTCGGCGACCGACGAGGCGATCATGACCGGCTCGATCCTCGGCTTCAGCCTGCCGAACTTCTGGCAGGGCATGATGCTGATCATGATCTTCTCGGTCTGGCTCGGCTGGCTGCCCTCCACGGGGCGCGGAACGACGGGCACGATTTTCGGCGTCGAAACGAGCCTGGCGACGTGGGACGGGCTTCGCCACCTCATCCTGCCGGCCGTCAACCTGGCGCTGTTCAAGCTGGCGCTGGTGATCCGCCTGACGCGCACCGGCGTGCGCGAGACGATGCCGCTCGACTTCGTCAAGTTCGCGCGCGCCAAGGGCCTCACCGAACGGCGCATCGTGCTCGTCCACGTGCTCAAGACGATCATGGTCCCGCTCGTCACCGTGATCGGCATGGAGATCGGCTCGCTGATCGCCTTCGGCGTCGTCACCGAGACGATCTTCGCGTGGCCGGGCATCGGCAAGCTGCTGATCGATTCGATCATGCGGCTCGACCGGCCGGTCGTCGTCGCCTACCTGCTCGTGGTCGTCAGCCTGTTCATCGTGCTGAACTTCACCGTCGACGTGCTGTACTCGATCCTCGATCCGCGCATCCGGGTGGGGCGCGGCGCATGACGACGCTCGATGCCGCCCCGCGCGCCGTCGCGCCCGCCGAGTCCGACAGCCCGCTGGCGCGCGCCGCCGCGGGGCTGGCGCGCAGCCCCAAGGCGGTGGTCGCCGCCATCGTCTGCGCGCTGCTGCTCCTCACCGCGCTCGTCGGGCCGGCGCTGGCCCCGCAGAACCCCTACGACCTCAACGTCCTCGACATCATGGACGCCAAGCTGCCGCCGGGCTCCGAGAGCATGGCCGGCCAGACCTTCTGGCTCGGCACGGACGGGCAGGGCCGCGACATGCTGTCGGCGATGATCTACGGTCTGCGCACCTCGCTGTTCGTCGGCGTCTTCGCCGGCGTGGTGGCGCTGATGGTCGGCTCGGCGCTCGGCCTGACCGCCGCCTTCCTGGGCGGGCGCTTCGACACCATCGTCATGCGGCTGGTCGACCTCATGCTGGGCTTCCCGACCCTGCTGGTGGCGCTCATCCTGCTCGCCCTGCTCGGGCAGGGCGTCGGCAAGGTCATCTTCGCGCTGGTGCTGGTGCAGTGGGCGATGTTCGCGCGCGCCGTGCGGGGCGCGGCGCTGGTCGAGAAAAACAAGGACTATATCGAGGCGGCGACCATGCTCGGCCTGTCGCGCCCGCGCATCCTGTTCGGCCACCTGCTGCCGAACTGCCTGTCGCCGCTGATCGTCATCGGCACGCTGCAGGTGGCCAACGCCATCGCCGCCGAGGCGACCCTCTCCTTCCTCGGCATCGGCCTGCCGATCACCCAGCCCTCGCTCGGCCTGCTCATCGCCAACGGCTTCCAGGTGCTGCTGTCGGGCCAATACTGGATCAGCGTCTATCCCGGCCTGCTGCTGCTCACGCTGGTGTTCAGCATCAACATCGTGGGCGACCGCCTGCGCGAAGTGCTCAACCCCCGGCTGGCGGAGCGCTGAGCATGGTCGCGGTGCTGCAGGTCGAGGGACTCCAGACGTGGTTCGGCACGAAGGACGCGCCGGTGCGCGCGGTCGACGGCGTCTCCTTCAGCGTGGCGCGCGGCGAGATCCTGGGCCTCGTCGGCGAGTCCGGCTCCGGCAAGTCGATCACCGGGTTTTCGATCCTGGGACTGGTCGATCCGCCCGGCCGCGTCGTCGGCGGGCGCGTGCTGTTCCAGGGCCAGGAACTGGTCGGCGCGCCGCCCGAGACGCTGCGGCGCATTCGCGGCAAGAAGATCGCGATGATCTTCCAGGACCCGATGATGACGCTGAACCCCGTGCTCTCCATCGAGACGCAGATGGTCGAGGCGGTGCTGGCGCACGACGACACGCCGCGCGCCGAGGCCCGCGCCCGCGCCCGCGACGCGCTGGGTCTGGTCGGCATTCCCTCGCCCGAGGAGCGCCTGGGCGCGTATCCGCACCAGTTCTCCGGCGGCATGAGACAGCGCGTCGCCATCGCCATCGCGCTGCTGCACAAGCCGGACCTGATCATCGCCGACGAGCCCACCACGGCGCTCGACGTGACCATCCAGTCGCAGATCCTGTTCGAGGTGCGCCGCCTCGCCGACGCCTTCGGCATGGCGCTGGTATGGATCAGCCACGATCTCGGCGTGGTCGCCAGCCTCGCCGACCGCGTCGCCGTCATGTATGCCGGCCGCATCGTCGAGAGCGGCGGCGTCGACGACATCCTCGACCGCCCCGCCCACCCCTATACGCGCGGCCTGCTCGACGCCCTGCCGGCCACGGCGCGGCGCGGCGAGCGGCTGCGGCCGATCCCCGGCATGGCCCCCGCCCCGACGGCGCGGCCGAGCGGCTGCGCCTTCCGCACGCGCTGCTTCGCCGCCGGCCCGGACTGCGCCGCCGCCGAGCCGGAGCCGACCCGCGCCGGCGAGCGGCAATGGCGCTGCTTCCACCCGCTGGCGGAGGCCGCCGCATGACGCCGCTGATCGAAGGGCGCGGCCTCACGCGGCGCTTCACGCGCGGCCTCGACGTGGCCGAGAAGCTGGCCCGCGCGCTCGGTGCCAACATTCGCGAAGAGGTGGTCCACGCGGTGGAGGGCGTCGACATCGCCATCCGCCAGGGCGAGGTGTTCGGCCTCGTCGGCGAGTCCGGCTGCGGCAAGTCGACGCTCGGCCGCGTGCTCGCCGGCATCCTGCCGCCGACCGACGGCGAATTGCTGTGGCGCGGCCGCGACGTGGCCGGCCTGTCGCGCGCCGACCGGCTGGAGATGCGGCTTGCCGTGCAGATGATCTTCCAGGACCCGATGTCGTCGCTGAACCCGCGCAAGCGCGTCATCGACCTCATCGGCGAAGCGCCGCGCGTCCACGGGCTGGTGCGCGCCGGCGAGGTCGACGACTACGTCGCCTCGCTGATGCAGCGCGTCGGGCTCGACCCCGCCTACCGGCGGCGCTACCCGCACCAGTTCTCCGGCGGCCAGCGCCAGCGCATCGGCATCGCCCGCGCGCTCGCCGTGCGGCCGAAGCTGATCGTCTGCGACGAATCCGTGTCGGCGCTCGACGTCTCGATCCAGGCGCAGGTCATCAACCTGTTCATGGACCTGCGCGAGGAACTTGACCTCACCTACCTGTTCATCAGCCACGACCTCGGCGTGGTGAAGCACATCTCCGACCGGGTGGGGATCATGTATCTCGGCCGCGTCGTCGAGACCGCCGGCGCGGACGATTTCTTCGCGGCGCCCAACCATCCCTACACCGTGGCGCTGCTCAAGGAGCTGCCCTCGGTGAAGGACCGTCGGCGCGACTTCACGCCGATTCGCGGCGAGATCCCCTCGCCCCTCGACCCGCCGCCCGGCTGCGCCTTCCACCCGCGCTGCCCGCGGGCCATGCCGGTCTGCTCCGCCGACCTGCCGGCGCTGAAGCCGGTCGCCGCCGCGCACTGGAGCGCCTGCCATCTCAACGACATGCCGGCCCTGCGGCCGGCCTCGGAAACAGCCGCCTGAGGGAGACCACCGCATGAGCACACCCACCCAACGCCTCGCCGTCGCCGCCATCGCCCTCGTCACGCTCGGCGGGCCGGCGCTCGCCGCCGACCTGGTGATCGGCACCGCGACCGAGCCCTCCGCGATGGACCCGCTGTTCTCGCGCACCGGCCCGAACCAGAACATCGCCATGCAGATCTTCGACCGGCTGGTGCAGCCGGACGTCAATCTCGGCATGCATCCCGGCCTCGCCGAAAGCTGGACGAACCTCGACCCGACCACGTGGCGCGTGAAGCTGCGCGCCGACGCGCGCTTCCACGACGGCAAGCCGGTGACCGCCGACGACGTGGTGTTCTCGCTGGAGCGCGCCCGCAACGTGCCGAACAGCCCCGCGCCGTTCTCCAACAACGTCTCCGGCGTGACCGGGCTGAAGGCGCTCGACGCCACGACGCTGGAGGTGAAGACGGCCGAGCCGACGCCCGACCTGATGGAGCGCATCGGCTTCGTCTACATCCTGGAGCGCGCCGCCGCCGAGGGCAAAAGCCTGCAGGACTACAACAAGGGCGACGGCACGATCGGCTCAGGCCCCTACCGCTTCAAGGAATGGGTTCCGGGCGACCGCGTGGTGCTGACCCGCAACGACGCCTACTGGGGCAAGAAGCCCGAGTTCGACACCGTCACCATCAAGTTCATCTCCAACGACGCCGCGCGCGTGGCGGCGCTGCGCTCGGGGGCCGTCGACCTGATCGACGGCGTGCCGCCGGCCGACCTGCCGACGCTGGAAAAGACGCAGGGCCTCAAGGTCCACACCACCGCCTCGGCGCGCCTGATCTACCTCGCGCTCGACGGCACGCGCGACGAATCGCCGTTCGTCACCGACCTCGCCGGCAAGCCGCTGACGCCGAACCCGCTCAAGGACGTGCGGGTGCGCACCGCCATCGCCAGGATGATCAACACGCCGGCCATCGTCGACCGCGTGCTCAACAAGGCGGGCGTGCCGGCCGGCCAGCTCGTGCCGGAAGGCGTGCAGGGCCACGACCCCGCGCTGAAGCCCATCGCCTTCGACCTGGAGGGCGCCAAGAAGCTGCTCGCCGAGGCGGGCTACAAGGACGGCTTCGGCCTGACGATCCACTCCTCCAACGACCGCTTCGCCGGCGACAAGGACATCGCCCAGGCGCTCGGACAGATGCTCTCGCGCGGCGGCATCAAGGTGAACGGCGTCGTCACCCAGCCCTACAACGTCTATGCCGGCGCGGCGACGAAGCAGACCTTCTCCGCCTTCATCTTCTCGCTCGGCAACACCACGCCGACCTCCGGCCCGGGCCTGCGCAACCTGTTCATGACCAACGACCCGAAGGCCGGGACCGGCGGCTTCAACCGCACCCGCTACTCCAACCCCGCCTTCGACAAGGCGCTGACCGAGGCGCTGTCGACCTTCGACGAGAAGCAGCGGCTGGCCGGCATCCAGGCCGCGACGAAGCTGGTGTTCGCCGACATGCCGATCGTGCCGCTCTACTGGCAGACCGTGTCGTGGGCGTCCAAGGCCAACATCGCCTATGAGGCCAACATGTCCGAGGACACCTCGGCCGCGCTGGCGAGCGTCGCCAAGTGAGCGTCGAAACGATAGGCGCGGACGCGCCGGGCGCGACCTCGGTGGCCGCGCGCCCGGTGGCCGACGACGTCGTCGTGCTGCGCGACGTCATGGTGACGATGCGCGACGGCGTGCGGCTGGCCACCGACGTCTACCTGCCGGCGCGCGACGGCGTGGCGCTGGCGGGGCCGTTTCCCACCGTGATGGAGCGCACGCCCTACGGCAAGACGGCGCGCTCGCGCGCCGAGATCGAGCTCGGCATGGCCGAGCCGATGACGCGCGAGAAGGTGGCGAGCTATTTCGTCCGCGCAGGCTACGCGGTGGTCTACCAGGACTGCCGCGGCCGCTACGGCTCGCAGGGCGAGTTCGTCAAGTATCTCTCCGACGCCGCCGACGGTTCCGACACCTGCGCCTGGATCGTCGCGCAGCCCTGGTGCGCCGGGCGCATCGGCACGATGGGCCTCTCCTACGCCGCGCACACGCAGGCGGCGCTGGCCTCCGTCTCCCCGCCCGGCCTCGCCTGCATGGTGCTCGACTCGGGCGGCTTCTCGAACGCCTACCTGTGCGGCATCCGCCAGGGCGGCGCGTTCGAGCTGAAGCAGGCGACATGGGCCTACAACCGCGCCCACGAGAGCCCGCTGGCGGTCGCCGACCCGCTGGTCGCGGGCGCGCTCGCCGCCGAGGACCTGCACGCCTGGTTCCGCGCCATGCCGTGGAGCGAGGGGCGCTCGCCGGTGCGCTGGGCGCCGGACTACGAGGCCTATCTGCTGGAGCAATGGCGCGCCGGCACGTTCGGCGAGGAGTGGGAGAAGCCGGGCCTGTGGCTCGAGGGCCATTACGACGCCGTGCCCGACATCCCGGTGCTGCTGATGTCGAGCTGGTACGACGTCTACGTGAAGACCACGTTCGACAACTTCGCCGGCCTGTCGCGCAACGGGCGGCGTCCGGTGCAGGTCATCATGGGCGCGGGGCTGCACGGCGACCGCCAGAAGGACCACGCGGGCGACGCCAGCTTCGGCCCCGCCGCGCCCTTCGACGGCAATGTCGCGGAAAGCTGGCTGGGATTCCGCCGGCGCTGGTTCGACCGCTGGCTGCGCGGCGTCGAGAACGGCGTCGAGAACGACCCGCCGGCGCGGCTGTTCCTGATGGGCGGCGGCCCCGGCGACCGCGGCGGCGACGGCCGCATCCGGCTCGGCGGGCGCTGGATCGAGGCGGCGTCCTGGCCGCTGCCGGGCGCGCGCGTCGAGCCGTGGCACATCCACGCCGACGGCTCGCTCGCCCCGGCGGAACCCGCCGCCGACGCCGAGCCGTTCGTCTACGACTTCGACCCCGACGACCCCGTGCCCACCATCGGCGGCGCGCTGACCAGCGGCCAGCCGATCTTCGAGGGCGGCGTGTTCGACCAGCGCGAGAGCCCGCGCTTCTTCGGCTGCACGCGGCACGGCCTGCCGCTCAGCGCGCGCCGCGACGTGCTCGCCTTCGAGACCGCGCCGTTCGGGGAGGACGTGGCCATCGTCGGGCCCATCTCGGTGGAGCTGTGGGTCGCCTCCGACGCGCCGGACACCGACTTCACGGCCAAGCTCATCGACGTCCACCCGCCGTCGGCCGACTATCCCACCGGCTTCGCGGTGAACCTGACCGACGGCATCTTCCGCTGCCGCTACCGCGAATCGTGGCGGACGCCGAAACCCATCGAGGCGGGGCGGCCGTTCCGCATCGTCATCGAGCCCTTCGCCACCGCCGCTTTGGTCAAGGCCGGCCACCGACTGCGGCTCGACATCTCGTCGTCGAACTTCCCGAAGTTCGACGTCAACCCCAACAGCTACGCGCCGGAGGGGCGCGGGCGGACGCGGCGCGTGGCGCGCAACACCGTGTTCTGCGACGCGGCGCGGCCCTCGCGCATCCTGCTGCCCTTCGTTCCCCTCGACACGCTGACGCCGCTGCGCGCGGTGGCGACGGACTGATCAGGCGGCGAGCGACACGCGGGCGCGGTCGGCGTCGGGGAGCCCCGCCGTCAGCCGCGCCAGCATGTCGCCGGCGTCCGCGCCCCGCAGCCTCGCGGGGGCGGGGCTGAGGCCGCCCGCTGCTTCCTCGCCGACCGCAAGCGGCAGCACCTCCAGGCGCTCGCACGCGCCGCCGCCGGAAAAGCGCGCCCGCACCGCCGCGCCGCGGAACACGTCGACGCCGCGCGCCCGGTAGGTGTCGCCCCGGCGCGTGTGGAAGACGCAGTTGCCGAGCCCCATCAGGATCGGCCGGCCCCTGTGGAACGCCAGGTTCTGCAGCACCGGCGCGCCGTGGCCGACCACCATGTCCGCGCCGCGCTCGACGAGGTCCCGGCCCAGCCCGACGAGCCAGTCCGGCGCGCGGGTCCAGTCGGCGTCCCAGCGGTGGGAGTGCAGGCAGACGGCGACCAGCGCCGCCCCGGCGCGCCGCGCCGCCGCCATCGTCGCGGCGAGCCGGTCGAGGTCGCCCGCGTCGACGCGCATGTGGGCGGCGACGCGCGCGCCGCGCAGCACCGGCGTGCCGAACAGGTCGAGCGCGTCGCCCAGCCCCGCCGCTTGGTAGCCGACCGCCGCCCGCGCCGCGGCGCGCGCGGCGTCGCCCAGCTCGCGGTCGAGGGCGCGCAATGCGTCGAACAGCGGCCCCGCGACCTCCACCTCGCGGCGCACGCCGAGCCGGGCGATTCCGGCGCGCCCCGGCCCGGCATAGACGATGTCCGGCTGCGGCCCGAGATCGGCGGCGACGAGCGCGACGCGGACGCCCTCGGCGTCGAGCCAGGCCGGCGCGCCGGCGGCCTGCGCGTCCGCCCCGCTGCCGGCGAAACCCAGGCCGAGCGCCTCGACCACCGCGCGGGTGCGCGCCAGCCCCGGCGGGCCGAGGTCGAAGGCGTGGTTATTGGCGTGTCCGAGCGCGCCGAAGCCGAGGCCGCGCAGGCTAGCCACCGCCTCCGGCGTCGCGAGGTGGAGCGTCTTCGTCTTGGTCGGCCACGCCCCCGGCGTCTCGACGCAGGCTTCGAGGTTGGAGAACGAAGCGGCCCCGCGCAGGAACTCGCGCAGGGCGCTTGCGTCGTCGGTGTCCGTGGCGACCGGTCCGTGGACCAGCAGCTGCCCGGCGCAGGCGATGGCGAGGCTCATGCCGCCCACGCTAGCCGGGGACGCCCTTCGGGTCCACGCGCGCTACTCGGGATCGAGGCCGAGGCCCCGATCCCACGGCGGAAGCGGCCGGTAGGCCTCGGCGAGGAAATCAATGAAGGCGCGCACCCTGGCCGGGGCGAGGCGGCTGGCGGGGTGGACGGCGTAGATGCCGGGCAGCTCCACCGGCGGCTCGTCGAGCGCGATGGGCCGCAGCAGGCCGGCGCGCACCGCGTCGCCGACGAGGAAGGTCGGCTCGTAGATGACGCCCTGCCCGGCGAGCGCGGCGGCGAGCAGCGCGTCGCCGTTATTGGCCTTGAGGTTGCCGGTCACCGCGACGCTGGCATGGCCGTCGCGGCCGAACAGCCAGCGGTTCGGCGACAGCATCCGCGACAGCGTGTAGCTGAGGCAGTTGTGCGCGGCGAGGTCGGCGACGCGGCGCGGCGCGCCATGCGCGGCGAGATAGGCGTCGGAGGCCGCCAGCAGCAGCCGGCAGGGCGCGATGCGGCGCGCCGTCATGCTCGAATCCTGCATCCGCCCGATGCGGATGGCGAGGTCCCATCCCTCCTCCAGCAGGTCGACGAAGCGGTCGGACAGGCCGAGATCGACGACGACGCCCGGATGGCGGAGCGCGAAGGCGGCCATGCGCGGGGCGATCTCGCGCACCCCGAACGACAGCGGCGCGGCGACGCGCAGCACGCCGCGCACCTCGACGCGGTCGGCCGCCGCCGCCTCGTCCGCCTCCGCCACCTCGCCGAGGATGCGCTCGGCGCGTTCGAGGTAGCGGCGGCCGGCCTCGGTCAGCGTCAGCCGGCGCGTCGTGCGGTGCAGCAGCTTGACGCCCAGCCGGTCCTCCAGCGCCGCGATGTGCTTGGTCGCCATGGTCTGCGACATGCCGAGCGCGCGGGCGGCGGCCGACAGGCTGCCGAGCGCCGCCACCTTCACGAAGACCTGCATCCCGGTCAGCCGGTCCAGCATCGCCTCGTTCTCCTGGTGTGAACTGTTATCCCGATACAGCAGATTATCACACCCTGAAGCGCAGGTTATATCAAGGCACGCTCATTCACCCCCGGAGGCTTCCATGATCGACAACCGCACCGCTCCCTTCGCCGCGCTGGCTCTTCGCCTGTCGCTCGGCGTGCTCTTCCTGGCCCATGCCGGCCTCAAGCTGTTCGTGTTCACGCCCGCCGGCACGGCGAAGTTCTTCGGCTCGCTGGGACTTCCGCCCGCGCTCGCCTATGTCGTCATTGCCGTCGAGCTGATCGGCGCGCTGGCGCTGATCCTCGGCGTCTACGCCCGCGTCGCCGCGCTCGTGCTGATCCCGGTGATCCTCGGCACCATCTTCACCGTCCACGGCTCGGCGGGCTTCTTCTTCACCAACCCCAACGGCGGCTGGGAATTCCCGGCGTTCTGGGCCATCGGGCTGCTCGCGGTGGCCTTGCTCGGCGACGGGGCCTATGCTCTGCGCCCCGGCCCGACGGCCCTGCGTTCCGCCACCGCCTGAACGAGGCGAGCAGAAAGGCGACCCACATGTCGGCGCAGTCCTCCACCGCCCCCGTCCACTCCCCGCGCGATTTCGGCTCGCCCGTTCTCGCCGCCGCCCCGCACCGAGTCGGCGTCGTCACGCTCGTCGTGAACGACCTCGACAAGGTTCGCCGGTTCTACGAGGAGACGATCGGCCTCAAGCCGCTCGCCGGCCCGGCGGGCGGGGTGCTGCTCGGCGTCGACGCCGGGCCGCTGCTGGCGCTGCGCCACGAGCCCGGCGCGCGGCGGCGTTCGCCGCGCGAGGCGGGGCTGTTCCACACCGCCTTCCTGATGCCCGAGCGCGCCGACCTCGGCGCGTGGATCGCCCACGCCGCCGCGCGCGGCTGGCGCATCCACGGCGCGTCGGACCACGGGGTCAGCGAGGCGCTGTACTTCGCCGACCCGGAGGGCAACGGCATCGAGCTCTATGTCGACCGCCCGGCCGCCGCCTGGCGGGGCGACGGCCCGACGGTGCGCATGGGCACCGAGGCGCTGGACCTCGACTCGCTCGTCGAGGCCGGACGCGGCCGTCGCTGGAGCGGCTTTCCGGCCGGCGGCACGGTCGGCCACCTGCACTTGCAGGTCGGCGCGCTCGCGCCGGCCGAGCGCTTCTACGGCGAGCTCCTGGGCTTCGACGTGTCGTGCCGCTACCCCGGCGCGACGTTCTTCGGCTCGGGCGGCTACCACCACCAGCTCGCCGCCAATATCTGGAACAGCCGCGGCGCCGAGCCGCGCGCGGACCTCGCCACCGGCCTCGCCGGGTTCGAGATCCTGGCCAAGGACGACGCCACCGTGGCGGCGGCCCGCCGCCGGCTGGACGAAGCGGGCGTAGCGACGGCCGACGCGGACGGCGGCGGCTTCTCCGTTACCGAGCCCTGGGGCGCGCGCGTCACGGTCCGCCCCGAGCGGGACGCCGGCTGATGCTCGTCGACGGCAAGTGGTCGGCCGACTGGCAGCCGGTGCAGGCCAAGGACGCCAAGGGCGGCTTCGTCCGCCAGGCGTCGCAGTTCCGCAACTGGGTGACGCCGAACGGGAGCCCCGGCCCGACCGGCGAGGGCGGCTTCAAGGCCGAGGCCGGCCGCTACCACCTCTATGTCGCGCTGATCTGCCCGTGGGCCTCGCGCACGCTGATCGCCCGCGCGCTGAAGGGCCTGCGCGAGGTCGTGACCGTCTCGGTGCTCGAGCCGGAGCTGACCGACCAGGGCTGGCGCTTCGGCGACGGCTCCGACGCCGACCCCGACCCGCTGCACGGCGCGACATGGCTGCACGAGGTCTACAGCCGGGCCGATCCGCACGTCACCGGCCGCGCCACCGTGCCGGTGCTGTGGGACCGCGCCCGCGACCTCGTCGTCAACAACGAGTCGGCCGACATCGTGCGGATGTTCGATGCCGGCTTCGGCGCGCTGGCCGACGACGCCTTCCAGCTCCGCCCGGAGGCGCTGCGCGCGGAGATCGACGCCCTCAACGACCGCATCTACCCGGCCCTGAACAACGGCGTCTACCGCGCCGGCTTCGCCACAACGCAGGTCGCCTACGAGGAGGCGTTCGCGCAGGTGTTCGCGATGCTGGACGAACTCGAAGCCCGGCTGTCCGGCCGCGACTACCTGTTCGGCGATCGCCTGACCGAGACCGACATCCGGCTGTTCGTGACATTGGTGCGCTTCGACGCCGCCTATCACGGCCTCTTCAAGTGCAATCTGCGCCGCCTCGCCGACTACCCCGCGCTGAGCCGCTTCCTCGAGCGCGTGCTGGCCGTGCCGGGCGTGCGCGAGACGGTGAGCATCGACCACATCAAGCGCGGCTACTACTCGGTGCGCGCGCTCAACCCGCTCGGCATCGTGCCCCTCGGCCCGGCCCTGCCCTTCGCCCACCTGCTCTGACAAGCCCGCGACAATCGGCTCCGCCGCCCGGGTTTGCCGGCCGGCGCGGCTTCGACCCGGCGCGCGCGCTCATTTCGTTCGGCATCGCGCCGGTCGGCCCGGCCCTGCGCTTCGCGCGCTTGTTCCGGCCCGCCCGCGACAATTGGCTCCGCCGTCCGCGTTTGCCGCCCGGCGCGGCTTGGGATTAGGGTGCGCGTTCGCCGCGACGCCCTCGCGCGCCGCGACCCGACGCCCTGTCCACGAGGTGCCGATGCGCGCGCTGCGCCGTCTCATCATGCTGGCGACCCTGTTCGCCGCGTCCTCCGCCACGGCGCAGACAGGGCCCATGGTGCTGCCGATCCCCGGCGGGCCGCAGCCGCAGCCGGACCCGCGCAACCAGGTGATGCCGATGCCGCGCGGCGCGCTGGAGCCGGCCGGCGCGCCGAGGCGTCCCGCCGAGCCCGCCTGGACGATTCCGACCCTGAACGCTCCCGAACCGCCCCGCGCCGCCGCGCCGGCGGCGACGCCGCGCCCGGCGCAGCCGACGCATCCGGTCGCCGTCGCACCGGCCCCGGAGCCCGCGCACCCGGCCGCCGCCCCCGCGCAGCCGGCGCGCGCCCCCACCCCTGTCGAGGTCGCCGCGCCGGCCGCGCCGCCGCCCGCGCCCGCCGCCTCTTCCGCCCCCACCGTCGCCCCACCGCGCGGCCCGGTGCGCGTCATCCTGCCCGGCCCGGCGGGCGCGCCCGCGCCCTCCCAGGTGGCGACGCCGGCTCCGACCCGGATCGAAACGCCGGCCCCCGCCAGGGCCGCCCCGCCGGTGGCCCCGCCCGCCCCGCCGCCCGCCGTCGCGGCGAAGCCCGAGCCGATTGCGCCGGCCCTGCCTGCATTGCCTCCCGCCGTGACCGTCGCACCGCCGCCGGCGGTCGCGGCGAAGCAGGCCCCGGTCGTGGCTCCGCCGGCAACTCCGGCGAGTCCGGCCGTGGCCGCGACGCCTGCCGTCGCTCCGCCACCGGCCGTCGCAGCAAAGCCCGCGCCCGTCACAACTCCCCCGGCTCCTGCCGTGGCGGCCACTCCTGCCGTCGCTCCGGCTCCCGCCGTCGTTGCAAAGCCCGCGCCGGCAGCACCGCCGGCGGCTCCCACCGTGGCGGCGACGCCTGCCGTCGTGCCGCCCCCGGCAGTCGTCGCGAAGCCCGCGCCGGCAGCAACTCCGGCGGCTCCCGCCGTGGCGGCGACGCCTGCCGTTGCTACGCCGCCTGCCGTTGCAACAAAGCCCGCGCCGGCAGCGGCTCCGCCGCCTGCGGTCGCTGCAAAGCCCGCGCCCGTCACAACTCCCCCGGCTCCCGCCGTGGCGGTCGCTCCGGCTCCGGCCGTCGCCGTGAAGCCCGCGCCGGTAGCGGCCCCGAAGCCCGCTCCGATTCAGACGTCGACCGAAATCGCCGCGAAACCCGCGCCCGAGCCCGCCGTCGAGCGTCCGCCCGCGCGGCGGACGAACCCGGCTTCAGCGATGCGCGGCATCTGCGCCACGCCGAGCTGCTCGTAGCGACGGCGGGGCCCCTCCGGCCGCCCTTGGGTGTTGCGGGCCCCCGGCCCGCCCGTTCCCGGACCGGTGCAGCGAAGCGGAACCGGATCCGGGACCCAGCGCACGATGTTCGCGCTTCAGCGCGTCCGGTTGAAAAGGCTTTTGAAGCGCCGCTTCGCGGCAGCATCCCTGCGCTGGGTCCCGGACACCCCTCCGCTGACGCTCCGGGGTTCCGGGAACGGGACGGGCGGACGAGGTCCGCCCTTTTTGGCTGCGGGCGGACTGGCGTTGCGCCCGTGGGGGTTGCGGGCCTCCGGCCCGCCCGTCCCCGGAGCGGTGCAGCGCCAGCGGAACCGCATCCGGGGTCCAGCGCACTATGTTCGCGCGTCAGCGCGTCGACCTGAAAAAGCTGATGAAGCGCCGCTTCGCGGCAGCATCCATGCGCTGGACCCCGGACCTGCCTCCGCCAAGGCTCCGGCATTCCGGGGACGGGCGGACGAGGTCCGCCCTTTGGGTTCCGGGAGGGAAGGGGCGGACCGGCGTCCGCCCTTTGCGCTCAGGCTCCGCCCGCCCTCAGGCGAGGTCGAAGCGGATGTCCTGCTGGCCTTCCAGCAGAACCTTGCGGCCGAGCGTGTAGAGGTTCTCGAGCCCCGAAGTCAGCGTGATGAAGTGGTTGCCCGAGAGCTGGCCGGCCTTGGAGGCGAAATTGACGTAGCCGTAGGCCAGCAGGATCTCGGTCTCGCTGACGCCGCCGGGATAGAGGATGATCTGCCCGGGCGACGGATAGCAGGTGTTGTTCTCGTAGCCGACGCCGAAGTCGAGATCGCCGAGCGGCATCCACACGCCCTCGCCGCTCCAGCGGACGTGGATGATCTTGCTGATGAAGGGCAGGCGCTGGCGGAACGCGGCGCACGTCTTGGGCGCCAGCTCTTCCTCCAGCCTGGCCTCGAACGTGTACGGACCGGCGGTGACCACCAACTTGGACATTGTCGTTTCCCTTTCGCGTGTCGCGTCCGGGCGAGGCGATCCCCGTCCCGGCGCGTGCGGTGACGGTTTCACCTCGAACGCGGCCGGCGTCAATGGGGAGCGGCCCCGTCAGGGCTTCACGACCACCGGCGCGCCGAGCGGGACGCGGGAGTAGAGGTCGACGATGTCGTCGTTGGTGAGCCTGATGCAGCCGCTCGACACCGCCTGGCCGATGCTCGACGGATCGTTGGTGCCATGCAGGCGGAAATGCGTGTCGCTTCCGTCCCGGTAGAGATACAGGGCGCGCGCGCCGAGCGGGTTGTCGATGCCGCCCGGCATGCCGCCCGCGTAGGCGCGGTACTCGGGGATGCGGCGCATCATGTTCTCGGTGGGCGTCCAGGACGGCCATTCGGCCTTGCGGCCGATGACGGCGGAGCCGCGGAAGTTCAGCGCCTCCTCGCGCCCCACGCCGACCGCGTAGCGGATCGCCCGCCCGCCGGGCTGCACGAGGTAGAGCCGACGCGCGTCCGTCCGCACGATGACCGTGCCCGGCTTGTAGGGGCCGGAATAGGCGACCTCCCGACGGGCCAGGTCGCCGGACCCGAAGCCCATGTCGAACCCGCCGCGCGGGCCCCCGGCGCACGCCGCGCTCAACAGCCCCAGCACGACCGCGCCGATCAGGTGGAAGGCCCGCCTCATCCCATCCTCCGCATTCATCACGCAGCGCCGCCGCTACCCGACCCGGGGCCGCGCGCGCTCCTATTGAACCCGATCCCGCGCGCGCCGCCCAGCCCAAGCTGATTGTCGCGATACACGCACCGGTTGAATAGTGAGTGATCGCCGACCGTTGATTTTAGGTTGAAACGGGCAGAGCATTCGGGCGCGCCGGACGGTCGCGCGCAGTCGGGAGACGTCGATGCCCTGCCCGGGCCGCGCCGTTCCTGGAATTCGCCGGAACACCGGCGGAACAGGAGATTCCGGAGTTCGGCTGCGGAACAGGCGGTCTTCTCGGCGCGATCATCGCGGCGAAGTCGCCCGGAACAGCCGTGGGAATCGACTGTTCCAAAGTGTTCGCAGAGAGGGCGCGGCAAAGACCGGCGTTGCGTGCGATGCGTCGGATCATCGTACAATCACATTAATCGCACTTGCCTCGACAGGCGGCGAAACGCATTGTCGTCCAGACCATCCGGAAGCGATGGAGCATGGAGGAACATCATGGTGAGGCGCACGCTGGCCGCCGGGCTGGTCTTTGGCATCGTGACCGCGGCCGCTTCGACGCTCCAGGCGGCGTCGCCGCCCAACATGCTGGTGATCGGCACCGATCTCGCTGCGATCCCCTCGCTCGACCCCGCCGCGATCAACGCGCGGACCGTGTCGGAAGTGGTCTCGAACCTCTACGACAACCTCGTCCAGCTCGCTCCCGACGACATGCAGACGATCCGCCCGATGCTGGCGGAGAGCTGGACGGTCGCGCCCGACAAGCGCTCCATCACCTTCAAGCTGCGCGCCGGCGCGACCTTCGCCAGCGGCAACCCGATCACCGCGGAGGACGCCGCGTGGTCGATCCGCCGCGTCATCAAGATGGGGCAGGTCGGCGCCACCGACATCGCGCTGTGGGGCTATACCCCTGAGAACGTGGACAAATTCATTCGCGCCAGCGACGACCGCACGCTCGTCGTCGAGCTGCCGGAGCCCGTCACGACCGACCTCGTCATCTATTCGCTAGCGGGCTCGTCGCTCGGCATCATCGACAGCAAGGTCGCGATGCAGCACGAGAAGAACGGCGACCTCGCGCGCGACTGGCTGAAGGCGAACGCCGCGCCGAGCGGGGCGTACTCGCTCACCCAGTGGCGGCCGAACGACATCCTCATCTGCGAGGCGCGGGCCAACTACTGGGGCGGCGCGCCGGCGATGAAGCGCGTCATCATGCGGCACGTGCCGGAGTCCGGGAACCAGCGCCTGCAACTCATGGCCGGCGACATCGACGTCGCCCAGTATGTCGGCTCCGGCGACCTCGAGGCGCTCGCCAAGGAGAAGGTCGTCATCGACCAGGTGCCGGGCTTCGGCTTCTACTACATCGCGCTCAACATGAAGGACCCGGACCTCGCCAAGCCGCTGGTCCGCCGCGCCTTCCAGCACGTGCTCGACTGGAAGGCGCTGGCGCAGACCAACATGCGCTTCGCCGGCTTCCCCTGGCAGTCGATCATCCCCAAGGGCATGGCCGGCGCGCCCGCCAATCCGCTGCCCGGCTACGAGTTCGATCCCGCTCTCGCCAAGAAGCTGCTGGCCGAGGCCGGCTACCCGAACGGGCTGAAGAAGAAACTCTTCCCCGCCGGCCCTGTCCACCTCCAGAACACCGAGGCGCTGCAGGCCAGCGCCAAGCTCGCCGGCATCGAGCTCGAACTCGTGCCGGGCGAGCACACGCCCGATTTCCGCGCCCGCAATTTCGAGGTGCTGATGGGCAATTCGGGCGCGCGCCTGCCCGATCCGTTCGGCACCGCCGTGCAATACGCCTACAATCCCGACAACCGGGATTCGGCCAAGCTCGGCGGCTATTACCTGTGGCGCACCGCGCTCGACGCGCCGGAGCTGACCAAGCTCGTCGACCAGTCGAAGTCCGAGACGGACCCCGCCAAGCGCAAGGCGCTGTTCGAGCAGATGGACAAGATCTATCGCGAGATGGACCCGTCGCTGATCGTGCTGTTCCAGCGCACCGATCCCTACGTGCTGCGCACCAACGTGAAGGGCTATTTCGGGCACCAGACGTGGTCGACGCGGTGGTCCGGGGTGACCAAGGAGTGAGCGCGGCGCACGGGCCGACCCTCCATACGGCGTCCCCGGCCGACGACCCCGAAGACGACCGCGTCCGCCGCTTTCTGGCGGGGCTCGGGCGCGTCGCCGGCCGCCTGCTGTCGATCGCGCTGACGCTGCTCGGCCTGCTGCTGCTCACCTTCACCATGGGACGCCTGCTTCCGGCCGACCCGGTGCTGGCGGTGACCGGCGCGGAGGTGAACAAGGCGACCTACGACCGCGTCTACGCGGAGCTCGGCCTCGACCGGCCGCTGTGGGAGCAGTTCGCCTCCTATGTCGGCAACGTGCTGCGCGGCGACCTCGGCGTCTCCGCCACCACCGGCCACAGCGTGCTGTCCGACCTCGGCCACGTCTTCCCGGCGACGTTCGAACTCGCCGTCTTCGCGGTGATCACCGGCGTCGCCATCGGGCTGCCGCTCGGCATCGTCGCGGCGGTCAATCGCGGGCGGCTGATCGACCACGTGGCGCGCATCATCGGGCTCGCCGGCCATTCCGTGCCGATCTTCTGGCTCGGCCTGATGGCGCTCTTCGTGTTCTACGCGAAACTGCACTGGGTCGACGCGTCGGGCCGCCTGTCGGTGTTCTACGAGGGCATGCTCGAACCGGTGACCGGCCTGCTGCTGCTCGACACCGCGATGGCGCGGGACTGGGACATGTTCCGCGACGCGGTGTCCCACATCGTCCTGCCCGGCCTGCTGCTGGGGTACTACTCCGTGGCCTATATCAGCCGCATGACGCGCAGCTTCATGCTCGAGCAGTTGAACCAGGAATACGTGATCGCCGCCCGCGCCAAGGGCCTCTCGACGGCGCAGGTCGTCTGGCGACACGCTTTCAAGAACATCCGCGTGCAGCTGCTCACCATCGTGGCGCTGACGCTCGGCGGCCTCCTCGATGGCGCGGTGCTGGTGGAAACCGTGTTCGGCTGGCCGGGCCTCGGCCAATACCTCACGCGCGGCCTGACGATGAACGACATGAACGTGGTGATGGGAGCGGTGCTGCTCACCGGCGCGATGTTCATGGCCATCAACCTGATATCGGACCGGCTCTACCGGATCCTCGACGCCCGGACCCACTGAGCATGTCGGCATCCTCCCCCGCCATCGACGACGGCCCCACACGCGGCCCGGCGCGCAGCGCGTTGGACGCCGCGCTGAAGCAGGTCGCGGCAGGCTGGGCCTCCTATCGCCGCCACCCACTGGGCATGGTCGGGCTGGCGCTGATCGCCGCCCTGCTGGCGACGGCGCTGCTGGCCCCGCTGATCGCCCATGTCGACCCTAACGCGCAGGATCTGCGGCAGAGGCTGTTGCCGCCCTCGGCCCTGCACTGGTTCGGCACCGACCATCTCGGCCGCGACGTGTTCGCGCGCGTCGTGTACGGCGCGCGGACCACCGTGCAGATCGTCGCGCTGGTGACCGTGCTGGTCGCCCCGCTCGGCCTCGTCATCGGCACCGCCAGCGGCTACGCGGGCGGGCTGGTCGACGAGGTGCTGATGCGCGTCACGGACATCTTCCTGTCCTTCCCCGGCCTCGTCCTCGCGCTGGGCTTCGCGGCCGCCCTCGGGCCCGGGCTGACCAACGCCGGCATCGCCATCTCCCTGACCGCGTGGCCGCCGATCGCGCGCCTGGCGCGCGCCGAGACGCTGAGCCTGCGCAACGCCGATTTCATCGCCGCCGTGCGGCTGCAGGGCGCGACGCCGATGCGCATCGTGCTGCGCCACATCCTGCCGCTGTGCATTCCCTCGGTGATCGTGCGCGTGACGCTGAACATGGCGGGCGTCATCCTCACGGCCGCGGGCCTCGGCTTCCTCGGCCTAGGCGCGCAGCCGCCGCTGGCGGAATGGGGGTCGATGGTGTCGACGGGGCGGCAGTTCATGCTGGACAGCCCGTGGGTGGTGGCCGCGCCGGGCCTCTCCATCGCGGCGATCAGCCTTGCCTTCAACCTCGCCGGCGACGCCCTGCGCGACGTCCTCGATCCGCGAAACGAGGCCTGACGACATGTCCGCGCCGCTCGTCTCGGCCCGCAACCTCACGGTGCGCTTCGCCACGCAGAAGGGCCCGGTCGACGCCGTGCGCGGCGTCAGCTTCGACCTCGGTCGGGAGAAGATCGGCATCGTCGGCGAGTCGGGCTCCGGCAAGTCGACCGTCGGGCGGGCGCTGATGCGCCTGCTGCCGCGCTCGGCGACGGTCGCGGCGGACCGCCTCGTCGTGTGCGACACGGACGTGCTGGCCGCCGACGAGAAGATCATGCGCCGCATCCGCGGCCGGCGCATCGGCCTCATCATGCAGGATCCCAAGTACTCGCTGAACCCGGTCGTGCCAGTCGGGCTGCAGATCGCCGAGACGTTCCGCCTGCACAGCCCCGCCCATGCCGGCGCGCGCGCCGCGCGGGAGGCGACGCTGGCGCTGCTGCGGCAGGTGCGCATCCACGACCCGGAGCGCGTGGCCGGGCTCTACCCGCACCAGATCTCGGGCGGCATGGGCCAGCGCGTCATGATCGCGATGGTGCTCGCCGGCGGACCCGAGGTGCTGATCGCCGACGAGCCGACCTCCGCCCTCGACGTCACGGTGCGGATGGAGGTTCTGTCCCTGCTGGACGAGCTGGTGGCGCGCAAGGGCCTGGGGCTGCTGTTCATCAGCCACGACCTCAACCTCGTGCGGCGCTTCTGCGACCGCGTCCTGATCATGTATGCGGGCCGCGTCGTCGAGGCGCTGAAGGCGTCCGAGATCGACCACGCGAAGCACCCCTACACGCAAGGGCTGCTGGCCTCCCTCCCATTGATCCGCCAGCCGCGGGAGATCCTGCCGACGCTGGTGCGCGACCCAGCCTGGCGGGAGAGCGCATGATCGCCGTCCGCGACCTCGTCGTCCGTTTCGACCGCAAGGGGGCGCCGGCCGTCGCCGGGGTGAGCTTCGCGATCGAGAAAGGCGAAACGTTCGGGCTCGTCGGCGAGTCCGGCTGCGGGAAGTCGACCGTTCTGCGGGCCATCGCCGGCCTCGTGCCCGGCCACTCCGGCGACGTCCTGCTCGATGGCCGGCCCGTGCCGGCGCGGCGCGACCGTGCGTTCTACTCGCGGGTGCAGATGGTGTTCCAGGACCCCTATGGCTCGCTGCACCCGCGCCAGACCATTGCCGCGCAGCTCGCCGAGCCGCTGCGCAATTTGGGGCTGAACGGCGGACCGGCGCGCGTCGACCGCGCGCTCGAAACAGTCGGGCTCGACCCCGCCTTCCGCTGGCGTTTCCCGCATGAACTGTCGGGCGGGCAGCGCCAGCGCGTGGCGATCGCCCGCGCGCTGATCGTCGAGCCCGAAGTGCTGTTGCTCGACGAGCCGACCTCGGCGCTCGACGTCTCGGTGCAGGCCGAAATCCTCAACCTTCTGACCGAGCTCCGACGCCGACGCGGACTGACCTACCTGCTGGTGAGCCACGACCTCGCCGTGATCTCGCACATGTGCGGCGAGCTCGCGGTGATGCAGCGCGGCCGGATCCTGGAGCGGCTCGACGTCGAGCGCCTGCGCGCCGGAACCGTCGAGCACCCCTATTCCGCCGAGCTGCTCGCCGCGAGCGAAGCCTATGGCGAGCTGCGCCCCGCCTGAGCCGGGCGCGCGGCGTCAGCCGCGCGGGGTCGCCCACTCCTCGAGGAAGCGGATGAACAGCCCGCCCACAACCGAGCGGGCCTGGAAGCCGATCTTGCGCCCGCTGTCGGTGAGGTAGAGGTCCGACATCGGCACGCGGTTCCGCGTCTCGTTCGCGTAGCGCACGATGCGCTCCACGCAGTCCTCGAAGAACTCGCGGTCGTCGGCCAGCGAGGCGGCCCACAGCATCCACTCGGGCTTGGTGATCGTGCCGCGATTGTCCAGCGGAAGACCGTAGAGCTCCACCTTGGTGCGGTAGAACGCCAGCTCGCGGCGCATCTCCTCCTGCGGGAAGACGTCGAGCCCGAGCAGCCGGTCCCACACAAGATTGTACTTGATGCTCCACGAGCCGGGCTGGTCGAACGCCAGGCGCGTGCCGTCTCCGTCGCGCGAGTTGAGGATGTGGCGCGCGAACTCCTCCGCGACGCCGCGATAGCGGCTGGCCTCCTCCGCGTGGCCGAGCATCCCCGCCATCATGGCGTAGCAGGCGAGGCCCATCGCCGCCTTGCCCGACAGGTTGACGTTGTGGCCGAGCACGCCCGAGAAATCGTCGGTGCAGAGCTGGTCGCCCGGATTGTACCCGGTCTCAACAAGGTAATCGGCCCACTGGGTCAGCAGCGTCCAGTGCTGGCGCGCGTAGTCGGCCCGGCCTTCGGCCCGGGTCAGCGCTCCGACGAGGATGAGCATGTTGCCGCATTCCTCGACCGGCATCTGCGTCTCGACGATGTCCTGCGTCTTGTCCTTGTCCCAGTTGCGGTAGGTCTGGCCGTTGGCGAGCGGATAGGTGCCCAGGTCGTGCGCGGCGAAGGGGTAGGGCCAGTCCGGGCCGGAGCAGTAGGGGAAGTAGGGATCCAGCATCGCGCGGATCAGCGATGGGTTGTAGGCGAGGAACAGCGGCGCGGACGGATAGGTCACGTCCACGGTGGCGATGCAGCCGTTCGAGAAGTTCTCCTTCGAGAACAGGAGCGGCTCGCCCGAGGGGCCTTCCGCCAGCTTGTGGGCGGCCAGCGCGTGACGCCAGGTGAGCGCGAGCAGCGAGGCGTAGCCCTCGCCGCCGAGCGCGACGGCGCGCGTCCTCAGCTCGGCCTCGAAGGCGATGGCGCGGGCGCGCACCGTCTCCCGCTCGGCCCAGGCCTGCTCCAGCATCGGCAGCGCCTCCAGCCCGTTGCGCCGCCACCACGGACGGAGGCGGCGATGGAAAAGCTCGATCGACCACTCGTCGTCATAGGCGACCATGACGGTCTGGTCGGCGGCTTCGCCCGGCTCGACGGACAGGTCGAAGGTGAGCGCCATCACGGCGTCGGCGTTGTAGTCGACCTTGCGCGGGGCGGTCTTCAGCCCTTTCTCCGAGGCGCGGCCCGTCTGCACGAAGCTGTCGCGCGAAATGTCGATGTCGCCCACCGTGGCGACGACATCGCCCGCCGGCCCGGCCAGGAAGGCGCGCCCCCAGTCGATGCGCCGATGGTCGCCGCAGGCGGCGAGCACCGCCTGGTTCTCCGAGCGCAGCGAAGCCGCGGCGAGCTTGTCAGTGCCGCAGCGGTCCCAGTACACCCGCTCGTGCGGAAGGTTGACCGCCCATTCGCCGGTCATGTCGACATAGACCTCGATGCGGTGCGGCCGCCCGTCCAGGCCGCGCGCGGCGGTGCGCAGATAGGTCACCGGCCGCGACAACAGGTCGAGGTCGTCGACCAGGAGCGGAGTCAGGAACTCGACTTCGAGTTCGACGGCGCCGCAGCGGAATTGCGCGACGGTGCGGGTCGCCTCGACGACGCAGGAGGTCTGGGTCGCCGCGCGGGCCAGCCACTCGTCGCCACCCAGGAAACGGTAGGCGACGCCGTCGACGCGCACGACGCCGTAAAGCGCCATCTTGGAGCCCGTCCAGTGGCGGGGCCAGTCGTCCGTGAGCCTGTCGGCGAAGCACCAGACACTAGTGTGCGGGTCGATGGTGACGAGCGGAATGGCGGGCGGCCGGGTGACGGTGGCGGGCATGGGGTCCTCGGGACGTTTCCAGGTTGATCGGGCCGCGCCGGTTCAGGCCGGGCGGCTTGGTGTTGGCGCGCCGATGCGCGCGTCGATGTTCCTGCGGGCCAGGGAAATGAGATCGCGCATCGTTCGCGCGGCGTCGTCGCCGCGCCCCTCGACGATGCAGTCCGCGATGTCGCCGTGCATCGCGAGCTCGTTATCCGGCAGTCCGGGCCGGTCCCGCAGCAGCCCAAACGACACGCGCAGCGCTGTCTTCACCGCCTGGCCCAGCGTGATGAAAAACCGGTTGTGCGTGGCGTCGACGATGGCCATGTGGAATTCAAGATCAGCCTCCATCACCAGCGACGACGTTTCGCGACAGGCGGCCATCTCGTCGAACGCGGCGCGGATGCGCGCGTGATCCTCAGGCGAGGCGTGCCGTGCGGCGACACGGCAAGCCTCGGGCTCGAAGCACTGCCGGATCTCGTGCAGCTCCTGAATCAGCGCCGTGTCGAGGCCGGCCTCGAGCCGCCAGGTCAGGAGGTCGGCGTCGAACTGGCTCCACCGGCTCGTCGGCAGCACACGGGTGCCGGCGCGCGCGGTCCCGACGATCAGGCCCTTGCCGTGCAGGCGTTTGAGCGCGTCGCGGATCGTGGTGCGGCTGACGCCGTACCTGTCGCAGAGCTCGGCTTCGGTCGGCAGGGTCGCGCCGGGCTCCAGTTCACCGGACACGATGCGCCGCCCGAGCAGGGCCGCGACCTGCGTGCCCAGGTTCCCCATCACCTTGCCGCCCGTTTTCACCACGTCGCCCGCTCTAGCCGAATGCCGAAACTCGTGTTGACCAGCTAAGCGCGCGGCTTTAGCCTCGTCAATAAGTCATACAATATGACAATCGCTTCCAGGGAGGGAGCGCCTTTGACGAGTATCGTTCTGAAGCGCGTCTCGAAGAAGTTCGGGACGACGTCGGTCATCAGCGACCTGTCGCTCGCCATCGACCCCGGCGAATTCACCGTCTTCCTCGGCCCGTCCGGCTGCGGGAAGTCGACCCTGCTGCGCATGATCGCCGGGCTGGAGGATGTGACCTCCGGCGAAATCGAGATCGAGGGCCAGAGGATCGACCGCGCCCCTCCCGGCGAGCGCGGCGTCGCCATGGTCTTCCAGAACTACGCGCTCTACCCGCACATGAGCGTGCGCGAGAACCTGTCCTTCGGGCTGAAGAACATCGGCATGCCCAAGGCGCAGATCGACGAGCGCGTCCAGGCCGCCGCCAGGATGCTGGAGATGGACGCGCTGCTCGAGCGCCGGCCCAGCCAGTTGTCCGGCGGGCAGCGCCAGCGCGTCGCAATCGGCCGCGCCATCGTCAAGGAGCCGCGCGCGTTCCTGTTCGACGAGCCGCTCTCCAACCTCGACGCCGCGCTGCGCTCCCGCACTCGCGTCGAGCTGTCGCGCCTGCACCAGCGCATGAAGGCGACGATGATCTTCGTGACGCACGACCAGGTCGAGGCCATGACGATGGCCACGCGCATCGTGGTCATGAACCAGGGCCGGGTCGAGCAGGTGGGCACGCCGCTCGGCATCTACCGGCGGCCCGCCACGCGGTTCGTCGCCGGCTTCATCGGCTCGCCGGCCATGAACTTCCTGAAGGTGGAGCCGGCCGCTGGCGAAGGCGGCATGGCCGCCGTGCGGCTCGGCGACGGCACGGTCGTACAGACCGACATTCCGACGGCCGGCCTCGAAGCCGTGCCGGCCGAGCTGGGCGTGCGCGCCGAACACGTGACGACCGGCGGCGGCATTCCCGCGACGGTCGACGTCGTGGAGCGCCTGGGCGACCGCACGCTGGTCTATTCGCGCCTGCGCAACGGCGCGGCCGTCGTCTACGAGGACGAGGGCGACAGCCCGGTTTCCGTCGGCGACGCGGTGTCGCTCGGTTTCCGGCGCCAGTTCCTCCATTTGTTCGACGCCTCCGGAAAGGCCCATCAGGCGCCGACGCTGGAGGGAGGCCCGCGCCATGGCTGAGGCGGCGGCTCTCTCGAGGCCGGCCGGCGTCGTCGGTCGGCGGACCTGGGCGAACGGGCTGTTCGTGCTGCCCTTCTTCCTGACCTTCCTGGCGCTGATGGTGCTGCCGCTCGGCGTCGGCATGTGGCTGAGCTTCCAGGACTACGACATGCTCGGCGGCTATGGCGGTTCCGTCGGGTTCGAGAACTTCACCCGGCTGTGGGAGGACAAGATCTTCCTGCGCTCGGTCCTCAACACCGTCTACTTCGTCTGCCTGTCGACCCCGGCGTTCGTGGCGTTGGGGCTCTTCCTCGCCATCTCGCTGAACGACACCTACCGTCGCAGCGCCGTCCTGCGCTCGATCTTCTTCGGCTCCTCGGTGCTGTCGGTCACCATCGTCACGCTGATCTGGCGGCTGGTCTACATGCCGGAGCGCGGCCTGCTGGCCGTGTCCGCCGGCGCGGTGGGGCTCTCCTCGCCGAGCTTCATGACGACGGAATCGCTGGCCATGCCCGGCATCGCCATCGTCACCGTGTGGTGGATCATCGGCCTGCCGATGATGCTCTTCCTGGCGGCCCTGCAGCAGATTCCCCGCGAGGTCTACGAGGCCGCCGCGCTCGACAACGCGTCGCGCTGGACCACCCTGACGCGGATCACGTTGCCGTCGATCCGGCGCACCATCGTGCTCGTCGCGGTGATCGAGGTGATCCTGCAATTCCAGATCTTCGGGCAGGTCCACCTCATCACGAATGGCGGGCCGAACAACGCCACGCGCCCGATCGTGATGTTCATCTACGAAGCGGGCTTCCGCGACTGGTCGCTCGGCTATGCCGCCGCCGCCTCGCAGGTGCTGTTCGTCCTCATGCTGGCCGCGTCCTTCTTCCAGATCTGGATCGGCCGCTCGAAACAGGAGGATTGAGCATGCGCGCCTCCATCCAGGGACGTTTCGGCGACCGGCTGATCCTCGTGGCCGTCGTCGCGCTGGCGATCTGCTGGCTCGCGCCGATCTTCTGGGTCATCGGCCTGTCGTTCAAGCCGAACGACGTGATCATGAAGACCACGGGCGGCCTGCTGTCGCCGCCGTTCACGCTGAAGAACTACACCGACATCATCGCCACCTCGGCAGTGTTCGGCTGGATGCTGAACAGCGCCATCGTGGCGACCGGCCAGACCCTGCTGACGCTGGCGCTCTCGACGCTGGCCGGCTACGGCTTCGCGCGCACCGACTTCCCCGGCAAGCGGCTCGTGTTCGTGGCGGTCCTGGCGGGGCTCGCGGTGCCCGAGCAGGCGATCATCGTGCCGCTGCACACGATGTTCGCCGAGGCCAACCTCCACAACACGTATTTCGGGCTCATCGCGCCGCGTCTGGCCGTGCCGTTCGGCGTCTTCCTGATGACGCAGTATTTCCGCGGCATCCCCGCCGAAATCGAGGAGGCCGCGATGCTCGACAACGCGTCGCGCTTCAAGATCTTCCTGCGCATCGTGCTGCCGCTGTCGATCCCGGCGCAGGCGACGCTGGGGATTTACACCTTCCTTCACGCCTGGAACGAGTATTTCTGGCCGCTCGTCTCCGCCACCAAGCCCGAGATGTACACGCTGACCATCGGGCTGGCGGCGACGCAGACCAACTTCGCGCAGACCGAGGGCATCGGCTTCCTGATGGCGCAGGCCGTCTTCGCCGGGCTGCCGGTGCTGATCCTCTACCTCTTCTTCCAGCGCCACATCGTGACCGCCGTCAGCGGAGGCTTCGCGAAGTAGCGCCGGACTTCTCAACCGGTCCGGGCGTCGGTGGCGCCCGGCGCCGGACATGACAATCCACCGCCGGGAAAAACGCTCATGACGATCAAGAGAGCCCTGCTCGCAGGCCTTGTGGCCGCCGCCGCCTCAACGGGCGTCCAGGCCCAGCAGAAGACCGAGATCACGCTCGCGCGCTTCTTCGGAGCGTGCGACGCCGACTACGGCACGAACACCGACCTGACCAAGGCGCGCGGCGAATGCGGCATGATCACCACGCTGGTGAACGTGTTCAACGCGACGAACAAGGACAACATCGTCGTCAAGCCCCAGATCATCGAATGGGGCCCTTACTACCAGCAGCTGACGGCGCGGCTGGCCGCCAGGGACGTGCCCAACGTCGCGGTGATGCACACCTCGCAGATCGGCGACTTCGCGCGCATCGTCGAACCGCTCGACGACGCGTTCAAGTCGGTCGGCATCGACGTCAGCGACTTCACGCCTCACGCCAAGACGGGCGTCACCGTCAACGGCAAGGTCAGCGCCCTGCCGTGGGATACGCATTCCTGGCTGTGGCACATCAATGTCGGCATGTTCAAGAAAGCCGGCCTCGTCGACAGCGCCGGCCAGCCGATCATCCCGAAGTCCGTCGACGAGATGATGGCCCAGGCCGCCAAGATCAAGGAAGCCACCGGCAAGCCCTACTTCACCATGGGCACGCTCGCCTCCGGCGACGCCGGCAACGGCGCGCGCGGCTTCTACACGCTGCTCTACACGCAGGGTGGCGACCTGTTCGCCAACGGCCCCGAGAAGCCCGACTTCAACACCCCCGAAGCCAAGAAGGCCTTCGAGTTCTTCGAGGCGGTGACCAAGGCCGGCGCGATCACCAAGGGCCTCGACGGCGCGGCCGCGCTCGGCGCGTTCCTCAACGGCGACGCGGCGGTGATGATGACGGGCACCTGGCGCATCGACGACTTCCTGGCGGCTTCCGCCAAGCCGGATTCGGCGCTCAAGGACGGCTACGCCGCCCGCATCTTCCCCAACATGTTCAAGCAGGACGTGGTCTGGGCCGACAATCACAGCTGGGTGCTGCTGCGCGGCGGCAATGACGACAAGACCCGCAAGGCCTCGCTCACCTTCATGAAGTTCCTCTGGGACAACAACATCAACTGGGCGCGCGGCGGCGGCCACCTCCCCGTCCGCCAGTCCGCGATGGCCGAGTATTCCAAGCTGCCCCAGCGCGAGAACGTCGTGAAGATCTCCCAGATCGGCAAGGCGATGCCGAAGGAGGTCCGCCGCCAGTTCGGCTTCCAGTCGATCGTCGGCGAGGAGGTCAACAACATCATCAACGGCGGCAAGTCCGCCGCGGCGGCCGGCAAGGACGCGCAGGAGCGCGCCGACCAGCTTCTCAAGAACCGCTGACATCGAAAGCCCGGGGGCTTCGGCCCCCGGGTTCTTCGCCTCACCCGAACGCCGGCGCGGTTCACGCCGCTTCCCCGCCCCAAGCATCGCCGCGCCGACCCCCGTCCGGTCGGTCGCGGAAGGATGCGCCGCCACGATCCGACGAGCCCGGAAAGAGACGCAGATGAGACAAGCCTCCGTTCTGATGGATCGCGACTTCGCGATCGGCCACACCGACCCGCGCCTGTTCGGCGCCTTCGTCGAGCATCTCGGGCGCTGCGTCTACGGCGGCATCTTCGAGCCGGGCCACCCGACCGCCGACGAGAAGGGCTTCCGCGGCGACGTGCTGGAGCTGGTGAAGGAGCTCGGCCCGACCATCATGCGCTATCCGGGCGGCAATTTCGTCTCCGGCTATAACTGGGAAGACGGGGTGGGCCCGGTCGAGCAGCGCCCGGTCAGGCTCGACCTCGCGTGGTTCTCGACCGAACCCAACACGTTCGGCACCAACGAATTCATGGACTGGTGCCGCGCCGCCCAGGTCGAGCCGATGCTGGCCGTCAACCTCGGCACGCGCGGCGGAGACGCGGCCCGCAACCTCGTCGAGTACTGCAACCATCCCGGCGGGACCTACTGGTCCGACCTGCGCCGCCAGCACGGCTGGGAGCAGCCGCACGGGATCAAGTTCTGGTGCCTGGGCAACGAGATGGATGGCCCGTGGCAGATGGAATACAAGACCGCGACCCAGTACGGACTCGTCGCCAAGGAAGCGGCGAAGATGATGCGCTGGATCGATCCGACCATCGAGCTCGCCGCCTGCGGCTCGTCCGGGCGCAACATGCCCACCTTCGGGCGGTGGGAGGACGAGGTGCTCGAGCATACGTTCGAGCACGCCGAGTACATCTCGCTGCACACCTACCTCAACAACTACGCGCAGGACACGAAGGCCTTTCTCGCCTGCCCGGACCTGATGGACCAGTTCATCGAGGAGGTCGTCGCGGTGGCCGACGGCGTCGCCGCGCGGCGGCGCTCGAACCGCCGCATCATGCTGAGCTTCGACGAGTGGAACGTCTGGTACCGGACGCGCCGCAACCGGAAGGATCGCGTCAAGGAGGGCTGGCCCGTCGCGCCGCCGATCCTGGAGGAGATCTACACGATGGAGGACGCGCTCGCCTTCGGCGGCGCGTGCATCTCCCTGCTGAACCACGCCGACCGGGTGAAGTCCGCCTGCCTCGCCCAGCTCGTCAACGTCATCGCTCCCATCATGACCGAGACCGGCGGGCCGGCCTGGCGGCAGACCATCTTCCACCCCTTCGCCCAGATGAGCCGGCTGGGACGCGGCAAGGTGCTGCGGACGCAGGTGACGAGCGACACCTACGAAGCGACCTACTACGACCCGCGCGGCGCGCAGGACCTGTACTTCCCGATTCCGGCCGTGCCCTACCTGAAGGTCGCCGCCGTCGCGGACGAGCAGAGCGGCGGCCTCTCGCTGTTCCTGCTGAACCGCGACCTCGACCAGGAGCTCGACGTCTCCATCGACGCGCGCGGCTTCGCGTCTCTGGCGGTGCGCGAGGCGCTGGAGCTGCGCCACGACGACCTCCGCGCCGCCAACAGCAGCGCGCGGCCGGATCACGTCGCCCCGGCCCCGCTCGCCGGCGTGCGGGTGGAGGGCGGCCGCATCCGCGCCACGCTGAAGCCCGCCTCGTGGAACGTCATCAGCCTCGCGCCGTGACGATCTGAAAACAAGCGCCGGCGGACGCCTCAGCCGTCCGCCGGCGCGCGGCTCTCACTCTCTCGCCGAGAGCGGCGCGCTCGCGCGCGCCTGCGTCCTGGCCTCTCCGGCCGCCTGCCCGGCGCGCCCGTTGCGCCGGACGTGACGCGACGCCGACCCCTCCGCCCCAAGGGACCCCGCGGATACACCGAACTCCCCATTTTTACCCAAGAGGGGGCAACGGCTCGTTGCGGCCTGGCCGCCGGGAGGGGAGTTTGACAGGCGGGGTCATAACACCAAGCAAGCCCCACAACGGAGGAACGCCATGCTCAAGCAGTTAGCGCTCGCCCTTGCGGGCACGGTTTGCTTCGCCCTGACGCCGGCCTCGGCGCAAACCAAGACGGTCACCCTCTGGCATCCGTTCACGCTTGAAACCGACATGATCTATGGCGGCATCAAGTCGTTCAACGAATCCCAGAGCGAGTACAAGATCGACGCGCGCATCGTGCCGGGTCCCCAGATCGCGACCGAGCTCATCAAGGCCATCGCCACGGGTTCGGTCCCGGATCTCGTCACGCTCGACAATCCGGTCGTCGCCAGCTTCTCCGCCCAAGGCACGCTGACCGATCTCACCGACCTCGTGTCGAAGTCCACCTACATCAAGCCGAACGTCTATTTCGAGGGCCCCTGGGCGTCCGGTCTCTGGAAGTCGAAGATCTATGCGGTGCCGCGCGACGCCAACACGCTGGCGCTCTGCTACAACGCCGACATGTTCAAGGCGAAAGGCCTGGACCCGAACAATCCTCCCAAGACGTGGTCGGAACTCTCCGCCGCCGCCGAGAAGCTGAAGGACCCGGCCAAGAACGTCTACGGCTTCGGCTTCAGCGCCGTGCAGGGCGAGGAAGGCGTGTTCCAGTGGCTGCCCTTCCTGCACCAGGCCGGCGGCTCGGTCAGCAAGCTCAACACGCCGGAGGCCGCCGAGGCGCTGAAGTTCTGGGCCGACATGGTCAAGAACGGCACGGCGTCGAAGGACGTCATCAACCAGCGCCAGTACGAGGTGACAAACACGTTCATGGCCGGCAACAGCGCCATGGTGCTGTGCGGCCCGTGGGAGCTGCCCCGTCTGCAGACCGACGCGAAGTTCGATTGGAAGCTCGCTTTGCTGCCCGTGAAGGACGGCAAGAACATCAAGGCCTCCGCGCTCGGCGGCTACGATTGGGTTGTGCCGAAGGGCGCGCAGCAGGTCAACGGCGCCTTCAAGTTCATCGAGTTCATGTCCAACCCGAAGATTCTCAACGAGGGTTGGGCGACCGGACGTCTCGCGCCGCGCAACGACGTGGTGGTGCAGAACCCGCTCTGGCCGCAGGCCTACTCGATCTACCGCGAGCAGCTCCAGAGCGCCCGCGCCCGCGGCCCGCACCCGCAATGGCCTGACATCTCCAAGGCGATCCAGACCGCCATGCAGGAGGCGCTGACGGGCACGAAGCCCGCCGACCAGGCGCTGGCGGAAGCCGCCAAGAAGATCGAGCCGATCCTGGCGAAGACGCCGCTCTGATCGCCCGCCGGCTTTCGCCGATCCGTAACGACGACGCCGGTGGCGGCCCAGCCGCCGCCGGCCCCCCTTGGCACCGCGGAGACCTGTGATGCTCGCAACGCGGACGGCGCTGCTCCACGTCTTCCTCTTCGTCCCGATCGCGTATCTGCTCGCGTTCGTCGGCTTCCCCATCGTCTACAACGTCATCATGAGCGTGCAGGAGGTGAACCTCGGCAACATCGCCGACCTCGTTCGCCCGTTCGTCGGCCTCGACAACTATCGCGAGGTGATGGCCGACGCCTCGTTCCGAAAGGTCTTCATCAATTCGCTCGTCTTCGTGGGCGTCAACGTCGTCGCCCAGGTCTCCATCGGGCTGGGCCTCGCCATGTTCTTCGCCCAGCGCTTTCCCGGGGCCTCGTTTCTGCGCGGATTGCTGCTGGCGTCCTGGATGCTGCCGGCGCTGGTGGTCGGCGCGCTGTGGAAGTGGATGTTCGCGACCGAGTACGGCGTCGCCAATTTCGTCCTGCGCGCGCTCGGCCTGATCGGCTCGCCGGTGCACTGGCTGTCGGACCCCGCCGTGGCGCTGACCTCCGTCACTATCGCCAACATCTGGTTCGGCATGCCGTTCAGCATGATCCTGATCGCGGCCGCGCTGACGAGCGTGCCTCTCGAGCTCTACGAGGCGGCCGCCCTCGACGGCGCCGGCGCCACGGCGCGCTTCCGCTACATCACGCTGCCGGCCATCCGCCCGGCGCTGCTCGCCATTGCGTGCCTGGTGACGATCTACACGATGCGCGCCTTCGACCTGATCTTCGCGATGACGCAGGGCGGCCCGCTCGACGCGAGCAACGTGCTGCCTCTCCTCAGCTACCAGTTCTCGTTCCAGCAATTCCAGTTCGGCGTCGGCTCGGCGATCGGCACCTTCGCGTTCGTGATCGTGTTCGGCGTCGCGCTCGTCTACGTGCGGACGCTCAAGAAGGAGGGCGGAGAATGAAGCAGCCTCGCTTCCGCCGCCTCGGCGCCCTGCCGCTCGCCGGCATCCCCCACGCGGTCTTCGCCACCGCCTTCGTGCTGCTCTACCTGTTCCCGATCTACTGGATGTTCATCTCGGGGCTGAAGTCGACGGCGGAGATCTTCGCCAATCCGCCGACCTTCGTGCCGCGCCAGCCGACGCTGGCCTCGTTCGAGTACATCTTCCTGCGCGAGAACGTGCTGCGCTACCTGCGCAACAGCCTCGCCATCGCCATTCCCGTGACGGTGCTGACCCTGCTGCTCGGCTCGATGGGCGCCTACGCGATGAGCCGCCTGCGCGGACGCCTCGTCGACGTCGCCCTGGTGCTCGTGCTGCTGCTGCAGGTGTTCCCCGAGGCGCTGCTGGCGACGCCGATGTTCATCATCTTCAAGTCGCTCGGCATCCTGAACACCTTCGCCGCCGTCATTCTGGCGACCGCGTCGAAGACGCTCTCCTTCGCGCTGGTGATCCTGCGGCCGATGTTCCGGCAGGTGCCCTACGAGCTCGAGGAGGCGTCGTTCGTCGACGGCTGCACACCCCTGCAGACCTTCCGGCTCATCGTCCTGCCGATCATGCGCGTGCCGCTGATCGTCGTCGGCACGCTGAGCTTCGTGCAGGCCTACGGGCAGTTCGTCTACGCCATGACGCTGATGAGCCAGCAGGAGCTGCAACCCGCGACGGTCGGCATCTACAGCTTCGTGGGCGCGGAATACGCCGACTGGCACCGCGTGATGGCGTTCTCGTCAATCTTCGTGCTGCCCATCCTGGTGCTCTTCCTCTTCCTGCAGCGCCGCATCGTCGCCGGCCTCACCGCGGGGGCGCTGAAATGACGTCGAAGGACGCGACCGCCATGACTTCTCCCACCCGCCTCGCTTCGCTCGCCTGCGGCTGCCTGCGTCCTCCCGGATTGGGGAAGGTGCGGATGGGCGGCTTCTGGGCCGACCGCATCGAGGCCACCCGCGCGCGCACGGTGCCGATCCTGCACCGGCGTTGCGAGGAGGCGGGCATGTTCGACCAGATCGACCCGCATCGCCCCGTGCCCGAGCAGCGCATCCCCTTCAGCACGGCTTTCGGCGGCAGCGCCGTCCGCCCCGTCGGCGGCAACGTCACGGCGCAGATGTACTGGGACTCCGATGTCGCCAAGGTGATCGAGGCCAGCGCCGCGTGCCTGGCCGGCAAGCGCGATCCCGAGCTCGAGGCGATGGTCGACCGCATCGTCGACATGTACGCCGACCTGCAGGCCGAGGACGGCTACGTCAACAGCTGGTTCCAGCGCATGCAGCCGGGCAAGCGCTGGCTGAACCTGCGCGACTGCCACGAGCTCTACTGCGCCGGCCACATGATCGAGGCGGCCGTCGCCTATTTCGAGGCCACCGGGAAGCGCAAGTTCCTGGACGTCGTGCGCCGCTACGCCGACCACATCATCGAGCGCTTCGGCCCCGAGCCCAGGCGACCCGGCTATTGCGGGCATGAGGAGATCGAGCTGGCGCTGGTCAAGCTGGCGCGCGTCACGGGCGACCGCCGCTATCTCGACCAGGCGCGCTACTTCATCGACCAGCGCGGCCAGAAGCCTCGCTTCTTCGAGGTCGAGGCGAGGGAGCGCAACGAGCCGCCCGAGGCCTTCGCCCACCGCGCGCCGGACTACAACCAGTCCCACGTTCCGGTGCGGGAGCAGACCAAGGTGGTCGGCCACGCCGTGCGGGCGATGTACCTCTATTCCGCCATGGCCGACCTCGTGACCGAGTTCGGCGACGATGGGCTGCGCCGCACGCTGGAGACGCTGTGGGAGGACCTGACCTCCAAGCGCCTCTACGTCACCGGCGGCCTCGGCCCCTCTCCGGACAACGAGGGCTTCACGCGCGACTACGACCTGCCCAACGAAAGCGCCTACGCCGAAACCTGCGCCGCCGTCGGCCTCGTCTTCTGGGCCAGCCGCATGCTGGGCGTGTCGCCGGACGCGCGCTACGCCGACATCATGGAGCAGGCGCTCTACAATGGCGCGCTCTCGGGCATGTCGCTCGACGGCTCGCGGTTCTTCTACGAAAACCCGCTCGAAAGCCAGGGCGACCGGCATCGCTGGGAGTGGCACCGCTGTCCGTGCTGCCCGCCGAACCTGGCGCGCCTCGTCGCCTCGATCGGCTCGTTCCATTATGGCGTCGGGGACGACGCCCTCGCGGTTCATCTCTACGCGGAGAACGACGCGGAGCTTTCCGTCGCCGGCCGGACGGTCCGCGTCTCCCAGCGCACGTCGTATCCCTGGGACGGTGCGGTGCGCATTCGCCTCGGCCTCGACGAGCCCTCCGCCTTCACGCTGCTCCTGCGCATTCCGGGCTGGTGCGAAAGGCCCACGCTGCGCATCGCGGGCGAGGCCGTCGACCTCTCCGCCGTGACGCGCGACGGCTACGCCTGGGTCCGTCGCGAATGGCGCGACGGCGACACGGTCGAGCTCGACCTGCCGATGGACGTTCAGCGGCTTTATGCCCACCCCGACGTCCGCGCCGACCGGGGCCGCGTCGCGCTGCGGCGCGGGCCGGTGCTCTATTGCGCCGAGGCGGTCGACCAGACCGCCCCGGTCCACCGCATGAGCCTTCCGAAGACCGGGACGCTGTCTGCGCGCTTCCGTGCAGACCTGCTCGGCGGCGTCGCCGTGGTCAGCGGACCGGCCGAGACGGCGAGCGCCGCCGGCTGGGAGGGCCGCCTGTACCGGCGCGAGCCGGCGGCCGCCGAGCCCGCGACCCTCACGGCCATCCCCTATTTCGCATGGGACAACCGCGCCCCCGGCGAGATGTCGGTGTGGCTGCACGAAGCCTGACGAGGGGCGATCCGCAACCCTCTCCCTGGAGTGAACCGCGATGCGAGTGACCGTCTGGAACGAGTACCGGCACGAGAAGCAGAACCCCGTCGTCAGCGGGATCTATCCCGAAGGCATCCACGCCGCCGTCGCCGCCGGCCTTCGCGCCAACGGCGTCACGGACGTCCGCACGGTGACGCTCGACGACCCGGACCAGGGTCTCCCCCCGGACGTGCTCAACGGCACCGACGTGCTGGTCTGGTGGGGTCACCGGGCCCACGACGAGGTTTCGGATGCTCTCGCCGCCGCGGTTGCGGCGCGCGTCAATCTCGGCATGGGACTGGTGGTCCTGCACTCGGGCCATTTCTCCAAGCCGTTCAAGCGCCTGATGGGCACCGAATGCACGGTGCGCTGGCGCGCCGACGGCGAGTTGGAGCGCATCTGGACCGTCGACCCCGCCCACCCCATCGCGCAGGGCGTGCCGGCCTATTTCGAGCTGCCGCGCGAGGAGATGTACGGCGAGCCCTTCGAGGTTCCGCCGCCGGACGAGCTCGTCTTCCTGAGCTGGTTCAAGGGCGGCGAGGTGTTCCGCAGCGGGTGCTGCTACCGGCGCGGGCGGGGACGCATCTTCTATTTCCGTCCCGGACACGAGACCTTCCCGACCTACCACGACGCCACGGTGTGCAAGGTGATCGCCAACGGCGTGCGGTGGGCTCGTCCGGCCGTGATCGAGGCCGGACCGATGCTGAACGTCAAGATGCCGCCCATCGAGGCGATCTGACCGGAGAGCGCGATGGCGAGCCGCATCTTCATCGCCGGCACGGCCGACACCAAGGCGGCCGAACTCGCCTTTCTCGGCGAGATCGTGCGCGCGGCCGGCCTCGACCCGCTCGTCGTGGACCTGTCGACGACGCCACACGCCGCGAGGGTGGACATCCCCGCGAGCGAAGTGGCGGCCTGCCACCCGAACGGCGTCGAAGCGGTGTTCACCGGCGACCGGGGCAGCGCCGTGGCGGCGATGGGCGAGGCGTTCGCGGCATTCATGGCGGCGCGGCGCGACGATGTGCTCGCCGCCCTCGGCATCGGCGGATCGGGCGGCACGGCCATCGTGGCGCAAGGCTTCCGCGCACTGCCCGTCGGGACGCCCAAGCTCATCGTCTCGACCGTCGCGTCGGGACAGGTCGCGCCCTACGTCGGCCCGAGCGACATCGCCATGATGTACTCGGTCACCGATCTCGCCGGACTCAACCGGATCTCGCGCGTCATCCTCGCCAACGCCGCGCACGCCGTCGCCGGCATGGCCAAGGGCCGGCTGCAGGCGACCGGCGGCGACGCGGCGGCGGAGACGAAGCCCGCCATCGGGCTCACCATGTTCGGCGTCACCACGCCCTGCGTGCGCCAGGTGACGGAGGCGCTTCAGGACCGCTTCGACTGCCTCGTGTTCCACGCCACCGGGACCGGCGGGCAATCGATGGAAAAGCTCGCCGACTCCGGCATGCTCGCCGCCATCCTCGACCTGACCACCACCGAGGTCTGCGACTTCATGATGGGCGGCATCATGGCGTGCACGCCCGACCGCTTCGGCGCGGTCGCCCGCTCTCGTGCGCCCTATGTCGGATCGTGCGGGGCGCTCGACATGGTCAATTTCGGCGCGCCCGACACCGTGCCGGCGCGCTACGCGGACCGGCTGTTCTACCGGCACAATCCGCAGGTGACCCTCATGCGCACCACGCCCGAGGAGAACGCGCGCATGGGCGCGTGGATCGCCGGGCGGCTGGGCGCGTGCGAGGGCCCGGTGCGCTTCCTGATCCCGGAGAAAGGCGTGTCGCTGCTCGACGCGCCGGGCCAGCCTTTCCACGATCCACAGGCCGACGCGGCCCTGTTTTCCGCGCTCGAAACGCACTGGAAGCCGGGCCCGAGACGCCGGCTGGAGCGCGTGCCGTTCGCGATCAACGACCCCGGCTTCGCCCAGGCTGTCGTCCACCACCTCGACGCCGTGCTCGCAGAGACATGACCATGCGATTCGACAGAGCGGGCCTCGTCGCCCGGTTCCACGACATGATCCGCCGGGGCGAGCCCATCATCGGCGGCGGCGCCGGCACGGGGCTGTCCGCCAAGTGCGAGGAGGCCGGCGGCATCGACCTCATCGTCATCTACAATTCGGGCCGCTACCGCATGGCCGGGCTCGGCTCCCTGGCGGGGCTGCTCGCCTACGGCAACGCCAACGAGATCGTCCTGCAGATGGCGTCGGAAGTGCTGCCCGTGGTGAAGCACACGCCGGTGCTGGCCGGCGTCAACGGCACCGACCCGTTCTGCCATTTCGACAGCTTCCTCGACAGGCTGAAGACGCTGGGGTTCGCCGGCATCCAGAACTTCCCCACCGTCGGGCTGATCGACGGCGTCTTCCGCGCCAATCTGGAGGAGACGGGGATGGGATACGGGAAGGAGGTCGACCTCGTCCGCCTCGCCCGCTCCAAGGACATGCTGACCACGCCCTACGTCTTCAATCCGGACGAGGCGCGCGCGATGGCGGAGGCCGGGGCCGACATCGTCGTCGCCCACATGGGCCTGACGACGGGCGGCGTCATCGGCGCGGAGACGGCGCTGAGCCTGGAGGACTGCGTCGCGCCCATCAACGCCATGGCTGAGGCCGCGCGCGCGACCAGGCCCGACATCATCGTGCTGTGCCACGGAGGTCCGATCTCGGGGCCTGACGACGCGCGCTTCATCCTCTCGCGGTGCCCGGGCTGCCACGGCTTCTACGGCGCGAGCTCGATGGAGCGCCTGCCCAGCGAGATCGCGCTGACGGCGCAGACCAGAAGCTTCAAGGCCATCACCCGCGAAAGCGCGTGAACACGACAACAGCGAAAGGGACGGACATGGCGAAGGTTTACGTCAGCGGCATCATCGACGCCCCGGTCGATGCGGTGTGGGCCTATGCGCGCGACTTCAACGGCCACGGCGAATGGCACCCGCTGATCGCCGAGAGCCACGTGGAGGAGGGGCTGCCCAGCGACAAGGTCGGCTGCGTGCGCAACTTCACGCTGAGCAATGGCGGCAAGCTGCGCGAGCGGCTGCTGTCGTTCAGCGATCTCGACCGGCGGTTCACCTACAACATCATCGTCTCGCCCATGCCGATCCAAAACTACATCGCAACCTTCGGCGTGAAGCCGGTGACGGAGGGCGGCAAGACGTTCGTGGAGTGGATGGCCGAATTCGACGTCGCGCCGGAAGACGAGGCGCGCATTCGCCAGCAAGTAGGCCGCGACACGTTCGCCGCCGGCATCCTGGCGCTCGAAAAGGCGGTCAAGGCGCGTCTTTGACGCCGGCGGAAGCGGACCGCCGCCCGCCAGGCTTCAGCAGGCCGTGCGCGCGCATCTTGTTGTAGAGCGTCTTGCGGGACATGCCGAGATAGTCGGCCGTGCGGCCTCGGCGAAAGCGGTTGTGCTTCAGCGCGTCGAGGATCCACTCCTTCTCCGAGCCGGACGGAGCCAGGACCGGCGCGTCCGGCCGTCGGGCAGCCTCCAGCGGCGGCAGATGCTGCGGGCCGATGACGTCGCCCGAGCAGGCGAGCGCGGCGCGCTCCAGCGTGGCGTGAAGCTCGCGCAGGTTCCTCGGCCAGTGATAGGCGGCGAGCGCGCGGAAGGCGGTGGGTTCCAGCGACTTGCGGGCCCCGCCGGCGCGCGCCTCGATGAGGCCGAGCGTCTCGTCGATCAGCGCCGGAAGGTCGTCGGCGCGGTCACGAAGCGGCGGCATGAGGATCGAGAAGCGGCCGAGCCATTCGGCGAAGCGCGGGTCCATCGCCTCCGGGGGAAGATCGCGCAGCGGCCTGCGGGCGATGGCGATGATCCGCACGTCCAGCGGCAGGGGCGTCTCGCCGCCGACGCGCCAGTACTGTCCGGCCTCCACCGCCTGCATCAGCGCGCGCTGCACCGCGACCGACATGTCTTCGACATGGTCGAGGATCAGCGACGATCCGCGCGCGAGTTCGAGCCAGCCCATGCGGGTCCGCCCGACCGAGGGATGCGCGCCGGCCATGCAGCCCAGCAGGTCGAGCGCCAGCCGCTCGCCGGGCGGGTCGGCGCAATTGACGGTGATGACGTCCCGGCCCTTGCGGGCGCTGAAGGCGTGGATGGCCCGCGCGACCTCGCGCCGGCCGGTTCCGTCCTCGCCGAGCACGAGCACCGGATGGTCCGTCGTCACCAGCTTGCCGAACAGCGCGCGGGCGTCCTCGATGGCCGGGGAATGTCCCCACAGGCAGCGCGGGAACGAGCGCCGGTCGATCCGCCGCTCCATGCCGTCGATGCGCTGGCGAAGCGACCCGATCGCCTTGAAGGCGGCGGTGACGACTTCGATGGCGCTTTCCGACGGCACCCGGTCGATGGTGGAGCCGCCGACATAGCCGTCCACCTGGGCGACCATGCAGAGCTCCTCCAGCTGGCGCGGACTGACGATGGGACCGCCCTCGACCACGCAGCGCGTGCGCGGGGAGGTCGTCTGGACCAGCCGCGCGATGGCGGCGACCGACAGGGCGGCCTCCTCGATGCGGACTCCCGAGGCGGCGCCGAGGACGCCGCCCATGTTCCAGCCCAGGTCGATGTTGATGAGGTCGACGCCGCATTGCGCGGCGGCGACGGCCTCTTCCCGCGTGTGGATATAGGCGAGCGTCGCCAGCCCCCGCTCGCGCGCCTTTCGAAGAAGGTCGAGCTCGCGTCCGAAACCCACATCTTCCGCCTCGATAAAGGCGCGGAATTCCCCATCGATCAGGACTGCGCTCGGAAAATTCGCGACGCCTCGGAATCCGGCGTCGGCGACCCGCGACAGCAGCCGGTCGAGGTCGAGGCGAGGGTCGAAGCACGACGCGCCGAAATAGACCGGCACGGAGGCGCGGGGCAGGATCTCCGCGCAGGCGAAGCTCATCACGAACTCGTTGCTCTCGCGCATCGGCAGCATGGCGGCGATGGACGGCTCGCCCATGTTGCGCATGCGCCCGGCGCTGAGCGCGATCAGGAAATCCGCTCCGCCGCGGATGGCCGACTGCGCGGCCATTCCGGTGCCGATCGCCGCGCCGACGAGGAAGGACGATCCGGCGCGGATCGCCTCTTCCTGCTCAAACAGCGCGGCCGAGACGCCGCCCGCCCGCCCGGTCTCGCGGGCGGCGGCGGCCGCTTCAGCCGAAGGACCGGATATACTCCTGGACGTCAATGGTCTGGCCTTTGCGCGCGCTCTCGATGCCGGCGAAGATCAGGGCGGCGGCATGGAGATTGGCTTCGACGTTGGTTTCCATCTCGGGTCCGCCGTCGAGCCACTTGCAAAACTTCTCGATCAGCCACGTGTTCAGCCATTTCGGCTGGGTGATCAGCTGGATCTTCTGGCCCTGCCCCTCGCGGCAGCGCTGGCGCACGAGGTCGCTGCGCGAGAAGATCTCGATCTCGCGGTTGTTCAGGATGGCCGACCCGAACTCGCAGTCGACGCGGACATATTCCTTGGTCCAGTCGTTCAGGCCCACCGCCGAGCTGGACGAGCCCTCGTAGACTCCGCGCGCGCCGTTCAGGAACGTCATCATGACGATGCCGTCCGTGTCGCCGGCGTACTTCGCCCACTCGGGCTTCCAGGTGGAGGCGGTCAGCGTCTTGCACTGCGCGCCGGCGAAGTCCGCGACGAGGTCGAGGTGGTGCACCGCGCCCTCGATCATCAGCGGGTCCTGCATGGTGTGGCGGAACAGCGCCCCCCAGGCCATGTGCTCGCGCAAATCGGCGGCGTAGCGGCAGCTCACCGTGTTCACCCGGCCGAGCTGGCCGGACCGGATGATCTGGCGCAGCGTCGTCTTGTCCTGGTCGAACCGGTGGCTCATCGTCACGGCCATCTTGCGGCCGGCGTCGCGGACCTTGCGGACGATGCGGGCCGAGGCCTCCATCGTGTCGGCGATCGGCTTCTCGCACAGGATGTCGACGCCGAACTCGATGGCGACGTCGACGATGGCCTCGTGGAAGCCGGGCGGCACCACGATGGTGCAGAAATCGGCCTTGTGCGCGGCGAAAGCCTTGCGCGGGTCCGTGTAGCAGGCGTCCGCGGGCAGCTTCAGCGCGTTGCGCCCGAATTCGAGGGCCTTCGGGTCGACGTCGACCAGGGCGACGACCTCGATGGTCCGGTCCGCGACATTGGCGGCGAGGAACTCCGTGCACCAGCGGCGGCCGAACGTGCCGACGCCGACATGGATCACTTTCTTGGTCATCTCAGACCCTTTCAGGATGGGGCGTCGCCGGCCCGTGCGTGTGGTTCCAGAGGTGGCCGATGCGCTTGCGCCCCTCCAGCGTGGTCTCGAAGAACACCGCCTTCACCGGCAAGGGCGCATGCGCCATGTCGTGATGGTGGCCCATGCCGATGGTGACGCAGTCCCCCGGCCCCATCTCCATGTGCTGGTCGCCGACGACGACGGTCGCCCTGCCCTCGAGCAGGATCCAGTACTCGTCGCAGTCGTGGTAGTGCGAGTCGATGCGCGTCGTCTTGCGATAGGGCACCGGGTCGCCCTTGTCGGCGGGATCGGCCTCGTCCTTGACGCGGAAGATGCCGCAGCCGGCGAGGTCGTCGCCCCAGTGGCCGCTCAGGCGGACCACCTGCGCGTCGGGCGTGCAGGCCTCGAGCCGATAGTCGGGAGAGGGCAGCAGCTCGATATCGAGAAACTGGCCTTCCTTGAGGACCATCGACCCGCCCCCGTGGACGAGGCGCGTCGTGCCCGCCGTGCCCATCACGCGTTCGCGCGCGGCGTCGCGGCGGCGCGTCGCGGAACCTCCGCCGAGGTCGATAATTTCGAAGTCTTCGAGCTCGCACCATGATGGCGGCGCGTCATGGCTCCTGATGACCGGCAACCGGCGTCCTCCCGTCGTGTTCGCTCGCCTTCGGCGATGTCGGGCGCAGGCTGCGCAATCGCGGGCCGCGCCGAAACCTCGGTCGCATGCGGCATTGAGTAATACAGGGTAATGAGGGGAAGCGCGCGCGGCAAACTCGACGGTGGCGAATTGAGCACGACCGTCGACCGATTAGTCTGGAGGCCTGGGAGGCAGCATGAGCGATTGGGCGGGACGAGCGGCGCCAATCTTCGATCACATCCCGGAGGCGACCGAGCCGCCGCCGGACGGCCCCGTGCTGGTCTGTCCCTGGATGGCGGGGCTCACCCTCCCCTCGGGCCCGTGGCTCGCTGTCCTGCCGATCCACGACGCCAACGCCTGGATCGACGACGACGCGTGGCCGGGTCCGCCGGCCGCCTTCGCCGAGCGTCTCTATTTCGGCATCTACGCTCAGGACAGGCTTCGGGCGGCAGACAGGATGCTGGCCCGGCTCGCGGCCAAGGGCGTACGCGGCCTCGTCAACCTGCCGACCGTGTCGTTCTTCGACGGCTCCGCCGCGGCGAACCATCGCGCGCTCGACTTCACCCCACAGCGCGAGTTGGAGTTCCTGCTGCGCGGGCGCGACGCCGGCTTCCGCGCCGGCTTCTGCACGCGCGCGCCGGAGGCCCTGACGGAGGCCGAACGCGCCGAGCTGGATTTCCTGCTCGTCCCGGAGCGGACCGGCGGACCGCTCCTCCTCGCACGCGCCTCCGGCGACCGCTGACGCCGGGGCGCGGAACGGCGGCGTCAGGGCGAGAGGGACCGGGCGCGCGCCAGCGCCTTCACCAGTTCGAGGACGACGACGAGGGTTGCGGCGCCGGCGACGATCATCGCCAGGTCGGCGACGTGAAGCGGGCCGAACTTCAGCAGTTCGCGCGCGGGCTGCCACCACAGTCCGAGCGCCAGGAAGCCGAAGAGCGCGGTCACCACGCCGACAAGCGGGCGATTGATCCTGGTTACGATCGCGAGCGAAGGTGAAAAGGAGCGGTTGACGACGACGAGCCCGAGCACCGCCGCCATGAGCGTGCAGAACACGAAAGCCCGCAGTTCGTCGACCGCCATGTCGGCCCGGGCGCCCCCGAACAGCATCGTCGCGACCAGCCCGAGGGCGGCGACGCCCTGAAGGCCGCCCCACGCGACAAGCCCCGACGAGAACAGCGGCGCGTCGGGCGGCCTTGGCGGCCGCCGCATGATTCCATCCTCTTCCTCCTCGGCCTCGAAAACCAGCGTGCAGACCGGGTCGATCACCATCTCCAGCATGGCGATGTGAACGGGGCCGAGTATAACCGGCAGCCCGGCGAGCAAAGGCAGCAAGGCGAGGCCGGCGATGGGAATGTGGATCGCCACGATGAAGGCCATGGCCTTGCGCAAATTATCGTAGATGCGGCGTCCGAGCCGGACCGCTTTCGCGATGGAGCTGAAGTCGTCGTCCAGAAGGACAATGGACGACGCCTCCCGGGCGACGTCGGAGCCGCGCCCGCCCATGGCGATCCCGATATGCGCCGCCTTCAGCGACGGCGCGTCGTTGACGCCATCGCCGGTCATCGCGACGACTTCGCCCGACGCCTTCAGCGCCTCGACGATGCGCAACTTCTGCCGCGGCATGATGCGGGCGAATATCGTCGCCTCGCGCAGCCGCGCCGCGAGGTCGGCGTCGCTGAGCGTTTCAAGCTCGTCTCCCGTTACGATCGCGGCGGCGGGGATGCCCGCCTGCCCCGCGATCGCCCGGGCCGTGGCGGGATAGTCGCCGGTAATCATCACGACTCGGATGCCCGCCGCCCGGCATTCCCGCACGGCCGCCGGCACGCTCGGACGCAGCGGATCGGCGAGGCCGACGAGCCCCAGCAAGGCGAAGCCGACCGCGTCCTGGCTGTCCGGAAGGTCGCCGTCCGCGCATGTGGCGCGCGCGACCGCGAGGACGCGCAGGCCGCGCGCCCCCATGTCTTCGACCGCTTCGGACAGCGTGGAGAGCGCATGGGCGTCGAGGAGACACAGCCCGAAGATCGCCTCCGGCGCTCCCTTCGCGGCCAGCAGCACAGGCCGATCCTCGGCCAGCCTCCAGGCCTGGGTCATGGCGAGAAGGTCGGGGCGCAGCGGATAGGACTTCACCAGCCTCGGCGCAGGATCGCGCGGCGGTCCGGCGGCGTCATGGATAGCCCTCTCCATCGGATCGCTCGGCTCCGGCGCGCTCGCCAGCGCCCCCGTGCGCACCAGTTCACCGAGCCGCGCGTCGCTCGCCTCATCCCCGGTGGGCGGCTCCCGGCCGATCCCGTCCGCCAGACGCAGTTCCGCGACGCGCATCCGGTTCTCGGTGAGCGTGCCGGTCTTGTCGGTGCACAGCACCGTGGCCGAGCCCAGCGTCTCGATGGCGGCCGCGCGCCGCGTCAGCACCCTGGCCTGCGAGATGCGCCATGCGCCCATGGCCAGAAACACGGCGATGACCACCGGAAACTCCTCCGGCATCATGGCCATCGCGACCGCGATGCCGGCGAGGATCGCATCGAGCCAGCCGCCCCTGAACGCCGCCGACAGCAGCACCACGGACACGGCGACGCCCGCGCCGAGAACGGCGAACGCGGTCACCACGCGCCGGGTCTGTGCCGTCAGCCGGGGCGACTCCGTCCCGATCGTCGCGAGGGACTGGCCGATCTTGCCGATCTCGGTACGCGGCCCCGTGGCCGTGACCTCGGCTACCCCCGAACCGCGCGTGACGAGCGTTCCGGCGAACACGGACGCCGCCCTTCCGCCGCCGGACCCGGCGACGGCCCCAGGGGCCGGGCCCTCCTTGTCGACCGGCACGGATTCGCCCGTGAGCAGAGACTCGTCGACGGCGAGGTCGCGCGCTTCGATGAGGACAGCGTCCGCCGCCACGCGGTCGCCCTCCGTGAGCACGAGCACGTCCCCACGCGCCACCTCGCGACCCGCGATCCGCGTCCTCACGCCGTCGCGCACCACGAGGGCGCGAGGGCTGGTGAGGTCGCGCAGCGCCTCCAGCACCCGCTCGGTGCGCGCCTCCTGAACAACGGTGATGCCGACGGAGACGACCGCGAGCGCCGCCATCAGGACGGCCTCGCCGAGATCGCCAAGCAGCAGATACGCCGCGGCCCCGCAGAACAGCAGGGCCAGCATCGGCTCGCGCAGCACATCGGCCGCGATCCGCAGCGTCGTGCGCGCGCCTCCGCGGGGGAGTTCGTTGAAGCCGTCCCGCCGCAGCCGGCGCGCGGCCTCCGCTTCGCTCAGACCGTTCACATGCCCGTCTCGGTGGAAAGACGACGCCGCTAGCCGGCGGCCGTCTCCTCGCGGAGGCGTTGAGCGTAGACGTTGATCACCAGCGCCGCGAGCAGGATCAACCCGCGGATGAGGATTTTCAGGAAGCTGTCGATCTGGATGTGGTCGAGCCCGTTGTTGAGCACGCCCAGCACGCACAGGCCGACGATGGTGTTGCCGATGCCGCCGCGTCCGCCGAACAGGCTGGTGCCGCCAACCACGACGGCAGCGATGGCGTCGAGCAGGTAGCTGTCGAACTCGTTCTGCTGGGCGCTGCCGAAGTGGGCGACTCCCAGCATGCCGGCGACGCCGGAGCACACGGCCGAGATCACCATGACACTGCCGATGATCAGCTTCACGTTGACGCCGGAATATTCCGCCGCCTCGCGGTTGCCGCCGACCATGAAGACGTAGCGGCCGAAGCGCGTGTAGGTCAGCACCAGGTGCCCCGCGAGCAGGAACACGGCGAGCACGATCACCAGCCAGGGAACGCCGCCGATGCTCCCGGAGCCGAGCGTCGTCACGAGGTCCGGCACGGCGTAGGCGATCTGGCCGCGCACGAGCAGCGCGCAGATGCCGGCCCCGATCTGCATCATCGCCAGCGTCATGATGAAGGACGGGATGCCGATGCGCGTCACGCCGAAGGCGTTGACGACGCCGAGCGCGGCGCAGGCGATCAGCGACACCAGGATCGCCGCCCAGCCCGGCAGCGGCACGTTCGGGATGTTGACGTAGCTCTCCTGCAGCGTGAGGTAGGCCACCAGGATGCCCGTCGCGTTGGCGATGGCCGCCACCGAGAGGTCGATCTCGGCGCACAGGATCACGAAGGTCAGACCCACCGCGATGATGCCGGTGACCGAGATCTGCGTGAGGATGTTCGAGGCGTTGTCGAGCGAGGCGAAGGACGGGCTCGCGACGGCGAAGAACACCAGCAGCACGATGAGGGTGGCGAAGGGGGCGATGTTGCGCATCTGGTTACGCAACACCCTGCCCATGGCGGAGGGTCGGCGCGCGGATCCGGACTCGGTGGCGGGAGATGTCATAGGGCGGAAGTCCTCGCGCTGAATAATTCGGGCCGGCGTCCTTTGGCGGTGGGTCTGTCAGGCCGCCTCGAGCAGCCGGTCCTTGCTGATGGTCTCGCTCGCGAACTCGCGAACGATCCGTCCCTTCTTCATCACGAGGATGCGGTCGGCGAGCGACAGCACGGTCTCGGGTTCCGTCGACACCACCACCACGCCCATGCCCCGGTCGCGCAGCGCGCGGACGATCTGGACGACGTCGTCCTTGGCGCCGACGTCCATGCCGCGCGTCGGCTCGCTGAGCACGAGCACCTTGGGCGGGTGGGTGAGCCACTTGGCGAGCGCCACTTTCTGCTGGTTGCCGCCGGACAGCGAGCCGAGCGGGATGTCGACGCTGCCGGGGCGGATGTTCAGGCTGTCGACATGGCCCTTGGCGATGGCGCGCTCCTCCGCCGGCCGGACGAACAGCCGCGAGATGCGGTCCAGCACGGCGATGGAGACGTTCTTGAAGACGGGCTCGTGATGGAACAGCATGGCGCGCCGGCTCTCCGGCACGAAGGCGATGCCACGACGCTTGGCGTCGGTGGTGTTGGCGAGCCGGCGCGTCTCGCCGCCGATGGCGAGCGTGCCGGACGAGGCGTGGACCTTTCCGAACAAGGCGCGAGCCAGCTCGAGCTGGCCGCAGCCCATGAAGCCGTAGATGCCCAGCACCTCCCCGGCGCGAACGTCGAGCGACACGTCGGCGAAGGCGCGGCCGAGCGTCAGCCCGCGCGCGGAGAGCACGACCGGCGCGTCCGGACGCGAGTGAAGCGAAATGGCGCCGACATAGCTCTCCTCGAGTTCCTCGTGGCCGCCGCCGATCATGCGCTCGATGACCCAGCCCTTGTCGATGCCCTGCGTGGCGTGCGTCACCACGCGCCGCCCGTTGCGGAAGATGGTGACCGTGTCCGAGATCGACAGGATGTCGTCGAGGAAGTGGGAGATGAAGATGATGCCGCGCCCGCTGGCGCGCAGCCGGCGCAGCACCTCGAACAGTATCTGCACCTCGGGCGGAGACAGCGCCGAGGTCGGCTCGTCGAGGATCACGATCCGCGCCCCGGAGAACAGCACGCGGGCGAGCTCGATGAGCTGCTGCAGGCCGATGGGCAGCGACCCGATCCGCTCGCCTGGATCGACGTCGATGCCCAGACTCTTCAACTGCGCGCGGGCGCCCTCCATCATCGCGGGCCAGTCGATCAGGCCGGCGCGGTTCACCGGCTGATGGCCGAGATAGACGTTCTCCGCCACGCTGAGGTCGGGAACGATGGACAGCTCCTGGTGGACCATGCCGATGCCGGCGGCGAGCGCATCGCGGGCCGAGCGGAACCGGACCTCGCTTCCGTCGATGGCCATGCGCCCGTCGAAGTCGGAATGCACGCCGGCGATGATCTTCATCAGGGTCGACTTGCCGGCCCCGTTCTCGCCGACGAGGCCGTGGATCTCTCCCGCCCGCAGCGTGAAGTCGACGTCGCGCAGCGCGGCGACGCCCCCGAAGGATTTCGAGATCCCGGTGAGTTCGAGCAGAGGCGGCGCGTCGGCGGTGGCCATTGGCGGCTCCGGCTGGAGGAACCGGCGGGGTGCGCCCCGCCGGTCGTCTGCGTCGTCCGGCCGGGCCGGACGGCGATGCTCAGATCAGGAAATGATCCTGCATCCACTGCATGCCGGCGGCGTTCGCCTTGGTGACCACGGGGCCGTCCGTGACGATGTTCTTCGGGATGCCGGCGCCGGTCTTCTCGCCCGACACCACCGCCGCCACGCCGGCGATGATCGCGCCGCCATGGATGCGGCAGGACGGGTTGCGCACGGTCGCGAACATGCGGCCCTCGGACACCGCCGAGATCGCCGGCGGCATGGCGTCGACGCCGCCGATCAGGATGTTGGTCCGGTTGCGGGCCTTCATGATGTTGGCCGCGGCCAGCGCCATGTCGTCGTTGTGGAAGAACGCCGCGTCGATCTGCGGGTACTTCGTCAGGTAGGTCTCCCACAGGCGCGAGGCCTTGGTGACGTCCCAGTCCGCCGGCTGGGTGTCGAGCACCTCCATGCCGGGGTTGGCCTTGATCACCGACTCGAAGCCGCGCGCGCGGCCCTGCGCCCCGGTGTGGCCGAGCGCGCCCTGCGTCATGATGATCTTGCCCTTGCCGCCGAGCTGGGCGACCAGCGCCTGCGTCACCGCCGCGCCCATGAACTCGTTGTCCGGGGCGAGGAAGGCGTGGACGTTGATCTTGTCCAGCGGCGCGATCAGCGTATCCATGTCGATCACCGGGATGCCGGCGTCGATCATCTTCTGGACCGGCTGCGTCAGCGTGCCGATTCCGAAGGCCTGGATGGCCACGAAGTCCCACTTCTGGGACGCCATGTTGTCGATGGCGGCGCGCTGCTTCACCGCGTCGAGCTGGCCGTCGAACCACGTCACCTCGACATTGAACAGCTTGCCCCAGTATTCCGCGGCCTGCTTGCCCTGGGCGCACCACGTCGCCTGCAGTCCGGCGTTCGAGAAGGCGGCCTTGAGGGGCTTTTCCGAGCGGCCGGCGGCCGCGATTTCGGCCGCCAGGACCGGGTTGATGCCGAAGCCGCCGAGAAGAGCGGCCGCGCCGCCGGCCGAGGCTGTCGCCACGCGAATGAAGTCGCGCCGCGACTGCGGCGTCACGTCCTTGATCATCGTTTCTCTCCCGTTGCGGCTCGTCGTCTCGGTCGCGCGGAGCGCGAATGGCGGCGGCCTGTCGCCTTGGCGTCGTCCGCCCGATGGGGCGACGCTGCACGATCCTAGGTCCACCCGACGCGCCTTGGCAATCGTGCGCCGACGCATGCGTCCCGCGCGATTTTTCGGGCTCCGGGGCAGCCCCTCCGCCGGCGCGCACCGCCCCTAACGGCTCAGCCGGGAAAGACCCGGATGAGGGTCTTCGTCACCGCCTGGACTGCCTGCGCCGAATAGGACAGCGGAACGTAGTCGCCGCGCGCCCACAATTCCGCGAGGTCGCCGTAGTGGGGCGAGCGCGGATCGCCGGACTGGCCGGGCGCATTGATGCAGACGCTGCGGTCCCAGTCCCCGACATCCATCACGAGGCGCACCGACGCGCCCGCGATGACGCGGAAGTCGCTCGGGCGATAGCCCGCGTGCATCGGCGTCGAGGCGCTGCCGCCCTTCGGCAGGGGACCCACATCGAATGCGCGGTCGGAGCGGACCGGCGACAGCGCGTGCTCGAAATAGCCGTGGTGCAGGTCGCCCCAGCGCCAGGCCGAGGGATCGGGCCCGAGCCGCGCCGCCGCGTCGTCGTAGGCGGCGGCGATGGTCCGGCGCACGAGGCCGTCGCGATCCGGCAGGAGGCCCGGCCGTTCGACAAGCGGGACCAGCGTGTCGACGTCGCCGGGCAGCAGCAGCTTGCGCGTGTTGGGATCGGGGCAGGCCGTCTCAAGCAGCGCCGGCTTGAGGTGCTTGGTCCACCACAGCTCGAACAGAGCGGCGGGCGCGCTGTCCGCGTCGAGGCGGCAATCCCATCCCGCGAACACGGCGCGGGCGGGGCCGAGGTCGTGTCCCGAGACCGCCGCGAGGATGCGCCGCGCGGGCAGGGAGACGGCGTCTGTCTGCAGCGCCCGCGACTCCGCCAGGTCGTGCGGGCGCGTCTCTCCCAGCGCCTCGCGGATGCGGCCCGCGCGCGAGCCGTCGACCCATTCGTGGCCGATGCGCCGCGCATCGTGGTCCCAGTCCGGCGGCAGGTTCATCTCGTTCGCCGTCGCGACGAAGCCCTGAGGCGGGTCGACCAACTCGGGCATTTCGGACTGGTCGAGAAAGCCGGCCCACTCGAAGCGGCCGTCGCCGGGCACGGGAAGCAATCCGGTCCAGTTGGGCCTGATCGGCGCGTAGCCCGCCGGCGTCCAAGCGATGTGGCCCTTCACGTCGGCGTAGACGTGGTTGGTCGACGGCGCGCCCCAGCTGCGCATCGCCGCGCGGAACTCGGCGAAGCTCGTGGCGCGCATCGAGGCGAGGCTCGCCATGTAGGCGGCGGAGCCCGGCTCCCACCACACCGAGCGAAGCGCGAGCGCGAGGCCGCGCGCGGAGTCCTCGTGGATCACCGGGCCGTGGCGCGTGAACTTCAGCGCCAGCTCCTGGCGTTCGCACCCCTTGACCTCGAACGTCTCGGTCAGCACCCGCATGGGCTCGAAGCCGTCGCCGTAGCGGTAGGCATCGCCCTGCGTCTCGTAGACCATCACGTCTTCCTGGTCCGCGCCGAAGATCGTGATGCCGAAGGCCGCCGTCCCGTTGTGCCCCAGCGAGATGCCCGGGGCGCTCGGCTCTCCCGCCCCGATCAGGTCGAGCCCCGGCGCGGTGAGGTGCACGATGTAGCGTAGCGAGGGGATGGCGTGCGAGCGGTGCGGATCGCTGGCGAGGATCGGGCGGCCGGTGTCCGTGAGGTCGCCGTGGACGGCCCAGTTGTTCGAGCCGTGGAACTCGGCGTCGCGGATGACGTCGCCGAGGTCGTTGACCTTGGTCCACGCCCAGGCCTGGTCCAGGGTCGCCGCCAGCCTGTCGCGGCTGAACGTCACCGTCGCCGTCGCCAGGCGGAACACGTCCAGCATCTCGGGCGTGAACGCCGCAAGGTCGATGCCGTCCGCCGGCTCCGCCGCGACGGGCGGGTCGATGCCCTTGCGGAGCAGGTCGACCTCGGCCCCCGCCCGCGCCGTCACCACGGCGCGCAGCACCTCCGATAGTGCGTTGCGGGTGAGGCCGTGGCTGCGGATGCGGACCACGTCCTCGGCCTGCCAGCGTTGCGGCCGGGTGCCCATCTCGACGAATTCGGGCGGCAGCCGCGCGGGCTCGCGCTCGGTGAGCGCGACGAAGGCGTTGATCCCGGCGACGAAGGCCTCGCAGACGGCCCTGGCGCGCGGGCCGTAGCACGCCCATTCCGCCGCCATGTCGCCCCGGTAGAGGAACAGCCGCGCCGCCCTGTCCTGGGCGAGGTAGCCCGGCCCGAAATCCGCCGCCAGCAGGCCCAGACCGCGCTTGCGCCACAAATCGATCTGCCACAGCCGGTCGCGCGCCGCGTTGAAGCCTTGCAGGAAGAACAGGTCGTCCTCGCCGGCGGCGCGGATATGCGCGATGCCCCAGGCGTCCACGGCGATCTCGGCCGGGGCCGCGAGGCCGGGGACCGCGATGGTCTCCACAGCCGGAGCGTTCGAAGCGTTCATGTTGACCTCTCCCGGAAACGGCGGCGCGTCAGGCGTAGTGGCAGGAGACGAGCGCGCCGTCGGGGCGCGGCGTCAGCGCGGGGGCGTCGAACCGGCAGCGCTCGGTGGCGATGGGGCAGCGCGTATGGAACGCGCAGCCGGTCGGCACCCGCGACGGGCTCGGCAGATCGCCCTGCAGCACGATGCGCGTCTTGGAACGCTGGCGCACCGGATCGGCCTCCGGCACGGCCGACATCAGCGCCAGCGTGTAGGGATGCTTCGGCGCGGTGAAAAGGGTCTCGCGCTCCGCCACCTCGACCAGCTTGCCGAGATACATCACGGCCACCCGGTCGCAGATGTGCCGCACCACCGCCAGGTCGTGCGACACGAACAGATAGGCGATGCCGAGCCGTTCCTGCAGGCCGACGAGCAGGTTGAGGATCTGCGCGCGCACCGAGACGTCGAGCGCCGAGACGGGCTCGTCGCAAACCACGAGGGCCGGCTCGAGCGCCAGCGCGCGGGCGATGACGATGCGCTGGCGCTGCCCGCCGGAGAACTGGTGCGGATAGCGCTCGGCATGCTCCGGCCGCAGCCCCACGGCGGTCAGCAGCGCCGCAACCCGCTCGCGCAGCGCGCCGCCCCGGGCGAGGCCGCGCACATAGACGGACTCGCCCACCGTCTCGCCGACGCTCATGCGCGGATTGAGCGACAGCGCGGGGTCCTGGAAGATCATCTGCACGTTGCGGCGGATGTCGTTGAGCGCGGAGCGATCCGCGCCGACCACCTCGGCCCCGCGCACCTTGATGCTGCCCCTTGTGGGCCGAACCAGCCCCACGACCGCATTCGAGATCGTCGACTTGCCGCAGCCTGATTCTCCCACCAGCCCGAGCGTCTCGCCCGGAGCAATGGAGAACGACACGCCGTCGACGGCGCGCACGGGCGGCGCCTTCGACGCGAGCAGCCCTCCGCGCGCGCCGAAATGCACCGCGAGGTCGTCGACGACGAGGACGGGATCGGGCCGCGCGCTCATGACGCGGGCTCCATCAGCCGCGCGACGTCGGCGCTGCGCCAGCAGGCGGCGGCGTGATCGCGCCCGATATCGGCCAGCGCGGGCGGCGCCTCGTGACACCGCTGGACGGCCAGCGGGCAGCGGCCGGCGAAGCGGCAGCCCACGCCGAACTCGTCGGGCGAAGGCACCCTGCCCTCGATGGTGGCGAGCTGCGCCTTCGGCGTCGCGTCGAGCCGCGGGACGCTGGCCAGCAGCAGTGCGGTATACGGATGGCGCGGCGAGGCGAAGAGCTCCGCGACCGGCGCGACCTCGACGACGCGCCCGGCGTACATCACGGCCACGCGGTCGGCGATGTCGGCGACGACCCCCATGTCGTGGGTGATGATGAGGATGCTCGCCCCGCGCTCGGCCACGAGCTTGCGCATCAGGTCGAGGATCTGCGCCTGGATGGTCACGTCCAGCGCGGTCGTCGGCTCGTCGGCGACCAGAAGCGACGGCCCGCAGACGAGGGCGATGGCGATCATGATGCGCTGGCACATGCCGCCCGACAGTTCGAACGGATACTGCTCCAGCCGGCGCTCGGCGTCGGGGATCCCCACCGCGTCCAGCATGTCGCGCGCCGCCCGGCGGGCCTCGGCGCGGGTCACGCCCCGGTGGACGCGATAGGCCTCGACGATCTGCGAGCCGACCGTCGCCAGCGGGTCGAGCGAGGCCGTGGGCTCCTGGAAGATGATCGACAGCGCCTCGCCCCGCAGCCGCCGCATGGCCCTCTCGGGAAGGGCGGCGAGGTCCTGCCCCTCCAGCACCACCCTCCCCGCCGCCAGCCGCGCCGCCGGCGGCAGCAGCCGCAGCAACGCCATGGCGGTGAGCGACTTGCCGCAGCCGGATTCGCCGACGAGCGCCAGCACCTCGCCTCGCCGCATGGCGAAGGAGACGCCGTCGACCACGGCGGTCCCGCCGATGTCGACGGTGAGGTTCTCGACGGCGAGCAGGACGTCGGACATCAGGAGTGCCGCCGCGCCTCGTCCAGCGCCCCGACGAGCTGACCGGGCTCGTAGGTGCCGATGGAATTGCCGCCGTCGACCGACAGCACCGTTCCGGTGATGAAGCTGGCCTTGTCCGAGCACAGGAACAGGATCGCCTCCGGCGTGTCGCCGGGCCCGCTCGTGCGCCCGAGCGGAATGCGCTTCTTCATCTTCTCCACGTACTCGTCCGACAGCGGGCTGACGGCGCTGCCGGGGGCGAAGCCGGGCTCGACCGCGTTGACCCGGATGCCGTAGGGCGCGAGCTCCAGCGCGAAGCCCTTGGTCAGCCGCTCCAGCGCGGTCTTCGACGTGCAGTAGGGCACCGAGCCGTTGCGCATCTGGCGCGACGCGCCGGACGAGATGTTGACGATGGAGCCGGCCCGCTTGCCGGCGATCATCAGCCGGGCGAACTCGCGCGACACGATGAACGGCGCGCGCAGGTTCACGTCGAAGATGCGGTCCCACTCGGCGACCGGCAGGTCCAGCAGGCCCTCGTGCGGATAGATGCCGGCGTTGTTGACCACGATGTCGGCCGCGCCCCACTTGCTTTTCACTTTGGCGGCGAGGTCGACGATGGAGGCCTCGTCCGCCAGCTGCGTGGCGTGCAGCAGGGCCCGGCTGTCGTCGAGGCCCAGTTCGTTCTTCAGGCTCTCGAGGCCGTCCATGCGCTGGTCGGAGAGGCACAGCCGCGCGCCCTCGCGGGCGAAGGCGGCGCAGATCCACCGGCCGAACACGCCGGCGGCGCCGGTCACGAGGACGGTCTTGTCTTGGAAGGTCATGGCAGCCTCATCGATTGCGGGAACGGGGATCGAGCCGGTCGCGCAGCCAGTCGCCGAGCACGTTGACCGACAGCACGAGCAGGAACAGGAAGGCGCCGGGAAACAGCGTGATCCACCACGCGCGCTCCACATATTGCCGGCCGGAGCTCATGATGGAGCCCCAGCTCGGCTGCGGCGGCTGGATGCCCAGCCCGAGGAAGGACAGCCCGGCCTCGAACAGGATCATCAGCCCGAATTCCGCCGTCGCGACGACGAGCAGCGGCCCGGCGATGTTGGGGAGCACGTGCCGGCTCAGGATGCGCAACGACCCCGCGCCGCCCAGCTCCGCCGCCTTGATGTAGGGCAGCGACGCCACCTGGAGCGTCTGCGCGTAGGCGACGCGCGTGTAGCGCGGCCACCGCGTCAGGCCGAGCACGATGATGAGCTTGCCGAAGCCCGGCCCGAGCACCGCCACGGTCAGGACGGCCAGCAGGATCGCCGGGATCGACAGCATGATGTCGACCAGCCGCATGACGACGATCTCGATCCAGCCCCGCTTCCAGGCCGCGACCATTCCCAGCAGCGCGCCGACCGACAGCGACACCGCGACCGAGAGCAGCGCCACGACGAGGGACGCGCGCGCCCCCCAGATGACGCGCGACAGCAGGTCGCGGCCGAGCTCGTCGGTGCCGAAGCGGTAGACGAAGCCGTTGGCGACGTAGCCGGGCGGCCGCAGCCGCGCGATGAGGGTCTGCCGCGCCGGGTCGGCCGGCGAGACCAGCGGCGCGAGCACGGCCATGACGACGATGGCGAGCAGGATCGCGGACACGACGGCGACGACCCAGGGTACTGAGAGCCGCGATCTCCAGGTTGCGCCGCCCGTCATCCGTGCAGCCTGATGCGGGGATCGAGCCATGCGTAGGCGAGGTCCGCCAGCAGGCTCATGGCGACATAGATGACCGACACGAACAGCACGACGACCTGCACCACGACGAAGTCGCGCGACTGGATGGACTGGATCGCGAGCTGCCCGATGCCGGGCCAGGCGAACACCGTCTCCACGATCACCGCGCCGGCGAGCAGATTGCCGAACTCCAGCGCCGCGATGGTGACCACGGGCACCGCGGCGTTGCGCAGCACGTGGCGCACCACGACCGCGCCCTGCGACAGCCCCCGCGCGCGGGCGGCGCGGACATAGTCCTTGGAGAGTTCGTCCACCACCGCGATCCGCGCCATGCGCGCGAAGGTCGCCATCGAGAGCGCGCCAAGCGCGATGGACGGCAGCACCAGCGACGACAGGCCGCCGGAGCCCGACGTGGGCAGCCAGCCCAGCAGCACGCCGAACACGAGGATGAGCAGGATGCCGGACAGGAAGGTCGGCATGCTCTGGCCCGTCACCACGAAGGTGGCGAGCAGCCGTTCGAGCGCGCCGCCGCGCCACACCGCCATGGCGACGCCGGCCGGGATGCCGACCAGCAGCGCGATGGCCGACGCGCCGAGCGCCAGCTCGAGCGTGTAGGGCAGGCGGCTGGCCAGGATGGCGGTCGCCGGCAGGCGCTGAACCACCGACTGCCCGAAATCGAGGCGCAGCACGTCGGCGAGATACGCCACGTACTGCACCGCGATCGGGCGGTCGAAGCCGAGTTCGTGCCGCAGCGCCTCGATATGCTCGCGCGTCGCGCCTTCGGGCACGAGCAGCAGGGTCGGGTCGCCGGCCAGCCGCATGATGACGAAGACGATCGTCATCACGCCGAACACGGCGATCGCCGCCTGGACGAGACGCCAGAACGCGTACCCGGCCATGTCAGGAACCGCGCTGTCCGCCCGCCGAAAAGGCGGTCACTTGCCCCACTTCATGTCCATGATGAAGAAGGCTTCGTTCGGCGTCGGCTTCCACTGCAGCTCCTTGCGGGCGCCGTAGATGGCGTAGTCCTGGTAGATGCCGATGCCCGGCACGTCCTCGCGCAGGATCTCGAACGCCTTGCGGTAGAAGGCGAGGCGCTGCTTCTCGTCGAGGATCTTGCGCGCGTTGTCGACCGCGTCGTCGAAGGCCGGGTTCGAATACTTGGCCCAGATGCTGCCGGTGCGGAACAGCGGGAAGATCACGCCGTCGGCGTCCTGGCAGGCGCAGGACCAGCGGCCGAGCGACAGGCTGCCGGCCTCGTCGGGGCGGCCCTGGCGGCGGCGCAGGAAGGTCGGGTGGTCGAGCGCGACGATCTCCACCTTCAGCCCGATCTCCTGCACCATCTGCTGCAGCGCCTCGACCACGCGGCGGTCATAGGCAGGCGAGGTGAGGAAGGTCAGCGAGGCGCCTTCGGCCCCCGCCTCCTTCACAAGCGCCTTGGCCTTGGCGAGGTTGAACTCGTAGCCCGGCACGTCCGAGACATAGCCGAAATTGGCGGGCGTCAGCACGATGTTCACGGGGTCGCCGTAGCCCTGCAGCAGGGCCTCGATGATCGCCTTCTGGTCGATGGCCTGGGCGATGGCGCGGCGCACGCGCACGTCCGCCGTGGGACCGGACTGGGCGTTGATGAACATGTAGCCGATGCGCTCCGTCGGGCCGGCGAGCACCTGCAGCTGGCTCTCGCTTTTCAGCGCGGTCGCCTCGTCCGGCCCGAGCTGGCGGACGATATCGGCGCGGCCGGTGCGCAGGTCGGCGACGCGGGTCGCGACGTCGGGCACGACGCGGAACGTGACGGACTTGAACGGCGGCTTGCCGCCCCAGTAACGGTCGTTCGCCTCCAGCGCCGTCTGCACGCCCTTCTGCCACGCCGCCAGCCGGTACGGCCCGCTGCCGACCGGGTTTTGGTTGAACGACTGGTCGCCGACCTTCTCCACCACCGCCTTCGGCACGATGGAGAGCTTGACGAGCTGGGCCATCAGGGCCGGATAGGGCGTCTTCGTCGTCATGACGACCTTGTCGCCGCGCGCCTCGGCGGAGACGATCTGGTCGAACTGAGAGAGCTGCGGGCTCTTGAACGCGGGGTTGATGATCCGGTTGATGCTGAAGGCCACGTCCGCCGGCGTCAGCGGCGAGCCGTCATGGAAGGTGACGCCGCTTCGGATGTCGAACTCGATCGTCGTGTCGTTGGTATAGCGCCAGGCGGTGGCGATCTGCGGCACGATCTTGCCCGACGGATCACGCGTCACGAGGTTGTCGAAGATGTTGCGGTAGATGGTGTAGCTGTCGGTATCCCACTGGACGTGCGGGTCGAGGGTCGCCGCGTCGTTGGGCAGGTCGACCACGAGGGCGTCCTTGCCCTGCGCCGACGCCGGAAGGGGGCTCGCCAGCGCGGCGGCCAGCAGCGCGTACATCACGACTTGCTTCAACATCGGGCGGATCCTCTCCTGTTCTTAAACCGCGGCCGGCGGCGTCAGCTTCGCCTGCCCGGCGCAATATCGCGCGACGTCCGCATGGGTGGCGAACCAGACGTCGCCCTTCGCCTTCGCCATGCGGATGATCTCGTCGAGAATGAAGATGCGGGAGCGATGCCCGCTATGGTGGGGATGCATGGTCAGCAGGAAGAGCCCGCCTTCCGCGTGGGCCATGTCCAGCTCCCGGGCGAAGATCGACAGCACCGCGTCAGGGCTGGTGTAGGGACGCAGCGTGCCGCCCCGGTCCATGTTGAAATAGACCGCGTCGTCGCGGATCCACTCCACCGGCAGCTCCACCACGCCGGTGGGCTGGTCGTCCTCCAGAAGCTCGTAGGGCTCGTCGTCGCCCATCAGCGAGGAATCGTAGAGCAGGCCCATCTCGCGCACGATGCGCAGCGTGTGGGGGCTGAAATCCCACGACGCGGTGCGCATGCCGACGGGCCGGACGCCGGACAGGCGCTCCAGCACGTCGGCCGCGCGCAAGGTGAGATCGCGCTCGACGTCGTAGCCGAGAGGTCCGTTCAGCTCGTGGATCCAGCTGTGGATCGCCAGCTCGTGGCCGGACGACACCACCCGCTTCGGCTCGTCGGGATTGAGCATCGCGGCGACCGCCGGCATGAAGAACGACGCCGGCACACCGTGCCGCTCCAGGCAGTCGAGAATGCGGGGCGAACCGCGCCGCCCGCCATACTGGCCCTGGCTGATGCGCCCCAGCGACTTGCCCCCGTTGCGCAGCTCGATGGTCTCGTGGTCGCTGTCGAACGACAGCGCGACCGCGCATCGCGCGCCGCCGGGCCACGCGGCCGGCGCGAGACTTCGCCCGGCGCGGACCTTGCCGACGACACGCCGCCACGTCGTTTCAGGCCAGGCCCACGGCGCCAGTGCGTCTTCCGACATCTATTTGTTCCAATATTTGAGCCGGATGTTTCACCCAGCCGGAAAACCTCGCGGGATGCTATACGGGGTTGCGAAAACGGCAAGCTTCATCATCGCCGGACGCCCGCGAAGGCGCCGCCTTGCGGCCTTCGGCGCGGCGGCCAAACGATAACGCCCCGGCCGCGAGGGCCGGGGCGTCGAAGGGTTTGCGGCGGTGCGAGGGCGAACCCGGAGCGTCCGCCCGGATGACCGGGCTCCGGCGGCTCAGCGGCCCTTGTCCTTTCGCCACGCGGCGAAGTCGACCTTGCTCTGCTCGTCCGTCGGCGGATAGAGGCCGAGAATGGAGCGGCCCTCCAGCACCTTCTCGGTGACGAAGTCCTCGAACGCGGTCATCTCGGTCGCCTCGTCGGCGATCTCGTCGGCCATCTGCGCCGGGATGACGACCACGCCCTCGCCGTCCCCGACGATCACGTCGCCCGGCCACACCGCCACGTCGCCGCAGCCGATCGGCACGTTGATGTCGAGCGCCTGGTGCAGCGTCAGGTTGGTCGGGGCGGAGGGGCGATGGTGGTAGGCGGGGATGGAGAGCTGGGCGATCTCCGGCGAGTCCCGGAAGCCGCCGTCCGTCACCACGCCGGCGACGCCGCGCTTCATCAGGCGCGACACCAGGATGGAGCCGGCCGAGGCGGCGCGCGCGTCCTTGCGGCTGTCGATCACCATCACGCAGCCGGGCGGGCAATCCTCCACCGCCTTGCGCTGCGGGTGGGCGCGGTTCTGGAACACGCTGAGCGGGTTCAGGTCCTCGCGCGCCGGGATGTAGCGCAGCGTGAACGCCTCGCCCACCATGTTGCCCAGGCTCGGGTTGAGCGGATGCACGTCCTGGATGAACTGGTTGCGCAGGCCGCGCTTGAACAGGGCCGTGCACAAAGTGGCGGTGGACACGGCCTTGAGCTTGTCGCGCGTGGTCGGTGAGAGTGCCATGGGAGCTTCCCGTCGAGAGTGGTGGGCGTGCGCCGGCCCGGGGGCCGGCGCGGGTGTCAGTTGATGGCGGGCTCGGGCACCGGGCCGCCGAAATCGGTCTGCAGGAAGTCGAAGTCGCAGCCATGCTCGGCCTGCGCGATGTGGCGGGAGAACATCCAGCCATAGCCGCGCTCGTACTTCACCTCCGGCTTCTTCCACGCCGCCTTGCGGGCCGCGAGTTCCTCGTCGGAGACACGCATGTTCAGCGTGCGGTTGGGGATGTCGAGGTCGATGATGTCGCCCGTGCGCACCAAAGCGAGCGGCCCGCCGACGAAGCTCTCCGGCGACACGTGCAGGATGCACGCCCCGTAGGACGTGCCCGACATGCGCGCGTCGGAGATGCGCACCATGTCGCGGACGCCCTGCTTCACCAGCTTCTTCGGGATCGGCAGCATGCCCCATTCCGGCATGCCCGGGCCGCCGAGCGGGCCCGCGTTGCGCAGGATCAGCACGGTGTCCTCGGTGACGTCGAGGTCGTCCCGGTCGATGTTCTTCTTCATCTCCTCGTAGCTGTCGTAGACGAGCGCGGGGCCGGAGTGGCGCTGGAACTTCGCCGCCGCCGCGCTCGGCTTGATGACGCAGCCGTTGGGCGAGATGTTGCCGCGCAGCACGGCGAGCGCGCCTTCCTTGTAGATGGCGTTCTCGGGCGTGCGGATGACGTCGTCGTCATAGACCTGCGCGCCAGCGAGGCTCTGCTCCCAGGTCTCTCCCGCGGCGTTGATCTGCGTGAGGTCGAGCCACTCCCGCAGCCGGCTCATCAGCCCGAGCATGCCGCCGGCGTAGTAGAAGTCCTCCATCAGGTACTTGTCGCCGGAGGGCCGGATATTGGCGATCACCGGCACCTTGCGCGAGGCCGCGTCGAAGTCGTCGAGGCTGATGTCGTGGCCGGCGCGCCGCGCCATCGCGATGAGGTGGATGACCGCGTTGGTCGAGCAGCCCATGGCCATGGCGACCACGATGCCGTTGTGGAAGGCCTGCCGGGTCATGATCTTGGTGGGTGTCAGGTCGTCCCACACCATCTCCACGATGCGCCGGCCGCAGGCCGCCGCCATGCGCAGATGGGTGGAGTCCGCCGCCGGGATCGAGGACGAGCCGGGCAGGCTCATGCCGATCGCGTCGGTGATGCCCGTCATGGTCGCAGCCGTGCCCATGGTCATGCACACGCCGTAGGAGCGCGCGATGCCCTCCTGCATCTCGTTCCAGGCCTTGGCGTCGATGTTGCCCGCGCGCCGTTCGTCCCAGTACTTCCAGGCGTCGGAGCCCGAGCCCAGGACCTTGCCGCGCCAGTTGCCGCGCAGCATCGGGCCGGCCGGCATGAAGATGGCCGGCACGCCGGCCGAGGTCGCGCCGAGGATGAGACCCGGGGTGGTCTTGTCGCAGCCGCCCATCAGCACCACGCCGTCGACCGGCTGCGAGCGGATGATCTCCTCCGTCTCCATCGCGAGGAAGTTGCGGTAGAGCATCGAGGTCGGCTTGACGGTGGATTCCGACACCGAGATCGCGGGCAGCTCGACCGGGAAGCCCCCGGCCTGCAGCACGCCGCGCTTCACGTCCTCGACCCGCTGCTTGAAGTGGGCGTGGCACTGGGCGAAGTCGGACCAGGTGTTCACGATGCCGATGACCGGCTTCCCCGCGAACTCGGCGACGTCGTAGCCCATCTGGTTCATGCGGCTGCGATGGCCGAAGGACCGCAGGTCGTCGGGCGCGAACCAGCGGGCGGAACGGAGGTCTTCAGGCTTCTTGCGGGTCATTTCCAATAAACTCTCGATTCAGGCAGCGCGTAGACGGGGGACCTCGCGGGCCGACCCGCCGCTGCCCCCCGGCGACGCGCCGGACGACGGACGGGTCGCAACTCCCGCGTCAGCTGTGGAGTCGTAACCCGCGCGCGGTGTTGCGCGCGAGCGTGCTCGTTGCGGTTGGAGGATCTACCGAAGGCGAGCACGGCGGCCACACGCGCACGCCGGGCTCGAGCGTGAAAATCGACGCCATCTGTTCCTCCCCGGTGGCGTCAGGCTCAACGGCCTCGCCAGGTTCGGCACCATCTGACGGCTTCCCGGCGCGCTGTCAAATAAGACCGCGATCCCGCGCGTTCGATTGGAACGGCCGGGTTTCCGGGCCGGGCAAGCGCCGATCTTGTGATTGTCGCAGACCGGTAAAGTCGGGCCCGGCTCGCTAGGCCCGGGCGACCGGGGCCGGGAAGCGGACGGAGAACAGGCAGCCGCGCCCGTCCGCCCCGTCGCGCAGGTCGAGTTTCGCCCCGTGGCGACGGCAGGCGTCGGTGACGATCGCCAGGCCGAGGCCGCTGCCCAGGCCGACGGCGCCGCTGCCGCGATGAAAGCGCTCGAAGACGAGCTGGCGCTCCTCCGGCGGGATGCCGGGCCCGTTGTCCTCCACCTCCACGACCGCGCGACGCTCGCCGCTGTCGCCGCCGCGATCCAGATAGCAGCGCACGACGACCGCGCCGCCCGGCCCGCAATAGCGCACGGCGTTGTCAATCAGGTTGCCGATCATCTCCCCGAGCAGCCAGACCGAGCCCCAGACCGGCGCGACCGAAATCTCGAACGAGAGGTCCACGCCCGCCTTCTCCGCCATGTCGAACCAGTTCGACGCCACGTCGTCGATGACGAGGGCGAGGTCCACCTTCTGCATCGGCGCGGCGGTCAGGCTGTCCGGCGACATGCGCGCCAGCGAGAGCAACTGGTGCGTGACCTGGCTCAGCCGGCGCACCGCGGTGAGGATGCCGGGAAGCCGCGCCCCCGAGGCGTCCGGAGGGTCGTCGGCCGCGAGCTCCAGCTGGGTTTGCAGCCCGGCCAGCGGCGTTTTGAGCTGGTGGGCGGCGTCGGCGATGAAGCGGCGCTGCACCTCCGCCCCCGCGCGCAGTTTCGCCATCAGGTCGTTCATGGCGCGCAACAGGGGCAGCGCCTCGCCCGGCACGCCTCGGGTGGGGAGTTCCGTGAGATCGTCCGGCGCGCGGCGCATGATGACGTGGCTCAGCCGCGTCAGCGGCGCAAGGCCGGCCTGGACGCCGAAGAACACGACCGCGAGGCTCGTCAGGACGAGCATCAGGTTCGGCGCGCTCATCGCCAGGAAGATCTGCGAGGCGGTGCGCTCGCGCTTGTTCAGCGTCTCGGCGAAGGCGACGTGGACGGTCTCCCCGTTCAGAGACGAGACGTAGTCGGCCCGGCGCACCGGCTTGCCGCGCAGCGCGCCGTCGCCCAGAAGCACCTCGCCGACCGGCGCGTCGAGACGCGGCTTCAGGTCGGCGTCGCCCGCGAGCCAGTCGCCCGTCGGCGACCACGCCGAGAAGAATTCCTCGTCCTCGGAATCCGTCCGCAGCACGGCCTCGGCCGCCTTGGGCAGGTCGATCTCGGCGCGCCCGCCGGGGCCGATCTTGACGCGAGCGGCGAGCGCCAGCGCGTCGTCCGACAGGCCGTGGTCGAACGCCGTCCCCGCCGTCGTCACCGCGGCGCGGTAGTCGATGGCCAGCGAGATGGTGAAGACGAATGTCAGCGGCGCCAGCAGCAGGATCAGCAGGCGGTGCTTGATGCTGGCGAAGGGAAGCCTAGGGCGTTTCATCGAGCCGATATCCGATGCCGCGGATGGTCTTGATCTCGACGCCCCCTCCGCCGAGCTTGCCGCGCAGCCGCGACACGTAGATCTCGATGGCGTTGGGCGTGATCTCGTTGTCCCAGGCCCCGAGCCGCTCGGCGATGACGCGCTTGGAGAGGACCTTGGGCGCGGCAAGCACGAGGCATTCGAGCAGATCCCACTCGCGCCGGGTGAGTTCGAGGAAGACGCCCTCGGCCTGCGCGAGCCTCCGCGTCAGGTCGATGCGAAGCCCGCCGATCGAGAGCGTCGCCTGCGAGGCGGAATGGCTCCTGCGCAACAGCGCGCGAAGGCGCGCCAGCAGCTCCGGGATGGCGAAGGGCTTGGTGAGGTAGTCGTCCGCCCCGATGTCCAGCCCGGCCACGCGATCCTCCAGCCCCTCTCGCGCCGACAGGATCAGGATCGGGAAGGTCAGCCCGGCGCGGCGAAAGCGCCGGATGAGCTCCAGGCCGTCGAAGCGCGGCAGGTTGATGTCGACCAGCGCGGCGTCATAGGCCGTTTCGCGGGCCGCCGCCTCCGCCGTCTCGGGCTCGAGCGCATGGTCGACCCCGAACCCGGCCCTCTGCAGCGCCTCGACGAGCCCGCCGGCGACCATCGCATCGTCTTCGACTACCAGGATTCGCATGGCGCCACCTCGATCTGCGCCATTCGCCATGGCAATCCGGCGAAATGCGGGCGCGCAGCCGTCAGTTTGCTGACGAGCCCCGACAGGTTGGCCAAGGCCGACCCGGGCTAGAGGAGGGTTCCACCGCAAGGGAACTCTCGGGAATGACACAGATCACCCTGCTCGACTCACGGCTCGGCACAGCCCGCGCCCACGCCACGGGCGTCCATTCGGCGGGCATTCGGGCCGTCCATTGGCTCTCGGCGGGCGCGGTCGGCCTCGCCTTCGCGCTCGCCGTGGGGCGCGATCTGCTCGACCTGCCAGGGCTCGACAGGCAGATCCTCGGCGTCCACCGGTCCGTCGGCGTGCTGGTGCTCGGATTGAGCGCGCTCCGCCCGGTCGTCCGCCTCACCGGGCGCATGGTTCCCGCCGACACCGACGGGCTCTTGAAGCTGGCCGCGTCGGCGGGGCACCTCGCGCTTTATGTGCTGCTCTTCGCCGTGCCGTTGCTCGGCCTCACGCTCACCAACGCGCGCGGGCAGGCCGTCAGCGTCTTCGGCCTGTTCGACCTGCCGCTGCTGACAGGCCGCGACCGCGACCTCGCCGACATGCTGGAGGACTGGCACGGCTTTCTCGCCTGGTCGCTGCTCGCCCTCATCGCCGCGCACGTCGCCGCCGCGCTCTGGCATGCCTTCGCGCGGCGCGACCGCGTGATCCACGCCATGCTCGGCCTGCGCGCCCCGCTCGGAGGGCGCGACCAATGAGACGCCTGTCACGCATCGCCGCGCTCGCGGCCGGGTTCCTCGGCGTCCTCCTGGCCCTCGGGCCCGATCCCGCCCGGGCGGTGCCGTCCTATTCCCGGCAGACCGGCCAGGAATGCGCGGTGTGCCATGTCGGGAGCTTCGGCCCGGCGCTGACGCCCTACGGTGTCCGCTTCAAGCTCGGCGGCTATGTCGACACCAGCGGCACCGACCTGAAGGTCCCGCTCTCGGGAATGGCCGTCGGCACCTTCACCCAGACGCAGGCCGGCCAGCCCGGTGGGGCGGCGAAGTTCTTCGGCGACAACGACAACCTGGCCCTGCAGGAAGCGTCGCTGTTCATCGCCGGGAAGCTCGGCGGCGATGTCGGCACCTTCACGCAGATCACCTACTCGGGCGTCGACCGCAAGCTGGCGCTGGACAACGTGGACATCCGCGGCGCCCGCGACGTCACGCTGGGCGGCCAGTCCGCTCTGGTCGGGCTGACGTTCAACAACAATCCGACCGTCCAGGACCCGTTCAACAGCCTGCCGGCGTGGAGGATTCCCTTCATCAGCTCGGACCTCGCCCCGACGCCCTCGCGCGCCGCGCTGATGGACGGCGGGCTGAGCGGGCGGGTGGCCGGGGTCAGCGCGTACTCGCTGCTGGGCAACGGCATCTACGCGGAGCTCGGCGGCTATCTCGCCATGCCCAAGGGCGTTCTCGACGCGGTGAACGTGCTCGATCGGCGTGATCCCGGCCAGTATGTCGACAGCGTCGCGCCCTATGGCCGGCTCGGCTACTTCCTCGACATGAAGAGCCAGGCCTTCTACGCGGGCGTGGTCGGCATGACGGCCGGCATGCGCGGCTACGGGCTGAACCTCGCCGGCAACGACCGGTACGACGATGTCGGCGTGGACGCCTCGTACCAGTTCCTCGGTTCGCGCACCCATGTGTTCACGCTCACCGGCTCGCTGCTCTACGAGCGGGCTCATCTCGACCAGAGCGTCGCGGCGGGGCTTGCCGCCAAGACGCAGCAGGACCTCACCGAGCTGAACCTTGCCGCCAGCTACTACTACGATCGGACCTACGGCTTCACCGCCCGGTACTTCAATACCGTGGGCAACCGCGACACCACGCTGAACGCCTCGCGCACGGGCAAGCCGGATTCCTCGGGAATGATGTTCCAGGTCGACTGGACGCCCTTCGGCAAGGAGGATTCGTGGATGGCGCCGAACGCCAACGTCCGGCTCGGGCTGCAATACACGCTCTACAACAAGTTCGACGGCAGCCACACGAACTATGACGGGGCCGGCCGCAACGCCTCCGACAACAACACCGCGCTCGCCTTCGTGTGGGTCGCCTTCTAGCCCCCGCGAACCTCATCCCCCGCGACGGTCCCCCGAAGCCGACGCCCGGACGCGCCGGCGATCCCATTCTCACTTCGACAGGAGACTCTGCATGAACCGCAGATACGTCGCCGCCACCGCTCTCGCGCTCTCCCTTCTCTCTACGCCCCTGCCGTCCCTCGCCGGCGACGGCTCCGCCCTGTTCGACCAGGAATGCGCCGATTGCCACAGCGTGAAGGGCAAGAACAAGAAGGGCCCGACGCTTGCCGGCGTGATCGGGCGGAAGGCCGGCACGGTCGCCGACTTCACCAACTATTCCGACGCGATGAAGGCGAAGGGCATCGTGTGGTCGCCGGACAAGCTCGATGCCTACATCAAGAACCCGCGCGCCTATGTCGCGGGCGGGACGATGAAGTACGACGGCCTCGCCGACGCCGACGCGCGCGCCGCCATCATCGCCTATCTCGCCGCCGCCAAGGGCTGAGGCGGAATGTCTCGCGCCGCGCGCCCGACGCCCCGGCGCGGGCGCTTCCGCGCGCGACGCAATCATCCGCCTTGCCTGCCGGCCGCCGGCTGGCCGAGGCCTGTAGCGTGAATTACGGCGAATCCGCCAGAACGCCGTCGCGGAGCTGGAAGCGCCTATCGAAGCGGTCGAGGATCTTTTCGTCGTGGGTCACCGCGATGATCGCGGCATCCTGCTCGACGGCGACACGCCGCATCAGGTCCATGACGATCGCGGCGCGCTGGGAATCCAGCGCCGCGGTCGGTTCGTCGGCGAGGATGATGCGCGGCCGATTGGCCAGCGCCCGGGCGATGGCGACGCGCTGCGCCTCTCCGCCCGAGAGGTTCGCCGGCATCGCCGACTTCCTGTGGCCAACCTCGAGGTAGTCGAGCAGTTCATGAGCGCGCCGGCGCGCCGTATCGGCCTCGGCGCCCGCCAGTTGCAGGACCAGGGCCACGTTTTCGGTCGCCGTCAGAAACGGGATCAGATTATGGAACTGGAAGATGAAGCCGATCTTGTCGAGCCTCAGGCGACGCAGGTCGGCTCGCAGCCAGCGATGCCCCCTGAACACGGTTTCGCCGTCGAGGTCCAGGGATCCTGACGAGGGATCGAGGATGCAGCCGATCACGTTCAGGAGCGTCGTCTTGCCCGATCCCGACGGCCCGAGCAGCGCCACCACCTGACCCGGAAAGACCTCGATTGAAACGTCCCGCAGCGCGTCGACGCGGGTCTCTCCCTCCCCGAAATGCTTGGAGACGCGGTCCACCTTGACGAGCGGCGCAATCCCCGGCGAGGCGGGCATCTCACCCTCCCAGCGCGCTGGCGGGATCGACCCGCAGGGCGGCGCGCACGCCGAGCGCGCTGGACACGAGGCAGACGAGGACCACGACCGCGCCAAGGGCGGCGATATTGTCCACTTCAAGCACGACGCGGCGCGGAAAGACGTCCTTGACGTTCAGGATCAGCGCCGCCCCGAGCGAGAACCCGATGGCGCCGAGCGCCAACGCCTGTTGCACGATCATGGCCACGATCGTTCGATCGGGCGCGCCGATCAGCTTCAAGGTCGCGATCTGCTTCAGCTTCTCCATGGTCATCGTATAGATGATGAGAGCGATGATGACGGCCGAGACGGCCATCAGGAGGGACGTGAACAGGCCGATCTGCCGCCGCGCTCTGTCGACCAGCGATTGCGTGAGGATGAGTTCCTGGCCCTCCTGGGTGATCGCGGCCAGGTGTTTCCAGCGATGAACGGTGGCGGCGACGTGGTCGGGCGTGGTGTTGGGCGAAACCCGCGCGACCACCGCATTGATGGTGTCTCGCCCGGCGTCGGCGAAACCGCGCGCGAGCTGGATGCGCGCCGCCGGCGGAGCCAAGTCGAACTGCAGCTTCTGCGCGTCTCGCAACGTGATGAACACGGTGGGATCGCCGCCCGTCGCCACCTGGTGCTGAGTGAGGCCGACCACGGTGAAGTCATCGCGCCCCAGTCGGAGCGTCGCTCCCAACGCGACCCCGGCGGAAGCGTCGACGACCGCCTCGGCATGGGACCGTCCGATGCCGCGCCCCTCCACGATGACCGGCGGCCCTCCCGGCCGCGTCGACTCGAAGCCGATGACGTAGAGGCGGATCTTGCCGCCCATATGCTCGGTCTCGACCGTCTGGTAGGTTACGCTTCCCGCGGCGGTGACCCCGGCGATACGGGCGATGGCTTCGCGCGTGTCGCCCGGGATGCGCGAGGCCTCCGCGAAGGGGCCGCGCGTGTTCGCTTCGACCACCCAGAGATCGACGGCCGGAGAGCGCGCGACCGCGAGCGCCTCGACAACGAGCCCGCGATAGATGCCGATCATGGCGAGGACGACGCCGAGCAACAGGCCCAGGCCGAGGCCGGTGAGTAGAAACCGGAACAGGTTGTGGCGAATATCGCGATAGGCGAGGTTCATCGAACCGTCGCCGGATCGGCTTGGGGCAGCGCCCGCGCCGAACGACCCTCCCGCAGGTCCGGCGTCACCCGCGTCACGACCTGCGCCCCGGGGACAAGCCCGCCCACGATTTCCAGCCGCGAGTCTTCGGTGCGGTGGCGAAACGTGACCGAGCGCCGACGCAGGCGGCCGTCCTCCACCGTCCACACCACGCCTTGGCGGCCGTCGAAGCCATGCACCGCCGCCTCGCCGACAAGCAAGGCCTGGTCCAGTTGCGCCACGGTGATCCAGAATTCGGCTTGCTCGCCCAGATGCACGCGCGCCGGCGGGTTGTCGCCCTTGATGTAGACGCGGCGCTCCTCGCTGACGCGATCGCTTTCCAACCCGATCCTGACCACCCGGCCGGTGAACGCATCGAGCGGTCGCGACCGGAGCCTCGCGTCGACTTTCTGCCCTTCGGAGATGAAGCCGGCGCGGGCCTCGTCGACATAGGCGAGTCCCCAATACGAGTCGGTGGCGATGAGGGTGAAAACAGGATCGCCGGCCTTGAGCACGGTCCCGACTTCCTTGTGCCGCTCGATAACGAGCGCGTCGAAAGGCGCGACCAATGTGCGGTGGCCGAGCAGCGTCTCCTCGAATGCGAGCTGAGCGCGGGCGTCGGACAGAAGCGCGCTGGCCACCTCGATTTCACTGGCGGCCACGGCAACGTCGGCATTCGCCACGTCCTCGTCGCGCTGCGCCTCCTCCGCGCTCTGCTCGGTCACGACATTGCGGCCCACGAGCGCCTGCTTGCGCCTGTTCGCTTCCTGCTTTTGAGCCAGCACGGCGCGGGACTTTTGCAGGTTCGCGCGCGCTTTTTCGATGCCGACCTGCGCGCTGAGGACGGTGGCGTTGGCTTTGGCGACACGCGCCTCCTGCTCGCCTGTGCTCAGCCGCGCCAGCACGTCGCCCTTGCTCACGCGGTCGCCGTGATCGGCGTGAACCTCCGCCAAGGTCGCCCCCACCTCGAAACCGACGCGGGAGAGAACGCGGGACTCGACGGTGCCGAGCCCGAAGACGCGGATGGGGACGCTGGTCTCGATGAACGCGACCGGCACCGTGATGGTCCGGTTGCGCCAGAGCGCGACGGCCAGCGCCGCCGCGACCGCCAATCCGGCGACGCCGAGCACCCTTCCGAAACGGCGAACTTTCCTGAACGAGCTGAGCGTCATTCGCTTACATTCGATTTATTGAATGCGATGTCGTTGACGCAGCGCAACTTCGACGTTCAAGCGGGGTCCGCGGCGGCTCCGTGGACCGGAGAATCCGGATCAGCGCGCCGTGGGCAGGCCGGCGGCCTTCCACGCCGAGATGCCGCCTCCCATGTGCGTGTCGATGGGCAGACCCAGCCTCGCGCAGAGGTCGAGCGCGGTCTTGGAGCGTCCGCCGGAGAGGCAGTGCAGGACGACCGGCTTGTCCGTGGGAATCCGGTGCGCCTCGTCGGCGAACCGCGAGAGCGGAACGTTGATGGCGCCGGGAATGCGCTCGGACCCGAATTCGCCGGGCTCGCGCACATCGACAAGCGCGATGGTGCTGGACGACAACAACTCGTGCACGCGGGCCGGCTCGAGCGTAGTCGTGGCTGTCTTCTTGAACAGGCTGAACATCTATTGTCCTCGTGTGGGTGACGTTGCGTTGGGCTTCTGCGCGACCAGATCGATCAGCGCCGACATGCCGTGATGGCCCGCTCCTTCCGTCACGACGCTGTCGTAGGCCTTGAGCTCCAGGATGTGGAAATCGGCGAAGGCCTCGCGCAGGAGCGCTTCGGTGTAGAGGTTCTCGACTGCCCTGGGACCACCGGTTCCGTAGGAGAGCTGCTCGGGCCGGTAGCCTTCAAGCAGGAGCAGGCCTCCCGGCTTGAGCGCCGTTTTCATGCCTTCGAAGAGCCTGGCGCGAAGGACCGGGTCGGCGAACTGGATGAAGATTGCGACAACCACGTCGAAGGCCGCGCGCGGCCATATCCAGCTCGCGAGGTCCGCCTCGACGAACGAGAGGGACGCCTGCCGCGACATCGCGAGTTTTCTCGCTTTCGCGATCGCGACGGGTGAGCCTTCGACGGAGGTCACGGCCAGCCCCTGGCCCGCGAGCCACACCCCGTTGCGCCCTTCCCCGTCCGCCACCGCGAGCGCGCTCCAGCCGGGACGCAGCCGGCTGGCCTGAGAGCGGAGGAAGGCGTTCGGCTCGACGCCGAACAGATACTCGTCTCCGCCGAAGCGCGAATTCCATTGCTCGATATCGGACATCGGACTTTCCGTCAGAACGCCGTTTCGGCGCCGCCCCGGAACTTGACCGGGACCTTGAGATACCGCACGCCGTTCGCCTCGGCGGGGGGGAACCGGCCAGCGCGGATATTGACCTGGATCGAGGGCAAGAGGAGCTTCGGAGCGGACAAGGTCGCGTCGCGCTGCGTCCGCATCTTGACGAAGTCGTCCTCCGAAGCGTCGCCGCCGACATGGACATTGTGGGCGCGTTGATCGCCCACGGTCGTTTCCCACGCGAAGTGGTCTCGCCCGGGCGCCTTGTAGTCGTGGCACATGAACAGCCGCGTGTTGGGCGGCAGCGCCAGGAGCTTCTTGATGGATTGGAAGAGCAGGCGGGCGTCGCCCCCGGGGAAGTCGGCGCGGGCCGTGCCGTAGTCAGGCATGAAGATCGTATCGCCGGCGAAGACCGCGTCGCCGACCTTGTAGGCGATGTCGGCCGGCGTGTGACCGGGCGTGTGGAGGACCTCAACGTTCAGGCCGCCGATGGAAAATGTCTCGCCGTCAGCGAAGAGGCGGTCGAAGTCGCCTCCGTCCGGCTTCAGGTCGCGGGCGTCGAAGACCGGCCGGAAGATGCGCTGCACGTCCTTGATGTGCTCGCCGATGCCGATCATGGCCCCCGTTTTCGCCTTGACGTAGGGCGATCCGGACAGGTGGTCGGCATGCGCATGCGTCTCGAGCGACCAGACGACGTCGTAGCCCTTCTTCCGCGCCACGTGCAGGATCGCCTCCACGGACCTGATGTCGACCTCCCCCGAGGGGGCGTCGAAGTCGAGCACCGGGTCGATGATCGCCGCCTTGCGGCTGTCCGGGTCCGCGACCAGATAGCTCACCGTGTTGGTGGGTTCGTCGAAGAAGGCCTGGATGTCAGGGCCGCTCATGGCGCTGTCCTTATATTCATGTTTTCGAATATATAGTGGATCGACGGGATTTTGCAAACGTCCCCTCGGCGGACAACGCCGCGTCCACCAACTCGTCCCGAAGTCGGCCCGAGCTGTCTAGGCCGACCAGGCGCTCACGCCCTTGATGAGAATGTAACTCCCGACGACGATCACGAGGCTGGCGAATGTCACGCCGAGGACATGCCGGCGCTTGGCCAGCTCCTTGCCCATCCGGCTTCCCGCGAAGCCCCCGAGAACGCCGCCCGCGATGAAGACCAGGGCCAGCCGCCAGTCGACCAGCCCGGCAATTGCGTAGCTGCTGGCGGTGGTGGCGCCGAACGCCGAGACGGCCACGAGCGACGTCCCGATCGCGAAGTTGAGCGGCATTCGTGTAGCGAGCATCAGCCCCGGGACGATCAGGAAGCCGCCGCCGATCCCGAAGAACCCCGACATCAGTCCCACGGCGAGCCCGATACCCAGGAGCATCGGCAGCAGGGTCCTGGCTGTGGCGGGGGTCAGCCGAACCCCGTGGTCGCCGCCGGAGCCGCGCTTGCGGAGCATGAACAGGCCGACCGCGACCATGACGGCGCCGAACAGGGACAGGAGCTTGTGGCCGTCCACCGCCTGCGCCGCAGCCGATCCGGCAAGCGCGCCGATGACGCCCGCCGCCGAAAACACCGCCGCGCACCTCCACTTGACGTTGCCGAGCCGCCAATGCGCCACGAGGTTCCCGAGGGCGCTGGCCGAGACCGCCACCGCGCTCGAGCCGATCGCGACATGCGGCGACTGCACCCCGACCACGTAGACGAGCAAGGGCACGGCCAGGATGGATCCGCCGCCCCCGACGACGCCGAGGACGACGCCGACGAGTCCGCCGGAGAGCATCGCGAGGAGATCATTCAACAGGCCGGCCATGCTTCGCGCTTCCAGTCACGTCAATCGTGCGAGCCGGCGTCCACGCAGTAAAGGCGGTACAGGACGTCGAACAATTGCTCGGTCCGCTCGTCGGCGATCCGATACCAGACGGTCTGAGCGTCCCGGCGGAAGCTCACGAGGCCCTCGTCCCGCATTTTCGCCAGGTGTTGGGACAATGCCGATTGCGACAGCCCGACGGCTTGCGAGAGCATGCTGACATTGGCTTCCTTCCGCTCGACGAGCTTGCACAGGATCATCAGGCGCCGCTCGTTCGCCAACGCCCGCAGGACGCCCGGCACGGCTCGCGCTTGCCGCTCGAATGTCTCCAGATTCAGCCTCTCCGGCGCCATCGGAAACTTTCCTTGTTTGCGCCGCGCTTATTTAGCTAACTCTAATATGCTTCACAAGGCGCCGGCCACAAGCGTCCGCCCGGGGGGGGGGCGGCCATGACGGCGCCGAACAGAAACAGGAGCTTGTGAGCGTCCACCGCCTGCGCGCGCCATTCCGAAGAGATCAGGGCGACCGAGTTGGTCAGCGATGCGGCTTCTCAATCAACGCGGCCCGGGCACTGGCCGGCTCAAGGCTCCGGTACCGTCCACCCGAGAAGCGACAGCAGTCGAGCGCCAACCCATCAGGACGTTCGGCGATGATGTCCTCGCCTGCCTTGTTGAAGCCCACGCCGACCATGCGGTCGTCGGTGCGCTCGCCATTCAGCGCGCAGCGCACCGGCACACCGGACACGATCACTTGCATGCCAGCCCGCGCCGCCGCACCGTTGGGCTCCTGCTCGCTGAACCCGTGGCCGACCTCCTCGGCGTCGATGCCGTTGAGCCGGATTCGCACGCCAGCGACCTCGACGGTGTCGCGGTCGAGAACTCGGGCCGTTCCGGCAAGGGTCTCCGCCTCGATGTCGCCGCCTCGATGTCGGGGTACCAGGTGAAGTAGCTCCGGCCTTGGAAGAAGGCCCAAACCATTCCAAACAGCAGGTCCGCCGCCAGGAAGCCGCCCGCCGTCGACGAAAGCCGCCGGCGCCTCGTCCATCACCCGCGACGGACCGACGCAGCTTAAGGTTCAGACACGATGAGCACTCTTCGATGCGTGGCACTCTAAGGCACAGCCAGCAACGATTGCACGAACAGTGGGGCCCAAGCTTCGAGGACCTTCGCGAGATGAGGGCGCTCCACCTGGTCAGGGATCAGCTCTAGGTTGGCATTAAAGCTGGCTTCGAGGGAGCGTGCTCTCGAAGACAGTTTGGCGGCGTTCCTCCCCTTCCCATCAACTTACCTTCCGGCCAGATTCGCTGCCTTCGATTCCAGCGGAGCGCGACGTTGCGGGTGGCGATCTACGCTCGGGACTCGAGCGATTTGCAGCGCGAGGCCTCGATCGAGGACCAGCTCGGGGAGCTGGCTGCGATCGTGGCGGCGCTCGCTGAAGCCAGTCCAAAAAGCAAACTCCCCGGAGCCCAAGGGCGTCCGGGGAGTCAACTATCGGTGGTTGCGGGGACAGGATTTGAACCTGT
>NZ_JANCLU010000014.1 GCF_024294805.1 Alsobacter ponti
AGACGCCCCTTCCTCGGGTGAGGACGAGAGCCATATAGGCATAAATTCCTCAGAATGTCAAGCGCGGAATTGCGCCGAAGGCGCGGACGCCCCCCGCTTTCGCTTCGGGATTCCGGGGTTCCGGGAACGGGGTGGCGGACTGTGTTCGCCCATTCGCGCCGTGCCCGGGAGCGCGGGCCTCCGGCCCGCCCGTCCCCGGGATGCCGGAGCCTTGGCGGAGGCAGGCCCGGGGCCCAGCGCAACAATGTCGCGCGTCAGCGCGTCCAAATGAAAAGGCTTATAAAGCGCCGCTTCGCGGCAACATCCACGCGCTGGATCCCGGACACCCCTCCGCTACGCTGCGGGGTTCCGGGAACGGGCGGACGAGGTCCGCCCTTAAGGCTCCGGGAACGGGGGCGGGCGGAAGCTCGCCCTTGGCGCTTTCGCTGCGGCATTCCGGGGACGGGCGGACTGGCGTCCGCCCTTTGGGGTTCCGGAAACGGGCGGACTGGCGTCCGCCCTTTGCGCTGTCGCGCCGGGGTTCCGGGAACGGGGTGGACCGAGGTCCGCCCTTGCGCTTCCGAAAAAGCCGGCGCTCGCACGGCAAGTAGGACCGCGCGGCCCGGAACCCGCGCCGTCGCCCGGCTACGCGGCCTGTCGGAGCGATTCGACCGCGTCGGCGGGGGCCAGCTGGGCGGGGAGGGACGGGGCCGCGGGCTCGCCGGTGGGGATGACGAGGCCGCGCGCGCCGGCCAGCGCGCCGTCACGCAGTTCGAGGCCGAGGAAGCGCCGGCGCTCGACGGGGCCGGGCATCTCCAGGGCCTGGGCAAGCTCGGCGGCGAAGCCGAAGCGCGCGTAGTAGGGGGCGTCGCCGACCAGCAGAACGGCCTCGTGCCCGGCCAGCGCGGCGCGGTTGAGCGCGGCGCGCATCAGCCGGCCGCCGAGGCCGTCGCCGCGCGACGCGGCGTCGACCGCCAGCGGGCCGAGCATCAGGGCGGGCCGGCCGGGCCCGGCCTCGACGGGCCACAGCCGCACCGTGCCGATGAGACGGCCGCGTGCGTCCTCCGCCACCAGGGCGAGGGCGGGCAGGCGGCCCTCGCGCAGGCGCTCGCAGGTCTTGGCGAAGCGGTCGTCGCCGAAGGCGGCGTCGAGCAGGCGCTCGCGGGCGGTGACGTCGTCCGGGGTCTCGAGGCGAATCCGGGCCATGGGCGTGCTCCTTCCCCGGCCGGCGCGAGCCGGTCCGGTTCGAATCCGGGAGAGTGGGTTCGGGAAGCCGGGTCCGCGAGCGGACCCGGGCGCGGGCGCGGGGAGGTGCGCGCCTCGACGGCTCCGGGCGGAGCCGTCGACCTTGAACGCCGCGCGGAGCGGCTTGCGCTTCAGATCACGTAGGATCGCAGCGGCGGGAACCCGTTGAACGCGACCGCCGAATAGGTGGTCGTGTACGCGCCGGTTCCCTCGATCAGCACCTTGTCGCCGATCTGCAGCGACACCGGCAGCAGGTACGGCTCCTTCTCGTACATGACGTCGGCGGAGTCGCAGGTCGGACCGGCCAGCACGCAGGGGGTCTTCGGCCCGCCGTCGTGGCGCGTGCGGATCGGATAGCGGATCGCCTCGTCCATCGTCTCGGCGAGACCGCCGAACTTGCCGATGTCGAGATACACCCAGCGCACCTCGTCCTCCTCGGACTTGCGCGAGATGAGCACGACCTCGGACTCGATGACGCCCGCGTTGCCGACCATGCCGCGGCCCGGCTCGATGATCGTCTCGGGCATGCGGTTGCCGAAGTGCCGGGAGAGCGACCGGAAGATCGCCTCGCCGTAGCTCTCCACCTCCGGCACCTTCTTCAGGTACTTGGTGGGGAAGCCGCCGCCCAGATTGACCATGCGCAGGTGGATGCCGCGCTCGGCGCACTCGCGGAAGATCGCCGAGGCCGAGGCGAGCGCCTGGTCCCACGCGCCCGTGTTGCGCTGCTGCGAGCCGACGTGGAACGACACGCCGTAGGCCTCGAGGCCCAGACGATGGGCGTGCTCGAGCACGTCGGTCGCCATCTCCGGCACGCAGCCGAACTTGCGCGACAGCGGCCACTCCGCGCCGGCGCCGTCGCACAGGATGCGGCAGAACACCTGCGCGCCCGGAGCGGCGCGAGCCACCTTCTCGACCTCGGCCTTGCAGTCGACCGCGAACAGGCGAACGCCCAGCTCGAAGGCGCGCGCGATGTCACGCTCCTTCTTGATGGTGTTGCCAAAGGACACGCGGTCGGGCGTCGCGCCGGCGGCCAGAGCCATCTCGATCTCGGCCACCGAAGCGGTGTCGAAGCACGAGCCGAGCGACGCCAGCAGGGCCAGCACTTCCGGCGCGGGGTTCGCCTTGACGGCGTAGAACACCCGCGTGTCGGGGAGCGCGTGGGCGAAGGCGTGATAGTTGTCGCGCACGACATCGAGGTCGAGCACCATGCAGGGCCCGTCATCACGTCGGTTGCGCAGGAACTCGCGGATCCGTGCGGTCATGGCACGATCTCCCCCAAGGTGGCGAGCGGGCGGCCGCTCAAATGTGAGCCATGGGAGACGATCCCGCGGCGCAGGCGCGATGGAGACGCCGACGCCGGGTGTCGCCACCCGATGGAAACTGCCTTGGATTGGAGAGGGAGATCCCGCCCCGCACGCCTGGCAAGATGGACAACAAGCCTCTTCGGTAACTCTGCCTGTGGAGGGCAGAGAGAGACGAAAAAGCCCGCTCCGTCGTTGCTTTAAGCCACGTCCCCTGGGGAGAGCAGGGTACGCCGGTTTCGCCTCCGGCTGCTGGTCAGGGTTCGGAACGCGGCATTAGCGCCGGGATCATCGCCACTGGGGTTCCCACCCCAATAGTCCCGATCCTGTCCCGGGCGGCTGTCCGGCCTCTTGTCCGGATGCCCACCGACCAGCACGCGACCACAGGCACGTGCGAAATTGGGCAGGGGATAAATAGGACCGAAGACCTCGGGGTTCAATAGTTTTTTTCAGCCCTCCGCAAATTCCCTAGGTCGGCGGCTAAGTCTCTGATAACATGATTAAAGATTGGGATTGCGTCAGCCGCGGACCCGTCCCTCGGCCCGGGTCTGCCCATCGTCCGGACGTTCGTGTATTCAGCATGCGTCCCGGGTGATTCCGCCTTCGGTCCGCGAGGCCCGGGGCCGGGTCCTTCCGGGGCTCCCTTGCGTGGTCTCTGCCTCCAAGTCTCTGCCTCCAAGTCTCTCCCTTCCAATACGAGTCGCGTTGAATGCACCTCGATCGCCGCACCTTCGTGGAACGCCTCGCCGGCCTGGCCGCCGCCCTGCTCGCCGCGCCGGCCTCGGCGCAGTCGCCGTCCGGCCCGGGCCAGCCTGCCGGCGCTCCCGCCCAGGCGCGCTTCGGCTATGACGACGTGGTGCGCCGGGCGCGCGACCTCGCCACGCTGCCCTATGACGCGACGCCGCAGCCGCTGCCCGAGCAGCTCGCCCGGCTCGACTTCGACTCCTACCGCGACATCCGCTTCAAGCCGGATCGCGCGCTGCTCGGCGGCGCGGGCGGCGCGTTCCGCATGCAGATGTTCCACCCCGGCTTCCTGTTCCCGCAGCCGGTGACGGTGAACGTGATCCGCGATGGCATCGCCGCCCCGGTACCCTATTCGGCCTCGCTGTTCGACTACGGGCGCAACAAGTTCGATCGGCCGCTGCCGGTCAATCTCGGCTTCGCGGGCTTTCGCCTGCACTACCCGCTCAACGACCCGAAGGTTTACGACGAGCTGATCTCCTTCCTGGGCGCCAGCTATTTCCGCTTCCTCGGGCGGCGGCAGCGCTACGGCCTGTCGGCGCGCGGGCTCGCCATCGGCGTCGGCGCGCGCGAGACGGAGGAGTTCCCGATTTTCCGGGAGTTCTGGATCGAGCAGCCCGCGCCCGACGCCGAGCGCGCCGTCATCTACGCGCTGCTCGACGGCGCGTCGCTCACCGGGGCCTACCAGTTCCTGGTCTATCCGGAGCAGCAGACGGTGGTGGACGTCAGCATGACGCTGTTCCCGCGCCGGCCGATCCCGCGCATCGGCATCGCGCCGCTGACCTCGATGTTCTATGTCGGCGAGAACGACAAGCGCTATTTCGACGACTTCCGGCCGGAGCTGCACGATTCGGACGGGCTGCTGGTGCACGCAGGCTCGGGCGAGTGGATCTGGCGCCCGCTGCGCAACGCGCGCGAAATCGCCATCTCCAGCTTCATGGACACCAATCCGCGCGGCTTCGGCCTGATGCAGCGCGACCGCATCTTCGAGCACTACCAGGACCTCGACCTCGGCTACGAAGCGCGGCCGAGCTACTGGGTGGAGCCGCGCGGCTCGTGGGGCGAGGGGCGCATCGAGCTGGTCGAAATCCCGACCGGCGACGAGACCAACGACAACATCGTCGCCTACTGGACGCCGAGCGCCGTGCCGGAGCCGGGCCAGACGCTGGTCTGGGCCTACCGCATCCGCGCCATCACCGACGACTTCGCCCTGCACCCCGGTGGCGCGGCCTACAACACCTGGCAGACGAGCCCGCGCGCGCTCGGCTCGTCCGAGCAGGCCGATCCCAACACGCGCCGCTTCATCATCGACTTCGCCGGCGGCGATCTCGCCTATTATCTCGGCGATCCGGAGCGGGTGCAGATCGTGCCCAGCGTCTCCAACGGCCGCATCCTGCGCACCTTCCTGTCGCCCAACCCGCGCACCAAGGGGTTCCGGGCCGGCATCGACGTGGCGGTGGAGAAGGGCCAGTCGGCCGACCTGCGGGCCTTCCTCAAGGCCGGCAACCGCGCCCTGACGGAGACCTGGACATTCCCCTGGCGGCCGGAATAAAGCGCGCTCAGGCCGTCGCGACGCGCCGCTCGCGCAGCGGCGCCGTCGAGGCGCGCACCATCAGCAAAGGCTCGAGCAGCACGCGCCGCGTCGGCAGCCCCGGCTCCCGGATGCGCGCGGCCAGCATCTGGGCGGCGAGGCGGCCCATCTCGTCCTGCCGGTTGCGCACCGTCGTCAGCGCCGGGAACCACTGCGCCGCCTCAGCCACGTCGTCGCAGCCGACGATGGAGAAGTCGCGCCCGGCCTCGCGGCCGAGATGGCGCAGGCCGTTCATCGCGCCGAAGGCGGCGAGGTCGTTGAAGCACACCGCCGCCGTGGGCGGGTCGGGCAGCGCCAGCGCCGCCTGGATCGCCGCGAGGCCGTTCTCGCGCGTGCCGTAGGCCGGGAACATCAGCGCGGGGTCGAGCGGGATGCCGTGCGCCGCCAGCCCCTCGCAATAGCCGCGCCGGCGCGCCCGGCCGGTGGAATAGCTGTCCATGCCGCAGATCATGGCGATGCGGCGATGGCCGAGGCCGACGAGGTGGTCGATGGCGAGGCCCACCCCGGCGGCGTCGTCGCTGCCGACGAAGTCGAGGTCGACCCCCGCGGTCTCGCGCGAGAGCTGCGTCAGCGGGATGCCGCTGGCGAGCAAAGGGGCGAGGTCCTCCTTCTGCGTGCCGGCCGCCACGCACAGGATCATGCCGTCTGGCCGGTACTCGCGCAGCGTGCGCAGCACGCGGGCCTGCCGCTCCAGGCTCTCGCCGTAGGTGGCGAGCAGGATGGTGCGCCCGGCCGCCATCGCGGCGTCCTCGACGGCGGCCAGAACCTCGGCGAAATAGGGATTGGTGATGTCGTGGAAGCCCACCGCGACCATGTTGGTGCGCGCGGTGCGCAGGCTCGCGGCGCTGCGGTTGTAAACGTAGCCCAACTCGGCCGCGAGGCGCTGCACGCGCTCCTTCGTCTCGGCGGCGACGACCGGGCTGTCGCGCAGCGCGAGCGACACGGTGGCGGTCGACACCGCCAGCGTCTCGGCGATGACCTGGAGCGTCACCCGCGTCATCGTTTCGCGCTTTCCGCGCCGGGCGCACCGTGATAGCTGCCCATGATCGACAAGAAACCTCCCCGTCCGCCCTCGCGCGGCGCGCGCGGCGTGACGGGAAGCAGAGCGGGAGGCGGCCCTGGTGTCAACGGCGACGACAAGCGAACGCATCGGCTTCATCGGCGTGGGGCTCATGGGCCACGGCATGGCCAAGAACATCGTCGAGAAGGGCTATCCCCTGACGGTGATGGCGCATCGCAACCGCGCTCCCGTCGAGGACCTGCTGCGCCGCGGCGCGAGCGAGGCGTCCAGCCCGGCCGAGATCGCCGCCGCGTCGACCGTCGTGTTCATCTGCGTCACCGGCTCGCCCGAGGTCGAGGCCATCGTGCGCGGCCCGAACGGGCTGAAGCAGGGGCTGAAGCCGGGCTCCGTGGTGGTCGACTGCTCGACCGCCGATCCGGTCTCGAGCATGGCCATCGCCGCCGAACTGGCGGAGATGGGTGTGGATTTCGTCGACGCGCCGCTCTCGCGCACGCCGAAGGAGGCATGGGAAGGCGCACTCGACACCATGGTGGGCGCGAGCGACGAGGTGTTCGCCCGGCTGAAGCCGGTGCTCGACACCTGGGCCGGGCGCGTCATCCACATCGGCGGCCCCGGCGACGGCCACCGGATGAAACTGCTCAACAACTTCATCGCCATGGGCTACGCGGCGCTGTACTCCGAGGCGCTGACGCTGGCCCAGAAGGTCGGCATCACGCCCGAGCGCTTCGACAGCGTCATCCGGGGCGGCCGGATGGACTGCGGCTTCTACCAGACCTTCATGCGCTGGACGCTGGAGCAGGACCGCGACGCCCACAAGTTCACCCTCCGCAACGCTTTCAAGGACATGCGCTATCTCGAATCGATGGCCGACGCCGTCGGGCTCGCCAATCCGATGGGCAATGCGGTGAAGAACAGCTACGCGCTGGCGGTGGCGGCAGGCGGGGCCGACGACTACGTGCCGATGCTGTCGACCGCCGTCGCCAGGGCCAACGGCGTCACGCTGACGCCGAAGAAGGGCTGAGCGCCCTCAGCGCCGGCTCCGCTCGGCCGAGAGCAGGTACAGGCCGGAGCCGGCGACCACGAGGCCGCCGGCCAGCGTCCAGCGGTCGGGCAGGTCGCCAAACACGAAGTAGCCGATGCCGATCATCCATACGAGCTGGGTGTACATGAACGGCGACAGGATCGCCGCCGGGGCGCGCTGGTGGGCGAGGATCAGCAAATAGTGCCCGACCGAGGCGTAGACGCCCATCGACAGCATCAGCGCCCAGGCCAGCGCCGTCGGCGGCTGCACCCAGAACAGCGGCAGCAGCGGCGTCAGCAGCACCACGCCCGCCAGCCCTGAATAAACCAGAGTCGTCTCGGCCTTGTCGTGCGTCGCCAGCATGCGAGTCAGGATGCCGTAGAAGGCGTAGCAGACGCACCCCGCCACCGAGAACAGCGCCGCCGGATGGATGCCGCCGACGCCGGGGCGCGCCACCAGCAACACGCCCGCGAAGCCGACCACGATGGCGGCAAGGCGGCGCGGCCCGATCCGCTCGCCGAGGATCGGCAGCGCCAGCAGCGCCACCAGCAGCGGCGTCATGAAGGTGATGGTGATGGTCTCGGCAAGCTGGAGATAGCGCACGGCCAGGAAGTTCAGCGCGGTCGAGCCGAGCAGCAGGCACGAGCGCACCACCTGCAGCATCGGCTTGCGGGCGCGCGCCACGCCGGGCCGAGTCCACGGGTTCAGCACGGCGAGCACCAGGAGAACGTTGGCGAAGTAGCGCGCCCAGACGATCTGCGGCGTCGGCAGCTCGCGCGACAGATATTTCGCCGTGCCGTCGAGCACCGAGAACAGCAGCACCGCGCCGCACATCAGCACGATGCCGACCAGGCGCTCGCGTCCTGCCTCGCGTGTCGTCTCGCCCTGGGTCTGCTGCACGTCGTTCTCCCGGCCGCCCCGCGCGGCGGCGCAAACTATCCGATCATCGGACGATGCGCGCCCGCCCCGGTCGCGGAGCGCCCATGCAAATGCGCAGGATGGTTCAGCCTCCCTGCGGCCGCCAGCGCCGCACCAGCGCCGCGCAGGCGACGCTGACGATGGCGTAGATGAGCAGGCCCGCCACGCAGATCAGCAGCACCGAGGCGAACAGGCGCGGCACGTTGAGGCGGTAGCTCGCCTCGACGATGCGGTAGGCGAGGCCGGAGCCGGCTCCGCCCGCGCCCGCCACGAATTCCGCCACCACCGCGCCGATCAGCGACAGGCCGCCGGCCGTGCGCACGCCCGCCGCGATGAAGGGCGCGGCGGAGGGCAACTCGAGCTGGAACAGGCGCTGCGCCGGCGTTGCGCGGTAGAGCCGGAACAGGTCCGACAAGGCGGGATCGGCCGCGCGCAAGCCGGCCATGGTCGCCGCCAGCACCGGGAAGAAGGCGACGAGGAAGACCGACAGGTACACAGTCGCCGTCACGCCCGCGTAGATGACGAGAATGGGCGCGATGGCGACCAGCGGCGTCACCTGCAGGATGACGGCGTAGGGCGAGAACGCCAGCTCCGCCCAGCGCGAGCGCGTGAGCGCGACGCCCATCAGCACGCCGCCCGCCGCCGCGCTGGCGAAGCCCGCCAGCGTCAGCCGCAGCGTGACGCCCAGCGCCGGGGCGAGCACCGGCCAGTCCGCCGCCAGCGTGCGCAGCACGCGCGAGGGCGCGGGCAGCACGTAGGCTGGCGTGCCGGAGAGCGCGACGAAGGCCTCCCACGCGGCCAGCGTCGCGGCCAGCACCGCCCCCGGCAGCAGCCAGCCGGCGAAGCGCGCGCCGGCCGAACCCGCGCGGGCGGCTCGGCTCACGCCGGGCTCCCGGCCAGCGCCGCGTGCAGCGCGGCCGACGCCTCCGCGCACAGCGCCAGATAGGCGGGGTCGCGCCGCAGCGCGTCGTCGCGTCGGGCCGGCAGGTCGACCGCGATCTCGCGCAGGATGCGGCCCGGCCGCGCGCTCATCACCGCGACGCGGGTCGACAGGTAGACCGCCTCGTACACCGAGTGGGTGACGAACACGACGGTGCAACCGGTCTCGTGCTTCAGGCGCAGCAGGTCGTCGTTGAGGCGGAACCGGGTGATCTCGTCGAGGGCGGCGAAGGGCTCGTCCATCAGCAGCAGGCGCGGCCGCGTCACCAGCGCGCGGGCGATGGCCACGCGCATCCGCATGCCGCCCGAGAGCTGGTGCGGCAGCGCCCCGGCGAAGCCGTCGATGCCGACGAGCCGCAGCATCGCCGCGATGCGCTCGTCGGCGTCGCGCCGCGCCACGCCCGCCAGCCGCAGCGGCAGGAACACGTTGTCCGCGACGTTCGCCCACGGCAGCAGCGTCGCGTCCTGGAACACGTAGCCGAGCCCGCCCTCCCGCGCCGCCAGCGCCTGGCCCGCAATCGCGCCGGCGCTCGGCTCGTCAAGGCCGGCGATCAGGCGCAGCACGGTCGTCTTGCCGCAGCCGGAGGGCCCCAGCAGCGCCAGGAATTCGCCCTCCGCCACGGCGAGGTCGACGCCCTGCAGCGCCACGACGCCGTTGTCGAACGCCTTGCCGACGCCCGCCAGCGACACCAGCGCGGGGGCAGTCGCGGACAACGGTCGCGCCGGCGCGCCGGTCACGGCTTCGGCCTCGACTCCAGCCCGACCTTGCGATTGACGAAGGCCAGCGTGTAGGCCCGGCTCGGGTCGAGGCCCGAGCGGGTGACGCCGGCCTTGACCATGCGGGCGTAGAAGCTGGCGAAGCGCTCCGGGGTCATCGCGCCGATGCCGAGCGTCAGCGCGTCGCCGGAATCGACGATGCCGCGCGCCTTCATGGCGGCCAGCGAATAGGCCAGCAGCTCGTCGGTGATGTCGGGATTGGCGGCCTTGATGGCGGCGTCGCCCTTCGAGCGGTCGCCGTAGAGATAGGTGTACCAGCCGACGATCGACGCCTCGACGAAGCGGCGCACGAGGTCCGGGTTGGAGTCGACGAGGTCGCGGCGCGTCTCGATGGTGGTCGCGTAGCTGTCGAACCCGTAGTCGGCGAGCAGGAACACGTTGGGCTTGAAGCCGCCCTGCTTCTCCACGGTCAGCGGCTCGGAGGTGGCGTAGCCCTGCTGGGCCGAGCCGGGATCGGCGATGAACGGCGCGGCCGAGAAGGCGTAGGGCCGCAGCTGGCCGTCGGTGAAGCCCCACTCGGACTTCAGCCACTGGAAGGTCGAGGCGACAATGGGCTTGGACAGGAACAGGCGCGCCTTGCGCAGCGATTCGAACGTGTCGAGTCCCTGCCCGGGGTGCGACAGCAGCACCTGCGGGTCCTTCTGGAAGATGGCGGCCACGGCCAATGTCGGAATGTCCTGCTCGAGCGCCGAGAAGGTCTGCACGAGGTTGCCGCCCATGTAGAAGTCGAGCTTGCCGGCCGACAGCAGCAGCCGGTTGTTCACCTGCGGGCCGCCGGGCACGATGGTCACGTCGAGGCCGTAGCGCGCATAGGTGCCGTCCGCCGCCGCCTGGTAGAAGCCGCCGTGCTCGGGCTGCGCCACCCAGTTGGCGCCGAAGGTGACGCGGTCGGCGGCGGCCGCCGCGGACGCGCCGAGGCAGAACAGGGCGAGGCCGGCGAGCGCCGCCAGGCCGCGCGCGGGGGATCGGGGACAGGACACGGGCGTCTCCAGGGTGCGCATCTGCGGCGACGTTTAATCCCCGCGACGGAGAGTGTCACGCGCCACGGCGGCGGGCGCGACCGCCGCTTGCGACGCTCTCTTGCGCGGAAGCGCGCCGCGGTTCGGCCGGCGCGGCGGCGCGTGACGCGCCCGCGGGTTTGCAAGCGCGCCGATGTTCTATATCTGCATCGGCACGCAACGCCGCAATCGAAGGTTCGCCCATGTCCGACACCCCGCCTGACCGGCTCTCCGCCAACCCGGGTAGCCCCTACTACAACGAGGCCCTGCTGGAGCGCGGCGTCGGCGTGCGCTTCAAGGGCGTCGAGAAGACCAATGTCGACGAATACTGCATCAGCGAGGGCTGGGTCCGCGTGACCGCCGGCACGGCGCGCGACCGCAAGGGCAACCTCGTCACGCTCAAACTGAGCGGCCCCGTCGAGGTGTGGTTCAAGGACACCGAGGGCAAGGCTGACGAAGGCAAGGGCGACTGAGCCCGGCCGGGCCGCGCCTCAGCCGACCGGACGCTCGTCGGCGATCACCTTGCCGTCGTTGGGGAGCGCGCCCGGCGCCGCCACGGCGACGTCGCCGCGCAGCCGCGTCACCGCCTGCAGCGTCACCTCCATCGAGGCGGCGAGATCGGGGTCGGGGTTCGCCGCCTCCACGTGCAGCGTCATCGCATCCTGCTCGTTGCGGCGCGACACGACGAGCCGCGCGCGGCCGACGCCCGGATGCCGGCGCAGGATCTCAGCGATCTGCTCCGGCCGAACGAACATGCCCTTCACCTTCGCCGTCTGGTCGGCCCGGCCCATCCAGCCCTTGATCCGCCGGGCCGTGCGCCCGCACGGAGACGGGCCGGCGAGCACGGCCGAGAGGTCGCCCAGCGCCAGCCGGATGACCGGGTGGACGGGATTGAGCGAGGTGACGACCACCTCGCCGACCTCGCCGTCCGGCACGGGCTCGCCGGTGCCGGGGCGCACGATCTCCAGGATCAGGTCCTCGCTGGCCACCAGCCCCTCGCGGGCCGGCGTCTCGTAGGCGACGACGCCGACATCGGCCACGGCGTAGGCCTGGTAGGCGGCGACGCCGCGCCCCAGCAGCTCGTCGCGCAGAGTGGCCGGGAACGCCGCGCCGGAGACGAACGCCTTGCGCAGCGAGGCGGCGGGCTTGCCCGCCTTCTCGCCGGCATCGAGCAGGATCTTCAGGAAGTCCGGCGTGCCGCAATAGGCGACGGGCCGCAGATGGGCGATGACGTCGAGCTGCTGCTCGGTCTGGCCCGGCCCGGCGGGGATCACCGGGCAGCCCAGCGCCCGCGCCCCGGCGTCCATCATGAAGGCGCCCGGCGTCAGGTGGTAGCTGAACGTGTTGAGCACGATGTCGCCGCGCCGCACGCCGGCGGCGAACAGCGCGCGGGCCACGCGCCACGGGTCGGGCTGCGTGCCCTCGGGCTCGAAGATCGGGCCGGGCGACACGTAGAGCCGGCCGAAGCTCGACAGCGGCTCGGCGGCGAAGCCGGCGAAGGGCGGGTCGGCCTTCTGGCGGGCGGGCAGCTCGGACTTGCGCAGCACCGGCAGCGCCGCCAGGGCGGCGGGCGAGGAGACCGCGCCGGGGTCGACGCCCGCGAGGTGGCGCGCCCAGCCGGGGCCGGTCATCGCCTTGGCGACGGTCGCCGGCAGGCGGCGGAACAGGTCGGCCTCGCGTTCCGCCGCCGGGCGGGTCTCCAGCTCGTCGTAATGCTCGGTCATCTCGTCTCGCTCGTCGGTCGGGGTGGGGTCAGGCCAGCCAGCGCTTGCGGCGCTTGTAGCTCTTCACCTCGCGGAAGCTCTTGCGGTCGTCGCCGGCGACGCCGAGGTAGAACTCCTTGACGTCCTCGTTCTCGCGCAGGCTGTCGGCGGCGCCGTCCATCACCACGCGGCCCGTCTCCAGGATGTAGCCGTAGGTGGCGTAGCGCAGCGCGATGTTGGTGTTCTGCTCGGCGAGCAGGAAGGACACGCTTTCGCGGGCGTTGAGCGCCCGCACGATCTCGAAGATCTCCTCCACCACCTGCGGCGCGAGGCCCATCGAGGGCTCGTCCAGCAGGATCATGCGGGGGCGCGACATCATCGCCCGGCCGATGGCGCACATCTGCTGCTCGCCGCCGGAGGTGTAGCCGGCCATCGACGTCCGGCGCTGGCGCAGGCGCGGGAAGTAGTCGTAGATCGCCTCGAGGTCGCGCTTGATCGCCGCCTGGCCGTCGCGCCGCGTGAACGCGCCGGTCAGCAGGTTCTCCTCGATGGTGAGGTGGCCGAAGCAGTGGCGGCCCTCCATCACCTGGATGCAGCCGCGCCGCACCAGCTCGTTGGGCGTCAGCCGGTCGACGCGCTCGCCGGCGAACTCGATGGTGCCCTTGGTCACCTCGCCGCGCTCGGCGCGCAGCAGGTTGGAGATCGCCTTCAGCGTCGTCGTCTTGCCCGCGCCGTTGGCGCCGAGCAGCGCCACGATGCCGCCGCGCGGCACCGTGAGCGAGACGCCCTTCAGCACCAGGATCACGTGGTCGTAGACGACCTCGATGTTGTTGACCGCGAGGATGGTGTCGGGCGCGCTCGCGGGGCTCGGCTGGACGGAGGCGGACATGCGGGCTCCGGGTGGGGCGGCTCGATGGAAATCCCCGCCCGGCGGACCGGGCGGGGAGGATGGGCGACGGTCAGGAGCTCTTCTCGCAGGGCTCCGTCCGCTTCGGCCAGCCGGCGTTGCTGGCCGCGTATTCCTTGGCGGAGGCTTCCAGCATCGGGCGCACGACGTCCTTCTGCGGGGCGATCCAGTCGGACGCCTTCACCCACTTGGCGCCGTCCCACTGGTGGATGAACACCTTGTTGTGGCCGCTGTGGTCCTCGCAGGACAGCTTCACCGTGGAGCCGAAGCCTTCGAGGCCGAGCTCCTTCAGCCTTGCCTCGGTGATGTTCATCGCCTCCAGCCCGCGCCGGACATCTTCCGGCGCCACCGCCTTCTTGCCGGTGATCTTCTGGGCGTTGGCGATGCCCTCGGCGATCAGCATCGAGTTGTAGACGCCGCGGTTGTAGAGGTTCTCGCCGACCTTGTCCTTGGGCGCCTTGCTGAGCCCCTTGTCGACGATGAACTTCTGGATGTCCTTCAGCGCCTGGAAGTCGGTTCCGGCCTGGTGGTAGTTCAGCGCCTTGTAGCCCTTGGCCTGGTCGCCGCCGCCGCGCGCGTCGTCGTCGCCGCCCGCGAACCAAACGCCGACGAGATGGTCCATCGGGAAGTTGTTCTTGGCGGCCTCCTTGACGGCGGTCGGGTTCATCGCGCCCCAGCCCTGGATGTAGATCCAGTTCGGCCGGTCGCGGCGGATGTTGAGCCAGGTGGAGCTCTGGTTCTGCATGTCCTGCGCGGCGATGGGGTAGAGCTTGAGCGTGAAGCCGTAGGTCTGCGCCAGCTTCTCGAGCACCGGGATCGGCTCCTTGCCGTAGGGTGCGTCGAGGTGGATGAGGCCGATGGTCTTGCCCTTCAGCTTGTCGAAGCCGCCTTCGGTCTGGGCGACGTGCTGGATGAAGACCGAGGCGCCGTCCCAGTAGGTCACCGGCGGAATGAACACCCACGGGAAGGTGTTGCCGTCGGCCGAGGCCGACAGGCCGTAGGACATCGACAGGATCGGGATCTTGTCGACGGCCGCCTTGGGGATGAGCTGTAGCGTGATGCCGGTCGAGTAGGGGTTCACGACGACCGGGTTCTTGCCCTTCACCGACTCGTAGCACTCGACGCCCTTCTTGGTGTCGTAGCCGGTCTCGCATTCCTCGACGACGAGCTTGACGCCGCCAATTCCGCCGTCGCGCTCGTTGAGCATGCGCAGGTAGTCGGCCATGCCGTCGGCGATCGGGATGCCCGATCCGGCGAAGGGGCCGGTGCGGTAGGTCAGCAGCGGCACGTAGATGGACTCCTGCGCCGCGGCGGGCGCGGCGCTCAGCGCCGTTCCCGCGAGGCACAGGGCCAGACTGGCTCCGAGAACATATGTCCGTCCCGTCATACTCGTGTCCTCCAAAAGGCGGCCGGGGTGTTGCGCCCGCCGGTCCGTTTTCGTTTCGCGTGGCCGCGGCCACGCCCTCTTCCCCCCGACACCGGCCGCCTCAGTAGGGGAACGGCCAGATCCGCAGTTTCTGCTTCCCGATCTGCCACAGCCGGGCGAGCCCATGCGGCTCGACGACCAGGAAGAAAATGATCAGCCCGCCGACCACGAGATAGGTGATGTGCTCGGCCGTCGCGCCGCCCAGCGGCACACCCATGGCGGGCAGGCCGAACTTCAGCACGGTCGGCAGGATGGAGATGAACGCCGCGCCGAAGAACGAGCCGATCAGGCTGCCGAGGCCTCCGATGATCACCATGAACAGGATCAGGAAGCTCTGGTTGATGTTGAAGGCGTCGTTGGCCTCGCCGCCGCCGTACCACAGGAACATCATCGCCGCGCCGGCCACGCCGGCGTAGAAGGACGACACCGCGAAGGCGAGCAGCTTGGTCGGCAGCAGGCGGATGCCCATCAGCTCGGCCGCGATGTCCATGTCGCGCACCGCCATCCACGAGCGCCCGACGCGGCCGTGGACGAGGTTGGAGGCGAACCAGGTGAGCCCGACGACGATGGAAAGCAGCACCAGATAGCGCGCTTCCGGCGTCGCGTTGGGGCCGGTCACCGGCAAGCCGAACAGCGTCCGCAGCGGCACCTCGATGGCGCCCGAGGCGTTGTAGTTGTACAGCCACGGCACGCGCACGAAGCACCATTGCAGGAAGAACTGCGCCGCCAGCGTCGCCACGGCGAGGTAGAAGCCCTTGATGCGCAGGCTGGGCAGGCCGAACACGACGCCGACGGCCGCCGAGAAGAAGCCGGAGGCGACGATCCAGACGATGATGTTCACGCCGGGGAAATAGGTGGTCAGCTTGTAGCAGGCATAGGCGCCGACCCCCATGAAGGCGCCGGTCCCCAGCGAGATCAGCCCCGTGTAGCCGGTGAGCACGTTGAGGCCGATCGCGGCGAGCGAGAACACCAGCGTCGGGATCATCACCGTCGAGATCAGGAACTCGCTGGCGAACAGCGGCACCCCGACGAACAGGACCGCCAGGATGACGGCGATGCCGATCCTGTCCTGCAGGAGCGGGAAGATCGCCATGTCGGCGGCGTAGCTCGTCTTGTACTGGCCTGCCTCGCGGTAGAACAAAGCCGTATCCCCGATCTAGATCCGCTCGATGATCTTCTCGCCGAACAGGCCCTGCGGCCGGAACAGCAGGAAGGCGAGGGCGATGAAGTAGGCGAGCCAGCTTTCGATGCCGCCGCCCACCAGCGGGCCCCAGTAGAACTCGCCGATCTTCTCGCCCACGCCGATGATGAGGCCGCCGACGATGGCGCCCGGAACTGAGGTGAAGCCGCCGAGGATGAGCACCGGCAGCGCCTTGAGCGCGATCGTCGACAGCGCGAAGGACACGTCGGAGCGCGCCCCCCACATGATGCCGGTGACGAGCGCCACGACGCCCGCCGTGAACCAGACGATGACCCAGATCTGGTTGAGCGAGATGCCCACCGAAAGCGCCGCCTTGTGGCTGTCGGCCACGGCGCGCAGCGCCCGGCCGATGCGGGTGTGCTGGAAGAAGAAGGCGAGCGCCGCGATCATCGCCGCCGCGATCACCGCCGCGGCGATGTCGATCTTCTGCAGCGACACGAAGCCGCCGAGCATCTTCAGCTCGATGGCGCCCTTGGGCAGGAACAGCTGCTCGTCGATCATCTGCTTGGGGTTGCCGCCGAACACCAACTCGCCGAGCCCGATCAGCACGTAGGTGATGCCGAACGTCGCCATGAAGAGGATGATGTCGGGCTGGTTGACCAACGGCCGCAGCACGAAGCGCTCGACACCCACCGCCAGCACGAACATGACGCCCACGGCCAGCACGAGCGCGAGCAGCGCCGGGACGCCCATCTCGTGCAGGCCGACCAGCGTCAGCGCCGCGAACACCACCATGATGCCCTGGGCGAAGTTGAACACGCCGGAGGCCTTGAAGATCAGCACGAAGCCGAGCGCGATCAGCGCGTAGAGCACACCGGAGACGAGGCCTTCCCAGATCGTCTGCACCAGCAGGTCGGGCGCGTCGACCATCTGGCGGAAGGGGTCGACAAACAGCGTGTCGAGCGGGTGGCCCTTGGCGATGAGGCCGGACAGGCTCGCAACCACGAGCAGCGCGACCGCCGCCGCGAGCGCGACGAGCGTCCAGCCGGTGGCGGTCAGCCGCATCGGCGGTTCGCGGGCCTCGGTCGCGCTCATGCGCGCCTCCCCGCCCGGTCAGTGCGGAACGCCGAGATAGGCATCGATCACCTGCTTGTTCCGTTTCACTTCGTCGGGGGCGCCGTCCGCGATCTTGCGGCCATATTCCAGCACCACCACGCGGTCGGAGAGGTCCATCACCACGCCCATGTCGTGCTCGATCAGCGCGATGGTCGTGCCGTACTGGTTGTTCACGTCGAGGATGAAGCGGGACATGTCCTCCTTCTCCTCGAGGTTCATGCCCGCCATCGGCTCGTCGAGCAGCAGCAGGTCGGGCTGCATGGCCAGCGCCCGTCCCAGCTCGACGCGCTTCTGCAGGCCGTAGGGCAACTTGCCGACCGGCGTCTTGCGGATCGCCTGGATCTCGAGAAAGTCGATGATCTCCTCCACCACCTTGCGGTGGGCGATCTCCTCGGTCAGCGCCGGGCCGTGGCGGAAGAGCTGCCAGAAGAACGGGCTGCGCATCTTCAGCGTCCGCCCCGCCATGATGTTGTCGAGCGTCGACATGCCCTTGAACAGCGCGACGTTCTGGAACGTGCGGGCGATGCCCTGGGCGGCGGCCACGGAGGGGCGCATCTTCTGGCGCGTCGCGCCCTTGAAGGTGATGCGGCCCTGCTGCGGGTGGTAGAAGCCGTTGATGACGTTGAGCATCGACGTCTTGCCCGCGCCGTTGGGGCCGATGATGGCGCGGATCTCGCCCTTGCGGATGTCGAACGAGACGTCGGTGATCGCCTTCACGCCGCCGAAGGAGAGCGAAACGCCCTCCACTGAGAGCAGCACGTCTCCCGGCGCCAGCCGGGTGTCGCCTCCGGGCGCCCTCATTCCGCGGCCTCCAGCGTTTCGCCCCCGCCGGGCACGGGATGGGCGGCGCAGTCGCGGATGCCGACGCGCGCCGCGATGACGCCCTTGCGGCCGTCCTCGAACGTTACCTCGACGCGCAGGTCAGCCTCCTTCGCGCCGGAATAGAGCGCATCCACGAGCGCGCCGTAGCGCTCCGCGATGAAGCCCCGGCGCACCTTCTGCGTGCGCGTCAGCTCGCCGTCGTCGGCGTCGAGTTCCTTGGGGAGCACGAGGAAGCGGCGGATCTGCGCGCCGCCCATGCGCGGCTCGACGGCCAGCGAGCGGTTCACCTCGTCCACGTGCGCGGCGATCATGTCGTAGACAAGCGGGTGGGCGGCCAGTTCCTGGTAGGAGGCGTAGACGACGTTGTTGCGCTCGGCCCAGTTTCCCACCGCCGTCAGGTCGATGTTGATGAAGGCGGCGCAGAAGTCGCGGCCGTCGCCGAAGGCCACGGCCTCCTTGATGTTGGGATAGAATTTCAGCTTGTTCTCGAGGTACTTGGGCGGGAACAGCGAGCCGTCCTTCATGCGGCCGACATCCTTCGCCCGATCGATGATCTTGAGGTGGCCGTCGCGGTCGAAGAAGCCGGCGTCGCCGGAATGCACCCAGCCGTCCGGCGTCTTGGTGCGGGCGGTCGCGTCGGGGTCCTTGTAGTAGGCCTTGAACACGCCGGGCGAGCGGAACAGAACCTCGCCGTCATCGGCGATCTTCACCTCGACCTCCAGGCCGGGACGGCCGACCGTGTCGGCCCGGATTTCGCCGTCGGGCTGCAGCGTGACGTAGACCGAGGCCTCGGTCTGCCCGTAGAGCTGCTTCAGGTTGATGCCGAGCGAGCGGTAGAAGCGGAAGATCTCGGGGCCGATGGCCTCGCCCGCCGTGTAGGCGACCTTGACCCGCGACAGGCCGAAGCGGTTCTTCAGGGGCCCGTAGACGAGCGCTTCGCCCAGCGCGTAGAGCAACCGGTCCTTCAACGGCGTCGGCTCGCCGTTGAGGATGCGTTCGCCGGCGCGCTTCGCCACGGCGAGGAAGAAGGCGAACATGCGCCGCTTCGGCGCGGAGGCGTCCTCCATCCGCACCATGGTCAGCGTCAGCAGGTTCTCGTAGACGCGCGGCGGCGCGAAGGCGTAGGTCGTGCCGATCTCGCGCCGGTCCTCGACGACGGTGTCGGGGCTCTCCGGGCAGTTGACGCAGAACCCGGCGACGATCGACTGGGCGTAGGAGAAGATGTGGTCCCCGACCCAGGCGATGGGGAGGTAGGCGATGACCTCCTCCGTCTCGTCCAGCTTGTCGAACGCGCAGCCGTTGCGGGCGGAGATTAGCACGTTGTCGTGCGTCAGCATCACGCCCTTGGGCCGGCCCGTCGTGCCCGACGTGTAGAGGATGATGGCGAGGTCCGCGCCCTTGCCGGCCGCGATGCTCTCGTCCAGCGCGCGCGCCGCCTCCGGATCGTCGCGCAGCGCGTCGAGCCCGCTCGCGATGGCCTCGTCGAGCGGCTTGAGGTTGGTGTGGTCGTAGTTCCGCAGCCCGCGCTCCTCGTCATAGAGGATGCGATGCAGCGTCGGCACGCGCTCGGCGACGGTGATGAGCTTGTCGACCTGCTCCTGGTCCTGCGCCACGGCGAGCTTCACCTCGGCGTGGGCCAGCAAATAGGCCATCTCCTCGGCGACGCTGTCGGCGTAGACCGGCACCGGCACGGCCCCGAGCATCTGCGCAGCCATCATGGACCAGTACAGGCGGGGGCGGTTGTGGCCGACGATGGCGATGGTGTCGCCGGGGCGCACGCCCAGCTCGCGCAGGAACACCGCGAGCGCGCGGCATTGCGCCTCGACCTCGGTCCACGACCAGGTTTGCCAGATGCCGAGATCCTTGTGCCGGATAGCCGGCCGCCCGCCGCGCGTTCGCGCGTTCCGGGCCAGGAGCTTCGGAAATGTGTCCTCCCGTGAAGCCTCTTCGGCCGTCACGCAATCCTCCCTCTCGGGCCGCCAGGGGCGGTCCGCTTCGCCGCGCGCGCGGCCTTTTGGCCGTCTGATGCGCGGAATGTTCCCCTGAACCCGAGACGGCCAGCCGGCTGGCGGACCCCCCGCGTTCAACGGCAGCGTACCTCCACCGTTGTGGAACTCAAACCCGACTTTGATCTAAGGCGCGGGCGAACCCCGGTCCGGCGCCTGGCCGGCCGGGGCGCGTCTCATTCCGCGGCGAGCGCCGGGGCGCTGCGTTCCGGCCCGGCGCGCAGCCGCTCCAGCAGCGTGGCCTCCTCGGCCTTCGCGGCCGCGAGGTGGCGCTCCTTCACGTAGCCGTAGCCGCGGATCTTCTCGGGGATCGAGGCCAGCGCGACGCACAGCGCGTGGGTCTCCGGCGTCAGCCGCTCGACGATCTCGGCGAGCAGCGCCTCGTAGTCGGCGATCAGCCGGCGCTCCATGCGCCGCTCGGCGGTGCGGCCGAAGACGTCGAGCCAGCCGCCGCGCAGGCGCCGTCCCTTGGCCAGCAGCGCCAGCGCCTTCATCATCCACGGGCCGAAAGTCGACTTGCGCGGCAGGCCGGTCTGCGGGTCTCGGCGGCCGAGGATCGGCGGGGCGAGGTGGAAGGTGAGCTTGAGGTCGCCGTCGAACTGCCCGCGCAGCGCCTTGAGGAACTCGCCGTCGGTGTAGAGCCGGGCGACCTCGTACTCGTCCTTGATCGCCATCAGCTTGAACAGATAGCGCGCGACGGCCTCGGCGAGCCCGGTGCGGCCCGGCGCGCGCGCCGCCTCGGCGGCGGCGACCCGGGCCACCGCCGCGCGGTAGCGCTCGGCGTAGGCGGCGTCCTGGTACTCGGTGAGGAAGGCGACGCGGCGGGCCAGCGCCTCCTCGGGCGTGCTCGACAGGCGGCGGTCGCCGGCCGGCGCGGCCGAGGGCTTCACCAGCGCCTCGACGCGGGCGCGGTCATGGGCGGCGCGGCGGCCCCATGCGAAGGCGGAGAGGTTCATCGCGACCGCCTCGCCGTTGAGCTCGATGGCGCGCTCCAGCGCGGCGGCGGAGAGCGGCACCCGGCCCATCTGGAAGGCGTAGCCGAGCATGAACATGTTGGCGGCGATGGCGTTGCCGGTCAGCGCCGCGGCGATGCCGGTGGCGTCGACGAAGGCGGCCGCGTCCGGCCCGGCGGCGGCGACCACGGCGCGCTTGATGCGCTCGGCCGGCAGCGAGTAATCGGCGTTGCGGGCGAAGTCGCCCGGCATCACCTCGGCGGTGTTGACGACGAGCGCCGTCTGGCCCTCCTTCACGGCGGCCAGCACCTTGCGCGTGCCGGTGACGACGAGGTCGCAGCCGAGCACGAGGTCGGCCTCGCCCGCCGCCACGCGGATCGAGTGGATCTCCTCGGGCCGTTCCGCCAGCTTGACGTGGCTGTAGACCGCGCCGCCCTTCTGGGCGAGCCCGGCCATGTCGATCATGCCGCACGCCTTGCCTTCGAGGTGCGCCGCCATGCCCAGGATGGCGCCGATCGTCACCACGCCGGTGCCGCCGACGCCGGTGACGATGATGGCGTAGGGGTTGCGCAGCGCGTGCGCGGCGGGCTCGGGAAGGTCGTCCCAGGCCTCGCCGGCGCCGAGGGCGGCCGGCTCGGCCTTGCGGATGCGCGCGCCCTCCACGGTCACGAAAGACGGGCAGAAGCCGTTGACGCAGGAATAGTCCTTGTTGCAGTTCGACTGGTCGATCTGGCGCTTGCGGCCGAACTCGGTCTCGACCGGCTGCACCGAGACGCAGTTCGACTTCACCCCGCAGTCGCCGCAGCCCTCGCAGACACGCGTGTTGACGAAGACGCGCTTGTCGGGATCGGGGAATTCGCCCCTCTTGCGGCGGCGGCGCTTCTCGGCGGCGCAGGTCTGGTCGTAGACGATCGCCGTGACGCCGGGGATCGCCGCCAGCGAACGCTGCACGGAATCGAGGTCGTCGCGATAGTGGAAGGTGATGCCGGCCGGCCAGGCGAGGCCGGGCGGATATTTGTCGGGCTCGTCGGAAACCAGCGCGATGCGCTTGACGCCCTCGGCGGCGACCTGGCGCGCCAGCGCGTCGACCGTCAGCCCGCCCTCGTGGCGTTGGCCGCCGGTCATGGCGACCGCGTCGTTGAACAGCAGCTTGTAGGTGATGTTCACCTTGCTCGCGAGCGCGAAGCGCAGGGCCAGCACGCCCGAGTGGTTCCAGGTGCCGTCGCCGAGGTTCTGGAAAACGTGCCCGCGGGTCGAGAACGGCGCCTCGCCGACCCAGTTGGCGCCTTCGCCGCCCATCTGGGTGAAGCCGTCCGTGGCGCGGTCCATCCACTGCACCATGTAGTGGCAGCCGATGCCGGCATAGGCGCGCATGCCGTCCGGCACCTTGGTCGAGGAATTGTGCGGGCAGCCCGAGCAGAAATAGGGAATGCGGGTGGCGACGTCCTTCGTCTCGGAGAGGGTCGACTGCGCCTCCTTGAGGCGGGCGAGCCGGGCTTCGAGGTCGGCGTCCGGGGCGACGCGCAGCAGGCGCTCGCCGATGGCGATGGCGATGTCGTTGGGGTCGAGCGCGCCCTTCACCGGGAACAGCCAGCGGCCCTGCTCGTCCTTCTTGCCGATACAGGCCGGCTGGTCGGGCGCGCCGTAGAGCTCCTCGCGCACCTGGACCTCGATCAGCGAGCGCTTCTCCTCGACGACGATGACGAGGTCGAGGCCGCGCACGAACTCCTTGAGCCCGACCGGGTCGAGCGGCCACGGGCAGGCGATCTTGTAGAGCCGCAGCCCGAGCCGGTTGGCCTTCACCTCGTCGATGCCGAGGTCGTCCATCGCCTGCCGCACGTCGAGATAGGACTTGCCGACGGTGATGACGCCGATGCGCGCGCGCGGCCCGCCGCTGGTGACGATGCGGTTGAGCCGGTTGGCCTGGATGAAGGCCAGCATGGCGTCGCGCTTCCAGTCGTGAAGGCGCGCCTCCATGTCGAGCACGCCGTCGCGGGGGCGAATGCCGAGCCCGCCGGGCGGAAGCGGGATGTCGGGGATGACGATGTTCACGCGGTCGAGCGAGGCGTCGACGACGGCGGTCGACTCCACCGTGTCCTTCATGCACTTCAGCGCCACCCACGAACCGCAGAAGCGGCTCATGGCGAAGCCGTAGAGCCCGTAATCGAGGATCTCCTGCACCCCGGCGGGGTTCAGGATCGGGATCATCACGTCGACGAAGTGGAACTCGGACTGGTGCGCCGTCGTCGAGCTTTCGGCGGTGTGGTCGTCGCCCATCAGCGCCAGAACGCCGCCATGGGGGGCGACGCCGGCCATGTTGGCGTGGCGGAACACGTCGCCGGAGCGGTCGACGCCCGGCCCCTTGCCGTACCAGACGGAGAAGACGCCGTCGTACTTGCCCTCGCCGCGCATTTGCGCCTGCTGGGAGCCCCAGCACGCGGTGGCGGCCAGCTCCTCGTTGAGGCCGGGCTGGAACACGATGTTGCGAGGGACGAAGACCTTGGCCGCTTTCATGAGCTGCTGGTCGAGCCCGCCGAGCGGGGAGCCGCGATAGCCGGACACGAAGCCCGCGGTGTTCAGTCCGGCGCGGCGGTCGCGCTCGTGCTGCATCAGGAGCAGCCGGGCGATGGCCTGGGTGCCGGTCAGGAAGATGCGATCCTTGGACAGGTCGAACTTGTCGTCGAGCGAGACGTCGCGCAGCGTGGGGCGGTCCGCCATCTGATCCCTCCTGATATCGACAACGCCGCAAGGGGCGCAGGGGGTCCGTTCGGACTCTCCCGCAGTCGACTATGGTATAGGTCAATATAGCTGACGTTTTTTCGGAAGGGAAGGGCGCGGCCGAGGCGTGGCCGCGTCGCGCCCGTTCCGGGTCGCGTAGGCAGTGTGAACGAACTCGCGCCCGCGGTCGACGTGCTCCCGCACGCTCTCGGCGGGAACGCCCGGCCCGCCAGCGGGCTTCACCCGGGGTCGCGCCTCCGATACAGGAGGGCGAACCTCACGCCGGAGAGCCCCATGCCGCAGCCCCAGGCCGCCATCGTCCCCGTCACGCCGTTCCAGCAGAACTGCACGCTCGTCTGGGACAAGGACACGATGACCGGCGCGGTGGTCGACCCGGGCGGCGACCTGCCGCTGATCCGCGACGCCATCCGCAACCTCGGCGTCACCGTCGAGAAGATCCTGCTCACCCACGGCCACATCGACCACGCCGCCGGCGCGGCCGAGCTGGCCGCCGAACTGGGCGTCGCCATCGAGGGACCGCACCGGGCGGACCAGTTCCTGCTCGACAAGCTCGACATGCAGGGCCAGTCCTACGGCATTCTCGGCGCGCGCAACTGCACGCCGGACCGCTGGCTCGACCAGGGCGACGTGGTGACGGTGGGCGGCCTGACCTTCGACGTGCTGCATTGCCCCGGCCACTCGCCGGGAAGCGTCGTGTTCGTCAACCGGGACGCGACGTTCGCGCTGGTCGGCGACGTGCTGTTTGCCGGCTCGATCGGCCGCACCGACCTTCCGGGCGGCGACCACGAGACGCTACTGACTTCCATCCGCGAGCGCCTGCTGCCGATCGGCGACGACTACGCGTTCATTTGCGGCCACGGCCCGACGAGCACCATCGGCAAGGAGCGCGCCACCAATCCCTTCCTCGCCTGAGCCGCGAGGTTGACGCGCGCGCCGTCTCGCGCTTTGAACCTCGCACGATTGTCAATCGCCGGCCCCTGAAAAGGGAAGGCGCGCCTGCCAGGGAGTTTCTGACATGACGCACCCCGTCCACGGCCGCATCGACGGTCCGATCGTGATGATCGGCTTCGGCTCGATCGGGCGAGGCACGCTGCCGCTGATCGAGCGGCATTTCGCGTTCGACAAGAGCCGCATGGCGATCATCGATCCGTCGGACGCCGACCGCGACCTCGCGGAGCGGCACGGGGTGCGCTTCATCCACCAGGCGGTGACGCGCGACAACTACAAGCACCTGCTCGGCCCGCTGCTGACGGCGGGCCCCGGGCAGGGCTTCTGCGTCAACCTGTCGGTCGACACGTCGTCGCTCGACATCATGGAATACTGCCGCGAGATCGGCGCGCTCTACATCGACACGGTGGCCGAGCCGTGGGCCGGGTTCTACTTCGACAAGTCGAAGGGGCCGGAGGCGCGCTCCAACTACGCGCTGCGCGAGGCGGTGCTCGAGGCGCGCCGGCGCAAGCCGGGGGGCGTTACCGCCGTGTCGTGCTGCGGGGCCAACCCGGGCATGGTGTCGTGGTTCGTCAAGCAGGCGCTGCTGAACCTCAAGGCCGACCTCGGCGTCGCCGGCGACGAGCCCACGAGCCGCGCCGGCTGGGCGGCGCTGGCCCAGGCGCTCGGCGTCAAGGGCATCCACGTCGCCGAGCGCGACACGCAGCGCGCCCGCAAGCCGAAGCCGCGCGGCGTATTCGTCAACACGTGGTCGGTCGAGGGCTTCGTCTCCGAGGGGCTGCAGCCGGCCGAGCTGGGCTGGGGCACGCACGAGAAGTGGATGCCCGAGAACGGCCGCACCCACGCCTCGGGCTGCCAATCGGCCATCTACCTGATGCAGCCGGGCGCCGACACGCGCGTGCGCTCCTGGACGCCGACCGGCAAGGCGCAGTTCGGCTTCCTGGTCACGCACAACGAGTCGATCTCGATCGCCGACTACCTGACCGTGCGCGACGCCGCCGGCAAGGCGGTGTACCGGCCCACCTGCCACTACGCCTACCATCCGGCCGACGACGCCGTGCTGTCGCTGCACGAGATGTTCGGCCAGGCCGGCGTGCGCCAGCCCGAGATCCACATTCTCGACGAGAACGAGATCGTCGACGGCATCGACGAGCTGGGCGTGCTGCTCTACGGCCACGCGAAGAACGCCTACTGGTACGGCTCGCAGCTCTCCGTCGAGGAGGCGCGCATGCTCGCGCCCTACCAGAACGCCACCGGGCTGCAGGTGTCCTCCGCTGTCCTGGCCGGCATGGTGTGGGCCCTGGAGAACCCGAACGAGGGCATCGTCGAGGCCGACGACGTCGACTTCCGCCGCTGCCTCGACGTGCAGAGGCCCTATCTCGGGCCGGTCGTCGGCGTGTACACGGACTGGACGCCGCTCACCGACCGTCCGGGCTTTTTCCCCGAGGACATCGACGAAACCGATCCCTGGCAGTTCCGCAACGTGCTGGTCAGATGACGTCGCCGGTCGAGGTTCGCGAACTCGGATCCTCGGACGCGGCGGCCTTCCTGGCGCTGCGCGAGCGTTCCTTGCGGGAGAACCCGGAGGCGTATCACTCCGACGTGTCGGAGTGGGAAGGCCGGCTCGACCGCGTCGAGCAGCTGATCCGGGAGAATGTCGTGTTCGGCGCCTTCGCCGACGGGCTTCTCGGCGGCATGGCCATCCTCGGCACGAGCGGCCGCACCTTGCAACGTCGCCGCCACAAGGCGGAGGTGTGGGCCGTCTACGTCACTCCCGAGCATCGCGGTCGCTCAATTTCGCGCCGGCTGATGGAGCGCGTCATCGCGGCCGCGAACGATCGCGGCTACCGGGCGCTCGTGCTCACGGTCGAGACCGGGAACGTCGGCGCGATCGCGCTCTACGAGAGCCTGGGATTCAGAAGCTACGGCGTGGAGAGGGAAGCCACGCTGCTCAAGGACGGCGTGTTCTGCGACGACATGCTGATGCAGCTCGACCTGCGCCGGTCCTAGCTCGCCTTCAGCGCGGCCTCTACCAGCGGCCGTGTCTGCACCAGCGCGCTGCCGCGCGCCTTGAAGGCCCGCGTTCGCCGGCCGGGCGCGGTCACCACGATCACCGTCTCGAGTCCCGGGCAGGCGGGGTCGGCGCAGTCAACCTCGCTGACGGTGACGCCGGCTTCCTCCGGCAGGGCCAGCGCCTCCCGTGTCCAGCGCTTGATGCGCGCCGCCGAATCCGGGTCGACGCGCGGCCGCCTGACGCGCGACAGGAGCCGCGCCAGCGCGTCTCCGTTCGCGCCGCCCGCCGTCACGCCGGCAGGCTCAACAGGCCGGCCGCGCCGCCTTCCGTGCCGAACAGCAGCTTGCGGCCGGTGCGGTCCCAGGCCAGCGCGGTGATCGCGCCGGCGTCGGGGTCGGCCTTGCGCACCAGCAGCTCCGCCCCGTCGGTGAGGCGGCACAGCAGCACGAAGCCGTCCTCGTAGCCGACGGCCACGACGAGCGCTCCGGGGTGGCAGGCGACGCGCGACACCTTGGCGGGGCGGATGCCGCATTCGCGCGGAGCCTTCCCCATCGGCCCGTCCTTGGCGGCGAACGGCCACACGATGGCCGCGTCCGCGCCGGAAGTGGCCAGCCACTGCCCGTCATGCGCCCACGAGAACGACCGCGTTTTGGACGGATAGCCGGACATGCGCATGTCCTTCTTGTCCGCCACCCGCCAGCCGTGCAGCGTGTTCTCCTGCATCGACGTGACGACGAAGCGCCCGTCCGGCGACCAGGTGACGTCGAGATGCGAGCCCTTCCACTCCAGCTTCTCGGGCGGCGTTTCGGCGTTGGGGAACCACAGGCTGGCGCCGTTGTAGTGGCTGACGGCGAGCCGGTAGCCCTTCGGCGCGAAGCACAGGCCCTGCGCCGTGGAGGGCGCGTCCCAGGCGCGCGCGCGGCCCTTCTCGTCGCGCGCCGTCACCCGCTTGCCGGTGGACCACGCCAGCGCGCCGCCGGGGGCGAGCGCCAACGCGTCGATCCAGCGGCCTTTCTCGTCGGCAAGCGTCTCCGCAACGCCGTCCGCGCCGATGCGCACCACGCGGCCGTCGTCGCCGCCGGTGACAAAAGACTTGCGGTCCGCCGCCGCCACCAGGATGCCGGCGTCGGGATGCGCCTCGATACGGCGCTCGCCAGCTTCGCCGAGCAGCACCGCGCCATCGGCCAGCGCCAAAGCCGGCGCGTCGCCGGGAAACGCCGCCGCGATCACGTGCGCCCCCGCCGCGATCGGCGAAACGTTCTGGACCAGCGACGTCATGCCCTGGGCGGGCTTGGAGGGAGGAAAGCCCGCGCTCACGCCGCGCACGCCTCGAAGCCCTTGCGCAGCGCGTCGCGATCGAGGTCGCGGCCGATGAACACGATGCGCGACTCGCGCGCCTCGCCGGGCTTCCAGTCGCGCTGGAGGTCGCCGTCGAGGATCATGTGGACGCCCTGGAAGACGAAGCGCTTGGGCTCGTTGGTGAAGGCCAGGATGCCCTTGGAGCGCAGGATGTTCGGCCCCTCGCGCTGGGTCAGCTCGTTGATCCATGGCATGAACTTCTCGGGGTCGACCTCTCCGAGCCGCAGCGCCACGGACTGCATGTGCTCGTCGTGATAGTGCTTCAGCCCGCCATGGTGATGGTCGTGGTCGCAGCCCGGCCCGCACTCGTGATCGTGATCATGGTCGTGATCGTGGTCGTGATGGTGGCCGTCGCCCTCCTCGAGGAAGGCGGGCTCGATCGACAGGATGCGGTCGAGGTCGAAGGCGTTGCGGCCGAGCACCGCGTCGAGCGGCACGGCGGCGCGCTGCGTGCGGTGCAGCGTGGCGTAGGGGTTGATGGCGCGAATGCGCGCCTCGACCTCGGCCAGTTCGTCGGGCGTGACGAGATCCGTCTTGTTGAGGATGATGACGTCGGCGAAGGCGATCTGGTTCTTCGCCTCCGGCGCGTCCTTCAGCCGGGCGGAGAGCCACTTGGCGTCGGCCACGGTGACGACCGCGTCGAGGCGCGCCTTCTGCGACACGTCCTCGTCGACGAAGAAGGTCTGCGCCACCGGGGCGGGGTCGGCCAGCCCCGTGGTCTCGACGATGATGGCGTCGAACTTGCCGCGCCGCTTCATCAGCCCCTCGATGATGCGGATCAGGTCGCCGCGCACCGTGCAGCAGATGCAGCCATTGTTCATTTCGAACACTTCCTCGTCGGCGCCCACCACGAGGTCGTTGTCGATGCCGATTTCGCCGAACTCGTTGACGATAACGGCGAACTTCTTGCCGTGCTGCTCGGTGAGGATGCGGTTGAGCAGGGTGGTCTTCCCGGCGCCGAGATAGCCGGTGAGCACGGTGACGGGGATCTTGTCGGACATGGGCTGGCTCCAGCATCGCCCCGCGCGGCCGGTCGCCGGCCGCGGGCAGGGGCGCGAAACGCGAATGATCGGATCAGCCCGCAAGGGCCGACGTCAGTTCCCTTATATTGGACCTCATCATCTCGATGTAAGTCCCCGCGGGTCCGTCCCGCGCGGAGAGCGCATCGGACCAGAGCCGGCCGCCGATGCGCGCGCCGGTTTCCCGGGTGATGCGCTCGACGAGGCGCGGGTCGGTGACGTTTTCGAGGAACACGGCGGGGATCTTCTCGGCGCGAATCTGGCGGATGATCCGCGCCACGTCGCGCGCGGAGGCCTCGGCGTCGGTCGAGACGCCCTGCGGCGCGATGAAGGCGAGCCCGTAGGCCCGGCCGAAATAGGCGAAGGCGTCGTGCGAGGTGACGACGCGCCGCCGGTCCTCGGGAATGCGCGCCACGGCGGCGCGGATCTCGGCGTCGAGCGCGTCGAGGCGCGCCAGATAGGCGTCGGCCCGGGCGCGGTAATACTCCGCCCCCGCCGGGTCGACGCCGGTCAGGCCGTCGCGGATGGCGGCGACGTAGAGGCGGGCGTTGCGGGCATCCTGCCAGGCGTGCGGGTCGGGCGAGGGGCGCCCATCCGCGCCGTGGGCGTGGCCGTCGCCGGCCTCGAGCGTCAGTGGGGCGACGGAGGAGGCCGCCGTCACCATCGCGGCGCTCGTGCCCGACGCCTTTACGAGGCGGTCCATCCAGCCCTCGAAACCCAGGCCGTTGACCACCACCAGCCGCGCGGCGGCCAGACGGCGCGCGTCGGCCGCCGAGGGCTGGTAGACGTGGGCGTCGGCGTTCGGCCCGACCAGCTCCGTCACGTCGGCCCGGTCGCCGCCGACCTCGCGGACAAAGTCGCCGAGGATCGAGAAACTCGCCACGACGGGAACCCGGTCCGCGGCGCGCGCTCCGGTCCCGTCGGCGGCGAAGGCCAGCAGCGACAACCCGGCGGCGAGGACGAGGCGGCGGCGGATCATCGCGCCGCTCAGGCTTCGAGATGGCGCGGCGGCAGCAGCCGGCGCAGCAGCCCGCCCCGCGGCCCGAGGGCGAGCGACGCCAGATAGGCCGCGCCCGCCGCCAGGATGATGGCCGGCCCGGCCGGCGGGCCGAAATGGAACGAGGCGAGCAGCCCCGCCACGCTGCAGGCGAGGCCGATCAGCGTCGACAGCACGAGCATGAAGGCGAGGTCGCGCGTCCAGAAGCTGGCGGCGATGGCCGGCAGCATCATCAGCCCCACCGCCAGCAGCGTGCCGAGCGCGTGGAAGCCGCCGACGAGGTTGAGCACGACGAGGCCCAGGAACACGAGGTGGGTGGGGCCTCCGGCCCGGCTTACCGAGCGCAGGAAGCCGGGATCGACGCTCTCCAGCACGAGCGGGCGGTAGATCGCGGCCAGCGTCAGCAGCGTGATCGTGGCGATGCCGGCGATGAGCAGCAGCGTGGCGTCATCGAGCGCCAGCACGGTGCCGAACAGCACGTGCAGCAGGTCGATCGACGAGCCCTTGAGCGACACCAGCGTGACGCCGGCGGCGAGCGAGATCAGGTAGAAGGCCGCCAGCGAGGCGTCCTCCTTCAGCGACGTCGCCCGCGCCACCGCGCCGGCGAGCAGCGCCACGGCGAAGCCCGCGACAAGGCCGCCGCCGGTCATCCAGCCCAGGGACAGGCCGGCCACCAGGTAGCCCAGCGCCGCCCCGGGCAGGATGGCGTGCGCCATGGCGTCGCCGACGAGACTCATGCGGCGCAGCATCAGGAACACGCCGATGGGGCCGGCGCCCAGCGACAGCGCGAACGCGCCGGCGAGCGCGCGGCGCATGAAGGCGAAGTCGGCGAAGGGCGCGATCAGCGCGTCGTGGAGCATGGCTGCGACCGTCAGGCGGCTCGCTCGCAGACTTCCGCGCCGGGGTCGTGCGCCTCCAGCATGCGGCGGGCGCGCAGGAGGTTGGCGGGAGTCAGCACCTCGGCGGTGTCGCCCCAGGCCACCGCCTCGCGGGCGATCAGCAGCGTGCGCGGGAACACCTCGCGCACCTTGTCGATGTCATGCAGCACGGCGACGACGGTGCGCCGCTCGCCGTGCCAGCGCCGCACCAGGTCCATCAGGTCGGCGGCCGTGCGGGCGTCGATGGCGGTGAGCGGCTCGTCGAGCAGGATGACGCCGGCGTCCTGCAGCAGCAGGCGGGCGAACAGCGCGCGCTGCATCTGGCCGCCCGACAGGCTGCCGATCGGGCGCGCCTCGAAGCCGGTCAGTCCCACGGCGGCCATCGCCTCGCCGACGCGCCGGCGGTCGCCGATGCGGCCGAACAGGCCGCCTCGCCGCCACAGGCCCATGGAGACGAGGTCCTCGACGCAGATGGGGAAGGAGCGGTCGATGTCGGCCGCCTGGGGCAGATAGGCGATGCGCGGCTCGCCTTCGGCGGCGATGCGCCCCGACAAGGGCGCGAGGGCGCCCGCCAGCCCCTTGAGAAGCGTCGACTTGCCGGCGCCGTTGGGGCCGACCACCGCGGTCAGGCTGCCGGGCTCGAACGCCCCGCTGAGGTGGTGCACCGCCGGATGGCGGTCATAGCCCAGCGTTACGTTGTCGAGGCGGATCGCCGGACCCAACTTGGAAGCCTTGCCCGCCATCAGCGCATCGCCCACAGCACGACGAGCCAGAGCGCGGCGGCGACGCCGGCGGCCATGGCCAGGCGCTCTCCCGCCGAGGCGCGCAACAGCGAGAAGCGCGCGGGCGCGGGCTCGGCGTGCGTGGCGTGGCGGTGGCGATGCGGCATGGACGGCTCCGGGCCGGGCGATCCCGGCCTTGCCGAACTGTTATAACGTTACATCGTTCCCGGGCAAGGGGAATGTTATACCGTTACATTCAAAACGGGTGGTACTGGTAGAGCCAGGTCTCGCTCAGCACCTGGTCGCCGTTGCGCAGGTAGCAGCGAAGCTCGACCGGGTCCGACCCGTCGACCGTCAGGTCGAACTGGGCGCGCCAGTGGCCCGGAATGTCGTCCGGCACCGCCTCGGTGTAGATGTAGGAGAACGACCCGCGCGAGGCCCACAGCACCGGCTCAGGCTTCACGCCGAACGGCAGCTTGGCCAGCTTGTCGCCCTTGAACTCCACCATGAACTTGCGCACGCCCTTGGGGCGCGGCTGTCCGGGCTGACCGCCATTGCCGAGCCGCGTGCCCGTGCAGCGGGCGAGCGACGACGGGTAGGGCTCGTCGGCGAGCCAGTGCAGCTTGTACTTGAGGTCGAAGGAGGCTCCGGCGGTCGCCGGCTCGGCGGGCACCCACATCGCCACGATATTGTCGTGGATCTCGTCGTCGGTGGGGATCTCCGTGAGCTGGATGACGCCCCGGCCCCAATCGCCGATGGGCTCCACCCAAGCGCTCGGGCGCAGCTGGTAGCGCACCCCGTCCTGGTAATGGTCGAACACGCGGTCGCGCTGGCACAGGCCGTAGCCGCGCGGCGACTGGTCCATGAAGCTCGACACCATGATCCGCGACGGGTTGTTGAGCGGCCGCCAGATGTGCTCGCCCTGGCCGGTCCACATCGCCAGGCCGTCGGAATCGTGGATCTCGGGCCGCCAGTCCACTGCGGTCGGCTTCACCGTCTCGGAGAACCAGAACATCGAGGTCAGCGGTGCGATGCCGAGGCGGTCCACCGGCTTGCGCAGGTTGAGCGAGGCCTCGATCTCCATCACCACGCCCTTGGTCCGCCGCAGCAGGAAGCGATAGGCTCCGGCGATGCTCGGCCCGTCGAGCAGGGCGTTGACGATCAGCGGTTCGCCCTCGGCCGCGGCCGGCTCGAACCAGAACTCGGTGAAGTCCGGAAACTCCTCGGGGTTCGCCGTGCCCGGGCCGAGCGCGACGCCGCGCGCCGACAAGCCGACCTGGCCGAGTTCGCCCACGGCGCGGAAATAGGACGCGCCCAGGAAGGTCGCCCACGGCTCCAGCCTCTTCCAGTTCGGGTTGCGCGAGGCCTCGTGCACCCAGAACCCGGCGAAGGCGGAGGGTTGGGCCGGCAGCTTGCGTGCCACGTGGTCCGGGCCGCCGAGGAACACGTCGGGCGTGTACAGCACCTCGCGCGCCTGCCCGTTCTCGACCACGTTCATCCGCACGGTCTTGGGGAAGTACATGCCCACGTGCTGGAAGCTGATCGGGAAGGCCCCGCCCCCGTCGCCCCACAGGGCGGACTCCAGGCGATAGCGCAGCTTGCCGTGGGCGTCGTAGTCGATCTGCTTGACGATGTCCGGATCGGGGCGCGGCGGCGGCTCGTAGGGCCTGCCGGCGCGCTCTCGCGCCATCTTCTTCAACAGCTCGAAATCGAACGCGGTCGCCGGGCCGAAGCGCAGCTCCGGCGCGGCCGCTCCTTCCGGCGTCGAGGCCGTCTGGGCGGGGGCGGTGTCCACGCCCAGCAGGGTCGCGGCGTTGACGGCAGCGGCGAGCTGCAGGAAATGACGGCGATCAAGGCTCATGGCGTCAGCATATTGGCTCGCGAGGGAGAATGCGCAACCGCCCTGGCGGGCGATGAACAGGAATCGCGCTGTCTTGATCGCCGATTGTGGCCACGTGTCGGCGGCCCCGCTCGCAACCCGGTCGACGCAAGCGTTGTAAACCCTTGCGCCGTCATGCTTCTATACCCCCTTGAAGCGAAATCGACCGCCCTCGCGGCCGGTCGGACCGGGGCGGACCACCGCCCGGCAACGAATGGAGGAATGCATGTTCGCCCTCAAAACGCGCCGCCGCGCCCTCGCCGCCGTCGCGCTGGCGGCCGCCGCATTGGCCGGCGCCGAAGCCCGCGCCCAGGACTTCATCGGCATCCTGACCGGCGGCACGTCGGGCGTGTACTACCCGATGGGCGTCGCGCTCTCGAAAATCTACAGCGACAAGATCCCCGGCTCGCGGCCCTCGGTGCAGGCCACCAAGGCCTCTGTCGAGAACCTGACGCTGCTGCAGCAGGGCAAGGGCGAAATCGCCTTCACACTCGGCGACAGCCTCGCCTTCGCGTGGCAGGGCGACGAGGACGCGGGCTTCAAGACCAAGCTCGACAAATTGCGCGGCGTCGCCGCCATCTACCCGAACTACATCCAGGTCGTCGCCACCAAGGACTCCGGCATCCGCACACTCGCCGACCTCAAGGGCAAGCGGCTCTCGGTCGGCGCGCCGAAGTCCGGCACCGAGCTGAACGCCCGCGCCATCCTCTCGGCGGCGGGCATTTCCTACAAGGACCTCGGGAAGGTCGAGTACCTGCCCTTCGCGGAATCGGTCGAGCTGATGAAGAACCGCCAGCTCGACGCCACGCTGCAGTCGGCCGGCCTCGGCGTCGCCTCCATCCGCGACCTCGCCAACTCGGTGGACATCGTCGTGGTCGAGGTGCCGGCGGCGCTCGTCGACAAGGTGGGGCCGCCCTACGTCAAGGCGACGATCCCGGCCAACACCTACCAGGGCCAGACCGCCGACGTGCAGGCGGCGGCGGTGGTGAACTATCTCGTCACCCGCTCCGACCTGAAGGACGACGCCGTCTACGCCATGACGAAGACCATCTTCGAAAACCTGCCCGAACTCGCCGCCGCGCACAGCGCAGGCAAGTCCATTACGCTCGAGAAGGCGATGGAAGGCATGCCGGTGCCGATGCACCCGGGCGCGCTGCGCTACTTCAAGGAAAAAGGCGTCGCCAAATAGCGCGAGGCCTATCTGGCGCGCGGTCCTTGGCGCGTCCCATCCCCGTATGTCCCGACGGCCGGTCCCCCTCGGACCGGCCGGCTCGTCTCCGGAAGCCGTCATGAGCCAGTCCCCGGTCAACATCGACCTCGCCGGTCACGCCGTGTCCGGCCATCCCGACACCGCGCCGGTCGACCCCGAGCACGGGCTTCCCGCCGGCTTCGGCGCAGGCCTGCCCGGCACGCTGTTGTTCTGGATCGCCGTCGCGTTCGGGATGTTCCAGATCGTCACCGCCTTCGGCATCCCCATCGACAAAAATTTCGTGCCCGGCGTCGACATCCTGCTGCTGATGCGCCTCGCCGTGCTCGGCCTGCTCGGCAGGGCGGTGTTCGTGGCGGCGCGCGGCGGCTCGTTGGCCGCGGGGCTCGCCATGGTCGTGCCGCTCGCGGTCGGGGTCGAGATCCTGGCGCGGTTCGGCGGCGGCCTGCCGAGCCAAGTGCTGCGCACCGTGCATGTCGGCTTCCTGGTGTTCATCGCCGGCGCGCTCTTCGCCAATCATCGCCTCGCCGGTCCGGGGGCGAAGGCCCTCGGCTGGCTGCTCGGGCTCGCGGGATTCGGCGTCGGCCTCTACCAGTGGTTCTACTATATCGACCTCGTGAACCGCGCGGGCGACCTCACGACGCTTGACCTCGGCGTCGGCATCGCCGGCATCGCGTTGTTGTTCGTCGCCTGCTGGGCCTATCTCGGGCCGGCCCTGCCCATCGTGGCCGCGACGTTCCTCGCCTACACGCTGTTCGGCCACCTGCTGCCGGCGCCGCTCAATCATCGCGGCTACGACCTCGCGCAGATCGTCGAGCACATGGCCTACGGCACGGAAGGCATCTATTCGACGCCGACCGCCGTCTCCGCGACGTTCATCTTCCTGTTCATCCTGTTCGGCGCGTTCATGGAGCGCGCCGGCGTCATCGATTTCTTCAACGACATCTCGATGGCGGTGTTCGGCGACAAGCAGGGCGGGCCGGGCAAGGTGTGCGTCGCCTCCTCGGCGCTGATGGGGACGGTGTCGGGCTCGGGCGTCGCCAATGTGGTCGCCTCCGGGCAGTTCACCATTCCGCTGATGAAGCGCGCCGGCTTCTCCGCCGCCTTCGCGGGCGGCGTCGAGGCCACCTCGTCGATGGGCGGACAGATCATGCCGCCGGTGATGGGCGCGGTCGCCTTCATCATGGCGGAAACGATCGACGTGCCTTACTCCAAGATCGTCGAGGCGGCGATCATTCCGGCGCTGCTCTATTTCGGCGCGTGCTACTGGGCGGTTCACTTGGAGGCCGGGCGCAAGGGGCTGCACGGCCTGCCCCGGGACCAGCTGCCGAACGCGCGGGCGCTGCTGCGCGAGAAGTGGTTCCTGGTCGCGCCGCTGCTCGTGCTGGTGGCGCTGCTGTTCGGCGGCTACACGCCGCTGTTCGCCGGCGCGGTGGGCCTGGCGCTCACCGCCGCCATGATGATGGCCACGGCGGTGGCGACGGGCCTGTCGCGCCAGGCGGTGCGCCTCGCCTTCTGGATCGGCTTCGCGCTGCTCACGGCTTGGTCGATGACGGTGAGCGTCGCCGCCGTGCTGGCGGTGGTCGCGCTGCTCGTCCTCGCCAACCTGCCGCGCCGCGAAGGCCGCGCCATGCTGGCAAGCTGCGTGGAGGCTATGGCCGACGGCGCGCGGCAGGCGCTGCCGGTGGGGCTCGCCTGCGCGCTGGTCGGCATCGTCATAGGCACCATGACGCTGACCGGCGTCGGCTCGATCTTCGGCAACTGGCTGGTCGGCATCGGCAAGGAGAGCATCATCGCCGCGCTGGTGATGACGATGATCTTCAGCCTCATCCTGGGCATGGGCATTCCCACCATCCCCAACTACATCATCACCTCGTCGCTCGCCGCGCCGATCCTGCTGAAGCTCGACGTACCGCTGATCGTCAGCCACATGTTCGTGTTCTATTTCGGCATCATGGCCGACCTGACGCCGCCGGTCGCGCTGGCCGCCTTCGCCGCCGCGCCGATGGCCAAGGAGAGCGGCATGAAGATCGGCTTCGCCGCCGTCGGCATCGCGCTGCCGGGATTCATCGTGCCCTACATGGCCGTCTACGACCCCCAGCTCATGCTGCAGCCCGTCGCCGGACTGGCGGGACTGTCCTATTGGGGCGCGGTCGCCTGGGTGGCGGCGAAGGCGTGGGTCGCCGTCGGCCTGTGGGGCATCGCGGCGGTTGGGCACTGGCGTCGGCCGTGGCCGGCCTGGGCGCGAGGCCTCGCGACCGCCGCGGCGTTCCTTCTCGTCGTGCCGGGCGTCTGGGCCGACATCGCCGGCTACGCGCTGGGCGCGGCGGTGCTCTGGCTCATGCTGCGCGGAACGCCGCGCGCCGCGAGCCCGGCGTGATGGCGCTGTGCCTGGTCGCGGGCGGAGCCGTCGTCGCGCGGCTCGCCGGCGTCGCCGCGTTCACGCTGGCCTGGACGCATTCGGTCGAGAAGACCGCCTGGGAGGAAGACTGGACGGTGACGCCGCGCGGCCTCGTCGTCGAGCAGGCGCGGGTGAAGGGCTCCGGCGCGGGCATGGACCCGCCGCCCGGGGCGCAACTGGTGGACGGCGCGTGGCGGTGGCGGCCGGCGCTGCCGGCGCTGAACGAGATGACGCTGCGGCGGTCCGGCGCGGTGGCGGACTGGCGGCTGTGCATCGCCGGAACCTGCCGGCCCCTCGGCGACTACGCGCCGGGCGAGCCCGACCCGCTGACGCTGCGGGCGTGCGAGGACGTCAGTCCCTGATCGGCTCGGCGGCCAGCGCGCCCTGCACGAAGCGATACAGCGCGTAGGCGCCGACGAGCCCGAACGCCGCCATCAGCACGCGCTCGATGACGAGGCCGAGCTGGAACAGGCCGGCGATCGCCCAGCCGGCGGCCAGCGCCAGGCCGAAGATCTCGGTGCCCACGAGAATGGCGACGCTGACGATGGTCATCAGATTGCGTGTGTTGATGCCGCCGTTGGCCACTCTCGTCTCCCTCGTCGCGTGCGGATCCCTGCACTATAACGGCGCGGGCCGCCATGCAAGAATTCCGAGTCGCCGCGCCTCGGGCGCGGCCGCCGTCCGGGGCTGACATGACAGACACGCCGATCTTCGCCAGCGCCGCCGTGGCGGCTCCCCACAGCCTCGCCAGCGAGGCGGGCCGCGCGGTCCTGGCCGCCGGCGGCAACGCGGTGGAGGCGATGGTCGCGATGGCGGCGGCGATCGCCGTGGTCTACCCGCACATGAACGCGGTGGGCGGCGACGGCTTCTGGCTGGTGCGCGAACCGGGAGGCCGCCTGCACGGCATAGACGCCAGCGGCCCGGCGGGCGCTCTCGCCACGATCCGGCGCTATCGCGACAAGGGGTACGACGCCATCCCGCCGCGCGGCCCGGACGCCGCGCTCACGGTGGCGGGCGCGGTCGGCGGCTGGGCGCTGGCGCTCGAGCTGGCACGCGCCCTGGGCGGCCGGATGCCATTGCGCGATCTGCTGGGGGCCGCCATCGGCCACGCCCGGGACGGCTCGCCGGTCAGCGCCTCGCAGGCGCGCACCACGCCGATGGCCTTCGACGAGGCCAGGCAGGCGCCCGGCTTCTCCGAGACGTTCCTGGTGGAGGGCGCGCTTCCGAAGGAGGGCGCGACGCAGCGCAACGCGGCGCTCGCCGCGACGCTCGACCACCTCGCCTCGGCGGGACTGGACGATTTCTACCGGGGCGACGTCGGCCGCGAGATCGCCTTCGACCTCGACCGGCTCGGCGCGCCGGTGACGCGGGCGGACCTCGAGGCCTACCGCGCGCGGCTCGCCGCGCCGCTGACCGCCTCCATTCCCGGCGCCAGCCTGCACAACATGCCGCCGCCGACGCAGGGCCTCGCCTCGCTGATGATCCTCGGCGTGTTCGCGCGCCTCGGCGTGGAGCGGGGCGAGAGCTTCGCCCACGTGCATGGTCTCGTCGAGGCGACCAAGCGCGCCTTCCGTGTGCGCGACGCCGTGGTGACGGACCCCGCCCGCCTGCCCGCCGATCCGGCCTCCTTCCTCACCGCCGAACGGCTCCAGCGCGAGGCCGACGCGGTGTCGATGACGCGCGCGGCGCGGTTCCCGCTCGCGTGGGGCGAGGGAGATACCGTGTGGATGGGCGCCATCGACGTGCGCGGCACGGCGGTGTCCTACATCCAGTCGATCTACTGGGAATACGGCTCCGGCTGTGTGCTGCCGCGCACCGGCGTGCTGTGGCAGAACCGCGGGGCCTCGTTCTCGCTCGATCCCTCCGCCCCCAATCCGCTGGAGCCCGGGCGCAAGCCCTTCCACACGCTCAATCCCGCCATGGCGGTGTTCGCCGACGGCCGGGTGATGCCCTATGGCAGCATGGGCGGCGACGGGCAGCCGCAGTTCCAGGCGGCCATCTTCACCCGCCACGCCTTCGGCATGGGCCCCGCCGAGGCCGTCGACGCGCCGCGCTGGCTGCTGGGACGCACCTGGGGCTCGGCCAGCGCGACCCTGAAGCTGGAGGACCGCTTCGACCCCTCGCTGGTGCGCGCCTTGCGCGAGGCGGGCCACGAGGTCGAGGTGCTCCCGCAGGCTTATTCCGACACGCTCGGCCACGCCGGCATGCTGGTGCGCGACCCGCGCACCGGCGCCGTGGCCGCCGCGCACGACCCGCGCTCCGACGGCGGCGCCGCCGGGCTGTGAGCCGAACCGGCGGCAGGCCGCTACATTTTTTGAAGGGGACAACGCCCGCCATGATGACGATGACCGAAGACGATCCCGTCCACGCCTTCGTGCCGTATCCGCCGGCCCCCGTCGCCAGCGCCACGCACGGGCCGCTGGCCGGGCTCACGCTGGCGGTGAAGGACATTTTCGACGTCGCCGGCTATCCCACCGGGTGCGGCCAGCCGACCATGCTGGCGCTCTCCGGCGTCAAGGGCGCGAGCGCGCCCATCGTGCGCCGCTTTCTCGACGCCGGCGCGCGCTTCGTCGGCAAGACGCACACGGTGGAGCTCGCCTATTCGCTGAACGGCCTGAACCACCATTTCGGCACGCCGATCAACCCCGCCGCGCCCGACCGCGTGCCCGGCGGCTCGTCGTCCGGGTCCGCCGCGGCGGTGGCGGCGCGACTCGTCGACGTGGCGCTCGGCTCGGACACCGGCGGTTCGGTGCGCGGCCCGGCCAGCTATTGCGGCCTGTTCGGCATCAGGCCGACGCATGGCCGGCTGCCGCTCGACGCCACCATGCCGCTCGCGCCCTCGCTCGACACGCCCGGCTGGTTCACGCGCGACGCCAAGACGTTCGAGCGTGTCGGCGCCGCCATTCTCGGGGACGACGCCGCGCCGCTGCCGGACGCGCCGCGCCTGCTGCGGGCGCGGGACTGTTTCGAGCAGACCGAGAAGCCGGTCGGCAAGATGCTGGAGGCGATCGTCGCCCGCATCGACCGCATGATGACGCCGCTGGAGGACGTCACCGCCGCCAACCCCGATTTCGAACCGCTCTACTGGGCGTTCCGGCGCATCCAGGGCTACGAGTCGTGGCAGTCGCTCGGCGACTTCGTCACGCGCTGGCGGCCCGAGCTGGGCGTGGGCATCGCGGAGCGCGTCGCCTTTGGCAAGGCGGTGACGAAGGCCGAGCTGAAGGAAGCGCTCGCCGCGCGCAAGACGCAGCGCGCCCACATGGCGGCGCTGCTCGGGCGCGACGGCGTGCTGGTGCTGCCGACCATGCCGGGCCCCGCGCCGCGCCTCGCCGCCACCGAGAAGGAGCTGGAGACCTCGCGCGCGCAATCGCTGCGGCTGCTCTGCCTGGCGGGCCTCTCGGGCTTCCCCCAGGTGAACATCCCGATCGGCGAGTTCGACGGCGGGCCGTTCGGGCTGTCGCTGATCGGGCCTCCGGGCTCGGACTTGTCCCTGGTCCGGCTCGCCGGCCGGGTCGCCAAGGCGGCGGCGACGCGCATCGCCTGAGGGATCGTTCAAATGCCGCGCATCGCCGCAACGAAACCTTCAGCGCCGCCATGACAATGTAGGGTTGTCCCGCTCAATGGAGGCAACCGTGTCCGCCATCGCCACCGCAGGTTTCCGTCGGCTCGCCGTGTATCGCTGGGTGGATATCGTCATCGTCGCCGGCCTGACGGCCCTGGCGGTGGTGCAGATGGCGGCGGCGGTCAGCTCGCAGGTGGCGTGAGCGGCGCTTTGCGCGCCACGCCCTCGGGCTGGCGTCAGCGGCGCTGCGCGCGCCGCGCCCCCTGGGCTAGAATGGCGCGCCCGCGTTCAAACGCGAGCGACGATTCGCAGGACGCCATGCAAGCCGCCCATCGCCGTCGCCCATTGCGCTGTCTTTCCCCGGACCGCACCGCCGCTCCCGTTCTCCCGGGGCCGTCGTCACGCCGATGATGGCGTGGCGCGGCATGGAGGCGCGCGACCTCGACGCGGTGCTCGCGGTGGCGCGGATCGTCCATCCGTCCCTGCCGGAGCGCCGCGAGGTCTTCGCGGAGCGCTTGGCGCTGTTTCCGGACGGGTGCCGCGTGCTGGAGGGGCCGGGCGGCCTCGCCGGCTATCTCGTCTCGCATCCCTGGCGCGCCCGCCAGGCGCCCAAGCTCGACACGCTTCTCGGCGCGCTGCCGCCGGTCGAGGGGACGCGATACATTCACGACCTCGCCATCGCGCCGGAGGCGCGCGGCCAGGGCGCGGGCGAGCGGGCGGTCGCCGACGTCGTCGCCGACGCGACGCGTCGCGGCGCGCCGAGCCTATCGTTGGTGTCGGTCTACGGGTCCGCGCCGTTCTGGCGTCGCCACGGCTTCGCCCCGGCCGACGCGCCGTCCCTCGCGAGCATGCTCGCGTCCTATGGCGCGGACGCGGTGTTCATGGAGCGCGCGTTGCGGCCGTAGCCGCGTCGGCGCGAGGAGACGCCGGCGCGGGCCGGCGTCTCCCGTCGTCCCGGCTTACTTGAGGACGATGCGGCCTTCCTGCTTGACCTGGATCGTGCCCAGCTTGCGGGCGTAGACCATGACGTCGTTGGCCATCAGCGAGCCGCCGCTGTCGACGGTCGCGGCGACCTTGCCCGCCAGGCTCGTGTAGCCGTCGCCGCCGCGCAGCATGAAGTCGTTGGTGGCCACCTTGTAGGTCTTGGCCTCGTCGAGCGGCGCGCCGTTGACCTTGACCGACAGGACGCGCTTGCCGACCGGTTGCTTCGGGTCGACCTCGACCGTCAGTCCGGACACCTGCGGGAAGCGGCCCGCGCGGTTCTCGAACTGGCTGACGCCGTTCTCCAGCGCCGCCTTGAGCGCCGCCCCGGTGATGTCGGTCGTCGCGGTGCGGTTGCCGAACGGCAGTTCGGTGAGGATGTCGCGGCGCGACAGGGTCGCGCCAGCCGCGTACTGCTTGTTGCCCCGGATGCCGCCGCCATTGGTGATGGCGACGTCCGCGCCGGTGGCGTTCTTCAGCGCGTCGGCGATGAGGTTGCCGATGGCGGTCTCCTGCGAGCGCACCGAGGCGGTGCGGCTGTCGAGGTCGACGGCGAGCGTGCCCACCGGGACGTCGAGTTCCTTGGAGAGCTGCGCCTCGTAGCCCTTCACCTTGGCGAGCACGTCCGGGTCGGGCGTCGCGGTGGCGGTGTCGATGATGCGGAATTCGGGCCGCCAGGTCAGGGTGCGCTTGGCCCCGTCGACCTTGAGGTCCATCGCCACGTCGATGGCCGTGACGTACTGCGCGTCCTCGCCCGACTCGGCCATCGCGATCTTGCCGTCATAGACGACGCGCAAATCGTGGTCGTGGCCGGTGAGGATGAGGTCGACGCCCTTGGCGTCGAAGAGCTGCAGGTCGGTCGACCGGTCGGCATGCACCAGCGCCACGATGAAGTCCGCGCCGGCGTCGCGCAGCGCCTTGGCCTGCGCCTTCACGGTGTCCGTGACGGAGGAGAATTTCAGCGTGCCGGGGCTGGAGATCTGCGGCGTGCTTTCCAGCGCCGCGCCGACGATGCCGATGCGCACGCCGCCGCGCTCCAGCACGATCGTGTCCTTCAGCCCGGGCACCGCGCTGCCGTCCGCCTGGCGAACGTTGGCCGCCAGCCAGGGGAATTTGGATTCGCCCATCCGCTTCAGGAACACCTCCTGCCCGAAATCCCATTCGTGGTTGCCGGGCACCAGCGCGTCGGGCGGCACGGTGTTGAACAGGTCGACCATATGCGCGCCCTGGTCGAAGCCCGCCATCAGGCTCGGCGAGAGCGTGTCGCCGCCATGCGCGAACACGACGTTGGGGTTCTTCGCCCGCTCGGCCTTGACGATCGCGGCGAGGCGCGGAATGCCGCCGCGGCCCTTCTCCTCGTTCATCAGGTAGATGTCGTTGGTGAGGACGAACGTGACCTTCACCGCGCCTTGCGCCGACGCGCCCGTGCTCGCCAGCACCGCGAGGGAAGCGCCCGCGAGCCCGAGCCTGAGCGTGTCGCGACGAGAGAATGTGCCCATGAAAGAACTCCCACTAATCCTGGCGAACGGAAACCGCGTATGCGGCTAGGATGAAGCCTGAATGACGGGGAGACAAGCGGCCAGGCTCACGGCTGCGGACGCATCCCCTTGGACTTCGGCGAGAAACCGCCTACCTAGGCGCAAATCACCCGGGCGCTGTACACGAGGCCACCGAGACATGACCGCGATTCCCCGCGCCGATGCGACCTTCCGCGCCGTCGGCCCCCTGCCGGAGGGACACCCCGCCGTCAAGCCGCGTCGCGTCGGCGTGCTGCTGCTCAACCTCGGGACGCCCGACGGCACCGACTACTGGTCGATGCGGCGCTATCTCAAGGAGTTCCTGTCCGACCGCCGCGTCATCGAGACGCCGCGCTGGCTGTGGTGGCCGATCCTCAACCTCATCATCCTCACCGTGCGGCCCGGGCCCAAGGGAAAGGACTACGAGAAGATCTGGAACACGGAGCGCGACGAGGGCCCTCTCAAGACCATCACGCGCTCGCAGGCCGAGCAACTGGCGGGCCGGCTGGCCGGTCTCGGCGGCGACATCGTCGTCGATTGGGCGATGCGCTACGGCAACCCGAGCACGCAGTCGCGCATCCAGGCGCTGATGGACCAGGGCTGCGACCGCATTCTGCTGGTTCCGCTCTACCCGCAGTACAGCGCCGCGACGACGGCGACGGCGGCGGACAAGGCTTTCGAGGCGCTCGCCGGCATGCGCTGGCAGCCGGCGGTGCGGGTCGCCCCGCCGTGGCATGACGACCCCGCCTATATCGGCGCGCTCGCCAGCACGGTGCGGGCCAAGCTGGCGACGCTGGACTTCGAGCCGGACATGCTCGTCGCCTCGTTCCACGGCGTCCCGCGCGACTACCTGCTGCAGGGCGACCCCTACCATTGCCAGTGCCAGAAGACCGGCCGGCTGCTGCGTGAAACACTGGGCTGGGACAAGGATCGTTTCATGGTCTGCTTCCAGTCGCGCTTCGGCAACGCCGAGTGGCTGAAGCCCTATCTGATCGACACGATGGGCGAACTGCCCGGCCGGGGCGTGAAGAAGGTGCTCGTGATCGCGCCAGGCTTCACCGCCGACTGCCTCGAGACGCTCGAGGAAATCGAGGGCGAGAACATGGAGCACTTCATGCACCACGGCGGCGAGAAATTCGCCTACGTGCCTTGCCTGAACGATTCGCCGGAGGGGCTGGACGTCATTCAGGCCGTGGTCGAGCGCGAACTGATGGGCTGGGCCGGACCCGCCGCGCGCTGACGCAGGCGAGCCGGCGGGCTGAGCTCTCCACGCCACCGCTCTTGCTTCGCTTCCGTCGCTGGACAATCATCGAAAGACGATCTGGCGGCGCGGGGGCTTGCATGGCTGTGTCGGGTTTCACGATCTTCGTGATCGTGCTGGTTCTGTTCGTGATCGTCACCCTGATCGCGGGCGTCAAGACTGTGCCGCAGGGCTACAATTATACGATTGAGCGCTTCGGCCGCTATTCGCGCACCTTGCAGCCGGGCTTGGGGCTGATCATCCCCTATCTCGAAACGGTCGGCTCGCGCGTCAATACGATGGAGCAGGTGCTCGATGTGCCGAGCCAGGAGGTCATCACGCGCGACAACGCGACGGTGATGGTCGACGGCGTCGCCTTCTACACCATCCTCGACGCGGCGCACGCCTCCTACGAGGTCTCCAACCTGCAGCAGGCGATCCTGACCCTGACCATGACCAATATCCGCACGGTCATGGGCTCGATGGACCTCGACCAGTTGCTCTCGCATCGCGACGAGATCAACGACCGCCTGCTCAAGGTGGTCGACGCGGCCGCCTCGCCGTGGGGCGTGAAGATCAACCGCATCGAGATCAAGGACATCGTGCCGCCCAAGGACCTGGTCGAATCGATGGCGCGCCAGATGAAGGCCGAGCGCGAGAAGCGCGCGGCCGTGCTGGAGGCCGAGGGCCAGCGGCAGGCGGAGATCCTGCGCGCCGAGGGCCACAAGGCGTCGCAGATCCTGGAGGCCGAGGGTCGCCGCGAGGCGGCGTTCCGCGACGCGGAGGCGCGCGAGCGCTCGGCGGAAGCGGAAGCCAAGGCCACGCTGGTGGTGAGCGAGGCCATCGCGCGCGGCGACATGGGCGCCATCAACTATTTCGTCGCGCAGCAATATGTGAAGGCGCTGCAGGCCATGGCCTCCGCGCCCAACCAGAAGGTGCTGATCATGCCGGTCGAAACCGGCGCGTTCATCGGGTCGCTGGCGGGCGTCGCGGAGATCGCGAAGTCGGCCTTCGAGAACGCCCCGGCGGCGCGCGGCTCGGTGCCGCCGGCCGGCCCGGCGCGGGGCTAGGCCGCCATGACGCTCGCGGACATCGTCGCGCTGGGGCCGTGGGCCTGGTTCATCGCCGGCCTGCTGTTGATGGCGCTGGAGATATTGGCGCCCGGCGCCTTCATGCTCTGGCTTGGCCTCGCCGCCGTCGCCACCGGGCTGGTGGCCTCCGTCGTCGACATGAGCTGGCAGATCACAGTGCTGGTGTTCGCGGCCCTGTCGCTCGCCTCCGTGCTCGTCGGGCGCCGGATCCTGCGCGAGCGTCGCCCGCGGACGGGGGAAACCGCGCTCAACAACCGCAGCGCCAAGATCGTCGGCCGCACCTTCGTGCTGGACGCGCCGATCGAGCAGGGGCGGGGGCGGGTGAAGGTCGACGACACGGTCTGGCGCGTCGAGGGTCCCGACCTGCCGCAAGGCGCGCGCATCCGCGTCACCGGCGTCGACGGAACGCTGCTGAAGGTGGCGGAGGCCTGAGTCGTCAGGCCGCGCCGGCGCGCAGCAGGTCGAGCACGTGCAGGATGCCGACGGGCCGCCCGGCCTCGACGACCGGGAGCGCGCCGATCTTGCGGCTTTCGACCATCTCCAGCGCCTCGGCGACCAGCGTCTCCGGCGGGATCGCCTTGGGATTTTGAGTCATCACCGCCTCGACAGGCCGCGACAGCAGGTCGGACGCCATGTGCCGGCGCAGGTCGCCGTCGGTGACGATGCCGACGAGCGCCCCCTGCGCGTCGACGACGAGCACGCAGCCGAAGCCCTTGGCGCTGATGGTGACGACGGCGTCCGCCATGCGCGCGCCGAGCGCGACGACGGGAAGCCGCTCGCCGGTGTGCATGACGCTGCGCACCTGCTTCAACTGCGCGCCGAGCTTGCCGCCGGGGTGGTAGAGCCGGAAATCCTGGCTGGTGAAGCCGCGGTTCTCCAGCAGCGCCACCGCCAGCGCGTCGCCCAGCGCCATCTGCATGGTGGTCGACGTGGTGGGAGCGAGGCCGTTGGGACATGCCTCCCGCGCCTTGGGCAGGCAGAGGCAGACGTCCGCCTCGCGGCCGAGCGCGCTGTCCCGGTTGGAGGTGATGCCGATCAGCGCCACGCGGAAGCGGCGCGAATAGGCCACGATGTCCGACAGTTCCGACGTTTCGCCCGACCACGACAAAGCGAGGATGACGTCGTCGTTGCGGATCATGCCGAGGTCGCCGTGGCTCGCCTCGGCGGGATGCACGAAGGAGGCGGGCGTTCCGGTCGAGGCCAGGGTAGCCGTGATCTTGCGGCCGACATGGCCGGACTTGCCCATGCCGGTGACGATGACCCGGCCGGAGGCGGCGGCGATCAGCTCGACCGCGCGGGCGAAGTCGTCCCCCAGCGCGCCGGCCAGCGCGTCCCGCAGCGTGGCGATGCCCGCCCCTTCCGCTTCCAGCGTCCGCAGGGCGGACTCGACGGAGGGGCGGGCGGAGGGAACGGATACGGCGTGCGGCATGGGGGCGGGCTTATCACGCGCCGCGCCCTCGCGAAACCCCGCCGCTTCCGCCGCTCAGGCGCGCCGCAGCTTGTCGAGCTCCAGCCGGAAGGCGGGGCCGATGTCCTCGCGCGCCATGGCGTAGGCCACGTTGGCCATCAGGAACCCGAGCTTGGACCCGGTGTCGTAGATCCGGCCCTCGAAGGTGTGGGCGAAGAAATCCTGCGTCTTCGACAGCGCGATCATGGCGTCGGTGAGCTGGATTTCGCCGCCGGCCCCGCGCTCCTGCGTCTCCAGGATGTCGAAGATTTCCGGGCCGAGGATGTAGCGGCCCGAAATGGCGAGGTTCGAGGGCGCGCTGCCGCGCGCCGGCTTCTCGACCATGGCGGTGATGCGCTGCGCCCCGCCGACGCCGCTCTCGACGCCGACGATGCCGTACTGGTGCGTCTCGCTGTCGGGCACCTCGTACACGGCGACGATGTTGCCGCCGTGGCGGGCGTGGTCGTCGATCATGCCGGCGAGGCAGGGCGTCGCGCCGAGGTGCAGCATGTCGGGCAGCAGCAGCGCGAAAGGCTCGTCGCCGATGATGTCGCGGGCGCACCAGACGGCGTGGCCGAGCCCGAGCGGCGCCTGCTGGCGGGTGAAGCTGGTGCATCCCGCGCCCGGCAGATCGCGCTTGAGCGCCTCCAGCTCCTTCGTCTTGCCGCGCTCGGCCAGCGTGCGGTCGAGCTCGAAATTGATGTCGAAATGGTCTTCGATCACCGCCTTGCCGCGGCCGGTGACGAAGACGAAGTGCTCGATGCCGGCGGCGCGCGCCTCGTCGACCGTATGCTGGATCACGGGGCGGTCCACCACCGTCAGCATTTCCTTCGGGATCGCCTTCGTGGCCGGAAGGAAGCGGGTGCCGAGGCCGGCGACGGGGAACACGGCTTTGCGGATGCGCTTTGTCATGGTCGAAGATCGGCTCGATGTTGGTGTCACGCGAGGGCGAGGATTGCCCTACGCGACGGGCGGGATTGAGGCAGGCGAGGGGATCCGGGCGAAACTGCGCGAGGATTGGTTAACATTCATGGCACGAACATGCGCCATGACTGCGGCAGAACACGTGAGAGAACGCATGAAACCTTCATGGGTTCTGCCTCGTTGGCGGACGGCTTTCAGGAGCGGAAGATCGGAACAGGCATGACGGTACTCGTGACGGGCGGCGCGGGCTATATCGGTTCGCATATGGTTCTCGACCTCGTCGACCGGGGCGAAGACGTCGTGGTTCTCGACAATCTGAGCACCGGCTTCGCCGCCGCCGTGCCGGACGGCGTGCCGCTCGTCAAGGGCGACATGGGCGACATGGCGCTGGTGCGCGAGACCATCGCGCGCCACCGGGTCGACGCCATCGCGCATTTCGCCGCCAGGATCGTGGTGCCCGAGTCGGTGGCCGATCCGCTCGGCTACTACCTGAACAACACCTCGAAGTCGCGCTCGCTGATCCAGGCGGCGGTGGACGCCGGCATCCGCGACTTCATCTTTTCGTCGACGGCCGCCGTGTACGGGAACCCGGCGACGAACCCCGTGACCGAGGAGACGCCGCCCAACCCGGTGTCGCCCTACGGACGGTCCAAGCTGATGACCGAGTGGATGCTGGAGGACACCGCCCGCGCCACCGGGCTGCGCTACGCCATCCTGCGCTACTTCAACGTCGCCGGAGCCGATCCGCGCGGACGGGCGGGCCAGTCCACCCCGCAGGCCACGCACCTCATCAAGGTCGCCTGCCAGGCGGCGCTCGGCCGGCGCGACGGCATGGACGTGTTCGGCACGGATTTCCCGACGCCGGACGGCTCCTGCCTGCGCGACTACATCCACGTCAGCGACCTCGCGCGCGCCCACCTGCTGGCCCTCGACCACCTGCGCGAAGGCGGCGAGAACCTGCTGCTCAACTGCGCCTACGGCAAGGGCTACTCGGTCCTGGACGTGGTGGAGACGGTCAAGCGCGTCTCCGGCAAGGACTTCCAGGTGCGGCGGGGCCCGCGTCGCGCGGGCGATCCGGCGGCCATCGTCGCCACCGGTGAGAAGATCCGGCGGACGCTCGGCTGGCGGCCGGCGCATGAGAACCTGGAGGAGATCGTCCGGCACGCGCTGGCGTGGGAGAGCCGGCTCGGCGAGCCCGCGGTCGCGTGACGCCCCCCGTCGCTTAAGAAATCCCCAACCATAAGTGCTATAAGGCTTCCACGGTCAGCGGCGCGCGCGCCGCCTGGGCTGGGAGCCGTCATGGAATCGCGTTTCGCACGGACCTTGCGTTCGGGAGCCGCCATCGCCGTCGTGGCGGGGCTGTGCGCGGGATCGCCCGCCCGCGCGGCGTCCGAGAGCGCCACGACGCCGCAGTCCAAGTCCCAGCCCCACAAGGCGTCGCCCGCCCATGCCTCGACCGGCAAGGCCGAGACGGCGAAGAAGGCGGTCAAGACCGAGGCCGCCGGGACGCCGGCGAAAGGCGAGGCGGCCAAGAAGCCGGCCAAGGCGCCGACGGCCAAGACCGCAACTGACAAACCGACGGCTGGCAAGACGGCGGCGGCCAAGAGCGAGCCGGCCAAGAAGGTCACGGCCAAGAAGGTCACGGAGAAGAGCGGGCCAGCCAAGCCGCCCGCCAAGCCCGGCCGCGGGCCGCTCACCACCGCCTCCATCTCGCCCGCCATGAACGCCCGCGCGGCAACGGCGCTCCCGGCCGAGGAAGCGCAGCGGGGGTCCTTCCGCGCCTTCGTCGAGGGCGTGTGGCCGGCCGCGCAGGCGCGCGGCGTGTCGCGCGACACCTTCGATCTCGCCTTCGCCGGCGTGGCGCCCGATCCCAAGATCGCCGAGCTGACGCACCGCCAGTCCGAGTTCGTGAAGCCGATCTGGGAGTACCTGAACGGCGCGGTCACCTCCGCCCGGGTGGCTCGCGGACAGGACGTCGCGCGCGAGTACGCGGCGACGCTGGACGCCGTCGAGCGCCGCTACGGCGTCGACCGGGCCGCCGTGCTCGGCATCTGGGGCATGGAGACGAATTTCGGCACGTTCACCGGCGGCAAGGACGTGATCCGCTCGCTGGCCACGCTCGCCCATCTCAACTATCGCGGCGACTTCTTCCGCAACGAGCTGGTGACGGCGCTGGTCATCCTGCAGCAGGGCCACGTCGCGCGCGAGGACATGAAAGGCTCCTGGGCCGGCGCGATGGGCCAGACGCAATTCATGCCGTCCAGCTTCATGAGCTACGCCGTCGACGGCGATGGCGACGGGCGCAAGGACATCTGGTCCTCCGTGCCTGACGCGCTCGCCTCCACCGCCAACTATCTCCGCCAGAAGGGCTGGACGCCCGGCCTGCCCTGGGCCGTCGAGGTCGCCCTGCCGGCGAACTTCGACTGGCGCACGCGCGCCGGTTCGTTCTCGACATGGGCCTCGCTCGGCGTCCGCCGGGCGGACGGCGAGGCGATGCCGCGCGGCGGCGAGGCGACGCTGTTCCTGCCGGCGGGAGCGTCCGGCCCGGCCTTCCTCGTCACGTCCAACTTCAACGTCATCAAGAGCTACAATAGCTCCGACGCCTATGCGATGGGCGTCGGCCACCTCGGGGACCGCATCTACGGCGGCGCCTCGATCCAGGCGGCGTGGCCCGTCAACCAGCGCCAGCTCGACCGCGAGCAGCGGGTCGACCTGCAGCGCCACCTGGCGCGGCTCGGCTACGATCTCGGCGAGCCGGACGGCAAGCTGGGCTCGAAGACGCGCGAGGCGGTGCGCGACTACCAGGAACGGCGCGGACTGGTGCCCGACGGCCATCCGACCTTGGCGCTGCTGGAGAGCCTGCGCGGCGGCCGCTGACGTTTCGCCACGATCGGGGCTAGACTGCTCGCCCTGAACCTTGCCGCGCCGGCTCCGCCGGCGGAAGCTTTCGAGGCGGCCGAACCATGAACCTCTTCCGGCTGGCGCGATTCGCGGTGCTGGCGCTCCTGCTCGTCGCGGCGGGAAGCGCCCGGCTGGCCGCGCAGCAGCCGCCGCGCCCGCCGGCCAACGTCTATCCGCAGCGCGAGGCCGCGCCCGAATTCCGCAACCCCATCTCGGACCTGCTGCGGCTGTTCTCGCCGGCCCCGCCGCCTCCTCCCGTGGCGGCGCCCAGGCCGGCGCCGCGGCGCGCCGCTCCGCCCGTCGTCGTCACCGACACGCCGTCTCCGCCCAAGGTCGACGCCAGCGTCTTCATCGTCGTGATGGGCGATACGCTGGGCGAACTGCTGGCCAACGGCCTCGCCGAGGCGTTCGACACCAATCCCGACGTCGAGGTCGTCCGGCGCACGCGCAACAATAGCGGGCTGGTGCGCGAGGACTTCTACGACTGGCGCAAGGCGGCGCGCGAGATCGCCTCCGGGGACAAGATCACCCAGGCGGTGATGATGGTCGGCTCGAACGACCGCCAGGCCATCCGCATGCCTGGGGGCGTGACGCTGGACGTGCTGAGCGAACCGTGGCGCGAGGCCTACGGGGCGCGGGTGGAGGAGATCGCGCGCGCCTTCACCGAGCGCAACATCCCGCTCTTCTGGGTCGGCCTGCCGATCATGCAGAACGCGCGCATGTCCGCCGACATGCTGGCCATCAACGACATCGCGCGCGCCCGCGTGCAGAAGGCCGGCGGCGTCTTCGTCGACATCTGGGAGGCGTTCGCGGATTCGGAGAACCGCTACACGGTCTCCGGCCCGGCGCTGACCGGCGAGACGGTGCGCCTGCGCGCCGGCGACGGCGTCCACTTCACGCGGCTGGGAGCCCGCAAGGCGGCGCACTTCGTCGAAACCCAGATCCGCAGCCTGCTCGAGAACCGCCCGCCGGCCCCGGTCATCGCCGTGCCATCGCCCGAGACGAGTGAGCCGTCGCCCGACGCGGCGCTGGAGCCGGGCGGCATCGAGCGCCTGATCGACGAGGCGGCGCGGCGAGGCCTCGAAGGCCTGCCGCCGCTCCCCATCGCGATCCCGGTGAAGCCGGTCGCCGGGCCCATCCTGCCGCTGAACCAGCCGGAAAGCGCGCCCGGCGCGCGCCTGCTGACGGGCGGCGTGGCGCGCGGGGCGTCGGAGGCCGGCCGCCTGGCCGACCAGGTGCTCGCGCAGGGCCGCACGCCCGAGGCCAAGCCCGGGCGAGCGGACGATTTCCGCTGGCCGCCGCCGGAGCCCTGAGGCCGCGCCGTCAGCGCGGAAGCGTCGTCGCGCCCATCAGGAACAGGTCGATCTCGCGCGCGGCCTGCCGGCCTTCGCGGATCGCCCAGACGACGAGCGACTGGCCGCGGCGCATGTCGCCGGCGGCGAACACCTTGTCGACGCTCGACTTGTAGTTGCGCGGGTCGGCCGCCACGTTGCCGCGAGCGTCCAGCTTCGTGCCGAGTTCGGCCAGCGCGCCCTCGGCCACCGGCGACACGAAGCCCATGGCCAGCAGCACGAGGTCGGCCGGGATCTCGAACTCCGTGCCGGGGATCGGCTTGAAGTTCTCGTCGACGCGCACGCAGTTCAGCGCCTTCACGGCCCCGTCCTCGCCGGAGAACGACACGGTGTTGACGGCGAAGTCGCGTTCCGCGCCTTCCTCCTGCGAGGAGGAGGTGCGTAGCTTCATCGGCCAGTTCGGCCAGGTGAGGAGCTTGTTCTCCTTCTCCGGCGGCTTGGCCATGATCTCGATCTGCGTAACCGAGAGCGCGCCCTGGCGGATCGAGGTGCCGATGCAGTCGGACCCGGTGTCGCCGCCGCCGATCACCACGACGTGTTTGCCGTTGGCGAGGATCGGCGCGTTGGACCTCAGCGGCTCGTGCCCGACGCGGCGGTTCTGCTGCGGCAGGAAATCCATCGCGAAGTGGATGCCGGCGAGGTCGCGGCCCGGAACGGGCAGGTCGCGCGGCTTCTCCGCGCCGCCGGCCAGCAGAACCGCGTCGTACTCGTCGGCGATGGCGCTGACGGGCCGGTCCACGCCGACATGGACGTTGCAATGGAAGGTGACGCCTTCCGCCTCCATCTGCCGGACGCGCCGGTCGATGAGGTGCTTCTCCAGCTTGAAGTCCGGGATGCCGTAGCGCAGCAGGCCGCCAGGCTTGGCGTTCTTCTCGAACACGTGCACGTCGTGGCCGGCGCGGGCGAGCTGCTGGGCGGCGGCGAGGCCGGCCGGGCCGGAACCCATCACGGCGACCCGCTTGCCGGACTTCACTGCCGGAACCTCCGGCGCGATCCAGCCTTCCTCCCACGCGCGGTCGACGATGGCGCATTCGATCGTCTTGATGGTCACCGGGCTGTCGGTGAGGTTCAGCGTGCACGACGCCTCGCACGGGGCGGGGCAGATGCGGCCGGTGAACTCGGGGAAGTTGTTCGTCGAGTGGAGGTTGCGCGAGGCTTCCTTCCAGTCGGCGTGGTAGACGAGGTCGTTCCAGTCCGGGATCTGGTTGTTCACCGGGCAGCCGTTGTGACAGTACGGAATGCCGCAGTTCATGCAGCGCGCCGCCTGGTCCCGGGTAGCCTCCTCGGAGAGCGGGATCACGAATTCCTTGAAATGGCGGATGCGGTCCGCGGCCGGCGCATAGCGCCGGTCGCGGCGGTCGATTTCCAAAAAGCCGGTGACCTTGCCCATCGGATTACTCTCCAGCCACGGCCATCGGCCGGTTCTCGTTTTCCGCCATCAGCTCCTCCAGCGCGCGCCGGTACTCGACCGGCATCACCTTGCGGAACTTGGTCCTGTAGACGTCCCAGTCCGCCAGGATCGCGCGGGCGCGGGCGGAACCGGTGTAGCGCGCGTGGTCCTCGATTAGCTGGCGCAGGCGCTCCGCGTCGAAGCGGGTCATGTCCTTCATCACGTCGACGCGTCCGTGGGTCGTCAGGTCGCCGCCCTGGTGGTGCAGGCGCTCGTTGAGCGTCTCCTCCTCCAGCACCGGCTCCAGCTCCACCATCGACATGTTGCAGCGCTCGGCGAAGTCGCCGTCCTCGTCCAGCACGTAGGCGATGCCGCCCGACATGCCGGCCGCGAAGTTGCGGCCAGTCCTGCCGAGCACCACCACGATGCCGCCGGTCATGTACTCGCAGCCATGGTCGCCGGTGCCTTCCACCACGGCGATCGCGCCGGAGTTGCGCACCGCGAAGCGCTCGCCGGCGACGCCGCTGAAGTAGCATTCGCCGAGAATGGCTCCGTACATCACCGTGTTGCCGACGATGATCGACTCGTGCGGCACGATGCGCGTGGCGTCCTTGGGCGGGTAGACGATGATGCGGCCGCCGGACAGGCCCTTGCCGACATAGTCGTTGGCCTCGCCCTCGAGCTCGAGGGTGACGCCGCGCGCCAGCCACGCGCCGAAGCTCTGGCCCGCAGTGCCCTTCAGCGACACGTGGATGGTGTCGTCCTTCAGGCCCTTGTGGCCGTAGCGCTTGGCGACCTCGCCGGAGAGCATCGCGCCGGTAGCCCGGTTGACGCTCTTGATCGGCGACTCGATCCGCACCGGGGTGCGCGCCTCCAGCGCGGGGGCCGCCTTCTCGATCAGCTTGCGGTCGAGAATCGCGCCGAGATTGTGGTCCTGGCTCTGGTTGTGGAAGATCTGCGCCGGCGCGGCCTCCGGCTTCACGAACAGCCGCGAGAAGTCCAGGCCCTTCGCCTTCCAATGGCCGATCGCCTCCTCGCGGTCGAGCATCTGCATCTGGCCGATCATCTCGTCCATGGTGCGGAAGCCGAGGCGCGCCATCTCCTCGCGCACCTCCTCGGCGACGAAGAAGAAGTAGTTGATGACGTGCTCGGGCTGGCCGACGAAGCGCTTGCGCAGCACCGGGTCCTGCGTCGCCACGCCCACCGGGCAGGTGTTGAGGTGGCACTTGCGCATCATGATGCAGCCCGCCGCGATCAGCGGCGCGGTGGCGAAGCCGAACTCGTCGGCGCCGAGCAGCGCGCCGACCACGACGTCGCGGCCGGTGCGCAGGCCGCCGTCGACCTGCACGGCGATGCGCGAGCGAAGGCCGTTGCGCACCAGGGTCTGGTGGGTTTCGGCCAGGCCGATCTCCCACGGCGAGCCGGCGTGCTTGATCGAGGTGAGCGGGGACGCGCCCGTGCCGCCCTCGAAGCCGGAAATCGTCACGTGGTCGGCGCGCGCCTTGGACACGCCCGCCGCGACCGTGCCGACGCCGATCTCGGAGACGAGCTTCACCGAAACCGCCGCCGCCGGATTGACGTTCTTGAGGTCGTAGATGAGCTGCGCCAGATCCTCGATCGAGTAGATGTCGTGGTGCGGCGGCGGCGAGATGAGGCCGACGCCCTGGGTCGAGTGGCGCACCTTGGCGATCACCGCGTCGACCTTGTGGCCGGGCAGCTGGCCGCCCTCGCCGGGCTTGGCGCCCTGCGCCATCTTGATCTGCATCATGTCGGAGTTGACGAGGTACTCCGTCGTGACGCCGAAGCGGCCGGAGGCCACCTGCTTGATGGCCGAGCGCATCGAGTCGCCGTTCGCCATCGGGCGGAAGCGGTCGGACTCCTCGCCGCCCTCGCCGGTGTTCGACTTGCCGCCGATCCGGTTCATGGCGATGGCGAGCGTGGTGTGCGCCTCGCGCGAGATCGAGCCGAACGACATCGCCCCCGTGGCGAAGCGCTTGACGATCTCGCTCGCGGGCTCGACGTCCTCGATGGCGACCGGCCTGCGGCCGTCCTCCTCGGCGCTCTTGATGCGGAACAGGCCGCGCAGCGTCAGCAGCTTTTCGCTCTGCCGGTTCAGCAGCTCGGCAAAGGCGCGGTACTTGTCACGGCTGTTGCCGCGCACCGCGTGCTGCAGCAGCGACACCGAGTCCGGCGTCCAGGCATGCGCCTCGCCGCGCATGCGGAAGGCGTACTCGCCGCCGACGTCCAGCGCGCCGCGATAGACCGGGGAGTCGCCGAACGCGTCCTTGTGGCGCGACACGGTCTCCTGGGCGATCTCCGCCAGGCCGACGCCGCCGATGCGCGAGTGCGTGCCGGCGAAATACTTCGCCACGAAGTCGTCGGCCAGCCCAATGGCGTCGAAGATCTGCGCGCCGCAATAGGACTGGTAGGTCGAGATGCCCATCTTGGACATCACCTTGAGGATGCCCTTGCCGACCGACTTGATGAACCGCTTCTCGACCTCGTAGGCGTCCACCTCGCCGGGGAAGTCCTTGGCCATCGCGGCCAGGGTCTCGAAGGCGAGATACGGGTTGATCGCCTCGGCGCCGTAGCCGGCCAGGCAGGCGAAGTGGTGCACCTCGCGCGCCTCGCCGGTCTCCACCACGAGGCCGACCGAGGTGCGCAGGCCCTGGCGGATCAGGTGATGATGGACGGCGGCGGTGGCCAGCAGCGCCGGGATCGGGATGCGGTCGGCCCCGGTCATCCGGTCGGACAGGATGATGATGTTGTAGCGGCCCTTCACCGCCGCCTCGGCGCGGTCGCACAGGCGCTCCAGCGCGCCGCGCATGCCGTCCGCCCCCGACTCGGCGGGGTAGGTGATGTCGAGGGTCTTGGTGTCGAAGGAGTCCTCGAGATGGCCGATGCAGCGGATCTTCTCGAGGTCGCCGTTGGTAAGGATCGGCTGGCGCACCTCCAGCCGCTTGCGGCGCGAGTTGCCCTCGCGGTCGAAGATGTTCGGCCGCGGCCCGATGAACGACACCAGGCTCATGACGAGCTCCTCGCGGATCGGGTCGATCGGCGGGTTCGTCACCTGCGCGAAGTTCTGCTTGAAATAGGTGTAGAGCAGCTTCGACTTGTCCGACATGGCCGAGATCGGCGTGTCGGTGCCCATCGAACCGATGGCCTCCTGCCCGGTGATCGCCATCGGAGACAGCAGGATGCTCAGGTCTTCCTGCGTGTAGCCGAAGGCCTGCTGGCGGTCGAGCAGCGACACGTCGGTGCGCGAGGCGCGCGGCTCGACGGGCTTGAGGTCCTCCAGCACGATCTGCGTACGCTTCAGCCATTCCGCGTAGGGGCTGGCGTTGGACAGGCTCTCCTTGATCTCCTCGTCGGAGACGATGCGGCCTTCCTCAAGGTCGACGAGCAGCATCTTGCCCGGCTGGAGACGCCACTTGGTGACGATCTTCTCCTCGGGAACCGGCAGCACGCCCATTTCGGAGGCCATCACCACGAGCCCGTCGTCGGTGACGAAGTAGCGGGCCGGGCGCAGGCCGTTGCGGTCCAGCGTCGCGCCGATCTGGCGGCCGTCGGTGAAGGCCACGGCTGCCGGGCCGTCCCACGGCTCCATCAGCGCGGCGTGGTATTCGTAGAAGGCGCGGCGCTGCTCGTCCATCAGCGGGTTGCCGGCCCATGCCTCGGGGATCAGCGTCATCATGGCGTGGGCGAGCGAGTAGCCGCCCTGCACCAGGAATTCGAGCGCGTTGTCGAAGCAGGCCGTGTCCGATTGGCCCTCGTAGGAGATCGGCCAGAGCTTCGAGATCTCGGTGCCGAACAGCTCGGAGTCGACCGAGGCCTGCCGCGCCGCCATCCAGTTGACGTTGCCGCGCAGGGTGTTGATCTCGCCGTTGTGGGCGACCATGCGGTAGGGATGGGCCAGCGACCAGGTCGGGAAGGTGTTGGTCGAGAAGCGCTGGTGGACGAGCGCCACCGCCGACTCCAGGCGCGGGTCGCGCAGGTCGGGGAAGTAGTCGCCGAGCTGGGTGGCCAGCAGCATGCCCTTGTAGACGAGCGTGCGCGCCGACAGCGACACCGGGTAGAAGCCCTTGGTCGCCGGGTTGCCGAGATTGTAGATGGTGTTGGAGATGACCTTGCGCAGCAGATAGAGGCGGCGCTCGAAGCCGTCGACGTCGGTGACGCCGGCGCCGCGGCCGATGAAGATCTGCCGGTGGGTCGGCTCTGTCGGCTTCACGGTCTCGCCGAGGCCGGAATTGTCGACCGGCACGTCGCGCCAGCCGAGGAACACCTGGCCTTCGTCGGCCACGACCTTCTCGACGATCGACTCGCACAGGCGGCGGCCCTCGGGGTCGCGCGGCAGGAACAGATGGCCGACCGCGTACTCGCCCGGGGCGGGCAGGGTGAAGCCCAGCCGGGCGCATTCCTCGGAGAGGAAGCGGTGCGGGATCTGGATCAGCATGCCGCAGCCGTCGCCGGCCTTCGGGTCCGCGCCGACCGCGCCGCGGTGGTCGAGGTTGAGCAGGATGCGCAGGCCCATCTCGATGATGTCGTGCGACTTGCCGCGCTTCATGTCGGCGACGAAGCCGACGCCGCAGGAATCCTTGTCGAGCGCCGGGTCGTACAGGCCCGTCGCCTCGGGCAGGCCCGGGTCGCGCGCCATGTCAGCGGCGGAACACGCCTTCCCGTCAATCCCGGGGGTGAAGTCTGCGGTCCCTGTACGCTCGCCCATGGTCGCCTCGTCCGTTGCCCAAGGTTCCGCGTCGCCGCGGTGTACCGTCGCCGGCCTTCCGGCCGGAATTGCTGCGACGCCGCCATGCAAGACGCAAGCCGAATGCGTCCGGCGGGCGGGCCGGGTTCGGAGCCGGTGGGATGTCGAGGGTCGGTCGCGCTCCGTCTTGCGCCCGCTCCCCGCGGGCGCACCGGATTGAACCGGAAATGCGCCCGTCAGGCCGTCGTTTTGCGCGTGGCGCGTTTGCGGATGCGATCGGCCGAGAGGCCCCGCTTCCCCGCATTCGCAATCGAGCCGTTCCTGCGCAAGACGCCTGTCCGTGACTGGTGGGTGTGACCCGGCAATTGGGACAGCATGACTGTCCTAATGCGGGCGGACATTGCCAGATTTCCGAAGGCCGCACAAGAGGCGAATCCGGCTCTCCGTGAAACATTCTGGCGTAACGTGCCCAGGCTCGCGCAATGAATGGAAACTCGGCCGACTCCCCACGGACCTATCGTGACCCACCGGGCCGCAGGGCAATCGGAAAGCCCCGGCGGCTTGAATTCGGGCGCGCGGCGTGCTGTTTCCCTTCGTCCCCGCACGCCGAACATGGAATCTCCGATGAATTTCGCCAGCGACAACGTCCTCGGCGCCAGCCCGAAGGTGCTCCAGGCCTTGCTCGACGCCAACGAAGGCTCGGAGCCGGCCTACGGCGTCGACGCCCACACTCGTCGCGCGGAGGAGATGCTGGCGGAGGCGTTCGAGCACGAGGTCGTCGTGTTCCTCGTGGCGACCGGAACCGGCGCCAACGCGCTGGCGCTCTCCGCCCTGACGCCGCCCTGGGGCGCGGTGTTCTGTCACGCCGAGAGCCACGTGCTCGACGACGAGTGCGGCGCGCCGGAAATGTTCACCGACGGCGCGAAGCTCGTCGGCATCGAGGGGGCCGGCGGCAAGTTCACGCCCGAGGGGCTCGCTGCCGCGCTGGAGCGCTATCCGCGCGGCGTGGTGAAGGCGGTGCAGCCTTCGGCTGTGTCGGTGTCGCAGGTCACCGAGGCCGGGACGCTCTATTCGCTGGCGGAACTGGACGCCATCTTTGCGGTCGCCAAGCCCGCCGGGCTGCGCGTCCACCTCGATGGCGCGCGTTTCGCCAACGCCATGGTGGCGCTGGGCTGCAGCGCCGCCGAGATGAGCTGGAAGCGCGGCGTCGACGTGGTGTCCTTCGGGGCCACCAAGAACGGATGCCTCGCCTGCGAGGCCGTGGTGTTCTTCGACAAGGCGCTGGCCGAGAACTTCCAGTACCGCCGCAAGCGCTCGGGGCACACGGTGTCGAAGGGGCGGCTCCTCGGCGCGCAGATGGTCGGCTATCTCTCGGACGGGCACTGGATCGACAATGCGCGCCACGCCAACCGCATGGCCGCGACGCTGGCCGAGGGGCTCGCCGCAGCGCCGGGCGTGCGGCTCGCCTGGCCGACCCAGGCAAACGAGGTGTTCGCGGTGCTGCCTCCGGCGGCCGACCGTGCGCTCAAGGCGGCCGGGTTCCGCGGCGCGCCGTGGTCGAGCGGCAGCCTGCCGCCCGGCTTCACCATCGGGCCGGACGAGGTCTTCCTGCGCTTCGTCACCTCGTTCGCGACCCGACCCGAGCATGTCGCGGGGCTGGTCGAGGCGGTCCGCGCCGCCTGAGGGCGCGTCGCACGGACGCCGTATTCGGCGCTTAACGATGCGGTAACGGTCCCGACCGGTCCGACTGCCGGAGCATCGCATGCGATTTCCCCTGGTCCCGCGTCGCCGCGACGCGGGCGTCGCCCTCTATCTCCTTCTCGCCGCCGGCTGCGCCGGGGCGGCGTCGCCGGCTTCCGCCGGCCCGCTCGACCCGTTTTTCCCGTCCGGCGGACCCTTCGGCCCGGGCGCGGTCGTGCTCGAGCCGCGCGGACGGCTCTCTCCGCCCCAGATCGTCGACATCGTCTACGCGCGCTACGGCGCGGCGCGGGTGATGACGGTGCGCAACAGGGGCGGGATCTACGAGGTCGACGCGATCGACAGGCGCGGTCGTCGCGTGCGCTACACGCTCGACTCCCTCGACGGCGAGTTGCTGGAGCGCGAGATGGTGGGGGCCTACGAGGCCCCCGTGCCGATGCCGCCCGCGCCGGTGCCGAACGTGAGCGGCCCGCGCGCCGGCGGACCGATCTACGGCGAGCCGCCGCCCTTCGCCTCGCGCGGAGCTGTGACCCCGCGGGCGGACGTGCCGCCCCCCGACCTGCCGCCTCCGCCGACCGCGCAGCAACGGCGCGAGCGCCAGGCTTCCAGGCCGGACGCGGCCGCTCCGCCGCCAACCCTGGCGCCCGTCCCCGGCGCGACGCAGCCGCCGCCCGCCATCCCGCAGGGGCCGCAGGCGCGGCCTGTCGAGTCGAAGCCGCTGCCGCCCCCCGCCACCGCGTCGCGGACACCGCCGGCCGAGCCGGCCGAAAGCGCCGCGCCGGCAAAGCCGATCCCTGTGCCCGTCCCCACGCCGCCGAGCGCGGCCGTCGAGCCGAGCGCGCGCAAGCCGGTCGCCCGGCCGGCGGAGCCACAGGCCGCGCCCAGCCCGCCGCCCGTGGTCAAGCAGGCGGCCCCCGCCACCCGCATCCCCGAGCCGCTGATCGACCCCAAGACGGGCGAGAAGATGAGCGAGAAGAGCGGCGAGAAGGGCGGCGTCACCGCGTCCGTCCCCGTCGCTCCGCTCGACGACATCAAGCGTCCGGTCCGGGAGACGCCGCCGGTGCCCCCGGCGGTGCTCGACTGACACGCCGCGCCGCGCATGAAAAAAGGGGACGTGGTGGCGTCCCCTTCCTCGTCAGAGCCGATGGCGTCCGGTCGTCCCGGACGCCGGGCGCGCCCTCAGGCGGCCTTGGGATGGCTGTCGTTGGCGACCCCGCTCTCGATCACCTTGGCCTGGGTCGAGGCGTTGATCGGGATCAGTCGGGGCTTCTTGGCCTCCGGGATCTCGCGGGTGAGGTCGATGTGGAGCAGGCCGTTCTCGAGGCTAGCGCCCGTCACCTGAACGTGGTCGGCCAGCTGGAAGCGCCGCTCGAAGCTGCGCGCCGCGATGCCCTGGTAGAGAACTTCGGCCTTGGGCTCGGAAGCGGTCTTTCGCTCGCCACGCACGGCGAGGGCGTTCTCCTTGACCTCGATCGACAGGTCGGCATCGGTGAACCCGGCCACCGCGATCGAGATGCGGTAGGAATTCTCGCCGGTGCGCTCGATGTTGTAGGGCGGGTAGGCGTTGCCGCCCTCCGGCGCGCTCATCTGGTCGAGCATGGAAAACACGCGGTCGAAACCGATGGTCGACCGATACAGGGGGGAAAGATCGTACTGACGCATGGCATATCCTCCTTGAAGCGACATGCGGGCCGGCCCGCCGTCATGGCCGGGCCGTTCCATCTCGCGCAGCCGTGTTGGCCTGCGCTGGACCGGATGTAGGAAGGGCGTTTTCGGCGTTCAAGACCCCCTCGCCGGGCCCGCCGCCGCGATGAACGGCGGATGAACGCCCGCTTCCAATTCCGTTCAGGGACCGGCTGGCACAACAGCGAGGCTCGCCCGCAACGGGCCCGGAACACACACCCGATGCCGACCCCTTCCGCCCGCTTCGCCGCGTTACTCGCGGCGGCCCTGTTCATGCTCGCTTCGCCACTGGGACGGCCCAACGCCGCCCATGCCGAGGAGGCGCGGACGCTCCGTCCGACGCTGGACGCCAAGGCCGTCGAAGCGGTGCTCGGCCGCCAGGGGTTCCGGGAGATCGCGCCGCCGCGCCGGCGCGGCGCGATGTGGGTGACGCGCGCCAGCGCGCCGGACGGCCGGCGTATGCTCGCCGCGGTGGACGCGGGGACGGGCGAAATCGCCGGCCTCACGCCGGTCGACGGGCCGCCCGTGCCGCCGGTCGCCGCGAACGTCCGCTTCTGAGGCGACGAACCTCAGGCACAGCGGCTCTGGCAAAGCGGGGCGACGCGGCTACACTGCGGTCCCGCCTTTCGAGACCATCGCGTGGACCTCGTCGCCACCCCCGGACTGCCGATCCCCTCCAACGCCGTCGTGACCGACGTGGCCAGCGCCGGCGGCGTCAGGCTGCGTGTCGCACGCTGGCGACCGACCGCCCGACGGCAGCTCGGCACCGTCGTCGTGATGCAGGGGCGCGCCGAGTTCATCGAGAAATATTTCGAGGTGATCGCCGAGCTGCGCCGGCGCGGCTTCGCCGTGGCAGCCTTCGACTGGCGCGGGCAGGGCGGGTCCGACCGGCTGCTGACCAACGCGCGCAAAGGCCATGTCGACGATTTCGAGGACTACGCGCGCGACCTCGACGCGGTGATGGAGGCGGTGGTCCGGCGGCACTGCCCCCCGCCCTATTTCGCGCTGGCGCACTCGATGGGAGCGGCGGTGCTGATTCGCGCCCTCCGTCGCGACCCGGAACTGTTCGCCCGTTCCGTGCTGACATCTCCGATGGTCGGCATCGCTCGCCTGCGGCGGCCGCGCGCCGCCAGGCTGCTGGCCGCCACGCTGGACGTGCTCGGCTTGGGCGGGTCGTTCATCCCGGGAGGGGGCGAGACGTCCATCTCCACCCATCCTTTTGCGGGCAATCCGCTGACGCGCGATCCGGCGCGCTACGCGCGCAACGGCGCGGTGATCGAGGCCGCCCCGCATCTGGGCCTCGGCGCGCCGACCATCGGATGGGTGCATGCCGCGTTCCGGGTGGTGCGGGAGTTCAATGACCCGAACTACCCGTTGCAGGTGGCGGCGCCGATGCTGGTGCTGCTGCCGGCGCAGGACCGGGTGACGCTGAGCCCCGCCGCGGAGCGCTTCGGGGCGCGGCTCAAGGCGGGCAAGACGCTCGTCTTCCCCGGCGCGGAGCATGAAATCCTGATGGAGCGGGACGAGGTGCGCTCGCTGGTCTGGGCGGCGTTCGACGCCTTCATCCCCGGCAGCGAGGCCGCGGCCCGCCGCGAGGACTCAGCGGTTGAGCAGCTCTAGCGCCTTCTCGTGCAGCCTTTTGTCGCCTGCGGCGACGATCGAGCCGCCCTTGGCGGCCGGCTCGCCGGTCCACGTCGTCACCACGCCGCCCGCGCCCTCGATGATCGGCACCAGCGCGACGATGTCGTAGGGCTTCAGGTCGGTCTCGATGACGAGGTCCATGAGCCCGGCGGCGAGCATGCAATAGGCGTAGCAGTCGCACCCGAAGCGGGCGAGGCGCGTCTCGCGCTCGACGCGCTCGAACGCCTCCAGCTTCTCGCCGCGGAACATGCGCGGCGACGTACACGACAGAATGGCCTTGTCCAGCGAGTCGCACGGGCGCGTGCGCAGCTCGCGCTGCCCGCTCTGGCCCCGCCAGGTGGCGCTGCCGCCATCGCCGGTGAAGCGCTCGCGCGTGAAGGGCTGGTGCATCATGCCGAAGCAGGGATCGCCGTTGCGCAGGAGGCCGATCAGCGTGCCCCACATCGGCAGGCCCGAGATGAAGGCCTTGGTGCCGTCGATCGGGTCGAGCACCCAGACAAACTCGGCTTCCGTCCGCTCGTCGCCGTATTCCTCGCCAATGATGCCGTGCGACGGAAAGGTGCGCCGGATCATCTGGCGCATGGCCGCCTCGCCGGCCCGGTCGGCCTCGGTAACGGGGTCGAAAGGCGCGCCGGCCTGGCTCTTGTCGGCCGCCGCGATCGCGGTGCGGAAGAAGGGGAGGATCGCCGTCCCCGACACAGAGGCGAGGTCGTCCACGAAGGCGCCGAAATCAACAGCCGTCATTCATATCGTCCCGTGCTCGAACTGGCGGCAGGCATAAATCACGTCGGCGCGAAGGGAAACCGGAAAGCGCGGCTTTTCACCCGAAGCGCCGACAATCCGCTTCGCCAAGCCCAAGCCCGGCAAGTTGCATGAGGGGATTGCGCGCGGCGCATGGCCGAATCGGCCCCAGCCCCGTTGAGGGGCACGGTGGCGATTGGCCCTCCGGAACGTCTCGGCCGAACGGCCTTGCATTCCGGGCCTGGGGTTCCCATCTCCGCCGTGCGGCGCGCCAGGCGCGTCGCGAGCCCTCCTTGGGCGTTTCCTCCCTTGACTTGGCCGCCGGCTCGCGCCGGGCGGCCATTTCTTTTTCGGGCCGGCTATTCCGCCGCGAGGCGGCCGCCGCCAGCCAATGACAGGGCTTCGCCAGCCAGGACGTCGGCGACGGCCATCATGTCGGCGGCGACGCTGTCGAATCCCGCCGTCCGCTCCAGCCGCCGCTCGTCCATATAGAGGCCCCGGTTGATCTCGATCTGCAGGGCGTGGCAGCCGTTCGCGGGGTGGCCGTAATGCTCGGTGATGAAGCCGCCCGCGTAGGGCTTGTTGCGCGTCACGCTGTAGCCGCGCGAGCGCAGCACGTGATCGACCGCGTCGGCGAACAGGCCGCTGGCGCTGGTGCCGTAGCGGTCGCCGATCACGAAGTCCGCCTTCGACTGGTCGTCGCGCTGCCCCTGGGTGGACGGCATCGAGTGGCAATCGACGAGCAGCGCGACGCCGAACTGGCGCTGCGTGCGCTGGATCAGGCGCTGCAGCGCGCGGTGATAGGGCTTGTAGAGCGCCTCGATGCGCTCCAGCGCGGCGTCGACCGGCAGGCGGCGCGCATAGATCTCCTGCGAGTCGCCCACGACTCGGGCGATGGTGCCGAGCCCCCCGGCGACGCGCAGCGAGCGCGTGTTGGCGAAGGGCGGCAGCCGTCCCTCGAACATGCGCGGGTCGAGCTCGTAGGGCTCGCGGTTCACGTCGAGATAGGCGCGGGGAAAGTGGGCGCGCATCAGCGGCGCGCCGCGCGCCACCACGCCGGCGAAGATCTCGTCGACCAGGAAGTCCTCGGAGCGTCGCAGCGTCAGGGCGTCGAGCCGCGAGGCCGTCAGGAAACTGCGCGGATAGACCCGCCCGGAATGGGGCGAGTTGAAAATGACCGGCGCCTCGTGAAAGGCCGGCTCGCGGGTCTCGAAAGGCGGATCGAACTCGTCGGGAAACGGCATTCCGGCGGTGACCTTCGGGTTGGGCGTCGAGTGTGCCTTCGGGGCGTCGCGCTGTCCACGGCTCGTCCTCGTTAACGCGCCATTGTCCCTTTCACGCCTTTTTTACTCCCGCGGGTGCATCACATGTTCCAGTGAGTGGAGTTCCCCATGGTGCCTGAACCGATGACGTCAACCCGCATCCTGCTGGCCGAGGACGACAACGACATGCGTCGCTTCCTCGTGAAGGCGCTCGAGAACGCAGGCTACCAGGTTTCCTCCTACGACAACGGCCTGTCAGCCTATCATCGGCTGCGCGAGGAGCCGTTCGAGCTTCTGCTGACCGACATCGTGATGCCGGAGATGGACGGCATCGAACTGGCCCGCAAGGCGACCGAACTCGACCCCGACATCAAGGTGATGTTCATCACCGGTTTCGCGGCGGTGGCGCTGAACCCCGACTCGCAGGCCCCCAAGGACGCGAAGGTGCTCTCCAAGCCCTTCCATCTGCGCGACCTCGTGAACGAGGTGCAGAAGCTGCTCGCCGCCTGAACGGCCGACGACAGATCGACCTTTCGCCGCGCGCGAGACGCGGCTTGCCATGCCAGCGGGGAGCCGCTATATCCCCCGCACGCCGCTTCGGAGCCGCTTCGGCGGGCTCCCGGACGGGACGGATGGGCGATTAGCTCAGCGGGAGAGCACACCCTTGACATGGGTGGGGTCACAGGTTCAATCCCTGTATCGCCCACCATCCGTCCCCCTGGCGGGCACGTTGTGCGTCCCGCTTTTTTCCTTACGGATCAGTGGTTTCAAGCCGCAGCGGCTCGCCGCGACGGGCGTGTCAGCAGCCATGTCATCACCGCGACGTTGACGAGATTCCAGGCGATGCCGTTGAGGAAGGCGGCGCGGTAGGAGCCCGTCAGGTCGAAAATGGCGCCCGACACCCAGCCGCCCAGCGCCATGCCGAACAGCGTCGACATCAGCACCACGCCGACCCGCGCCCCGGCCTCGGCCGGCGGGAAATACTCGCGCACGATGATGGCGTACATCGGCACGATGCCGCCCTGGAAGAGACCGAACAGGGCCGAGACGACGTAGAGCGAGGTCAGCCCGTCGGCCAACAGGTAGAGCAGCAGCGCCACGCCTTGCAGGGCCGAGCCGGCGAGCAGCGTCACGACGCCGCCGAACCGGTCCGCCACGAAGCCGGAGCCGACGCGGCTGACGATGCCGAACGCCATCATCAGCGACAGCATCTCCGCGCCGCGCGCCACGCCGTAGCCGAGGTCGCCGCAATAGGCGACGATGTGAACCTGCGGCATCGACATGGCGACGCAGCACGACAGCCCCGCCACGAACAGCAGCGCCTGCAGCGCGGCGGGCGACAGTCCGTCGATCGAGCGGCGTCCGGCCTCACGCGCCGCCGAGGCGGCGTCGTGGCGCGGTGGGCGCCGGCGCAGGGCGAAGGCGAGCGGCAGCATGACGGCGACGCAAAAGGCGCCGATGCCCAGATGCGTCGCGCGCCAGCCGGAGGTCTCGATGAAATGCTGCACCACCGGCGGCCAGAACGTGCCCGCGAGGTAGTTGCCGGCGGCGCAGATCGCCACCGCGATGCCGCGCCGCCGGACGAACCAGTGCGACACGTCCGCGATCAGCGGCCCGAACGTCGCCGCGCTTCCGAGCGCGCCGATCAACAGGCCCTGCGCCAGGGCGAATTGAAGCAGGCTGCCGGAGGCGGCGGCCAGCGCGTATCCGAGACCGAGGGCGACAACGCCGGCGATGACGGTGGCCATCGTGCCGAATCGGTCGGCGACGCGGCCCATCAGCACGCCGCCGAAGGCCACGCCGAGCATGGTGAGCGTGAAGGGCAGGGCCGCGCCGGCGCGGTCCGCGCCGAATTCGGCCTGCACCGCCGGCAGCGCCACTACCACCGACCACATGCCGACGCCGCCCACCGTGCTGAGCAGCAGGGCGACGCCCAGACGCAGCCAGGCGTAGCGCGAATCGGAAAGGACTTCGGAAGCGGCCGAGGAGTGTGCTGGAAGAGAGGACGGCAAGGGCGGGGCGCTCGGGTGTGACTGCGCGCCAGCCTAGACCATCGCGGTGAAATGCCGACTCGCTTTTTGCGCGTCGCTACTTGGCGGGAACCGCCTGCCAGGTTCGGCGAGCCGCCGGAAGGCGCAACCCGACGGCGAGCCCGATCCAGCCGGCGGCCCAGACCCATGCGAAGGTCCGCACCATGAATTCCGAGTGGATCGTGGAGTGGTTGCGGAACAACAGATGCCAGCCCAGCACCACCGCCACAGAGGCGAGCAGGAAGCCGATGCGCAGCCGCGCCACGGCGGTCTCCTCCGACGGCGGCGCCGACGCCACGCGCCACAGCCCCCAGGCGAAGGCCAGCGCCGCCGCCAGCCCGCTGAGCAGCCCCAGCGTCAGGGAGCCCTGGCCGATATGGTCAGCCCGCCCCGCCATGTGGAGCACAAGGTTGACGAGCCCGTATTCACGGTCGCCGACACGCACTTCGAGCTGGTGCATGAAATTGGCCAGTACGTTCTCGCCGAACACCGCGCTCGCGACAGCGATCTTCAGCGCGAAGGTGAGGGCGATGGTCGCGCCCGCCACGAACAGGAACTCCAGGGCGCGCCGGGCCGCGCGCGGCGCGTCGTCCGGCGTCGCGACGTGCAGGCCGATCAGCCCCACGCCGGCGGCGGCCGCGAAGGGGATCTGCCCGGTCCAGAATTCCAGCGAGGTGATGAGCGCGAAAGCGAGGCTGACCCACGCGCCGAAACGGACCGTGGACCAGTCCAGCACGCGGCCGAACAGCAGCATGGCCAGCAGCGCGAACACCACGGGCTCGGCGAGGCCGATGGAGAGGTTCATGGAGTAGAACTCCATGCCGAAGAATCCCAGCAGCACCAGCGAAAGGATGCAGCCCGCCGCCATCCGCAGCCGCGCGGCCTCCTCCGATGGAGGCAGGCGCGAGAGACTCAGCGCGGCGGCGAGGCCGATCAGCGCCACGGCCGCGTAGTTGAGGAGCTCCAGCGCGCGCCGCAGGCCGGCGACGCCGAGCACCGGCGCGAGCGCGGCGACCGGAGCGACGAAGGCGCTGACATAGCGGTGGTAGGGCCAGCTGCGGAACTCGGAGACGCGGCCCTCGACGACGTAGCGGTAGAGCATCTCGCAGGTGTTGGAGTCGAGCGCGCGGTCGTCGATGGCTTCCACCGGCGCGGGGGTGATCGTCTTCAGCAGGCGAGGCTGCGAATCGTTGGCCGCCATGGTGAGGATCAGGCAGTCGTTGTAGGTCAGCGAGCCGTTACGCCGGTCCGGCGTGTCAGTCGTCTGGCGGGGCAGGTCGCCGGCCGCGAAGGCCTGGGCGATCTGGCCGCGCAGCGCGGCGGTCGAGCCGCCGAATGCGGCATAGCCGCCCGCGTAGACGACGCTGAGCGTCAAGGCCGACATCAGCAGCGCCAGCAGCGCGAGCGCCGGGGTGCGGGACAGGAACGCGCGGATCAGCTTCATCGTGTCTCTTCCACTCCGGACGGAGGCGAGCGCGCCGCCGCGCCCGAGTGGTCGGCACGGCGGCGGGCGGGGATACGGTGGCGGCGGCCCTCAGGTCGGGCCGTAGCCGTAGCGCTCCCATTTGCGGGTCTGATAGTAGAGCCCGCCGGCGCCCTCCAGCGTGCGATAGGTGGAGAAATCCACCTTGTTCAGCACGAAGCCGACGATCTTCGGGTGGACCATCTCCGCCCGCGACACGGCGCGCGACAGCACGCCTTCCGGCGTCTTGGCCCACTCGACCACGAGCACGAACTCGTCGATCAGGCGCGCGGCGGCGCGGACGTCGACGATCGGCGCCAGCGGCGGCAGGTCGAGGATCACGTAATCGAAGTCGCGCCGCGCCTGGCGCAGCATCTCGGCCATCGGCACCGACGAGATGACCTCGTTGGTGTGCGCAATCGAGGTGCGGCTCACGGCCGGCAGGAAGCTGAGCGTCGTGGTGGCGTCGCGCCAGGCGACCTCGCCGATGCTGGCGCGGCGGGTCAGCACTTCGAGCAGGCCGCCCTGGGCGTTCGGCGTCAGGCGCTCGGTGAGCGAGGTGGTGCGCAGGTCGGCGTCGATCAGCAGCACGCGGCTGCCGGTCTGGGCGATCAGCAGCGCCAAATTGGCCGCCACCGTCGTCTTGCCTTCGCCGGGCAGGGCGGAAATGACGCCGACGACCTGGCAACCGTCGGGCCCCTTGCTGGCCATCGAGATCTTCACCGAGCGCAGCGTCTCGGTGAACTGCGAGAATGGAGCGGTGAGCACGTAGCCGGAGGTCTGGTCCGCGGCCGCGAACAGCCGGTTGGCGTCGTCGCCGCCGCCGTGCGGCGCAGGCAGGCTGGCGAGGTCCAGCGCCGGCAAAATGCCGAGGCACTCGACACCGAGCAGCTTCTCGGCCTGGGCGGAGGTGCGCACCACCGTGTCCAGCTTCTCGCGGGCGAACGCTGCCGCCATGCCGAGGAACGCCCCGCCGAACATCGCGCCGAGCAGCACGATGGTCGTCTTCGGCCAGCTCTTGTCACGAGGCGGCAAAGCCTCGCTGATGACGCGCGCCTCGGTGATGGGAGAGGACTGCTGCTGCACGGCGCCGACGTAGCGCTGCATGTAAACGTCCAGCAGCGAGCGGTACGTGGCGGACGAGGCCTCCAGCTCGCGCAGCTTGATCTGCGCCTGGCGCGAGCCGGCGGCGTCCTGGTACATCTTGTCGAGCTGCCCGCGCAGGGCCTCCTCACGGCCGCGGGCGATCTCCCACTCGCTGCGATAGACCTGCCCGATGCGACGCAGCTCGTCCTGCATCGCCTTCTTCAGCTGCGCCATCTCGTTGCGCAGCGCGACGGCGGCCTGGTGGTTCGCGCCGTAGCGCGACGACCATTCCGCTTCGCGGCGAACGTCGTCGTCGTACTGCTGCTGCAGCTTGGTGATGACATCGTTGCGCAGAACTTCCGGCAAGGCGGCTTCCTGCATGCCGTTCTTGTTCAACTCGTCGATGCGGTCGACCTTGGCGCGGGCCGCGGCGGCGTCCGACTTCGCGATGGCGAGCTGCGCGCTGAGGTCGGCGATCTGCTGATCGGCCAGCACCTTGCCGCCGGCGTCGACGATGTTGTTCTCGGTCTTGAAGGCCTCGACCGCGCGGTCGGCGGCGGTGGACTGGGCGCGCAGTTCGCGAATGCGGTCCTCGAGCCAGGACGACGCCTTGCGCATCGTGTCGGCGCGGAAGGTCAGCTTGTCGTCGATATAGGCGTTGGCGATCGCGTTGGCGATCTGGGCCGACTTCCGCGCGCTCTCGGACGTGAAGGCGATCGAGGCGACGAAGCTGACGCCCACCCGGCGCACCTTGAGGTTGGTGTCGAACGTGTCGAGCGCCGCGAGCAGTTCGGGGCTGTCTCCGGGCTCGTGGGGCTCCATCAGGCCGAGCAGGCTCTTGACCCCGTTTTTGATCTGGCGCCACAGGCCCGGGCCGGAGCCGATGAACTCCTCGTCCTCGGTGAGCTTGAGCTGTTCAACGACGGCGCGCGCAATGCGCTCGGAACGGATCGTCTCGACCTGGCTTTCGACCAGTCCGGCGTCGACCAGACCCTCGGACTGCGGCATCTCGTTGGTGGGCTGCACCACTTGCACGCGGCGCGAGTCGAGAATGACCGACGCCTCGGCGGTATATTTCGGCGTGGCGAACAGAAGATAGGCGACGCCGAGCGCGAGCGAGGCGGCGATCACCATCCCGATCAGCCATTTCTGCCGGAGCAGGAGCTGAACGAGTCCGGACAGATCGAACTCGACGCCGCTCTCGTCCGGCCGTGTCTCCACGGGGCGGTTCAGGATCGATCGGTCGACGATATTATGCATGTCTCGCCCTGCTGGAGTTGCGGCGTGGATGTCGCCCCGTCCCGGCGATGCCGGGCGACGGTGCGGACGAAAAAGCCGCCGTGAGGCGACGAGCGCGCCCCGGACCCACAACGGTCAAGACGCCCGCCGCGTTCCGTCGGGTTTCGGATTCCCTGTCGCGCCAGGGCGCGGGCCCGCCAGCGGCGGGGAGGTGCGGCCGGCACTCGAACGAGTCCCGGGGCTCGCGCGTTCCCGAACCGCACGACTTCATGGCCGACCTTCGCGCCCGCGGGGTGCGGACTCGGCCGACGGGGCGGAATGTGGGGACTAAAGTGGAGCCTCTGTACGCGGACTGGACCGTCGTCGCTCACGCCCTCACGCAAGGCGAGCTTGGGCACGCCCTGCTGATGCCTGCCTTGCTGCTGCCGGCCGCCGTGGCGGTGCTTCTCGGGGCAGCTCCCGTCGCGCGGATCGCCGTCGCGGTGTCTCTTATCCTTATCGCCGGCTTCGGCTGGAAACTGGCCGAAGCGCCGGACCCCCAGACCGGCGCGGCGCTCGCCGTGGCCATCGCGTCCCTGCTGGCGAGCTGGCTGCAGTTGCGCATCGCCCGTCAGCGGCGCGCGCTGCGCCAGCTCGACGAGCTGCGCGCGGAGGTCGCGGAGTTGCTGGCCGCCCAGGAACGGGAACTTCACGCCGCGATGCGGATTCCCCGTCCGATCCGCTCTCCCGGCCCGGCTGATTCGGTCGAGTCGCTCGACTCGAGCCATGCTGTGACCGCATAGGCCGGCGATATAAACGCATAGCTGGAAGTTGTCTGCCGTCGCCCTACGACCTGACAGGCCGTTGCTGCGCTTATGGCAGGCGGATCAACTTTCCTTCGGACGGGAGGCAGGCTCCGTTCCTTCGCGGACTCGCCGGTTGCGCTCTGTGGTTGATGAAATTTCATCAAATAATAAGCCAATATTCATCAAGAAACGGTCTTTCCCGCACTCCTGCGCAGACCCCGCCGCCGACTATCTCGCTCCCCGGATTTCGACAGGTGTCTCCTGCGTTTAGCGGCAGGCCTGACCTTGGCGGCTCAAAGAGCATCTAAGTAGAAGCTCTGCTGGCGTGAGGCAAATGCGCAACGGCATGGGCATTCTGCAACACGTCGATTTTCACGTTTGATCAATTGAGTGAGCTCAATCGAGGTCACTTACGCAGTTCGACTGGTCGACATCCAGGCTCATCCTCCCTAATCCTGTTGGCGCTCGCACCGGGCGCAAATCTCACGGCAGTAGCTGGCAACAACAGTGCTCGACAGGGCAGGTGCGCCTTGAGCCGATTCACGCGAATAGAGGGGCCGATATGGGCTTTCGAACAGGATCTATTATCTTCCAGGACGATTTTGCGCGGGCCGACGTCCTTAATCCGGGCGCCGAGCCGACATGGCTCACCACCTTTCCCGGCGGCGGCCGCGTGCTGCCGCAGCTCGGCGAAAAGCAAATCTTCCTCGACGATAACAAGACCATGTTCGGCAGCACCGCGGTGCCGATCGATCCGTTCGCGATCGGCGACGGCGTCCTGAACATCCAGGCCAAGCCGACGCCGTCCACCTGGCTCAGCACGCTGTCCGACCACCCCTACACGTCGGGGATGATCAACACCGGCGCGGGCGCGTTCGATTTCAAGTACGGCTATGTCGAGGTGCGGGCTCAGATCCCGGCCGGCACGGGCCTGCTGCCGACCTTCTACATGGTCCGCGCCGACAAGGCGCAGCTCGGCGAGATCGACCTGTTCGAGATCCTCGGCAACAAGACGAACTACCTGAACTCGACGGTGCACTATTCGACCAACGGCACCGGCATCACCGACATCGCCAAGGTGGTGCGCACCACCGTGGGAACCGACCTGTCGAAGGGCTACCACAACTACGGCGTCGACTGGAACGAGCAGAAGATCACCTTCTATCTCGACGGCGTCGCCATGGGCAGCATCGCCACGCCGGAGTCGCTGAAGGCCCCGATGTTCATCATCGGCCACATCGGCGTCGGCGGCACCTGGACGGGTAACCCGGACGGCAGCACGCCGTGGCCCGCGAACATGAAGGTCGACTACGTCAAGGTCTACCAGGATGGCGCTCTCCTGAACCCGGTGAGCAAAACGGGCGGCGCGGGCTCGGAATCGATGTCCGGCAACGACGGCAACGACGTGCTGCGCGGCGCCGACGGCAACGACACGGTGCTCGGCGCGCGCGGCAACGACTCCATCGACGGCGGCGCCGGCGCGGATCGCCTGATGGGCGGCATGGGCGCCGACACCCTGCTAGGTGGCGGCGGGGCCGACACGCTCGAGGGCGGGCGCGGCAACGACGTCTACCTCATCCATGAGACGGGCGACGTGATCAACGATCTCGGCGTGACCGATTTCGACACGGTCGAGACCACGCTGGCGTCGTTTTCGGCGATCAGCACCATCGAGGGGCTCACCTACAAGGGCACGGGCGCGTTCAAGGGGACGGGCGCGGGCAACAACAACGTCATCACCGGTGCCGGCGGGGCGGACACGCTGCTCGGCGGCGCCGGACACGACACGCTGTACGGTAACGCCGGCTCCGACAAGCTCAACGGCGGCGTCGGCAACGACGCGCTCTACAGCGGCACCGGCAACGACACGCTGCTCGGCGATAGCGGGGCGGACCTGTTCGTGCTGACGCCGCGCGACGGCGCCGGGTCGACGCTCGTCGCCGACTTCCAGCGCGGCACGGACAAGCTGAACGTGGCAGGACTCGGCTTCACTGACTTCAGCGACGTGACCGCGCATTCCTCGATGAACGGGCAGGGCAACCTCGTGCTGTCGAAGAACGGCGAAAGCGTCGTGCTGCAGGGGTTGAAGACGGGCCAGCTCACCTCCGGCGACTTCGTGTGGAGCAGCGATCCCGCGCCGAGCTCGTCCACCACATCGCCCACGCCTTCGACGTCCACGGACACGGGCTCGACCAGCGACTCCGGCCTCAATCTGGTCGGCACCAGCGGGGCAAACCTGCTCAACGGCGGCTCGGCCGGCGACAGCCTCACCGGCTGCGACGGCGCCGACACGCTGAACGGCGCGGGCGGCGACGACTGGATGAACGGCGGCGCGGGAGCTGACCGGCTCAACCCGGGCACCGGCCACGACACGCTGATCGGCAACGCCGGCGTCGACGTGTTCGTGTTCTCCTCCGCCAGCATCGCGTCGCGGTCGGAGGTGATGGACTTCGCCGCCGGTACGGACCGGTTGTCGGTGGGAGGGCTCGGGCTGCACAGCATGACCGACGTCACCGCGAACGCCGTCAACAACGCGCAGGGATATGCGCAGATCACGGCCGGCAACGAGACCATCGTGCTGCACGGCGTGAAAGTCGCCGACCTGCACGCGGCGGACTTCATCTTCTGAACGAACCATAAAGCGAAGGCCAAGCTTCGGCTCCGTCGAGCCGAAGCTTGGCCGTTTCCTTTTCATGGGACCTTTACGTAAGTAGAAATCGTGTGCTCGCGTCTTGCGCGTCTTCTGGTATAAATTTGCCGGAACGCCGCCCCGGGGCCAGCCATGATCAGCGCCGAACAGTCCCTCCCTAAGCTCTCGGTCGCCGACATCCCGGCCGTCCGGCTCGCGCCGGCGCGCCCAGGTCCGGAGCCGATCGCCGACGGGGGGCCGGACGAGCCGCAGACGGGGCGCGACCGCGCCATCAAGGCCGTTCTGGTCGGGGCCAGCACGGGCCTCGTGGCGCTCGCGGGCGTGCTCGCCGCCCGGCTGTTCTGAACAGGACGGCGCCTCAGCGGGCGCGGAACACGATCCGGTCGAGGCCCACGAAGGTCACCGCCATCGCCACCGCCGAGCCGGCCGCCAGGGCCAGCAGAGGCGAGGCGCTGAGGCCCGAGGCCAGCACCCCCGCATAAACCGCGTAGTTCACCAGGCTTGAGATCGCGCCCAGGCTGAGATAGTGGGCGAATTCGCGCGACGTTCCTCGTCCGGACAGGCCGAAGGTGATCCGACGGTTGAGCTGCCACGTCACCGTCAGCGCGAACAGTATGGACGCCAGCCGCGCCGGCAGCGGATCGAGGCCGGCCGCCACCAGCACGCTCAACACGCCGGCATCGGCCAGGAATCCCGTGCCGCCGACGCCCACGAAGCGGGCCAGCCGCGACAGGAGGCGCGGCGCGCCGGCGCGGTTCACTTCGGTTCCGGCCCGCGCGCGTCCGCGCCGACGGCGGGCATGCTCAAATACAGGATGCGCTTCTGCTCGCGCCGCGAGAAGGCGAGCGAGTCCAGGATGAGCCCGCAGGTCGCCAGCAGCGCGGCGATGATCATCAGGCCGGTCGCGAGGATCGCGGTCGGGAAGCGCGGCACCAGCCCCGTGGCGAGGTAGGTCTGCACCAGCGGCGCTGCGAGGATGATCGCGACCAGCGCGGTGAGGCCGGCCAGCGCTCCGTAGAACGTCACCGGGCTCGTCTCCTTGAGCAGGAAGAGGAAGGTGCGAAGGATGCGGAAGCCGTCGCGGTAGGTCTTGAGCTTGCTCGGCGCGCCTTCGAGCCGGCGTCCGTAGGGCAGCGATACTTCCAGGGTAGGAATGCGCAACTGGCTGGCGTGGACGGACATCTCGGTTTCGATCTCGAAGCCGGCGGACAGCGCCGGGAAACTCTTCACGAAACGGCGTGACATCACCCGATATCCCGAGAAGATGTCGCTGAAGTCGAAGCCGAACATCCCGCCATAGAGGACGTTGAACAGGCGGTTGCCGAAGGCGTGCCCGGCCCGGCCGGCGTCGTCGGTGACGCCGCTGCGCGTGCCGACCACCATGTCGACGCGCTCATCGATCAGCGTGCGCACCAGCATCGGCGCGGCGGACGCGTCGTAGGTGCCGTCGCCGTCGGCCATCACGTAGACGTCCGCGTCGACGTCGGCGAACATGCGGCGCACGACGTTGCCCTTGCCGCGGCGCGGCTCGCCGAACACGGCCGCGCCGGCCCGCTCGGCCACCGCGCGCGTGCCGTCCGTCGAGCCGTTGTCGAACACGTAGAGCCGCGCGTGCGGCAGCGCGGCGCGGAAGTCGGCGATCACCGAGGCGATCGACTTCTCCTCGTTGAAGCAGGGCAGCACCACCGCCACCGAAAGCCGCTCCGGGAGGCCCGAACCCGAGGGGAACGTCGCTGCGGGGACGGCGGACGCGGCCCGCGCGGCGGCGCGGGCGGGCGCCTCGGCGGGCAAGGCTGGGGTTTGGCCGAAAGCGGGGCTGGCCGCCGTGCTGGTCATGGGCTCTCCTCGAACGATGGGGCGAGAAGCGCTCGCCATTCTGCCAAAACGGGCGCTCCGCGAAGACCGCGGCGCAGCCACCCGGCACGGTCAACGCCGCGCAGCGTCCGCGGGTTGCGGACCGGGCGGAGGCGTCACAGGCCGGAGCCGCCCAGGAACTCGGTGACGAAGGTGCGCCAGAGGATGCGCAGGTCGAGGCCGACGGACATTCGGTCGATATAGGCGAGGTCGCAGGCGATGCGGCGGCGCGCGTGGACCGGGTCGGTGGTCGGGCCGCGATAGCCGCGCACCTGGGCGAGGCCGGTGATGCCGGGGCGCACGCGATGGCGCTGAAAATAGGCCGGCACCAGCTCTTCATAGAGCATTCCGCCGGCCAGCATGCCGGGGACGTGCGGCCGCGGGCCGACCAGAGACATGTCGCCGGTCAGCACGTTGAAGAGCTGCGGCAACTCGTCGAGGCTGGTGCGGCGCAGGAACCTGCCGATCCGCGTGACGCGCGGATCGCCAGAGACAGTCTGCACGCGGCCCGTCGGGTCCTGGACGTCGCTGCGCATGCTGCGGAACTTGAAGATCATGAACAGCCGGTTGTCCTTGCCGTAGCGCGGCTGGCGGAACAGCGCCGGGCCCGGCGAGGTGAGGCGCACGGCGGCTGCGATGGCCAGCAGGAGCGGCGACAGCGCCAGCGTCAGCAGGAGGGCGCCCGCGAAGTCCAGCCCGCGCTTGAGCGCGAGCGTCAGGCGCTTGCGCCTGTACCAGTCGGCGTAGAGGCGCGGCCACTCTTCCGGCATCGGCTGGTAGGGTCGCGACGGAAACAGGGTGACGCCCAACAGGTCCAGCGCCTCTCGCGGGTTGCTTGGGGGTGGCCCGTGCAGGGCGGTCCCCGGTAAGTCCATTCCCAGCTCGCCTGCCTGGCCCGGACCCGATTCGACGGGGCTTCGACGCAATGAACGCTCCCTCGGCTCAATAACGATGCGTGGCGCGGGCCTTGGGGCCGCGTTGCAGTTTCGCCTGATGACGATCGTCGGTCGCCGCCGCGCCGCGGCGACACACAGCTAGGAATCCCCGGGAGGGCCGTTCGGTTCCCCGCATCGGCGCGAGACCGGCGCATGCCGCAATGCAGCAATTTACTCGCGTGGCGGGTGGAACGAAGCGGATGGGCAATTTATTGTAGGCAGGATCTTCCCGCTTGGTTCCGAACCCGGATTCCCCATGACAGCATTGCCGCGCCACCTGAAAAGGCTGGAGAACGAGTCGATCCATATCATGCGGGAGGTGGCCGCGGAGTTCCGGAATCCGGTGTTCCTGTATTCCATCGGCAAGGATTCCAGCGTCATGCTGCATCTGGCGCTGAAGGCCTTCCATCCCGCGCCGCCGCCGTTCCCGTTTTTGCACATCGCCTCGACCTGGGATTTCCGGGACATGATCGCCCACCGCGACCGCATGGCGGCCGAGCACGGGTTGCGGCTGATCGTCCACACCAACGAGGAAGCGCTGGCGCGAGGCGTGTCTCCGCTCGTTTCCGACGTGGGCGTCTACACGCGGACCATGCTGACCGAGGCCTTGAAGCAGGCGCTCGACGCGCACGGCTTCGACGCGGCGTTCGGCGGCGGGCGGCGCGACGAGGAAAAGGCGCGCGCCAAGGAGCGCATCTTCTCGTTCCGCTCGGCCAGCCACGGCTGGGATCCCAAGAACCAGCGCCCGGAGCTCTGGAACACCTACAACACCCGCGTCGCCAAGGGCGAGACCATCCGCGTCTTCCCGCTGTCCAATTGGACCGAGGCGGACATCTGGCAATACATCTACCTGGAGGGCGTGCCGATCGTGCCGCTTTACCTTGCCCGGCCGCGTCCGGTGGTCACGCGCGAAGGCGCGATGATCGTGGTCGACGACGAGCGCCTGCCGCTGGCGCCCGGCGAGACGCCGACCAATCGCATGGTGCGGTTTCGGACGCTGGGCTGCTACCCGCTCTCCGCTGCGGTGGAAAGCGATGCGGCCACGCTCGAAGACGTGGTTCTGGAGGCGCTCGCCGCCACCTCATCTGAACGCCAGGGCCGGCTGATCGACCGCGACGAGGCCGCCTCGATGGAAGCCAAGAAGCGCGAGGGATATTTCTGATGAACGCTTCCGCTTCCGTCTCCGCATCGTCGTCATCCCGCCTGCTCTCCGAGCTGCGGGCCCAGGACGGCGTCAGCATGCTGCGCTTCCTCACCTGCGGTTCGGTCGACGACGGCAAGTCGACTCTCATCGGCCGGCTGCTCTACGACACGCGGCGCGTCTTCGCCGACCAGCTCGCCACGCTCGCCAACGACAGCCGGCGCTTCGGCACGACGGGCGACGATCTCGACCTCGCGCTCCTCGTCGATGGCCTGTCGTCGGAGCGCGAGCAGGGCATCACCATCGACGTCGCCTACCGCTTCTTCGCGACGCCGAAGCGCAAGTTCATCGTCGCCGACACGCCCGGCCACGAGCAGTACACGCGCAACATGGCGACCGGCGCCTCCGCCTGCGACCTCGCCATCCTGCTGGTCGACGCGCGCAAGGGCGTGGTGACGCAGACGCGCCGCCACGCCGCCATTGCGTCGCTGCTCGGCATCCGCCACGTCGTGCTGGCCGTCAACAAGATGGACCTCGTCGACTACGACGAGCGGACATTCCGCGACATCACGGCGAGTTTCGAGCGTTTTGCGGGGCGGCTGGGCTTCACCAATGTGGCCGCCATCCCGATTTCGGCGCGCGACGGCGACAACGTCGCCCGTCCCAGCGCAGCGATGCCCTGGTATCGCGGGACAACCCTGATCGGCCATCTCGAAGAGGTGGAGGTGGAGGCGTCCGCCATCGAGGCGCCGCTGCGCCTGCCCGTGCAGTACGTCAACCGCCCCAACGCCGACTTCCGTGGCTATTGCGGCACGCTGGCCTCCGGCCGGGTACGGCCCGGCGACGAACTCGTGGTCGCGCGGACCGGCCAGGCGAACCGCGTCACCTCCATCGTGACGCGCGACGGCGACCTGCCGGAGGCGCAAGCCGGCGACGCAGTGACGCTGACATTCGAGCGCGAGCTCGACATCGCTCGCGGCGACCTCCTCGTCGACCCCAAGGCGCGGCCGGAAGTGAGCGACCAGTTCGCGGCCAAGCTGATCTGGATGGCCGAGGAGAAGATGACCCCCGGCCGCCAGTACCTCTTCAAGGCGGCGACCCGGACCGTCACCGGCGTGGTGACGCAGCTGAAGCACCGGCTCGACGTCAACACGCTGGAGCACCAGGCGGCGCGCACGCTCGGGCTGAACGAGATTGGCGTGGTCAATGTGAGCCTCGCCGAGCCTCTGGCCTTCGATTCCTACCGGGACAACCGCACGACGGGCGGCTTCATCGTCATCGACCGCTTCACCAACCAGACGGTGGGCGCGGGGATGATCGAGTTCGGCCTGCGCCGGGCGACCAACCTGGCCTGGCAGGCGACGGACGTGACCAAGCAGGCGCGCGCCCTGCAGAACGGCCATCCGCCGGCGGTGCTGTGGTTCACCGGCCTGTCGGCGTCGGGCAAGTCGACCATCGCCAATCTGGTGGAGCGGCAACTTCACGCGCTCGGCTGCCGCACCTACCTGCTCGACGGCGACAATGTCCGCCACGGGCTGAACAAGGATCTCGGCTTCACCGAGGCGGACCGGGTGGAGAACATCCGCCGCGTGGCGGAGGTGGCGAGGCTGTTCGCCGACGCCGGGATGATCGTACTGTGCTCGTTCATCTCGCCGTTCCAGGCCGAGCGGCGCATGGCGCGTGAGCTGGTGCCCGACGGCGAGTTCGTCGAGATCTTCGTCGACACGCCGATCGAGCTGTGCCGGGCGCGCGACCCCAAGGGCCTCTACGCCAAGGCGGACGCCGGCAAGCTCGCCAACTTCACCGGCGTCGACAGCCCCTACGAAGCGCCCGAGACGCCCGAACTGCGCCTCGACACGACGGCCGCCCCGGCGGAGGACCTCGCCGCCCGCGTGGTCGAGTTCGTGATGAACCGGCGCTAGAAGGATGATGGCGCGGCTTTCGCCGCGCCGCCGCCTCCCCCGAAATCAGCATCCGGTCAGACCGGAACGGAGACGCGCGTGCCCGATTTTCGCGACCCTGCCCTTGTCGACGCCCTGGCCGACATCGCCTCGCGCGCCGGCGCGGCGATCATGGGCCATTACGGCGCCTGCGAGGGCCGCGCCAAGGAGGACGGCTCGCCGGTGACGGCGGCGGACGAGGCGGCCGACGCGCTGATCGGCGCCGCCCTGGCCGCCCTGCTGCCGGGCGTGCCCGTGCTGTCGGAGGAGAGCGCGGCGAGTTTCGCCGCCACGGATCTGCGCCGCTTCGTGCTGGTCGATCCGCTCGACGGCACCAAGGAGTTCCTGACCGGCAACGGCGAGTTCACCGTCAACATCGCGGTCATCGAGGACGGCGCGCCTGTGAGCGGCGTGGTCTACGCGCCGGCGCTGGGGCGCATGTGGCTCGCGGGTCGCGACGCCGAGCGCCTGTCCGTCATGCCCGGCGAAGAGGTCGGCCAGGCGCGCGACCGGCGCGCCATCCGCGTTCGCCGCCGCGAAACCGCGCTGGTGGCGGTGGCCAGCCGCTCGCACCGCGACGCGGCGACCGACGCCTGGCTGTCGGGACGGCCCGTCGCGGATACGCGTTCGGCGGGGTCGTCGCTGAAATTCTGTCTGATCGCCGAGGGGGAGGCCGACATCTATCCCCGCCTCGGGCCCACCATGGAATGGGACACGGCGGCCGGCCACGCGGTGGTGACGGCGGCGGGCGGCGTGGTGCTGACGCCCGAAGGCGCTCCGTTCCGCTACGGCAAGGCCGGCGCGGGCTTCCGCAACGGCCCCTTCGTGGCCGCGTCGGACGCCGCGCTGGTGGCCGGCCCGCTTGCCGCCCGCTCAGCCTGAGAGCGAGTAGCCGGCGCGCTCCAGGGTCGCGCCGGCGATGTCGTTGAAACGGCGCTTGCGCGCCTCGGGCCAATCGCGCCAGCGCCCCACCGGGTTGAACGACGCGGACTTCTGCTCTCCCTGCCAGCGCTTCGACAGGTCCGTCTTGCTGGCCGAGGAGCCGCGCACCGGCAAGGCGTGCAGGGCGTCGAAGTCGTAGCGCACGGCGTCGAGCCCGCAATGGGCGAGCAGGTCGCGGACCGTCGCCTCGGTGTCACGCACCAGGTCCTCGTAGCGGACCACCTTGATGTTGGGATGGTGGTTCGGCCCGCCCTCGGCGAAGCTGAGCGCCGCCTCGCAGCCGAGCTGCCACTCGCGCGCCAGCGCCGCGAAGCTCTTGCGCATCGGGCCGCGCGCTCCGAACGTCTTGGCGCTCGACTCCACCACGTCGCGTCCGTCGCGGATGACGAGCAGGGCGATGTCGTCGGGGAACACGGCCGGGAACAGGGAGAGGCCCTGCATGTGGGGGCTCTTCAGCAACAGGCGTTTGTCGGGGTTGCGCTGCTGGAGGGACGCCATCCAGCCCGACGCGAGATAGGCCATCATCTCGTGGCGATGCATCACCTTCGCGTTTTCCTTGAACATGAACTGGAATTCGCGTTGGAGGGCGTCCGCGCCGGGAGCGACGTACAACAGCGGGAACTCCCACAACCGGCCCGGATCGGGCTGCAATTCGGGATGCAGCGCAAGCACGTCCGCGAGGTAGTTTGTGCCGGAGCGCGGCAGCACGCCGTGCACGAACACGGCGCGCCGCGCCTGCGGGCCTCGCACACCGCGCGCCAGTTCGGACAGGGCCTCGGTCAGCTCCGGCGGAACGTCGAACAGGAAGTCCGACATCCGCGCCGTGGGACGGCCGAGAACCCGCAGCGCGTAGCGGGAGAGTTGGTCGAGGCGCGCATAGCCCATAATCTGGCGGATGTCGTCGAGCATCGGGGTCCTTCGCAATCGGGCAAAGCATGGCCGCGCGGCGGCGCGGTCGCTTCCGAAGAAATGCGCGAGACGGCCGAAATGTTGCACTGCAATTGCCGGCGGCGATCCTTTACCGTGCCTCACGAAGGCGCGACCTTCTTCTTGGAAACGGCAACCTTCAGCTTGCGCCGGCGGGAAAGCGGGCCTAAACCGGGCGGCAAGAACCGTCCGGCCATCTGGGACCGGAGCGGTCAGGCAGGACGTCGGACATGATCTCCCAACGGGCGCGCTACGCGCTGAAGGCGCTGTTCAGGCTCTGCCAGAACGCGGGCGACGAGCCTCTGCAAATCCGTGACATCGCCGTGGCGGACTCCATTCCCCAGCCCTTTCTCGAACAGATCCTGCTGGAGCTGAAGCGCGCAGGCCTGGTGGTGAGCCGCCGGGGCAAGGCGGGCGGCTATCGCATCGCCAAGCCGCCGTCGGAGATGAACCTCGCGGCCGTGCTGCGGGTCATTGACGGGCCGGTCGCGCCGCTCCCATGCCTTTCGCGCACGGCCTATCGCCGCTGCGCCGACTGCGCCGACGAGGGCGCCTGCGCTCTGCGCAAGCTGTTCGCCCGCACCTACGACGCCATGCTCGCTGAACTCGAGAAGGCGACGCTCGCCGACCTCGTCGAAGCCGGCGGCGATCTGCCCGACGCCGCCGTCGCCGCCGAGTGATGCAACCCGGCGTGCCCCGACACCGTTAACGTCTTGCTAATGTCGATCTTTTGGGTCAACATGAGCAGGACAACAAGAACGGTGGAGGGACTATGACGCTGGCGAAAGGACGCATCCTTCTCGACTACGCCCTCGCACTGGTGGCGCTCGGCGTCGTCATCGCCGTCACCATGCTGGTCCACGGCTGAACCTGACGGTCTCGCGCGGGACCGGTCACGCCGATTCCGCCGCGCCCTCGTCCAATCGACGCGCCCGGCGTCGCGCCAGGGCAGACGCTACCTCGCCGCGCAGGTTTCCCGGGTTGAACGCCAACAGGCCAAGGCCGTAGGCCGGCAAGGCGACCAGCAGACCCCACGCGAAGGCCGGCCACCCCGTCGCCTCCCGCCACGGCCACAGCGTCGCGGCCATTACGAGCGCCGCCAGCGCGATGCGCGCCGCCTCGCCGAGCGGCAGCGGCAGGCGAATGAGCCGCCGCCCCGCCGCGAAGCTTCCGGCGATGCCGAACACGTAGGTCAGAACCGTCGCCATGGCAGCGCCGGCCAGTCCGAAGCGCGGGATCAGCGCCAGGTTGAGCCCGACATTGACGACGGCCGTTGCCGCCAGCGCCACCGTCTGGCCGAGCGGCTTGCGCGTGAGCGAGAACGCGAAGCTGAAGAAGAAGGTCTCCAGCCCCTGCAGCACCGTCGCGGCGGCGATCCATGGCATAAGGGCGATGCCCCATGTGTGGAAGCGTTCGCCGAGCAGCACGCCGGTCGCGAACGGGCTCATGATGGCCAGCCCCGTCGCCACCGGCAGCGACGCGCCGAGCAGCAGCACGAACTGCCGCCGCAGCGCGGCTTCCGCCGCCGCCAGGCCGTCGCGCTCATAGGCGCGGAAGATGATCGGCGCGCCGGCCAGGTTCACCGCCAGCATCAGCACGTAGAGGCTCCGCGAGGCGAGGTCGTAGGGCGCGGCGTAGAAGCCGGCCGCCTCGGCCCCGAGCATCCAGGCGATGATGTACCGGTCGGCGAAGGCGATGAAAGCGATCAGCGCCCCGGCCAGCGAAAACGACAGGCCGTAGCCGCCGATCTCGCGCAGCCGCTCCCAGCTTACCTTTCGCCAGGCGACGAGGTGGCGCGTTTCCGCCAGCACCGGCAGCGCGCACAGCACGTAGCCGAGCACCGTGCCGGCGACGATGCCCTCCGCGCCGTATCCGCTCCAGGCGAGCGCCGAACCGACGACGCCGGCGACGGTCGTGCGGGTGAGCGACAGCGTGGCGTAGCGCGCCGGCCGGAAGCGCGCCTGCAGCCACGCGAGGCTGACTTCGCAGAGGGCGAGCGAGAGGAAGAGCGGAACGACGAGGCGGACGAGCCGCGCCGCCTCCGCCGGCAGGGGCGCGAAGGACGCGGCCGCCAGCGCCGCCAGCGTCACGGCCGCGACGCCGAGGTAGCCGGCGGCGACCTGGCTCATCAGCACGTCCTCGCGCTCGGCGTAGGTGGGGGTGAAGCGGATCAGCGCGTCGCGCAGCCAGAACAGAGCGAAGCTGTAGAGCAGGGTCGCCGCCGTGAAGGCGAGCGAATAGACGCCGTACTCCGAGGGGCTGACCAGCCGCGTGTAGGCGGCGATGGCCAGGAGCGTGATGGCCGACGCGCCGTAGCGGCCGGCGAGATAGATCAGGCTGCTCTTGAGCATGGCGCGGTCAGGAGCGGGACATCTGGAACGCGCCGGCGACGTAGCGGGCGATCAGCCGGCCTTGCAGCAGGCTGTCGGGATAGCGCCACAAGCCGACGCCGAGATAGACGAGGAAGTGGCCGAGCCGGCGCTGCACCAGCGCGTTGCGGGCGGCGCTCCAGTAGGCGTTGAGCTCGGCGAGGCGGCGGCGGGCGAGCAGTTCCTCGGTGGTGAGGTTGGCGCGGATCTCGGGGCGCGAGAACACCGCCTCGACCGCCTCGAAATTCGGGGCCAGCGCGGTGCCGCCGAGCTGCACGTTGGCTCCGGAGGGCCGCACCCGGTAGAGCGCCGAGACGAGGTCAGGCATCATCGCGAACTCGCCGAGCGCGGCGAGCCGGCACCACAGGTCCCAGTCCTCGCCCAGACGCAGGCGCGGATCGAAGCCGCCGACCGCGCGCGCGGCGTGGGTCCGCATGCAGATGGCCCCGCCGTTGACGATGAAATTGCGCCCGACGAGCTGACGCAGAATGTCGCGGGAGGGGAGGCGGGCCGGGTCGGGCCGGCCCAGCGGCCGACCGGAGAGGTCGATCTTGGCGAGCAGCGCCACCGCCGCGACGCAGCGCGGCCGCTCGTCCAGCGCCGCCGCCATGCGCTCCAGCGCGTCGGGCGTCAGCAGGTCGTCACCGTCGAGGAACAGGACGTAGGGAGCGCGGCATTCCGCGAGGCCCCGGTTTCGCGCGGCGCTGACGCCGCGGTTGGGAGTCGAAATGACGCGGATACGCGGGTCGCCGAGTCCCGCCGCGACCTCGGCGGTGGCGTCCGTGGAGCCGTCGTCGACGACGATGATCTCGATGTCCCTGAGGCTCTGGGCGAGCACGCTGGCCAGCGTCTCGCCGATGAAGTCGGCGACATTGTGGGCGGCTGTCACCACGCAGACGTGGGGCGGCGCGCCCCGCGCCGGCTCTCGGTCGCCGCCCGGTCCAGTCGTCGCTTCGCTCATTGGCCATCCTTCGGTTCGAAATGGTGCAGTGCGAAAATGCGGGCGTTCGATGCCACCAAACCCGGCCGTCGCGCATTGTCGGTCGGGAACGCTTCTCGCGGTCCTACCCGCTTGCTCGCTTCAACAACGCTCATGGCCCGGGATCGCTGCATGCGGCCGGGACGAAAACGGAGACGGCCAGAACATGTCCGGCGCGCCGCTGCCGAACCGCACTACCGACATATCCAACCTCGCTTGGCTCCCTGGGCCAGACCGGTCGGCGACGGACGTCTGGCCGCGCGGCAGCGCCGAGCCTCTGCGCGTCCGTGTCGGCGGCCTGCGCATCACCGTGCTGAGCCGCGCCGAGTGGGCGGAGACGCTGATGGACGACTGGCGCACACGCCGCCGGGTCGGCCTGCCGCCACGGCTGCTCACCTCGGCGAACGGCAACGTGCTGTCGCTCTATGCGAGCAATGCCCGGTTTCGAGCGCTGGTCGACCGCTTCGACGCGGTTGACGCGGACGGAATGTCGCTGGTGTTCGCCTCCCGCCTGCAGCCGGGCCCGGCGCTGCCGGAGCGGGTCGCCACGACCGACTTCGTGCACGATGCCGCGCGCGCCGGCGCGCCGCACGGCCTGCGCTTCTATTTGCTCGGCGCGCGGCCGGACGAGAACCGCGCCGCGCAACAGCGCCTGCGCGAACGCTATCCGGGCCTCGTGGTCGACGGGCGCGACGGCTATTTCAGCGACGACGAGACCAACGAGGTCATCGAGCAGATCCGCCTCGCCGCGCCCGACGTGCTGTGGATCGGCCTCGGCGTTCCGCGCGAGCAGGCCTTCGCGCTGCTGGCGCGCGACCGCCTGCCCCGCATCACCTGGATCAAGACCTGCGGCGGGCTCTTCGACTGGCTGGCCGAGAAGAACCCGCGCGCGCCCGAGGCCTTGCAGAAGGCCGGTCTGGAATGGGCCTGGCGGGTCTGGCTTGAACCGCGCCGCCTGTTCAAGCGTTACCTCGTCACCAACCTGCACGCCGTCTGGCTGATGGCGCGCTGCGCGCTTCGGCAGAGCCAGCCGCCCAAACCATCCGGAAAGGTCGAGAGACGAACCGGCATGATCCTCACCCTCCGCAGGCCGCGCGCGAAGGACCGCGCGAGGCGGACCGCGCGATGAGCTACGCGCTGCCCATCGGCGCTCCGGCCGTGGCGCGTCGGCCGGGGACGAGCACGCTCGAACTCGCGTTCCTGGTGGGTGGCGGGGTCGTCTTCGCCACGCAGGTGCTGCAGGTCTTCTTCCGGTCTGACATGGATTTCGGCGGCGCCAACGCCTCGCCCGCTGCGGCGCGCGTGTTCGCGGCGTTCTACGCCGGCCTGCTGGTGCTCTCCGTCGGCCGGCGGCGAGGCCTGACGGGCACGGCGCTGGCCGCCCCGCTCTTCCTCGTGCTGCTGGCGTTCCCCCTGGCCTCGCTCTACTGGTCGGTCAACCGCGGCGCGACGCTCTCGCCGGCCATCGCGGTGTTCGGCACCGGCCTGCTCGGCTTCTATCTCGCCATGCGCTTCGACATGCGCCAGCTGATCGTCGTGCTGGGCCTGATCTACGGTCTGGCCGGCCTCGGCAGCACGGTGCTGGCGCTGGCCGTGCCGAGCAAGGGCGTCATGGACGGCGTGTGGGCCGGGGCATGGAGCGGGCTCTACGTCCACAAGAACAGCCTGGGCGCCGGCGCGGCCATTGGCGCCGTGGTGCTCATCTACGCCATCGGGCTGACGCGCGGGCCCCTGCGCGTGTTCTTCATGGCGGCGCTCGCCGCGACGCTGCTGGCGCTGGTCAAGGCGCATTCGGCCACGGCTCTCGTCAACATGGCGCTGCTCGTCTGCGTCATGCTGTGGGCGCGGCTGGCGCAGAAATCGCCCGGGCGCACCATTCCGCTCACCCTCGCCGGGTTCGGGCTGCTGGCCCTGCTGGTGCTGGAAGTGCTGGTGGTCGACGGGCTCGACCCGTTTTTCCAGCTCGTCGGACGCAGCGCCGACATCTCCGGCCGCCTGCCCCTGTGGGAGATCACGCTGCAATATGTCGGGGCCCGGCCATTGCTGGGCTATGGCTACGAGGCGTTCTGGATCCCTTTCTCCTCGCAGGTGGAGTTCGTGGCCAGCGTCGTCCATTACCGGCCGTTCTATTCGCATAACGGCATCACCGAGACGCTGCTCAACGGCGGCGTCGTGCTGGTGGCGCTGGTGGTGACCGCCTACGTCGTCTCGACGGCGAGGGCGCTGCGCCTGCTGCTTTCGGGCGAACGGCGGTTCTACGCCACGTTTCCGCTGGTGTTCATGGCGTTCTTCCTGGTCGCCAATCTCACCGAGTCGCGCATCCTGTTCCGCAACGACCTGATCTGGACGCTGTTCGTCACGGTGGGGGTGATGCTGGCGGTGCGTTCGCGCGCCGCGCGGGCGCCGGCGCCATGAACGGGCTTTCGCCGCAGGGCGCGGACCGCGAGGTCCGCGTCGCCGTCTGCATGACGACGTTTCGCCGTCCCGAGGGCGCGGCGCGGGCGCTGCGGGCGCTGGCGGGCCAGGTGTTCCCGCGCAGCGGCGGCGCGGCGATCAGCGCTATTGTGGTCGACAACGACGCATCGGGCTCCGCCGGGCCGGCGGTCGAGGCGGAGCGCGCAGGCTTCCCGTGGCCGCTGCGCTACGCGGTGGAGACCCGGCGCGGCGTCGCCAGCGCACGCAATCGCTGCCTCGATCTCGTGCCGGAGGAGGCCGACTACGTCGCCTTTCTCGACGATGACGAGCGCCCCGTCCCGGAATGGCTCGACGAGCTGGTGGCCACGGCCCGCGCGCTCGACGCGGAGATCGTGCAGGGCCCGGTGCTGTCGGAACTGGAGGCGGGAACGCCGGACTGGTTCGCCCAGGGTCGGTTTCTGGAGCTCGGCCCGTTTCCGGAAGGCCAGACGCTGCAATGGGGCTATAGCGGTAACGTCCTCATCGCCACGGTCGTGCTGCGGCGGCTCGGCCTGCGTTTCGACGGACGCTTCGACCGATCCGGAGGCGAGGACCAGCATTTCTTCATCAGGGCGCTGCGGGCGGGCGTGGCGATCCACACCGCTCCGCGCGCCATCGCCTGGGAGAGCGTGCCCGCGAGCCGGACGAACCTCGCCTACCTGCTGCGCCGGCGCTTCCGCGTCGGCGCGACGCTGGCGCTGGTCAGCCGCATCGAGCGCGACGGCCCCGCCGCTCTGGCGCTGCGCGCCGGCAAGGGCGTGGCGCGCACCGGCCTCGGCCTCGCCCACGCGGCGATAGCCTGGCCGTTCGGCCGCCGCCGGCTGGCCGAGGCGTTGTCGGGGGCGGCGTTCGGGGCCGGCATGCTGGCCGGACTGGTCGGCTACGACAGCCGGGAATATGACACCATCCACGGCGCCACCGCTCCGGCGGTGGCCCCGCCACCGGAGGCTTCGTGATGCTCGACCTGGTCCTCGCCCTGGCGCAGCCCGCGCCGCCGGCGGTCGCCGCTCCGGCCGCGCAAGTGGAGCTGGCGCAGGCGCGCCCGCAGCCGCAGCCGCGCGCCATGCCGCCGGCGCCCGCCTCGCCGGCCGAGTTCACGTCGTCGAATCCCGACATCACCAAGGGGATGAGCCTCTCCTTCCAGGACGAGTTCGACGCGCCCAAGGTGTCGATCGGCCAAGGCGGACGCTGGAGCACGACCTATTTCTGGGGCGCGCGCACCATGGCGCCGAACAAGGAGGAGCAGCTCTACGTCGACCCCACCTACAAGACGGAGTCGGGCGTCACGCCCGGCATCGACCCGTTCGAGGTGAAAAACGGCGTGCTCTCCATCGTCGCCCGGCGCACCCCTGACAACCTGCTCAAGGACCTCGGCGGGATGCGCTACACGTCGGGCCTGCTGACCAGCTACCGCTCGTTCCGGTTCCGCTACGGCTTCGTCGAGTTCCGCGCCAAGATGCCGCGCGGGCGCTCGATGTGGCCGGCCGTGTGGATGCTGCGTAGCGACAAGGGCTCGCTGGGCGAGCTGGACATCGCGGAGGTGTTCGGCCAGCGCACCAATTTCCTCAACTCCACCATCCATGCGGTGGACGGGGGCGAGAAGCGCGCCGTGCTGCTGGTGCGTCGCGAGACGCAGGACCTCGCGGCGGATTTCCACATCTACGGCCTGCACTGGACCGAGCAGAAGGTGACTATCTATCTCGACGGCAAGGAGATGGGCTCGGCGCCCACCCCGGAGGGGCTGCGCGGGCCGATGTACCTGCTCGTCAACCTCGCCGTCGGCGGCAAGTGGCCGGGACCCACCAACGAGAACACGCCGGCCGAGGCGCGTTTCGAGCTGGACTATCTGCGCGTCTGGCAGAGCCCCGAGGACCGCGCCGCCAACCCGGGGGCGGGCGGCTGAGGCCGGGCTTCGCCGCCCCGCCGCTGTGGGCCGCGCCGGCCGCGCCCCATTTTGCGGCTTGATTTTGCGGGCTTCTCTCCCTAGAAGGGCCCGACGAATGCTCAGGTCCTCCGCGGCCGGATTGAACACGAGACGAGACCGATGAAGATCCGCAACTCCCTCAAGTCGCTGCGCACGCGCCATCGCGACAACCAGATCGTGCGCCGCAAGGGCCGCGTCTACATCATCAACAAGACCCAGAAGCGCTACAAGGCGCGCCAGGGCTGACGCCCGGCCGCAGCCAGGCTTCCGGTCGATCACGGGCAGGGCGCCTTCGCGGCGCCCTGTTTTCGTTCGTCTTGCACCCGCTCGCGCGGAGGTGAACGCGCGGCTTTTGACAGACGCGCGCCGCGCCCTACACTTGTCGGTATGAGGCGTCCGTTCTCCTTGCTCGCGCGTTCGGCCCTGCGGCTGGGCCTGTCGGCGGCTGCGCTCGGCGCGACGCTCGACCTCGCCGCCGCTCAAGCGGAAGCCCCGCCGCCATCGCGCGCGCGTCCGCCCGCGGCCGAGAAGGCCGCCCCGGTGCGCCCACGGCCCTTCACCCTCGACGACCTGTTCGCCCGGTTGCAGGCCACCAAGGATCCCGTCGAGGCCAAGGGCATCGTCGGCGCCATCGAGCGGCGCTGGCTGCGCTCGGGCAGCGACACGGCCGACCTGCTGATGAGCCGCGCCCTGGAGGCCTTGCAGGGCGGCGATCAGCCTCTCGCCATCGAACTGCTCGACCGGGTAGTCGCCTTTCAGCCCAACTGGGCGGAGGGCTGGAACAAGCGCGCCACGGTGTTCTTCATGATGGGCGATACGACGCGCGCCATGGCTGATCTCGAGCAGGTGCTGATCCTGGAGCCGCGCCATTTCGGCGCGCTGGCCGGCATCGGCGCCATCCTGCGCAACAATGGCGACGACAAGCGCGCCTTCGACGCCTTTCGACGCGCGCTCGCGGTGAACCCCCACATGCCCGATCTGAAGGAAGCCGTCGATCGCATGGCTCCCGACGTCGAGGGGCGCGACATCTGACCCGGGCCGGACCCGCCCGATGACGCTCCTCGCCGAACTGGCGGCCGGCGCCATCGTCACGCTTGCCGCCGGAGCGCTCTACACGGTCGGCTTCGTCGCCTGGACCCGTCGCGCCTACACGCCGGACGGCCGCTTCGTCGAGGTGACCGGGGGTCGGCTGCATGTCATCGACATTCCCGGCGCGCGCGCCGACGCGCCTGTCGTGGCGCTCTTGCACGGCGCGTCCGGCAACGCCCGCGACATGGCAATGGCTCTCGCCCCTTCGCTGCGCGGGCGCTACCGCGTGCTCGCCTTCGACCGGCCGGGCCACGGCTGGAGCGACCGGCCGGGCGGGCGGGCCGACGCCGCTCCCGCCCGGCAGGCGGCGCTGATCCGGGAGGCGCTCGGGCGGCTCGGCGTGCAGCGCGCCATCGTGGTGGGGCACAGCTGGTCCGGCGCGCTCGCCACAAGGTTGGCGCTGGATTGTCCGGAGCTGGTGGCGGGGCTGGTGCTGGTCGCACCCGTGACGCATCCGTGGCCGGGCGGCGTCTCCTGGTACTACGGACCGGCGGCGAGCGCGCTCACGGGCCGCGTTTTCACCGGTGCGATCGCCGCCCCGGTCGGTTCCGCCCTGCTGAAGCCTTCCGTCGCCAGCGTGTTCCATCCCGACGCGCCGCCGCCGGACTACGCCGCGCGCGGGGCCACGTGGCTGGTGCTGCGCCCGGCCGAGTTCCGCGCCAACGCGCAGGACGTGGCGGACCTGCTGGGCCACGTCACGGCGCAGTTCGAACGATACGACGAAATCGCGGCGCCCACCGCCATCGTACACGGCGAGGCCGACACCACCGTGTCGCCGACGCTGCATTCGCGCGCCATCGCGCGGCAGATCGCCGGGTCGCGGCTGACCCTGCTGGCCGGGGCGGGGCACATGCCCCACCATACCCACGCGGAGCTGGTCGCCGCCGAGATCGACGCCGTGGCGGCAGCCGCCTTCGGCGCGGGCGTCACGGCCGCACCAGGTCTCCCAGCAGGCTCGCCGCGACGGTGAGCTTCGAGAGCGTGAGCCCGGAGGCGGCGATGGTCTCGACATTGGCGAGCAGGCGTTCCGCCGCCGCGCCACGCCCCGCCGCCCAGGCCGCCACGGCTTCCGTCCCGGAGCCCCGCGCGGCGGCCGCCACCTCCATCGTCAGCGCCCGGTGGGCGGACTCGATGGTGGCCAGCGCGCGGTCGAGAGCCAGCCGGTCGTAGTAGTCGCCCGGCTTGACGTCGCGCGAGGCGGCGACGATCTCCGGCAGACGGGCCCGCGTCGCCACCGCGAAATGAGTCGCGGCGATCTCCGCGACAGGCTTTCCGGTGGCGGCCGAGACCATCACGATGTCGGGCGCGGCCTCCAGCGCCGGTAGCATGGCGATGCGTTGCGCCAACTCCTCCGGCACCCCCTCGCGCGACAGGTCGGCCACGCGGCGGGCCATCGCCGCCGCCAGCGCGGGCTCCAGCGTCCGCGGGAGGCTGGCGGCCACCTCGCGGATACCGTCCCGGTAGCGGCCGACGACGACGTCGAGCGTCTCGCTCGCCCAATCGATGTGGCGGACGAACCAGACCAGGCGCGACAGCATCAGGTCCTGCGCGGCGCGGTAGAGCCGCATCTGCAGCGCGCCGGGCACCTTGGCGTCGAGCGCACCGATGTCCTCGTCGAGCGATTGCAGGTCGTAGCTGTCGCGCGCCGCCGCATAGGCGCTGGCGACGCTTGGCGCGTCCGCCCCGGTCTGGTCGGCGATGCGCGTCGCCAGCGTCGGCCCGCCGCGGTTGATGATGGCGTTGGCGAGCTGGGTCGCGACGATCTCCCGGCGCAGCCTGTGGCTCGCCACCGCGTCCGGCAGGCGCTGGACCAGGGTCGCGGGGAAGTAGCGCGTCAGCTCGGTCGCGAGGTAGGGATCGTCGGGCACCGGGCTGGCGATCAGCGCGTCGTGGAGGGCGAGCTTGGCGTAGGCGAGCAGCACGGCGATCTCGGGCCGCGTCAGGCCCTCGCCTCTGCGCTGCCGCTCGGACAGGGCCGCGTCGTCGGGCAGGAACTCGACGCCACGGTCGAGCCGGCCGGCGCCCTCCAGCGCCTGCATCAGGCGACGGGCAAAGCCCATCTCCTCGACCCCGCGCTGCTCGGTGAGCGAGATCGAGAGCGTCTGCTGATAGTTGTTGTGCAGGACCAGCTCGCCGACTTCGTCGGTCATGGCGGCGAGCAGGGCGTTGCGCGCCGCCTCGTCGATCCGGCCCTCCCGCTCGGGCGCGGCCAGCGCGATCTTGATGTTGACCTCGACGTCCGAGGTGTTGACGCCGGCCGAGTTGTCGATGGCGTCGGTATTGAGCCGCACGCCCTTGCGGGCGGCCTCGATGCGGCCGAGCTGGGTGACGCCGAGATTGGCGCCTTCGCCGATCACCCTGGCGCGCACATCCGCCCCGGTGATGCGCAGGGCGTCGTTGGCGCGGTCGCCGGCCGCCTCGTCGCTTTCGGTCGAGGCGCGCACATAGGTGCCGATGCCGCCGAACCAGAGCAGGTCGACCGGCGCCTTGAGGATAGCGCGCATCACCTCGGCGGGCGTCGCCTCGGCGGCCTCGATGCCGAGCACGGCGCGCGCCTCGGGAGACAGCGGCACCGATTTCAGCGAACGCGAGAACACGCCGCCGCCCTCGGAGATCAGCGACGCGTCATAGTCGCGCCACGACGAGCGCGGCAGCGCGAAGATGCGCGCCCGCTCGGCGAACGAGGTCTCCGGGTCGGGGTCCGGATCGAGGAAGATGTCGCGGTGGTCGAAGGCGGCGATGAGTCGCGTGGCGCGCGACAGCAGCATGCCGTTGCCGAACACGTCTCCCGACATGTCGCCGACGCCCGCCACGGTGAACGGCGTCGACTGGATGTCGACGTCCATCTCGCGGAAATGCCGCTTCACGGCTTCCCACGCGCCGCGCGCGGTGATGCCCATTTTCTTGTGGTCGTACCCCTGCGAGCCGCCGGAGGCGAAGGCGTCGCCCAGCCAGAAGCCGCGCTCGATCGACAGCGCGTTGGCGATGTCGGAGAAGGTGGCGGTGCCCTTGTCGGCCGCGACGACGAGATAGGGGTCGTCGCCGTCGTGGCGCACGGTGCGCGGCGGCGGCGTCGGCCCGGCGTCGGCGAGATTGTCGGTAAGGTCGAGCAGCGTGCCGACGAACTCGCGGTAGGCGGCGACGCCCTCGGCCATCCAGGCCTGGCGGTCGCTCGCGGGCGGCAGGCGCTTCGGCACGAAGCCGCCCTTCGCCCCCACTGGCACGATGACGGCGTTCTTGACCTGCTGCGCCTTGACGAGCCCGAGGACCTCGGTGCGGAAATCCTGCCGCCGGTCGGACCAGCGCAGCCCGCCGCGCGCCACCTTGCCGAAGCGCAGGTGGACGCCCTCGACGCGCGGCGAGTAGACAAAGATCTCGTAGAGCGGGCGCGGCAGCGGCAGGTCCTCCACCCGCGCGCTCTCGAACTTGATCGCCAGCGTGCGCCGCGGCAATCCGTCGTCGCGCAGCTGGAAGAAGCTGGTGCGCACCGCCGCCTCGACCAGGTTGACGAAGCGGCGCAGGATGCGGTCCTCGTCCAGGCTGTCGATCTGGCCCAGCGCCGCCTCGATCTCGGCGCGCAATTGCGCCTGCCTGGCGTCGCGCCCGGCCTCCGCCTCGGGCGAGGGGTCGAAGCGGGCGTGGAACAGCGCCACGATGCGCTCCGCCGTGCCGGCGTGCTTCACCAGCGTCGACCACATGTAGTCCTGGCTGAACGGCACGCGCGCCTGCTGGAGGTAGCGCGACAGCATGCGCAGGATGGCGACGTCGCGCCAGCCGAGCCCCGCCTCGACGACCAGCGCGTTGAAGCCGTCCGACTCGGCGCGGCCGCGAAACAGGCTCATCAGCGCCGCTTCGATGCGCCCGCGCAGCCCGGAGAGATCGACCGCCTGGCCGGAGGCGCGCTCCAGCGCCATGTCGTACAACCACGCCGTGGGCGCGTCGGGCTCGGGCGCGCTGACGCGATAGGTGCGCTCGTTGAGCACGTTGAAGCCCAGGTTCTCGAGCAGCGGCACGCGCTCGGAGAGCGGCATGGGCCGGCCGCGGCTGAACACTTTCAGCGATACCCGGCTCGGCTCGTCGCCCTCGCGGCGGCCGATGCGCACCGCCTGCGGGCGCTCGTCACTCAGCCGTTCCAGCACGCCGATGTCGGCGATGGCGGCGGCGGGGCCGAACGCCTCGCGATAGCCGGCCGAGAAGGCGGAGCCGTAGCGGGCGGCGAGCGCGCGGGCGCGGCCGGCGTCGGTGGTCTCGAGCAGCGCTTCGTGCAGGGCGTCGCCCCAGGTGCGGGTGACGGCGTCGACGGCCGCCTCCAGCCGCGCGCGGTCGACCTGCGGCGTGGCGCCGCCGTCGCGCCCGATGATGAAATGCGTGCGCGCCAGCGGCCCCTCGGGATAAGCGGGGTAGGCGGCCGACACGCGCCCCTCGTAGAGCCGCGCCAGCACCTCGCCGATACGGATCCGCACGGCGGTGTCGTAGCGGTCCTTCGGCACGTAGACGAGCACCGAGACGAAGCGGTCGAACCTGTCGATGCGCGCCAGAACGCGGACGCGCGGCCGCTCGTAAAGGCTCAGCACGTCGGTGGCGAAGGCGAGCAGGGTGTCGACGTCGATCTGGAAGATCTCGTCGCGCGGGTAGCTCTCCAGCACGTTGAGCAGGGCGCGGCCGGAATAGCTCGCCTGGTCGAGCCCGGCGCGGCGGATCACTCGCGCCACCTTGTGGCGGATATAGGGAATTTCGGCCGTCGTGCTGGTGTAGGCGCTGGCCGTGAACAGCCCGACCACGCGCAGCTCGCCCGCCAGCCTCCCGTCCTGCGAGAACAGCTTGACGCCGACATAGTCGAGATAGGCGCGGCGGTGGACGCGCGACTTGACGCTCGCCTTGGTGACGATGAGCAGCGCCGGCTCCTCGAGGAAGGCGCGGATCTCCGGCGTCATCACCACGAGTTCCTTGCCGCGCTTGAGCACCCTCACGGTGGGGTTGGAGAGGATGCCGAGGCCGGTGCCCTCCACCGGGTCCGCCGGGATGTCGCCCTCCGGGAAGCGGTATTCGCGCACGCCGAGCAGGGTGAAGTGGTCCGAGGCCAGCCAGTCGAGGAAGGCGACCGCCTCGGCGATTTCGTCGGCCGGCAGCGGCGGCGGGCTGGTGCGATAGGCATGCACCGCCTCGGTGATGCGCCCGCGCATGGCGGCCCAGTCCCGCACGGCGACGCGCACGTCGGCGTAGACGCGCGCCAGCGACTCCGCCAACGCGGCACGGGTCTCAGGGGACAGGCGTTCGAGGTGGACCTGGATCAGGCTTTCGCGGCGAGTCCCGGCCTGCGCGCCGGCCAGCGCCTCGCCGGCAAACCGCAGCAGCCGGCCCTCCGAGTCGCGCTCCACCGCCACGATCGGGTGGGTGACGAAGCGGATCTCCAGCCCGCGCTCGGTCAGCTCGGCCAGCGTCGAGTCGAGCAGGAAGGGCATGTTGTCGTTGACCACCTCCAGCACGGTGATGTCGTGCTGGCGTCCGCCGACGCGGGCGGTGGCGTCGGTGAGGCGGATGTCCTCATGGCCAGGCGGCCGCTCGGCGAGGCGCGAGAAGGCGGAGGCCGCGAAGGCGGCCAGCGTCGGGGCCTCGTATTGCGCGAGGTCCTCCATCGCGACGCGCCCGAACAGCGAATCGACGAAGTCCGGCGGCACGGCGGGGTCGAGGCGCGCCAGCGCCTCCAGCACGGCGGCCGTCAGTACGCGGCGCTCATCCTTGTCGCGGATCAGCATGGTTCGGTTCCCTTCCCCCTGGATGGACGCGGTTGCGCCCCGGCCCCAAGGTGTCTCCACGGTGGCCCGGGCCCATGCTAGTCAGGCTCGAGGTGCGAAACCATGACAATGATCGGTGTCGGAGCGAGGAAAATGGCGAAGGACAGGCCGCAGACCGGGGAAAAACCCGCGCCCCAGGACAATCACCGCCCCATGGCGCTCGCGCTGGATTTGGCCGAGCTGTCGCCCGCGATGCGCGATTATTTCGCCAAGTGCGAGGAGAAGATCGGCTTCGTGCCCAACGTGCTGCGCGCCTACGCGCACGACAACGCCAAGCTCGAGGCCTTCGCCGCCTTTTACAACGACCTGATGCTCGCGCCCTCCGGCCTTTCCAAGCTGGAGCGCGAGATGATCGCCGTCGCGGTGTCGGCCGAGAACCGGTGCTTCTACTGCCTCACCGCGCACGGCGCGGCCGTCCGCCAGCTCTCCGGCGATCCGCAGCTGGGCGAACTGATGGTGATGAACTGGCGCGCCGCCGAGTTGTCGCAGCGCCATGTCGCCATGCTCGCCTTCGCGACCAAGGTGACCCGCGCCTCCCACGAGATCGTCGAGGCCGACCGCGCCGCCCTGCGCCAGGCCGGGTTCTCGGACCGCGACATCTGGGACATCGCCGCCGTCGCCGCCTTCTTCAACATGTCGAACCGCATGGCTTCCGCCGTCGACATGCGCCCCAACGCCGAATACGCCGCCCAGGCGCGCTGAAGGCGACCCGGACGGTCCGCGACCGTACACGGCTCTTGCATCGGGTTGTCCGCGCGGTGGAAAGCAACCCGCCGGCGCAACTCCGCGGAGCGCGGCGGGGTTGAGAATCACGGCGGGCGCGGGCAGATTCGACCCGACCGCAACGGTCGAGGCTCCGTTTGGAGCCCTCGATTTCGGTTTTCCGGGGCCGGACGGCGTTAGCCGCCTCGCCCGAAACCAAGGGGACAGCGCCATGCTCCGTCTCTTCACCGGTCTCGAAGTTCCCCAGGATGTCGCCGCATCGTTGTCGATCATGAAGGGCGGTCTCGCGGGCGCGCGCTGGATCGACGAGACGAATTATCACGTGACTCTGCGCTTCATGGGCGACATCGACGAATCGGCGGCTCGCGACGTGTGGTCCCTGCTGGGCGACATTCGCCGCCGCCGCCCGCTGACGCTGACCATCGAGGGGCTCGACGTGTTCGGCGGCGACAAGCCGCGCGCCCTGGTGGCCAGGATCGCGCCCACCCCGGCTCTGGTGGAGCTGCAGGCCGAGCAGGAGCGCCTGGTGCGCCGCATCGGCCTGCCGCCCGACAAGCGCAAGTTCACGCCACATGTCACGCTGGCGCGCCTGCGCGACACCTCGCCCTGGCACGCCGCCGACTTCCTCTCCGCCCGCGGCCGCTTCCCCACCCGCAGCTTCACCGCCGACCGCTTCGTGCTGTTCTCCTCGCGCGCCTCGGTCGGCGGCGGCCCCTACGTCGTCGAGGCGGCCTACCCGCTGGTGTAGCGAGACGTTCGCGGGCGGCCGACCCGGGCCGCGTTACATCCGCACCAGCACCTTGCCGGTCGCCTTGCGGTCGGCGATGAGGCGGATGGCTCTGCCGGTCTCCTCGAGGGGAAACACGGCGGACTCGGCCGTGGCGATGCGGCCCTCGCCGGCCCAGGCGAGCAGCTTTGCGACGTTGGCGGCGTTGGCCTCGGGCTCCTTCTCCGTGAACGCACCCCAGAACACGCCCTGCACGTCGCAGCCCTTGAGCAGGACGAGGTTGAGCGGCAGCTTCGGGATCTCGCCCGCCGCGAAGCCGACCACCAGAAACCTACCCTTCCACGCGATCGAGCGCAGCGCGGCCTCGGCCAGCGCGCCGCCCACGGGATCGTAGATCACGTCCACGCCCGCGCCGCCGGTCAGGCGCCGCAGGCCTTCCTTGAGGTCGCCGGCGGCGTAGTCGAGCAGGTCGTCGGCGCCATGGCGGCGCGCGACCTCCAGCTTCTCCGGCGATGAGGCGCAGGCGATGACGCGCGCGCCCATCAGCTTGCCGATCTCCACCGCCGCGATGCCGACGCCGCCCGCCGCGCCGAGCACGGCCAACGTCTCCTCCGGCCGCAGCCGCGCCCGGTCCGCCAGCGCGTGGAGCGTGGTGCCGTAGGTGACCGAGAGCCCGGCGGCAGCCTCGTCCGACAGCCCGTCCGGGATGCGCGCCAGCCTGTCCACGGCGACCGACAGCTTTTCGCGGCAGGCGCCCCAGCCGGCGAATCCGGCGACCCGCGCGCCCAGCCAGTCCGGACGCACTCCCTTCCCGAGCGCGACGACCCGGCCGGCGAACTCGGCGCCCGGCGAAAACGGCAGGTCGGGCTTGAACTGGTATCGGTTCTCGATGATCAGCGTGTCGAAGAAATTGAGCGCCGCCACCGCGATGGCGACGACGACCTCGCCCGGGCCCGGCGTCGGCTCCGGCAGCTCCGCGACGACCAGGCTCTCCGGCGGCCCGAACTCCTTGCACAAAACGGCGCGCATCATCCCGCCTCGACCACTCCATCGGCTTCCAGCAATCGCCGCAGCCGCGTGAAGGCGAGCCTGATGCGCGACTTCACGGTTCCCAGCGGCAAGTTTTCGCGCTCGGCGATCTCGGTGTGCGACAGGCCGCTGTAGAAGGCGAGGCGCACCAGCTCGAGCTGCTCGGCCGGCAGGCTCCCGAGCGCCCGCCGCAGGCGGTCTTCGCGCCGGGCCGCGTCGAGCGCGCCGTCGGTGTCGGGGTCCTCGCCGATCTCCATCGCCTCGTCGAGCGGATCGAGGAACTCGATGCGGGCCCGGCGCAGACTGTCGATGCGGCGATTGCGGGCGATTCGGTAGAGCCAGGTGGGCACGGAGGAGCGGGTGGGGTCGAACTGGTCGGCCTTGCGCCACAGCGTGACCATGACCTCCTGGGTCAGTTCCTCGGCCTGCGTCGGCTGCGAGCCGAGCCGCTGCAGATAGGAATTGAGACGCGGCGCGAAATGGTCGAACAGGCGGACGAAGGCTTCCCGGTCGCGCCGTTGCGCGACCGCGGCCACGAGCGCCGCCAGTTCAGCGTGGGACGTCAATCGGCAGTCCTCAAATCCATGCTTCGCCCGTCCCCCGCGAACATCACCCGGGGCGAACGCCAGATCTGGGGGAGACCGCACCGTCCCCGCCATGCTCGCACGATTGCAGCCCGGACGGAACCGAAAGCGCCACATTCAGGGAAATTTTACCATATTCGATGTGTCTGGTCAGAACGGCGTTTCCAAGCCGGAATCGCGCCCCCGCGCGCCGGAGTCAGAGTAAACCGATGACTTGCTCCCTTTCGTCCTCCTTCCTGGCCAGCGCCGCCGGCCTGACCCTGGCCCTCGCCGTCGCCGTCGGCCCCGCCGCCGCGCAGAACACCACGAAGCCGCCCGCCACGCCGGCCAAGCCTGCGACGGCGACGAAGCCCGGCACCCCCGCCAAGCCGGCGGCGACACCGGCCAAGCCCGCCGCCGCGGCCAAACCGCCGGCCGGAGCCAAGCCCGCGGCGGCCGCCAAGCCGTCCGCGCCGGGCGGCGGCCAGCCGATGCTGCTGGAGAAGTTCGGCGACTGGGGCGCGTACGCGTCCGACACCGCCAAGGGCAAGGTCTGCTACGCGCTCGCCCAGCCGAAGGATCGCGCCCCGGCCACGCTGAAGCGCGACGCCGGCTATCTCTTCATCTCCACCCGGCCGGCGGAGGGCGTGCGCAACGAGGTCAGCTTCGTGCTCGGCTTCCCCGCCAAGGACGGCGGCGAAGGGTCGGCCAGCTTCGGCGCGCAGCACTTCGCCATCGTCACCAAGGGCTCGGCCGCCTGGGTGAAGAACGCGGCCGAGGACGCCGCCTTCGTGGAGGCGATGCGCCGCGCGCAGAGCCTGACGGTGAAGGTGTCGTCGGTGCGTGGCAACGAGTCGACCGACCGCTATTCGCTGGCCGGCGCCACGCAGGCGCTGGACCGCGTGCGCAAGGAATGCCCCTGAGCGCGCATTCGTCCCGGAGGGTGATTCCGGCGCCCGCCATAGGCGCGCCACGGTTGTCGTGCTATGGAGCGCGCCACAGGAACCACGCTCCATGCCTTCGCCCATGACAGACGCCCTCGCGGCGCGCGCTCCGGCTGCGTCGCCGTCCATTCCTCCCGCCGGGGTCGAGACCGCCGGCCCCGTGTCGCTGGTCGGCGTCACCCGCCAGGGACTCGCCGAGGCGCTGCGCGGCGTCGGCGTGCCCGAGCGCGAGGTGCGCATGCGGGTCGGCCAGCTGTGGCACTGGATCTACCATCGCGGCGCCGCCTCGTTCGACGACATGACCAATGTCGGCAAAGGCTTGCGCGCCGAGCTGGCTCGCCGGTTCACGCTCGACCGACCGCAGGTCGTGTCCGAACAGGTCTCGCGCGACGGCACGCGCAAGTGGCTGATCCGCATGGCCTCGACGGGCCCCCATGATCGCGGGGCGGAGATCGAGGCGGTCTACATCCCGGAGGCGGACCGCGGCACGCTGTGCGTGTCGTCCCAGGTGGGCTGCACCCTCAACTGCTCGTTCTGCCACACCGGCACGCAGAAGCTGGTGCGCAACCTGACCACGGCCGAGATCGTGGCGCAGCTCATGGTGGCGCGCGACCGGGTGGGCGACTGGCCCGGCGCGTCCCGCCCCACCGACGGCCTGATCCCCGACGCCGAGCGGGCTGTCTCGAACGTCGTGCTGATGGGCATGGGCGAGCCGCTCTACAATTTCGAGAACGTCCGCGACGCCATGGAGGTGGTGTCCGACGGCGAGGGCCTGTCGCTCTCCAGGCGGCGCATCACGCTTTCGACCTCGGGCGTGGTGCCGATGATCCCGCGCGCCGGCGAGGAGATCGGCTCGATGCTGGCGATCAGCCTGCACGCGGTGCGCGACGATTTGCGCAACGAGCTGGTGCCGCTGAACAAGAAATACCCGATCGCCGAGCTGCTGGAGGCTTGCCGGTCCTACCCCGGGCTGTCCAACGCGCGCCGCATCACGTTTGAGTACGTGATGCTGAAGGGTGTCAACGACAGCCTCGCCGACGCGCGCGAGCTGGTCCGCCTGCTCAAGGGCATCCCGGCCAAGATCAACCTCATCCCGTTCAACCCGTGGCCCGGCACGCGCTACGAGTGCTCGGACTGGGAGCGCATCGAGTCGTTCTCGGAGGTGGTGTTTCGCGCCGGCTACGCCTCGCCGGTCCGCACGCCGCGCGGCCGCGACATCCTGGCCGCCTGCGGCCAGCTCAAGAGCGAGACCGAGAAGCTGCGCGCCCGCGCCCGCATGATGGCGGAGAGCGGCATCGGCCCCGAAGGCCTGTTCCTCGGCTCGGAGGCCTGACCCTTGCGCCGCCTGTTCGTCATCCTCGTCGGGCTGGCGGCCTCGATCGCGGCGGGGGTCGTGTTCCTCGTCGTGGCCGGTCTTTTCGTCCCCGCGACGCGCGAGCTGGCGGCGGATTTCTCGCTGGGCGGGATGCTCGCCCTTTTCGCCGCGCTGGTCAGTTCTGATGCCCCCGACCGGGTTTGGTCGGCCGTCGCGCTCGCGTTCTGGACGGTCGCCACCGCCCTTGTGGTGCTGCCGCCGGTGCTCGCCGCGATCATCGGCGAGGTGGCGGGACTGCGCTCGTTCGTCTGGTACTCCGGCGCGGCGGGGCTGCTCACCGCCGCCATCGCCTGGCTGGGCCACGCGGCCTCCCACGGCCCCGACAGCGCCGAGACGAAGCTGCTGCTGCTGCTGTTCCTGACCGGCGCGGTCGCCGGCTGGGTCTACTGGGCCATCGCCGGCAAGATGGCCGGCGCCGCCAGGTCGCCGGCCGCCTGAGCGGCCGCGAGCCCGCCGGCCCGCCTCACACGCGCGGGGGTCAGACCCCCTTCTGGTGCAGCGCCTCGGCGATCTCGTCGAGCACCGCCGGATCGTCGATGGTGGCGGGCATCGACCAGCTGTCGCCGTCGGCGATCTTCTTCATCGTGCCGCGCAGGATCTTGCCCGAGCGCGTCTTGGGCAGGCGGTTGACGGTGATCGCGATCTTGAACGCCGCGACCGGGCCGATCTTGTCGCGGACGAGCTGCACGATCTCCTTCTCGATCTCCAGCGGCGAGCGGTTGACGCCGCTCTTCAGCACCACGAAGCCGCAGGGCTGCTCGCCCTTGAGCGAATCCTTGATGCCGATCACCGCGCATTCCGCCACGTCCGGGTGCGAGGACAGCACCTCCTCCATGCCGCCGGTCGAGAGGCGGTGGCCGGCGACGTTGATGATGTCGTCGGTGCGGCCCATGATGAACAGGTAGCCGTCCTCGTCGACGAAGCCGGCGTCGGAGGTGGTGTAGTAGCCGGGATAGGCGGCGAGATAGCTCTCGCGGAAGCGGTCGTCGGCGTGCCACAGCGTCGGCAGCGCGCCCGGCGGCAGCGGCAGCTTGATGACGATCGAACCCATCGTGTTCGGCCCCACCGGCTTGCCGCCCTCGTCGACGATCTGCACGTCGTAGCCCGGCATCGGCACGGTCGGCGATCCGTGCTTCACCGGCAGCGCGCCCAGCCCGAGCGGATTGCCGACGATGGCCCAGCCGGTCTCGGTCTGCCACCAGTGGTCGATGACCGGCGTGCCGAGGATGTCCTCGGCCCACTGCACGGTGTCAGGGTCGGCTCGTTCGCCCGCCAGGAACAGCGCGCGGAAGCGGCTCAGGTCGTAGCGCTTCAGGTGCTCGGCCTTCGGATCCTCCTTCTTGATGGCCCGGAAGGCGGTCGGCGCGGTGAACAGGATGGAGACGCCGTGCTCGGAGATGACGCGCCAGAACGCGCCGGGGTCCGGCGTGCCGACCGGCTTGCCCTCGTAGACCACGGTGGCGCAGCCGACCAGCAGCGGCGCATAGACGATATAGCTGTGGCCGACCACCCAGCCGACGTCGGAAGCGGCCCAGAACACCTCGCCGGGCCGCGCGCCGTACAGATTCCCCATCGACCAGGCCAGCGCGACCATGTGGCCGCCGTTGTCGCGCACCACGCCCTTGGGCTTGCCGGTGGTGCCGGACGTGTACAGCACGTAGAGCGGATCGGTCGCCGCCACCTCGACGCAGGGCGCGGCGCGGCCGGCGGCTTTGGCGTCGGCGACGCGCGTCGCCCAGTCATGGTCGCGGCCCTCGACCATGGTGGCCTGCGCCTGCTTGCGCTGCAGCAGCAGCACGGACTGGGGCGGCGCGGCGGACAGCGAGATCGCCTCGTCGAGCAGCGGCTTGTAGGTCACGATCCGGTTCGGCTCGATGCCGCAGGAGGCGGTGAGGATCAGCTTGGGGGCGGCGTCGTCGATGCGTGTCGCCAGCTCCTTGGCGGCGAAGCCGCCGAACACCACGGAGTGAATCGCGCCGATGCGGGCGCAGGCCAGCATGGCGAGCACCGCTTCCGGGATCATCGGCATGTAGACGATGACGCGGTCGCCCTTTACGACTCCGAGCTCCTGGAGCACGGCGGCCAGCGTCTCGACCTCGCCCTTCAGCTCGGCGAAGGTGAGCGTGCGCTTGTCGCCGGTGACGGGGCTGTCGTAGATCAGCGCCGGCTGCGCGCCGCGGGTGGCGACATGGCGGTCGACGGCGTTCCAGCAGGTGTTGCAGGTGGCGTCGGGGAACCAGCGGCCATAGGGCCCGGCCCCGGGGTCGAACACCGCGTCGGGGGCCTTGATCCAGTCGATCGCCCGCGACGCCTCCCGCCAGAACGCCTGCGGGTCCGCCTTCCAGCGCGCGTAGGTGTCGCCGTAGCGGCTTGCATTCCCTGGGGTCATGTCGCTCTCCCTCGACAACGCTGTTCGCACGCCGCCGCGTCGGCGGGGCGGTTTGCCATCAGGTATCACCCGCGCCCCGACCCGTCAGGAGCGACTTTCGATGTTCGCCCTTCGTCGACCCCGCTCGGCCGGGGGAAGCCATGCAAGAACGCGGCTTGAACGCCGGCGCGAGGGGCCGCAAATTCGCGGCCCCGCCTCTGGATCGACTCCCCCGTGTTTCCTCTGATCTCCGAACCGTTCTTCTATCTCGTCGCCGTGCCGGCGGTCGTGCTGATGGGCCTGTCCAAGGGCGGGTTCTCCGGCCTCGGCCTGCTCAGCATGTCGATGCTCTCGCTGGCCGTCTCCCCGGTCAAGGCCGCCGCCATCATGCTGCCGATCCTCATCGTGCAGGACATGGTCAGCGTGTGGGCCTACCGGCGCACCTTCGACAAGCGGCTGCTGGCCATCATGCTGCCGGGCACGATCCTCGGCATCGGCTTCGGCTGGCTGATCGCCGCGCAGGTGTCGGAGGCGGTGGTGCGGCTCATCGTCGGCCTCATCTCGGTGGTCTTCGTCGCCATGTTCTGGCGTCGCCGGCCGCTGAAGACGGAGCCGGCGCCTGTCCCGGGCAAGCCCGCGCCCGGCGTGTTCTGGGGCGCGGTGGCGGGCTACACGAGCTTCGTCGCCCACGCCGGCGGGCCGCCGTTCCAGGTCTACGTGATGCCCCTGCGCCTGTCGCCGGCGCTCTACGCGGGCACGAACACCATGTTCTTCGCCGCCACCAACGCGCTGAAAACGGTGCCCTATCTGGCGCTGGGGCAATTCTCGCCGGAAAACCTCGCCTCATCGGCGGCGCTGTTCCCGATCGCCATCGTGGCGACGCTCGGCGGCGTCTGGCTGATCCAGCGTATCGACGCGACGCGCTTCTACATGGTGGTGTACGGACTGACGCTGCTGGTCGGCCTCGGCCTCGTCACCGACGCGGTGCGCGAGCTGCTGCACGGCTGACCCGGCGAGAGCATTGAAGGGCGCGAGCCGGAGCGCTAGCGTCCGCCCTCGAGGGAGGCTCCGCCATGGCTCGTTCGTCGTACGACACTGATCTCGACAAGAATCCCGCGAACTACCAGCCGCTAACGCCGCTGACCTTCCTCGAGCGCGCCGCGGACGTCTATCCGGACCGGGTCGCCATCGTTCACGGCGCGCTGCGGCGCACCTATCGCGAGTTCCATGCCCGGGCTCGCCGGCTCGCCTCGGCGCTGGAGGCGCTGGGCGTGGGGGAGGGCGACACCGTGGCGGTGATGCTGGGCAACACGCCCGCCATGCTGGAGTGCCACTACGGCGTGCCGATGACCGGCGCCGTGCTCAACACGCTGAACACGCGGCTCGACCCGGCGATCCTCGCTTTCTCCCTCGATCACGGCGAGGCCAAGGTCGTCATCGCCGACCGCGAGTTCAGTCGGGTGATGGCGCAGGCCCTCGCCGCGGCGAAGGTGAAGCCCGTGGTGGTGGACTACGACGACCCCGAATATGCCGGGCCGGGCGAGCGCATCGGCTCCATGGAGTACGAGGCGCTGCTGGCCTCGGGAACGGAGGACCATGTCCGCCGCTTCCCCCGCGACGAGTGGGACGCCATCGCGCTCAACTACACGTCGGGGACGACGGGCAACCCCAAGGGCGTGGTCTACCACCACCGCGGCGCGGCGCTGCTGGCGACGGGCAACATCGTCACCTGCGGCATGGGCAAGCACCCCGTCTATCTGTGGACGCTGCCGATGTTCCACTGCAACGGCTGGTGCTTCCCGTGGTCCATCTCGGCGGTGGCCGGCACGCATGTGTGCCTGCGCCAGGTGCGCGCCCGCGCCATCTTCGACGCCATCGCCGACCACGGGGTGACGCATCTGTGCGGCGCACCGATCATCATGTCGACGCTGCTGAACGCGCCCGAGGCCGAGAAGCGGATGCTGCCGCGCGTTGTCGAGTTCTTCACGGCGGCCGCCCCTCCGCCCGAGGCCGTGCTCGCGGAAATGAAGGCGGCGGGCTTCAACGTCACGCATCTCTACGGGCTCACCGAAACCTACGGCCCCTCGGTCGTGAACGACTGGAACGCCGACTGGGACGCGCTCGACAGCGCCGGGCAGGCCGCCAAGAAGGCCCGCCAGGGCGTGCGCTACCTCGCGCTCGACGGGCTCGACGTGCTCGACCCCGCGACGATGCGGCCCGTGCCCGCCGACGGCGAGACGCTCGGCGAGGTGATGATGCGCGGCAACGTGGTGATGAAGGGCTATCTGAAGAACCCCGGCGCGACCCGCGAGGCGTTCGCCGGGGGCTGGTTCCACTCCGGCGACCTCGGCGTGAAGCATCCGGATGGCTATATCCAGCTCAAGGACCGCTCGAAGGACATCATCATCTCGGGCGGGGAGAACATCTCCTCCATCGAGGTGGAGGACGCGCTATTCAAGCACCCGGCCGTTCAGGCGGCGGCAGTGGTCGCCAAGCCGGACGAGAAATGGGGCGAGACGCCGTGCGCCTTCGTCGAACTGAAGCCGGGGCACGCGGCGACGGCCGACGAACTGGCCGCCTGGTGCCGTCAGCACCTCGCCGGCTTCAAGTGCCCCCGCCATTTCGTGTTCGCCGAGCTGCCCAAGACCTCGACGGGCAAGATCCAGAAGTTCCGGCTGCGCGAGATGGCGCTCGCCGTCTGACCGGCGTCACAAAAAAGGCCGCCGCGTCGCCGCGGCGGCCGGATGTCACCGGGAATCGAGCCGCCTCAATGAAGCGTGGGCTGGCTCATGTCTTGTCGCAGTCTCTCGATCTCGTCCTTCAATTGGAGCTTGCGTCTTTTCAGTTCGGCAAGCCTGAAATCGTCACCCGCGGGGCGAATAGTCTCGGATTCAATCTCCTTTTCGAGCGCCTGATGCTTCCGCTCGAGCTCTGCAAGATGGGACTGTAAGGCCATGCAAAACCTCCCATTGGTTGCTTGCGAAACCATCCTGCCACAGGCCGGCCGGGGACGAAACCCCTTCTTGCGTGCATCGCGCCCTCTCTCCACCGTCGCGCTCGCGACTGAGCGCGTGGAGGTTCAGGGGCTTGCGCGGACGACCGAGACAGCTTGCCGCATCCCGGCGGCGCGGCCATAGTGACGGGGTTGGACGGCCGGTCGCGCCGCCCTTTATGCAGTGCAGCACCCGCGATGACGAACACACCGAGCGAACCGCAGGACGAACAGCTGATGTCCGAGCTGGCGATGCTGCGGGAGGAGCACCGCGATCTGGATTCGGCGATCAACGCCCTCGAAGGCATCACCGCCGCCGATCAGTTGCAGATCCAGCGGCTGAAGAAGCGAAAGCTCTGGCTGAAGGACAGGATCATCGCGCTGTCCGACCAGCTGACGCCCGACATCATCGCCTGAGCGGCGCGCGCGAAATCAGACAGCGAGCGCCTTGCGGCTGCGCTTGGCGGCGTAGAGGTCGCGATCGGCGGCCTCCATGGCCTCTTCCGGCGCGCGGTTCGGCAGGATCGGCGCGACGCCGGCCGTGACCTCGACCGGGATGATCTGGCCGCCCCAGCTGGCCGGCGCCTCGCGCACGCGGCGTTGGAGGTTGTCGGCCAGGCGTCGCGCGCCCTCCGGCTGGGCGTGCATCAGGATCAGCGCGAACTCGTCGCCGCCGAGCCGGGCGACGATGTCGGACGCGCGCACCGTCCGGTTCAGCACGTTGGCGACCTGGGCCAGCACGGCGTCGCCGGCGGGGTGTCCGTAGGTGTCGTTGACCTGCTTGAAGCTGTCGACGTCGAGCAGCACCAGCGTCGCGGGTTCCTCGTAGCGCGTCGCGTAGGCTGCGCAGCGCGCCAGCTCCTGGCGGAACCCGCGGCGGTTGAGGACGCGCGTCAGCTCGTCGATGTAGACCAGCCTCTCGAGCTCGCGAATGCGCGCCTCGGCGTCGCGCAGGGACTGGCTCAGGCGGGCGATGATCTGGTCGGAAGAAACGACCGCGTCCGAGGGGAAGTCGCTCAAATCGGCTCCGGAAAGACCTAAAGTATGGAATCTTAAACACGCGCGGCGGGCGCTTGCGCCTCAAAGGCCGGCCTCTATACTCCGCGCCCTCAATTTAAGGTCGCGCGCGGGGCGCGTCAAACGGAGGCACCGAATGGCCGCGGCGGGCAGACCAGTCGCCATCATCATGGGCAGCCAGTCGGACTGGGACACGATGCGCCACGCCGCCGAGACGCTGGACGCGCTGGCCATCGGCCACGAGGCGCTGATCGTCTCCGCGCACCGCACGCCCGACCGGCTGGTCGCCTTTGCCAAGGGGGCCAAGGCCCAAGGGTTCAAGGTGGTCATCGCCGGCGCGGGCGGCGCCGCGCACCTGCCCGGCATGGCGGCGTCCATGACCAGCCTGCCCGTGCTGGGCGTGCCCGTGCAGTCCAAGGCGCTGTCGGGACAGGACAGCCTGCTCTCCATCGTACAGATGCCGGCCGGCATCCCGGTCGGCACGCTGGCCATCGGCCGGGCCGGCGCGGTCAACGCGGCCCTGCTGGCCGCCGCCATCCTCGGCGTGTCCGACGACGACGTCGCGGCGAGGCTGGACGAGTACCGCGCCCGGCAGACCGCCTCGGTGGCCGAGCGGCCGAGCGACGAGGCCTGACATGCTGAAGCCCGGCGACCGCATCGGCATTCTCGGGGGTGGACAGCTGGCGCGCATGCTGGCGCTGGCCGCCGCTCCGCTCGGGCTCGACTGTCACGTCTATTGCCCGGACGAAGCGAGCCCCGCCTTCCAGGTGGCGGCGCGCAGCACCGTGGCCGCCTATGACGACGAGGCGGCGCTGGCCGCCTTCGCGGCCGACGTCGCGGTCGTCACCTACGAGTTTGAGAATGTGCCGGCCGCCACGGCGGCCTTCCTGTCGGCTCGCGTCCCGGTGTTGCCGGGCCCAAACGCGCTCGCCACCACGCAGGACCGGCTGGCCGAGAAGGACTTCGTCAACGCCATCGGCCTTTCGACGCCCGCCTATCGTGCCGTCGACAGCCTCGCCGACCTGGAGCGCGCGGCGGCGGAGCTGGGCCGCCCGAGCGTGCTGAAGACCCGGCGCTTTGGCTATGACGGCAAGGGCCAGGCGATGGTGAGGCCCGGCGTCGATCTCGCAGAGGCGTGGAACGCCATCGGCATGCAGCCGGCGATCCTGGAGGCCTTCGTTCCGTTCGAGCGCGAGGTCTCGGTCGTCGCGGCGCGCGGCGCGGACGGCACGGTCGCCGCCTTCGACGTGTGCGAGAACGTGCATCGCCACCACATCCTGGCGCTCACGACGGTGCCGGCCGCGCTCGGGCCGGAGGCGTCGCGCGTCGCCGTCGAGCACGCCGCCCGCATCGCGACGAAGCTCGACTACGTGGGTGTGCTCGCCGTCGAGATGTTCGCGCTCGCAGAGGACGGGCGCGAGCGCATTCTCGTCAACGAGATCGCGCCGCGGGTCCACAATTCCGGCCACTGGACCATCGAGGGGGCCGAGACGTCGCAGTTCGAGCAGCACGTGCGCGCAATTGCCGGATGGCCGCTCGGCTCGCCGGCACGGCTCGGCCGAATCGAGATGCGCAACCTCGTCGGCGACGAGGCGGCGGGCTGGCTCGACATGCTGCGCGACGGCCACGCCCATCTGCACCTCTACGGCAAGGCGGAGGCGCGGGCCGGCCGCAAGATGGGCCATGTCACGCGCGTGCTGCGCGGCTGATGCCGCCGGCGGCGCTCCCTCAGCGCGAGCCGCGCATTTTTTGCGGGCGGCAAGTGGACACCGGCGCCGCTTTCTGCTATCGCACCGGCTCTTGGCGCAGCGCCCCGCTCGGACGCCCCGCCTCATCGCTTTCACTCAAGATACGGGAAAGACCGCGTGCAGGTTCTCGTTCGTGACAACAACGTCGATCAGGCCCTCAAGGCTCTCAAGAAGAAGATGCAGCGCGAAGGCATCTTCCGCGAGATGAAGCTGCGCGGGCATTACGAGAAGCCGTCCGAGAAGCGGGCCCGCGAGAAGGCCGAGGCCGTCCGCCGCGCGCGCAAGCTGGCCCGCAAGCGCGCCCAGCGCGAGGGTCTGCTGCCCGCTCCCAAGCCGAAGGTCGCCGCGCGCTGAGCGCGCCGGGGTTCGCCCCGCTTCAGACGCCCGACAGGCGCCCCGACCGACGGTCGCTGGGCGCCTGAACGTTTGGAACAGGCCGCGCCCCCGTGTGGCCGCAGATCCAGGTGGACCGATCCGATGCGCCGCCGTTCTCCCGCTCCCGCGTCCCCCGATCGCCATGACGCCGCCTTGCGGGGCGGCCGCCGCGCCGCCGCAGCCCTGGCGTTGCTGGCCGTGGCCGGCCTGCTCTCCGCCTGCGACTCGTTCGGCGGGCGAACCGGCGTCAACGCGGGGGCCGGCGTGGCCGAGATCGTCGAGGACAAGTCCGGCGCCCAGGCCGTCAACATTGCGTCGCTGAGCGAGGTCATCAAGGCCAACCCCTCAGACGCCAACGCCTACAACACGCGCGGCGCGGCCTATGCTCGCATCGGGCGGTTCAGCGACGCCATCGCGGACTTCTCGCGCGCCGTCGAGATCAATCCCAACTACGCGGCGGCGTATACCAACCGCGCGCTGGCGCTGCGCCAGATCAACCGCAACGACCAGGCGCTGGCCGACTTCAACCGCGCCATCCAGGCCAATTCCAACTACGGCCCGGCCTATCTCGGCCGCGCCAACCTGCTGCGGTCGCAGGGCAATTTCGACCAGGCCTTCGTCGACCTGTCGGCCGCCATCAAGCTCAGCCCCGAATCGGCGCAGGGCTACCACGCGCGCGGACTGATCTATCAGCGTCAGGGCCAGCACCAGCAGGCGATCAACGATTTCGACGCGGCCATCGACCGCGACCCGTTCGCCGGCGCGCCCTACATGGCCCGCGCGCAGAGCCTCGTCGTGGTCGGCAAGTACGACCAGGCCATCGAGGACTACAACGCCGCGCTTAACGTCGACAATCGCAACGCGGACGGCTGGGCCGGGCTGGGCGTCGCCTACGAGCGCAAGGGCGACCGCGCCAAGGCGCAGGAAAATTACCAGCGCGCGCTCACCATCGACCAGAACAACGCGGTGGCCAAGCAGGGCCTCGCCCGCCTCGGCGGCGGCGGCCGGAACATCTTCTGACGCCGCCCCGCGGCGGCGGCCGTCGCGCCGTCGCCCAATGCTCCTGACAATCCTCACTGCCAGCACGGACGCGCCGTGCGGCCCGCGCGATCGCGTGCGCCCGCGTTGACCCCGCCCGCGTCGCCGCCCATCATCCCGCCCGCGGGGAGAGGGGACGAGCGCGATGAAGCTGCGGACGGGCGAGCCGTGGATGCCGGCCGACGCCTATGGCCGGTCGCTGACCGGCCTCTCCGTCAATCTGCTGGTGCGCGACATGGCGCGCGCGCTGCAATTCGCCCGCGAGGTGCTGGACGCCACGCTGGTCTACGGCGACGCCGATTTCGCGGTGCTGCGGCGCGGGGCGGCGGAGTGGATGCTGCACGCCGACCACACCTATCGCGATCACCCCCTGCACGGCAGCCTCGCCGCCGGCGACGCGCGCGGCGTGGGGGCCGAACTGCGGCTGCACGGCCGCGACCCCGACGCCGCCGAGGCGGCGGCGCGCGCCCTTGGCTTCGTCGTCATGGCCGGGAGCATGGACAAGCCGCACGGGCTGCGCGAATGCCACATCGTCGACGACGAGGGCTATGTGTGGGTGCCCGACACGCCGTCCCGCTGACGTCCGGCGCGCGCCTGAAACGGCGACGGCCGGCGCGAGCCCGGCCGTCGGTCGATCGGTTGGAGAAGAGTCCGCTCAGTGGGCGAGGGACTTGTTGATCTCGTCGACCATCTTCTTGGCGTCGGCGAACAGCATCAGCGTGTTGTCCTTGAAGAACAGCTCGTTCTCGACTCCGGCGTAGCCGGAGCCCATGCCACGCTTCACGAACAGCACCGTCTTGGCCTTCTCGACGTCGAGAATCGGCATGCCGAAGATCGGCGAGGTCGGGTCCGTCTTGGCGGCCGGGTTGGTGACGTCGTTGGCGCCGATGACGAAGGCGACGTCCGTCTGCCCGAACTCGGAGTTGATGTCCTCCAGCTCGAACACCTCGTCGTAGGGCACGTTGGCCTCGGCCAGCAGCACGTTCATGTGGCCCGGCATGCGGCCCGCCACCGGGTGGATGGCGTACTTGACCTCGACGCCGTCCTTCTTGAGCAGGTCGGCCATCTCGCGCAGCGCATGCTGGGCCTGCGCCACCGCCATGCCGTAGCCCGGCACGATGATCACCTTGGAGGCGTTCTTCATCATGAAGGCGGCGTCTTCGGCCGAACCCTGCTTGATCGGCCGGGCCTCCTTCTCGCCGGCGCCGGCCGCCGCGGTCTCGCCGCCGAAGCCGCCGAGAATGACCGAGATGAAGCTGCGGTTCATGCCCTTGCACATGATGTAGGACAGGATCGCGCCCGAGGAGCCGACCAGCGCGCCGGTGATGATCAGCGCCAGGTTGCCCAGCGTGAAGCCGATGCCCGCCGCCGCCCAGCCGGAGTAGGAGTTGAGCATCGACACGACGACCGGCATGTCCGCCCCGCCGATCGGCACGATGATCAGAACGCCGAGCGCGAAGCTGCCGAGCACGATCAGCCAGAACAGCCCGTGGCTCTCCGTGGTGACGAAGAGCGCGATGGCCAGCACCAGCGCCGCGCCCAGCGCCGCATTGATGACGTGGCGCTGCGGCAGCAGGATCGGCTTGCCGCTCATCCGCCCGTCGAGCTTGAGGAAGGCGATGACGGAGCCGGTAAAGGTGACCGCGCCGATGGCCACGCCCAGCGCCATCTCCACCAGGCTGGAGGCGTGGATCTGGCCGGGCGCGCCGATGCCGAAGGCCTGCGGCGCGTACAGCGCGCCGGCCGCCACCAGAACGGCCGCGAGGCCAACCAGCGAATGGAAGAAGGCGACGAGCTGCGGCATCGCCGTCATCGGGATGCGCCGGGCGACCACCGCGCCGCCGCCGCCGCCGATGGCGAGGCCGACGATCACCAGCAGCCAGCCCATCACCCCCGACGGGGGCGAAACGAGCAGCGTGGTGACCATGGCGATGCCCATGCCCACCATGCCGAAGAGATTGCCCTGGCGGCTGGACGCCGGCGACGACAGGCCGCGCAGCGCCAGGATGAAGAGGACGCCCGAAACCAGGTAGAGAAGGGCTGCGAGATTGGCGCTCATGGCTCAGCCCTTCTTCTTGTACATGCCGAGCATGCGCTGGGTGACGAGGAAGCCGCCGAAGATGTTCACGCTGGCGAGGATCAGCGCGAAGAAGCCGAGCACCCGCGCCCAGAGCGGGCCGTCCTGCCCGACCGCGCCGGCGTCGACGCCCACCGCCAGCAGCGCGCCGACCACGATCACCGAGGAGATCGCGTTGGTCACCGACATCAGCGGCGTGTGCAGGGCCGGCGTCACCGACCACACCACGTAGTAGCCGACGAACACCGCCAGCACGAAGATGGCGAGGCGGAACACGAAGGGGTCGATGGCCCCGCCGGTGACCGCGTGCGCCGCCGCGCCCGCTCCCGTGGCGATCTGGTCGGCATAGGCCTGCGCCGAGTCGGCGGCGTCGCGCGCCAGCCGCGCGGCCGCCTGGGCCTTCTCGAGGAGCTGCTGGGGCGTTTCGTTGGCCATTCTCGTCTCCCCTCAGGCCGCGGGCGCGGCGGGCTTGGGCTGGAAGCTCGGGTGCGTCACGGCGCCGTCCCGCGTCAGGTTGGTCGCCTTCACCAGCTCGTCGTCCCAGTTGACCGCCAGCGTCTTGGCCGACTTGTCGATCATCGTCTCGAGGAAATTGAAGAGGTTGCGGGCGTAGAGGCCCGACGCCGTCGCCGCCAGGCGGCCGGGGACGTTGAGGTGGCCGACGATCTTCACGCCGTTGGCGGTCGTCACGACCTTGCCGGGCTTGACGCCGGCGACGTTGCCGCCGCGCTCCACCGCGAGATCGACCAGCACCGAGCCGGGGCGCATCGAGGCGACCATGTCCTCCGACACCAGCCGGGGCGCGGGGCGGCCGGGGATCAGCGCGGTGGTGATGACGATGTCCTGCTTGGCGATGTGCGAGGCGACCAGCGCGGCCTGCTTGGCCTGGTACTCCTTCGACATCTCCTTGGCGTAGCCGCCGGCCGTCTCCGCCTGCTTGAACTCGTCGTCCTCGACGGCGACGAACTTGGCGCCGAGCGATTCCACCTGCTCCTTGGTGGCCGGGCGGACGTCGGTGGCGGTGACGACCGCGCCGAGGCGGCGGGCCGTGGCGATCGCCTGCAGGCCGGCGACGCCGACGCCCATCACGAAGATGCGGGCGGCGGGCACCGTGCCGGCGGCGGTCATCATCATCGGCAACGCGCGGCCGTACTCCGCCGCGCCGTCGACCACCGCCCGGTAGCCGGCGAGGTTGGCCTGCGATGAGAGAACGTCCATCACCTGGGCGCGGGTGATGCGCGGCATCAGCTCCATGGCGAAGGAGGAGACGCCGGCCTCGGCCATCGCCTTCAGCGCGGCGTCCGCGCCGTAGGGGTCCATGATCGCCAGCACCAGCGCGCCGCGCTTCGTCGCCTTGAGTTCGGCGGCGTTCGGGCGGCGCACCTTCAGCACCACGTCGGCGTCGGCCAGCGCCGTCGCGGCGTCGGCGGCGATCGTCGCGCCGGCGGCCTCGTACTCGGCGTCGGTGACGCCCGACTTCAGCCCGGCCCCGGCCTGGACCACCAGCGTCGCGCCCAGCGCCGCCAGCTTCTTCACGGTCTCAGGCGTCGCCGCGACGCGGCTTTCCTGCGCTTCGCTCTCGGTGATGACGGCTATGCGCATCGGGCGCTCCCCGGAATGAGAAGGCGCCAGAGTTCGCGCCTGTCAGACGTGAATCAATTTCAGCGCGACTGTGTCAAAGAAGGAAGATCGCCATCAGGATGAGGACGACGATGACAGCGCCCGTGCCCCACTTGGCGAACGAGACGAAGGCGCGGTAGGTGCGCTCGTGTTCCGCGTAATCCATCGCGGGATGTCCGCCCTGCGCCAAGCCGTGATCCGCCATGTTGTGGGTTCCCTGTGTACGACGAAGGTTCATGAAGCGCATAACGCAAGCCGCAAGTCCGCGCAATCGGTGCTTCCGCCCGAGCTTGGCGGCCTCAGGCGGTCGCGGCGCGCAGCGCGGCGGCGGCGCCCAGCGTGCCCACCGCCATCGCCATCAGGCTCAGGGCGCATAAAACCAGAAAGGGTGTCATGAAAGGCACGGTGCCGCCGCTTGCGGCGTTGGCGGCCGACACGCCGAAGATGAGCACCGGCACCATCAGCGGCAGCACCAGGATGGAGAGCACTAGCCCGCCGCGGCGCAGGCTGGCGGTGAGCGCCGCGCCGGTCGCGCCGATGAAGGTCAGGGCGGGCGTGCCGACCAGCAGCGTCACGGCCATGCCGCCCATCGCCTCGGGGGTCAGCGCCAGCAGCAGGCCCAGGAACGGGGCGGCCAGGGCGAGCGGCAGGCCGGTGGCGAGCCAGTGGGCCGCGGCCTTGACGAGCACGATCGCCTCCAGCGGCGTGCGCGACATCATCAGCAGGTCGAGCGAGCCGTCCTCGGCGTCGGCCTGGAACAGACGGTCGAGGCCGAGCAACGTCGCCAGGGCGGCGGCGATCCACAGGATGGCCGGGCCGATGCGCGACAGCAGGTTGAGGTCGGGGCCGACGGCGAACGGCACGACGGTGACCAGCATCAGGAAGAAGACGAGCCCCATCGCGCCGCCGCCGCCGATGCGCGCGGCGAGCCTCAGCTCGCGCAGGAGGAGGGCGCGCAGCGCGCTCATGTCGGTTCTCCCAGCCGAAGCGTGCGCGCCGCCTCGAAGCCGAGCGGCACGTGCGTCGCCGCGATCACCAGCCCGTCCGAGGCGAGGTGCGCGGCGACGAGGCCGGCGAACACCTCCTGCGAGGCGGCGTCGAGCGCCGAGGTCGGCTCGTCGAGCAGCCACACCGGGCGGCGCGACACCAGCAGGCGGGCGAGCGCGAGCCGCCGCCGCTGCCCCGCCGAGAGATAGGCGCAGGGCAGGTCGGCGGCGTGGTCGAGCGACATGCGGTCGAGCGCCTCGTCGGGCGTCATGGCCGGCTCGCCCAGCATGGCCTGCCAGAAGGCGAGGCTCTCGAGGGGCGTCAGCGCCGGCTTGAGGGCGTCGCGGTGGCCGACATAGTGCGCCAGCTCCGGCAGCGTGAGGTCGTCGCCCGTCCCGTCGACGGCGATCCGCCCGGCCGCCGGCTGCAGCAGGCCTGCCAGGATCTGCAGCAGGCTGGACTTGCCCGCGCCGTTGCGCCCGGTGAGCGCCAGCGCCTCGCCGCCGCCGAGCTCGAACGACAGGCCGGAGAAGACGAAACGCCCGGAGCGCTGGCAATCGAGGTCGGCCACAGTCAGGCGCATCGGGCGAAACATCACCTTCGGGGAGCTACTTTCGTTCGTGTAGCGGCTTCGCCCGAAATTATCTATAAGGCGCTTCGGCTGCGCCGAGCGCTTTATCCAGCGCGGGGATCCGGGCACTCCCGGGGCGGCGCGCGTGTTCACGCATTCCGGCCGTCTGCCAACCGAACCCCGAGAGGATTTGCCCGTGTCTGTTTCACTCGACAGCTTCAACTGCCGCAAGAAGCTCAAGGTCGGCGCCAAGACCTACTACTATTACTCGCTGAAGGACGCCGAGAAGAACGGCCTGAAGGGCGCCGGCAGCCTGCCCTTCTCCCTCAAGGTCCTGCTCGAGAACCTTCTGCGCTTCGAGGACGGCCGCACGGTGACCAAGGAGGACATCCTGGCCACGGTCGAGTGGCTCGCCACCAAGGGCAAGTCCGAGCGCGAGATCGCCTTCCGCCCGGCCCGCGTGCTGATGCAGGACTTCACGGGCGTGCCGGCGGTGGTCGACCTCGCCGCCATGCGCGACGCCATGAAGTCGCTCGGCGCCGATCCCCGCAAGATCAACCCGCTGGTGCCCGTCGACCTCGTAATCGACCACTCGGTCATCGTCGACGAGTTCGGCACGCCGAAGGCGCTGAAGCAGAACGTGGCGCTCGAATACGCCCGCAACGGCGAGCGCTACAACTTCCTGCGCTGGGGCCAGAAGGCGTTCGAGAACTTCCGCGTGGTGCCGCCCGGCACTGGCATCTGCCATCAGGTGAACCTGGAGTACCTCGCCCAGACGGTGTGGACGAAGCGCGAGAGGGTGCGCAACGCCAAGGGCCGCATCGAGGTGCAGGAGACCGCCTATCCCGACACGCTGGTCGGCACGGACAGCCACACCACCATGGTGAACGGCATGGCGGTGCTGGGCTGGGGCGTCGGCGGCATCGAGGCCGAGGCGGCCATGCTCGGCCAGCCGATCTCGATGCTGATCCCCGAGGTCGTCGGCTTCAAGCTCACCGGCCGCATCCGCGAAGGCGTCACCGCCACGGACGTGGTGCTCACCGTCACGCAGATGCTGCGCAAGAAGGGCGTGGTCGGCAAGTTCGTCGAGTTCTTCGGCCCCGGCCTCGGCGCGCTGACGCTGGCGGACCGCGCGACCATCGCCAACATGGCGCCCGAGTACGGCGCGACCTGCGGCTTCTTCCCGGTCGACGCCGAGACGCTGGACTTCCTCAAGACCTCCGGCCGCCAGCCCGGCCGCGTCGCGCTGGTCGAGAAGTTCGCCAAGGCGCAGGGCATGTTCCGCACCCGCGCCACGCCGGACCCGGTGTTCACCGACACGCTGGAGCTGGACCTGTCGACGGTGCAGCCGTCGATCGCCGGGCCGAAGCGCCCGCAGGACCGCGTGCTGCTCGCCGAAGCCAGCAAGGGCTTCGCCGAGGCGCTCGCCGGCGAGTTCAAGAAGCCGGCCGCCGATCTGACGAAGCGCTTCCCCGTCGAGGGCAAGAACTTCGACCTCGGCAATGGCGACGTGGTGATCGCCGCCATCACCTCCTGCACCAACACGTCCAACCCGGGCGTGATGATCGCGGCGGGGCTGCTGGCGCGCAACGCCGTGGCGGCTGGCCTGACGGTGAAGCCGTGGGTGAAGACGTCGCTCGCGCCGGGCTCCCAGGTCGTGGCGGAGTACCTCGCCAAGTCCGGCCTGCAGAAGTCGCTCGACAAGCTCGGCTTCAACCTCGTCGGCTTCGGCTGCACCACGTGCATCGGCAACTCCGGCCCGCTGCCGTCCGAGGTTTCGAAGGCGATCAACGACAACGACCTCGTCGCCGCGGCCGTGCTCTCGGGCAACCGCAACTTCGAGGGCCGCGTCAATCCGGACGTGCGCGCCAACTACCTGGCCTCGCCGCCGCTGGTGGTCGCCTACGCGCTGGCCGGCTCGCTGCAGGTCGACCTCGCGAAGGAGCCGATCGGCGTCGACAAGAAGGGCAAGCCCGTCTACCTCAAGGACATCTGGCCGAGCTCGAAGGAAGTCGACGACACCATCCGCAAGACGGTGACGAAGGCGCTGTTCAAGGCCAAGTACGCCGACGTCTTCAAGGGCGACGCCAACTGGCGCAAGATCAAGGTCGAGGGCGGCCTCACCTACGGGTGGGACAACAGCTCGACCTACGTGCAGAACCCGCCTTATTTCGACGGCATGAAGGCCGAGCCGAAGCCGATCGAGGACATCAAGGGCGCGCGCATTCTCGGCCTGTTCCTCGACTCGATCACCACCGACCACATCTCCCCGGCCGGGTCGATCAAGGCGGCCTCGCCGGCCGGCAAGTACCTCATCGCCAACAAGGTCGAGCCGGCCGACTTCAACCAGTACGGCACGCGGCGCGGCAACCACGAGGTGATGATGCGGGGCACCTTCGCCAATATCCGCATCAAGAACCAGATGGTTCCCGGCGTCGAGGGCGGCGTCACCATCCACTACCCGGACGGCAAGCAGATGCCGATCTACGACGCGGCGATGAAGTACAAGAAGGAGAAGACGCCGCTCGTCGTCTTCGCCGGCAAGGAGTACGGCACCGGCTCGTCGCGCGACTGGGCGGCCAAGGGCACGACGCTGCTCGGCGTGCGCGCCGTCATCGCCCAGTCGTTCGAGCGCATCCACCGCTCCAACCTGGTCGGCATGGGCGTCATGCCGCTGGTGTTCCAGGAGGGCGAGTCCTGGCAGACGCTGGGCCTGAAGGGCGACGAGACGGTCTCGATCAAGGGCCTGTCCGCCGGCCTCAAGCCGCGCCAGACGCTGGAAGCCGAGATCACCTCGGCGGACGGCAAGACCCGCACGGTGAAGCTGATCTGCCGCATCGATACGCTCGACGAGCTCGAGTACTTCAACAATGGCGGCATCATGCAGTACGTGCTGCGCGGGCTCGCCGCGGCCTGACCGGCCCCGCACGGGACGAGACGAAAGCCGCCGGGGCGACCCGGCGGCTTTTTCATGGGCTCAACTCAAAGTGAGTTTCCCCGGCCCGGCGCTTTGCATAGGCTTCCGGGGATGTCGAACCACCGACCCGCGATCCAGTCATGACGCGGCGCGCGTTTATCGCGGCCGTGCTCGTCGGCGCGGCGGGCCTCGCCGAGGCCCGCGCCGAGCCGATCAGCACCGTGGTCGAGCTGTTCACCAGTCAGGGTTGTTCGTCGTGCCCGCCCGCCGACAAGCTGATCGCCGAGATCGTGGCGTCGGACCCGGCCGTGCTCGCGATCTCACTGCCGGTCGACTACTGGGATTACGTCGGCTGGAAGGACACGCTCGCCGACAAGAGCTTCACCGCCCGCCAGAAAGCTTATGGCGAGAGCCGGGGCGACCGGCAGGTCTACACGCCCCAGGCGGTGGTGGACGGGGTGGGACACGCCGTCGGCTCCGACAAGGCCGCGATCTTCGCCGCCGCCAAAGACGGCCACAGCCGCGCGGCGCTGTCCGTGCCCGTCTCGGTGGAGGCGGGGGCGGGGACGATCACCGTCAGCCTGCCCGAGGCGAAGGCCTCGCTGCGCAAGCCGGCCAGCGTCTACTTCGTGCCGGTGATGCGCCGGGTCGAGGTGGCCATCGGCAAGGGCGAGAACAAGGGCAAGACCATCGCCTACACCAACGTGGCGCGGGAGATGGCGCATCTCGGCGCGTGGGACGGCTCGCCCCGCGCTTTCCAGGTGCCGGCCTCCGCCGCCCGGATGCGCGGCGCGGATTCCTGGGTGGTGCTGGTGCAGGAGGGGACGCCCGAGCGTCCCGGCCTCATCCTCGGCGCGGCCAAGGGGCCGGGCCTCTAAAGCGCCTCAGTTCAGCAGCGGCGACCAGGCCGGGTCGGAGGCGTAGCCCGGCGAGGGCACCGGCACCTCGACGCGGCCGGTGGTGTCGACCATGAACAGCCGCGCGCCGGAATTGCCGCCCGCGTCGCGGAAGAACATCAGGTAGCGGCCGTTCGGCGCCCAGGTCGGGCCCTCGTTGTGGAAGCCCTCGGTGAGGATGCGCTCGCCCGAGCCGTCCGGCTTCATGATGCCGATGGCGAAGGTGCCGCCCTTCTGCCGCGTGAAGGCGATGTAGTCGCCGCGCGGGGACCACACCGGGGTGGAGTAGCGGCCTTCGCCGAACGAGATGCGCCGGGCCGCGCCGCCGCCGGCCGGCATGACGTAGATCTGCTGCGCGCCGCCGCGGTCGGATTCGAACGTGATCTGCGAGCCGTCCGGCGAGTAGGAGGGCGAGGTGTCGATGGCCGCCGTGTCGGTGAGGCGCGTCGTCTGGCGCGAGCGCAGGTCCATGACGAACAGGTTGGTCGACGCGCCCTGCGCCAGGCTCATGACGATCTTCTGCCCGTCCGGCGAGAAGCGCGGCGCGAAGGTCATGCCCGGGAAGTTGCCGACGATCTCGCGCTGCCCGGTCTCGATGTTCAGCAGGTAGACCTTGGGGTCTGAACCGCCGAACGACATGTAGGTCACTTCCTGGCTGTTGGGCGAGAAGCGCGGCGTCACCACCAGGTCGTCGCCGCGCGTCAGGTAGCGGACGTTGAAGCCGTCCTGGTCCATCAGGGCCAGCCGCTTCTTGCGGTTGTCCTTCGGGCCGGTCTCGTCGACGAACACGACGCGGCTGTCGAAGAAGCCTTTGTCGCCGGTCAGGCGCGAATAGATCGCGTCCGAAATGATGTGGGCGACGCGCCGCCAGTTGTTGGGATCGGTGAAATATTGCTGGCCGGTGAGTTGCTGGCCGGCGAACACGTCCCACAGGCGGAACTCGGCCTTGAAGCGGCCGGAGGGGTCGCGCGTGATGCGCCCCGTCACCAGCGCCTGGGCGTTGATGACCTTCCAGCTGTCGAACTGCGGCGCGACCTCGGAGTTCGTCGTCTTCTCGACGAAGGCCTTCTTGTCGATCGGCGCGAACACGCCGGAGCGGCGCAGATTGTTGGTGATGACGGCCGAGATCTGCGCGCCGAGATTGGGGTCGGTGCCGCCGAAATCGGTGATGGCGATCGGCATGGGCTGGAAATTGCCCCGGTCCACCGTGATCGAGATCTCGGCGCGGGCCGGCGTCGGCGGCGTGGCCAGGACGGTGGCGGCGAGGGCAGCGAGGGCCGCGGTGGCGGCGCGGGCGAAAAGGTGCATCGGGCGGACCGTCATCGAGGAGGACAAAGAGGAAGGCGGGCGGGGCGTCGCGGCGCGGTCGAGCGCGCGCCGGCGCAACGCAGGTAGCGCCGGGTCGCGGCGAAAGCATGACCGGCGGTCCGTCTCATCGCTCAGGCGCCCTCCGGCTCGAAGGTGATGTTCCATTCGCGCCAGTCCTCGTAGGTCTCGGGCGTGGCGAGGTCGCGCGGCAGGTTGAACGGCGAGCAGCGTCGCACGGCGCGCACGGCGCTCTCCGCCACCGTCATGAACATCGGATCGGAGGAGGCGTTCAGGATGGTCGGCACGCCGACCACCGCGCCGTCGCGGCCGATCTCGATATGCAGGCGCGGCTTCAGGTTCGGCGTTCCGGCCGCTCCGGCGGGAACGTTCCAGCACTCGCGCATGCGATCCTTGATGTACTCGCCGAGCCGGCCTTTCTGGCTCGGGTTCAGCTTCAGCCCGGTGGCGTTGGGCGTGCCGATGGAGGCGGTGCGGTTGACCTCCCGACCGGTCGAGGGCGCCTGCTGCGGCTTCTCCTTGGAAGTCAGCAGCTTCTCGATCTGCGACGGGTCGAACTTGGCGTCGGGCTTGGGCGGGGCCTTCGGCTTCGGCGGCTCGGCGGCGAGCTTCCTCGCTTCCTCGGCTTTGGCCTTCGCCTCCGCCTCGGCCTTGGCCTTCGCCTCGGCGTCCGCCTTGGCCTTGGCCTCGCGCGCCTTGGCTTCCGCGAGAGCCTTGGCTTCCGCCTCCGCTTTCGCCTTGGCGTCGGCCTTCGCCTTGGCCTCGCGGGCCCTGGCTTCGGCCTCGGCCTTGGCGAGGGCCTCGGCTTCGGCCTTGTCTTCCGCCGCCTTGGCTTCCGCGTCGGCCTTGGCCTTCGCCTCGGCGCGCGCCTTGGCTGCCTCGGCGGCCTTCGCGGCGGCGGCAGCGGCCGCCTGCGCCTTGGCGTCGGCTTCCGCCTTCGCCTCGGCCTCGGCCTTGGCGTCGGCTTCGGCGGTCAGGTCGCGCGGGCGCTCGGGCGGCAGCGGCTCCGCGGCGGCCTCGGTGGGCACGTCGCGCTTGGCGTCCTGGCTGTTGGGCTTCGTCTCCTGAACGTCCGCGACCTTGTCGACGCGCGGCTTGGGGTCCGGCTTCGGCGTCTTGGCGTCGCGTTCGCCCTTGGTGATCTGGTTCAGCTCGTCGGCGGTGACGATTTCGACGGCCAGCGATTCCTGCGCGTCCTCGAACTTCGCGGTGCTGCTGAAGGCGACGAGCGTCGCCGCGAGCAGCGCGAAGTGCGCGACGCCCGAGACGAGGAAGCCTGGCTGGGACCGGTCGAACTTCACGCCGCGCCCGTGTCCTTATTTCTTCTGGTCGGGCTCGGTGACGAGCGCGACCTTGCGATAGCCGGCGGCGTTGATGACGGACATCACCTCCGCCACCTTGCCGTAAGCGATGGCCTTGTCGCCGCGCACATAGATGCGGTCGTCCTGGGCCGTCTTGGCGATGGCCTGCAGCTTGGGGACGATCTCGTCCATGCCGATGGGCGTCTCCATCAAATAGATCTTGCCGTCGGCCCGCACCGAGACGGTGAGCGGCTGCTTCTCGATGTTGAGCGCGGCGGCCTTGGTCTGCGGCAGGTCGAGCGGCACGCCGACGGTGAGCAGCGGCGCGGCGACCATGAAGATGATGAGCAGCACGAGCATGACGTCGATGAACGGCGTCATGTTGATCTCGGACATCGGCCGGTGGCGGCGGCCGGCGCGGCGGCGGCGGCTGGGCGCGGCTCCCGAGGCGGCGGCGGACATTCCCATGAGGCGAACTCCTGCGCGGCGGCGGTCAGGCCGCGATCCGCTCGTCGATCTGGCGGGACAGGATGGCCGAGAACTCGTCGGCGAACCCCTCCAGCCGCGCCTGCTGCTTGGCGGCCTCCGCCTGCAGCTTGTTGTAGGCGATCACCGCCGGGATGGCGGCGAACAGGCCGATGGCGGTGGCGAACAACGCTTCGGCGATGCCCGGCGCGACGACGGCCAGCGAGGTGTTCTTGGAGGCCGCGATGGAGCGGAACGAGGTCATGATGCCCCACACCGTGCCGAACAGGCCGATAAAGGGGGCCGAGGAGCCGATGGTGGCCAGCACGAGCAGCTTGGACTCCAGCCGCTCCACCTCGCGTGCGATGCTGACGTCCAACACCTTGTCGATGCGCTGGGCGAGGCCGGCGAAGGCGCGGCTCGAACCCTCGAAGGACCGCTTCCACTCGCGCATCGCGGCGACGAACACCGAGGCCATGCTGGTAGTGTGGCGCTCGGCCAGCGTGCGGTACAGCTCCTCCAGCGACTGGCCGGACCAGAAGATCTCCTCGAACCGGTCCATCGAGCGGCGGCTGCGCGAGAACAGAAGCGTCTTGTCGATGATGATCGCCCAGCACCAGACCGAGGCCGCGAGCAGGCCGAGCATGACGAACTTCACGACGAAATGCGCGCCCCAGAACATGGACCAGAGCGAGATTTCGGCGCCGGGGGCGGCGAGGCCCTGGGTCACCACGTCGGTCGCGTTCATCGGCTAGGGTCCTCTCGTGCTGGCGGGTCCGGCCCGTGGCCGGGACTGGACCCCGGCCGGGCGCAATCCGTCTCGCTGCCGGGCGGGGCTGACGGAACGGGACGTATCGGCGGTTCCGTTCAGTCGCCTTCGAATCCGGCGAAACGAGGGCGCTTCCCCGGCCACGCGCCGCGTCAGCTCCCCGGACGAGTTAAGCGGGCGTCAGGGTTAACAGCGCGTTAGCGCCGGCCCCGGAGGGCTGGATTTCACGCGTCCGGGCCGCCGGAAAGGGCGGCGCGGATGGCGGGCGGCAGGCGCGCCGGCCGGCCGTCGACGACGCCGGCCACCAGCACCTCGGCCGTCACCAGCGTCTCGTCGCCACGCAGCACGCGCTGGCGCATCGTCATCGACGCGCCGCGCAGCTCGCCCGCCCGGGTCTCGACGGTGACGATGTCGTCCATCCGCGCCGGCTTCAGCCAGTCGATGGTCATGCGCCGCACCACGAAGTGGAAGGCGTGCGCGCCGTGCAGGTCGCCCTGCCCGATGCCGGCCTCGCGCAGCAGGTCCGTCCGCCCCCGCTCCATGAAGCGCAGATACGAGGCGTGGTAGACGACGCCGGTGAAGTCGGTGTCTTCATAGTAGACGCGGATGGAGAGCGTGTGGACCGGCGCCACGGGCTATTCCTCGCCCTCGTCGAACAGGCCGAACTGGGCCACGGGGCGCGCCGGCTCGGCGAGGCCGAGATGGCGGAAGGCGTGGGGGGTGAGCACGCGCCCGCGCGGCGTGCGCTGCAGGAAGCCCTGCTGCAGCAAATAGGGCTCGATGATGTCCTCGATGGCGTCGCGCGGCTCCGACAGCGCCGCCGCGATGGTCTCGATGCCCACCGGCCCGCCGCCAAAATTGACGGCGACCAGCTCCAGGTAGCGGCGGTCCATCAGGTCGAGCCCGATGGAGTCGACGTCGAGGAACTGCAGCGCGCGGTCGGCGGCGACGCGATCGACGCGCTCCACCCCGTCGACCACGGCGAAGTCGCGCACGCGGCGCAGCAGCCGGCCGGCGATGCGCGGCGTGCCGCGCGCCCGGCGGGCGATTTCGTTGGCGCCGTCCGGCGTCATCGGCACGCCGAGAACGCGCGCGCCCCGGCTGACGATCAGCTCCAGCTCCTCGACCGTGTAGAAGTTGAGGCGGATCGGGATGCCGAAGCGGTCGCGCAGCGGCGTGGTCAGCAGCCCGGCGCGCGTCGTCGCGCCGACCAGGGTGAATTTGGCGAGGTCGATCTTCACCGAGCGCGCCGCCGGCCCCTCGCCGATGATGAGGTCGAGCTGGTAGTCCTCCATCGCCGGGTAGAGGATTTCCTCGACCGCCGGGTTGAGGCGGTGAATCTCGTCGATGAAGAGGACGTCGCGCTCCTCGAGGTTGGTGAGCTGGGCGGCGAGGTCGCCTGCCTTGGCGATCACCGGGCCGGACGTCGAGCGGAAATTAACGCCGAGCTCCCGCGCCACGATCTGCGCCAGAGTCGTCTTGCCGAGGCCCGGCGGGCCGACGAACAGCACGTGGTCGAGGGCCTCGCCGCGCGTCCGGGCGGCCTCGATGAACACTTTCAGATTGGCGCGCGCGGCGGCCTGGCCGACGAAATCGTCCAGCACCAGCGGGCGGATCGAGGTCTCCAGGTCGTCTTCGCGCTTCTCCGGCGTGACGAGGCGGCGGGGCGGGGAGCTCACTTCGCCATCTCCTTCAGCCCGAGCCGGATGAGCTGCGGCGCCTCGGCCGCATCGCCCGCCACGCGCAGCGCCGCGGCGACGGCGGCGGAGGCCTGGGCCTGCGGATAGCCGAGATTGACGAGCGCCGAGACGGCGTCGGCGACCGGCCTCGGCGCGCCGCGCTCCTCGATCTGCCCGGCGAGGCGCACGACCAGCGGGTCAACCGCGCCGAACACAGGGGCCTTGTCCTTCAGTTCGGCGACGATGCGGGCCGCCAGCTTGGGGCCGACGCCGGGCGCGCGGGCCACCATCGCCTTGTCCTGCGTGCCGATGGCGGTGGCGAGGTTGCCCGGGTCGAGAATGGAGAGGATGCCGAGCGCCACCTTGGAGCCGACGCCCTGCACGGTCTGCAGCAGGCGAAACCACTCGCGCTCGGCGTCGGTGCGGAAGCCGAACAGGCGGATCGCGTCCTCGCGGACCTGCGTCTCGATGGACAGCACCGCCGCCTCGCCGGCCTGCGGCAGCGCCTGCAGCGTCTTGGCCGAGCACTGCACGACGTAGCCGACGCCGTGCACATCGAGGATGACGTGGTCCTCTCCGTAGCTATCGATGACGCCCTTGAGCTTGCCGATCATGTGAGCTTGCCGATCATGCGCCCGTCCGGCCCTTCGCCACCAGCGCCGCCATGGCGGCGGCCGCGTCCGTCCCGATCTCGCCGAGCCCGGCGACGACGCCGGCGCGGTCGGCCTCGGGGCGGTTCTGGCTGACCTTCCACTTGCCGTCCAGCGCCTCGAGCGCGATCTCGATGCCGACGATGCCCTTGACCTGGCCGGCGAGGAAGTCGGCCGGGGCGTCGTCCACCGCCCAGGGCGCGGCGCGGCTTCCCTCCATCTGCCCGGTCAGGGCGCGGATCTGCGCGTGCAGCCAGGCGGGATCTTCGATGGCGCGCGCCGTGCCGCGCGCCTGCGCCATGGCGTAGTTCCAGGTCGGCACCACCTTCCCGGTCTCGGCCTTGGTGGCGTACCAGGAGGGGGTGACGTAATGCTCCGGCCCCTGGAAGACGACGAGGGCGGGGCAGCCGCCGACGCAGTCGCGCCATTGCGGATTGGCGCGCGCCACGTGGCCGCGCAGCACGCCCGGTCCCGGCCCATCGGCGTCGAGCACGAACGGGATGCCGTTGGCGATCAGGCCGCCCGCCCCGGCGGTGACGAAGAGGCCGAACGGGTTCTCGCGGATCAGCGCGTGCTGGCGCTCGCGGTCCGTCTCGCGGAAGAGGGGCGGCTGGTACATGGCGGGAGCGCGGCCTTGGGGATTCGGAGTCGGGCGGATTCTAGTTCCCTTTTCGTTCGAAGGGAATCCGCCGACCGGGGGAAATTCAGCGCACGCGGGCGAGCAGGTCCCGCTCCAGCGCCCGCGCGCCGCGGTGCTGGGCGTGGGTGAGGGCGATGGCCAGCGCGTCGGCTGCGTCGGTGGTGCGCGGGTCGGCCTTGGGCAGCAGCACGCGCACCATCATGTGGATCTGGTCCTTCTCGGCATGGCCCGCGCCGACGATGGTCTTCTTGACGAGGTTGGGCGCATACTCGGCCACCGGCAGGCCCGCCTGGGCCGGGGCCAGCATGGCGACGCCGCGCGCCTGGCCGAGCTTCAGCGTCGCCCGCGCATCCTTGTTGACGAAGGTTTCCTCGATGGCGACCTCGTCGGGCCGCAATGCATGGATCACCGCCGCGATGCCCTCGTGCAGCTGGCGCAGCCGGTCGGCGAGGTGAAGGTCGCCGTCCGAGTGCACCGTGCCGCAATCCACGAAGGACAGCCGCGTCCCCAACGCCTCGATCAGCCCCCAGCCGGTGTTGCGGAGGCCGGGGTCGATGCCGAGGATGCGAATCGGTGCGTGAGCCATGCCGACAGACATAGCCCCGTTCGCGTCAACGGCGAATGAAAGAGGGGCGTGGAGAGGCGGCCCCGCCTCAGTCCTTGCGCGCCACCCCGGTAAGGAAGGCGGCGACGGTCGGCAGGATGCGCGAGACCATGACGCGCACGCCATCCGGGTTGGGGTGGACGCGGTCGGCGAGGTTCAGCTTCGGATCGCCGACGATGCCGTCGAGGAAGAAGGGATAGAGCGTCACGCCGTACTTGCCAGCGAGATCGGGGTAGATGGCGTCGAAGGCCCGCGTGTAGTCCGCGCCCAGGTTCCGCGGGGCGTACATGCCGGCCAGCATCACGGCGATGCCGCGCGCCTTCAGGCGCGACACGATCTGCTCCAGCGCCGAGCGGGTGCCGGAGGGGTCGAGGCCGCGCAGCGCGTCGTTGGCGCCGAGCGCCACGATGACGGCGTCGGTGCCGTCGGGCACCGACCAGTCGAGCCGCGCGAGGCCCTGGGCCGCGGTGTCGCCGGACACGCCGGCATTGGCGATCTCCACCTTCAGGCCCTGGGCCTTCAGCTCCTTCTCCAACACCGACGGGAAGGCGGCGGCGGCCGGAAGCTGATAGCCCGCCGTGAGGCTGTCGCCGAGCGCGACGACACGCAGGGGACGGGTCTGGGCGGTTGCGGGGACGGCGGAAAAGAACAAGCTCATGACAAGAAGCACCGCGGCGGCAAGGCGGCCGGCGAGGCCGGCGAAGACAGGTCGGGGCTGGATGAAGCCCGGCGGCCCCCCATATGAAGGTGCAGCCGAGGCCAGGGCTTCGTCACGGAGGGGCCGTCCGGTGGGGTATGTCGCGCGCATGGCGCTGAGATTGGGACGGTAGGCCGGATGGTCAAGGCGATCGAACTTCACGATGTCGAATTGAGCCTCGGGCGCGGCGCGGCCCGCGTCCACATCCTCAAGGGCGTGTCGCTGGCGGTCGAGCGCGGCGAGGCGATCGGCCTCGTCGGTCCCTCGGGCTCGGGCAAGTCGACGCTGCTGATGACCATGGCCGGCCTGGAGCGGCCGGACTCGGGCACGGTGCGGATCGACGGCGAGGACCTGGCGCCGCTCGACGAGGACGCGCTGGCGCGCTTTCGCGGCCGGCGGATCGGCATCGTCTTCCAGTCGTTCCACCTGCTTCCGACCATGACGGCGCTGGAGAACGTCGCCGTGCCGCTGGAGCTCGCCGGCGCTTCGGACGCCTTCGCCCGCGCCCGCGCCGAACTGGAGGCTGTGGGGCTGGGCGCGCGGCTGTCGCACTATCCGGCCCAGTTGTCGGGCGGCGAGCAGCAGCGCGTCGCGCTGGCGCGCGCGCTCGCCCCCGACCCCGCCATCCTCGTCGCCGACGAGCCGACCGGCAATCTCGACGAGGCGACCGGCGCGCAGATCGTCGATCTGCTGCTCGCCATGAAGCGCGAGCGCGGTGCGACGCTCGTGCTGGTGACGCACGACCAGAGCCTCGCCCGGCGCTGCGACCGGACCATCGCGCTGCGCTCCGGCCGCATCGAGCGGGCGGGCGAGCCGGCTTTGGCGTGAGGCGCGCATGAGCGACACCATCGCCCCCGGCGGCGCGCGGGCCGCCGCCCCCGCGCCCGACGCGGTCTCGACGCTGGCCGTGACCCTGCGCTTCGCGCTGCGCAATTTGCGCGGCGGCGTCCGGGGCTTCGGCGTGTTCCTGGCCTGCATCGCGCTCGGCGTCGCGTCCATCGCCGGCGTCGGCTCGGTGGCGCGTTCGCTCTCCGACGGGCTGGCCTCGCAGGGCCGGCTGATCCTCGGCGGCGACGTCGCCGCCAGCCTGCTCCAGCGCGAGGCGACGCCGGAGGAGCTCGCCTTCCTGCGCGCGCGCGGCCAGGTGAGCAGCGTGGCGACGCTGCGCTCCATGGTGCGCACGGCCGACGCGCGCACCGCGCTGGTCGAGCCGAAGGCCGTCGATCCCGCCGCCTATCCCGCCATCGGCTCGCTCGCCGTGGAGCCGCCCCTGTCCAACGACCAGTTGTTCGCGCCGCGCGACGGCGTCTGGGGCGCCGCGGCGGACCAGACGCTGTTCTCCCGCCTCGACCTCAAGCCGGGCGACCGCGTGAAGATCGGCGAGGCCGAGGTCGAGCTGCGCGCCGTGCTGCTGTCGGAGCCCGACAAGCTGGTGGCCGGCATCGGCTTCGGTCCGCGCCTGCTGCTGTCGCAGGACGCGCTGCGCGCCTCCGGCCTGCTCGCACCGGGCAGTTTGGTGCGCTGGACCTACCGGCTGACGCTGCCGCCGGGCGAGGCCGACGACGCCGGGCTGGCGCGCTTCATCGAGGCGGTGCGGGTAGGTCTGCCCGATTCCGGCTTCGAAACGCGCTCGCGCGTCAACGCCGCCCCGCAGTTCCAGCGCAATATCGAGCGTTTCGCGCAGTTCCTGACGCTGGTCGGCCTCGCGGCCCTGGTCGTCGGCGGCGTCGGCGTGGCCAACGCCGTCTCCGCCTATGTCGAGCGCCGCCGCGCCTCGATGGCGACGCTCAAGAGCCTGGGGGCGACGGGCGGGCGCGTCTTCGCCATCTCGCTGGTCGAGATCATGGTGCTGGCCGCGCTCGGCACGCTCATCGGCCTCGCCGTGGGCGCGGCGCTGCCCTACGTCGCCTCCGCGACCGCCGGCGCGCTGCTGCCCACCCCGATCGAGCCTCACGTCTATTTGCGCGAGCTGGCGCAGGGCGCGCTCTATGGCCTGCTGACGGCGCTCTCCTTCGCGCTGTGGCCGCTCGGCCGCGCCCACGACGTGCCCGTCTCGGCGCTGTTCCGTGACCAGGTGGACCCTGACAGCCACGGGCCGCGCTGGCGCTACCGGATCATGGTCGGCCTTGCCGTCGCGGCGCTGGCGGGCAGCGCGGTGTGGCTCTCCTTCGACAGGCGCATCGCGCTCGCCGCTGTCATCGGCACGGCCGGCTCCTTCGTGCTGCTGCGCCTCGTCGCGGTGTCGCTGATGGCGCTCGCCGCGCGCGTGCCGCGCCCGCGGCGCACCGAGCTGCGCATGGCGGTGGCCAACATCCACCGCCCCGGCGCGCTGACGCCCTCGCTGGTGCTGTCGCTGGGCCTGGGCGTGACGCTGCTCGTCACGCTGGCGCTGATCGACTCGACCATCCGCTCGCAGCTCGAGCGGTCCATCCCGGCGCGCGCGCCGAGCTTCTTCTTCCTCGACGTGCCGAGCGGCGAGGCGCAGCGCTTCGACGCCTTCCTCGCGCGCGAGGCCCCCGACGCGAAGCTCGAGCGCGTGCCGATGATGCGCGGACGGGTGACGGCCCTGAAGGGCGTACCGGTCGCCGAGGTGAAGGCGGCCGAAAACGCCGCCTGGGTTCTGGAGGGCGACCGCGGCATCACCTTCTCCGCCACGCCGCCGGAGGGCTCCACCGTCGTCGAGGGCGCGTGGTGGCCGGCCGACTACGCCGGCAAGCCGCTGGTCTCCTTCGACGCCGAGCTGGCGCATGGGCTGGGGCTCGGCATCGGCGACGCCGTCACCGTCAACGTGCTCGGCCGCAACATCACCGCGACGGTCGCCAATCTGCGCCGCGTGGAGTGGCAGACGCTCGGCATCAACTTCGTCATGGTGTTCTCGCCGAACAGCTTCGCCGGCGCGCCGCACACCAACCTCGCGACGCTGGCCTTCCCCGGAGGGCAGGACGCGGCGCGCGAGGGCCGGCTGGCGGGGGCGGCGGGGCGCGAGTTCCCCAACGTCACCACCGTGCGCGTCAAGGACGCGCTGGACGCCATCAACGAGGTGGTGGCGCAGCTCGCCGTGGCGATCCGCGGCGCCAGCTCGGTGGCGCTGGTCGCCGCCGTGCTGGTGCTGGGCGGTGCGCTCGCCGCCGGCCATCGCTCGCGCGTCTACGACGCGGTGGTGCTGAAGACGCTCGGCGCGACGCGGATGCGGCTGCTCGCCGCCTTCCTGCTGGAATACGGGCTGCTCGGCCTTGCCTCGGCGGTGTTCGGCGCGCTGGCGGGCGCCGGGGCGGCGTGGTGGGTGCTGACGCGCGTGATGCGGCTTGGATTCGAGTGGCATTTCGCCGGCCCGCTGGCGATCGCTGTGTCCGCCATCGCCGTCACCATCGTGCTCGGACTTGTGGGGACCTGGCGTATTCTGGGACAAAAGCCCGCGCCTTATCTGCGGAATCTTTAAGTATTGCGCCAAATTGGACTGGGGTGCCGGAATCCAGAGTTCCTGCTTTTTTGACGGGCCCGCGGCGGTAAGCTTGCGCGCTGGAGCGGACCATTGCGTTCGCCCTTGATTTTCCCCAAACCGCCCTCATATTCGAACGAACCCCGGGAAAACCGGTGGGAGGGAAACCGAATCCGCTCTTCGAGAGGACTCAAATGTCTAACTACGAACGCAACGCCGCCGCCCCGTTCGGAGGCGTCGCCCGGGCCGGAACAGCCGAGTACGACGTAGGCCTGCGCGCCTACATGCTCGGCATCTACAACTACATGACCCTGGCGCTGGCGGTCTCCGCGCTCGTTGCGCTCGGCGTGTTCAAGCTGTCGGTGACCGGCGACGCCGCCGGCGCGGCGGCGCGCATCGGCGCCAACATGTACCTGACGGGCTTCGGCTACGCGCTGTTCGTCAGCCCGCTGAAGTGGCTCGTGATGCTCGCGCCGCTCGGCTTCGTCTTCTTCCTCTCGTTCCGTTTCGAGAGGATGAGCCAGAGCGCCCTGCTCGGGACCTTCCTCGCCTTCGCGGCGACGATGGGCCTGTCGCTCGGCACGATCTTCATGGTCTACACGACGGCCAGCGTCGTGCAGGTGCTGTTCATCACGGCCGCCGCGTTCGGCGCGCTGTCGCTGTACGGCTACACGACGAAGCGCAGCCTGTCGGCGATGGGCGCGTTCCTGGTGATGGGCCTGTTCGGCCTGATCATCGCCAGCCTCGTCAACCTGTTCGTGCAGAGCTCGGCGATGCAGTTCGGCATCAGCGTGCTCGGCGTGCTGATCTTCGCCGGCCTGACCGCGTGGGACACGCAGAAGCTCAAGGAGCAGTACGACTACGTGGCCGGCAGCGGCGAACTGATGGCGAAGTCGTCGATCATGGGCGCGCTGACGCTCTACCTCGACTTCATCAACATGTTCCAGTTCCTGCTGGCGCTGTTCGGCAATCGCAACAACTGAGCCGACCGCCCGTACCCCGAACCGAAGCCCCGGCGCGAGCCGGGGCTTTTTTTGTGCGCGGCGCGCCGTTCGGCGGGCGAAGCTTACAAATCGGTCAGGTGAATAACGTCGAGTGGACAACTTTTGCGCGTGGACGTTCTAATTGCCGGACCGGAGGCGGATGGCCTCCGAAGCGCGTCGAACGAGCGGGGCCGCCATGTCCGACACCACTCCCACCGGGAATATCTACCTCGACTCGCTGCTTTGGCTGACGCCGACCAACCCCTGGGGAACCACGGCGTCGACCCCGGTCAGCTTCGCGTTCGGCGGTCCGGGCGACTACCACATCGTCGATCCCGAACCCGGCAGCCAGGACACGCTGACCGCGACGGCCTGGAGTGCGTCGCGCGGGCCGCAGGGGACGAGCTGGACGCTGCCGAACGGCGACGTCGTGGCCCTGAACGGCGTTACCGGTGAGCAGGCCGCCGTGCTCATCGCGCTGCACGCCTGGATCGCGCCGACCAATGTGAACCTGTCCCAGACCTCCGACGTCGCGAACGCCGACTTCAAGTTCCTCGTCACCGACGAGACCCACATGCGGGACTACTGGAGCGGCACGCCGGGGGTGATGGCCTTCTCGGAGCTTCCCTACGACTACGGGCCGAACTACGGCGTGTTCGAGCAGGGCTACACGCCGGGCTATGCCGTGTTCAACCAGCAGGGCTATGGCTGGACCTCCACCGGCCTGCTGCCGGGCGGCGAAGGCTATGTCACGGCGCTGCACGAGATCGGCCATCTCTTCGGCCTCGATCATCCCTGGGACGAGGGCGGCCACTACCTCGTCAACGGCCAGCCGACCGGCGCGCCCGAGCCCTATTTCCCCGGCGCGACCAACGCCAACAAGCTCGGCGACTGGGACCTGAACCAGGGCGTGTTCACCACCATGACCTACAATGACGGCTGGAAGACTCAGCCGCCGAAAGGCGTGGACTGGGGCTACCAGATCGGTCCCGGCGCGTTCGACATCGCCGCCATGCAGACGCTCTACGGGTCCAACCCCAACTATCACGCCCAGGGCGACAGCTACGTGCTGCCGGGCGCCAATGTCGCCGGCACGGGCTGGTGGTGCCTGTACGACACCGGCGGCACGGACACGATCCGCGCCCCGTCCACTGCGGGAGCCTGCGTCATCGACCTGCGCGCCGCGACGCTCGTGGAGAACGACCCGGGGGCGGGCGGCTACGTGTCGTGGGTGAAGGGCATCGCCGGCGGCTTCACCATCGCCCACGGCGTCGTCATCGAGAACGCGACCGGGGCCGGCGGGGGCGACAGCCTCACCGGCAACGACGTCGCCAATACGCTCACTGGCAACGGAGGGGCGGACACGCTCGACGGAAACGGCGGCGCCGATGTGCTGGTCGGCGGCGGCGGCGCGGACCGCTTCGACTTCCACGCCCTGGCGGATTTCCGCACGGCGTCCGGGGTGCGGTGCGACGACACGGTCACGGATTTCCGATCCGGCACCGACCATTTCGACTTCCGCGGCTTCGACGCGAGCCTCGCCGACGGGTTGCAGGCGGTCAGCTTCGTCTTCGTCGGCTCCGCCGCCTTCACCGCCGGCGACAAGACCACCGCCGAACTGCGCTTCGCCAACCACGTGCTGTCCGGCGACGTGGACAATGACGGCGTCGCCGACTTCCAGATCCACCTCGACACGGTCTCGAAACTCGTCGCCAGGGATTTTTATCTGTAGGTGCGGGCCAAGCGATAGCGCAAAGGGCGGACGCCAGTCCGCCCGTTCCCGGAACCCCGGAGCGATAGCGCAAAGGGCGGACACCAGTCCGCCCGTTCCCGGAACCCCGG
>NZ_JANCLU010000015.1 GCF_024294805.1 Alsobacter ponti
TCGGCGCTCGCCGTGCTGATGTTCGCCGTGTCCGTCGTCGCGACGTCCGGCTACCTGCGCTATACGAAGCGCGACCCTGGGCGTGGCGGCCCCGTTCGGGCGCTGGACGGCGGACGACCTCGACCTGCTGGCCGACGAGGCCGAGCGCTCCGGACGGGGCGAATTGCGGCTGACGCCGTGGCGCGCCTTGCTGCTGCCGGGGATCGGCGCGGCCCGCGCGGCGCGGCTCGCCGCCGATTGGGCCGACCGCTTCGTCGTCGACCCCTCCGATCCGCGCCTCGCCGTCGCCGCCTGCCCCGGCGCGCCCGCCTGCGGCAACGCGACCACCTTCACCCATCGCGACGCGCTGGCGCTGGCCGACGCCGCGCGGGGGCTGGCGCGCGAAGGCGTCGCGGTGCATGTATCCGGCTGCGCCAAGGGCTGCGCCCGCCAGGCCGCGTCGCCGGTGACGCTGGTGGGGCGCGACGGAGCCTACGACGTGGTGTATGCCGGCACGGCGCGGGACGAGCCGGCGCGGCGCGGCGTCGCGCCAGAGCGCCTCGCCGAAACGATCAGGGAAGCGGCCGAGGCCGCGAGGACGACAGTTTGACCCAGGAATCCCAGCGTGTGACCGCATCCCAGCGCGTGACCGCGCCGCCGAGCCGCTACGACTACGTGCGCGACGGCGCCGAGATCTATCGCCGCTCCTTCGCGATGATCCGCGCCGAATCCGATCTGGCGCGGTTCGCGCCGGAGGAGGAGCCGGTCGCCGTGCGCATCATCCACGCCTGCGGCATGGTCGAGGCCGCTTCCGACATCGCCTTCGCCCCCGGCGCGGTGCGCGCCGCCCGCGCGGCGCTCGAGGCCGGCGCGCCCATCCTTTGCGACGCCAGGATGGTCGCCAACGGCATCACTCGCGCCCGCCTGCCCGCCGGAAACGAGGTGGTCTGCACGCTCGACGACCCGCGCGTGCCCGAGCTCGCCCGCCGCATCGGCAACACCCGCACCGCCGCCGCCATGGAGCTGTGGCGCGGCCGGATCGGCGGGGCGGTGGTCGCCATCGGCAACGCGCCGACCGCGCTGTTCCGCCTGCTGGAGATGCTGGACGAGGGCGAACCGCCGCCGGCGGCCGTGATCGGCATGCCGGTGGGCTTCGTCGGCGCGGCCGAGTCGAAGGAGGCGCTGATCGCCGACGGCCGTGTTCCGTGGCTGGTGGTGCGCGGCCGAAAAGGCGGCAGCGCCATGACGGTCGCCGCCGTCAACGCCGTGGCGAGCGCGCGCGAATGAGCGGACGCACCGGCACGCTGCTGGGCGTCGGCCTCGGCCCCGGCGACCCGGACCTGCTCACCGTCAAGGCGGTGAAGGCGATCCGCTCCGCCCCGGTCGTCGCCTATTTTTGCAAGAAGGGCCGCCGCGGCCACGCCCGCGCCATCGCCGACCCTTGGATCGGCCCCGAGAGCGTCGAGCTGCCGATGGCCTACCCGGTGACGACCGAGATCCCGTTCGACGACCCGGCCTACGTCGCCCAGCTCTCCGCCTTCTACGAGGAAGCGGCGCAGACGATCGCCGCCCATCTCGACGCCGGCCGCGACGTCGCCCTGCTGTGCGAGGGCGACCCCCTCTTCTACGGCTCCTACATGCACATGCACGTGCGGCTGAAGGACCGGTACCCGGTCAGCGTGTGCCCGGGCGTGACCGGCATGTCCGGTTGCTGGACGGCCGCCGGCCAGCCGATGACGTGGGGGGACGACGTGCTGACCGTGCTGCCCGGCACCCTGCCCCGCGAGGCCCTGGTGCGCCGGCTCCGCGACGCCGACGCCGCCGTCATCATGAAGCTCGGCTCGCATTTTCCGAAGGTTCGCGACGCGGTGGAAGAAGCCGGATTCGGAAGTCGCGCATTCTATGTCGAACGTGGCACGATGATCGGGGAATTCGTCACGGAATTGCGGGCGAAGATCGACGATTCCGCCCCCTATTTCAGCATGATCCTGATCCCCGGCCAGGGTCGCCGGCCATGACCGGGCGCCTCGCCATCGTCGGCCTGGGCCCCGGCCCGGAGGCCTGGACGACCCCGGAAGCGACCGCCGAACTGGCCCGGGCGACCGACCTCGTCGGCTACGGCCCCTATCTCGATCGCGTCCCCGCCCGCCCCGGCCAGACCCGCCACGCCAGCGACAACCGGGTCGAGCTGGACCGCGCCCGCCACGCCCTGGCGCTTGCCGCCGAGGGGAGGCTGGTCGCCGTCGTCTCGGGCGGCGACCCGGGCGTCTTCGCCATGGCGGCGGCCGTGCTGGAGGCCGTGGAGGATGGCGACAAGTCCTTGCGAACGCTGGACATTCACGTCGTCCCCGGAGTCACGGCGATGCAGGCGGCGGCGGCCCGGCTGGGCGCGCCGCTGGGGCACGATTTCTGCGCCATCTCGCTCTCCGACAACCTGAAACCGTGGGACATCGTCGAGCGCCGCCTGCGCGCCGCCGCCGAGGGCGACTTCGTCATCGCCCTCTACAACCCCGCCTCGAAGGCCCGGCCCGGCCGCATCCACGACGCCTTCGCCCTGCTCCGCGCGGTCAAGTCGCCGGACACCCCGGTCGCCTTCGCCCGCGCCGTCGGCCGCCCGGACGAGAGGATCGTCACCGCCACCCTCGCCGACGCCGACCCGGCGCTCGCCGACATGAGCACACTCGTCCTCATCGGCTCGAGCGAAACCCGCTTCATCCGCCGCGACAACGCCCCGCCCTGGCTGCTGACGCCGCGCAGTTACGGGGCGCGGCGATGACGCTCCAGGAAGCCGAGCGCCTCGGCGACCCCATGCGCCTGCTTCGTCTCGGGCCGGGGGGGCCGGCGCACCATCACCACCGGCAGGCCGAGCCGGCGCGCGGCGGCGAGCTTGGCGCTGGTGGCTTCGCCGCCGCTGTTCTTGCTGACCACGATGTCGACGCCCTCCCGCCGCATCAGCGCGACCTCGTCCTCCTCGGCGAAGGGTCCACGCGCCCGGATCAGCCGGACGCGCGGCGGAAGGGGCCCCTCGCCCGGCTCGTCGATCGTCCGCACCACGTAGGTGTGCTCCGGCCGCGCGGCGAAGGCCGGCAGGGAGAGACGCCCCACGGTGAGGAAAACGGTGCGCGGGACCTCGCCCAGCGCGTCCACCGCCCCCGCCATGTCGGGAACGTCGATCCAGCGGTCTCCCGGCCCGGGAGTCCACGGCGGCCTCGTGAGGGCGACCAGGGGCACGCCGGCCTCGCGGCAGGCCTGGGCGGCGTGCTCGGACATGCGCGCGGCGAACGGATGCGTGGCGTCGACGACCGCCTCGATCCCCTCGCTCCGCAGATAGTCCGCCAGTCCCGCCACGCCCCCGAAGCCGCCGACCCGAGCCGGGATGGGCTGCGCGGCGGGCCGGTCGGTGCGGCCGGCGAGCGACAGGGTCGGCGCGAACTCCACCCGCCCGGCCAGGGCCCGAGCCAGCGCGGTCGCCTCCGTGGTGCCGCCGAGGACCAGTACCCGCATCGTCTCCTCGCGTTCTCCCGCCCCGATGCGCCCCGGAGCGCCGAGGCATGACGGCGTCCGCGCCCCAGCGCTGGCTATCCCTCGTCGGCATCGGCGAGGACGGGCTCGACGGCCTCACTCCTGCCGCACGGCGGCTGCTCTCGCAAGCGGAACTCGTCGTTGGCGGCGAGCGCCACCTGGGGCTCGCCGGGTCGTTTCCGGGCGAGCGGATGGCCTGGCCCTCGCCGCTGACCGACGGGATCCCCGCCATCCTCGCGCGGCGCGGCCGGCCGGTGTGCGTGCTCGCCACCGGGGACCCGTTCTTCTTCGGGGTGGGAGCGACGCTGATGCGCCATGTCGATCCCGCCGAGATGCTGTGCCTGCCGGCGCCGTCGGCGTTCTCGCTGGCCGCCGCGAGGCTCGGCTGGGCGCTGCAGGACTGCGCGCCGGTGTCCCTGCACGGCCGCTCTTTCGAGCGTATCGTCCCGCTGCTGCAGCCCGGCGCGCGCATCCTCGCGCTGTCGTGGGACGAGACGACCCCCGGCCGGCTCGCCGCGCTGCTGCGCGAGCGCGGACTGGGCGGCTCGCGCCTGGTCGTCTGCGAGGCGCTGGGCGGCCCCCGCGAGCGCATTCTCGACGCCACGGCCGACAGTTTCGACGCCGAGGTGGACCCGCTGAACACGGTGGGCCTCGAAGTCGTCGCCGCGCCGGGCGCGCGCGTGCTGCCGCTCGCCTCCGGCATTCCCGACAGCCTGTTCGAGCACGACGGCCAGATCACCAAGCGCGAGGTCCGCGCCATCACGCTTTCCGCCCTCGCCCCTCGACAGGGCGAATTGCTGTGGGACGTCGGCGCGGGCTCGGGCTCGGTCGGCATCGAGTGGATGCTGCGCCATCCCGCCAACCGCGCCATCGCCGTCGAGCCCCGGCCCGACCGGGCCGCGCGCATCGCCCGCAACGCGGCCGCGCTCGGAACGCCGGATTTGCGCATCGTGCAAGGCGCGGCCCCGGCGGCGCTGGCCGGGCTTCCCGCCCCGGACGCCGTGTTCGTCGGCGGCGGCGGCACGGACCCGGCGGTGATCGACGCCGCCTGGAGCGCGCTCAGCGCGGGCGGCCGGCTCGTCGTTAATGCCGTCACGCTCGAGACGCAGGCCGACCTGATCGCGCGGCAGGCGCGCTGGGGCGGCGAACTCGTGTCGATCCAGCTGGCGCGCGCCGACGCGGTCGGCGGGTTTCGCGGCTGGCGGCCGGCCATGCCGGTCGCGCAGTGGTCGGTCGAGAAGCCTGAGGGCGCGCAATGACCCGGCTGCTCGCCATCGGCGTCGGGTGCCGGGCCGGATGTCCGGCTGAGACCATCGCCGGCCTCGTGCGCATCGCGCTGGAGCGCGCCGGAGGCGGCCCCGCCGCGCTGTTCACGAGCGTCGACAAGCAGACCGAGCCCGGCATTCGCGAGGCGGCGATGGCGCTCCGCCTGCCGCTCGCCTTCCTGCCCCGGGCCGCCTTGCAGGCCGCGTCGCCGCGCGCGGAGACGAGATCGGAGCGCGTCGTCGCGCTTTTCGGCGTGCCGTCGATGGCCGAAACCGCCGCGCTCGCGGGCGCCGGCCCCTCCTCCACCCTCGTCGTGCCGCGCCTCAGCGAAGGCGGCGCGACCTGCGCCGTGGCGCGCTCGGGATCCTCGTCATGACCGTCCACTTCATCGGCGCCGGCCCCGGCGCGCCGGACCTCATCACGGTGCGCGGCCGCGATCTCGTGGCCCGCTGCCCGGTGTGCCTGTACGCGGGTTCGCTGGTGCCCCGCGACATCCTCGCCTATTGCCCGCCCGGCGCGCGCATCGTCGATACCGCCGCCCTCTCGCTGGAGGTCCTGGCGGAAGAGTTCGAACGCGCCTTCGCGGCCGGCCACGACGTGGCGCGCCTGCATTCGGGCGACCTCTCGGTGTGGAGCGCCATGGGCGAGCAGCTGAGGCTGCTGCGCGAGCGGGGCATTCCCTACACCATCACGCCCGGCGTGCCGGCCTTCGCGGCGGCCGCGGCCGCGCTGGGGCGCGAGCTGACGCTGCCCGAAGTGGGCCAGTCGCTCATCCTCACCCGCACCTCCGGGCGCGCCTCGTCCATGCCGCCGCGCGAGACCTTGCCCGCCTTCGCGGCGACCGGGGCCACGCTCGCCATCCATCTCTCGATCCACGCGCTGGCCCGCGTCGTCGCCGAGCTGACGCCGCACTATGGGGCGGAGTGCCCGGTCGCCATCGTCTACCGCGCCTCGTGGCCGGACGAGCGCGTGATCAAGGCGACGCTGGGGACCATCGAAGCCGAGGCGGCCAGGAGCCCGATGGAGCGCACCGCCCTCATCCTGGTCGGGCCGGTGCTCGGCAGCGAGGATTTCCGGCCCAGCGCGCTTTACGACGCGGACTACGCCCGCCGCTTCCGTACGCCCGGCTGGCGGGGCGGCCCGGAATGACGCGGCTAGATCGGCTTGAACGGCGTGCGGGCGGCGACGACTCCCTGCCGGTCGACGACGACGATCTCGAGTTCGCTGCCGGCCCCCGCGAGCGCCCGGGCGGCGGTGCGCCACGCCGCCTCGGCCACCAGCGCCGGAAGATCGAGCCCGGCGTCGCGCGCCTGGCGCAGCACGTCGTTGGCCCCGTTCGCCGCCAGCATGGCGCGCGCCAGCGCCTCGTCGCCGCCCGCCTCGCGCACCTTGTCGGCGAGCCAGGCGAGATCGACGGAGCCCCTGCGCGAGTGCAGGTCGAGCAAGCCCTGGCCGAGCTTCGTCATCTTGGCGAAGCCGCCGGCCACCGTGACCTTCGGGACGGGATGGCGGCGCAGATATTTGAGCATTCCACCGGCGAAGTCGCCCATGTCGATCAGCGCGGGCTCGTCGAGGCCGTGCAGAAGCTGAACGGCGGCTTCGGAGGTCGACCCCGTCGCGCCGGCCACATGCCGCAGCCCCATGGCCCTGGCGACATCGACGCCGCGATGGATGGTGTGGATCCACGCGGCGCAGGAGAATGGCGTCACGATGCCGGTCGTGCCCAGGATGGACAGCCCGCCGACGATGCCGAGCCGGCCATTGAGCGTCTGCCGGGCGAGGTCCTCGCCGCCGGGAATGGAGATTTCGACGACCACGTCCGCGGCGTCGCCCAGCGCGGCCGCGGCCTCGCCGATCGCCTCGCGCATCATCGCGCGGGGAACCGGGTTGATGGCGGGCTCGCCGGGCGGGATCGGCAGGCCGGGACGGGTGACGACGCCGACGCCCGGCCCGGCGCGGAACACCACGCCCGCCCCCCGGGCGGCGCGGCGCAGCGTGGCGACGACCAGCGCGCCGTGCGTCACGTCCGGGTCGTCGCCGGCGTCCTTCACGACGCCGGCGCGGGCGAAGCCCTCGCCGATCTCGGTCAGGGCCAGGGCGAAGGATGGACGCTGGCCGCCCGGCAGCCTGATCGCGACCGGGTCCGGAAACATCCCGGTGCACAGCGCCTCGAAGGCGGCGCGCGCCGCCGCGGTCGCGCAACTCCCAGTCGTCCAGCCATGGCGCAAGGGGCGATCGGGCAGGCCCGGATCGGGAAGGTCTTCGCTCATCGTCCGCATTCCTATCGCGCCTGCGCGGCCGGGCAAAGCGTCGCCCCCGCCCCCGAGACTTCCCCCGGAGCGTCCGCATGATCCCCAGCACCCACGGCCTCGTGATCTCCGCGCCGCGCTCGTCGAGCGGCAAGACGACGGTGATGCTGGGCCTGCTGCGCGCATTGTCGCGCCGCGGCGTGTCCGTGGCGGGCGCGAAGAACGGCCCCGACTACATCGACCCCGCCTTCCACGCCGTCGCGTGCGGACGCGAAAGCCTGAACCTGGACAGCTGGGCCATGCCGCCGGACTTCCTCGCCGGCCTGGCGGCCCAGGCCGCCTCCTCCGCCGACCTCGTGCTGTGCGAAGGCTCCATGGGCCTGTTCGACGGGGTGCCGGCTCCGGCCGGACGCTCCGGCTCGACGGCCGATGTCGCGGCCGCGACGGGGTGGCCCGTCGTTCTGGTCGTCGACGTCGCCGGCCAGTCGCAGTCGGCGGCGGCCGTGGTCCACGGCTGCGCGACCTACGACCCTCGCATCCGCCTCGCGGGGGTGGTCGTCAACCGGTCCGGAAGCGAGCGGCACACACGGCTCGTGACGGGCGCCATCGAAGCCCTCGGACATCGCATCTTCGGCGCCATTCCGCGCAGCGACGCGGTGCGGCTTCCCGAGCGTCACCTCGGCCTCGTCCAGGCCAGCGAAACGAGCGGGCTCGACGCGCTGCTCGACGCCATGGCGGACCTCGTCGAAGCGCATCTCGACCTCGACGCCATCATGGCGGCGGCCGCGCCGTTCACGCCGCACGCGCTTCCCTCGACGGAATCCGCGCCGCCGCCGCCCGGCCAGCGCATCGCGCTGGCGCGCGATGAGGCGTTCTCGTTCGTGTACCCGCATATCGTCGCCGGCTGGCGCGCGCGGGGCGCTGAGATCGTGCCGTTCTCGCCGCTCGCCGACGAAGCGCCCGACCCGTCCTGCGACATCTGCTGGCTCCCGGGAGGGTATCCGGAGCTGCATGCCGGCCGAATCGCCTCGGCGCGGCGCTTCCTCGAGGGGCTGCGCGAATTCGCGGGGACGCGGCCCGTCCACGGCGAATGCGGGGGCTACATGACGCTCGGCCGCACCCTGACGGACGCGAACGGCGCAGCGCATGAGATGGCCGGCCTGCTGGGGCTCTCCACCAGCTTCGCCAAGCGCCGCATGAACCTGGGCTATCGTGACGTGGAGCTGATCGAGGCCTCCTGCCTCGGGCCCGCCGGCGCCCGGCTGCGCGGACACGAGTTCCACTATTCCAGCATCGTCGACGCCGGGGGCGATGCGCCGTTCGCGATGGCGCGCGACGCCTACGGCTCGGCCCCCGCGCCGAGCGGCAGCCGGCGTGGGCTCGTCAGCGGATCGTTTTTCCACCTCATCGCCTGCGTGACGGACGACGCGGCGGGTGGGGCATCCGGCGATGGTCCGGCCCGCGCATAAAGGCCCTGACGGATGCTGCTCTTCCTGGCGACCAGTTCGCCCTTCTTCGCGGCGATCGCGCTCGGGTGGCTGGCCGGCCGCTTCCGGCTGTTCGGCAGCGAGGCCGTGTCGATCCTCAACACCTTCGCCTTCGTCGTCGCCACCCCGGCCATGGTGGTGCGGGTGATGGCGCGTCAGCCGCTCGGCGAGTTGTGGAACCCGCCCTTCTTCCTCGGCGTGGTGGCGACCTCCGTCGCCCTGCTCGGCCTCGCCATTCTGTTCTGGCGGCGCGCGGGTCACGACTTCGGCCCCGCCGTGTCGCGCGGGCAGACGCTGGTGGGCGGCAACTTCGCCTTCCTCGGCATCCCGCTGATGCTCGCCTTTCTGGGCGACGGCGCGGCGGGACCTATCGCCATCGGCCTGGTCTGCGACACTGCCGTTATCGTGCCGCTCTGCATCGGCCTCATCGAGGCGGGCCGGGGCTCGGGATCGCCGGGGCTCGTGGCGCTGCGCCTGGTGCGCGGCACGCTCGTCAACCCGTTCATGCTGTCGATCCTCGCCGGGCTGGCCATCTCGCTGTCCGGCTGGCCGCTGCCGGCGCCGGTCGACAGGTTCCTCGTCTTCGTCGGCGGCGCGGCGGCGCCGACCGGGGTCTTCGCGCTTGGGCTGGCGCTGCACGGCTGGATGCGCAAGGGCGGCTTCCTGCGCGTCGCTCCGCTGGCCGTGGCGAAGCTGGTGGTGCACCCGCTGGCGATCTGGGCGGTGCTGGCGCTCGTGCTGCGGCTGGAGCCCTTCTGGGTGGCCGCCGGCGTCCTCTACGCCGCCGTGCCGGTCGCCGCGAACGCCTTCATCATCGCCGACCGCTACGAGACCGGCAGCGAAACCGTGGCCGCGGCCGTGCTCGTCTCGACGGTGCTCGCGGCCTTCACCTACCCCGTGGCGGCATGGCTGGTTGCGCCATAGCCGGTCGCGGCCCACATTCAGCGGGAACCGGCCGCCGGCCCGGCCATTGGCTTCGGCCGACACGGCGTCGAGAGTGAGGCCGATGACGATCCAGTTTCCGTTCGACAATCTCTACGCGCGCATGCCCGCCGGCTTTTTCGCGCGCGTCGAGCCGACGCCCACGCAAAGCCCCCGTCTCGTGCAGCTGAACCGGGCGCTCGCCATCGAGCTCGGGCTGGACCCGGACGCGCTCGACACGCCCGAGGGCGCGGAGATCCTGGCCGGCAAGCGCATCCCCGAAGTGGCCGAGCCGCTGGCCATGGCCTATGCCGGCCACCAGTTCGGGCATTTCGTGCCGCAACTCGGCGACGGGCGCGCCATCCTGCTCGGCGAGGTCGTCGACCGCGCCGGCGAGCGCCGCGACATCCAGCTCAAGGGATCGGGGCCGACGCCCTACTCGCGTAACGGGGACGGACGCGCGGCGCTGGGGCCGGTGCTGCGGGAATATCTGGTGAGCGAGGCCATGCACGCGCTCGGTATTCCGACCACGCGGGCGCTGGCCGCCGCCACCACCGGCGAGCAGGTCTACCGCGAAACCGCCCTCCCCGGCGCGGTGCTGACGCGCGTCGCGTCGAGCCATATTCGCGTGGGGACGTTCCAGTTCTTCGCCGCGCGCGGGCGGGTCGACGCGCTGCGGCAGCTCGCCGACCATGCGATCGCGCGGCACTATCCCGATGCGGCGCAGGCGGCGTCTCCGTATCGCGCCCTGCTGGAGGGCGTCGCCGCGCGGCAGGGCCGGCTGGTGGCGCAATGGCTGCTGGTCGGCTTCATCCACGGCGTCATGAACACCGACAACATGTCGGTGGCGGGGGAGACGATCGACTACGGCCCCTGCGCCTTCATGGACGCCTACGATCCGCGCACCGTGTTCAGCTCCATCGACCAGTTCGGCCGCTACGCCTACGCCAACCAGCCGGGCATCGCGCAATGGAACCTGGCGCGGCTGGCCGAGTGCCTGCTTCCCCTGCTCGATCCCAACGAGGAGGCCGCCGTGGCGCAGGCGCAGGAGGCGCTCGGCGCGTTCGCCGACGCGTTCAACGAGGGCTATCTCGGCGGCCTGCGCCGCAAGCTCGGGCTGCTGCGCGAGCAGCCCGACGACATCGACCTCGCCCAGGCGCTGTTCTCGGCCATGGCCGCGGCGCGCGCCGACTTCACGCTGACCTTCCGCCGCCTTGCGGACGCGGCTCTTGGACCACAGCACGAGGCGGGCCTGCGCGGGCTCTTCGGAAGCGAGCAGGCCGCCCTCGACGAATGGCTCGCCGTCTGGCGGGACCGCCTCGCGGCCGAGGACGCGCCGGCGGAGACAAGGCGGGCGGCCATGCTGCGCGCCAGCCCGGCCGTCATCCCCCGCAACCACCGGGTCGAGGCCGCCCTCTCCGCTGCCATCGAGCGCGACGACTACGCACCCTTCGAGGAGATGGCGCGCGTGCTGGCCGATCCCTACGCCGAAAGCGCCGACGCTTCGCCGCTGGCGCAGCCCCCCGCGGAGGACCGCAGCGACTACAGGACGTTCTGCGGCACCTGAGGCAGAGCGGAAACGCCGTCGCCTTCGGATCATCGACGCCGGCCGAGGCTTGCGCCGGACGACAGTGAAGCTTTGCGAAGTCACATCCTGCTGAGTGCGACCTTCATCCCGGTTGCGGCGCCTGCTCGCGCGCTGTAATCCAGATCAAGTGTTGACCTTAATCAATAAAGCTTCACGCGACCCCACGTCGAGGCGTGGACCGTTCTCCCGCCGGGAGCGGCGGCGGTCGCCCATTCTGGGCCCGAGCTGTCTGCGATGAGCGCCGCATCCTTCTCCCCGCTTCGGGTCGCGTTGTGGGCGTTGCTGTGCGTCGCCGCGGTGTTCGGCGTCGGCCTGGTGCACGGTCAAGCGCCCGCCCCCGCCGTGAAGGTGGGCGAACTGGCGCCCTCCGCGCCGCAGGGCTTTGTCGGATCGCAAGCCTGCGCGTCGTGCCACGAGGCCCAGGCCGCCGCGTGGCGCGCCTCGCAGCACGCCGCCGCGATGCAGCCCGCCACGCCGGAAGCCGTGCTCGGCGATTTCAGCGACGTCGCCGCCGAGCATTTTGGGTCGAAGGCGCGCTTCCTGCGCGAGGGGGACGACTATGTCGTGGAAACGGAAGGGCGCGACGGAAAGACGGCCAGGTTCCGCGTGGCGTACACCTTCGGGGTCGCGCCGCTGCAGCAATATCTGACGGAGTTCCCGGACGGGCGACTCCAGGCGCTGCCTTACGCCTGGGACACGCGGACCCGCGCCGAGGGCGGCCAGCGCTGGTTCCACCTCTACCCCGGCGAGGCGATCCCGCCGGGCGACGTGCTGCACTGGACCGGGCTCCAGCAGAACTGGAACTTCATGTGCGCCGACTGCCACTCGACGGCGGTGAGCAAGGGCTACAAGCCCTCCGACAACCGCTTCGAAACGCGGTTCGCCGAGGTCAGCGTCGGGTGCGAGGCCTGTCACGGACCTGGCGAGGGACATGTGAAATGGGCCGAAGGCGGCCGCGAGCCCGGCGCTCCGCGCAAAGGGTTCGCGTCGGCCGCCACGCCGCGCCCGGCCGCGGACTGGACGCCCGACCCGGCGACCGGCAGCCCCGCCCACGGCGTCGCGCGGCGCGTCGGCGACGAGGTCGACACGTGCGGCACTTGCCATTCGCGGCGCGGTCAGTTCGCCGAAGGCTGGCGTCCCGGCAGTCCGCTCGCCGACTTCTACCGGACGGTCTTCCTGACGCCCGACCTGTTCGAGGATGACGGGCAGATGAAGGACGAGGTGTTCAATCTCGCATCCTTCCAGCAGAGCCGCATGCACGCCCGGGGCGTGACCTGCGGCGACTGCCACGACCCGCATTCGGCCAGGCTGAAGGCCGACGGCGCGCAGGTCTGCGGCCAATGCCACAGCGCCGAGGTGTTCGCCTCGGTTCGCCATACCGGCCACGCGCAAGGCCCCGGCCAGCCGGATTGCGTGTCCTGCCACATGCCGGCGCGGACCTACATGGTCGTGGACCGGCGTCATGACCACTCGTTCCGCGTTCCCCGGCCCGACCTCACCGTGTCCCTGGGCACGCCGAACGCCTGCAACGACTGCCATCGCGACAAGCCGGCCGCCTGGGCGGCTTCGGCGGTGGAAGCCTGGCACGGCCCGGTCCGCAAGGGCGCGCAAACCTACGCGCCGGCGTTCCACGCGGCGAGGACGGGCGATCCGCGCGCGCGGGACCTTCTGCTCGCCGTTTCCGCCGACAAGGCGACGCCCGCGCTGGCGCGCGCCACGGCCCTCCTCTTCCTGCGCGAGCGGCCCGCCGCCGCGGTCGACGGAGCGATGTCGGCCAATCTGGCGGACCCAGACCCGATGATCCGTATCGCGGCGCTCGGCGGACTGGCCGGGCTTCCGCCCGACCAACGCTGGCGGCGCGCCGCCGGGCTGCTCGGCGATCCGGTGCGGTCCGTCCGCATGCAGGCGGCCGTGACGCTCGCCGAAGGTCCGCCCCCGGGCGCGAGCCCGGCGGAGCGCCAGGCCTTCGAGGCGGCGGCGGCGGAGTACGAGGCGGGGGAACGCTTCAATGCCGACCGGCCGGAGCATCGCGCCAATCTGGCGCGCTTTCTCGCGCAGCGCGGGCGCACGGCCGAGGCCGAGCGGGAGTATCTCGCGGCGCTGAAGCTGGGGTTCTCCGTCCCGGTCCGCGTCGACCTGGCGGATTTCTACCGGTCGCTCGGCCGCGAGTCCGATGCCGAGATCCTGCTGCGGCAGACGATCGCCATGGACCCGACCGCCGCCGCGCCGAGACACGCGCTCGGCCTCGCTTTGGTGCGCGCCCGGCGGCAAGCCGAGGCCCTCGAGCAGTTGCGGCTGGCGGCGGAACGCGATCCCGGGCAGAGCCGCTACGCCTATGTCTACGCGGTCGCGCTGGCCTCCGTCGGCCGGGCCGACGAGGCGGGGCGCGTGCTGGAGAAGGCCTTGCAGAGCAATCCGTCCGATGCGGAAGTGACCGCGCTGCTGCTTCAGAACGCCCTGAAGGCTCGCGATCTCGCACGGGCCGCCCCTCTGGCGCAGCGACTAAGAGTCCTGGTCCCGGACGATCCGGGGGTCGCGCGGCTGGCGGCCCAGTTGTCGGCGGCGGGCGCGCGGCCGGCCCCCTGAGCGGTCCGGTCCGGCACTTTTGGCGGCTCGGGGCGTTCCTGAGCGAGACGCCTCGGAATGGTTGGCGCGACGGTATCGCAGGATGGGATTGCGGCAGGTGAGCACGAAACGAGCCAGGGCGACGTCCGCTGCTTTTCCGGTGATCGGGGGATTGCTGGCGATCATCCTCGGGCTGGCCGTGATCGCCGGCGGGCTGCTCTATGCGGCGGTCGCCGTCGACCGCTCGCCCGTCGCCGACGCGCCTTCCGGCGGCAAGATCGGCCCGACGCTGACCGTCCGCGAGGCGATGCCGCGTCCGGCGCCAGCCCCGCCGGCGAACGCCGCCGAGCCGGCCCAGGACACGCCGCCCGCCGAAGCGCCGGTCGTGCTGACCTCCCCTCTGGGCGTCGCGCCGATCATCGTCGATCCCAGTCCGCCTCTCTTGACGCCCGCCCCCGCGACCCCGGCGACTGGCGCCACCGCGGCCCCTCGACAGGCGAGCGGCTCGCGCGGCTGCACGGGGTACCGTTCCTACAACCCCCAGACGGGCACCTATCGGGCCTTCGACGGAACGATCCGCGAGTGCCGTCCTGAGAACTGACGCCGCCCGGCTCGCCTTCCGGGCGGCGTCGCCGCCTCAGAACCGGTAGCGCAGATGGGCGAAGACGCTCTGGCTTTCGACGCGCTCCGGCGAGGCGGTGAGCAGATATTCGAGCTCCATGTCCCAGAACCAGCGCGTCTCGATCCGCAGGCTGAGTCCCCCTGACACCGTGTCCTGCGACTGGCTGTCGCCGCGGATCACGAAGCCTGGGCTGACGCCGACCAGATCCGAGTAGTTCAGCCCCTGCACGTAGCCGCCGGCGAAGTTGTGCCGGTAGTCCAGGCGCGCCATCGGCGTCACCTGGCCCCATTCGGTTTGGAAGGCGTAGCCCAAGCGCGCGCCCAGCACGCCCGACACCGTCGTGGTCGTCAGGGGGTCGTAGCTCAGCGTCCAGCCCGCAGGACCCCTCTCGGTGTAGCCGCCCAGCGAGGTCGACACGCCGTCGAAGCGGCCGTAGAGCGACATCTTCCACGGCCCGTTGTTCAGGTCGTGGGTCAGCCCCACCGAGCCGAAGAGATTGACGCCGCCGCGCGTGCCGGTGAGCGTCACTCCGCTGGTGTTGGAGACGCGAGTGGAGTCGAAGGAGAGCGCCCCGACGCCGACCGTGACGTCCAGGAAGGTGCGCGGCACGACCCGCCAGCTCGCGTAGACCGAGACGTTCGCCGCGGTTCCCGTGCTGCTGGAGCCGTTCGAGCCGATGTCGGTGCGGTCGAACGCCGCGCCGAGCGCCAGGCCGGCCTTGAGCCCGTCCGCGATGCGGCCGTCCAGGCCGATCGCGAGGGCCGAACCGGTGAACTTGTCGTCGTAGCGCCCGTCCGCCTTCAGCTTGCCGAAGCCGATCGTGCCCGACGCCCACACCTGGAAGGGCAGCGTGCCGCTGCGGTTCAGCGCCTCGAACGCCGCCGGCAAGGCGGACGAGAGCTGCTGGAGGGCTCGCTGCACGTCGTCTCCGGCCACGCGGCCGCTGCGGCCATAGCGCGAAAAGCCCTCCTCATCCTCCAGTCCGAGTTCCGGGAAGGCGTGCGGTTCGAGATAAGCGAAGGCCTGCGCGCCGGACGAGGCGCGGCCGAGGCCGAAGCCGTTGCGACCGAATGCCGAGGCCTTGCCGGCGAGCCCATTGGTGTAGCCGTAGGGCGCCCAGGCGGCGGCTTCCGGCGACGGCGGGACGTAAGCCGACGCGGGGGTGGCGAAGACCGATTGCCGGGTCCGCTCTTCCGGCGCAGGCTCGTCTTCGTGCAGCCGCTCCAGCCGTCGCAAGCCCAGGTCGAGTTGCTGCTGCCCGAACCTCACGGCGGAGCTCACCTGCGCGGCCACGGTGGCGCGCACCGAGGGGTCGCTCGTCGGGTTCGGACGGGCGCCGACAGTGACCGTCACCGGGGGGGACGTGGCCGGCTGGTTGTTCGCGTCTCCCGCATAGGCGGCGGTCAGACTGTGCGTGCCCAGGCCAAGCGCATGGGTGACGAGGATCGCCTTGCCGCCCGAGACCTGGGACGCGCCAAGCACCGTCGCGCCGTCCTTGAACGTCACCGCGCCGGTGGGCGACGAGCCGTTGGTCAACGTCGCCGTCAGCGTCACGTCGGTCCCCTGGAACGGCGTCGTCGAGGAGACGGTGAGCGCCACCGCCGGCGTGAAGCGCTCGCGGGTCACCACCACCGTATAGGTCGTCGTGGTGACGCCGTCCTGCGCCGTCACGAGCAGTGTGATGGTGTTCGGGCCAGTGTTCAGCGCCACCTGCACCGACGCTCCGGCCGCGACCGACACGCCGTTCACCTTCACGGTCGCGGTGGGGTCGCCGAGCGTCGGCGTGAAGGTGATGGTCGCCGTACCGTTGGGGACGGTCGCCGTGTAGCTCGTCGTGCCGCTCGCGAAGGTCGGCGTCAGCGTTCCCACGCCGAGCGTCAGCGCGGACAGCGACGAGACCGTCGCGCCGGCGCGGGTCACCACCACCAGGTACGTCTTGGTGGAGCCGTTCTGCGCCGTCACGACGACGGACACCGAGTTCGCCCCCACGACGAGCTGGATGGGCGCGGAGGCCTGCCCGGAGGCCACAGTCACGCCGTTGACCTTCGCGGTGGCCGTCGCGTCCGCCACGGTCGGCGTGAAGCTGATTGAGGTCGTCGTGCTGGAGACGGCGACCGAATAGCTCGTGACCGCCGCCGAGAAGACCGGCGACAGCGCGCCGGCGCTCGGCGCGAGGCTGGCGAGGTCGGCGTTGGCGGAGCCGGACCGTGTTACCACGACGGTGTACGTCGTCGAGGACTGGTCCTGCGCCGTCACGACCACCGTGATCGTGTTGTCGCCCAGCGCGAGCGGGATATCGGCCGAGGCGACGCCCGACGCCACCGCCACGCTGTTGACCGAGATGCTGGCGGCGGCGTCCGCCGCCGTCGGCGTCACGGCGACCGACGCCGTCGCATTCGGAACCGTCGCCGTGTAACGCAGGACAGCGCTGGAGAATGTGGGCGTCAGCGTGCCAGCGCTCAGGCCGAGCCCCGCGAGGCTGGACAGGCTCGACGCCGCGCGTGTCACGACAATCGTGTAGGTGGTCGTGGTCGCCAGGTCGGGCGCGGTGACCACCACCGGGATGGCGTTCTGGCCGACCGCGAGAGGAATGGCGGCGGAGGCCGAGCCCGACGCCGTTGCGACGCCCTTGACCAGCACGGTCGCTCCCGCCGCCGTCACGCTCGGCGTCAGCGTGATGGACGTGACTGAATTGGCCACCGCCACGTCGTAGGCGGTGGTGTCGGTGGCGAAGGCCGGCGTCAGCGTGCCGCTGCTCACCGCGAGCGCCGATAGCGTCGCGTTGGGCGACGGCTGGCGCGTCACCGTGAGGCGGTACGACGTGCGGGACACGCCGTCCGCCGCCGTCACCTCGACGACCACGGAATTCGTGCCGACGTTGAGCGGCGCCGATGCGACCCCGGCCGCGAGCGTCACCGCCGCTCCGTTCGCGGTGACGGCCACGGTGGCGCCGGCGTCGGTCGCCACCGGGGTGAGGTTGATGGACGCCGTATCGTTCGTCACCGTCACCGCGTAGGCGGTCGTGGCGCTGTCGAAGGCCGGCGACAGCGATCCCGAGGACAGCGCCAGCGACGCCAGGGTCGACACGGACGACTGCCCGCGCTTGACGGTGACCGTGTAGGTGGTCGTCGTCGAGCCGTCCTGCGCCCGCACCACGACAGTGATGGCGTTGTCGCCCACGGCGAGCGTGAACGGCCCCACCGGCGATCCCGACGTGACGGCCAGCGAAGAGCCGCCGAGCGAGGCGGTGGCGGACGCCGCCGGGTCGGTCAGGGTGGGCGTCAACTGGATCGACGTGACGTCGTTCGAAACGGTGACCGTATAGGCCGTGACCGCGTTGTCGAAAGCGCGATCCCACGTGCCCTGGTTCGTCGTCAGGCCGGACAGGGTCGAGACGTTCGACAACGCGCGATTGACGGTGACGGTATAGGTCGCGGTGGTTACGCCGTCCTGAGCGGTGACGATCACGTCGATGTCGTTGGCGCCCGTGTCGAGGGCGATGGCGGCGGACACGCTCCCGGACGGCACCGCGGCGGCCGTCCCGCCCCGCTTGCCGATCGTCACCGTGGCGTGACCTTCATGAACCACCGGAGTCAGCTTCACGGAAGTCGTCGCGTTGGTCACGTTCGCGCTATACGTGTAGCCTGCGCCGGAAAAGCCCGGAAGCGTCGTCCCGTCGAGCTTCAGGTCCGAGAGCGTGGCGTCGCTGGAGCCCGCCCGGTTGAAGGTGACGGTGTAGGTTACCTTCGTCACGCCGTCCTGCGCCGTCACCACGACGTCGATGGCGTTGGCCCCCACATCGAGCCCGATCGCCGCTGAAGCGGCTCCGGAGGTTACCGCGCTGGCGGGTCCGCCCTGCTTCCCGACCGTCACCGTCGCGTTCGCCTCCGTCACCGTCGGCGTGAGCGTGACCGAGTCGACGGAGTTGGCGACCGCGACCGCGTAGCTCAGGGTTCCCGTGGCGAAGGGGGGGGTCCAGGTTCCCTGGCTCGACGTCAGACCGGCCAGCGTGGCGACGCTGGACTTGGCCCGGTTGACGGTGACGACATAGAGCGTCTTCGTGACCCCGTCTTGCGCGGTGACCTCGACATTGATGGTGTTCGAGCCGGTGGCGAGCGCGACCGGTCCGAACGCGATGCCGGAGGTCGCGGCCGTGTTGTTGATCTTCACCGTCGCGGTGGCGTCCGCCACCGTGGCGATCACGGTCGTCGACGACGTCTGGTTGTCGGCGTTCGCGGTATAGGCGGTTGTTCCGGCGGCGAAGGCGGGCGAGAGCCCGCCCGCGCTCAACGACAGGCCCTGCAGCGTGGCGGCGGCGGACGGCGCCCGTGTCACGGTGACGGTGTAGGTCGTCGTCGTCGCGCCGTCCTGCGCAGTCACCACGACGCGAACGGTGTTCTGTCCGCCGTTGAGGGCGATCGCCTGGGACGCCGCGCCGGACGCCACCGCCACGCCGTTGACGGCGACCGTCGCCGTGGCGTCCGTCACCGTCGGCGTCACGGTGAGCGAAGTGACGCCGTTCGCCACCGAGACCGCATAGGCGGTCACGCCGCTGGCGAAGGTCGGCGCCAGCGCGCCCTGGCTGACGCTCAGGGCCGACAGGCTCGACACCGTCGACGGCGCGCGCTTGACCGTCACCGTATAGACCGTCTGCGACGTGCCGTCGTAGGACAGGCCGGTGACGGTGATCGAGTTGTCCCCGACCGCCAGGTTGAAGGCCCCGCTCGTCGCTCCGGAGGCGACCGTCGCGGACTGCGCGCCGAGGCTGACGGTCGCTGTCGCGGACGAGTCGGTCAGGGTCGGCGTGAGGGCGATGGACGTCGTCGCGTTGCTGACGTTGACGGTATAGTTGGAATTCGCGGTCGTGAACGCGGGCGTCAGCGTGCCCACGCTCGGCGCGATGTTGGAGAGCGTCGAGACGGAGGCCGAGAGCCGGGTCACCACGACCGAATAGGTGCGCGTCGTCACGCCATCCTCGGCGGTCACCACGACGTCGATGGTGTTGTCGCCCGTCGAAAGCGCGATCGGCGCCGATGACGCGCCCGACGCGGTCGCCGCGCCGGCCACCGTCAGCGTCGCCGTCGTGGCGTTGGTGACGGCCGTGAGCGAAATCGATGCGGTCTGGCTGGACACGGTCATCGTGTAGGCGGTCGTCGTCGAGGCGAAAGCCGGCGACAGCGCGCCGACGCTCGGCGTCAGGCTGCGGAGCGTCGCATCGGAGGACGCGGCGCGCGTGACCACGAGCGTGTAGTCCGTCACGCTGACGCCGTCCTCGGCGGTCACCTGGATGGTGATGGTGGTGGCCCCGACCGCCAGGTTGCTGATCGTCTTGGCCGTGCCCGAGGTCGCGGCGGCGCCGTTGATCTTGATCTGCGCACGGGACTCGCGAACCGTCGGCGTCAGGGTAACTGACGTGAGAGCGTTGGCGACGGAGGCTGTGTAGTCGAGCGTCGCCGAGGCGAAGACGGGACTCAGCGCGACGCCGCCCCCGAGCGTCAGGTTCGCCAGCGCGGAATCCGACGACTTCACGCGGTTCGCGGTGATGACGTAGGTCTTGGTCGTCACGCCGTCCTGGGCCTTGACGATGACGCTGATGGTGTTGTCGCCCGTCGAGAGATTGACTGTCGTCGCCGCGCCGGAGGTGGCGGAAACCGTGCCCGCGGCCGTGCGGATCTGGAGCGTCGCGCCCGAATCCGTGGCGGTCGGCGTCACCGCGATGGAGGTCGTCGCGTTCGAAACGCTCACAGTGTAGGCCAGCCCCGCGCTGTCGAACGCCGGCGTCAGCGTCCCGGTACCGACGGTCAGGTCGGAGAGCGTGGCCACGGTGGACAGCGCGCGATAGACGTCGACCGTGTAGGTGGTGGCGGTCACCCCGTCCTGCGCGATCACCTCGATCGGGATATAGTTGTGGCCGGCCCTGAGGCCGGACACGGCCGACGCCACGCCCGACACCGCGGCGGCGTCGTTGACCGAGAGCGACGCGGTCGCGTCCGTCAGCGTCGGAGAGATCCAGACGGTCGTGATCGCGTTCGGAACATCGACCCTGTAGGACGTCGTGCCGGTGGAGAAGCCGGGCGTCATGGCCAAGGTCGCCGTTCCGTCGTTGACGGAGAGCGCCTGCAGGGTTGCAACCGTGGAGCGCGGCCGGCTCACCTTGACCGAGTAGGTCAGGGTCATGGTCGCGGAAGTCACCACGACCGGGATCGTCACTGACCCGCCCAGCGGCACGGCGACCGGTTGCGACGCCGCGCCGGCCGCCACCGCCACGCCGGCCACGGTCACCTGCGCCGTGGGGTCGAGCGGGGTCGGCGTGAGAGTCACCGTATCGACGGTGTTGGCGACGGTCGCCGTATAGTTCAGCACGCCCGTGTTGAAGGCGGGCGTCAGCGTTCCTGAACTGAGCACGAGGTTCGTCAGCGTCCCGGAGTCGTCCGGCGAGCGCGTCACGTTGATGGAATAGCTCGTTTGGTGAATGCCGTCCGCCGCGGTGGCGACGACCGGGATGGTCATGGTGTTGCCGGCGAAGGCGACGGTTGAGGCCGCGCCCGAAATGGCCGCCACGCCGTTCACCTTGACGGTCCCGCTGGGGTCGGTGAGCCGCGGGGTGACCTTGAGGCTGGTCGTCGCGTTCGGAACCGTGACGGCATAGCTCAGGACGCCGCTCGCGAAGCTCGGCGACGTCACGCCGAGATCGACCGCCAGGTCGGAGAGCGAGGACACGTTCGTGTTGGGCCGCGTCACCGTGATCGTCGTGACCTGGGTCGTCGTGCCGGCGATCTTCACGGTGATGTTGATGACGGTCTGGCCGAAATCGAGTGGAATGCTCGGGGACGTCGCCCCCGAGGCGACGGTCGTCGCCGTCTCGCCCTGCCTGCCGACGGTGATCGTCGCCGAGGTCGTGTTGACGGTCGGCGACACCGTGATGCTGCCGACCGTGCTCCCGACCAGCGCGGTGTAGCCGATCAGGCCTGGCGTGAATGTCGGGGACAGCGCCACCGTCGTGGCTCCCGACTTGACCGTGAGGGCCGTCAGGTAGCCGTCGGGCGCCTGCGGAATCACCGTGTCGGAGGTGGTGGCCGGTCCCGTGCCCACCGCGTTGCGCGCGGCGACGCTGAGCGTGTAGGCCGTGCCCGGCGCAAGCCCGTTGACGACGATCGGCGAGGCCGTGCCCGTGGCGGTAATGCCACCGGGATTGGCCGTGACGATATAGCCGGTGATGGGGGAGCCGCCCGTCGAGACCGGGGCCGTGAAGGTGGCCGTCGCCTTCCCTTTGCCGGCCGCCGCGAGAACGTCGGTCGGCGGCCCCGGGGGGGCGATCAGATCGAATCTGACGTTATTCGTGCCACCGGGACCGACGACCTGCAGCAACGGAGTTCCGTGGTAGGGCGCGCCCGAAGTGGTGATCAACATCGGCGCGGTGACGGCGAGCGACGTTTCCGTATAAGTGGCGGGGATGGGGATGACCGTGTCCGGGTAGCCCGCCACCTTCATGACGAGACTGGTGAGATCGACGAAGCCCGATCCGGTGATCGTGAGCGGCTTGCCGGCCTGCGCCGGATTGGGCGTCATCCCGGTCACGGTCGGAAGCGTCAGGGCCGTCTGCGCGGTCGCGGCGATCGAGCTCGTATAGCCGTTGAGCGCGGCCGTCGGGTTGCGCGTCATCCGGAAGATGGACCCATCCGCCAGCGTCACGGTGTCCGTGCAGACGGCGGTCGTGTAGCTGTACTTCAGCGTGCTCGTGTTCGGGGACGTATTTCCCGCGCAGGTTCCGGAGAAGTTCGCGATCGTCTTGCCAGTGAACGTCGCGGTGCGGGCGTCGTCGTCGATCGCGACCCTGAAGACGAGGGAGGTGCCGGGGTCGGTCGTCGTGCAGCCCGACTGCGTCACGTAGAAGGTGGCTCGCAGAGGGCTGGTTGCGGAGCCTCCGCTGAGGGCCGGGCAAGTTCGCTGGCTCGAAAGGGTCAGGGCGTTCGCGCCCTCACTGCCTACGGTGAGCCCCGCCAGAAGCGAGAGAACCAGCAATAGAATCCGCATGCGCAATGGCCTGACTGAAATCGACGGCCGGAGCGCCGAAAAAAGCGCGCCGGGGCAATGAAAAAATCGGATCGCAATGAAGACGCAAACACACGCAGCCGAATCGCAACCGACCCGGCCATGACCATTGGGACCAAGTATAGTTAACAGGGCAATAACGAATGCGGGGCGCGGCCCGATCGTCCGGCGAGGCGCGCCGGAACGTCACACGGTTGCGGAGCGGTCGCCCGCGTCGGAGCGTTCGCGATTGCGAGCCCCCTCCCCCCGTCCCGGGCCTTCGCCCGGTCGACCGCACGCGGCGATGCGAAGGCCGAAAGCCTCGATCTCAGGACACAAGGCGGCCTGCCGCGACCGACGACCGACGAACCCGGAATTGTGCTTAAATGTGAAGAAGATGGCGGAGACGGAGGGATTCGAACCCTCGATAGGGCTTTACAACCCTATAACGGTTTAGCAAACCGCCGCCTTCAGCCACTCGGCCACGTCTCCGGCGACCGTTTGGGTAGACGACCCTGCGGGAGAGGTCAACGCGAAAAAGAGTGAGGGCTCGCGGGCCGGGGCTGGCGGGGCGGGAGAACAGATCGCGCCCCGCCCGCCAGCCCTGGGTTGCACATCACGCACCCACGATGTGGGTGGCGCGCGGCAGTTCGGAGAGGACTTCCGCGCCGTCGGCGCGCAGGATGACGATCTCCTCGAGCCGCACGCCGAACTCGCCGGGCAGGTAGATCCCGGGTTCGATCGAGAACACGTGGCCCTCCTCCAGCACCGTGTCGGAGGTGGCGGTGATGTAGGGCGGCTCGTGGATGTCGATGCCGAGGCCGTGCCCGGTGCGGTGGACGAACTGCGGTCCGTAGCCGGCCGCCTCGATGACCGAGCGCGCCGCCCGGTCGACGGTGCTGGCGAGGACGCCGGGCTTCGCCGCCGCGATCCCCGCCATCACGGCGGCCTCGACGACCGCCGCAACTTCGGCGAAGCGGCGGCTGGGTTCGCCCAGATGGGCGACACGGGTCATGTCGCTCGGGTAGCCGTCCATGCGCCCGCCGATGTCGATCAGAACCGGCTCGCCCGGCTTGAGGGTGCGGGAGCCGGAGTGGTGGTGAGGAAACGCGCCGTTCTCGCCGAAGCAGACGGACCGGAACTGCGTCCCCGCCCCGTTCGCCTCGTAGAAGGCCTCCACCAGCCTGGCGATCTCGATCTCGGTGACGCCGGGCCGCAGCGCGGCGTAGGCGGCCTGCATGGCGCGGTCGTTGAGCAGCGCGTTCGCCTTCAACACGGCGAACTCCGCCGCGTCCTTGCGGGCGCGCAGGCGGCCCACCGTGTCGTCGGTGAAGCGGCGGCGCGCGCCGGGCAGCGCATCGAGCAGCAGCAGCGCGAAGTCCGCCCGCATGGTCTCGTCCAGCGCCACGGACGGCGAACGCTTGCCGCCGAGCGTCGCGTCCAGCGCCCGCGCCAGAGCGCCGCCGGGCCCTTCGGCGTCGGCCCACGGGAAGAACGGAAGGTCCGTCTTCGCCCGCGAACTGTCGGCATTCAGCGCCGGCATCAGGAAGCAGGCGGAGTCGCGGCCGACGAGCAGCATGACGGGGCGCTCGTCTCCGTGCGGGGAGAGCCCGGTCATGTAGACCATGTGGGAGGACGGGCCGAGGGCGACGAGGTCCGTGTCCGTCTCGCGCATCAGGTCGCGCAGGCGGGCGAAGCGTTCGGCGTAGGGCATCGAAGGCAATCCTGAAAGGCGCGGACCCGCCCGGCAGGCGGGTCCGCCGGTGAGGCCGGGCTCAGTTCTTCTTGACGAGCCGGTAGAACACGAAGTCGGAGGTCGCGCCGTTCACGTAGCCGCTGACGGCGGGAGCCATGGCGACGCGCGAGGTCGCCTGGAACATGATGACGATCGGCGACGACGCCTGCACCTTCTTCTGGAGGTCGAGGTAGATCGTGTTGCGCTTGGCGGGGTCCGGCTCCGCCAGCGCCGCCTTGGTCGCCTCGTTGAGTTCCTTCGGGGGCGCCCAGGCGTTCCGCCACGTGGTGGTGGACTGGTACTTGTCGTCCGCGTTGTCCTCGTTGAACGCGAACGCCTTGGCGTTGGAGTGCGGGTCCATGAAGTCCGGGCCCCAGTAGAGCAGCATCGCCTTGTGGGTGCGCGCGCGATACTTGGTGATGACCTGGCTGCCCGTGCCGGGCAGGATTTCGAACTGGATCCCGGCCTCCCCGAAGCTCTGCTGCAGCGACTGCGCCATGTCGGTGAACGGGGCCGAGTTGATGACGTCCAGCGTCACCTTGATCGGCAGCTGCACCTTCGCGTCGGCGAGGATCTTCTTCGCCTTGGCGGGGTCGTAGCTGTAGGGGGTGTCCTCCAGCGCGCCCGGAAAGCCCGCCGGCCAGAAGGCCTGGTGCGTGCGCATCTGGCCCTTGAGGAAGCTCGAGGTCATGCCCTGGTAGTTCACCAGGTAGCGCGCCGCCTCCCACACGGCCGGGTTGGTCAGCTCCGGCGTCTTCTGGTTGAACGACAGGAAGTGCACCGCCGCCTGGGGGTAGTTCTCCAGCTTGAAGCCGCCCTTGGCCTGCAGCGACGCGATCTGGTCGGGCGTGAGGTTCTTGGCCATGTCGACGTCGCCCGACTCCAGCAGCAGCTGCTGGGTGGCGGCCTCGGCGACGTGGCGGATGACGACGTTCTTCAGCGCGGGCGCGCTGCGGAAATAGGACGGGTTGGCGGCGAGGCTCAGGATCTCGGCCTTGCGGTAGGCGCGCAGCGAGAACGGCCCCGTGCCGGCCGACTTGCCCTTGAGGTAGGCGTTGCCGAAATCGCCGTTCTGCTCGTTCGCCTTCACCGTGACGGAGTCGACGACGGAGCCCGGCCGGGCCGCGAGCACGTTGAGCACGAAGTTCGACGAGAAATCGCCGGCGTACTTCACGGTGACCTTGTTGCCGGAGGCGGTCACCATCTGCTCGACATTGTCCTTGGTCCAGCCGAGCTGGGTGAGGATGAAGGCCGGCGCCTTGTTCAGCGCGACGACGCGCTTGAACGAGTAGACCACGTCGGCGCCGGTCAGCGGGTTGCCGCTGGCGAACTTGACGCCGTCGCGCAGCGTGAAGGTGATGCTCTTGGCCGCGTCGTCGGCTGCCCACGAGGCCGCGAGGCCGCCCACGAGCTTCTTGGTGTCCTCCGCCTCGTACTGGACGAGCCTGTCGTAGGTCTGCGTCACGTACTCGCCGGACGAGAACTCGTAGGCCTCGGCCGGATCGATGCTCACGATGTCGTCGATGTTCTGGGCGACGACGAGCGTGTCCGCCGGGGTGGCGGCCATGGTCGCGACAGGCGCGACCGACATCAGAAGCGCGCCGGCAAGGCCGGCCAGTGAAACCATCTTCATTTCGGACTCTCCCTCCTGGTCCTCGTGGAAGTCTTGGTCGTTCCGCCGCCGTCCTTCGTCGCGGTCTTGCCCGCGATCTTGGCCGCGCGCGGTCGGAACAGCGCCAGCGTGCCCGTCCACAGCAGGCGCGCGGGAGCGTTGGTCTCGTTGGCCCAGGCGTGCGGCCTGTTGCCCCTGAAGTGCATGCTGTCGCCGGCGCGAAGGGCCACGGCCTCGCCGTCCACCGTCTGGGTGATCGCACCCTCGATCACGTACACGATCTCCTCGCCCTCGTGCGACACCGTCTCCGACCGGAAGCCGGGCGGAACGGTCATCACGAACGACGACAGCACGTTCCCGGCGAAGTCGGCCGCGATGCGCTCATAGACGCAGGACGAGCCGTCGACCTGGAAGCGCTCGCGCTGCCCGGCGCGCGTGATCGCGTCCTCCACGGACGGCGTGGCGATGAAGTAGTCGACGCCGACGTCGAGGGCCTGGGCGATCTGCGCCAGCGTCCCGAGCGAGGGGGTCGCGAGGTCGCGCTCCACCTGGCTCAGATAGCCGACCGAGATGCCCGCCGCGTCGCACAGCGCCTGCAAGGTCATGCCCACCTGCCGGCGGCGCGAGCGGATGGCGGCGCCGACCTTCGGGCGGCTCGCGCGGTCCGTCGATGCGGCGGGCGAGGCGTTCATCGCGACATCCTTGAGGCAGACGCTTGCGGAACGGGCGCGCCCCGCTCCGTCTCGACCAAAATTTTCTTGATAGAAGCAAAAATTTTTGTACTTTCCAAGGGAATTCGCGGGCGCCCGCCCCCACCGGGAGACCGACCTTGACCCTTGACGCTCCCGCGCGCGGCCTGGAGCCGGCGTCCGCCGACCGTTCGGGCTCGGCCGGACGGGGGGCGGCGCGGTTGGCGCGCAGCCTGGCGGCGGTTGCCGCCTCGGTCTTCGCGACGTTCCTGGGCCTGCTGGCCATCACCTTCTTCATCGGGCGGGTCGTGCCCATCGACCCGGTCATCGCCGTGGTCGGCGACCGGGCTCCCAAGGACGTGTACGAGGCGACCCGGATCGCGCTCGGGCTCGACCGGCCGCTCGTCGAGCAGTTCGCGCGGTATTGCCTCGCCGTCCTGTCGGGCGACCTCGGCACGTCCATCTCGACTGGCAACCGCGTCGTCGACGATCTCAGGCACGTCTTCCCGGCGACGCTCGAAATGGCCACCATCGGCATCGTCATCGGCGTCGGGCTGGGCGTGCCGATGGGCGTGTGGGCCGCGGCGCGGCAAGGGTCGTGGATCGACCAGGTGATCCGCGTGGCGGGTCTCCTGGGCTACGCCGTCCCCGCCTTCTGGCTCGGCCTCGTCGGCCTCGCCGTCTTCTACGCGCGGCTGAAATGGGTCGGCGGCCCGGGCCGCCTCGACATCGCTTATGACGGCCTCATCGAGCCCGTCACCGGCCTGTTGCTCGTCGACAGCCTGCTGGCGGGGGAAACCGAAATCTTCGCCAACGCGCTCTGGCACCTCGCTTTGCCCTGCTCGGTGCTCGGCTTCTTCAGCCTCGCCTATATCGCTCGGATGACGCGCTCCTTCCTGCTCGACCAGCTGAGCCAGGAATTCGTCGTGACCGCCCGCGTCAAGGGCGTGCCGGAGTGGAAGGTCGTGTGGAAGCACGCCTTCCGGCCCATCCTCATCCCGCTCGTCACCGTCATCGGCCTCTCCTACGCCGGACTGCTGGAGGGCTCGGTGATGATCGAGACGATCTTTTCCTGGCCGGGCATCGGCAACTACCTGACCACCGCGCTGCTCAACGCCGACATGAACGCCGTGCTCGGCGCGACGCTGGTCATCGGCGCGGTGTTCATCGGCATCAACAAGCTGTCGGACATCCTCTACCGCGTCCTCGATCCGAGGGCGGCGTGATGGCGGCGGTCGACTGGCTCCTCGACGACTCGCCGAGCTCGCGCCTGCAGGCCCGGATCGGCCGGCTCTACCGGCTGGCGCTGGCGATCGCGCGCAACCCTCTGGCGGTTGCCGGGGCGGTCATCGTGGGGCTGCTCGTGCTCACCGCCGCCTTCGCGCCGTGGATCGCCACGCAGGACCCGATCGTCCAGTCCCTCGGCGACCGGCTGAAGCCGCCGTCCGCCGCGCACTGGATGGGGACGGACGAACTCGGCCGCGACATCTGGTCCCGGGTTGTCTTCGGCTCGCGCATCACGCTCACCATCGTGCTGCTCGTCGCGCTGATCGCCGCGCCGGCGGGCCTGGTGGTGGGGGCGGTGGCGGCCTATGCCGGCGGCTGGACGGACCGGGTGCTGATGGGCCTCACGGACGTCTTCCTGTCCATGCCCAAGCTGATCCTGGCCCTCGCCTTCGTGGCGGCGCTTGGGCCCGGGATCGAGAACGCCATCATCGCCATCGCCATCACCTCCTGGCCCGGCTACGCGCGCATCGCCCGCGCCGAGGCGCTGGTGATCCGCAACTCCGAGTTCATCGCCGCCGTGGAACTGCAAGGGGCGAGCGCGTGGCGGGTGATCAGCACCAACATCCTGCCGCTGTGCGTGTCGTCGATGATCATCCGCGTCACGCTGGACATGGCGGGGATCATCCTCACCGCGGCGGGCCTCGGCTTCATCGGCCTCGGCGCGCAGCCGCCGACGCCCGAATGGGGCGCGATGATCTCGCGCGGGCGCAGCTTCATCCTCGACCAGTGGTGGGTCGCCACCATGCCCGGCTTCGCCATCGTGCTGGTGAGCCTCGGCTTCTGCTTCCTCGGCGACGGGCTGCGCGATGCGCTCGACCCCAAGCGCACGGAGGGCAAATGAGCGACGCGCTGCTCGAGGTCGAGAATTTGAGGGTCAGCTTCCCCTCCCCTCGCGGCGAGCGGGTGGAGGTGGTGCGCGGCGTGTCCTTTCGCGTCGGGCGCGAGCGGCTGGGCATCGTGGGCGAAAGCGGGTCCGGCAAGTCGATCACCGGCCGCGCCATCCTGCGCCTGATCCGCCCGCCGGGCCGGGTGACGGCCGACCGGCTGGCCTTTCGCGGCCGCAACCTGCTCGACCTCTCCGACACCGCCATGCGCGAGGTGCGCGGGGCCGGCATCTCGATGGTGATGCAGGACCCGAAATTCTCGCTGAACCCGGTCATTCGCGTCGGCGACCAGATCGCGGAGGCGCTCGTGACCCACGAGCGCCGCCCGTCTCGCGAGGTGAGACGGCGCGTGATCGAGATGCTGCAAGCGGTGCGCATCGACGATCCCGAGCGCGTCGCGCGGCTCTATCCCCACCAGCTCTCGGGCGGCATGGGCCAGCGCGTCATGATCGCCATGATGCTGATCGCCAGGCCCGACCTGCTGATCGCCGACGAGCCGACCTCGGCGCTCGACGTGTCGGTGCAGGCGCAGGTGCTCGACATCGTCGACGCGCTGGTGCGCGACGAGGGCATGGGGCTGATCTTCATCAGCCACGACCTCGACCTCGTCTCCAGCTATTGCGACCGCATCCTGGTGATGCATCGCGGCGAGATCGTCGAGGAATGCGCCGCCGGCCGCCTGCGCGAGGCGCGCCATCCCTACACGCGCGGGCTGCTCGCCGCCGTCCCGCGCCTCGACGACACGCGCGAGGAGCTGCCCGTGCTCGACCGCCGCGCCATGGGGGGCACGTGAGCGCGCTCTCCGTCCGCAACCTCAGCGTCTCCTACGGCGACCGGCGCGTCACGCACGACGTGTCGTTCGACGTCGCCGAGGGCGAAAGCTTCGCGCTCGTCGGCGAAAGCGGCTCGGGCAAGTCGACCGTGCTGCGGGCCATCAGCGGACTGGCGCGCGAGTGGACCGGCGACATCAGCGCGCTGGGCGCGCCGCGCGGCCACCGGGTCGACCGCGCCTTCGCGCGCCAGTGCCAGATGGTGTTCCAGGACCCGTACGGCTCGCTGCATCCGCGCAAGACGATCGACGCCACGCTGGCCGAACCGTTCCTCATCCACGGCATCGGCGACCGCGACCGGCGCATCGTCGCCGCGCTGGAGGCCGTGGGACTCGACCGGCGCTACCGCTTCCGCTTTCCCCACCAGCTCTCGGGCGGGCAGCGCCAGCGCGTCGCCATCGCCCGCGCGCTCGTCGTCGAGCCGCGCATCCTGCTGCTGGACGAGCCGACCTCGGCGCTCGACGTTTCGGTGCAGGCCGAAGTGCTCAACCTGCTCAAGCGCCTGCGCCGCGAACAGGGGCTCACCTACGTGCTCGTGACCCATTCGCTGCCCGTCGTCAGCTTCCTCGCCGACCGGCTCGCAGTCATGCGGCAGGGCCGCATCGTGGAGACCGCCACCGTGGCGCAGCTGCGCGCGGACGAGCTGCGCGACCCCTATTCGAGAGAATTGCGCCGCCTCAGTCAGGGCCGCGCCACGGCCTGAGCCGCCCATTTCCAAGGAGATCCGTCATGCCGCAATCGCAATCCCTCGTGACCGAAGCCCAGCTGGCCACGTTCGACGCCGAGCTGGGCGCGGCGACGACGCCGGAGGCGTGCTGGACCGCGCTTCGCCGGCTCGCGCAGGCCAGCATCGGCGCCAGGCTCTTCACGGTGATGGAGATCGACAATGTCCGCGAGGTGGCCGGGCGCGTCTACACGAGCGACCCCGTGGCCTACCCCGTCTCCGGCACGAAGCCGCTTCGCTACGACGCCTGGTTCGACCAGGTGCATCGGCAGAAGCGGCCGTTCGTCGCCAACACCATCGCTGACATCGCCAGGGTGTTCCCCGACCACGAGCTGATCTGGTCGCTCGGCTGCGGCTCGGTCGTCAACATGCCCATCGAGATCGGCGGCAAGGTTGTCGGCACGATGAACGCGCTCGACGCAGAGCATCATTACGACGAGGCCCGAGTCGCCGCCGCCGCGCGCCTGCGCCTGCCCGCCAAGGCGGCCTGGCTGTGCGCGCGCCACTGGGCGAACGCGCCCGCCTGACGCCCCGGCTCCCGCCGTCTCAGTGCGGGAACAGGAACATCCGCGCCTCGCGCTGCGCGGCGGCGATCTCGGCCGGCGTCATCTCCTCGGCCAGTTCCGCGCGCAGCGCCACGGCTTCACGGCAGCCGCGGGCGGCGGCGATGTTCAGCCATTTGTGGGCGGCGACGCGATCGACGGCGACGTCACGCCCGGCGGCGTACATGATGCCCAGCTCGTAGCAGTCCCACGCGCCGACGGGCGGAGCGGCGTCCGGCGCGCGCGTCGCGCGGACGGGCGCGTCGGCGCCCTCGAGATGCAGATGTTCCATGCGAACCATCCTGCCTGTTGGAGGGCTTCGTCCTGGAGCCCCCGCGGCGAGAACCCAGCGCCCCGCCGACAGGCCGATTGCAGCCCAATTTGTCTAAAACGCTCTTTAATGCCCCGACGGCGGCCGGCGCGCCGCCGCCCCGCGCCCCGGCCTCGGCGATTTCAGCTAACGCTCTGGCGTAAAAAGAAAAAATCCGGACGGAGCACGTCGCGCCGTCCGGATGGCGTTGAGACACTGTTCATCACGTCGCGCGATTCGGCTTGCGCCGGAACGGGCAAGACGGGGCGTTCGCGCGATTCGCGGTCAGCGTGCGCGCTGGTTGAACAGCACGGCCTGCGCCGCCTTGTCGGTGGCGATATTCTGCTTCGCCCGCTCGGCCGCGCCCACCTCAAGTCCGCGCTGCACCGCCGGGCGGGCCTGCACGGCCTCCAGCCAGCGCTTGAAATGCGGGAATTCCTCGATGTCCTGGCCCTGGCGCTCCCAGCCGCGCGCCCAGCCGACGCAGGCCATGTCGGCGATGGAATACTCGCCCGCCAGATACTCGTGGTCGGCGAGCCGCCGGTTCATCACGCCGTAGAGCCGGTTCACCTCGTCGGTATAACGCTTGATGGCGTAGGGCACCTTCTCCGGCGCGTAGAGCCGGAAATGATTGGCCTGCCCGGCCATCGGGCCCAGCCCTCCCATTTGCCAGAACAGCCACTCGTCCACCGCGACGCGCGCGCGTTCGTCGGTGGGGTAGAACTTGCCCGTCTTGCGCCCGAGATATTGCAGGATGGCGCCGGACTCGAACACCGAGATCGGCTGGCCGCCCGGGCCGTCGGGATCGACGATGGCCGGCATGCGATTGTTGGGCGAAATCGCCAGGAATTCGGGGCGAAACTGCTCGCCCTTGCCGATATTCACCATGTTCAACGTGTAGGGGAGCCCGCACTCCTCCAGCATGATGCTGATCTTGAACCCGTTGGGAGTCGGCCAGTAGTGCAGTTCGATGGGGGCCATCTTCTGTCTCCGTGCGGCGGGCCGGCCGGCCACGCCCGAGCGATCGGGTTGATTTAGGGCGCTGAGGCGCGCGGGCGAACCCGGCTTCGACGCAGGGGGGATGCGCGGCCAGCGAAACCCTCCGCCGGCCGCTCCCCGTCACGGGTTGCGGAAATGGAACGACTTCGGCCGCGTCAGGTGCTCGTAGCCGAGCCTCGACAGCGTCGCCCCGCGCCCCGAATGCTTGACGCCCGTCCACGCCAGCGCCGGGTCGAGGTAGTCGCAGCGGTTGAGGAACACCGTGCCCGTCTCCAGGCGGTCGCCGATCGCCTCGGCCGCCTGCGCATCGCGGCTCCAGATCGCAGCGGTGAGGCCGAACTCGGAATCGTTCATCAGCGCGATGGCTTCCTCGTCCGATCCCACCTTCATGATGCCGACGGCGGGTCCGAACGTCTCCTCGCGCATGATGCGCATGCGATGGTCGACGCCGACGAGGATCTGCGGGGCGAGATAGGGCGTGCCGGCGCGCGAGCGCGGGAACGCCGCCTCGTCGATGAGCGCGCGGGCGCCTTGCCGCACCGCCTCGTCGATCTGGCCGCGCACGAAGTCGGCCGCCGAGGTCCGCACCATCGGGCCGAGCGTCGTTTCGGCGTCGGTCGGGTCGCCCAGCACATAGCCGCGCGTCAGCGCCGCCGCGCCCTCGACGAAACGGTCGTAGAGCGAGGCGTGGACATAGATGCGCTCGATGCCGCAGCAGGATTGGCCCGAGTTGAAGAACGCCCCGTCGACGAGGTTCTCGACCGCGTGGTCGAGGTCGGCGTCGGCGCGCACATAGGCGGGGTCCTTGCCGCCGAGCTCCAGGCCCACCGAGATGAAGCGGCCCGCCGCCGCGCGCTCCACGGCCGCGCCGCCCGGCACCGAGCCGGTGAAGGCGACATGGTCGACGCCGAGTTCGGCGATGACCCGCGTGGTGGCGTCGTGGCTCATGTGCAGCGCGCGCAGGAGGCCGTCCGGCAGCCCGGCCTCCCGGCCGGCCTGCTCGAAGCGCTCGGCGCAGAGCGGCGTCTGGTGCGAGTGCTTCAACAGCACGGCGTTACCCGCCATCAGCGCCGGCACCACCGCGTTGACGGCGGTAAGGTAAGGGTAGTTCCACGGCGCGACGACGAGCACGGTCCCCAGCGGAACGCGGCGGATGAAGCGCGTGAAGCCTTCCTTCGGCTCAACGCCGAGATCCGCCAGCGCGGCCGGCGCGATGGCGATCATGTGCCGCGCGCGCTCCTCGAACCCGCGCACCTCGCCCGGCGTGTAGCGCAGCGGCCGGCCCATCTGCCACGTCAGTTCGCGCGCGATGTCGTCGCGCTTCGCGACGAAGGCGTCGACGAAGGCGGTGAGCAGCCGCGCGCGCGCCTCCACGCTCTCGGCGCGCCAGGCCTTCTGGGCGGCGCGCGCGTCCGCCAGGGCGGCGGCGATGGCGGCGTCGGAGGCGAGAGGCCGCTCGACGTAAACCGAGCCGTCGACAGGCGAAACGGTGTGCTGGACCGCCTCGCGGCGATCCCCCTGCGAAGTCATGATGCTCGTCCTTCAGATGATCTCGAAATACCGCGCCAGTTCCCAATCGGTGATGTGCTTGCGGAACTCGCGCTCCTCCCACTCGCGGGTGGCGGCGAAGTGCTCGATGAAGGCGTCGCCGAACAACGTGCGCGCCGCCTCGGAGCCCTTCAGCGCCTGCGCAGCCTCCCATAGCGTGCGCGGCAGTTCCAGGCCCGGCGTGGCGGGCTGGTCGTAGGCGTTGCCCTTCACCGGCGGCTCCGGCTCGACGCCGTTCTCGATGCCCCACAATCCGCTCGCCAGCGCGGCGGCCATGGCGATGTAGGGGTTGGCGTCGGCGGCGGCGAGGCGGAACTCGACGCGCTGGGCGCTCGGGCTTCCCGGGATGGCGCGAAGCGCGGTGGTGCGGTTCTCGATGCCCCAGGTGGCGCTGGTCGGCGCCCAGAAGCCGGGGATGAGCCGCGAATAGGAATTCACGGTGGAGGCGATCATCGCCAGCACCTGCGGCAGCAGGCGCTGCTGGCCGCCGATGAAGTGGCGCATCGCGCGGCTGATGCCGTGCTCCTCGGCGGCGTCGTGGAAGGCGGGCTTGCCGCTCTGGCGGTCGCGCAGCGAGAGATGGATGTGGCCGCTCTGGCCGGGCCAGTCGCGCGACCACTTGGCCATGAACGTGGCCATCAGCCCGCGCCGCTGCGCAAGCACCTTGGTGAAGGTCTTGAACAGCACCGCCTTGTCGGCGGCGGCCAGCGCCGAATCGACGCCGATGGCGGCTTCCAGCACGCCCGGTCCGGTCTCGGTGTGCAGGCCCTCGATGGGCATGTCCATGTCGCGGCACAGCGACAGCAGGTCGCGGTAGAATTCGGCGTGGACCGAGGAGCGCAGCACCGAATAGCCGAAGAAGCCCGGCGTCATCGGCTTGAGGTCGCGATAGCCCTTCTGGCGCACGGAGTCGGGCGTTTCGTCGAACAGGAAGAACTCGTACTCCACCGCCGCCGAGACGTCGAAGCCCATGTCGGCGGCGCGGCCCACGGCGCGGCGCAGCAGCGCGCGCGGGCAGATCGCCTCCGCCCCGCCGGCCAGCTCGCACAGGAAAAACGGCATGCCGTCCTCGAGCGGCATGCCCCGCCCGGTATCCGGCAGGATACGCACCGGCGCGTCTGGATAGGCTGTGTGCCAGCCGGTGTAGGACACGTTGTCGTAGAGCTGGTCGTTCGAATCCCAGCCGACGATGACGTCGCAGAACCCGAAGCCCTTCTCCATCGCCGAGAGGAACTTCTCGCGCGACAGGTACTTGCCGCGCAGCACGCCGTCGATGTCGGTGACGCCTACCTTCACGTAGTCGAGCTGCCGCCCGTTGACGAAACGGTGCGCCTCCTCGGCGCTCCGGATCCTGACATTACGCCCTTCGGTCACGACAGCCCCTCTCCCTCGCCTTCCATCGCGGGCGGAACGGTAGTCTCATTGATCGGGGCCCGCAACGCGCCCGGATCGCCGCCCCGGCACGCGGGCGTGTTGTCACGGACGCCGCGCCTGTCGCAATGTGACAGTCCCGCCGCACCGATTCCGCAGCCAGCGACGTCAGCATGCCCCCTACCGAGATGAGTCCGCTCGTGTTCGCGGCCGTGCTGTCGGCGGCGGCCATGCACGCGGGGTGGAACGCCTTCCTGAAGGTGCGGCTGGAACCCTTCCTGGCGATGACGCTGATCGCCGGGTGCTCGGGGCTGGCGGCGATCCCGCTGCTGCTGGTGTTCGGCCTGCCCAACGCGGAATCGATGCCGTGGCTGGCGGCCTCGACCGTGCTGCACCTGCTCTATTACCTGGCGCTGACCGAGGCCTACCGGCGCGCCGACATGGGGCAGATCTACCCCATCGCGCGCGGCACCGCGCCGCTGCTCACCGCCAGCCTCTCGCTGCTGCTGCTGGGCGAAGCCCTGTCGCCGCAGGTGCTGGCAGGCATCGTCGTGCTCGGCGGCGGCATCATCGTGATGTCGGTCACCGGGCGACGCCCCGGCTCGGCGTTCGACCCCGTCGCCGTCGCCTTCGCGCTGCTCACCGCGACGATCATCTGCGGCTACACGCTCGTCGACGGTCTCGGCGCGCGCGCCGCCCGCAACCCGCACGCCTACACGGCGCTGCTGTTCGTGCTCGACGGCCTGCCGCTGGTCCTCTTCGCGCTGTGGCGCAAGGGGCTGGCGGGGCTCAAGCCGATTCTCGCCTACCTGCCCAACGGCGTCGCCGGCGGCGCGCTGTCCATGGGGTCGTACTGGATCGCCATCTGGGCGATGACGGTCGCGCCCATCGCGCTGGTGGCGGCGCTGCGCGAGACGAGCGTTCTGTTCGCGGCGCTGATCGCGGTGTTCGTGCTGGGCGAGCCGTTCATCAGGCGGCGCGGCGTCGCGGTGGCGCTGATCCTCGCCGGGCTCGTGCTGATCCGGCTCGGATGAGCAAAACCGATTTCCTCTTTGCGGCCGCATGATCTAAGCCTGTGCGGCGTTTTTCTCGACGGGACCTGGCCATGGAACTTCGCGGCAACTGGAACTACCCCACCACCGTCCGCTTCGGCGCGGGCCGCATCGCGGAGCTGCCGCAGCACGTGGCGAGCGCCGGCATGTCCCGCCCGCTGCTGGTCACCGACCCCCGCCTCGCGGCGATGCCGATGATCGCCTCGGCGGTCGCGTCGCTGAAGGCGGCGGGCCTGCCCTGCGCCGTGTTCTCGGACGTGCGGCCCAACCCCGTCGCCGCCAACGTCGAGGCGGGCGTCAAGATGCTGCGCGAGGGCAAGCATGACGGCGTCATCGCCTTCGGCGGCGGCTCCCCGCTCGACGTAGGCAAGGTGATCGCCTTCATGGCGGGCCAGACGCGGCCGATGTGGGACTTCGAGGACATCGGCGACTGGTGGACGCGCGCCGACCCCTCCGGCATTGCGCCGATCGTCGCCGTGCCCACCACAGCGGGCACCGGCTCCGAGGTGGGGCGCGCCGGCGTCATCACCGACGAGGCCACCCACACCAAGAAGGTGATCTTCCATCCGCTGATGATGCCGAAGGTCACGATCTGCGACCCCGAGCTGACGGTGGGCATGCCGCCCGTCATCACCGCCGGCACCGGCATGGACGCCTTCGCCCATTGCCTGGAGGCCTATTGCGGGCCGTTCTACCACCCGATGGCGGACGGCATCGCGGTGGAGGGCATGCGCCTCGTCCGGCAGAGCCTGGCCCGCGCCGTGAAGGACGGCGGCGACATCGCCGCGCGGGCGGACATGATGTCCGCGGCGGCGATGGGCGCGACGGCGTTCCAGAAGGCGCTGGGGGCGATCCACTCGCTGTCCCACCCCGTCGGCGCGCTCTACGACACCCATCACGGCATGACCAACGCCGTGTTCATGCCCTACGTGCTGGAGTTCAACCGGCCGGCCATCGAGGAGCGCATCGGCCGCGTCGCCGCCTATCTCGGCGTCGGGTCGAGCTTCGACGACTTCATGGCCTACGTGCTGGAGCTGCGCCGGGAAATCGGCGTGCCACACACGCTGGCGGGCCTCGGCGTCGACGGCTCGCGCGTCGACGAGGTCGCGGCGGCCGCGCCCAAGGACCCGACGGCGGGCGGCAACCCCGTGCCGCTCGACGAGGCCGGCGCGCGCGCGATTTTCCTCGCGGCGCTGGAAGGACGGCTGCGCAGCGCTTAACTGAGAGGCAGCAACCCCGCCGCGGAACCCGGAGCGCACGTGACCCTGCCCGACTTCGCCGTCCCGGTCGTCGAGTTCATCCGGGCGCATGAGGCGTGGGCCGCGCCGATCGTCTTCATCCTGGCGTTCGGGGAATCGCTCGCCTTCATCGCGCTGCTGCTGCCAGCCACCGTCATCCTGTGGGGCGTCGGCGCGCTGGTGGGGGCGAGCGGCATCTCGTTCTGGCCGCTCTGGCTGGCGGCGGCGCTGGGCGCGGCGCTGGGCGACTGGGTGTCGTACTGGCTGGGCTACCACTACCACGCGCAGATCGGGCGGATGTGGCCGCTCTCCCGCTATCCGGACCTGCTGCCGCGCGGGCACCGATTCTTCGAGAAATGGGGCGTCGCGGGCGTGTTCCTCGGCCGCTTCTTCGGCCCGCTGCGCGCCGCCGTGCCGCTGGCGGCCGGCGCGTGCGAGATGAACCGCGCGCATTTCCAGCTCGCCAACTGGAGCTCCGCCGCCGTGTGGGGCGCGACGACGCTGGGCTCTGGGGCGCTCGGGGTGGAATGGCTGATGAACTGACGCCCGGGCCGGACGCCACCCAGCGCCGGCCCTCCGCGGCCTTTCCGGCCGTCCTCGCCGTCCTGTTTCTGCTGGCGACGCCGGTATCCTATGTCGGGGCGTACGACCGGCTGACGTGGTGGCTGGAAACCCTGCCGGCGCTGCTCGCCCTGCCCGCGCTCGCACTGGCCTGGCCGCGCTGGCGGCTCTCGAACCTGCTGCTCGTCTTTATCTTCCTGCACGCGCTCATCCTGCTGACCGGCGGGCACTACACCTATGCCCGCGTGCCGCTCGGCGACTGGGCCGCGCACGCCTTCGGCTGGACGCGCAACAATTTCGACAAGCTCGGGCATCTGGCGCAGGGCTTCGTGCCGGCGCTGCTGACGCGCGAGATTCTGCTGCGCTGGTCGCCGTTCCGGCAGACCCCGCGCAGCCTGTTCGTGCCGGTCATGGCGGTCGCCTGCCCGCTGGCGTTCAGCGCGTTCTACGAAATCATCGAGTGGTGGGTGGCGCTGGCGACCGGCACCGCCGCCACCGACTTCCTCGGCACGCAGGGCGACCCGTGGGACACGCAGTCCGACATGCTGTTCGCGCTGGTCGGCGCGCTGGCCGCCGTAACCCTGATGGGGCGGGCGCACGACAGGTCCATCGCCCGCGTCGAGGGACGCTGAGGCTCACGCACCGGCGCGCCGGCGCTCCAGGATGACGGATCGGGCGCACGGGCCGTGCGAACCGCCCCTCTCGCCGGTGTCGGCGAAGCCGTGGCGCAGGTAGAAGGCGAGCCCCTTTTCGTTGCGCGCCTCGACCTCGAGCTGCCAGCGGTCCGCCTGCGGGAAGGCGCCGGCGAGCGCATCGAGAAGGGCCGCGCCGGCTCCGGCGCGCTGCACGGCCGGCGCGACGTAGAGCCGGTCCAGCCAGACGAGCCCGTCGCCCCGGTCGGTGGCCGAGCCGGTGCCGACGATGACGCCGTCCCGCTCGGCGACGAGGAAGCGATGCCCGGCCCGGTCGAGTTCGGCGGCGAGGTTGGCCGGCGAATGCCAGTCGTCGGTGATCGCCGTCACGCTCTCAGCGCCAAAGAGCGTGTCGTAGGTGTCGTGCCACGTCTCGACCAGCACGGCGCGCACGGCCGGCAGGTCGGCGGCGCGCGCGGGGCGGACGAGAAGCGTCATAACGCGCCTCAGATGCCGAGCTTGGCCTTCAGCATGTCGTTGACGGCCTGCGGGTTGGCCTTGCCGCCCGTCTGCTTCATCACCTGCCCGACGAACCAGCCGATCATGGTCGGCTTGGCCTTGGCCTGCTCGACCTTGTCCGGATTGGCGGCGATGACGGCGTCGATGGCGGCCTCGATGGCGCCGGTGTCCGTCACCTGCTTCATGCCGCGGCTCTCGACGATCTGGCGCGGATCGCCGCCCTCGGACCAGACGATCTCGAACAGGTCCTTGGCGATCTTGCCGGAGATCACGCCTTCGCCGATCAGGTCGACGATGGCGCCGAGCTGCGCCGCCGACACCGGCGACGTCGCCACGTCCTTGCCTTCTTTGTTGAGGCGGCCGAACAGCTCGTTGATCACCCAGTTCGCCGCCGCCTTGCCGTCACGGCCCTTGGCCACGGCCTCGTAGAAGTCGGCGCTGGCGCGCTCGGCCACGAGCACCGAGGCGTCGTAGGGCGTGACGCCGTAGTCGGCGATGAAGCGCGCCTTCTTCTCGTCGGGCAGTTCGGGCAGGTCGGCCGCGAGCGCGTCGACGAAGGCCTGGTCGAACTCCAGCGGCAGCAGGTCCGGGTCCGGGAAGTAGCGGTAGTCGTGCGCCTCCTCCTTCGAGCGCATCGAGCGCGTCTCGCCCTTGCCGGGGTCGAACAGGCGCGTCTCCTGCTCGATGACGCCGCCGTCCTCGATGATGCCGATCTGCCGGCGCGCCTCGTGCTCGATGGCCTGCCCGATGAAGCGGATCGAGTTCACGTTCTTGATCTCGCAGCGCGTGCCCAGCGGCTCGCCGGGCCGGCGCACCGAGACGTTGACGTCGGCGCGCAGCGAGCCCTCCTCCATGTTGCCGTCGCACGTGCCGAGGTAGCGCAGGATGGTGCGCAGCTTGGTGACGTAGGCGCGCGCCTCCTCGGAGGAGCGCAGGTCCGGCTTGGAGACGATCTCCATCAGGGCCACGCCCGAGCGGTTCAGGTCCACGAAGCTCATGGTGGGATGCTGGTCGTGCAGCGACTTGCCGGCGTCCTGCTCCAGGTGCAGCCGCTCGATGCCGACGCGGATCTGGCCGCCGCTCTCGGGCAGGTCGACCAGCACCTCGCCCTCCCCGACGATGGGGCTCTTGTACTGGCTGATCTGGTAGCCCTGCGGCAGGTCCGGGTAGAAATAGTTCTTGCGGTCGAAGGTCGAGCGCAGGTTGATCCGTGCCTTCAGGCCGAGCCCGCTGCGCACCGCCTGCTTGACGCATTCCTCGTTGATGACCGGCAGCATGCCCGGCATCGCCGCGTCGACCAGCGACACGTTCGCGTTGGGCTCGGCCCCGAACGTCGTCGACGCGCCGGAGAACAGCTTTGACTTCGAGGTGACCTGGGCGTGGATCTCCATGCCGATCACGACTTCCCAATCCCCGGTCGCGCCCTTGATGAGCTTGGAGGGTGAGGCGGGTGCGTTCATGGCGTCGGTCTCGCGTCCTGCGTTGGTCGGGTCAGCTTGTGGGTCGTGGCACGTTCGGGGTCAAGGGGGCCGTCCCTCCGGGCGGATCAGCGGCGCGCCCGGACCCTGCGCGCCGTGTAGCCGGCCAGCGCCCAGACGAAGCCCGCCACGACGCGGAAGAAGGCGTGCGCGCCGCCGAAGGCGTAGCCGCCCTCGAACCATCCCAGCCCCACCTCGCGCAGCGCGAAGCTGAGCGTCACGCCCGCCAGGCCGGCGGCGAGGCCGGCCAGGATGAGCTTGCCGGGCTGGTCCGCCGTCCAGCCCATCCACAGGCCGATGACGATGACGGCCGGGTCGAGAAAGGCGAGCGCGATGACCCAGCGGAACGGCTCGAGGTCGGCCCAGAAATGCGGCGGCATGGTCAGCGCTCCGTCATACTCAGCGCGACTTGGCGGCCGCCGCGCGCCGGCTCACGCCCACCAGGCCTGCGGCAGTTCCACCCGGCCCGCCGCCTGCTCGATGACCTCGGAGAGCGAGAACAGCGTCTCCTCGTCGAAGGCGCGGCCGATCAGCTGCAGGCCCAGCGGCAGCCCCTCGGACGAGCGCCCCGCCGGCACGGCGATGCCGGGCAGGCCCGCCATGTTCACCGTCACCGTGAAGATGTCGTTGAGGTACATCTCCACCGGATCCTCGCCGCCCTTCTCGCCGATGCCGAAGGCGGCCGACGGCGTCGCGGGGGTCAGGATGGCGTGGACGCCCTGCGCGTAGACGTTCTCGAAGTCGCGCTTGATGAGCGTGCGGATCTTCTGCGCGCGGACGTAATAGGCGTCGTAATAGCCGGCCGAGAGCACGTAGGTGCCGATCATGACGCGCCGGCGCACCTCGGCCCCGAAGCCCGCCGCGCGGGTCTTCTCGTACATCTCGACGATGTCGCGGCCGGGCTCGCGCAGGCCGTAGCGCACGCCGTCATAGCGGGCGAGGTTGGACGAGGCCTCGGCCGGCGCGACGATGTAGTAGGCCGGCAGCGCGTACTTGGTGTGCGGCAGCGACACCTCGACGATCTCCGCCCCGGCGTCGCGCAGCCACTTCGCGCCCTTGTCCCACAGCGCCTCGATCTCGGCCGGCATGCCGGCGAGCCGGTATTCCTTCGGAATGCCGATCCGCATGCCCTTCACGGAGCGGCCGATCGCCGCCTCGTAGTCGGGCACGGGCAGGTCGGCGGACGTGGTGTCCTTCGGGTCGTGGCCCGCCATCGAGCGGAGCAGGATGGCGTTGTCGCGAACCGTGCGGGCGATCGGCCCCGCCTGGTCCAGCGACGAGGCGAACGCCACGATGCCCCAGCGCGAGCAGCGCCCATAGGTGGGCTTGATGCCGACGGTGCCGGTGAAGGCGGCCGGCTGGCGGATGGAGCCGCCCGTGTCGGTCGCCGTCGCGCCCAGGCAAAGGCGCGCCGCCACGGCCGCCGAGGAGCCGCCGGAGGAGCCGCCGGGCACCAGCGCGGCGTTCGAGCCCTCGCGCCGCCAGGGCGACTGCACCGGGCCGAAGGCGGAGGTCTCGTTCGACGAGCCCATGGCGAACTCGTCGTTGTTGAGCTTGCCCAGCATCACCGCGCCGTCGCGCCAGAGCTGCGAGGTGACCGTCGATTCGTAGCCCGGCACGAAATTGGCGAGGATCTTCGACGAGGCCGTCGTGCGAACGCCCTTGGTCGCGTAGAGGTCCTTCACGCCGAGCGCGATGCCCTCCAGCGGGCGGGCCTCGCCGCGCGCCAGGCGCTCGTCGGACTGGGCGGCCATGGCGAGCGCCTGCTCGGGCGTCTCCAGCACGTAGGCGTTGAGCGGCCGGGCCTTCTCCATGGCGGCGAGGAAGGCCTTGGCGATGTCGGTCGCCGAGGTCTCGCGCCGGACCAGCGCGTCGCGGGCCTCGGCGAGGGTGAGGTTGGTGAGATCGCTCATCACTCGACGACCTTTGGCACGACGAAATAATGGTCTTCGGTCAGCGGGGCGTTGCCGACGATGATTTCGGCGTAGCCGCCGTCCGTCACCTCGTCCTGCCGCTTCTTCATCATCATCGGCGTCACCGAGGTCATGGGCTCGACGCCGGTGACGTCCACCTCCGCGAGTTGCTCGACGAAGGCAAGGATGGCGTTGAGTTCGCCCTGGAGGTGCGGCACCTCCTCGTCTGTGACGGCGATGCGCGCGAGATGCGCGATGCGACGGACGGTCGCCTGGTCGACGGACATGGATTCCTCATGGCGCAAACGCCGCGGCTGCGCCGCGGCGCTGCGTTCTAGCACCGCGCGCTTCGCAGCCGCAACAGGCCCGGACGCGCCGCGCGGCGGGGCGCTCAGCCCCCGAACGGCACCGGGTCGCCCTTCTCGGGCACGACGACGCGGGTGGTGGAGCCGGCCATCTCGGCCTGGAAGGCGGAGGCGTCCGCATCGATGATCGGGAACGTGCCGTAGTGGCAGGGCAACACCGCCTCGAAGCGGAAGAAGCGCTTCACCGCCATGGCCGCCGTGCGCGCGCCCATGGTGAAGCGGTCGCCGATCGGCACCATGCCGATCTTGGGCTGATAGATCTCGTTGATCAGCGCCATGTCGCCGAAGATGTCCGTGTCGCCCATATGGTAGACGGTCGGCTCTCCCGGGGCGCGCACGATGATCCCGTTCGGGCTGCCGAGCGGAACCGAGACGCCCGCGTCGCCCATGCCGGCGGAGTGGTCGGCGCGCACCAGCGACACGTGGAAGCCGCCGGCGTCGATGGTGCCGCCCGTGTTCATCGGGCTGAAATTCTTCACGCCCTGCGAGGCGAGCCACATGCACAAATCGTAATTGGTGACGACCGTCGCGCCGGTCTCGGCCGAAATGGCGGCGGTGTCGCCGACATGGTCGCCGTGGCCGTGGGTGACGAGGATATGCGTGAGGCCCCGGACAGCCGCCTCGCGGCTACCGCCGAAACCCGGATTGCCGGTGAAGAAGGGGTCGATCAGCACGGCCTTGTCCGCGAAATCGAGCCGGAACGCCGAGTGCCCGAACCAGGTAATCTGCATCTGGGTCTCCTGTGTGGAACCGTCGGGCTTTCTTTTTAGGGCGGCGCGGGGGCCGGGGTGAAGCCCCGCATTTATTCGCGCCCGCGTCCGTGCTACGCGACGCCATGGCCGCGCCCACCCTCACCCTCGACGAGATCGAAGCCCTGCCGCGCGGCGCGCGGCTGATGGGGCTCGACCTCGGCACGAAGACCATCGGCCTTGCGCTCACGGATGTCGAGCGCCGCATCGCCTCGCCGCTCGAGACGATCAGGCGCGTCAAGTTCCGCGCCGACGCCGAAGCCGTGCTGAAGCTGGCCGACCGGCACGGCGTCGCCGCGCTCGTGCTGGGGCTGCCGCTCAACATGGACGGCTCGGAAGGGCCGCGCGCGCAGAGCACGCGCGCCTTTGCCCGCAACCTCGCCGGCCTGACGCCGCTGCCCATCCTGTTCTGGGACGAGCGCCTGTCGACCGTCGCCGTCACCCGCACGCTGCTCGACGCCGACGCCTCGCGGGCGCGCCGCGCCGAGCTCGTTGACAAGCTCGCCGCCGCCTACATCCTCCAAGGCCTGCTCGACCGTATCGCCGGGATGCGCCGCGCCCGCGACGAGGCGCGCGAGGCGGACGACCTGCGCGACGACCCCGGACGCGACCACCCCGGACGCGAAGCCTAGACCGCTCTTCGTCGGCCCCCTCCCCCCGTCGCCCCGCCGACCGGAACCCCGCCATGCAAGCCGTGCTGCAAAGCCTGATCCCCGTCTTCCTGCTGCTCGCCACCGGGTGGGCGACGCGCACGGCGCGCGTCATCGACGAAGGCCAGTGGCGCGGCTTCGAGCGCGTCACCTACTACATCCTCTTCCCGGCGCTGGTGGCGGAGACGCTGGCGCGCGCCGACCTCGCCTCCGCGCCGCTGTTCGGGGTGGGCGGCGCGCTGGTCCTCGCCATCCTCGCCGTGTCGGCGCTGCTGCTGGTGCTGCGCAAGCCGATGGAGGACAGGCTCGGCGTCTCCGGGCCCTCCTTCACCTCGGTGTTCCAGGGCGCGACGCGCTGGAACACCTTCGTCGCGCTCGCGCTCGCCGGCGCGCTCTACGGCAATATCGGCGCGACTTTGTGCGCGGTGGCCATCGCGGCGATGATTCCGCTGCTCAACGTCATTTCCGTGCTGGTGCTGTCGCGCTACGCGGCACCGGCGCGGCTGTCGGCCTCGGAGTTCGCGCTGACCCTGGCGCGCAACCCGTTCATCTGGTCCTGCGCCCTCGGGCTGGCGCTCAACCTCACCGGGCTGCCGCTGCCCCGGGCGGTGTGGTCGTGGGCGGAAATCCTGGGCCGGGCCTCGCTGCCGGCCGGGCTGCTGGTGGTCGGCTCCGGGCTCGACCTGTCGCGCCTGCGCCGCCCGAGCGCGGCGCTCACCGTCTCGATGGCGCTGAAGCTCGTTGTGATGCCGCTCGTCGCCGCCTCGCTGGCGCGGCTGCTCGGCGTCACCGGAGCGGGCGTGGCCGTCACCGTGATCTGCACCGCCGTGCCGACCGCCAGCGCCTCCTACGTGCTGGCCCGCCAGATGGGGGGCGACGCGCCGCTGATGGCCGAAATCATCACCGTCCAGACGCTCGCCGCCATGGCGACCATGCCCCTCGCCATCGCGCTGCTGGCGTAGGCGTCGCCGGCGCGGGAGCTTCGCGGCCTGTTTCCGGCCCCGCGCCCGCCCTTGCCGGCCGGGGCGATTCCCGTTAACGCATCTGGCTCATGCAGCCCGCATCCTCGACCCCGCCGCGCTTTCCCCATCGCCACCTGCTGGGGATCGAGGGCCTGTCGGCGCGCGATATCACCACCCTGCTCGACATGGCCGACGAGGCCGTCGAGGTGTCGCGGCAGGTGGAGAAGAAGAAGGCGACGCTGCGCGGGCGCACGCAGATCAACCTGTTCTTCGAGGCCTCGACGCGCACCCAGTCCTCGTTCGAGCTGGCCGGCAAGCGCCTCGGCGCGGACGTCATGAACATGTCGGTCGCCTCGTCCTCGATGAAGAAGGGCGAGACGCTGATCGACACGGCGATGACGCTGAACGCCATGCGGCCGGACCTGATCGTCGTGCGCCATCACGCCGCCGGAGCGGTCCACCTGCTGGCGCGCAAGGTCGACTGCTCGGTCATCAACGCCGGCGACGGCGCGCACGAGCACCCGACCCAGGCGCTGCTCGACGCGCTGACCATCCGCCGCAACAAGGGCACGATTCACGGCCTCGTGGTGGCCATCTGCGGCGACATCCTGCATTCGCGCGTGGCGCGCTCCAACATCATCCTGCTCAACGCGCTCGGCGCGGAGGTGCGCGCCATCGGCCCCTCGACGCTGCTGCCGGCGGGACTGGAGCGCATGGGCGTCGAGGTGTTCACCGACATGCGCAAGGGCCTCGACGGGGCCGACATCGTGATGATGCTGCGCCTGCAGCGCGAGCGCATGAACGGCTCCTTCGTGCCCTCGACGAAGGAATATTTCCATTTCTTCGGCCTCGACGCCGAGAAGCTGGCCTGCGCGCGGCCGGACGCGCTGGTGATGCACCCCGGCCCGATGAACCGCGGCGTCGAGATCGCCTCCGATATCGCCGACGGGGCGCAGTCGCTGATCCGCGAGCAGGTCGAGATGGGCGTCGCCGTGCGCATGGCCGTGCTCGAGGCGCTGGCCAGCCATCTGCCGAACCAGTGAGAGCGGACCGATGACGACGCGCCCCACGCCCGCGCCCGCCCGCAAGCTGCTGCTCGCCAACGCGCGCCTCGTCGATCCCGCGACCGGCAGGGAGGAGTTCGGCGACCTGCTGGTCGAGGACGGCCTGATCGCCGATTTCGGGGCCGCCCTGCGCGCCGCGCGGCCGGAGGGCGCGACCGTGCTGGACTGCCGGGGCGAGGTGGTCGCGCCGGGCCTGATCGACATGCGCGCCTTCGTCGGCGAGCCGGGCGCGGAGCACCGCGAGACGCTGGCCAGCGCCAGCCGCGCCGCCGCCGCCGGCGGCGTCACCACCGTCGTCTGCATGCCCGACACCAACCCGCCGGTCGACGAGCCGGCCGTGGTCGACTACCTCAACCGCCGCGCCCGCGACACGGCGATCGTCCGCATGATCCCGGCGGCCGCCCTCACCAAGGGGCTCGCCGGGCGCGAGATGACCGAGATCGGCCTGCTGCGCGAGGCCGGCGCGGCGTTCCTGACCGACGGCGCGCGTTCCGTGACCAACGCCCAGGTGATGCGCCGGGCGCTGACCTACGCCCGCGACTTCGGCGCGCTGATCGTCCACCACTGCGAGGATCCCGACCTCGTCGGCGACGGCGTGATGAACGAGGGCGAGCTCGCCTCCCGCCTCGGCCTGCACGGCATCCCGCGCGAGGCGGAAACGCTGATGCTGGAGCGCGACCTGCGCCTCGTGCGGCTGACCGGCGGCCGCTACCACGCCGCCATGGTGAGCTGCGCCGACAGCGTCGCCATCATGGCCCGCGCCAAGTCCGACGGGCTGGACGTGACCTGCGGCGTCTCGATCAACTCGCTGGCGCTGAACGAGAACGACATCGGCCCCTACCGCACCTTCCTGAAGCTGTCGCCGCCGCTGCGCCACGAGGACGACCGCATCGCCGTCGTCGAGGCGCTGTCGGACGGGCTGATCGACGTCATCGTCTCCGACCACAACCCGCAGGACGTCGAGACCAAGCGCCAGCCCTTCGCCGAGTGCGCCGACGGCGCGATCGGGCTGGAGACCATGCTGGCGGTGGGGCTGCGCCTCGTCCATTCCGGCGAGATCGGGCTGGCCGCCCTGCTGCGCGCCATGACGACGCGCCCGGCCGAAATCCTCGGCCTGCCGCAGGGGCGGCTGGCGCGCGGCGCGCCGGCCGACCTCATCGTCTTCGACCCCGACGAACCCTTCGTGCAGGACCCCGCCGACCTGCACTCGCGCTCCAAGAACACGCCGTTCGACGGGGCGCGGCTGCAGGGCCGGGTACACGTCACGATTGTCGGCGGCGCGATCGTCTACCAGCGCGACTGATCCGCGCCGTTTTCTCCACGTTTCGAGACGGTTGCGGCGCCTGCGCGGGTCGCGTCGGCTTGACGCGGACGCGCGCGGCGCAGCACTGTCGAACGGCAATCGGAACCGCGCGCCATGATGCTCCTCGTCGCCCTCGTCGTCGGCTACCTGCTCGGGTCGATCCCGTTCGGCCTCCTGCTGACGCGGCTCGCCGGCACGCAGGACATCCGCACCATCGGCTCCGGCAATATCGGCGCGACCAACGTGCTGCGCACCGGGCGCAAGGGCCTGGCGGCGGCGACGCTGCTCGGCGACGCGCTGAAGGGCACGGTCGCCGTGCTGGTCATGGCCGCCTGGGGCGGGCCGCAGGCCGCGCTGGCGGCGGCGGTGGGCGCGTTCCTCGGCCACGTCTTTCCCGTCTGGCTCGGGTTCAAGGGCGGCAAGGGCGTCGCCACCTTCCTCGGCGCGCTGAGCGGGACCGCGTGGCCCGCCGGCCTCGCCTTCGCGGCGATCTGGCTCGGCTGCGCCTGGCTGTTCCGCTACTCCTCGCTGTCAGCGCTGGTCGCCAGCGCGGCGAGCCCGCTTGTGCTGCTGGCGCTCGGCCGGCCCGACGCCGCGCTCGTCTTCGCGCTGCTGGCGGCGCTGCTGTGGTGGAAGCACCGCGAGAACATCGCCCGGCTGCGCGCCGGCGCCGAATCCAGGATCGGGGCCAAGGGGTGAACGCGGGCGGCCCGCCGAGCGGGGGCGGCGCGCCGCGCCTCTCCGACGCGCAGCGCTTCGACTGGCTGCGGCTGATCCGCTGCGAGGGTATCGGCCCGCGCACCTTCCGCGCTTTGGTCAACCGCTACGGGGGCGCCGGCGAGGCGCTACGGGCGCTGCCGGAGCTGGCGCGCCGGCGCGGGCGCGGCGAGCTGCGCATCCCCATGGCCGCCGAGATCGAGCGCGAGATGGAGGCGGCGCGCCGCTGGGGCGTGCGCTTCGTGGCGACCGGGGAAGCGGAGTATCCGCGCCTGCTGGCGGCGACCGACACCGCCCCGCCGCTGATCGCGGTGCGCGGAGAGGCCGGCGTGCTGGGCCGGCCGTGCGTCGCCATGGTCGGCTCCCGCAACGCCTCGGCCGGCGGGCTCGCGCTGGCGGGGCGGCTGGCGCGCGAGCTCTCGGAGGCGGGCGTCGTCGTGGTGTCGGGGCTGGCGCGCGGCGTCGACGCCAGCGCCCATCGCGGCGCGCTGGAGCGCGGCACGGTCGCGGTGCTGGCCGGCGGGCACGACCGGCTCTACCCGCCGGAGAACGCCGCCCTGCTCGACGCCCTGCTGGAGACCGGCTGCGCCGTGGCCGAGATGCCGATGGGCTGGACGCCGCGCGGGCGCGACTTCCCCCGCCGCAACAGGATCGTCTCCGGTCTCTCGCACGCCGTCATCGTGATCGAGGCGGCGCGCAAGTCGGGCTCGCTGATCACCGCCCGCTTCGCGCTGGAGCAGGGCCGCGAGGTGCTCGCCGTGCCGGGCTCGCCGCTCGACCCGCGCGCCGAGGGCGCCAATTCGCTGATTCGCCAGGGCGCGACGCTCGTCACCTGCGCCGAGGACGTGCTGGAGGCGCTGGAGCCGGCGCTGCGCGGCGGGCCCGCGCCTTCGCCCCCGCTCGGCGCGCGCGAGCCGCGCGACGGCGAAGGCGAGCCGCTGTGGGACGAATACGACCTGCTCGACGCCGACGCCGACGGCGGCACGTCGGCCGCCGGGCGCGGCGACGCTCCGCCGCCGGCCGCGCGGGCGAACGCGGCAGCCGGGCCCGCCGCCGCGTTCGGCGACGCGGAGGACGACGCGGGTGCGCCGCCCCGCTCCCCGCGCGAGACGGTGACGGCGCTGCTCGGCGTCTCCCCGGTGCCGGTGGACGAACTGGTGCGCGCCTCCGGGCTCGCAAGCCGGACGGTGCAGCTCGTTCTCTTCGACCTGGAGGAGAAGGGCCGCCTCGATCGGCACGGGGCCGCCCTCGTGTCGCTGCGTCCGCCGGGCGATGGAAAACCCGGCGGCTGAGGCTCAGTCGGCCCGGACCTTCATGGCGATGGACTGGGCCTCGATCCGCGCCATTTCGAGGAAGTAGGCGAGGACGTCGAGCTTGGCGCCGCGCGCCAGCGCGGCCATCTCCGTCGCCATCTGCCCGACATAGCGGGAGACTTCCTGGATGTTCTGGGGGTTTTCGGGCGCGGCGACCGGCTTCGCCGGGGCGCGAGTCAGGGCCGCGCGGGACGCGGGCGCTTCGAAGACGGGCTTGGGGTTCAGGTTGCCGGACATCAATGGCTCCAAGAATCGGTCATGGAAAAGGGCTAGGGCTTAAACAACCGCAAGTATGACTCACTCTCGCCTACACCGGCAATATCGCACAGTGGTTTACCATGAAAAAAGATACCGGCGGTTGTAAATGTAAAAACCGGGCCGGACTTCGAGAGGCCGGACGCGTTTCAGGGTTTTCTCGACCCTTCTTGCGCCGCCCGCCAACATTGCCATGATGCATCGGCGCGGGCGTCGAGCGCCGCTGCGCCATGGCATCCATGCGCCGGGCCCGGACACCGCCGCGCGGACGCTGCGGGGCTTTGAAGACAGGGCCAGCGGGCGAAAGCCCGCCAGGGCGCGTCAAACGGCCGATTTGACTTGGCCGGGGGCTTGACCCACTTTCGCGCGAAAGTTTCCAGGCCCGTGCGGGTTTCACCAAGCGGCGGAGGGCGAATCGCGCCGCCCCGCCGATGGATGTCGTTGCAGATGAAGATCGTCGTCGTCGAGTCTCCGGCCAAGGCCAAGACCATCAACAAATATCTCGGATCGGGCTACGAGGTGATCGCCTCGTTCGGCCACATCCGCGACCTGCCGGCCAAGGACGGGTCTGTCGAGCCCGAGCAGGACTTCTCGATGCTGTGGGAGGTCGATCCCAAGGCGTCGAAGCGCGTCTCGGAGATCGCCAGCGCGGTCAAGGGCTCGGACGGGCTGATCCTCGCCACCGACCCGGACCGCGAGGGCGAGGCCATCTCCTGGCACATCCTGGAGGCGCTGCGCGCCCGCCGCGCCCTGAAGGACGTGCCGATCGAGCGCGTCACCTTCAACGCCATCACCAAGGACGCGGTGAAGGACGCCATGGCGCACCCGCGCCAGATCGACCAGGCGCTGGTCGACGCCTATCTGGCGCGCCGCGCGCTGGATTATCTGGTCGGCTTCCGCCTCTCCCCGGTGCTGTGGCGCAAGCTGCCGGGCGCCCGCTCAGCCGGGCGCGTGCAGTCGGTGGCGCTGCGCCTCGTCTGCGACCGCGAGCGCGAGATCGAGACCTTCGTCGCCCGCGAGTACTGGTCGCTGGTCGCCACGCTGGCGACGCCGGCCGGCGCGGCGTTCGAGGCGCGCCTCGTGGGGGCGGACGGCAAGAAGATCAACCGGCTCGACGTCGGCAACAAGGACCAGGCCGAGGCGTTCCGCCAGGCGCTGGAAGCGGCGCGCTTCTCGGTCGCCTCGATCGAGGCCAAGCCGGCCCGCCGGCATCCCTACCCGCCCTTCACCACCTCGACGCTGCAGCAGGAGGCGAGCCGCAAGCTCGGCATGGCCCCCGCTCGCACCATGCAGGTGGCCCAGCGCCTCTACGAGGGCGTCGACGTCGGCGGCGAGACGGTCGGCATCATTACCTATATGCGAACCGACGGCGTCGACCTCGCGCCCGAGGCCATCGCCGCCGCCCGCCGGGTGATCGGCCAGGAATACGGGGCCGCCTACGTTCCAGGCGTCCCGCGCCGCTACACCTCCAAGCAGAAGAACGCCCAGGAGGCGCATGAGGCGATCCGCCCGACCGACATGGGCCGGCTGCCGCGCCATGTCGCGCGCCACCTCGACCCCGAGCAGGCCCGGCTCTACGAGCTGATCTGGATCCGCACGCTGGCCAGCCAGATGGAGTCGGCCGAGCTGGAGCGCACCACGGCCGAGATCGCGGCCGAAGTCGGCCCCGGCCACCGCTACGCCCGGATCGACCTGCGCGCCACCGGCCAGGTGGTGAAGTTCGACGGATTCCTGCGCCTCTACCAGGAAGGCCGCGACGACGAGGGCGACGACGAGGACAACCGCCGCCTGCCGCCCATGCGCCAGCACGACACGCTGGAGAAGCGCGCCATCGCCGCCACGCAGCACTTCACAGAGCCCCCGCCGCGCTTCTCGGAAGCGTCGCTGGTCAAGCGCATGGAGGAGCTGGGCATCGGCCGGCCCTCCACCTACGCCTCCACGCTCGCGGTGCTGAAGGACCGCGAATATGTGAAAATCGACAAGAAGCGCCTGCACGCCGAGGACAAGGGCATGCTGGTGACGGCCTTCCTCGAAGGCTTCTTCTCCCGCTACGTCGAATACGACTTCACGGCGGCGCTCGAGGAGGACCTCGACCGCATCTCCAACAGCGAGATCGACTGGAAGGAGGTGCTGCGGCGCTTCTGGCAGGACTTCTCGGCGGCGCTCGACGCCACCAAGGAGCTGCGCACCGGCGAGGTGCTGGAAAGCCTCAACGAGATCATGGGGCCGCACATCTTCCCGCCGCGCGCGGACGGCGGCGACCCGCGCCTGTGCCCGAGCTGCAATGCCGGCCAGCTTTCGCTGAAGCTCAGCCGCTTCGGCGCGTTCATCGGCTGCTCGAACTACCCCGAGTGCAAGTACACGCGCCAGCTCGCCGCCTCGGCCGACGCCAGCGGCATGGCCGGCGACGGCGTGCTCGGCAAGGACCCCGAGACGGGGCTGGACGTGACGGTGCGCGACGGGCGCTTCGGCCCCTATGTGCAGCTCGGCGAGGGCGAGAAGCCCAAGCGCCAGAGCCTCGCCAAGGGCATGAACAAGGACAGCCTGACGCTCGACCTCGCTTTGCAGCTGCTCTCGCTGCCGCGCGAGGTGGCCCGCCATCCCGAATCCGGCGAGCCGATCCTGGCCGGCATCGGCCGCTACGGGCCCTATGTCCAGCACGGCAAGACCTACGCCAATATCGGCAAGGACGACGACGTGCTGACCATCGGGGCCAACCGGGCCATCGACCTCGTGGTGACGAAGGAAAGCGGCGGCGGACGCTTCCAGCGCGGCTCCGCGCCGGCCGGGCGCGTGCTGGGCGAGCACCCCGAAGGCGGCTCGATCACCGTGCACGCCGGCCGCTTCGGCCCCTACGTCAAGCACGGCGCTGTCAACGCCACCATCCCCAAGGCGATGTCGCCCGACGCCCTCACGGTCGAGCAGGCGGTCGAGCTGATCGCCGCCCGCGCCGCCGCCGCGCCGAAGAAGGCAGGCGGGCGCAAGCCCGCGTCCCGCAAGCCCGCCGCCGGCAAGCCGGCCGCCAAGAAGGCCGGGGCCAAAACGACGGCGACGAAGAAAACGGCTGCGAAAAAGCCGGCCGCGAAGAAGACGGCCACCAAGCGCAGCGCCGCCGAGTGACGCGCCCCGGGCCCTTTCGCGGCCCGGGTGGAACTCCCATATGAGGCGGGACTTCTTCTCCCTCCGGCGGAGCGCGCCCCTGCGCGCGTCGTGACGACCGGGCCCGCCGCAGTGGATCGGGCGGGCCGGGCGTGCGACAAGGAGCGCGAGCAACAGGACGGAACGACACGACCGTGGCCAAGCCCCGCAAATCCCCCCAGGAGATGTCCGGCGGATCCTCCCTGCCGACGCGGGAGCAGATCCTGGAGTTCGTGCGCGGCGAGACCGGCCCGGTCGGCAAGCGCGAGATCGCCCGCGCCTTCAACGTCAAGGCGGAGGGCCGCGTCGCGCTGAAGCGCCTGCTGCGCGAGATGCAGGACGACGGCCAGCTCGACCGCAAGGGCCACGTCGCCCGGCCGGACGCCCTGCCGCCCGTGGTGCTGGCCGACGTCATTCTGCGCGACCGCGACGGCGACCTCGTCGCCCGGCCGACCGAGTGGGACGAGGAGGAGCTGGGCAAGGCCCCGCGCATATCCGTCCATCCGCCGCGCCGCCCGCGACCCGGCCTCGCCGCGCCCGGCGTCGGCGACCGCGTGCTGCTGCGCATCGAGCCCGACCGCGAGGGCGGCTACAGCGGACGCCTCATCAAGGTGCTCGCCAAGTCCAAGGCCATGGTGCTGGGCGTGTTCCGCGCCGACCCCGGCGGCGGCGGGCGGCTCGCGCCGGTCGACAAGAAATCGCTCGGCCGCGAAATCCCGATCCCGCCCGGCGACGAGGGCGGCGCCAGCGACGGCGACCTCGTCTCCGTCGCCCTGACGCAGAAGGGGCGCTTCGGCCTGACGCTCGGCAAGGTCACCGACAAGCTGGGCTCGCTGAAGAGCGAGAAGGCGATCAGCCTCGTCGCCATCGTCTCGCACGGCATTCCGCGCGATTTCTCCCCCTCCGCCATGATGGAGGCGGAGCAGGCCCGCCCGGCGACGATGGAGCACCGGGAGGACTGGCGGCATCTGCGCCTCGTGACCATCGACCCGCCCGACGCCAAGGACCATGACGACGCCGTCCACGCGCGGCCGGACGACGACCCGGACAATCCGGGTGGGCACGTCGTCACCGTCGCCATCGCCGACGTCGCCGCCTATGTGCGCGCCGGCGGCGCTCTCGACCGCGACGCGCTGGAGCGCGGCAACTCCGTCTATTTCCCCGACCGCGTCGTGCCGATGCTGCCCGAGCGCATCTCCAACGATTTGTGCTCGCTGCGGCCGGACGAGGACCGCCCGGCGCTCGCCGTGCGGCTGGTGCTGGCGGCGGACGGGCGCAAGAAGCGCCACAGCTTCCACCGCGTCATGATGCGCTCGCGCGCCAAGCTGGCCTACGCCCAGGCCCAGGCCGCCATCGACGGCCGGCTGGACGAGGAGACGCAGGCGCTGCTGGAGCCGGTGCTGAAGCCGCTCTGGGCGGCCTACGAGTGCTCTCGCCAGGCGCGCGACGTGCGCGGGCCGCTCGACCTCGACCTGCCCGAGCGCAAGATCGTGCTGAACAAGGACGGCCACGTCGACCGCGTGATCGTGCCCGAGCGGCTGGACGCGCACCGTCTGATCGAGGAGTTCATGATCCTCGCCAACGTCGCCGCCGCCGAGACGCTGGAGGAGCGGCGCACGCCCCTGCTCTACCGCGTCCACGACGAACCTTCGCTGGAGAAGATGCGCGGGCTCGGCGAGGTTCTGGCCTCGATCGGCATCAAGCTGACCGCGCAGGGCGCGCTGCGGCCGGAGTTCTTCAACCGCATCCTCGAGCGCGTCAGCGGCCTGCCGCACCAGGCGCTGATCAACGAGGTGGTGCTGCGCACGCAGTCGCAGGCCGAGTACGCGGCCGAGAACTACGGGCATTTCGGCCTGAACCTGCGCCGCTACGCGCATTTCACCTCGCCGATCCGCCGCTACGCCGACCTGATCGTCCACCGCGCGCTGATCCGCGCCATGGGCTTCGGCAAGGACGGGCTGCCCGACGCCGTGCTGCCCGAGCTGCCGGAGATCGCCGCGCGCATCTCGGCGGCCGAGCGGCGCGCCATGGCGGCCGAGCGCGAGACGGTGGACCGGCTCATCGCGCATTATCTGTCCGACCGCATCGGCGCGGAGTTCGAGGGCCGCATCACCGGCGTCACCCGCGCCGGGCTGTTCGTGCGGCTGAACGAAACCGGGGCGGACGGGTTCATCCCGGCCGGCACGCTCGGCGCGGACTATTTCCGCTACGACGAGGCCGCGCACGCGCTGGTCGGAGACCGCACCGGCGAGACGCACCGGCTGGGCGATCCGGCCACGGTGCGGCTGGTCGAGGCCGTGCCGCTGGCAGGCGCGCTGCGCTTCGAGCTGTTGTCGGAGGGGGCGATCGCGCTGCCGCGCGGCCGCCGTCCCCACCCCGGCAAGCCGCGCAAGGGCGGCGACGGAAAGGCCAAGGTGACGGCCAAGAGGAAGGCGAAGGCGAAGGCCGGCGCCGCATCCGGGAAGGCTGGCGCGTCGCCGGCCTCCCGCAAGGCCCAGGGCGGCAAGCGCGGCGACGGGCCGCGGGGCCGCCAGGGCGAGTGAGGACAAAACGATGCTGAACGACACGCGCGACCCCTGGGTCGCCATCCGCCGCGGCGTGGCTGGGCGCTGCCCGCACTGCGGCGAGGGCCGGCTGTTCACCTCCTATCTGAAGGTGACGCCGCGCTGCGAAGCCTGCGGCGAGCACTTCCACCACCACCGCGCCGACGACCTGCCGGCCTATATCGTCATCTTCGTGGTCGGCCACATCGTCGTCGGCGGCATGCTGTCGGCCGAGACGCACGGCGACTGGCCGGTCTGGTGGCACGTCGTGCTGTGGCCGCTGCTCACCGTGGTGATGTCGCTGGGGATGCTGCAGCCGGTAAAGGGGATCATCGTCGCGCTGCAATGGGCGAACCGGATGCACGGCTTCGGCGACGGCGTGGAGCCCGGCGAGCCGGCCGCGCTGCGCCCCACCGAGCGGCCGCCGGGCTGAGGCGGCCCGCCCGCGCCGATTGCGTTCGCTCGCGCGGGCCCCTAAAGCTGGCCTTCTCCTTCTCCGGCGCCGCGACCCCAAGATGTCCGAGCAAACCCTCATAGACCGGCTCAACGCCGAGGCGCGCGAGCGCAAGTGGCCGAACGTGCGCCCGCGCGACGCCGCGACGCTGATCGTCGTCGACCGCTCCGGCCGCGCGCCCAAGCTGCTGATGGGCCGCCGCCACGAGGGGCACAAGTTCATGCCCGGCAAGTTCGTGTTCCCCGGCGGCCGCGTCGAGGCGGGCGACAGGCGCATGGTCGCCGCCGGCGCGCTCGAACCCAAGGTGGAGGAGCGGCTGATGGCGCGCGTGCTGCGCCCCTCCGCGTCCCGCGCCCGCGCCTTGGCGCTTGCCGCCATCCGCGAGACGTTCGAGGAGACCGGCCTGCTGCTCGGCACCAAGGAGTTCGGCGCCCCGGAAGGTGTGCCGGAGGGCCCGTGGTCGGAGTTCGCCGGCCACGGCGTGTTCCCGGACCTCGAGGCCCTGCACTTCGTGGCCCGCGCCATCACGCCGCCGCGCCGGCCCAAGCGCTTCGACACGCGCTTCTTCGCCGTCGACAGCCGCGCCATCGCCGGGCAGGTCGAGGGCGTCGTCGGGCCGAACACCGAGCTGGTGGAGCTGTGCTGGGTCACCACGCGCGAGGCGCAGAAGCTCGACCTGCCGGTCATCACCAGCGTCATCATCAACGAGCTGGTGCAGCGGATCGAGGCCGGCATGCCCCTGTGGAAGCCGGTTCCCTTCTTCTACGAGCGCCAGCGCCAGTTCCAGCGCGAGGAGCTGTAGAGCGCCTCGCCCCCGCCTTGACAAGCGGGCGTTTATGGCTAGTTTGCCGGCCAACGCACGGCCGGTCCCTGACCGGCCCGCTTGCTTTTGAATTCACGACACTGGTCGCCCCCGGCGGCTGACACGAAGGAAGACCGCCATGGCGAAGGCGACCACCATCAAGATCAAGCTGCTGTCGACGGCCGACACGGGCTATTTCTACGTGACGAAGAAGAACTCGCGCACGATGACCGACAAGCTGTCGCTCAAGAAGTACGACCCGGTCGCGAAGAAGCACGTTGAGTTCAAGGAAACCAAGATCAAGTGATCTTGGCCGGCGTCGCCGACCGGCGGCGCATCAGTTTTCCAAGGAAAGAGCCGCCTTCCGGGCGGCTTTTTTGCGTTTTCGCGGCGCCCTCGCAAGGTCGCGCCGCGGGCCGCTGCTCGAGAGTGTCGGATCGCCAAGAAAAAAGCCGCCCATCGGGCGGCTTCTTGACCTGCGGCGCTGGCGCGATTCGCGCGTGACGCCCGAAGAGGGTGGCCGGCCAGGAACGTCGGAGGAGGCCTCTCCTTCGCTCCTGAGCCGGCCGAACCCCACGGGACCCAGGAGATGCGGCGGACCTGAGCATCCGTAGGGTGGGTTGAGCGGAGGGCCATCCGGAGAAGGCGTCCCCTGCTCTTGATGAAACACTAGCGCAGGGTTTGGCGGTCGCCAAGCGTTCGGAGGCGACTGAATTTGTTGACCTTGCATTAACGTAAAGCGACAGCGTTAAAGCAACGCACGAGCCCGGCGAAGGTTCCGCTCAAGCATCCCCGAGGTAAGTCCGGACCGTCTCCAAAAACTTGGAGACGGAGATCGGCTTGGACAGGTAGGCCTCGCATCCCTTGCGGCGGATGCGCTCCTCGTCGCCCTTCATGGCGAAGGCGGTGATGGCGATGATGGGGATGGCGCGCAGGGCCTCGTCGCCCTTGATCCACTCCGTCACGTCCTCGCCCGAGACCTCCGGGAGCTGGATGTCCATCAGGATCAGGTCGGGCGTGTGCCGGCGCGCCAGCTCGATCGCCTCGACGCCGCTCGAGGTCTTCAGCGTGGCGTAGCCGTGCGCTTCCAGCAGATCGTTGAAGAGCTTCATGTTGAGCTCGTTGTCTTCGACGATCAGTACTGTCTTGCCCATTCGAACGGTCCCTTGGCGTCGCCGCCTCGCCGGAGCGCCCGGCTTTCGGATATAACCAAAACATGTTGATGAAACACAAAACCGATCCGGAGTCCCGCATGAACAGGCCGGACCGCGCCCAGGACGCGGCGCAGGCCCTCGCCGTCGAGGCGCTGGGCTTTCTCGCCTCCGATCCCGAGCGCCTGACACGCTTTCTGGACCTCACCGGCCTGACCCCGGAGACGGTGCGGCGGGCGGCCGAATCGCCCGGCTTCTTCGTCGCGGTGCTCGACCACCTCGCCGGCGACGAATCGCTGCTGCTGACTTTCGCCGCCAACGCGGACGTGCCGCCGCAGCGCGTGCTGGCAGCCCGCGACCTGCTGGCCGGGCCGAACGCCATGGGCCTGCGCGAAGGCTGATCGTCGATGTCGCAGCCCGGCCCACCCGCCGAAGCGTCCCCGGAACGGCCCGTGCCGGTCTGCCGGGACTGCCTGGCGCGCGGGCCGGCTCGCCCGGGGCGGCGCTGCTCCGCGTGCGGCTCGCCCCGCCTGCTCGACCACCCCGAGCTCGACGCGCTCGCCATCGCCCATGTCGACTGCGACGCCTTCTTCGCCTCGATCGAGAAGCGGGACGACCCCTCGCTGGCCGACAAGCCGGTCATCGTGGGCGGCGGCAAGCGCGGCGTCGTCTCCACCGCCTGCTACATCGCCCGCACCTACGGCGTGCGCTCGGCCATGCCGATGTTCAAGGCGCTGGAGGCGTGTCCCGACGCCGTCGTCATCAAGCCCGACATCGATAAATACGCGGCCGAGGGAAGGCGCATCCGCCAGATGATGCTGGACATGACGCCTTTGGTGGAGCCGGTGTCGATCGACGAGGCGTTCCTGGACCTCTCGGGCACGCAGCGCCTGCACGGGGCGAGCCCCGCCGTGACGCTGCTGCGCTTCGCCCGGCGCGTCGAGGAGGAGACGGGGCTCGGCGTCTCTGTCGGGCTCTCCTGCAACAAGTTCCTCGCCAAGATCGCCTCCGACCTCGACAAGCCGCGCGGCTTCGCGATCATCGGCCGCGCCGAGGCCGAGAGCTTCCTCGCCGGCAAGCCGGTCGACATCTTCCCCGGCGTCGGCCGGGTGACGCAGGAGCGCCTGGCGCGCGACGGCGTGCGGCTGGTCGCCGACCTCCAGCGCTTCGGCGAGCGCGAGCTGGCGCGCCGCTACGGCGAGGAGGGCCTGCGCCTCGCCCGGCTGGCGCGCGGCGAGGACCGCCGGCCCGTCCGCCCCGAGCGCGAAACCAAGAGCATTTCGGCCGAGACCACGTTCGACGAGGACATCGGCGACCTCGAGCGCCTGCTGCCGACTTTGCTGCGCCTGTCCGAAAAGGTAGCCCGCCGCCTGCGCCGCGCCGGCTTCGCCGCGCGCGGCGTGACGCTGAAGCTCAAGACGCACGACTTCAAGACGCGCACCCGCGCCCGCATGATGCCGCCGACCCAGCTCGCCGCCCGCCTCTACGAGGCCGGAAGGGAGCTGCTCGCCCGCGAATGCGACGGCACGCGCTTTCGCCTCATCGGCATCGGCGCGTCGGAGATCGTGCCCGGCGACGACGCCGACCGCGGCGACCTCGTCGACACCAAGGCCGCCCGGCAGGCCACCCGCGAACGCGCCGTCGACGCCCTGCGCGACAAGTTCGGCGGCGAAGCCGTCATGAACGGCCTCGTCTTCTCGGCGCGACGGCGGAAGGACTGAGGAGGTGGAAATTCTCGGCGCGACGGCGGATGGACTAGAGCGCGCCGCTTCCGGGCGGACGCCAGTCCGCCCCTGAAAGTGCGGGCTCCCAGCCCGCACGTCCCCGGAGCGGTGCAGCGCAAGCGGAACCGCATCCGGGGGCCAGCGCAATATGTCGCGCGTCAGCGCGTCCATATGGAAAAGGCTGATAAAGCGCCGCTTCTCGGCAACATCCATGCGCTGGGTCCCGGATGCCCCTCCGCTTTCGCTCCGGGGCTCCGGGAACGGGACGGGCGGACGAGGTCCGCCCTTTGGGTTCCGGGAATGGGCGGATGGGGTCCGCCCTTTAGGCTGCGGGCCTCTGGCCCACCCTTTGAGATTATGCTTCGGGGCTTCGGGGCCGGGGCCGGCCCGACTACTTCGCGCACTCCGCGCTCTTGAGCACGTCGAGGCGCTTGAGGTCGCCGACGAGGCTGAAGTCGCCGTAGTCGAGCTTGAGCTTGCGCGAGACGCCGTTCTCCAGCACCTCGAAGGAGATGACATAGGCCGGCTGCTGCGTCGCCGAGCCCTCCTCGAAATAGGAAATCGACACCGGCCAGCGCGGGATCTTGTCCCAGCCGGCGGCCTTCAGCGGCTCGTCGGCCGCGTCGCCTTCGGCCTTCTTGCCGATCACGGCGAAGGTGTCGTAGGCCTTGCGACCCTTTTCCGAGCCGTCGTAGACGCGCGTTTCGAGCGTCGACTTGCCGTCCTGCGCGGCGGCGATCAGCGCCTCCATCTGGGCAGTCGGGAACATCGCGTCCTTCAGCTCGACGCTGGCGCGCTCGGGCTTGCGCAGGTCCACCGCCAGCTTGCCGCCGACCCGCCTCGCCTCCCCGTCCGTCGCCTCGGAGGGCTGCGGCGGGGTGCGAGTATCGGTGTTGAAGCGCATGCTCGCGCCATCCGCGGACTCGAAGGTCGAGGAGCGCGAGTCGGAGACGCGGCGGCCGACATCGCCGCCCGACAGCTCCGTGACCTGCCGGAAATTCACCGTGTAGCCCTCGCAGGCCGAGCCGGTGAACTCGTAGACGATGCGCCCGCGCGCGTTCTCCAGCCCGCCCGACGAGCTGCCCTCGGCGAGCACGAGGTCGTAGGTGGCGCGGTGCGCGGCCATGACGATGGCCTGCCCGGCCGAGGCGGACGACGCGGCGGCGAACAGCGCGACGCCGGCGAGCAGGGCCGCGAGACCGGCGCGGGCGGGGGAGCAAGGACGGGGCATGGGAGTCTCCGTTTGGCGACTAAGATAGGCGCGGCCCCTTGCGGCGGCAATGCGGCGGCGGCGTGTCGGACCGGCGTCTCGCAGGCGCGCCGCTGTCATCCCTCCGAGCGCGGGCTTGAAGGCGGCCGGGCGATGCGCCACAAGTCGGGCCTCAGAGCGTTTCGGGCCGGATCGCCGGCCGCCTGCCAGCGAGGACCGTCATGACCGTGGAAGCCCGCCTCAAGGACCTGGGCATCGTGCTGCCCTCCCCCGCCGCCCCCGTCGCCAACTACGTGCCGGCGGTGCGCAGCGGCAATCTGCTGATCGTCTCCGGCCAGCTCTGCCTCGGGCTCGACGGCAAGCTCGCGCCCGAGCATGTCGGCAAGCTCGGCGCCGAGGTGACGGCGGAGACCGGGTACAAGGCCGCCCGCCTGTGCGCCATCAACGTGCTGGCGCAGGCCCGCGCGGCGCTGGGATCGCTGGACGCCGTCGCCCGCTGCGTGCGGCTCGGCGGCTTCATCAACGCCGTGCCGAGCTACGCGGCGCTGGCCGGCGTGATGAACGGCGCTTCCGACCTGATGGTCGAGGCGCTCGGCGACAAGGGACGGCACGCCCGCTCCACCATCGGCGTCGCCGAACTGCCGCTCGACGCCTGCGTCGAGGTCGAAGCCATGTTCGAGGTCGCCTGATGGCGGCCCCCGCCTGGCTGACCGCGCGGCCCATCGCCCATCGCGGCCTGCACGACCGCAAGGCCGGGGTGATCGAGAACTCCATCGGCGCGGCCCGGGCGGCGATCGCCGGCGGCTTCGCCATCGAGTGCGACGTGCAGCTGACGCGCGACCTCGACGCGGTGGTGTTCCACGACTGGACGCTCGACCGCCTCACCGCCGCGACCGGCCGCGTCGTCGAGCGCACGGCGGCGGAGCTGGCCGGCCTGACGCTGCGCGACAGCGCCGATGCCATCCCCACCCTCGCCGCCTTCCTCGGCGAACTCGCCGGGCGCACGCCGCTGGTGCTCGAGATCAAGAGCGCCTTCAATGGCGACCTGCGCCTCGCGCGGCGGGTCGCCGAGGTGGTCGGTGCGTACAATGGACCGGTGGCGCTGAAGTCGTTTGACCCCGACGTCGTCGCCGCCCTGCGCGACCTCGCGCCGGACCGGCCGCGCGGCGTCGTCGGCGAGCACGACTACGAGCACGGCGAGTGGGAGGCGCTGACGCCGGCGCGCAAGCACGCCTTGCGCAACCTGCTGCACTGGCCGGACTCGCGGCCGGACTTCCTGTCCTGGCAGGTCAAGGACCTGGAAACCGCGCCGCCCTTCCTCGCCCGCCACGCCATCGGCGTGCCGGTGATGAGCTGGACGGTGCGCACCCCCGCCCAGCGCGAGTTGGCGGCGGCCCATGCCGACCAGATGGTGTTCGAGGGCTTCACGCCCTGACCCGACACTGACGCGACCCGGGCGCGCAAAGCCGCCGCGCGCTCGCCCGGGTTGCGGCGGCCGCGCGCGGCCCTAGCTTAGAGGACACCGTCGCCCGAGCGCCCGCCCGCATGTCCACGACACTGCCGCCAGACCTGACGCTGCGGATCGCTCCCAGCCTGGGCGCGATCCGCGCCGAGGACTGGGACGCCTGCGCCAACCCCGTTGTTCGACCCGAAGTGCCGGTTTCCGCATCGGACGACATTGGAACAGCGCAATTCGATGAATCGAGGTGCGAACTCGATACGGAAAACCCGTTCATTTCACATGCTTTTTTGAAGATTCTGGAGGACTCGGGCTGCGCCGTGCGGCGCACAGGCTGGGCCGGCGCGCACGTCCTGGTGGAGGACTCCGCCGGCACTCTGCTGGCGTGCGCCCCCACCTACGTGAAGAGCCATTCGCAGGGCGAGTACGTGTTCGACCACGGCTGGGCGGAGGCCTATGCGCGGGCGGGCGGGAGCTACTACCCCAAGATCCAGGTGTCCGTGCCCTTCACACCCGCTACGGGTAGGCGTCTGCTGGTCCGCCCGGGCCCACGCGCCGGCGAGGCGACGGACGCGCTGGTGGCCGGGCTGAGGGCGCTGCGCGCGCGAACCGAGGCGTCGTCCATCCACCTCACCTTCCTGCCCCGCGAGCAGTGGGACGGGCTCGGCGAGCGCGGCTTTCTGCTGCGCAAAGACCAGCAATTTCATTGGTTTAACGAGGGATATTCGACCTTCGAGGACTTCCTCTCCGCGCTCGCCTCGCGCAAGCGCAAGGCGATCCGGCGCGAGCGCCGGGAGGCCGTGGCGGACGGCATCGTCATCGAGAAGCTGACCGGCGGCGACATCAGGGAGGAGCACTGGGACGCCTTCTACGCCTTCTACATGGACACCGGCTCCCGCAAATGGGGCCGGCCCTATCTCAACCGCACCTTCTTCTCCCTGGTCGGCGAAAGGATGCCCGAAAAGGTGCTGCTGGTGATGGCGCGCCGGGCCGGCCGGTATATCGCTGGCGCGATCAATTTCATCGGCGCTTCAACGCTTTACGGCCGCAACTGGGGATGCATCGAGGACCATCCCTTCCTGCATTTCGAAGTCTGCTACCACCAGGCCATCGAGTTCGCGATCCAGCGGAAACTGGCACGCGTCGAGGCCGGCGCGCAGGGCGAGCACAAGCTGGCGCGGGGCTACCGGCCGGTGACGACCTACTCCGCCCACGACCTCGCCGACCCCGCCCTGCGCCGCGCCGTCGCCGACTATCTGCGCCGCGAGGCGGCCTATGTCGACGCCGCCCAGGAGGAGCTGAGGGAGCACGTCCCCTTCCGCAAGGACGCGCCGGATTGACCGCTTGACGCCGGCCCCGCCGGTTGCGAGACGAAGGCGACCGTCATCGGAGCATGCCCATGAGCGAGACCTACGACAGCAACAACGTGTTCGCGAAGATCCTGCGGGGCGAACTGCCTTGCGAGAAGGTCTACGAGGACGAGCACACGCTGGCGTTCATGGACGTCATGCCCCGCGCCGACGGGCATGTGCTCGTGATCCCCAAGGTTCCGGCGCGCAATATCCTCGACATTCCCGCCGACGCGCTCGCCCACCTCGCCCGCGCCGTGCAGACGGTCGCCCGCGCGGTGAAGGCCGGGATGCAGGCCGACGGGCTCACGCTCCAGCAGTTCAACGAGCCGGCCGGTGGGCAGGTGGTGTTCCACATCCACATGCACGTGCTGCCGCGATGGAACGGCGTCGCTCTGCGCCCGCACACCGGCGCGATGGCCGATCCGGCCGTGCTGAAGGCCCATGCCGAGCGCATTCGCGCCGCCCTCGCCTGAGCGCGGCGCGTCAGGCGGTCAGGGCTCGCGGGCGGCGTCCTTGCCGGACATGATGCTGAGCAGAGGCGCGGCCTTCACGTAGTCGCGCACCTGGAGCCAGCCCCACCACGCGGCGAGCGCCAGCGCGGGCACGACGATCCAGGCGACGATTTCCTCGAACCGCTCCCGCCGACGACGCCGCTCGCGCCGCTTCTCCAACCACGTGGCCACCTGCCGCCCAAGCTCCCCACCTTCAACCGCGTCCCGGACGGACACGGACGAGGCTCATCCTAGCGAAAAACGCCGCCGGCGGACAGGGATCCGCGCGACGGCGTCTCGCAAAAGCGTCTTCAGCCGCGCAGAAGCGGCACTTTCGGCACGGTGCGCACCGGCGGCTTCCCGCCGCCCGGGCCCGCCGACGGGCCCGGACCGCCGCCGCCGGAACCCTCCCCGCCCCCGGCGCGGCCCTTGCGGGCCGCCTGCGCCTTGCGCTTCTCCGCGCCCTTGCGGGCGGCGGCCGAGCGCTTTTCGCGCGCCTTGCGGGCCTCGATCACGTCCTTTTCCGGCTTGGGCGTCACCGGCCCCTCGGGAAACTCGAAGCCGAGCCCCTTCTTGCCGTTCTCCTTGTCGACGACGACGACCCTGACCGCGCCGCCGTCCTTGAGCCGGCCGAACAGCACCTCGTCCGCCAGCGGCGTCTTGATCGTCGTCTGGATCAGCCGGGCCATCGGGCGCGCGCCCATCGTCTCGTCGTATCCGTTCTCGACCAGCCAGTCGCGCGCCCCATCGGTCAGCTCGATGGTGACGTTGCGCTCGGCGAGCTGGGCGTCGAGTTGGGCGACGAACTTGTCCACGACGCGCGCCACGACCTCCTTCGGCAACTGGCCGAACGAGATGATCGCATCCAGACGATTGCGGAACTCGGGCGCGAAGAGCCGCGAGATCGCCTCGTTGTCATCCCCGTCCCGCTTGCTGCGGGTGAACCCGAAGGCGGGCTTCGCCAGATCGGCCGCGCCCGCGTTCGTGGTCATGATCAGGATGACGTTGCGGAAATCGACCTGCTTGCCGTTGTGATCGGTCAGCTTCCCGTGGTCCATGATCTGCAGGAGGATGTTGAACAGGTCCGGGTGGGCCTTCTCGATCTCATCCAGCAAAAGCACGCAGTGCGGGTGCTGGTCGACACCGTCCGTCAGCAGGCCGCCCTGGTCGAAGCCGACATAGCCGGGAGGCGCGCCGATCAGCCGCGACACGGTGTGCCGCTCCATGTACTCGGACATGTCGAAGCGGATCAGCTCGACGCCGAGGCTGGTGGCGAGCTGGCGGGCGACCTCGGTCTTGCCGACGCCGGTGGGGCCGGCGAACAGATAGTTGCCGATGGGCTTCTCGGGGTCGCGCAGGCCGGCGCGGGCGAGCTTGATCGCCGAGGTCAGCGCGGTGATGGCCGCGTCCTGCCCGTAGACGACGCGCTTCAGCGTTTCGTCCAGCGACTTCAGCACCTCCGCGTCGTCCTTGGAGACGGTCTTGGGAGGAATCCGCGCCATCGTGGCGATGGCGGCCTCGATCTCCTTCACGCCGATCGTCTTCTTGCGCTTGTGCTCCGGCAGCAGCATCTGCGACGCGCCGGTCTCGTCGATCACGTCGATCGCCTTGTCGGGCAGCTTGCGGTCGTGGATGTAGCGCGCCGACAGCTCCACCGCCGCCTTGATGGCGTCGTTGGTGTAGCGAATGTGGTGGAAGTCCTCGAAATAGGGCTTCAACCCCTTCACGATCTCGATCGCATCGGGCACCGACGGCTCGTTGACGTCGATCTTCTGGAAGCGGCGGACGAGCGCGCGATCCTTCTCGAAATACTGGCGGTATTCCTTGTAGGTGGTCGATCCGATGCAGCGCAGCGTGCCCTGGGCGAGCGCCGGCTTCAGCAGGTTGGAGGCGTCCATCGCGCCGCCCGAGGTCGCCCCTGCGCCGATGACGGTGTGGATCTCGTCGATGAACATGATCGCCTTGGGGTGGTTCTCGATCTCCTTCATCACCTGCTTGAGGCGTTCCTCGAAGTCGCCGCGATAACGCGTGCCCGCCAGCAGCGTGCCCATGTCGAGCGCGAACACGGTCGCGTCGGCCAGCACCTCCGGCACCTCGCCGGTCACGATCTTGCGGGCCAGGCCCTCGGCGATGGCGGTCTTGCCGACGCCCGGCTCGCCCACCAGGAGAGGATTGTTCTTCTGGCGGCGGCAGAGCACCTGGATGGTCCGCTGCACTTCAGACTCGCGGCCGATCAGCGGGTCGATGCGGCCCTCGCGGGCGCGCTTGTTCAGGTTGACGCAGTAGGCGTCGAGCGCCTCGCCCTTCTTCTTTCCGCCCGGGGCTTCCTCGCCCGGCGTCGCGCGGTCCGTCGACTCCTCTTCGGCCCCGCGCGGGGAGCGGGACTCGGACATGCCGGCCCGCTTGGCGATGCCGTGCGAGATGTAGTTCACCGCGTCGTAGCGGGTCATGTCCTGCTCCTGCAGGAAGTAGGCGGCGTGGCTCTCGCGCTCCGCGAAGATCGCCACGAGCACGTTGGCCCCCGTCACTTCTTCCCGGCCGGACGACTGGACATGGATGACGGCGCGCTGGATGACCCGCTGGAAGCCCGCCGTCGGCTTGGAGTCGTCGCGCGAATCCGTGACGAGGTTGCTCAGTTCCGCGTCGACATACTCGGTGAGATTGCGGCGCAACGCCTCGATGTCGACGTTGCACGCGCGCATGACCGCGGAGGCGTCCTGGTCGTCGACCAGCGCCAGAAGGAGATGTTCGAGGGTGGCGTACTCGTGGTGGCGCTCATTGGCGAGCGCCAGCGCCTTGTGAAGGGCCTGTTCGAGATTGCGCGAGAAGGACGGCATCGATTCTCAGCCTTTCACTTCTTTTCCATGACGCACTGCAACGGATGCTGGTGCTTGCGTGCGAAATCCATCACCAGCGTAACCTTGGTTTCGGCGACCTCGTAGGTGAAGACGCCGCATTCCCCCACGCCGTGCTGGTGGACGTGGAGCATGATCCTTGTCGCCTCGTCTGCGTCCTTGCTGAAGAAGCGTTGCAAGACGTGGACCACGAACTCCATGGGTGTGTAGTCGTCGTTCAGCAGCAGCACGCGGTACATGCTCGGGCGCTTCGTCCGCGTCCGAGTCTGCGTGATCACCGCCGTGCCGGAACCGTTGTCGCCGGGGCGGACGGGCCCGCGACGGCGCTCCGCCATCTGGGTCGGACGCCCGCGTCCGAACCCCGACGCCAGGGCCAGCGCCGAAGCCATGACGATCCCGGAGGCGAGTTCACGCCCCCTCGCGAGGGCCTGTCTCAACCGCTGAACCATGAGGGGAAGCGTCGGTATCAAATCCATCGCGGGAAACGGCTGACCAAAGGAGAGGAAGCGTCGCTGGCCCAACGAGGCTGCGCCACCGCCGGTTCCTGTTAATCTAATGCCGGTCGGGCCACTTCGCCAGACCGCAATCGGGCCGGCGGACAGGCCTTCGCGTCGCATCTTCGCGAGCGTCGCATGGCCCAATCTCTCCATCCCGCGTGGGGCTGAAAAAGGCTGCTCGAACGCAAAAAGGCCCGGCTTGCGCCGGGCCTCGAAACTCGCCGATGAATGCGGCGGAATTACTTCGCGGCAGCGGCCTGCGCCTTGGCGAAGATCGTCTCGTACGGCTTCACCGTGTCCTTGGCGAGGTTGGTGTAGAGCTCGCCGAGCTTGGAGGCGTAAGCGACGAAGCCCTCGTAGGCCGACTTGAGGTACTCGGTCTGGATCTCGACGGCCTTGTCGAGCGTCTTGGCGGCGACGAGCTTCTCGGCGGCGGCCGAGGTCTGCTCGAAAGCCTTCTTGGAGAAGTCGGCGGCCTCGGTGGCGATCGCCTGGACGCTCTTCTGCGTCGAGCCGAAGCTCTTCATGGCGACGTCCACATTATCCTTGCCGAGCTTCTGGAAATCTTCGAACTGAGCGAACATGGTGCACTCCTTCGCAAAGAGTCGCCCCGCGCGACCCGTCTCGTGGAATGGTCCTGCCCCGCTTCGCGACCGCAGCGACCTCTCTCCATGGCTTATAGGTGCACTGCACAACACCCGTCAAGAGATTTGTTGCACCGCAACATAACACCTTGGACGGGCCTCGGCCGATGGTCTGCAAACCTCAATTTAAGCAGCCTCTTAACCACCCCGTAACCTCATCTCGATAGCTTTTGAGCCTGTGCCGCGGATGTGACAGGGGGCCACGACCTCTCTCGGAGCCGGGCAACGGCCCGTGGCGGTGCGGGTCGGCAGCATTGGGGACGTAATACGAATGACAGGTCTCGCTCGCGCGCGCCTTGGCGCGCTCGCAACGGCTGTTGTCGCGGCAACGGTAATGGTTTCGGTGGCGGCTTCGCCCGCCGAGGCGCGCAGGCGTCACGTCTCGAAGGGCGGCGGCTATAATCCGCCCTATTCCGACATGGTCGTCGACGCCAAGACCGGCCGCGTGCTGCACGCCGTCAACGAGGATGCCCTTCGTCATCCCGCCTCGGTCACGAAGGTGATGACCCTCTATCTCCTGTTCGAGCAACTCGAAAAGGGGCGCTATTCGCTCGACTCCGAGCTCAAGGTTTCGGCCCACGCCCAGGCCCAGGCGCCGTCCAAGATCGGCGTGCGCGCCGGGCAGACCATCGAGGTCGAGGACGCGATCAAGGCGCTGGTCACCAAGTCCGCCAACGACGTCGCCGTGGTCGTGGCCGAGAACATCGGCGGTTCCGAGGACGAATTCGCCGACATGATGACGCGCAAGGCGCGCCAGCTCGGCATGACACGCACGGTCTACAAGAACGCCTCCGGCCTTCCCGACCCCGCCCAGGTGACCACTGCGCGCGACCTGGTGACGCTCGGGCGCGCGCTGCAGGACCGTTTCCCGCGCTACTACACCTACTTCCGGACGCCCTCCTTCACCTATCGCGGGCAGACCCACCGCAATCACAATCACCTGCTCGGCCGCGTCGAAGGCATGGACGGCATCAAGACGGGCTACACCCGCGCCTCGGGATTCAACCTGCTGACCTCCGTGAAGACCGAAGGCCGCCACGTGGTCGCCGTCGTGCTGGGCGGTCGCTCCGCCGCCGCCCGCGACAACCAGATGGCCTCGCTGCTCGACGACACAATCGAGCGCGCCTATGCCGGCGCGCGTACCGCCCCGCCGATGGGCGAAGGCGCTGCCCCGGTGGCGGTCGCCGACGCGTCGCCGCAGCCCCGGACGCTGCGCTCGGCCTACGTAGAGGATGAGTCGCCGGCCACCACGGCGGCGGTCTCCCCGAAGCAAGCCGCCCGCCCCAATGACCCGCCGGCGCTCGTGCTCTCCCCACCCGCCGCCGTTCCGGCGACGACGACGCCGACGGCGAACGTCCGCCCCGCCCCGGTGCAGGTGGCGGCCAACGCCCCCGTTCCCGTGACGCTGGCTCGTCCGGCCGTGGTTGCGGCAAGCGGCGCTGCGACGACGACCCCGTCCTCGGGCGGCAACATGAAATGGGTGGTAGGCGCGCCCAGCCGCGGCGAGGCCGACACCAAGACATCCCGCGCCGAAGCCAAGCCCGGCAAGGCCGAGAAGGCGGAGCCGAAGGTCGAAGCGTCCCGCATCCCCAAGTCGGCGCTTTCGGGCTGGGTCATCCAGCTCGGCGCGACCGACGACGAGGCCAAGGCCCGCCAGATCCTGGCGAAGGCAAAGGCGAAGACCAAGAGCGGCGTTCTCGCCAAGGCCGACCCGTTCACCGAAAAGGTGTCGAAGGGCGGCGAGACGCTGTATCGCGCCCGCTTCTCGGGCTTCGACGAGGACAAGGCGGCCTCGGCCTGCAAGCAGCTGAAGCGCACCGGCTTCGCCTGCATGGTCGTCCGGGGAGGCTGACGCTCATTCGCCCCGTCGCCCTGTCGCGACGGATCGTTCGCCTGCGCAGGCAGGCCTGATTTCGGTCGAGTAGACCGCCGGGACGCGTGTGGAGTTCAGCGATGCCGGTTCAGCAGGACATCCTTGGCCTGGTTCACCCGGGTGGCCAGATACGTCGACCCCCCTTGGTCGGGATGGAGTTTCTTCATCAGAGCGCGGTGAGCGCCTCGGACCTGCTCCTCGGTCGCCCCCGGCTGAAGGCCAAGGATCTCGTAGGCCTCCTGCTCGGTCATCGCCCCGCTGTCGCGACGCGGGGGCGCCCCCGCGTCCGCATCAGCCTCTGCTGCTTTACTCCGGCCGGGAAACCGGCGGTCGAGATAAGCCTCAAGTAGCCGCAGCCCATCGGGGTCCGAGCGTCGGCACGTCGCGGCGAGCTGGGCCAGCTCCGGCTCGCCGAGGCTGTCCAGGCTTCGGCCCTCGAGCGGCCCGGCCAACACCCGCCCGCCCAGCGCGCCGGTGTCGTGGTCCAGCACCATTTCCAGCATCGCCGACCGCACGCGCGATGTCCCGCCCGGGGTCTTCGTCGTGCTGCCGAACCCCGGCAGCGGAATGCCCTGAATTCCGAGCAGCCACGCTCCGAAGCCGCCGAGCGGGATCGCGATGTCGATCCGTCCGCGAAACGCCAGCAGGCCGGCCGCGCCGAGCGCGGCGACGCCGCCCATCTTGCGGGTCGCCGACGCCAGGCGCGTGGGGTTGGCCCCCGCGAAGCTCTTGGCGAGCCACCAGATCAGGATGAGGGTGGCGACTCCGGCGATCAGGGACACATGGACCTCGTCATTTCATCTGCCGCAGCAGGCGATGCGCCTCGCCGCCTTCGGCATGGGCCAGGCGCTCCAGCGCGGCGCGCCCGCCGGCCGCGTAGGCCGCGGCGGCGCGGAGAAGTTGGGCGAGTTGGTCGGCCGCATTGGCGTCGAACCGCGCATAGGCCCCGCCGGTGAGGCGCGCGATCTCCCGGAACGCCGTCTCGGCGGCGCGATCGTGCCCTTCGTGGAACATGAACGCCTTGACGCCAAGCAGGCCGATCTCCCCGGCCAGCCCGCAAAGCGCGTCCAGGTGTTCCTCCATGGCGTCGCCGACATAGACCAGCGCGCCGACCGGCCGGACGCGGGCCTCGCCGCGGACATGTTCCAGCACGCGGCGAATCTGCGTGTTGCCGCCCTGGCAGGCGATCTGCGTCATCAGGCCCGTCAGCGCCCGCCCGTCGCGCACGAAGCGGGAAGCGCGGCACTCGGCGAAGCCCCGGAAATAGACGAGTTGCACATCAAGGCCGCCGATCGAGGCGGCCGTCTCGAACATCCGCGCCTGGACGGCGCAGGCCATGTCCCAGGTCGGCTGGCGGCTCATGGTCGCGTCCAGCGCGAAGATCAGCCGCGCCCGCCCCGAGGCGCGATCGGCGGACACGCTCTTCGCCTGGTCGAGGAAAGCGTCGATCTTGCCGGCCGTGTCGCGGCGCGCGACGTCGCCGGCCGCTTCCGGCCGGCCCGTCAGGTCAGTGCCGTCTCGTGAACTCATGCTCGCTCCGCCCCGCTGATAGATTGGCGGGAGCGCGCGCGATTGCAACAGCGAGGACGGCGGGGATCAGGGACGGTTGACGTTCATCTCGCCGCGCACGCGGCCCTGAACGCGCAGTTCCGTGCTGCCGAAGCGAAACGTGTTCGCTTCCGGCGGCGTCCTGAACATGTCGGACGGCAGGTCGACCGATGCGGGGCGGTCCTGCGGGCGGGCGTAGAACATGGGGCAGTTCGCGTTGCGCATCTTCACGCCCGGCGCGACCTCGGTGACGGCGCAACGCGAGTCCGATGCGTGCGCGGCAGGCGCGAACGCGCCCAGCGCGACAAGAGCAACGACGTAGGTTCCACGCATCAAGCCGACTCAGCCCCCGACAACGACAATCGTACCAGCACTTCAAACATGGGCAGAATGAGGCAGATCAGTTTCCCGAACGGCGTGATGAGCCGGCCGGCGCATCCGACGGGCCTCAGATCAGCCCCAGCTGGCGCAGTTCGCGACGCAATTCCTCGGGCATCGCCACCAGGTCGCCGCCGCCCGCCCCGAGATCGCGGGGAGCCTCGCCGGCCTTCAAATAGCGCCAGCCCTGGAATGGCCGGCACGGGCGCGGCTCGACGGCGGTGACGACCGGCTCGAGCACGAGATGGCAGCGCCCGATCCCCTCGGCGTCGGTGAACGGCCTGATGTCGACGAGGCGCTGGCGGCAGGCGACCTGCCCCTTGATGACCCAGTAGAGCGAGCCGCCGTCGAGGATGTCTTCGACGCGCTTGGGCGTCATCCTGGTGGTGTGGACCTGCTCCTCGGCCTTGCCGAGGCGGCGGTACAGGGAGAGCGTCTCGTCGATCCAGCTTTCGAGGTCGGCGATGGAGTCGCAGCCGACGCAGAGCTTGATGAGGTGAAGGGCCATGCCGAACCTCTAGCGCGCCGCGCGGCGCGCGCCAATGCGCGGCGTCGCCCTGTGGACAACCGTCGGCGGGTCAGCCGTTCTCGCCGATCACCGCCAGCCGCGCTCCCTCGGCGACCTGCTGGCCGGCTTCGGCCAGCACCTCCGCGACGACGCCGGCGCGCGGGGCGACCAGCGCGTGCTCCATCTTCATCGCCTCGACGATGGCGACGCGCTGGCCCTTTTCCACGGCCTCGCCCTCGACCACGAAGATCGCGACGACCTTGCCGTGCATGGGCGACTTCACCACGCCCCCGCTGTCGCCTTCGTCCAGCGCGACGCCAAGCGGGTCGTGGAGCCGCACATGGGTCTGCCGCCCGGACGCGAGCGCGATGATTCCGTCGTCCGTGGTGACGAGCGTGAAATCGGCCTGGCCCGTCAGCTCGGCTCCCGGAACATCGAGCATCGGCCCGGCCGCGTCCCAGCCGAGCGCCGCCTCGATCCGCTCTCCCTCGACGACGATCGGCAGGCCGGTGCGGCGAGGCCCGGAGAGCTGGAAGGCGTCCGCGACGTCCCAAGGCCCCTGCCCCGACCCGCCGGCTGCGCGCGCGGCCTCGCGCACCCCCTCCTGGCGCTCCCGCACCAGCGCCAGCGCGCCGGCCGCCGCGGCCGCGAGATCTGGTCCGCGCGGGGCCGCGCCGAGCGCATCCATGTTGCGGTCGATGAACCCGGTGTCGAACTCGCCCGCGCGAAACCCGTGCGCGTCGCAGAGCGCCTTCAGGAAACCGACATTGGTGCGCGGACCCGCGACGACCGTCTCCTCCAGCGCCTGCGCCAGCAGGTCCAGCGCCGCGAGCCGCGACGGAGCGTGAGCGATCACCTTGGCGATCATCGGGTCGTAGTACGGCGTCACGACATCTCCCTCGGCGACGCCGGTATCCACCCGCACTCCTTCGGCTTCCGGAAAGCGCAGGGCCCAGAGCCGCCCCGTCGAGGGGAGAAAGCCGCGCTCCGGGTCCTCGGCGTAGAGGCGGGCTTCCACCGCGTGGCCGTGGACGGCGAGCTCCTGCTGGGCCAGCGGCAGCTTCTCGCCCGCCGCGACGCGGAACTGCCATTCCACCAGATCGAGCCCCGTGATCGCCTCCGTGACGGGATGCTCCACCTGCAGGCGCGTGTTCATTTCCATGAAAAAGAAGCCGTCCGGCCGCAGCCCGTGGCTGGCGTCCGCGATGAACTCCACGGTGCCGGCCCCGACATAGCCGACCGCAAGCGCGGCATCGACCGCGGCCTTGCCCATCGCGTCGCGCACCGCGTCGGTCATGCCGGGCGCGGGAGCCTCCTCCATCACCTTCTGGTGGCGGCGTTGCAGCGAACAGTCCCGCTCGAACAGATGCACCGCGTTGCCGAACCGGTCCGCGAACACCTGCATCTCGATATGGCGCGGGGACCGGATATATTTCTCCACTAGCACGCGCGGATCGCCGAAGGCGTTGGCCGCCTCCCGCTGCGCCGACAGCAGCGCGTCCTCGAAGTCGATCAGCCGGTCGACGCGGCGCATGCCCTTGCCGCCTCCGCCGGCCACCGCCTTGATCAGCACGGGGAAGCCGATATTGGCGGCGCGCTCCCTCAGAAAGGCCGGATCCTGCTTAGCGCCGTGGTAGCCGGGCACGACGGGCACGCCGGCCCGCTCGACCACGGCCTTGGCGGCATCCTTGAGGCCCATGGCGCGGATGGCCTTGGGAGGCGGGCCAACGAACGCGATTCCGGCCTTGGCGCAGGCTTCGGCGAACTCCGCGTTCTCCGAGAGGAAGCCGTAGCCCGGATGGATGCAGTCCGCCCCCGCCTCCTTGGCCACCGCGACGATGCGGTCGCCGATCAGATAGCTTTCGCCCGCGGGCGCGGGGCCGATCCGATGCGCCTCGTCCGCTTGCGCCACGAACAAGGAATCGCGGTCGGCGTCGGAATAGACCGCGATGGTGCGCAGGCCGAGACGTCGGGCGGTGCGGATGACGCGGCAGGCGATCTCGCCGCGGTTGGCGATCAAAACGGACGAGAACATGAGCGACCCAACCTTGGACGACGCCGAAGGCTAGCCCGTCGCGCCCCGCCGCGCCAAGCATTGTCTGAGGGCCGCGGGCCGGCCCGGCCGCTCAGTGCCGCAGCAAGCGCTGGACGATCCGGCCGACGGGGCCGGTCAGGCGGAGCGGCGCGTCGGTGACGGCGAAGCAGATGCAGTCCTCGCCCTCCCCGGCGCGGGGGCGATGATCGACTTCGGAATCGGCGATTGCGATGTCGCCGCGCCCGTAGTGGCCCGACGCGTCCGCAAAGCTGCCCTTCAGGACAAGCGTGATTTCGGACCCCTCGTGGGTGTGCGACGGAATGGCCCGTCCCGCCGCGATCCAGTACAGGGTGGCTTCCGCTCCCTCGGCCGCGTCGACGTGGAATTCCCGAATCCCCGGAAGGCGCTTGCGCCACGGCACTTGGCCGAAGGGACGGCCGAGATAACGCGCCAGCGCCGGGGGCACGACGGAACAGGCCGGCGGGGCCAGTTCGCAAGGCGGTCGCGCGGCTCCCTCGAAAATGGCCGACAGGCAGGCGTCGCGGCGCGAAAACTCGAGCGGCGGCATGTCCTCGATGGCCGCGCCACCAAGATCCTCGAGCGCGGCCACGAAGGCGCGGTTCTCCGGCCGCAGCTCGAGATGCGCCGCCACGAGGCTTTGCAGGGGAGCCGGAAGCGTGCCGGCCGCATAGGCGGCCAGCAGTTCGTCGAGCGGCCGGCCGGCGCTGGAAAGGGAAGTGCTCACGTCGTCGGTCCGGCCTCTGGCGTGTTTCGGATAGGCGAGTGTCCATTGTGCCATACGCGGACTTGCGGGCAACGGATCACGCGCCGGTGAGCGAACCGGCCTTGCCCAGGCGCGCGACGCCGTCTTGCCCTCCCGCCGACCCCGCTTTAGCGTCGCGGTCCCGTCTCACCCGGACCCCCTCCATGGCGACAGCACTGCTCTTCCGCGACGATGCCTACCAGACCTCCTGCGACGCGACCGTTCTCGAGGTCAACGACCGCGGCGGCGTGATTCTGGACCGGACCGTGTTTTACCCCACCGGCGGGGGCCAGCCGGGAGACCGCGGCGTCCTCGTGACGAAGGACGGGCGCGAAATCCCCATCGCGACGACGGTCTACGGCGAGGACAAGGCGACGGTCGTCCATGTCGCCGAGCCCGGCGCGGAACTCCCTCGCCCCGGCGACGTCGTGTCGGCCCGAATCGACTGGGACACTCGCCTGAAGCGGATGCGCATTCACACCGCCCTTCATCTGCTGACCACCGTCCTGCCCTACCCGGTGACGGGCGGCGCAGTCGGAGAGGGCGAAGGACGGCTCGATTTCGACATCCCCGACGCGGGGCTCGACAAGGAGGCCATCGCAGCGGAGCTGGCCTCGCGAATCGCCCGGAACGCGCCGGTCACGCAGCGGTGGATCGCCGACGAGGAACTGCTCGCCAATCCGGGCCTGGTGAAGACGATGTCGGTCAAGCCGCCCATGGGAACGGGGCGGGTGCGCCTGGTGGAGATCGAGGGCCTGGACCTCCAGCCCTGCGGCGGAACGCATGTCCGCAACACCAGCGAGATCGGCGCGGTGCTCGTCACCGCCATCGAAAAGAAGGGCAAGATCAACCGGCGCGTGCGGATCGCTCTCGCCTGACGGCATCGCCGGCCGCATCGGCCGGCCGCAACCTCGGGGACGCCATTATGAACCTCGTCTCGACCCAGTGGCTCGAAGACCACCTGTCCGCGCCCGACCTCGTGGTCGTCGACGCCTCCTGGTACCTGCCCGCCCAGAACCGCAACGGCCGCGCCGAGTACGAGGCCGGTCATATTCCCGGAGCGGTTTTCTTCGATATCGACGAGATCTCGGACAAGACCTCCGCGCTGCCGCACATGCTGCCCAGCCCGGAGGAGTTCGCCCGCCACATGCGACGCCTCGGCATCGGCGACGGCATGCGGATCGTGGTCTACGACGGAGCCGGCCTGTTCTCCGCCCCGCGCGTCTGGTGGACGCTGCGCACGTTCGGCGCGCGCGACGTCTCCGTTCTCGACGGCGGCGCGCCCGCGTGGCGCGCGGAGAACCGTCCATGGACGGCCGAGCCGACGGTCCGGCAGCCGGCGACCTTCACGCCGCGCCTCGATCACGGCGCGGTCGCGACCGCCGACGACGTCGCCCGCCACCTCGCCGGCGGTGGGGCGCAGGTGGTCGACGCAAGGCCGGCCGAGCGCTTCCGGGGCGATACGCCCGAACCCCGCCCGGGTCTGCGCTCCGGCCATATGCCTGGCAGCTTCAACGTTCCCTCATCCCGGCTGATCGAGAACGGCCGGCTGAAAGCGGCCGAAGCCTTGCGCGCCGAGTTCGAGGCCGCGGGGGTCGACCTCACGAAGCCCGTCGTGACGAGTTGCGGCTCCGGGGTCTCGGCGGCGATCTTGAGCCTTGGCCTGGAAACGCTCGGCAAGCCCGGCCTCGCGCTCTACGACGGCTCCTGGGCGGAATGGGGCCTCGGCGCCGAGCGCCCGGTGGTGACGGGCGACAGGTAGCGCCCTCGCCTTCCGGCATGAAAAAAGCCGGACGGCCACGCCGTCCGGCTTCGATGCTGTCGCACCCGCCCGGCGAGCGCCGGGGTTTAGTGCAGGATCTGGCTCAGGAAGAGCTTGGTGCGCTCGTGCTGCGGGTTCGAGAAGAACTGGTCGGGCGTGTTCATCTCGACGATCTGTCCCGCGTCCATGAAGATCACCCGGTTGGCGACCTGCCGGGCGAAACCCATTTCGTGGGTCACGCAGATCATCGTCATGCCTTCCACGGCGAGCGACACCATGGTGTCGAGCACCTCCTTCACCATTTCCGGGTCGAGCGCCGAGGTGGGCTCGTCGAACAGCATGATCTTCGGGCTCATGCACAGCGAGCGGGCGATGGCGACGCGCTGCTGCTGGCCGCCCGAGAGCTGGCCCGGATACTTGTTCGCCTGCTCGGGGATCTTGACGCGCGTGAGATAGTGCATCGCGATCTCCTCGGCCTCCTTCTTGGGCATCTTCTTCACCCAGATCGGCGCGAGCGTGCAGTTCTCCAGAATCGTGAGATGCGGGAACAGGTTGAAGTGCTGGAACACCATGCCGACCTCGCGGCGGATCTCGTCGATGCGCTTGAGGTCGTTGGTGAGTTCGATGCCGTCGACGATGATGCGGCCCTTCTGGTGCTCCTCCAGCCGGTTGATGCACCGGATCATCGTGGACTTGCCGGAGCCCGACGGACCGCACACCACCACGCGCTCGCCGCGCTGGACGGTGAGGTTGATGTCCCGCAGCACGTGGAAATCCCCGTACCACTTGTTCATGCCGATCATTTCGATGGCCATTTCGTTGTTCAGCTTGGCCGGCTTCAGACTGGCGGGAGCAGCGCTCATCGGAGGTTTCCTCAGCGTTTGTCAGCTTTGGCCAGGCGCGCCTCGACGGTACGCGCGTAGCGGGACATCAGGTAGCAGCACGTGAAGTAGAACACGGCGGCGTAGGCGTAGCCCGTCGCCGACACCGTCGGCGCGGCCCAGCGCGGGTCGATGCGCGCCGCCTCGATCGCCTTCAGGAAGTCGAAGATGCCGACGATCACCACCAGCGTAGTGTCCTTGAACAGGCCGATATAGGTGTTGACGATGTTGGGGATCGTCACCTTCAGCGCCTGCGGCAGGATGATGAGACGCATCATCTGCACATAGGGCAGGCCGAGCGCCATCGCCCCTTCGTACTGTCCCTTGGGCATCGCCTGCAGGCCCGCGCGCACCACCTCCGCCATGTAGGCCGAGGCGAACAACGCGATGCCGATCAGGGCGCGCAGCAGCTTGTCCGGCTGGAGGTAGTACGGCACGAACAGCGGCAGCATCACGCTGGCCATGAAGAGCACCGTGATCAGCGGCACGCCGCGCACGAACTCGATGAAGATCACCGAAATCAGCTTCGCGGCCGGCATGGTCGAGCGACGGCCCAGCGCCAGCAGGATGCCGAGCGGCAGCGACACCACGATGCCGACCGCCGAGCACACGATGGTGACGAGGATGCCGCCCCACAGCGTCGTCTCGACATAGGGCAGCCCCAGCGCCGGCGCGCCGACCAGCAGCAGGTACGAGACGATCGGCAGCACCACGAAGGCGTAGATGGCGCCGATGTCCCGCCGGGGGGCGCGAAGCCAGAGCAGCCACACGACGCCCACGGCGAGCAGCGTGAAGAACACGTCCACCCGCCACCGCTGCGGCATCGGGTAAGCGCCATAGGTGAAATAGGCGGCCCTGTCGCGCACGAACGCCCAGCACGCGCCCACGACCGGCCGCTCGGGTGTGATGATGCAGGCCTCGCGGTCGGCGCCGGACCACACCGCGTCGATGAACATGAAGCGGATCAGCCCCGGCAGCACATAGAGCCCGAGGGCCACGATGAGCAGCGTCAGGATGATGTTCACGGGCCCTGTGAACAGGTGCTCGCGCATCCAGGCGATCGGCCCCACGATGGACGAGGGCGGCGGTGACGGTTCGATCGCGACGCTTCGCACGAAGCGCTGGCCGTCCCTCGCGGGGGCGTGAGCCGACATGTCGGTGGCGGTCATCTGCGGGCCCTCACCGTTCCACCAGAGCCTTGCGGCTGTTGTACCAGTTCATCAGCGTCGAGGTTCCCAGGCTGATACTGAGGTAGACGAGCATGGTGACGCCGACCACTTCGATGGCCTGACCGGTCTGGTTGAGCACCGTGCCGGTGAAGACGTTGGCGAGGTCCGGATAGCCGACGAACACGGCCAGACTCGAGTTCTTCGTCAGGTTGAGATACTGGCTCGTGAGCGGCGGAATGATCACCCGCAGCGCCTGCGGAATGATGATGAGCCGCGTGGTGAGGTTCGGCCGCAGGCCCAGCGCGTAGGACGCCTCGGTCTGTCCGTGCGACACGGCGAGGATGCCGGCGCGCACCACCTCCGTGATGAAAGCTCCCGTGTAGATGACGAGGCCGAACAGCAGGGCCAGGAACTCGGGCTGAACGACCATGCCGCCCGAGATGTTGAAGCGCCCGGCGCTCGGGAAGTCGAATTGCAGCGGCGCCCCCGTGGCGAGGAACACGAGAACGGGCAGTCCCACGACGAGGGCGAGGCGCACCCATAAGACGGGCGATTGCTGGCCCGTCCGCTCCTGCCGGATGCGCGCCCACCGCGCATAGAGACCCGCGCCGAGCAGGCCGGCGAAGAAGGCGGCGATGACGAAGTTGAACCCCGGCTGCGCGATGGGCTGCGGCATGAAGAGGCCGCGCTGGTTGAGATAACTGCCGAACGGCAGGCCCATGCTGTCGCGAACGGCAGGCAGCGCCTTCAGCACCGCGTTGTACCAGAACAACAATTGCAGCAGCAGCGGCAGGTTGCGCACGATCTCGACGTACCAGCGCGCCACGCCCGAAACGAGGATGTTCTTGGACAGGCGCGCCACGCCCATCACAAAGCCGAGCAGCGTGGCGAGAACGATGCCGATGGCTGCGACGAGCAGCGTATTGAGCAGACCCACCCAGAAGGCCTGCCCGTAGCTGCTGACGGCTTCCGAATACGGGATCAGCGTCTGGCTGATCGCGAAGCCCGCGATGTTGTCCCAGAACCCGAACCCGGACGCGATTTTCTGACGCTGCAGGTTCTCGCGGGCGTTGTTGATCGCGGTGAACACGGCGAAGCCGATGACCAGCACCAGCATGGCCTGGAAAACGAGGCTTCGCACGCGCGGATCGTTGATCGGCGAGACACGCGGTTTGGTGTCGGCGGCGCCGCTGGCCTGGCTCATGGATTTCCCCCACCCCTGCCCCGCAGAAGGCAATTGTTATGCCGGATTTTGGTCTGCGGGAAGGACGGGCGCGGCGACGCGCCCGTCCAAGTCATATCTTGACGGCCGCTTAGCGGATCGGAGGCGCGTACTGCAGGCCGCCCTTGGTCCACAGGGCGTTCAGGCCGCGGGCGATCTTGAGCGGAGAGCCCTGACCGACCGTGCGCTCGAACATCTCGCCGTAATTGCCCACGTGCTTGATGATCCGGTAGCCCCAGTCGTTCGGCAGGCCCATCGCCTCGCCGAACTTGCCTTCCGTGCCGAGCAGGCGCTTCACGTCCGGGTTCTCGGACTTCATCATCTGGTCGACATTGGCCTGCGTCACGCCGAGTTCCTCGGCGGTGAGCTGGGCGTAGAGCGTCCACTTCACGATGTCGAACCACTGATCGTCGCCGTGACGGACCGACGGGCCGAGCGGCTCCTTCGAGATGATCTCGGGGAGAACCATGTGCTCGTCGGGCTTGCTCAGGCGCAGACGCTCGGAATAGAGGCCCGAGGCGTCCGTCGTGAACGCGTCGCAGCGGCCGGCTTCGTAGGCCTTCAGCGTCTCGTCCGAGGTGGCGAACGTCACCGACTTCAGCTCGAGCTTGTTGGCGCGGAAATAGTCGGCGAGGTTGAGCTCGGTGGTCGTGCCCTGCTGCACGCAGACGGAGGCGCCGCCGAGTTCGAGCGCGGACGCCACCTTCAGGCTCTTGCGGACCATGAAGCCCTGGCCGTCATAATAATTGACGCCGGTGAAGTTCAGGCCGAGCGACGTATCGCGCGAGATCGTCCAGGTCGTGTTGCGGACCAGCACGTCCACTTCGCCGGACTGGAGCGCCGTGAAGCGGTCCTTCGCGGAGAGCGGGGTGAACTTGATCTTGGTGGGATCGTTGAAGATCGCGGCCGCGATGGCGCGGCAGGTATCGACGTCGAGGCCCGTCCAGTTGCCCTGGGCGTCAGGCTGGCCGAAGCCCGCGAGGCCTGTGTTGGCGCCGCATTGCACGAAGCCCTTCTGCTTCACCGTGTCCAGCGTGCCCGCGGAGGCTACGCTCGACACCAGCGCGGCGAGCGCGCCGGCCGCGGCTGATACGAGGATTTTTTTCATCGAGTGCGACTCCTACTCGTGTGCTGCCCCTCTGGGCAATAGCCTGTTCTCGCGCCCGCCCGATGCGGCGGTCGCGCCGGCTTGAGAGCATTGGATTGAACTTTCGGAAAGCGGTCAAGCCCGGGGCAAAGCTCGCGCTTAAGCCCGGTTGCGATCCGCGATGGTTGCTCCGGGAACGTGCCGGCGCGGCGCTTTCGGTTTTGCAGTGTTGGAAAAGCCGCCTGCCCGGCCTTGACCGGGCGATCTTGGCGCGCACCAATGGCGCCCGCTCGCCCGCGTCGGCATACCTGGAAGTGACCATGACCAAGATGACTCCCGAGGCGCTCAGCCGCCTCGGTTCCCGCACCCGCCTCGTCCACGCGGGCCGCGACCCATGGGAACAGCACGGCTTCGTCAACACGCCGATCTATCGCGGCTCCACCGTGCTCTCGCCCACCATGCACGACCTCGTGCATCGCACCGGCCGCTATACCTACGGGACCAAGGGCACCCCGACGACGGAGGCGCTCGAGACGGCGTGGGCCCAGGTGAGCGGCGCCGCCGGCGCGGTGGCGGTCCCCTCCGGACTCGCGGCGGTCTCGCTGGCCCTGCTGTCGTGCCTGAAGGCCGGCGACCACGTGCTCGTCACCGATTCCGTCTATCGCCCGACGCGCCTTTTCTGCGACGGGTTGCTGAAGCGGTTCGGCGTCGAGACCACCTATTACGACCCGCTGGTGGGCGGCGGTATCGAGGCGCTGATGCGCCCGAACACGGCGGCCGTGTTCACCGAGGCGCCCGGCTCGCAGAGCTTTGAGATGCAGGACATCCCGGCAATCGCCGAGGTGACGCACCGCCGAGGCGCCGTGCTGCTGATGGACAATACCTGGGCGACGCCGCTGTTCTTCCCGCCGCACGACATGGGCGTCGATCTCTGCATCGAGGCCGGCACCAAATATCTCAGCGGCAGTTCGGACCTGCTGCTCGGGCTCGTGTCCGCCAATGAGCGCTGCAACAAGGCGCTGCGCGACACCTACGATTCGATGGCCATCTGCCCGGGACCGGAGGACGCGTTCCTGGCGCTTCGCGGGCTGCGCACCATGCAGCTCCGGCTCAAGGAGCACGAGCGTCAGGCGCTCGATCTGGCCCGGTGGCTCGAAGCCCGCCCGGAGGTGAAGCGCGTGCTGCATCCCGCGCTGGAATCCTGCCCCGGGCACGACATCTGGAAGCGCGACTTCAAGGGCTCGTCGGGCCTGTTCTCCGTCATCCTCAACCCCGCCCCGCAGGAGGCCTTGGCCGCCATGCTGGACGGGCTCACCCTGTTCGGCATGGGCTATAGCTGGGGCGGTTTCGAGAGCCTGGTGATCCCGTTCGACTGCTCCACCTACCGCACCGCCACGACGTGGAACCCCGGCGGGCCGGCGCTGCGCTTCCAGGTGGGGCTCGAAGACCTCGACGACCTGAAGGCCGATCTCGACGCCGGCTTCGCGCGGCTGCGCGGGGCGACCTCCGTAGGCTGGGAGCCGGAGCCGTGAGGGTCACGCGGCCCGGCGACGCTCCCGCAGGATCAGCATGACATTGCGGACGTAGATAACGACGGAGAGGAGCTGGCCCATGATGATGACCGGCTCCCTCCGGACCAGTCCGTAGACCAGCGTCATGAGGCCGCCCGCCATGGAGAACATCCAGAACGCCATCGGAATGACGCTGCGCCCTGCCCGCTCGCTGGCGATCCACTGCACCAGGAACCGGGCGGTGAAGAGCAACTGCGCCAGGATGCCGAAGGCCAGCCAGAAGTCGAACCGCGCGACGAAGACGTCGTAGAGGTAGTCGGTCAGGCCGTGGGAGAAGGCGACGAGCATCACGCGTCCTCGGTGACGACGGGCACGCGGCGGCGACGGCGGATCAGCCACCAAACTCCCATCAGGTCCATGATTCCGACCCAGAGCCGGTCGAAGAAACCGTAATTGGACTGTCCGGTCAGGCGCGGACGGTCGACCACGTCGACGAGGACGACGTCGTAGCCTTCGCGGCGCACCAGCGCGGGCATGAACCGGTGCAGGGCGTCGAAATAGGGCAGCGCCAGGTAGACGTCGCGCCGGAACCCCTTGAGCCCGCACCCGGTATCGCGCGTGCCGTCCTTCAGCACGGCGCCGCGCACCGTGTTGGCGATGCGCGATTGCAGCTTCTTGAAGCCCGTGTCCTTGCGCCCGAGCCGCTGCCCCGCGGCGATGCCGGCCCGGGGGCCGGCCGTGTCGAGGGCCGCGACGAGCTTCGGGATATAGGCCGGATCGTTCTGGCCGTCGCCGTCGAGGGTCACGACGAGGGGCGCGCGGGCGGCGCGGACGCCGGTGCGGACCGCGCAGCTCTGCCCGCAGGAGGCGGCGTGGTGCAGTCGCCGCAGCCAGGGCCGCGTCGCGGCGAGGTCGCGCAGCACATCGCCGGTCGCGTCGGTGGAGCCGTCGTCGACGTAGATCACCTCGAAAGCCGGGAAATTCGCGCAGGCGGCCTCGATCTCCGCGACGAGGGGGGCGACGTTGCCGGCCTCGTTGCGGACCGGCACGACCACCGACACGGCCGGGATGGAGCCGGCGCTTCCGGAGGGCTGCGAAAGGGGCGACGATCCGTTCATTGCCGTCTCATTGTCCGAGATAGACGCCGATGTCGAGCCGCCGGCCGCCATTGAGGTTGATACCTTCGACTCGCGACAGAAGCTTCGGCGACACGCCCGCGCCGATCCCGGCCGCGACGAAGGCCGGCTCCAGCCGCTTCTCGACGAAGGCGATGCGACACCCGCCCTTCTGGACGAAATCGGCCGCGCCCGCTCCGTCGGTCATGACGAGGTCGGTGGAGGTGAGGAAGACGAGGCTCGGCTCGCGATAGCCTGCCGTCGCATAGCCGACGGGCTGGCAGCCCGCTGAAGCGGTAGCTGCGACCAGCCGGGGGCTGATCGCCACCGAGCGGAACAACGGCGCCGCAAAGGCGAACGCACCCCAGGACAGCAGCGCCGCCGCGGCCGCCGCCCGCAGCGCCGCGGTTCCGAACGCCCCCGCGAAATAGGCGCGCCAGGCGAGCACCCCCACCGCGAGCGCCGCGACGAAGACTGCCAACGCAGCGATCGGCACCACGCGGTCGAGCCAAACCAGCCCGGCCGTCGCGGCGACCGCCAGGATCAGCACGAGGCCCGGCAACAAGCCCATGACCACGCGCGGAACCCACCCTTCGCGCGGCAGCTTCTGCTTCTCCGCCGCGACCGCGACCAGGATCGCCAGCGCCGGATAGAGCGGCAGCACGTAGTGAGGCAGCTTGGTGGGGACGAGCTCGAACACGATCCACATCGGGACGGCCCAAGCCAGACAGAACAGCACGGCCGGGTCGCCCCGGAAGCGCCACGCGAACGGCAGAGCGAGCAGAACGAACAGGGAGAGCGGCCAGGCCGTGCCCATGAACACGGCGAGATAGGTGCCCGGGTATCCGAAATGAGACTCCTGCCCGCTGCCGACCTTCGCGAGCATGTCCTGCCCGACCGATTCCGCGAAGAACGCGCCGCCGCTCTTGAACGTGATCGCGACCAGCCATGGCGCGGCGATCAGCGCGACGATGGCGAACCCCGTGAGCGGGCGCAGCCGCTTGAGCCAGCCCGCCCGGCGTTCCGACACGGCGAGGACGATCGAGGCCAGCAACGGCACGGCCGGCGTGACTGGCCCCTTCACGAGCACCCCGACGCCGATCGAGATCCAGAAGGCCAGCGTCCACCCCCAGGAGAGGCGGCATTCAGGCTCGGCCCGGCGCACCCACGCCCGCGCCAGCGCCGCCATGGACAGGCATACGGTGGCCGCCACCACGGCGTCCGTCTTGGCGAGCCGCGCCTCCACGCCGAGCAGAATCACCCCGGCCATCAGCGCCCCGGCCATGAAAGCCGCCCGCCTGGTGGTGAGTCCGGCAGCCGCCACGTAGGTGAGGAGCACCGTCAGGATCGCGCCGAGCAGCGACGGGATGCGGTACAGCCAGATCGACCGGCGGGCGTCGGGGACGCCCAGCGCCTCTCCAGCGGCCACCGCCGCACTCTGCATCCAGTAAATGCCGACCGGCTTCTTGAACCGGGCCTCGGTCTGGAAGCGAATGTCGACGAAGTCGCCGGTCTCGAGCATTTGCTTCGTCGCTTGGGCGAAGCGCGGCTCGTCGCGATCCATCGGCTGCAAGCCGACGAAACCCGGCATGAAGCAGAGGAGCGCGAGCAGGGCGAGCAGCGCCATGGCGCGGCCGTGGCTGCGCTCTGCGAAGGAGAAGACCTGGCCCGCGATGGACGACGACATGGGAAAACCTGGCGAAGGAGCGTCGGACGCGCCATGCACCGGCGCTCCCGTCGAGCCCCGGGTTCATAAGGGCTTTTCACGCCGAACTAAACCCCCCTGGGGACAGCGGCGCCCGCGGGAGCTTCGCGGCGCCGGGAACAGTGGCGCGGCCTTGGGCGTTCGTCGGGACCTTCAAGGGAGACAGAACCATGCGAACCATCAGCCTCGCTATCGCCGCAACGCTTTTCAGCGCGCTTCCCGCCCTCGCCCAGAGCAGCACGACCGTGATCGAGCACCGTGACCCGCCGCCGTCGGGTGTGGTCATCGAGGAGCACAAGGCCCCGACCGCGGTGATCGAGCACCGCACGACGGAAACGACCGGCTCGGTCCGCGAGTGCGAGTCGACCTCGGTGAAGAAGGAAGGCGTGCTCGGCGATTCAAAGGAAGTGACGAAGAAGACCTGCAACTGACGGCCTCGCCGACAGTTTGCAACCGGCCGTCCCGCCCCCGAGGCGGGGCGGCCGCGCGGGCCGTCGAGGCGTTTCAGGCGCTGGCGACCCCGGCAGGGCTCGAACCTGCGACCTGCCGCTTAGAAGGCGGCTGCTCTATCCAGCTGAGCTACGGGGCCGTCACTCGATGCCGGGCGACGCCCGGCGGTCGCCGTCAATGGGTCCGGATCAATGGGTCCAGGGCGTGACCCGATTGAAGCGGAAATTGTCGGAATACGAGATGGTTCGCCGCTTCGCTTCGTGCGGTTCCTCCACACGGGCGGCGATGCCATTGCGCGCCGCATAGGCGAGCGCCTCTTCCTTGGTGTCGAACCACAGCTTCACCTGCTGCGTCGTGTCGCGAGAGCTGGTCCAGCCCATCAGCGGGTCGATCTCGCGCGGGACCTCCGACACAAACTCGAGCAGCCACCGGGTCGTCTTCGCGGCGCCCGATTGCATCGCCGTCTTGGCGGGCCGGTAAATCCTGGCGTTCATGACCGTTCCAAGTCCTGCTTCAAGGGTCCACGGGCCTGTCGCGCCTCATGACGGCGCGGCACGCCACTGCTCTTCGTGTCGCATTTTCCGGCGAAAAGCCCCACACGCCTTTCGCAGCATGCGCCGCGACCGGCGATGAACCGCACCGGCGCCGGCTTGGTCGGGGCAGCAGGATTCGAACCTGCGACCCTCTGCTCCCAAAGCAGATGCGCTACCAGGCTGCGCTATACCCCGCCGCCATGGCGCCGGAAACGGCTCGCCACCGTCGGCATCGCGTAGCATCCGCTCCCGGCCGCGGCAAGCCTCGCGCCTATTTCGCCGTGCCGAAAAGCGCGTGTTGGACGCGATCCCCGGGCTTGATGCCGTCCTTGGCCGCCTGACCGCCGTTCAGTTCCAGGACGCCCAGCACGGGCTCGCCGGACGAAATGGTCCGCGTGGAGTGAGGCTCGGTGTTCTCCGCGATGCGCGCGATGGTCCCGTCCTTGCGGATGAACACCATGTCGAGCGGGATGAACGTGTCCTTCATCCACATCATCGCGGTCTGGACGTCCTTGAAGTCGAACAGCATGCCCCGGTCCGGCGGCAGATAGCGGCGGAACATCAGGCCGCGCGCCCGCTCCTCGTCCGTGCGCATCACCTCGACTTCGAAGGTCTTCGGGCCCTGCGCGGTGACGATGACCAGTTTCTCGAGCGCCGCCTCGGCGCGGGCGCCGCCCGCCCAGATCAGCGGCAGGAGGCCGAGCGCCAGCGACAAAACCGCGGCCAGGAAACGATGGACCGCGAAGCGGTGACGTAGGGATGTGTTCGACATGAAGACGAGATTGCCCTGCCGCCGCCGAGCCGGTCAATCGCTCTCGAGCCGCCGATGAGCGCAAAAAACCGCAAAACCGGGCGATGCCGGGACGCTCAGTGCGAGGCTGGCGACGCGGAGAAGTCCAGCGGGCGGATTTCGGCGGCCATCAGCCCTTTCGGACCGTCGCCGAACCGCACGAGCACGAACTCGCCGGGGCGTAACTCGGTGATGCCGTGGCGGCGAAGCGTCTCCATGTGGACGAAGATGTCCGGAGTGCCCTCCCCGCGCGACAGGAAGCCGAAGCCGCGCAGGCGGTTGAACCACTTCACCTCGGCGCGTTCGAAGCCGCCGCTGGGCGTCACGCTGACGTGGGTGCGGGCCGGCGGCATCTGCGCCGGGTGTACCGCGCGCGACACGTCCATCGAGAGGATGCGGAAGGCCTGCAGGCCGCGCGCCCCGCGCTGGGCCTCGCAGACGATCCGCGCTCCCTCGTGGGCGGTCTGGTAGCCGTCGCGTCTCAGGCAGGTGGCGTGCAGCAGAACGTCGGCCCCGCCGCCATCCGGCACGATGAACCCGTAGCCCTTGCTGACATCGAACCACTTGATGACGCCGGCGACCTCCACCAGCTCGATCGCTTCGCGCTCCTCGCGGGGACGCTCGTCGACATGGCCGCGGGGGACGGGCGGAATAAGTCTGCTCTCGGCGAAATCATCCGACATCTGGCCGCACCACGAAAGAGACCGAGGACCAATAAGACTTGGGACTGCTGCCTGCTGGGTTTGATTCTCAACAACAGCATAGCATCCGCGTCGAGTCGGGACAGTCCTTTCCGGACTTGGTCACAGCCAATATTTCGAGCGGGGGCGCGTCAGAGCACGCGCGAGAGCGCATCGCCGATATCGGCCCGCAGAACGAGGTCCGCGAAACCGTCCAGCGGCGTCGGATCCCGGTTGAGGATGACGAGCGCGGCGCCCTCCGTCTTGGCGATCAGCGGCAGACGGGCCGCCGGCTGCACCACGAGTGACGACCCGATGGCGAGCAGCAGGTCGCAGCGCGAGACGGCGTGCATCGCCCGGCGCATCGCGTCCTCTGGCATGGGCTGGCCGAAGGAGATGGTGGCGGACTTCACCGGTCCCCCGCAGGCGTCGCAGCGCGGGGCCTCCCCGGTCCGTTCGAAGGAGGCGCGCACGTCGGCGAGTTCGTGGCGCTTGTCGCAGCCGAGGCAGACGGCGTAGGAGCCGTTGCCATGCAACTCGATCACCTTCTCCGGCGGCAGGCCCGAGCGAAGGTGAAGATTGTCGATGTTCTGCGTCACCACGGCGCGCAGCACGCCGCGCGCATGCAGCGCCGCCAGCGCCGCGTGGCCCCGCCCGGGCTCGGCGTGGCGGTAGGTGTCGTCCATAGCGAACTTGCGCCGCCAGGCCTCCCGGCGGGCCTGCTCGCTCGCCATGAAACTCTGGTAGGCGATCGGCTTGTGAACGAGCCAGGGGCTGCCGGGCGAGCGGAAGTCCGGTACGCCGCACTCGGTCGAAATCCCAGCCCCGGTGAACGCGACGATGTCTCGCGCTCCGGCGACGAGGTCACGCAGTCGGTCCAGGCCGTCATGGGAAGGTGGAAGGAAGCGGTCCGTCATCGCGGCATTAGATGGGGCGCGGACAGCGGCCGTCAAAGGGCGAACAGCCGCGTCTCGAGCCCCTCGCCCGCCGCCGCGACGCTGGCCGGAAGCCCGTCCAGGTCCGCCCAGGCATAGCGCCCCCCGAGTGCGTCCGACGCCACGAAGCCCCGCGTCCCGGACAGGCCGACCGCCAGACGGCGGGGATCGACCGCGAAACCAACCCCCGCGGCCTTCAGCAAGGCTTCCTTTCGCGTCCATGCGCGCAGAAAGGCCGCCGTTCGCTCGGCCAGCGGAAGCGCGCGGAACTCGCGGATCTCGGCGTCGCCAAGAATGGTGAGCGCCACGGCCTCGAAATCGGGCGGCGCGGTCTCCTCGATGTCCGCCCCCACCTCCACGCCGGTCCCGACCGCCGCCAGGACGCGAGTCTCGCCCACCGAAATGCTGAAGCGCAGGTCGACGTCGTCACCGCCCGCGAGGCGCGGCTTGCCCGATGGCGGAACGTCAAGGGCAAGATCCGCCGCCGGACGGTTCAGGACGCGGCCCAGCACGCGCCGCAGCAGGATGCGCCCGTCCACGAACCGCGCCCGGCTGCCCGGATGCGAGATCGCGGCGGCTCGTCGACGCTCCTCTCGCGAGAGCACATCCTCGGTCGCCCCGAGATCGGCGCGGCGCGCAGCGACGGCGAACAATTCGCCCGGGCCGGGCGGCGCGTCGGGCAGGCGCGCGGGAGCCGGCGTCACGCGCCGGCCTTGCCGGAGCGCAGCGGGCGCTCCTCCATGCGCGCGATGAACGCCAGCGCGACCGCCAGCAGCGCCGCGGCGGCGAGGAAGAGATGGCGGAACGCGGCCAGGACCTGGTCCAGCGACCCGGCGACATTCCCCCCGCCGATGCCGTGGAACCCCGCCGCGACGCCGCCCCCCAGCAGAATCGCGCCGAAGGCGGCGACCACCATCGCGCCGCCGAGGCTGCGGAAGAAGTTCACCCCGCCGGTCGCAATCCCCATCTGGTGGATGGAGACGGCGTTCTGGACCGCCACCGTCGTCACCGGCAGCACGGTGCCCAGCCCGGCGCTCAGGCAGCCGAACAGCGCCATGAGCCCCGCCACGGGAAGCCGTGACGCAAAGAGGGCCAGGCCCATGGTCGCCGCGATGGCGATCGAAAGGCCGATCAGCGGCGACCGCTTGTAGTGCTCGATCCGCTTCATCGCCTGGCCGGACACCGTCGCGCCGACGACCGTTCCCACCATCAGCGGCAGCAACGCGAGGCCCGAGGAACCCGCCGACAGCCCCGCGACCAGTTCCAGATAGACCGGGACGTAGATGGTGAGGCCGACGAACACGCCCATCGCGCAACAGGCCGCGCCGGTGGCGTGCCGGACCACCGAGTTGGCGAACAGCGACAGGGGAATCAGCGGTTCGTCGGCGTGGCCGAGGCGCAAGCCGAACAGCACCCACAGCACCGCCGCCGCCGCGATCAGCCCCAGAATCGGCACGGACCCCCACGGATAGCGCACCCCGCCCCAGCTCAGCGCCAGCATCAGCACGCTCGTCGCCGCCATGATGAGCAGGGCTCCCGGCACGTCCAGGGCGTGCGGCCTCTCGTGCCTCGGCAGTTTGCGCAGCAGCGAATTCGTCATGGCGAACGCGACCGCGCCGAGCGGAACGTTGATCCAGAAGATCGCCGACCAGTGCAAGTGCTCGGAAAACAGGCCGCCGAGGACCGGCCCAAGCAGGCTCGCGCTCGTGTACATACCGGCGATGTAGACCTGGTACCGGCCGCGCTCCTTGGGAGCGACGATGTCGGCAATGATGGTCTGCGCCAGCGAGATCAGGCCGCCACCACCCAGGCCCTGCAGCGCCCGCGCCGCGATCAGCGAGAGGATGTTGGGCGCGAGCGCGCAGGCCACCGAGCCCGCGACGAAGGTGAGGATGCCCACCAGCAGGGTCGGCCGCCGCCCGACGATGTCGCTCACTTTTCCATACAGGGGCGTAATGGCCGTGGAGGTGATGAGGTAGGAGGTGACGATCCAGGGCAGAAGCTCGAACCCGCCGAGATCGCGCCCGATGGTCGGCAGCGCGGTGGCCACGATGGTCTGGTCGAGCGCGGCCAGGAACATCGCCATCAGCACCCCGACGATGATCAGGCGAATCTGGGCGTGGTCCAGAGGCGGCGCGACAATCGGGGCGACAGGCTCGGGGGCGTTCATCGGGGGGGCCTCTCACCGTGGCCGGATCGGGGTGGAGCGAGTGTCATAAGCCGCCCACCGCGCCTGTCCAGAGGCTGCGTGGGCTCCGCATGTCGCGATAGGCTTCCGGCAAGCGAGTGAGGCGCCGCCATCTGGCCTTCCACTTGCAAAGTGCTCCGGCATCGCAGCCCTCGATCCCGCCGACAGGAGCCGATCGCCATGACGCCGCACCGCGCCGCTCACGCCGTTGCCTGGATTTCAGGCAAATTCCGCTTGTCCGCGAGGCACTCCGCACTCCTCGCCTCGCTCGTCCTGTGCGGCCCGGCCTGCGCTCATCCGTCGCCCGACGCGTCCGGCCAAGCGTCCGCCATGGCCGGCCTGTTGCATCCGATGGCGGGATTGGACCATGCGCTCGCCATGGCGACCGTGGGGCTGCTCGGCGCGGCAATCGGCGGGTGCGCCCGGTGGACCGTGCCCGCGAGCTTCCTGACGGGGATGGCGCTGGGCGCGCTGGCCGGCGTCCTGGGGCTCGTCATGCCGTTCGCCGACCTCGCGATCCTGCTGTCGGTCGTCGCGCTGGGTCTCGCTTTGGCGCTGGTCCGGCGCATGCCCCAGGCAGCGGTCTATATGGCGGTCGGCCTGTTCGCCCTGTTTCACGGCGCGGCGCATGCATTGGAGGCGCCGACGCATGGTCTTTCTGCGTGGTTGGTCGGCGTGCTGGCCGGGACCGCCCTGCTACACGGCCTGGGCGCGGCTGGCGCGGTCGCCTTGCTGCGATTCACGCCGCGCGCCGAGACGAAGCTGCGCGGCCTCGGCGTGGTGATCGCCGCCTCCGGAGTCGTGCTGGCCGTCGGCTGACCCCCTTCGGCGCCATTCACATCTCTGCGAACTAAGTACCTGCTCGCGCGTTGCCCGCGCGGGTCGGAAGGGGTGTGAAGAGGACGCATCGCATGAAAATCCTGACAATGGCTGTCGCCGCGGGCGGCATGGCTCTGGCTCTCGCAGCCTGCACAACAACCCAGGAACGAGTCGGCGGCGCGGGCGTGGGCGCCGTGGCCGGCGCGGCGGTGGCGGGCCCGGTGGGCGCGGCAGCGGGCGGCGTCGCCGGAGCGGTGGCCGGGCCTGCGGTTGCGACCGCGGCGGGCACGCCGAAGAAGGCGACGCACAGGACCGTCCACAAGCGCAAGACCACGACGACCACCACCACACGCTGACGCACCCCGTGGCGCGACGTGCGGAGCCTTCCGCACGTCGGCTCGCGCGGGCGTAAGTCCCGCCCATCAGGACGACTTCGCCAGTCGACGGTCGACGCTGGAGCGTGGCCGGGCTACACGAAGCCATGCTCGTGTTTTCCATCCTCCTGTTCGCCTACGTGCTCAGCCAGTTCTTCCGCGCCTTCCTCGCAATCGTCGCGGGCGAACTGTCGCGCGATCTTGGCCTCGACGCCGCGCAACTCGGCGACCTGTCGGCGGTCTGGTTCGCCTCGTTCGCGCTGGCCCAATTCCCGGTCGGACTCGCGCTGGACAAGCTGGGGCCGCGCCGGACGATGGGCCTGTTCTTCGTGCTCGCCGTCGCCGGGGCGGGGGCGTTCGCCGCGGCCACGAGCTTCACGGGGGCGCTCGCCGCCATGGCCCTCATCGGCGTCGGCTGCTCGCCGGTGCTGATGTCGAGCATGTACGTGTTCGGCCGGCTGTATCCGCCGGAACGCTTCGCCATGCTGTCCTCGCTGATGATCGGCCTCGGCTCGGCGGGCAACCTGCTCGGCGCCGCGCCGCTGGCCTGGTCGGTTCAGGCCGTCGGCTGGCGAGCCTCGATGGCGGCCATCGCCGCCGTCACCGCGCTCAGTTGCGCGCTCGCGGTGCTGCTCCTGCGTGACCCGCCCGCCTTGCCGACGAAACACGAGCACGCCAGCTTCCGGGCGGGACTCGGCCAAATCCTGCGCCTTCGCGTCCTGTGGCTGATGTTGCCGCTGGCCCTGACGAGCTACGCCGTCGTAATCGCCGTCCGAAGCCTGTGGATCGCGCCCTTCCTGGGCCAGGTGCACGGCTTCGACGCGGCCGAGCGGGGCAACGCCGCGCTCGTCATGGCGGTGGCCATGAGCCTCGGCGCGCTCGCCTATGGGCCTGTCGAACGCTATCTCGGCGACGCGCGGCTCACCTGTCTCATCGGCGGTGTCGTGACCGGGCTGGCGCTGCTGGCGCTTGGAATGCTCGGCGACCGCAGCGCGGCCCTGGCGCTCGCGCTTCTGGCCTTCATCGGCGCGGCGGGCCTCAGCTATGGAATCCTGATGGCGCACGCCCGGACGTTCTTTCCGCCCGGCTTGCTCGGACGCGGCGTCACCTTCATGAACTTCCTCTTCATCGCCGGCGCGGGCGTGGTGCAGTGGGCATCCGGCCGTTTCGTGCGCGCCGGCGGCGAGGCGGGCGATGCGCCGTCCCTCGTCTTCGGCCAGCTCCACACGGTTTTCGGGGCGCTCTTGCTGGCGGCTTGCGCGGTGTACGCCTTCGCGCCGTCGCGCGCTCCCGAGTGACCGCCCGGCCTATCGGGCGAGGTCGGCGTAGTCCGGATGCGCGTCGATGAAGTCGCTGACGAAGGGACAGGCGGGGGTCACCACCCGGCCTTGTGCGCGCAGCATGTCAAGCGTGCGCCTGACCAATTCCGCCCCCACGCCTCGCCCCCGCCGGGCGCGCTCCACCTCGGTGTGGTGGATCACCACGCGACCGTCGCGCTCGACATAGGCGGCGTAGGCGACGGGGCCGGCCGCGTCCGCCAGCACGTAGCGCCGCCGATCGGGATCGTGTGTCAGGGTCCAGTCCATCTCGCCTCCGCGGCGGGCAACGCGCGTCTGGCCATTCTGTTCACGGCCGCCGCTGCCGCGCCAGCCGGGTCGGCGTCTTGGCGGGCCGCTTTGACAGGCCGGACGAGTTGATGCGAACTGATCAGCCCATTGATCGCAGCGACTCCCGCGCCTCGTGACCGGCGCGGCCGAACAGGATTTTTCCCGATGCATCGTTTCCGCCGCGCCAAGATCGTCGCCACCGTCGGCCCGGCCAGCGCTTCGCCCGACATGCTGCGCGCCCTTTTCCTGGCGGGCGCGGACACGTTCAGGCTCAATTTCAGCCACGGCACGCATGCCGACCACGCCCGCGTCCACGCCGCCATCCGCGAGCTGGAAAAGGACGTCGGCCGGCCCATCGGCATCCTGATGGACCTGCAAGGGCCGAAGATTCGCGTCGGCACGCTGCGCGATGGGCAGATTCGCGTCGCGGCGGGTGACAAGATTCGCTTCGTGCGCGAGGGCAGCGAAGGCGACGCCAACAATATTCCCCTCCCCCATCCGGAGATTTTCGACGCCGTGGCGCCGGGCCACGACCTGCTCATCGACGATGGCCGCGTTCGGGTGCGCGTCACCGGGATTGACCATGACTCCCTGACGGCGGACGTGATCGTCGGCGGCGTGATCTCCAACCGCAAGGGCGTCAACCTGCCCGGAACGGTGCTCGACCTCTCTCCCCTCACGACCAAGGACCGCACCGACCTCGCCTTCGGCCTCGGGCTCGGCGTCGACTGGGTCGCCCTCTCCTTCGTGCAGAAGCCCGGCGACCTCATCGAGGCGCGGGGGCTGGTCGGCGACAAGGCGGGCCTGCTGGCCAAGATCGAGAAGCCGTCGGCCCTCGAACACATCGAGGACATCATCCGCCTCTCGGACGCGCTGATGGTGGCGCGCGGGGACCTCGGCGTGGAAATCCCGCACGAGGACGTGCCCGGCCGCCAGAAGGAGCTCGTGCGCGCCTGCCGGCTCGCCGTGAAGCCGGTCATCGTCGCCACGCAGATGCTCGATTCGATGGTCGGCGCGCCGACGCCGACACGGGCGGAGGCGTCGGACGTGGCGACCGCCATCTATGACGGCGCGGACGCGGTGATGCTCTCGGCGGAATCGGCCTCGGGGCATTATCCGGTCGAGGCGGTGGAGATGATGGACCGCATCATCCGCAGCACGGAGCAGCACAAGCTGTACCGCTCGATCGTGCGGGCCACCGAGCCCGGCGAGGAGCAGACCGCGCCGCATGCCGTCGCCGCCGCCGGCGCCGACCTCGCCGAGATGATCCACGCCCCGGCCATCGTCGCCTACACCTCCAGCGGCACGACAGCCGCCCGCATCGCCCGGCGTCGGCCGGCGGTGCCCATTCTGGCGATCACGCCCGACGAGAACGTGTCCCGCCGCCTGTGCCTGCTCTGGGGCGCTCACAGCATCCTGGCGGAGGATGTCCACTCCTACGAGGAAATGGTCGCGCGCGCCGCCGAGGTGACGCTGTCGGAGGGGTTCGCGAAGGTGCCCGAGCCCATCGTGGTGGTCGCGGGCATCCCCTTCGGCAAGGCCGGCAGCACCAACAATCTACGCGTCGTTCACCTGCGGTGATCGACGGCCGGCGGGCGCGGCCAGATCCGGCGCTCAGATGGATCGGGTGAGGCCGCCGTCGACCCGGATGTTCTGGCCGGTGATGTAGCCCGCGCCCTCGGAAGCGAGGAACGCCACGGTCGCTGCGATTTCATCGCTCGAGCCGTAGCGGCCCATCGGGACGCTGCGCCGCCGCTCGTCGGTCTGCGGCAAGCTGTCGATCCAGCCGGGAAGGATGTTGTTCATACGCACGTTGTGCGGCGCGTACTCGTCCGCGAAGATCTTCGTATAGGCCGCCAGCCCGGCGCGGAAGACGGCGGATGTGGGGAACATCGCCGACGGCTCGAACGTCCACGCCGTGGAAATGTTGACGATCACGCCCGCCTTTTGCGCGACCATGATCGGCGCCACCAGGCGCGTCGCCCTGGCGACATTGAGGAAGTAGACGTCCATTCCCCGCCGCCAATCCTCGTCGGTGATGTCGAGCAGCGGCGCGCGCGGGCCGTGGCCGGCGCTGTTGACCAGCACGTCCACCCGGCCCCATCGCGCCATCGTCGCGTCCACCAGCCGCTTCAGGTCGTCGTTGGACTGGTTCGATCCCGTCACGCCCAGGCCGCCGAGCTCCCGCGCGAGCGCCTCGCCCTTCCCCGACGACGACAGGACGGCGACGTTGAACCCATCCGCCGCAAGCCGACGGGCGGCCGCCGCCCCCATCCCGCTTCCTCCCGCCGTGACGATGGCGACCTTCGCCGAAGGCTGGCTGTTCGATGGCATAGGGGTCCTCGCTGAAGCACGACACTCGAAGCTCGCACCAGAGCCCGGCCCCGACCGGATTTCAAGCCGGGCGGGCGTCACGATTCTGGTTCGTCGCGTCTGGATGAAAATGGCGCACCGTGGGGAATGAAGATCAGAACTGGGCTTTGAGTGTGCCGCGGTTGGCCAACTAGCAGGTTCACAGCAGGGACGCGATACCACCTTTACCGAACGACCGTAAGGCGGACCTCGACCTGCTCAGCTCGAACTCTCGGTGGTTGAGTGGACACGCAACCACCTTTACCGAACTGCTGCACTGAGGTCGCGCGAGAGCGGATGCGCGGCGAAACCAGCCCACTAAGGGCGGGAGATTGTCGGGATCGACCAACGTCACTAGGCGAACGCCTGCGAACCGCAATGCCTTGAACAGGGCTGCGACGTCCTCCTGGGGGTCCAAGCTCATCGAGAGCCGCGCCGGCTTGAACCTGGTCAGGGTTTTCGACACAACTTTTCGATCAGGTTAAGCTAAGGCTCGTTCTAATCTGCCCTTCAGGTTCGACCAGTTTGGAAGTTTTTTGCCCAGCAAATCGTAAAACATGGCCATGATACGGAATCAACGCATGACATAGTTGATGTGTAATGACGTAATCGATGCAGTGGATGGACGCCCCCACGAGGCGGATGTGCAAGGTCATATTGCGTAAGGCGGTGAGCGAGCCCCAGCGGCGCGTCATCGCCCGAACGGTGAGTTTGCAAGGCCTCACGTCCTCTTCCGGCGAGAACCGACGCAGACAGACCTCGAGGCGCTCTGTGAACTTAACCTTCGCGCGTTTCTTGAACCATCCATGCAGAATACGCGCGGTCACCCGGATGGGCGAATACGCCCTGCGGCTTCGTCGCCGTCGAGGCGATAGAGCCCGTACCGCGAAGCGGAGGCGGCAGCAGACAGGACTTCCACCGCCATCCGTCGTGGAAGTCAGGGTTGGCTTTCACCGCTATCGCCCTGGTCCCCGCCTTGCAATGCCTGGACGAGTCGGTCGTGAAGATCGCGTTCACGAACAAACGGCCAGAGCCTTTCCGCCACGAAGGCCTGTGTGCGGGCGACAACGCCCTCGTCAAACGAAGCCCAGCCCAGGGGCACGGCATATCCCGACGAGGCGCCGATCGGCGCATGAACAAGCGCCGCGACGGCGATGTGCGGAACGATCATAATCTCCAGCGCGGGCGGGATGCCGCTGGAATCCGCGCTCAGCACGTCATCAAACGTCCTGTCGATAAACCACGCGGCCTTGCCGGGAAACAGGCAGACGGCGCGCAACTCCGTCGTGGTTGCCGGCGCGGCCGCCGCGATCCTGCGGCGCAGATACGAAAGCGTATCCCTCTGCTGGGTAGTCCCTCCCCATAGACGGGTCTGCGGCGCTACGGAAAAGACGAACTCCGGCTGCTCAGCGCAGCTGCGCAAGCCGTAATCGACCACTTCAAGAAACCGCCGCGCGTTAGCCTCCGTATAGAGCGGACCGATGACCGGCACTGTCTTCCGGTCCGCGCGCGGCTCGCCCGCCCGTCCGACCGCCTCGCGCCAGTAGCGGTTCACGTTCAGGCCGGTCCTTGTGACAAACTCCTTCAGAAAGTCCGGTGCCAGTTCCGCGAGCACCTCGTAGGCTTGCAGGGCGCCGACTTGGTTGCCGTTGACCTTCAGGTCATCGACCAGCATGGCCGCCGCGCTCTCGATCTGCGGCCGGTCGGAAATCTCATGCTCGGCCCGCCAGGAGCCCAGGTCTATTTCCGGGAGGCTGGGCGCGGACGCCTGTGCGAATACCCGCATGCGGACCGGCACCTGAAAACGATCCTTAGGAACGACCCTGTCCACCGAATACAGGTCCCGCTGCTGAATCTGCTCGCGGTCGCGGCGTTCGGCAAGTTCATAGAAGAACCTGCTGAAACGCTCGAATATCCTGTCCCCGACCTTTCCTGTTCCGGCGGGGTCCGCGAGCGGCAGCTCCGGAAGCGACATTTCTACGGAGTCGATGGCGCGCGGGGGTTGCGGCGCGATGGCGAGCAGGTCGAATCCGAGGTCGCGGCGGCGTTCCTCGACGGTATAGATGGCAGGATCGTCGGCACCTTCCCTGAAGAGTGCATCGCCTGCGGACGTTAGCCAGAGGCGGCCCTCGCGCCGCTCGACGAATCCGGGTCCCGTGGCCTCGTTGAGGACGTAGCTGATCTCGGTCTGCTCAAAACCGAAGAACGCGGCGGCGGACTCCTCCTCAATCCCGGGAACCGCCTTCACCAGCCGCAACAGGAATTCAAGGCTCTGGCTGACCTTGCCCAGTATCGCGACCTTGTACGCGACCTCATACTTGCGGCAGGGCAGAAGCACGTCATAAACACCGAGTTCCACCTTGCGGTCCTCGTCGGCCGGAAGCAGTTCATGTCCCTTCAAACGCAGGAGCGGGCGCGGTTGGTTAGCCATGCGCACCTTCCTCGGCCCGCGCCTTCCGGGGACGCGACGCCGCTTCCCGCGCTGGCTGCGCCCCTGCGCGCCCGATGATGTCCTCGGCGCTGACCGCGCGTGCCGTCCCCCGCGTGACCTGCCGCCCGAACGCTTCCGCCATGCGCCCCATCGGCCCATGCGGGGACCACCGCCCCCGTACGCCCACGACCACCAGCCGGTCCATAGCGCGGCTGACGGCGACATTGATCCGGTTGGGCGTTGTCAGGAAACCCTCGCGCACGCGACACACGCCCGCCTCCATCGGCCCCTCTTCGTTGTTCCTCACCAGCGAGAGAAGGACCACCGGGTTTTCCTTGCCCTGGTAGCTATCGACCGTCCCGACCTTCAGGTGACGGTCCAGAAGATAGGCGAGCGCCGACTGGCGCAGCTTGCGGCGTATGAGATCGCGCTGCGCGGCGTACATGCAGATCACCCCGATGCCGGCGGGATGCTTCTGCTGCGTGAGCAGCCAGGTCCGGAACGGCTCGTGGCTGTGCCAGTCCTCCAGCATCGCCACGATGGCGTCCGCCTCCACCCGGTTGATGCGGCTCTTGCCGCCTTCTTCCGGCCGCTCTGCGGCGGCTTCGCCCATGCCGTCCGTCTGGATCCAGAGCAGTGGGACATCGAGTCCTGCCGGGAGAAGTGCCGGGTGGATTTCCGGAGTCTCACGCCCGGCATGCAGCGGCATATCGGGATAAAAGGCTTCTGAGACGACCTGCCCGATGGGCGCCAGCATTCGGTATTGCGTCTTGAGCCGCGCACCGGCGGCGGCGCCGTATGGCGTGGTGAAGACGCGCTCGAAATCGCTGCGCTTGATTTCACGCTTCGCTACCCCCGTGCGCTCGGCGACAGCGTTGACGACCTCCGCCTTGTGCTGCGGCTCCAGCTGCGCGTGATCTCCCACAAGGACGGCCCAGCGCGCCGCTTGCAGCGGCACCAGCAGTTCGCTGGCGGTGCAGCGGGCCGCCTCATCGACGATAACGAGGTCGAACGCCGTGGCGGTCAGTCCCAATGCCGTACGCCCCAGGCCCACGCAGGTTCCGGCAACGATCTGGCGCGTCCCGGCAAGAAAGCTCTCGAAGCTGCGCTGCGCGCGCGAAACGCTCCCCACGAAATCCCGGCCGATGGCCGCCGCCCTATACAACCTGTCAAACCGGTCGGCGCCGGCGCCGCGCGCGTGGCGCTCCATAACCGCCTGCGCGACCTCGTCCGGCAATGTTGACCATTCGCGCGCCTCTTCCCCGTCGAGCAGCGCCGCGGCATCAAGCCTTTCGAGGTGCCGGCGCAGGGTGTCCAGCAGGCTGTTCAGGCGCTGCTCATCCTTGTCCCCCTGCTGCGTCAGGTCAGCGAGGCGTTCCGCCAGCGGGCGGATAGTCGTCTCGATCGCGGCGATTTCGTCGGCGGCGCTGTCAGGGAGCCCCAGGGCACCGGCGATCTCCGCGAGGCGGTCGCGGAAAGAAGCCCGGAAGCGATCCTTGAAACCCTGCTCGACCTTCGGCGTGTGGTAGGCGCGAAGCGGCAGCGAAACCTGCTCCTCGTCCCGCCCGATCCGCAGCAGGCTCGGCTGCACCCCGCCGTTGCGGAACAGGGTAAGCACCGCTTCGGCCGCCGTGTTCACCGCTTCGTGGGACTGGCTCGCCAGCAGCACGTTGCGTGCCAGGCCTTTCGTCAGGGCATAGTGCGCAAGCGCCGCGATGAAGCGGGTCTTCCCGGTTCCCGGCGGCCCCTGCAACAGCCCGACCGGCCGGTTCGCCACGATGCGCGCGAAGGCCGCTTCCTGGTCGGCATTCAGCCCGTAGATGCCGAGCGAACCCGCAGCGGGCTGGTGACCGACGTTCGAGGGCAGTGCGCCGGTTCGCGGGTCGAATACACCCAGAAGGTCGCGGGATCGCCCGTTGCCCGCCAGTATCCGGTCAACGGCGTCCGTCCGGCGTTTCAGGCTCTGGCGTTCCAAGTGACTCCAGAAGCGCAGGCGCTGCCCGGCATCGACGATATGCGCCTGGTGCGCCATGTTTGTGTCGCTGGCGTCGATGACCGCCAGGTCCGACCGCGATGACTGGAGGTCAAGCTGGCCGATGCGGCGCCACGCGCCCTTTTTGTCCTGTCGCTCCACGCCGACGGTATCGTGGCGCGCGAACTCGAACGCTCCGCTTTCAAGCTCGATGGGCACCTTGTGACGGCCCGATCCGCGATCGAAGACGCTTTCGATCTGTGCGATACCCTCGATGGTAAGCTCGTTCTCGACGTCGATCAGCGCGCGCCAGAGCGCCGGCACGTCGAGGGACGCCAGCGCGACGACAGGCCGTACGGCAATCTCCTCGGCAAGGGCGTCCTCGGCCGCCTCTTCCGCGACGGGCGCGGCGGCAGGATCTTCGACATCGACCGGCGCGGGGGCCGATCCCGTCCGTTCCGCCGCGATCCTTTCCTGCACCTCAGAGAGAGCCAGAAGAGGCGCCAGCGCGGACAGGTCGTTCATAAGAGCGCTTTCCACCGAAAGGGTGGCCACGACCATGTGGAATTCCTGGGCGGCGCTACGCCTGATCTGCCGCTGCTCCAGCCTGCGGCGCCTTGCGGATACGGGCTGAGCGTTGTTGTCCAGCCGGATATCCAGCTCCTCCGCGGCGCCGCGCAGCACGAGGAACAGCGTGCCCCGCGCGGCATCGCGGCGCACGCGCAGGAGGATGTAGCCCTCGTCCGGTTCGATCGGGCCGGTGGCCGCGCCGATAATGCTGACGGCGTAGTGGGCGGCAACATCGCCCGCGTCGTCTGCCGCCGGCGCGTTCAGCCGCGCGAGCGCCGCCTCGACCTGGTCGAGAAGCGGCAGGAGCGTGGAAAGGCGCGGCTCCTTTTCCCGGCAGTCCGCGATGGCTCTCGCGATCTCGCGCGCATCGCGCTCGGCCAGCGCGGCGCAGTTAAACACTTCCTCCGCTATTCTGGTGACCGCGAACCGGTCACGCTCGAAAAGGCTGCCCGACGAAGGGGCATAAGCCGCTGTGGTGTGCTCCCCGTCTGCGCGCGGCGAGAAATCCAGCGCGTCAATGAGGACGGGCGCATTTTCGGCGGAAACAACAATGTTGGCAGGCGATATGTCGCCATGGCCCCGGCCGCTCTCATGAAGCGCATCGACCGTTCGCGTCAGGCGCTCCACGAACGCCAGCGCCGCCGCAGGCGTGGTAAAATCCTCCGGCGGTGCAGCTAGCACCGCCGCGAGCGTCGGGCCTTCGACCCAGTCCTGTACGAGGGCCAGGGAGTCTCCGAGCCACAACGCCTCCCGAACAGTCGGCAGGCCCGCAGGACGGTCGGCCTTTGCTGCGGCTGCTTTATCAAGGAAGGCCAGGATGGATGCACCCTCGCGCGCCATGTCGCCCCATGAGGCCTGTTTCCAGAGCTTCACGACAACCGGCGCGCCGTCGTTCTGGCTCCGCCACATTTCCACGCGGTCGTTCTCGACGATGAGGTCTCCCGACTCCGGAAAGGCCGTCATGAGCTGGCGAACCGACCGGATGGCGCCGCGATGCCGGTCAAGCCCGGAGATGATCTCATCCCGCGTCGGGCGCTGCGCGGTTGCGCGGTTGAATCCCTGCAAGGCCTGGATGGCGTCCGGGTAGCGGCGGGACGGATCGAGTTCCAGCGCCTCGGCGAACCAGTCGTGGAGCGCGCCAAACGTCCCGGCCCCGTCGATCGCCGGATTCCACTCCGGCGGACTGCCGCCGGGAATCTTTCCGAACAGCAGCTGGTGGACGGCGACCGCCGCGAGGAACACGTCGCGGCACTGGGGTCCGCGCTCCACGCCCAGGTGGTCTTCGGGCACATCGACGCTGGCGAGAAACTGGTAACGGGACCCGCCAAGGGATTTGACCTCCGGGAAGCGCGCGGCCATCAGGTGCGAAAACTTGGCGGTGGTCGGCGCCTCAAGCCAGATGCTGTGTCCGCCAAGGTCGAGATGGGCGGCATCCTGCCCATGAAGATTCGCCGCCGAAGCGAGAATCTGGCGCGCCAGCTCAATCTTCTCGGAAGGCGCGAGCCGCACCGCTTCGGTTTCGGCGAACACGCCGAGTCTCTGCATGCGGCGGCGGCGGTCATAGACTTCCCAGTAATGCACTCCCCGCTCCGGGTCGTCGATCTTCGGGGGAAGCAGGGTTTGCTCGGCGGCGCTGCTGCGATCCTTGAGCCAGTGATAGACGACGTGTTCCCGCCCGGCGATTTCCCGGCGTCCTTCCTCGTTCTGGAAACGGGGGTCCGGGCATTTGGTGAAATCCCAAAGACGCAGTGTGCCGAGGTTGTTCTTGTTGCCTTCCTCGGCGGCCTCATACTCGCGGTATATGTCCTGCGGATGCGAGAATGTGGGCACGTCCTCGGCGGCGAACCGCTCAAAACGCCGCCGCCCCGGCTGGAACGGCGAACTGGGACCGGCATTGAAAAAACGGTGAAGACGCTCCTTCCAGAATGTGTCCGTCAGCGGCGTGGAAAGGTATGCGCCGGGGACATTCCCGAACGTCGCGCGTTCGCGGCCGCTGTCCTTCACGATGCTCAAGAACTCGTCGGCGGTCAGAACCTTTGCTCTTTCTGTTTCGGCTATGTCCGTGCGGTCGGCCTTTCCCGTCAGGACGACCAGCCCCTCTATCCGTGGCAAGGGAAGGTCCTTGGTTTCAGGCCTCTTCTTGAACTCTGCGCTCAGCAGCGGAAGTATGTCGCGCGTGATGCCGGCGATCTTTGCGACGGGAGACGGGTCTCTATCGATGCCGTTCAGGTGCCAGCGGCCATCGACACTCGCAATGTTTCCATACCAGTCTTTCAGGTCGATCAGGAATATCCGCTTGTCGGAGACGATCACGACATCGATTTCGCGCGCCCGGCCCACGCCGAGAACGAGGTCAAGATTTGTGAACGCATACCAATCGGCGGGCAGGTCGGTCCGGAACCGATCAATGCCTTTGATCTCGCGTTTATGCAATCCGCGGCCGGCGTTTGTTATTTTCATAAAGCCCCGCCCCAAAAACATTGCCCAAAGTATAGCCAAACACCGATGATTCATCGAAGCCTTTTTGGGCGCTGGCAGAAAAAAGGCCGTAACCTCCTGCGAGGACGCGGCTAGAAAGCGTCAGGCCGCTTCCTCGACCGTGTCGCCAATGGCGCGCAGCACCTCCGGCAGCCACCGCGTGCCCGCGATCTCGCGGGCAGCGATGACAGCCAACTCGGCCTTCTTCATGCGGCTCCACGCCGGTGCCGCCGGTACGCCTTTCGCCTCGCACAGCGTCGTAACGATTTGCGGGCTGCTGACCCGGCTGAAATAGGTCGGCACGTCCGGGGTGTAGTGATCGGCAATATCGAACCCAATCGCTTCTGCCAGCGCGTCGGCGTGACCAAACCGCTTGTGTTCAAGACGGTCGGACTTCTGCCGGATCGCGTCGATGGATAGCGCCCCGATATGGGCGAGCAGCGCCAGTGACCTGCTTCCCGTTTCCTGGAGCGCCGAAAGCTGGGAAATTCCAGTTTTGCAGCCCGGGCCGGAGACGGAGAGATCGATGAAGAAGTCGAAGTTCACGGAGGCGCAGATCGCCTTCATCCTGAAGCAGGCGGAGGAAGGCACGCCGGTTGCGGAGGTGTGCCGCAAGGCCGGGATTTCCGACGCGACCTTCTATGGCTGGCGCAAGAAGTTCGCCGGCCTGATGCCCTCGGAGATGAAGCGGCTGCGAGTGTTGGAAGAGGAGAACGGCTAGCTGAAGAAGCTCGTTGCCGACCTCTCCCTCGACAAGGCCATGCTGCAGGATGTGCTGTCACGAAAGCTGTAAGGCCTGCGCGGCGGCGCCGACTGGTCGATGAAGTCCGCGGCACCTGGAAGAAGCTCGGATGGCAGACGCCGGTCGACTTCGCGGCCACGTTCCACCCGCGATGTGATCAGACGCTACGCAACGTGAATAGCTCCGCGTCTGCCCACGCCGCTCAACCCGCCCGAGAGGGCCAAACCAACCGCCGGAACGAACTCAAGGCTGGATAAAAACTGGGGGCAACGTCATCACCAACTCCAAAATGCCGCTAACTTAATCGGTCTCGACCTGCCTCATCTGCGCCTCACGGCCGGCAGTGCCGAGCTTTTCTGTGGCCTCGAACTTGCCATTGCGCTCGGGGAGCGTTGGCGAGCATCGTCCACCGACGGCGATCAGGGTGCCGCGCCCAGAATGGCCGCCAGCTCATCCAGCGAGAGAGGCGGCGATCGCCGATGAACAACGGCGTGGCAGTTTGGGCAAAGCGGAATCAGGTCCCGGCGCACATCCAGACGATAGTCGGCGCCCAGTTCCGATACCGGCGTCGTGTGATGAACTTCGATAAATCCCGCAGCTATTGCTCCATAGGCCTGCTCGAAGTTCATACCGCACGCTTTGCAGGCCCTGCCATGTATCGCAAGCGCGGCGGACCGGTTGCGTCGGTCCCGTTCGTAGCGGTTGACCTCGACGCGGATCAGGCTCCCTTCGGGATAGCCGGCAATGTCGGGTTCCCCCGTGTCGGCACGCTCCAGCGGAAGCAGGGCAACGACTGCGGCCGCGAAGCGTACCGCCCATTCCCGCGCGATGCCCTCGTCCTGGGCGCCATCCTCTGCGCCGAGCTCCAGGTTCCCCCGGCTCAGTGTCATCCCGAATCTTGCCCACCGAATCGGCCAGACAGCAGAAGCACGATAGTCGGCGTCTACACCGTTGATGCGGAGCGACACCGTTGCACCGAGGTTGTTGCATTCGCTGATGATGCTCTCGAAAAGGCCGCGGCCGTCAGCGTCGGCTTCGGACATCCCTTCAAGCAGCTCGCCGGCAAATCTGCCAGGCTCAAAGGCAATGTCCAGCCTTCGCCACTTCAGCGTGGTGCGGATTGAGAACCCGTGCGACCCGGCATGTCCTTCCGGTTCGACCAGAATCCATCGGTTTTTTTCGGCATCAAGACCTGATCTGCCGACGAACGGCAGACCCGTCTCTTCTGTCAGGAACGCCGCGAAAGAAACAGGATCAAGCGGCATCGGAATCCGTTCCAAGGTCCGGCTCCGGCAGGCCTTCGACCAGTTTGCGGAGGATGCGGGAGACCTCGAAACGCATATCGGCGAAGTTCTCCTCGGTCTTGTCGGTCGTGGCGCTGAGTTCAGCGACTGCAAGCGCCCACAGGAGCGAGTCCATCCCCTGGATCGTCACGCCATTCTTGAGATTAGGGACATAGACCTTCCGGTAGTAGTCGTGCTCGGTATTGACCCGCACTGCCTTGTGCTGCTCAATGATGCACGGCTCGAACAGCATACCGTCCCGTATTCCGGAAGCTGGCTGGATGAACACCTCACCCGGCCGATTGGCTGAGCCAACCGGCAGCTTCAGCGTAAACTTACCTCTCGGATTGATAACGGTCACCGAGCCGGTATTCGGGTCGTTGACGTTGACCTCCGCCCCGCCGACTTCGGCTTCCTTGGTGCCGATCGTGCGGTTGGAAGCGTCGTGTGCGCCCTTGGAGGCCTTGCCGATCTCTTTTTTCTCGCCTTCACGGTATCTGCGGTTCGCCTCGCGGCGGGGCGCGGGCAGGAACTGGTCCTTCAGCCAAGCCCAAAGCTCGTCATCGAGAATGATCTGCGACTTCTTGATGTCCAGATGGAAGAACTCATCCAGCTCATGCGTGAAGGAGAATTCGACGCGCAGGAGGTTGAAGTGCGGCTCGATCTGGAACATGCCGAGCCAGTCGGCGTCGTGGATCAGCCGGTCCTGACGGTAGACATAGATACCCTGTCTTGTGGTGGCGATCCTTGCAGCCTTTGCAGCCTCCTCGTTTGGAAACTCCTCGGGACGCGGCAGAAGATATGCACTGACGATGAATTCCGCACTGCTCCCCTCGACCTTGACCGTATCGCCTGCCAGCAGCTCGGAATAACCGACTTGGAATGGGTCCCAAGCCTTGACCTCTGCCCCATTGACCCTGATGGAAACGTTCGGAGCGCGTTTGTCCTTCGCATCGAGGAACCGCTGATAGACCATCGCCAAGTGTTCGATCAGGGCATTTTTCTTTTTTTCGAGTCCCCTGCGTGCGTGACCGCTGGCGGCATCCTTATAGTTCATCAGCCGGTCCACTTTCGTCCAGATGACGACAGTCCCGGAGTGCCCGGATGCAACCGCGTCGAGGTGCTCCAGCGCCTCGTCATCCGGTTCATCGGTAAAGAGCAGTTCCCATTCACGGCGCGTCGCAACATGGTCTAGGTCCCAGGTTGCCATCAGCGCGGGCGCGTCGCCGCTGTTACGTGAGACGACCGACAGACGGCGGCAATAGGCTGTTGAGGCGGTTTTGAGCCCCAGACCGAACTTGCCGAGGCTCGCCGGATCGGAGCGCTTTGGTGAGCCATACTGCATGGCCAGAATAAGTCCGTCCCGGTTCATGCCATCGCCATTGTCGGCAATGGACAGGCGGATGTCCCCGCGAATGTCGGCAGTCAGCCGAATGTCCAAGACTGTTGCATGAGCGGCAATCGAATTGTCGACGAGGTCGGCAACTGCGGTATCGAACTCGTAGCCGGTATCCCTCAGCCCTTCCATCGTCCGGGCCGGATCAGGTACTGATACAATGCTTTCGTTTGTCATTTGCCCCCTCCGTGAAGCTCTATGATGCGCCAGCCACCGCCCAACTGAAGCACGACCCGGCCTTCCGCATCGCGTCTGGCCGTCGATTTCTTAAGTCTTCTGGCGGTGATGGAATAGCTGCCGTGCCCGTCGCGGCTGAGAAGTACCTCGTCGCCAGGCACGAGCGCCTGCTCGCGGATGTATCGGGTCATCCGGGTCAGGCGGTATTCGTTGCGTGTGCCGCCAAACAGGCGGTTATTGTAGTAGATGAATGCGAACTCCCATTCTGCCCCGGATTCGTCGCGGAACAGCAAATGCGCTCGGGGATTACGTCTGTCTGCGGCTAGGTGTGGGAAGAAGGACAATATCTTTTCCTCCTTTGGCACCAGGATACCTGCCTGATGTGCGCCGGTATCCCCGGCGTCGTTCGCACTGAGCGTTTTTGAGATTGCGAGGGATTCCCCCATCAGCGTCCTCCCCGCCGGACCGGCGATCTTTCAAGTGCCGCGATCACGTCCGCATAGTCGTCGTCGCGTCCCTGCATTCCGACAATTGCGGCACCTGCTATCGCCCGCTTTGCCTGCACTCGGTCATTGACCACATCCTCCACGGTATCTGCACAGAAAAGGCGGTGTACCGTGACGGGGAGCGTCTGCCCGCGACGGTGGGCACGGGCGGACGCCTGGTCCTCCAGCGCCGGGTTCCATTCGAGATTGTAGTGAATGACATGGGTCGCGGCGGTGATATTGAGTCCGGCGCCGCCGGCCTTCGGATTCAGGACCATGACCGCAGGGCCTTCTATTGCGCTGAACCGATCGATCAGCGGCTGGCGGCCGTCAATCGGCAGACGACCGTCGAGCGTCGCTGCGAAATATCCCATCTGTCCTTCTACATATCCGGCTATCATATCGGCCATCTCGGTGTATGAAGTAAATACGATGGCCTTTTCTCTGATGTCAGCGATTTCTGATAGAATGTCTGCAAGTCGTGCAAACTTTGTAAATCCTGTTGGAGCGGTCTTTGCTGCTCCCTGAGTGATAGAGGGATGCGCGCAGAACTGCCGCAGGCGGGTGAGGGCGATCAGCGTTGCCGCTCTTCCATGCTCATCGAATATTTCCTGCCGTATGCGCTCGTATTCAGCCGCCTCGGCATCCGAGAGCTGAATCACCTCGGGAACGTCAATCCGCGCAGGCAGGTCCTGCGCTACTTCTGAGACACGGCGGCGGAGCATGAGCGGCGTCACAAGCGGCTCCACCTTCTGCGCGGCGTCGACGCTTTCTTCATGTCGCGCGATGAACGATTCGAGATCGCCCAAGTAGCCCGGTGCTATGAAATCCATGATGGACCAAAGGTCCGTCAGGCGATTTTCCATCGGCGTCCCGGTCATCGCAACGGCGACCTTGCGCGGAAGGCTCTTTACGGTCCTGGTTCTGATGGCTTCGGGGTTCCGGATGTTCTGCGCCTCGTCGAGAACAACGGCATCCCACTCGATCATCTTCATCAGCGACTGGTCGCGCACAATGGTGTCGTAGGAGGCCACGACAACATCGTATTTCTGAAGGTCGGCATATCGGCCGGTCCGGCTCGCGCCGTGGTGTTTCAGGACGGAAAGCGACGGCGCGAATTTCGCGAACTCGCGCCTCCAGTTTTCAAGGAGCGACCCCGGAGCCACAACCAGCGTCTGCGACAGCTTTTTCTTTCCGCAGTCGGCAAGCACGCTGATGACCTGCAATGTCTTGCCGAGGCCCATTTCGTCCGCCAGAAGGCCGCCGATACCCTCGCCGATGACGAATTTCAGCCAGCGCCAGCCGTCGATCTGATACGGAAAGAGGGTTGCCGATATGCCCGCAGGCGATCCGGACTCGGGCGGCACGAACCTAAGCGTTGCTTCGCTGCCGCTTGGCAATACGTCCTCGACCGCAAGTCCCTTAGATGCTGCGCTTTTGAGCGCCAGCAGTCCCCCAAATGTCAGGACACGGCCGGTATCATCCACACCCGCCTCGGTGAGCAGGGCGCGCAGCTCGTCCAGGCTGCTTTGTTCGATGCTGTACCAGCTACCGTTCGCAACGACATGGCCGCTATGTAGGACGGCATTCGAGACGGGAAACGATCCCCCGAACTGCGGACGAACCGCAAGGATGACAGCGGGCAGATTTTGGCCTGAACGCTCCTCCACGACGCCTGAGAGTACTGCTGGGTAGCGGGAAAAACGAAGCGAAGCAGCATCCCCGCTCTTTCCCGGATCTAGGCCTTCCAGCGGTGATGTGCCTTCGACAATCGTGTCGATGATTTCCGCAGCAGTAACAGCGGCTGGCACACCGTCAATATCGACCTTTAGCTGGTCTCCATACAGTCGCCAACACTTCATGGATCCCTCGTAATACTACCGGAATCCCGGCGCAATTCATTGTCAGAACCATTAAACAAACTCTTCTCCTCCCCGAGGCAATTCGGCTGACAACTCGCATATAAACAGACATTGTAGCCAGCCGTCGCCGTTGTAATAGACCGCCCGTACCAGCTGATGATCGGCATGCGAAAGCGGTATCGATCTGAGGCAGAATTCGGAACACGAAATTTTTCGGAATATATGGTCCGGCCTGATGCGCGTTCGTTTGCAAGCGTGTCGTTGGCAGCCAGCCGCTTCACATACCATATTGCCCGCTGCGGACGATCAAACTCGTCCATCCAGTCGGCAAGATCGACAAGCGCCATCAAAATTCCCCCCTGATTTCCCGGCTGCCTTCATCACTTCGTATCCATGCCGCAGTCTGGCCGATGACCGAAGCGAGGCCGATGCCTCCCCGTCCCCGGAAGGCGCATTCCCAAATGGTCAAATGCCGCCAGCGGGCGGTGTCCAGCTCCGCGGCCACTTTCGCATCGCGCGTTCGGTTACCCGCGATCTTCCCGGCCCAGAATTCAGTCCGGGTGCCTGGAAGACGGAACAGCGCGCAGTCATGCCCGTGCCAAAAGCATCCATGGACGAATATGACGGCCCGGTAGCGCGGGAATGCCATATCGGGACGGCCCGGAATGTCGCGAGCATGCAGCCGGTATCGGAAACCGAGGGCGTGCAGGGCCTTGCGGATAGCCAATTCCGGGCGGGTATCCTTGCCCCGGATACCCGCCATCATACGGCTTCGGGTCTGCTGATCGATCATATCAGGCAATGGCCGCCTTTCGTGTGGCGCCTGCGCCGCTCCGGACAGCCTCAAGCAACCACGGCTCCATGTGCCGCGCCACGGCCTCCACGACCGGCACAACGACGGCATTGCCAAACTGGCGATAGGCCTGCGTATCCGAGACGGGGATGACCATTGGCGGTCGGCCGCGACCGTCGAAACCCATCAGCCGTGCGCACTCCCTTGGCGTCAGACGGCGTGGGACATTGCCTTCCCGCAAAATCAGTATTTCGGAGCCGTCCTTGTAGTAGCGGGCGGAGAGTGTCCGGGCCACGTCACTTGGGCCGAATAGACCGAACCCGAAGCCGTTGCCTTTCTGGCGGTGCTTTTCGGCGTAGTCTCGGAGATAGCCCCACAGATGGACTGACAGGGTGTATTTTGCCGCCGCCTGTCCGTCCTTCTCGGTAAAAGGCTTTTCAGGCGAGTCTCCCGAACGATGCAGGATGCTGCCGAGCTTCGGACCATTTAGCGGATCGGGAACTTCCATGTCGTCGAACGAAAAACCGTTTTTTTCCCGGAAGCCGACAATGAAGATACGCTCACGGTGCTGTGGTACCCATGACTTTGCGTCGATCACCCTTTTTTCGACGTGATAGCCCAGTTCCTTCGTCAACACGTCGTAGATCACGCGGAAGGTATGCCCGCGATCGTGGTTGACTAGATTCTTTACGTTCTCCAGTACTAATGCCTTCGGCTGATGGTCGCGGATGATCCGGGCCACGTCGAAGAAAAGCGTGCCCTGCGCCTCGCAGGCGAAGCCGTGCGGCCGGTTCAGCGCGTTCTTCTTGGAGACGCCTGCAATCGAAAAAGGCTGGCACGGAAATCCTGCCAGGAGCAGGTCGTGTGCAGGAATGTCTTTCGACTCCACCTTGCGGATGTCACCCGCGATCTCATGATCGTCCTGTGGAAAATTCGCCATATAGGTCTTCTGCGAATAGCGATCCCACTCGCATGTGAAGACGCATTTCCCTCCGAGCGGCTCGAAGCCGCGACGCAATCCGCCTATCCCCGCGAACAGATCGATGAAGGTGAAAGCGGGCGGAGTGCTGTTCTGCCCGCCGCCCGGCTTAATCGCCCGAAGAAGATCGAGAACTGCCTTTCTCGGCTGGGTCTCCCCCTTGTCCCATCGGCAGACGGTGCGTTCGCTGTAGCCTGTTCGCAGGGCGGCTTCGGTCACAGTTAGACCCGCCTGCTGGCGGAGGATTGAAAATTCGGACACGGGCGCTCCTGGGTCATTTTTTGTCAACCTGACAGATTCGTCTCCAGAGAACAAGTCAAGAACATAGCTTGGCGTATCTTGATCACAGACTGGAGTGCGCCCCTGAGGCGGACAGCGTGATGGCAGGGAATGGCCGGCGTGCCGGGCTTTCAAAGGATGGAAGCCCATGGCCCGACACCTTCCCACAGGATAGCGTTAAAGCGTCAGGTGGTGCAGGAGTATCTCGCCGGCGAGACGCTACATGGCCTTGCGAAGCGCCACGACATCTCGGGCAACCTGATCCGCATCTGGCGCCAGAAGCACGACGCGGGCGCCTTGGACGACGACGCCGTACCCGCCCGACGCGATCGCGGCCTACGAGGCCAGGATCGCGGCTCTCGAGCGGCTCTCGAGCGGCTCGTCGGCAAGCAGGCTCTCGAGATCGAGTTTCTAAAGGAGGATCTGAAGTACGCACCGCGTCCAGAAGCGCGATTACGTCCGACGTCATCGACCCGGTGGTGTCTCAATCGCTGAAGGATGCCGGCTGATGGGCATCGCGCGCTCCATCGCCGACAGCTTCGAGGCCTACGGTTACCGCCGCATGCAGGCGGAGCTCCGCCAGTGCAGTTTCATCGTAAAACATCAGAAGGCCCGCCGCCTGATGCGTGGGCAAGATTTGCAACCGCGCCATCCCCACCACCGACAGCAACCACAATCTGCCGATTTTCCTGAACTGGCGAAGGACATGGCGCTGGACGGACCGAACCAGCTCTGGGTCGCGGACATCACCTACGTCGCAATCTCGAGCGGCTTCGTCTACGTCGCGGTCGTCTTGGACCTCTGGTCACGCTGGGTCGTCGGCTGCACCATTGGCCGCTCGATGAACGTGCGCCTGACGCTCGCCGCTCTGCGCTCCGCCGTGGCGCAGCGCAGAACGCCGCAGGTTGCGTGCATCACGTCGACATTGGATCGCCGTACGGAGCCGGATCCTACCGGCCAGCGCTTGCGGATCACGGACTGGTCGGCTCGACGGGCTGCGCGGCAATCACTACGACAATGCCAGGGCCGAGAGCACTATGAAGACCTTGAAGATCAAAGCCGTGCACCCGATGGCCTACGACACGTTCAAAGACGTCGCCGACCACCTTCCGCGCTTCATCGATCAGATCTACAACAAAACTCGCCTGCACTCGGCGCTGGGCTACCTCAGCGCTCGCCAGTTCACGAGCTGCACACCCGGCCCCTGGTCAAAACCGCAGCCTGATCCTCACTCGATGTTGACAATCTGTGGCCTATTCGAAGGGCGTGACCCTGGAATTCTCCCGTCCCGGCAAGCCGACAGACACGGATGTTGTCGACAAGAGGGCTCGGCGGCCAGCTCCGACACCGTGCGCTCGCCCTTCACGGCTTCCAACGGCACGGGAGCCTTTAAGCCGACGTCATGTTTCCCGCGTTTGCTGATGCTCTGATTTCCTCGTTCATGGAGATCAGCAGACGCCAATTCGCAGCTTCCATCACAGTCCCGATTTCGGGAAGTAGCTCAATTCAGCACTATCCCCTCGGGCGATAGCCTGCCGTACAAAAATCACGAAAGGGAATTCGTATAGACGTGGTATCGATCGATCAGCGGCTTTGCCATGATTTCTAGTTCTTTGAGATTTACACCGACGAGCTTCGCATTGTCTTCTATGGTAATAAACAGCGGCTCAAGATATCGTGCCAAGTTCGAACAACTCTTGTATGACTGCTCATAACCTCGAACCACTGCCAACTGCTTGATCAGGATCTTCTTCGCCCCCAGCGGGTCGTGCTTCTTCGAAAGCAAGTCGGCAAATTCATCGTCTAGCTTGTTCAGCTTGCTGACGATCTTGTGCCACGCCGAAGGCGGCATGAGAGCCTGAATTTTTCCGTCTTTTTCGATGAAATCGTGCCCCAGGAACCGGAAACCCGACTGCAACGTCCCTTCGCTCTTGGTTGCGAGTTCGAAATGCCCGCCAGGGAGCTTCCGTACGCGTTCTCCCAGCTCTTCCCTTGCATCCGTCAACATGGCGCCCGACATCGCCAGCAGCGCAAAGTCGTCGGCGTAGTTCTGCATCAGAACACACTCTTTCGACCACGTGAGCTTGCTGACAGTAAACGCCTGGATGTGCGGGGAGTGGCAGGAGCCCTGCGGGATTCCCTGGCGGGCCTGCTGGAGGGCGTACGAGCGAGAGATACCAGAGGGAAGACCCTGATGTCCTACTCTCATAGCCATCGTGTCGCCTAGGGCGACATTTCTCACCACTGCGTCAGGCAGCGGCAAGATTTCGACAAGGCGAGCCTCATCGAAACTCTGGAAACAGTGAACGATGTCCAATACGCACGCGTGGTCGAAGCCCGCTTCCAACCGCGCGAGCGTCTTGGCGACGGCAGCGTGATAGCCCTCTGGCCCAATGCACTGGAAGCGCTTCGGCACAAAGAACGGCGCCATCGCCCTGCGGCAGATCTCCTGCGCGGCGCGATGCTGGATCCCGAAGCTGCAGATGAAACGGTGTTTCCCGTTTCCCTTATGGAGGGAGCGAACATAGACAAGCTCGGAGATGGGCTTGGAGATATCCGCGGTTTTCGTGAGCGCAAAGATTTCCTGAAGGCTGGGCCGCTGGCACCGTTTCATCTTCAGCGCGGCGGCGACGTGGCAGGCGAGGATGGCGTCCTCTCCAAAGAGCATCTCGAACTGGATGTCCCAGGCCGTCTCGCTGTCGAACTTCACTGCCTCGGAAAGCTTCTTCGAGAGGATGTTGGAAGCAGCCTGGGCGGCCTGAACACGCAGATCCAGCTCTTTCTTGGCCTTCGCGGAGAGATCCCCGCCGTATTTGATGCCGTCCACCATCGCCCGATCCATTTGCAATCAATTGCACTAAATGTGAGAGGCAACTCCGCTCTTCGTGAGCCCGATCGACAGCATCGATTGACGCTGCAACAGTGCCGATCTGGTTTGGAATCGCGAGCCAAGTAAAGTCGTCGAATGGACAGGTGGTACAACTTCGAGTCCAGGCAAATCATGTCGACCAGGCGGTGCCCTGCGTCGCGCCTACAGCTCTATAGAAAAACGACGGCTTTCCTTCCCCTCACACACATGCTCCGTGGCGTCCGTATTCATGTCGGACTCACCGACATCAGCGTGTTCGGGCTGGCATCGACAAAACCATTGTCACCCAGCGGTCATTTGCCATCATCTTTTCATCACCACAGGAACAGGGGTCATGGACAAAGAGGATCTGGGTCTCTTCGAGACCGCAACGCAGCTCCTGAGTTCGGTCGCCAACAACTTCATCGAGGTCGCCCGCGCGATGTCGAAGCTGTGGATCGAGGACCGTCCGGAGTTCGAGCGCCTGATCGAAGAAGGACACATTGGTCGCCGCAAGGCGTACTATCTGATCCGGCTGTCCTTGCTGCTCGAGCAGCTCGGCGACGACGACCGCGCCCGACGGATTGGCTGGACGAAGCTCAGCATCATCACGCCCTATGCCTCAGGAGAGAACCTCAAAGAGCTGCTGGCCTACGCGGAAGCCCACACGGCCCGCGATCTCGCGCAGGTCCTGGCGGGCAAGGTTCCCGACGCCCACTCGCGCTGCGTTCTGTTCTATTTCTCGCCTGTCGATTATGGAATCGTCGAGCAAGTCCTAATGGCATTCGGGGCGAAGAAGCGCGGCAAGGGCCTCGTCCACAAGGAAAGCGCCCTCATCGCCGCCTTGAAATGCGCTGCCCAAAACATCGAGCCAGACGAAACGCCGACGTGGCATTGAGATAGCCGGAGGGCACGGCAACGACCTCAGTTACGGGTTTCACCCATAACACGAGCGAGATTACCAGTTTTTCGGATTGTCGCTGCCCTTGGCGGTCGTTCCCGCCATGACTCAGAATGCAACCACCCAGGCGACCGCCGCTTCCCCCGAGTCCTCCCATGTTGTTGAATCAATGAACATTTCCGCCCGCTTTGGGCCGCTCGTTGGGAGGATTAAGTGGCCATCTCGATACCAACTCTGCCCACACTTCGTAATGCGAAGGCGGCCGAACGGCCGCGAGCCGAGGCGCCCGAGGTTCAGTTCCTGACGATCCGGCAGGTCGCCCAGCAGCTTCAGGTCTGCACCAAAACCGCTCGGCGGATCATCAGTGACAAGGACATTCCGATCCTGCGGGTCGGACGGCAGATCCGCATTCGCTCGGACCACCTGTCCCTCTTCGTTTCCAAGCAGTGGTAGCCAGGATTCCCCGCCATTGCCCCTGTGTCCGCGCCTTTCGAAGCGGTCGTGACAAGGTCTGCCGCCAAGGCCGGTAAACTCAAAAGGCGACGAACTCACGAATTTCGCCTCGCTTCCACGAAATTCCCACGGAGTTCACGATGGTGACCATCGCATTTTCACGAAACTCCTCGCCTGAGGAATATGGCGCCTCTTCCCCTTCCATCGGGGCCGTCCTGAAGGCGATCGCCGCGGATGCGACGTTCTCCGACAAGCGCCGCGCTGACATCTGCTCCGCGGTGAGGACCCTCTGCGGCCGCCTCCACATCCAGCTCGAGAGCACGCCGGCGGATCCCCGCCTCTTTGCCGAGCGGCTGGCGAACGTGACGGAGGTAACGGTGGCCATGAGCAGGGGCCGGTTCCAGAACTGCAGGAGCCTGCTCGACGCGACGCTTGCTTATGCGAATAAGCGCATGGTCAGGCGTCGGTCGCGCACGCCGCTTGCGCCTGAATATGCGGCCTTGCTGGCCTACGCGACCAGCCGCTGGCAGGTCATCAGGCTCCGCGCTTTGTTCCGCTACGCAAGCGAGCGGGCCATCCTGCCTGAAGGAATCGACGAGACCGTCATGACCGCCTTCGCAGAAACCATTCGGCGGAGCACCGTGAAGAAGCCGCACAATGTCGAACGGATGTCGCGGCACGCCTGGAACCAGCTCATCCAGGCCGTTCCGGGTCTCGGGTCGCAGACTGTGACGATCAATTACATCGCCGAGCGCTACGTCCTGGAAGCCTCCGCGTTTCCGCAGAGCCTGTGGGACGACCTCGAGGCCTATCTGTCATCCCGGGCCACTCCCGAGACGACCTTTGCGATCGACTCCCTCCTGACTGAAGAGGAGCTTTTTGCCGAGGACGCCCGTCGCACGCCGCCTATTCGCACGTCGACGGCGAACCTGATCCGCTACCGGGTCCGCCAGTTCGCGTCGGTGCTCGTCATCGAAGGGGTCGTCAACGTCGAGCAGATGACGAGCCTGGCCAGCTTGGTCTCCCCTGCGACAATCAATCGTGGATTGCAGTTCTTCGTCCGGCGTGCCGAGGGCAAGCTGCGCAACTCGCAGATGTACGGGATCGCGACCGACTTGCTGATGATCGCCCAGCACTGGGTCCGCCTGCCTGCCTCTGATCTCCAGAAATTGAAGATCCTCACGTCCAAGGTTCGGCCGCAGCACGAGGGGCTGCCCCACAGCGCACGCCGGTCGCTGGCGCCCTTGCGCGACCTTCCAAATGTGCGTGCCTTCCTGGCCGTCTCCGAACTGATCCTGCGCGATGCAGAGAAGGAGAAATCGATCGATCGGGCTACGGCCAATCGCGTGGCCACGGCGCTGTGGATCAGGATCGCCCAGCGGGCCCCCTTGCGGATCTCGAATCTCCTCACGACGCGGCTGGACACCAACATCATCCGGTCGGTCGGAAAGAGCGGGTCGGTGGCGCTGCTCTACCCGCCGGACCAGGTGAAGAACAGGAAGACCCTGGAGGTGCCGCTGCCGCGTTCCACCGTGGCGATGCTCGACCTCTATTTGCGCAAGTATCGCCCGGTGCTCGTGGAGGGCGAGAGCCCGTGGCTGTTTCCGGCGCCGAACGGAAAATACAAGAAGCCGGGCGTGATGTCCGCCGACATCCAGCGCCTCATGCGTTCCTACATTGGGTTCGCGATCAACCCCCACAGCTTCCGCCACGTCGCCGCAAAGCTCTACCTCTCGGTCAACCCCGGCGATTACGAGAGCGTCCAGCTCATCCTGGGGCACCGAGCCCGCGAGACCACTGTGAGGTATTACTGCGACCTGGAGGCCGAGGAGGCGTTCCGGCATTTCGACGCCGTCTTGCTCGGGCTCGAAGCGCATCCGGATCGGAGGCGTCCGTCATGAGTTGGACACCGCCCAACAAGCGCGCCCTGCCGCTCGACGAATGGCCCCATGCCGATCGGATCGCATGGGAGTCAGCCCAGGAGCCGCGGTATGAGCTCATCGAGGTGAGCCCAGCTGCTTCCAGATGGCGGCCGACTTCGAAGCAGCTGTTCGTTCGCATTTACGGGCTGTGGCTCGCCTGGCTCAAGTCGCAGGGGCTTCTGATCGAAACCGAGACGCCGAGCGCTCGCGCGAACAAGTCTCGCGTTCTCGCCTACCTTCAGGATCTCCGCGCCAAGGGCTGCAAACCGCGGACCTTGATGATCCACATGATGGGCCTGCGCCACATGTTCCTGGCGCTCGCGCCCGAAGGTGACTGGGGCTGGACACTGACCGCAATCCAACGACTCAATGCGGTTTCGACACCGGTCAAAAGCCACACCGGCCTTCCGTCGAGCCGCGAACTGTTCGAACTCGGCTGGCGAGTGATGAGAAAAGCGGACCAGAGCAGGAGGCTCACGCCGAGGGAGCAGGCGCTGGCATTCCGCAATGGCTTGGCGATCGCGATGCTCGCGGCCCGCCCGCTGATGAGGCGTGCCAATCTCGCCTCCATCGACATCGGCAAGAACCTGATCGAGGAGGGCGCAGTCTTCCGGCTCCACTTCACCGGGGACGAGATGAAGGGACGCCAGAGTCGCGGTGGTCCGCTCCCGCAGGCCCTCACCGGCCCGATCAGGCTCTACCTCGAGGTTTACCGGCCGCGGTTGCTCGCGGTGAGAAATTCAGCAAGCGAACGGTTCTTCATCTCGGGCATGGGCCGTCCAATCTACGCTAAATCGTTGGCCACCGAGGTCGTTGCCCTAACTGAGATGGCGTTCGGGAGACGGATCAATCTCCATGAATTCCGTCATGCGGCGGGGAGTTCGATCGCCAACGAGAGCCCCGACCATGTCGGCATCGTTCCGTCTATTCTCGGGCATACAGAGTTCCGGACGTCAGAAAGGTATTACGTGTTTGCGGACGAACAGTCGGCATTCAGGGCCCTGAACGAGGCAATCAAACAGCTTGAAAAATGAGTGTCGTCCGGAGAGATCAAATCTGCGTCCAATCCAGCCCCCTTTTGCGCCACCTCCGAACCTTGGGCTTGCTCCGAGAGTCGGACATTCGCGATTCGGCTAAACTATTCACCTCCAGAACGTGTCCACAGTCCACCTGAGCAGCTAACTTCTTCGCTGAACTCGCGTCGTGAGCGCAGGACGTCGGTGTCGAAGGTTCGTCGTTGCCGCAGTAGAGCAAATCAAAAGAAGGGGTCTACTGCAGATGGACCATTGGCGAAAGCGCATCGGTGACAATGGTCAACTGATGTGTGGCGCGGCTTATCGCGACATAAAACAGGCGCGCGCCATAGGCACCGGACGGATACTGCTGAGCATCGGCCGGACACACTAGGACGCGGCGAAACTCCAGTCCCTTGGCCTTATGGACCGTGCTCGTGCTCAATTGGGGCAAGCTGCGCTGGCGGCGTAGCCGACTGAGCGCGTGGAGGTGGCCGCGCGGATCATCGGTCCATCCAATCGCTCGAAGCGCAGCGGCGTGGTCGCGGAGGCGAATCCGATATCCGGCCGGCGGATTCCTGATCAATCGCTCCATGGCCGTGGCAAGGCCGCGGTGGCTGGGCTCGGCATAGATCGGCTCAAGTGCATGGAGCCAGGGCGACTGGCTGGCCCCGGCCCGAACGAGGTTGAGCTGAGCACCCACTCGACTGCCGAGGCTCTCCCGCAACGCCTTGGGGAAGCCTGAACCTATGTCGCTGGCGAAGGTCAGAAATCCGGCCGCGACGTCGGCTGCTGTCCCGGCTTCCTTCTCCGCTTCCGAGAGAAGACGGTCCAGATGCTCGAGCACAGCGCCCTCGTTGACCCCGGCTCGCCAGCTTGCAGCCTGGGCCAGCGCGCGCACCATGTCGCTCATGTGAGCAATCACGGCGGCCCGTCCGTGTCCGTCATCCAAGAATGCGTGCAGGATCTCCCCTGCCAGTCGTGGGTTCTTAAGCTTTTTACGGCCCGCCAATCCGGTCTCAGGGCGGACGCGGACTTCAGACGGCGCGTCGTGCAATCCAATTGATCCGCCAGCCTTCAGTTTCGTGCGCGCCGCCGTGATCCATTTGCCGAGTTCCGGAGCCTCGTTCCACCGCTTCGGCTCGGTGAGTTGCCACCGGTCGCTACAGCTCGCCCATAGGGTATCCCAATCGACGTAGTCTTCGCGGCTTCCACTGTGGAGCGCTTGCATAGGGTCACCAAAGACCCGCAAGCGTGAACCGCCGACTGTCATCAAGGTCATCACAAGCTGATGCTGAGAGAGGCTGGCGTCCTGGTGTTCGTCAAGGATGATCACAGGATAACGGGCGCTGATCAGGCGCGCGACTGTAGGCGAACGCTGGACCAGATCCACCGCCTTCGCACGGATCGTTTCGAATGGCAGACCTGGGCGGCCTACCAAATGGTCGAATGGATAAGGCAGACCTAGCGCGGCGGCATAGGGTCCAACGACCTTGAGGGCGAAGCTGTCACAGGTCTCTACGTCGATGCGAAGGCCTGGGCCGACACAGCGCCGGTGGAACTCACCGCAGGCGCCATGGGTGTGCGAAAGCAGCAGCACCCGCTCATAAGTAAGCCGGGCGGACATCTCCTTGGCGAACTTCGCCGCGGTCCACGTCTTGCCACAACCCGCCGCTGCCTCGACCACGACCAGGGGCGCGTCCGAGTGGAGCACGTCGTCGAGCCATCCAGTCACGGGGAAGTGGCCGTCTCGACGGCGACAAGGAAGGCCCCAACCTCCGTCATGAGGCTTGGTGTGGGGCTGACCTCTAGCAGCTTGTCCGCCAGGAGATAACCCCCGTCGAAGCTCTTGAACCACCCGCGCGGTTTCTTGTTGGCATCGGGCTTGGGGCAGGCGCTGGCGAGCACGGCGGCCAAGAATGCGTCCCTGCCAGCGTTCGCGAACATTTCGGCGATTGACAAGCCCTTCTCCGAGGAAAGCTCTCGACGGATTTCCGCCATCTGATGGGCCGCATTTCGATGAGTGACCTGTTCGGCCCAAAGGTGGACTTCTTGAAGCTGGGCATCCGGCATCGTTGACAGAACCGCCATTTCGAGACACGCCCCGTTGCCCCACCTCAAGATGTTCGCAACCTGGGAAACAGTGGCCCAGCTCCCGCTTCTCTTGCCTTCGTCGTCGACCACCGCGGCCACGGGAAAGCCGGCCGCCAGTAGAGCCTTGCAGATCGGAAGCGCTTTGTAGTGACCTCCCGCGTCGAGGCAGTAGATCCCCCGGCACGCGAAGCCCTCACCGAACCGATGTTCAAACATACGAGTCGCGAAGCCGACTTCGCTTGCACCCTCGCAAACCACGGGAAGCTTCGCGAACAGCGCTTCCGCCTGGGTCGCGGCGATTAAGGCCAACTCGGCCCCCGCTATAACAAAGAGCGCATGAGAAGCCGACTCATCGACCGCGCCTTCTCCAGAACTCTCGCCTGGCGTAGTGGGATGCAGCGCATCGCCGATCCGCCAAGTTTGCGAGGTTGCACGTGCGGCTTGGGCGAGAACGGACGGTGCGTGCGTGGTGACGAAGGCTTGGCGGCCGCGCGCCGCGAGATCGCGGATAAACACGCGCTGGCGGTAAGGCTCTAGCCCCGTTTCCGGCTCGTCAATGACCGCAATGGCCTCAGCGCTGACCCCTAGCGTAGAAATCTCAAGCGCCGCCAGTCTGCGCGTGCCGGTGCCCCACGCTGAGAGCGGCAATGAGGTGGGATCATCCTTCCCAACGGTAAGGCCTACGCTCGCCGCCAAGGAGACACCCGGCGTTCCAACAAGACCAAGCCTCACCGGATGGGGAAGATTGCGGGTCTTGAAGCCTTCGCTAATCGTCCTCAACGCCAACTTCGGACCGGCGTCGAGTTGGTCGTGCAAGGGCGTCTTCATAACTGCTTGAAGGGCGGTCTGACGGACCTCCTGGCCCTGGAGGTATCGATCCAGAGCGCCGCCCTGAACAAGCCGAAGGTCCCGGTCCCCACGGTCGCCTACACCAAGCCGGGCCAACGAGATACGGCGCCGCATGGCACGACTGAACGGGGAGCGAATCTCGCCGCCAGCGCCAATGATCTCATAGAGCGACTCCTGATCAGGCGTGCCCGTTAGCCGGCAGACCAAAACGGGTTCCGCGCCCGCCTCGTCCGGCAAATCAGTTAGCTTGCCGTTGAGCCAACCTTGCATCGGCGGTGCCGGGAAGCCCTCTTCGCGCATGATGCCAATGTCGCTGAACGACAGAACCGCCTGGATGGAGAAGCCTGCGACAAGGTTCCGCCCATGGTAGTCGAACTCGGTCAACCCATAGTTGGGGGCCGGCGAAAACAGCAGGGCGATGGCTTCCAGGAGGGTCGACTTTCCTCCATCGGCGGCCCCTACGATGACGTTCAACTCGGGATGCGGAGACCAACTCAAGCGGCGCACCCCGCGGAAGCCTCTGATATCGAGGTGTCGAATTATCGCTGACGGCATCTTCGCCCCGGGTCGCACTTCTCAACTGACATCGCGAGCCCGATCGCCGACATGTTGCACAGACTATCATGGCAAGCTCGAGCCGATAGGATAATCTTATGCGGGATCTGCCGTCACCAGGCGCCATGGGGGATTAAATGGTTGATTTTAAGAAGCTTCGGGAGAGCAAGGCCAAGCCGAAGCCTATCAATCCCCGTGAGATCTTCAATGCCCTACCAAAGCCGCCCGGCATCAACGACCTCTACGCCAGCCAGGCGGAAGTACTCGATGCCTGGTTTGCCCGTCGTACAGACCGCGATGTGGTGGTCAAACTTCACACTGGAGGTGGCAAGACCCTCGTCGCGCTCCTAATGGCGCAATCGGTGATGAACGAGCTCGGTGAGCCGGTCATCTACTTGGCGCCCACAAATCAACTTGTTGATCAGGTGATCGCAAAGAGCAAGGAGTACGGTATCTCTGCTGTGCCCTACGTCAAAAAACAGCCGCTTCCTGGCGATTTCTATGAAGGGAAAAGCGTCCTCGTCGGATCTTATGAAACCCTGTTTAACGGCCGTAGCAAGTTCGGCGTCCGCAACTCGGGACACGAAATCGTCAAGGCTGGTACCATCATTCTAGACGACGCGCATGTGGCGCTTTCCTCAGTACGAGAAGCCTTTAGCCTCTCAATCTCAGCCAAGGAGCATGAGGACGTCTATTCCGATCTCGCCGGCCGTTTTCGCACCGCGTTCAAGGAAGTTGGGCGGAGCGGTTCGTTCGCGGACGTGATAAGCGGCAAAGACTTTGGCGTGATGGAAGTGCCGAGCTGGGCCTGGCAGCGCAAACTTCCAGAGATCGAGCGATATTTGGCTGTAGTTGTCGACGAGATCGACCCTTTCGTGTGGCCGTTCCTACGGGACAATTTGGCCGTTTGTCATTGCCTATTTAGCCGCAAGTCAGTGACCATCACGCCAATTTTCCCACCAGTTGATCTTCTGCCGACCTTTGAGGATTGCAGTCGCCGCATTTACATGTCGGCGACAATCGCGGACGACAGCGAGATCGTGAGAACCTTTGGTGCGTCTGCAGACGCAGTCGGCAAGCCCATCACATCGGCCTCCCTCGCCGGTGTCGGCGAGAGGATGATCCTCATTCCCGAGCTGATGAAGCTCTCGGGAACGCCTATCACGCCAATGGTCAAGAACATCGCCGTGAAGCTGGCGGAGAAGAAGTGCGGCGCGTTGATTCTGACCCCATCGGGTCCGGCGGCCGAGCAGTGGAAGGATGTCGCAGAATACCCCAGCACGGCCAAAGTCGTGAGCGAGCAGATCGCAGCCATGCAGGCCGGCGCAAGCTATGGCCCCGTGGTCCTCGCAAACCGTTATGATGGGATCGATCTTGCCGGCAACGCCTGCCGGTTCCTAGTCATGGACAACTTGCCCCAGGGCACCTCGGATTATGACGTTTATCGCGTGAATGTTGTCGCGGACTCCGCCGTCAGCTCGCTATTGGCTCAGAGAATTGAGCAGGGCATTGGGCGCGGGACGCGAGGCGGCGGGGACTATTGCGCGGTGATGCTGATCGGAAGTCGCCTGGTCGGCTGGATCGGTCGCAAGAGCAACCTTGCCTTTCTAACTGCCAGTACGCGGGTACAGCTCACCATGGGCCAAGAGATGAGCGAGACCGTCACGACAGTGAAGGAGGTGCATCAGACGGTGATGAAATGCCTGAACCGCGACGTCGATTGGGTGGCGTACCACGCGTCGGAACTAGCCGAAGCCGCGCACGCTGTACCGGTCAACATGCTGGCGCTTCGAGTTGCCGGCGGCGAGCGCAAAGCGTTCAAGCTCCAGAGGCTCGGCCAGTACGAGAAGGCTCTTCAGACTTTGGAGAGCCTGATCGGGGACGATGAACTTAAATCGGACGGCCAGCGCCGTGCATGGCTGTCGGCTTCCGCTGCCCGCATTGCCTATCAGATGGATGAAGATGCCCGCGGCCAGAAGTTCCAAACAAGCGCCTTCTCCATCAGTAACAACCATTCACCGCCCAAGGTTCGGCCTCCATACGTCCCACGACCAATCCCCGGCAAACAGTCCGCGGCGATTGTCGGGCGGTTGCTCGAATACGATCTGCGCGGCGCCTTGCTAGCCGACTTTGACGAAGCAGTGACAGAGCTCGTGCCCGAAGCGTCAGCGGCGCGCTATGAAGAGGCGCTGGCCAATCTAGGCACTTACCTTGGCTTCGAGGCTGAGCGTCCTGAGAAGGTCTACAACAAGGGACCTGACGTTCTCTGGCGCACCGGCGCGGCGTTCGACTTCGTGATCGAAGCTAAAAGCAAGAAAGAAGGCAATCCGCTCTACAAGAGTGATCACGCGCAACTGCTCGAAGCCGAAAATTGGTTCAAGGGTGCCTATCCTGGTCGAGAATCAGTGCGGGTTTCGGCCTTGCCGGAGGCCATCGCGGATAAGAAGGCCAGCGCGGCGGGGAGCTACGCGCTCCGGTTAAGCGAAATCACCAAGCTGGTCGGTGCCCTGCGTGGTGTTCTAAGGGACTTGGCTGGGAGTCCGGGCAAGGTCGACGCGCTTCGGGAGCGTTGCGAGGCGGCGCTCCAGCAGGCGAAACTGACGCCGGACGGAATCAAGAGTACATATCTCGTCGCCTTTGAAGAGGCGGCAGGGAAAGGCGCATAGCAAGGTCCGCCAACATTCCCAAAGTCGCAGAAGGGTCACAAGCGGATGCGTATCAGGTTTCTTTTGGCTTCTTTAATTTCCTCAGATTTTGTGTTGTAGATGACCATTCAAACTTCGCATCCCCTCGGCGTTGACTATCTGGCTTCGCCAGAACAAGGGATACAACCGTAGACAACCATACCAGTTCGTCTGGTTGAAGCTGGGCTAGTTTCTTGTTGATTTCTTTATATGGCCCTTCAGTTACTTGGCTCCCAATCACATGCGTGCTGAATAATTCCGCGGGTTCGACCTTCAAAGCCTTCGCAAGGCGCTCGATTGTCTCGAAGCTGCCAGCACTAGCACCGCTCTCTATCTTGCCGACCATAGCCGCACTGATACCGGCCAACTGAGCTACTCCCCGATCCTTGGACAGATTCCCGGCTGGTTTAAGCTACTCTGCGGGTCTGCTGATCGGTTTCAATGG
>NZ_JANCLU010000016.1 GCF_024294805.1 Alsobacter ponti
CCGGAACCCCGCAGCGACAGCGCAAAGGGCGGACGCCAGTCCGCCCGTCCCGTTCCCGGAACCCCGCAGCGACAGCGCAAAGGGCGGACGCCAGTCCGCCCGTCCCGTTCCCGGAACCCCGCAGCGACAGCGGAGGGGTGTCCGGGAGCCAGCGCATGGATGTTGCCGGGTAGCGGCGCTCCATAAGCCTTTTCCATCAGGACGCGCTGACGCGCGACATAGTGCGCCAGGCCCCGGATGCGGTTCCGCTGGCGCTGCACCGCTCCGGGGACGGGCGGGCCTGCGGCCCGACGCCTAAACGCCTCCCGCTGGCTCACCGCCCACCCCCGCGAGCCGCCCGGAGCCGCGCCCAAAAGGCTGGAAAAAACCCCGGCCCGACGCTTGCGCCCGCGCTGCCCCTGTGGCAGTGTCCGCGCCGCTTCGGACCCCCTCCCGGGTCCCCGCTTGCTGCCGTAGCTCAGTGGTAGAGCACTCCCTTGGTAAGGGAGAGGTCGAGAGTTCAATCCTCTCCGGCAGCACCAGCAAAAGCGCTGCGTCCCATTATTCGCCGGGCCGCCCACCGCCTCCGATCGCCCTCCTATCCGCTGTCGAACGTCACGCCCTCCGCAACAGCGCCTTGGCGGGCAATAGGGCGCCCCGGCCCGTTGCGGATGGTCACTGGCTTGGCCGAAATAGGGCCCCTGACACCATGGCGCGCGTGGTGCTTGCCAGCAGCGCCGCCTGCGCACCGAAGCCGATGGCCAGGCCGAAGGGGTGAGCGAGAGGAGCGGCACCACCGGTCCGGCCCGTAGCGAGGCGAGGTCGGCACCGTTCGCGCCCATCGCTCTGCCCGCGCGCCCCGCCCCGCCTCCTTCCACCAGAAAGAATAACGTTCTCCATAGCAAAAGAGTGCTTGCGATCTGTCGTGGAAGCGCCTTCAATCCGGGTTCGGCGCGAGGCGCGGGGGCGTGCTTCGCGCCGGCGGGGCGGCCGAACCGGGACAGGATGGTCCTGTCGACAACACGCAATCTTGGAGGACTTCGCCTTGCCTTTCACGAACCTCGCACGCCGGACGCCGAGCCGCCTTCGTCGGGCGCTTCCGGCCGGCCTCATGGCGGCCGCCGCCCTGCTTTCCGCCCCTTCGGCGCGGGCGCAGGACAAGGTGAACCTCGCGGTGGCGGCCATCAATCTGGCGCACGCCCCGGCCGCGCTCGCGGTGGCGGCTCCGGAGATTTTCGCGCGCCACGGCGTCGCGCTGAACGTCACCGACCTGCGGGGCGCGTCGCCCAATTGCATCGCCGCCCTGGTGTCCAAGGCGGCCGATCTCTGCCAGGTCGGAACGACCACCGGAACGGACGCGATCGCGGAAGGGGCCGACCTCGTCGCCGTCGCGGCGCTGGCGGGTCCGTTCGCTGAGATCATCCTGTCGTCCGCGGCGGCGGCCAAGCTGCCGGTCAAGGCGGATGCGCCGATCGCCGAGCGGATCAAGGCCCTGAAGGGCCTCAACCTTGTGAGCTCGGCCCCGGGCAGCGCGAACTACACGATGCTCGATTCGCTGATGGGGACGGTCGGGTCGTCGATTAAGGACATCCGGTTCCGCACCCTGCCGGAAGTGCCGGCCATGATCGAGGCCATCCGCCACGGGCAGATCGACGGCGCCTTCTGGGTCACCGGGTCGCTCGCGCCCAACCTCGTGGACGGAACCGGCGTGCGCTGGATCAGCCTGTCCCGCGGCGACGTCGAGACCTACCAGAACCTGCCCTTCGTGACCGTGTTCGCGCGGCGCGACTGGGCGGCCCAGAACGCCGACCTCGTGAAGCGCATCCACGCCGGATACGCCGACGCCATCGCCCGGTTGAAGAACGAGCCCGCCCAGTCATCCAAGCTCGTCAAGGACCGCTACTTCCCCGACCTGGACCAGGCCCTCTGGAACGACGGATACGAGGCCGGGAGGCGCGCCTTCCTTGACGGCGCGCGCGTCAGCCGCACGGCGTGGCAGGACTCTCTCGCCATGCAGGCGAAGAGCTCCCAGAAGGACTACAGCCGGGCGGCGTTCGACAAGGTCGTGCTGCCGGAGGCCCAGGCGAAGTAAGCCATCGCCGGACTTTTGGAGCCGGTGCGGCGTGTTGCCGCCGCACCGGCTCCGGACCTGTCGTCTCGCACGTTCAGGCGCTGAGCGGGGCGTCCCGCTCGATCAGGGCCATGTGGCGGTCCAGGAACACCGCGATGCGCGCGGCCGCGGCCGTGCGCGAGCGGATCCGCAACCGCTTCAGCGCTTCCGCCACGTGGCTCTTCACGGTGGCTTCCGAGATCCCGCACCGATGCGCGATCTGCTTGTTGAGCAGCCCGCAGGAAATGAGCCAGAGCACGCGGATCTGGGCTTCGGTGCAGGTCTGGAGCCTGGACGAGAAGTCATCCCAGTCCACCGGAGCGGGATGGTTTGTCACCTGGCGGGCGAGGGCGGCGAGGCAGGTCGACAGCGGCCAGCTCTCGGAGTCCGCGGATCCCGCCGGCGGCACCGGCATGCCGTGCCATTGTCTGGGGTCATGACGTGCGTTCATGTCGGGTTCCCGTCGGTTCGCATCGCCTCAGCGCACCAGGTCCATGAAGCGGTGCAGGCTGTCGATCTGCTCCTTCGCGGTCTTGCCCGCGAAGCGCACGTGGAGGTGTTCCGAGCCGAGGGCGTGGAGGGCCGCGATCTCGTCGTGGACCTGCGCGCGGCTCTTGCCGTCCGGATAGAGGCCGAGCTCCAGCGCGATCGTCGTCGGATCCCGGCCCGCCTCGACGGCGGCGGCGTTCACCTTGGCGATCGCTTCCTGCGCGGGAGCGTCGAGCGTCTCCGCGCCGTCGGGAATGCGGAACAGCGGGCACCATCCGTCGCCCTTGCGGCCGATGCGATTCAGCACCGCATCGACCGGCACCGGGGCCTCGGTGCGGCCGGCGCCGATCCAGATGGGGATGGGCTGCTGCACGGGGAGCGGGTTGACGTTCACCCAGTCGAGCTTGTGGAAGGCCCCCTCGAAGTGGACGACCTCCTGGGTCCAGAGCATGCGCAGCACGTCGAGCTGCTCCTCGAACCGCCGCGCGCGGGTCTTGAACTCCGTCTCGAGCGCCGCGAACTCGGTGCTGTTGTAGCCCAGGCCCACCCCCAGCAGCATGCGGCCGCCGGTCAGCACGTCGATCTGCGCCGCCTGCTTGGCGACGAGCGCCGTCTGGCGTTGCGGAAGCCCCAGCACGCCGGTCACGAGCTTGATGCGCGAGGTCTGCGGCGCGAGATACGCCATGGTCGTGAAGACCTCGTAGAACCGGCTCTTGTGGGTGTAGGGCGTGTACGGCATCTCGGGATGCTTCTCGACCATCACGCCCACGATGTGGTCCACGAACCGGACCTTGTCGTAGCCGAGCTCGTCCGCCCTCTTCACGAACGTGACCATGCCCTGGAAGTCGTCGAGATGCGTGAACTGGTTCACGTTCACGGCGTACTTCACGATCTCATGCGGCTTCATCGGTCTCTCCTGGGGGCGCTGGATGTCGTCAGAGTGTGAGTTCGCTCGCCGAGAGGCGGAGCAGGTCGAATGGCGTATCGAGATCGAAGCCGAGGCGCTCATCCGCCACCGTGCGGACGGCGAGGCGCCGGGCGCGCGCGATGGCGGCGTGGGCCGCGAAGCTCGCCTCGCCGAAGGAGAAGGCGAAGTCCGCGCGGGCGGCCCGCCCCAGGCCCAGCGCATTCGTGCCAGTGCGGGCGAGATCGGGCGCGAGCGCCACCTCGCTGTCCGACGCCACGAGCGCTTCGAGCGCGGCGGGAACGATGCGCGGCAGATCGATCGGCAGGACGATCAGGGGGCCCGCGCCCGCCAACTCGAAATTGGCCCGGGCGAGGGAGGGGTTGAGGCCCTGCCCGGGATCCTCGATGGCGAGGGCCCCGAGCGAGGAGGCGAGATCCAGCGCGACGCGATCCGGCGAGACGACGGCGACACGACCGCCGCGACCCGCAAAGGCCAGCGCGGCGGCGAGCGTCCGGCTGAGCAGCGTCTCGCACAGCCAGGCGCGCGCATCCGGCGTCAGCACGGGCGCCAGCCGCGACTTGCCCGCCGCGAAGCCCTTGCAGGGGATCAGGATGTCGATCACGGCGCGCCTCCAAGCCGTTCGGCGAAGGCCAGCGTCTCGCGCGCCAGGCGCTCGCGGTCCGAGTCGGTCTTCATCAGCGTGTCCGTCAGGAGCACCTTCATGCCGAGCGCCTCGATCGAAGCGGCCAAAGCTTCGTCCCGCGTGTCCACGACGAGGCCCCCGATCCACCCGGCGTAGTGGCGGGCGACGCCCAGCGCCGAGACGTCGAAGCCGAGGTCGCGCAGCATCGCCGCCGCCGGGCCCTTCACCGCCTGCCCGGCGATGATCGGCGACACGGCGACGATGGGCCGGCTCTTCGGGATCGCGGCGCGCAGCCCGGGGACGGAGAGAATGGGATCGACGCTGACGAAGGGGTTGGACGGGCAGACGATCACGGCGCTCAGGTCCGGATCGGCGAGGGCGGCGACGACCTCGTCGCTGGCGCGGGCGTTGTCGATTCCGGCGAAGCGAAACCCTTCCACCGTCACCGCGCAGCGAAGCCGCACGAAGTAGTCCTGGAAAGGCAGCTCACCGTCGGGCGTGCGCACCATGGTGGCGACGGCCTCGTCGCACATGGGCAGGATGCGCGAGGCGATACCGAGACGCGCGGCGAAGTCGCCCGTGATGGCGGTGAGTGTCTCGCCGGCCGCGAGGCGCTGCGTGCGCAGCACGTGCATGGCGAGGTCGCGGTCGCCGAGATTGAACCAGGTCGGCCCGCCGAGCCGCGAGACCTGCTCCATGAACGACCAGGTCTCGCCCTCGATGCCCCAGCCCTGGGCCCGGTTGGCGAGGCCGGACAGCGTGTAGACCACGGTGTCGATGTCGGGGCTGACATGCAGCCCCATGGGGCGGAAATCGTCTCCCGTGTTGACGACCACGGTCAGGTCCGCTCCCGCCAAGGCGAGCCCGTGCGCCAGCTTCGCGCCGCCGACACCGCCTGCGAGGGCCACGACCTTGCTCATCGGAAGAGATCCATGTTGCGGGGGCGGACGAGATCGGCGGCCCGGCCGTCCCGGCCCACCTCCGGGACGCCGCGGATGTGGATGACCGGGTGGCCCTCGCCGCCCTGGCCCATGAGCAGCGAGCCGGCGGCGGCGACCTCGTCGGCGAGGGCCAGTTCGCTGGTCATCAGCGTGCGGCCGTTGCGGTCCGGCCGGCCTCGCAAATCGAGGAGCGCCGGGAGGCCCGCGACGCCCACGGCGGTGCCGCACGTGCCGAGCCTCCAGGCGCGGCCGAAGCTGTCGTTGATGACGACCCCCATGCGCGCGCCCGTCAGGCGGTCGAGGTCGGCGCGCAGGCGCGCCGCGCTGGCGTCGGGATCGGCCGGCAGCAGCAGCACCGTCTCCTCTCCGTCGCCCTCGACATTGGACGCGTCGATGCCCGCATTGGCCATCACGTAGCCCCGCAGGTCCTCGACGATGATCACGTGGGGCCGGCAGCGGATCACCTCCCGGCTCTCGCGCAGGATGAGTTCGACGACGCGCGGATCCTTCAGCGCCGTGGCGGCAAGCTCGACGGCCCGCGGGGAGGGGACCACGTCCGCCAGCCGCACGGCGCGCCCTTCGGCCTTGGACACCACCTTCTGCGCCAGCACGACGACGTCTCTCGCACGGGGCTCAACGCCGGCGCGGCCCAGTCCCTCGTGCACGAGACGCGCGAGGTCGTCGCCCGCCTTCACGGTGGGGAAGTCCGGAAGCGCCGTAAGCTCCAGGCGGTGGGTCATGGCGATCAGCCGAGCCCCGTAATGCGGATGCCGGAGCCGGCCACCTTGTGGCGGCGGTTGATGGTGATCAGCACCGAGGTCAGCGCCTCGACCGCGGCCGAATTGGCGACCGGGCCGGCGTAGTACGCGGAGAGCCCGATGGCCTTGGCGAGGCCGATCACGGTTTCGGCGGCGGCGACGTCGTCGGCGCAGACCAGCACGTCGCAGTCGATGGAATGGCCGAGATCCTTCAGGTGATGCGCCGAGACGTTCTGGAAGGCGGCGACGACCTTGACCTCGTCGCCCAGCAGAAGCTGCAGTTGCGCCACCGCCGAGCCCCCCTCGGGGAGCTGCACGCGGCCAACCTTGGGCGGGACGAGCGGCACGGTGGCGTCGACCAGGATCTTGCCCCGCAGCTGGTCCTTCAGGTCCAGCGCGGTCGCCTGCTGGGCGGCGTAGGGGACGGTGAGGAGCACGATGGACGCCTCGGCGGCGGCCTCGTCGCTGCGTGCGCCGCGAACGGCGTCCGTGCCCAGCGCGGCGTTCAGCTCCGCCGCGGTCGCCTGCGCCTTCGCGGCGTCGCGCGATCCGATGACGACCGCGTGGCCCGCATGGGCGAGGCGGAAGGCGAGCCCGCTGCCTTCGGCGCCGGTGCCGCCGATGACGGCGATGGTGGGCTTGTCGCTCATTGTGGTCTCCGCGTCGAAATTTCGTTTCAGGCGACCGCCCGCCTGCGTGGCCCGCCGATTTCGCCGGTGACCAGCGGGGCGAGTTCGCGCGCGCCGTAGCTGCGGGCCGTCTGGCCCGCCGGCGGGACGCCATAGAGCGTGGTGCGCTGGCCGGGCAGGCGCCCGGCCGAGCGGATGAGCGCATCCATGGCCTCGGGCGGCAGTTCCTGCCCGTGCTCGGTGCCGGCGGCGCGCGAGATGCTCTCGTTCATGAGGGTGCCGCCGAGATCGTTCGCTCCGGCGCGCAGCACCGCGCGGACGCCGTCGCCGCCCAGCTTCACCCAGGACACCTGGATGTTGGCGATCAGGGGATGCAGGACGAGCCGCGCCACCGCGTGCATCAGCAGCGTCTCCTCGAAGGTCGGCCCCTTGCGCGCCCGTCCCTTGTGGTAGAGCGGCGCTTCCATGTGCACGAAGGGAAGCGGCACGAACTCGGTGAAGCCGCCCGTGCGCTCCTGCAGGTCGCGCAGCGCGAGCAGGTGGCGGGCCCAGTGCGCCGGCGTGTCGATATGGCCGAACATGATGGTCGCGGTCGAGCGCAGCCCGACCCGGTGCGCCGCCTCCATTACGGAGAGCCAGCCCGCCGTCGACAGCTTGTCCGGACACAGGATGGCGCGGGCGTCGTCGGAGAGGATCTCGGCGGCCGTGCCGGGCAGGGAGCCCAGGCCCGCGTCCCGCAGGCGGCCGAGATAGCTCTCGATGCCCAGGCCCAGCGTCTCGGCACCGTGCGTCACTTCCAGCGGCGAGAAGGCATGGACGTGCATGCCGGGCGCGCCGCGTTGGACCGCCCTGAGCAGTTCGAGATAGGTGTCGCCGGTATAGGACGGGTGGATGCCGCCCTGCATGCAGACCTCGGTGGCGCCACGGTCCCAGGCCTCGGCGGAGCGGCGCGTCACCTCCTCGATCGGAACATTGTAGGGCCGGCCCCGCAGCGTCTCGGCCGTCTTGCCCTTGGAGAAGGCGCAGAAGGTGCACCGCCAGCTGCACACGTTGGTGTAGTTGATGTTGCGGTTCACGACGTAGCGCACGTCCTCCCCGCTAACCCTCGCCCGCAGGGCGTCCGCGCTCTCGATGACGCGATCCGCGTCCGGTCCGCGGCAGGCGAACAGGGCCGCGACCTCGCTCTCGCCGAGCCGGTCGCCGGCCTCGGCGCGCGCCAGCAGGGCCTCGAGCGCGGGAACCTGGCGCCGCCCCTTTTCCGGGGCGCGGAATGGCGCGACGCCGGCGAGCCCGGGCGACCAGCGGTCGGCCCGCGCCCAGCCCGAGGCGTCGCTCTGGCGCAGCACGGCGGCATGCAGGCCGGGATCGATCCAGCGGTCCCGGTCGGCGACATGGCCGGGATAGACCGGCAGGCGGGCGACGAGGCTCTGACCGGCCGCCTCGGTGGCGGCGCGCAGCCATTCGATGGCCGGCCAGCGCGCCTCCGGATTGACGTGGTCGGGCGTGACGGGCGACACGCCGCCCCAGTCGTTGATCCCCGCGTCGAGAAGTTCGGGAAAGCGGTCGTAGCTCAGGTTCGGCGGAACCTGGATGGACATCGCCGCGCCGAGGATCAGCCGCGCCGCGGCCGCGGTCCACAGCAGCTCCTCGTGCGAGGCGCCTGGAACGTTGGCCATGCGCGTGCCCGGCTTGGGCTGGAAGTTCTGGACGATCACTTCCTGGATGTGGCCGTAGCGCACCTGGAGCGCGGCGATGACGAGCAGGGCCTCGATTCGGTCCGCTCGGCTCTCGCCGAGTCCGATGAGGAGCCCGGTCGTGAAGGGGATGGCGAGCTCTCCGGCGGTGGCGATGGTGTCGATGCGCGCCTGCGGCTGCTTGCCGATCGAGCCGTAGTGCGGACCGCCGCGCTCGATCAGGCGGGGAGAAGTTCCCTCCAGCATAAGGCCCTGGCTGACGCCCACGCGCCGCAGCATCGCAAGGTCGTCTCGCCCCATGACGCCGGCGTTGAGGTGCGGCAGCAGGCCCGTCTCGTCCAGGACGAGCCGCGCCATGCGCGCGAGATAGTCGAGGGTCGACGAAGCGCCGAGGTCGTCGAGCTCGCGCCGCACGGCGGGATAGCGCTGCTCCGGCAGTTCGCCCAGCGTGAACAGGGCTTCCGTGCAGCCCGCCTCCTGGCCGGCGCGCGCCACCGCGAGCACCTCGTCGGCGGTCATGAAGGCGCGTTCGCCGGGGCGCCGCGGGTGAGTGAAGGTGCAGTAGCCGCACACGTCGCGGCACAGTCGGGTGAGCGGGATGAACACCTTCGGCGAATACGACACGAGGCGGCCGTGAGCCGAGGCCTTGAGGCTGCGGGCCCGGTCCCCGAGTTCTCCCGGCGGCATGCCGTCCAGGCGCGCGAGCCAGGCGGTGACGGCGGCTTCGTCAGGCCAAAATGGGCCGGTTCGTTCCATTCTCGGCATCCTCCCGGCCACGCTGATTGCGTTCGCTTTTCAGGCTTGCGCGGACGAAGTTGTATGGACAACATACCACCAACGACGGCGTCGTCAACGCGGAGTGAGGGGTGCAACTCCGAATGGCGCGCTCCGGAACGCTGCCGATCCAGCCTGTTCGGGGCAGGTGAGGCAACGATTTCCGGGACTTGCGCCGAAAAATGAGAATGACGTTCTCCATGAAGAAAAATTGCTTGCCTGAGCGGATCGCGTCACCTAGGTTTGGCAATCGGCGGGCGCCGTCGGCGGCGAGCCTGGCCGGGGCGACCGGGCACTTGCGCGTTGATCAGGCGCGGGTCGCCGGCGCAAGATCGACAAAGCGTTGCCGGCGGCATAAGTCGACCGGCTTCATAGCAGGGTGAGGATTCGGCCCGATGCTCCTCGACATCAACGATGTGCACTTCGGCTACCAGAATGAGGTGGAGCTCCTGCAGGGGTTCAGCTTGCATGTCGAGCAGGGCGAGTTCGTGGCCCTCCTCGGTCCGTCGGGCTGCGGAAAGTCGACGTTGATGAATCTCGCGGCGGGCCTGCTGAACCCGCTGCGCGGCGGCGTCAACTTCGGCGGCCATCCCCTGCACGGCCTCAACCGGGACGTCGGCTACATGACGCAGGGCGACACCCTGCTGCCCTGGGCGACGGTGGCCAAGAACATCACCCTGCCGCTGGAACTGCGCGGCGTTCCGAAGGCCCAGCGCGAGGAGAAGCTCGACAAGGCGGTCCGCCTGGTCAACCTCGCCGAGCACCGCAACAAGTATCCGTCCGAACTGTCTGGCGGCATGAAGCGGCGCGCGCTGCTCGCCCGCAGCATCATCTACGACCCGCCCATGCTTCTCATGGACGAGCCGTTCGGAGCCCTCGACGCGCAGCTGCGCGAGGTCATGCACCAGGAATTGCTCAACACGGTCGCGCGAACGGGACAGAGCGTCCTGTTCATCACCCATGACATTTCGGAGGCGATCCTGCTCGCGGACCGAATCATCGTCCTGGGTGGACTGCCTCTCCGCGTTCTCGAGGAGACGGAAGTTCCCTTCGGCAAGGACCGGAAACTGAGCGAGGTCCGGACCACGAAGACCTATGCCGACATGGAGGTCCACCTGCGGGAACTCCTGCGCAAGGCCGACGCGCTCACCAAATCCAAGCAGCACTGAACGGGCCAGAGATGACCGACATGACCGCTCCCGTTCGTCCCGCAAGCCAGGCCCAACTCTCCGCGCGCCGTCGCCGCAAGGCTCCCGTGCGCATCAGTCCCGCCCGGCGCGCGGTGGAAAACCTCGTCATCCAGATCATCCTGATCGGCGCCTTCCTGGTGCTGTGGGAATACGCGTCGGACCGATGGGTGCCCAAGCTCATGGTTTCCAAGCCGAGCGACATCGGCGCCCAGATCTGGAAATGGACGCTCGACGGCACCTTCGTCAGGAACCTCTGGGTCACGGTGCAGGCCACCGCGCTAGGCTTCCTACTCGGCGCGGCGGCGGGCATGGTGCTCGGCTTCCTGACCGGCGCCTGGCGGCGGGTCGGCGAGATCCTGCAGCCGATCGTCACCGCCTTCTACACGCTGCCGCGCCTCGCGCTGGCTCCGCTGTTCCTGCTGTGGTTCGGGCTCGGCATGGAATTCCGGGTCATGTTCTCGGCGACGATCGTGTTCTTCCTCGTCTACTACAACACCTATTTCGGCGTCCGGGAGGTGAGCCAGGAGCTGATCGCCGCGGTGCGCATCATGGGCGCGAACCCGCTCCAGGTCGCGCTGCGCGTCATCGTGCCGTCCGCCCTCGTCTGGGTCGCCGCCGGCCTGAAGATATCGGTGCCCTACGCCCTGGTGGGCGTGGTGGTCGCGGAAATGCTGGCCTCCGACGAGGGCATGGGCTTCCTGCTGTCGCGCGGCGCCAGCCAGTTCTCGGCCGCGCAGACCTTCGCCGCGATCTTCGGCCTGCTGGTGGTCGCCCTCGTGGTCGACTGGCTGATCACGGCGCTGACCAATCGGGCGCTTCGCTGGAAGACGGCCGGGAGCATGCAGAACTGAGGCGGCGCGCCCCGCGCTCCGCGCCGCCGCCGCCTCGCGGTCAGCCCGCGGTCATCCCCGCGGGCGCGCTCCGGCGGTCGAGCGACAGGCGGACCTTGTAGCGGGACGCGGGAAAGTTCACGACGCCGATCTCGACGAGTTCGTCGTCGCCCGAGAAGAACTTGGTGCGCACCCGCAGCGCGGGCGATCCGATCGGCACGTTGAGCCGCGAGGCGATGTTGGCGTCCACCAGGATCGCCTCGATCTCCTGCTCGATCCGTCGAACGACGATGTGATACCGGCGCTCGATGGCGGCGAACAGCTCGCCCTCGTTCTCGAAATCGGCAATGGCGCCGGCATAGGCCGGGGCCACGTACACCTCCGAATAGCAGAGCGGCGCGGTCTGCCCTTCGCGGTTGCGCAGGAGCCCGATGCGCACCCACTCGCCGCCGGCCTCCACCTCGAGCATCCGCGAAAGCGCCGCGTCGACCCGGATGGTCTCGGTGGCGAGCAGCGTGAAGCGGGTGACCTTGGCGTAATCAAGGAGTTCGTGGGCCGAGTGGACCGCGTTCACGAAGGCGCTGTCGGGCGAGGCCGTGGCCAGCACCGACCGCGCGCCGCGGCGGCGTCGGATGTAGCCGAGATCCTGCAGTTCGCGCAGCGCCTCCCGGACGGTGTTGCGGCCGACGCCGAAACGCTCGACGAGCTCCATCTCCGTCGGGAACTGGTTCTGCGTCGTCCACTGACCGTTCTGGATCTCGCCGACGAGAATGCCGGCGATCTGTCGGTATCCGATCGTGTGGGGTTTTCGCGTCGCGCTCACGAGGCCGTCCATATCCGCCCAAGATGTCCTTGCTCCACGACGCAGCCCCGGCCTGTCAAGTCGGCCGAATCGGGGAGACGGACTGCGACGGGGGGCTCGCGCGGCTCAGTTCCGCGGGCGAGGCCGTTCAGCTTTGCAGGATCTTCGACACCTGCTCGGCGAAGGCCTGCAGGTCGCCCACGATGCCGTGGGCGCGCTCGGGACCGTATTGGCCGGCGAACATGTTGGCCGTCACGGCCATCGAGGCATGGCCGTCGCGGTCCAGGATCGGCACGGAGAGCAGCACGGTCCCGACGGCGAAGTTGCCTTCGTCCACGGCGTAGCCCCGCGCCTTGGCCTCGGCGCATTGCGCCATGAAGTCCTTGAACGTCAGCGGGTTGTTCCAGCGGATGGCGGAGAACTGGCGCTTGATCTCGTCCTTGCTCATGTCGCTGTAGGCGGCGAACAGGCGGCCGGTGGCGCCCAGCAAAAGGGGGAGCCGCTGGCCGACGGCCATCTGGATGCGCATGGCGTTGCGCGTATGCGCGGCCATGATCAGCACCTTGCGATCCTTGCCGACCGGCTGCCAGAGCGTGACGGTGACGCCGTGCTTCTGGGCGATCCGCTCCATCAGCGGGAAGACGGAGGAAATGTCGCCGCCCACCGCCGTGGCGGCGCGGGCGATCTCCATGATCCCGAGGCTGAGCTGGTAGGTCTTCGACAGCGGCTCGAACTGCACGAAGTCGTGCGCCATCAGGGTGCGCAGGATGTTGAAGGTCGTGGAGGTGTTGAGCTTGGTGTCCTTGGCGATGCGGGAGACGCCGACAGGCTCGCCGGCCGCGGCCAGATAGCGCAGGATCTTGATGGCGCCCACGACGGCGCCCACCACCTTTCCCGCGCCGCGGGCCTCGGCCTCCCCGTCGGGAGCCCGGTCGGCTTTCGCTACGCCGGTCTTCGGCGACTTGCGGCGAGGCTCGCCGTCCGCCGCGGGAGCCGTCTTTCGCGCCGCTGCCGCGTTTGCCTGTCTGGCCATCGAACTGATCCCGCCACCGTCGTCTCCGTCCGATACCGGATTCGTCACCCTTTTTCTATCGAGAAAACGGATCGCGGCGCCGGCGCCGTCAGCCCGTGCCGGCGAGATCGCGGCGCTCGATCGCGAACCCTTCGTAGCCGGCGGCCGCAACCGCCTGGCACTTCCTGCGATAGGCGTCGACGCCGCCGACATAGGCCAGGAGAACCCGCGGCTTTCCGGGAATGTTGGCGCCGACGTACCAGGAATCCGCCTTCTGCAAGAGCGTGGCGTCCGCCAGCGCGCGGCTGTGCTCGAGCCAGACGTGCTCGGCCGTTTCCGTCGGCTCGATCCGGACCACCCCGTTGCGCTCCATCCAGGCGATCAGGTCGGTGACCCAGTCCACGTGCTGTTCGATCGAGGTGACGACATTGCTCAGCACGGAGGGGCTGCCCGGGCCGGTGATCATCGCGAAGTTCGGGAACCCCGCGGTGGTCACGCCCAGGTAATTGGCCGGGCCCTCGGCCCACTTGTCCTTGAGGCTCACGCCACCCGCGCCCCGGATGTCGATGCGGGTCAGCGCTCCCGTGAGGGCATCGAAGCCGGTCGCGTAGACGATCATGTCCACGTCGACATGCTGGGCGGACGTCGTGACGCCGGTTTCCGTGATCGCCGTGATCGGCGTCGCCTTGGCGTCGACGAGCGTGACGTTCGGCCGGTTGAACGTCTCGTAGAAATCGGTGCCGATCGTGATGCGTTTGGCCCCGACGGGATAGCCCCGCGGGATCAGGATCTCCGCCGTCTTCGGGTCCTTCACGATCTCCCGGATCCTGGCCCGGATGAAGTCGGCCGCGGTGTCGTTGGCCTCCTGGTTCGTACCGATGTCCGAATAGGCGTAGAGGAACGACGGTCCGCCAGCACGCCACCGACGCCGGTATTCGGCTTCGCGTTCCTCGGGGGTGGCGGCGAGGGCCGACCCCTTCGGCGGATCGGGAATCCAGCCGGTCCGGCTCTGCTCGCGCGCGATGCGCCGAAGCTCGGGGAAATTCGCGTGCCAGTGGGCCCGCCGATCTTCGTCCGTCGGACCGTTGCGCGCGGGGATCGAGAAATGCGCGGTGCGCTGGAAGACGTAAAGGTGTTCCGCCGTCTTCGCGATCTCGGGGATGACCTGCACGCCCGACGACCCCGTGCCGATGACGGCCACGCGCTTGCCGGCGAAGCTCACCGGTTCCGTGGGCCACTGGCCGGTGTGGTAGCTCTCGCCCTTGAACGAATCGATGCCCGGAAAGCGCGGGCGGGTCGGGGCGGACAGCGGCCCCGTGGCCATGACGAGATGGCGGGAGCGGACCACCTCGCCCGTGTTCGTCGTCACCGTCCAGGTCTTGCTGTCCTCGTCCCAGCGCGCCGAGGTGACTTTTGTGTCGAACGTGATGCCGGAACGAAGGTCCAGCCGGTCCGCGACGTGGTTGAGGTAGGCGAGGATCTCGCCCTGGGAGGCGAAGCGCTCGCTCCAGCGCCACTCGGTCTCGAGCTCCGGAAGGAACGAATACGCGTATTCGAGGCTCTCGACGTCGCAGCGCGCGCCGGGGTAGCGATTCCAGTACCAGGTGCCGCCGACATCGGAGCCGGCCTCGAAGACACGCGTGGAGAGGCCCAGCCCGCGCATCCGGTGCAGCAGGTAGAGGCCCGAGAATCCTGCGCCGACAATCGTGACCGCGACATCGGTGGGCGCTTGCCCGTGTTCCACTGTCATGGCGTTCCCCGCTTGGCCATCGTCAGCCCGCGCGTCGCCCGCGGCAGGCATCCTCTTCGGGCCGCAGGCGGCGACCCGGACTGTGCGCGAAGGTTAGTCGGGGATCGGCGGTCCCGCAATCCAAATTTTCCATACCGAATGAATTTCGGAATGAAGAAAAACGGGTTGTGTCGGGACCGTGGTGTCAGGCCGGCTTCCGGTCCAGCGAGATGCGGACCTTGTACCGGCCCGCCGGAAAGTGGGCGAGCCCGATCTCGACGACCCGGCCGTCACTGCCGCGGAACGTCGTGCGGACGAGAAGGATCGGACTTCCGATCGGCACCTTGAGCCGCGAGGCGATGTTGGCGTCGGCCTCGGCGGCTTCGATGGTTTGCACCACCTGTTGCAGCACGATGTCGAACTCGCGTTCGAGCAGCGGAAAGATCCGGTTGTCGTTGTCCAGGACCTTCAGCACGTCCTGGTAGACGGGATCCACATAGATCTCGGAGAGGCAGAAGGGATCCCCGCCGGGCTCGCGGCTGCGCAGGATGCCGAGGCGGATCCACTCGCTGCCGGGCGGGCAGTCGAGGCGCTGGGCCAGTCTCTCGCCGACGCGGATGTGCTCGGCCCCGAGGTGTACGGAGTGGGCCGTCTCGGCGTAGTCCAGCAACTCGCTGACGGAACGGACGGAGTTGACGAAGCCGCCGTCCGGATCATGCGACGCGAGGACGGAGCGCGCGCCGCGACGGCGCCGGATGTAGCCCAGCGCCTGCAGTTCGCGCAGCGCCTCGCGCACCGTGTTGCGGCCGACCCCGAAGCGCTCCACCAGGTCCATCTCGCTGGGCAGGAGTTCGTTGAGGGCCCAGACGCCCTCCTTGATCTCGCGGATCAGCGTCGAGCTGATGTCCTTGTAGCCGACGGTTCGGACCTTGGACGCGTGTCTCGGCGGCATGAGGCGGATCTCCCTTGAGGCCTGCCATGGGCCCGCGCCCGCCATATCGGCAGGGACTCCGCCGCGTCAATGAGGGCCGGGCATTCCGGCGATCCTCATCACTTTGGATATCGGGTTGCCCAGGCACCCTTGTGCCACGGCAGGCTAGAATGTCCGGACATCGGGGTAACACGCGGAGTGGGGGATGCGGTTCGGACCAGCTTCTGGAACGTCGTCCCGCCCGTTCTGGCTGCTGGCGCTGATCATCGGATCCGGGACGCTGGGCATGCATGTCCTGGCGCCCGTGTTGCCGCTGATCGGGGCCGACTTCGAGGTGGACCCCGGCCGGGCCCAACTCGTCGTGAGCGCCTACATGTTCGCGCTCGCGGCGGGCCAGCTCGCGCACGGTCCGCTGTCGGACCGGTTCGGCCGGCGTCCCGTGCTGCTCGCCGGCCTCTCCGTCTACGTGGTGTCGGGCATGCTGTGCGTCCTCGCGCCGACGTTCGGAACCTTGCTCATGGCCCGCGTGCTCCAGGCCCTCGGCGGTTGCGCGGGCCTCGTGATCGGGCGCTCCATCGTCCAGGACACGTCGAAGGGCGGGGAGGCCGCCTCCCTGATCGGCGCGCTCAACGCGGTTCTGCTTGTCTCCCCGGCGGTCGCGCCGGTGCTCGGCCTGTGGCTGGGCGAAAGCCTGGGCTGGCGCTTCGTCCCCCTGATCCTGGTGGCGTTCGGAAGCATCGCCCTTCTCGGCGCGCTGTTCCTGATTTCCGAAACCGGGACTGCCAGGGCGGAGCCGGCGCGCGAGTCCATCGCCGCCTACTGGCGCTTGCTGAAGTCCGGACCCTTCATGGCCCGCGTCTTCGCCGGCAGTCTCACCACCACGACCATGTTCGGGATCCTCGCCTCCTCGCCCTTCATCGTCACCGGGACGTTGGGTCGTCCGCTGTCGGATGCGGGCGGCTTCTACGCCGTCCTCGTGGCGGGCATCCTTGCCGGCAGCCTCGCCGCGACGCGCCTCGCGAGGCGGATTCCAACAGATCGCCTGATCCTGCTGGCGGCTTCCACCGGCCTCGCGGGGAGCCTGCTTCTGGCCGCGAGCCATGCCTGGGGGCTGACGGCGACGCTCTTCGTGGCGTCGGGCTTCCTCTACACGTTCATGTCGGGCCTGATGGCCCCGCTGGCCCTCACCCGGACGGTGGCCATGGTCCCCGAGCGGCGCGGAGCGGCCACGGGCTTTTTCGGCTTCAGCCAGATCTTCGCCGGCGCCGTGGCGGTGACCTTGTCGGGGCTGGCCTCGGACGTCGTCGTGTCCACCGCAGCCGTGATGCTGGTCTGCTCCGGCGTCGGCCTCGCGACGCTGCTGGTCCTGAGGGTCAGGCCGTCGCCAGGGTGAAACGCGGCACGACGACGCCGTCGCTGCGGTCCTCGAACACCACCGTCACGGCAGCTCCGATGGCGATGGCGTCGATGGGCACGCCGACGATGGCGGTCGTGAGCCGCGCGCCTGGCGCATCGTCGAGGTCGACCAGGGCCGGCACGTAGGGGATGCAGTTTTCCATGGCCGGGATCACCGCCCGGGTCACGACGGTGTAGCTGAAGAGCGTGCCCCTTCCGCTCAGTGTGGGCCAGCGGAGCCTCTGCGAGCGGCAGTGCGGGCAGAAGGGAGTCGGAGGCATGCGGAACCGGCCGCAGTCCTCGCAGCACGGCGCGGTGAGCCGGTGCTCGCGCGCGGCGTCCCACCAGGGTTGCGTCCATGCGTCCGTGCAGAGCGTGAACAGGCTCTCCGCCGGGAATTGCGCGATCGCGGCCATCGTCAGTCACCCAGGACCAAAGCGCTCATCGGAATTGACGATGGGCCGCCGGTGACGAGCGCGAGCCTTGCTCCGCTCACCTGGTTGGCCGCATCGCCGCGGATCTGCGCCACGCCCTCCCGGATGTGGCTCATGCCCCAGATATAACCTCCCGACAGCTGCCCGCCGTCGGTATTGACGGGCAGGGAGCCGCCGTCGAAGCGGATGGCCCCGCTGGCGACGAACGGGCCGCCTTCCCCGGGCCCGCAGAACCCGAAGTCCTCGAGTTGAGCGATGACCATGGGCGTGAAGTGGTCGTAGATCTGGGCGACGTCGATGTCGGAGGGCTGCAACCCGGTCTGGCGCCACAGGTCGCGGGCGACGGAACGGTTGCCGGAGGTCAGGAACTGGTCTTCCGGCATGTTCATCCAGTAGAGGGAACGCCCCCAGCCGGCCTCTCCGCCCTGTGTGCAGCCCCTGACGACGACGGGCTTTCGCCGGAGGTCGCGCGCGCGCTCGATCGAGGTCACGATGACGGCGATCGCCCCGTCGGATTCGAGGCAGAAGTCGAAGAGGCACAACGGGTCCGAGAGCATCGGCGCGGCGAAGTAGTCCTCACGCGTCAGCGGCTTGCGGATGAGCGCGTCGGGATGGCTCATGGCATTGAGGCGCGTGGATATCGCGACCTCGGCGAAGTGCTCGCGGGTGGTCCCGTAGCGATGCATGTGCCGCCGGGCCAGGAGTGCGAACATGTGGCCCGGGCCCACCAGGCCGGCGGCCTCGTACCAGGCGTTTTCGGGCAGGCTTTCGTAGGACTGCGTGACGGAGCCGAAGCGCTGCAGGGCCTGCTGCACGCCGCCGATCACCACGACGACGTCGGCGAGGCCCGCGACGATTGCCGCCGAGGCGAGCCCCACCGCTCCCGCCGATCCGCCGCCGCTTCCGGTCAGCATCGAGGTGAAGCGCACTTCGGGGATGCCGAGGGTTTCCATCAGGTAGGGCGTGTCGAAGCCCCCCGAATAGGAGGCGAAGCCGTCGATGTCCGTCATCGAAAGTCCCGCGTCCTCGACGGCGGCGATGATGGCCTTGCAGACGAGCTCCGGCAGCGTTTGCGGCGCCGAGCGGCCACGCTTGTAATAGGGGGTGCTTCCGACCCCGACGATCGCGGTCCTGCCGGCGATGCTCACGATGTCACGCTCCGGCGATCAGGTTGCGGGCGATGACCAGTTTCTGGACTTCCGACGCGCCTTCGTAAAGGCGCGCCGGACGCACTTCGCGGTAGAGCTGTTCCACCACCGAGCCGCGCGTCACGCCCAGGCCTCCCCACAGCTGGACGGCGGCGTCGATGATCCTACCGGCCGCCTCCGTCCCCGCGAACTTGGCGATCGAGACCTCGCGCGAGCAGCGGCCGCCCGTGGTGTCCTTGACCCAGGCGGCGCGATAGACGGCGAGCGCCGCCAGGTCGAGATCGATGGACATGTCGGCGAGCTTGGTCTGCACGCCCGGGATCTCGGCCATCGTGGCGTTGAACAGGCGCCGTTCGCGCATGCGCGCCAGCGTCTCGTGCATGGCCCGCCGCGCCATGCCGACGCAGGCCGCCCCGACGGAGGTGCGGAAGATGTCGAACGTCGCCATGGCGATACCGAAGCCCTTGCCCGGCTCGCCGATGACGTTGGCGGCCGGCACCCGGCAGTTCTCGAAGGTGAGAGGGGCGAGCGGGTGCGGGGCCATCAGGTGGATCGGATCACCGGCCACCATGCCCGGCGTGCCCGCGTCGACGATGAAGGCGGTGAGGCCCCGCGCCCCCGGGGCTTCGCCGGTGCGGGCGACCACGATGTAGTGGTCGGCGAAGGGGGCGTTCGAAATGAACGTCTTGCCGCCGTCCAGCACGTAGTCGCCGCCATCCCGCCGGGCGGTCGTGGTGATGCTGGCGACATCCGAGCCGGCACCCGGCTCCGTGAGGGCGAACGCGGCGATCCGCTCGCCGCGCCGAACCGGGTCGAGATAGGCGTCCTTCTGCTCCGGGGTGCCGTGCAGCCAGAGCGCTCCCGTGCCGATCCCCTGCATCGCGATGACGTTGTCCGCCAGCACGGACGTGTAGGAGATCGCCTCCCGCGCCACGCAGACCGCGCGGACGTCCACCTTCTCGCCCTCGCGGGGCACCACGCAGTCGAGAAAGCCGCCGGCACCGAGGGAGCGCGCGATGGCGCGGCACGCTTCACCCAGTTCCGCCTCGTGCACCTCGCCGTCCACGGGACAGGACCAGGCGCCGACGCGCGCCGCGAGGTCGCGATGACGCTCCTCGAAGAAGGGCCACGGCCAGAGGGACCAGCTGCTCATTCCCGTTCTCTCATGCGGACCGTCCGCGGCCCATCGTCCCATGTCTACCACAGCCCGGCGCTATCTCAATAAAGAATGACATTCTGCATGAAGAAGAACGCTTGATGCCCCGGCGAATGGTTGGTACCAAAGTCCGGCGGCGATCTTCCGGGCGCCGCGACACGGGGACGCCGCCCCGCCGGGGCAGACGTTCCGTTCAATTTGCGCGCGAGGGCGTGCCGCGGGTTCGTCCGCCGGTCAGCCCTCGCGAGAAAGGCACTTTCCGTGAACGCCAACGCCAAAGTTTCCGTCGTCGGTGCCGGTCAGATGGGCCTGGGCATCGCTCATGCCTTCGCCGTCAGCGGCTTCCGCGTCTCTCTCGTCGACGTGAAGGCGGAGCAACTGCGCAAGGCCGAGGCCGCCATCCACGGCATCGTCGCGGAGGGGATTTCGCGGGGAAAGGTCGACGGGGCGATGGCCGACCTCGTCCGCTCCCGCCTCGAGACGACGACCGACCTGGACGGCAGCGTCGGCAGCGCCGATCTCGTCGTCGAGACGGCCACGGAAAACCTTCCCGTCAAGTTGCAGATCCTGGAGGCGGTCGACCGCGCCGTCTCGAAGGACGCCGTGATCGCCACCAACACGTCCGCGCTGAGCATCACGGAACTCGCAGCCGTGACGCAGGCCCCCGAGCGCGTGATCGGCATGCATTTCTTCAACCCCGTGCACAAGATGAAGCTCGTCGAGATCATCAAGGGCATCGCCACCTCGGCGAGCACGGTGGAGCAGGTCCAGGCCTGGAGCGCGGCGATCGGCAAGACGTCGATCATCGTCAACGAGTCGCCCGGGTTCACCACGAGCCGCATCTCGGCCCTTCTGGGCAACGAGGCGATGTGGATGCTGTCGGAGGGTGTGGCCACGGCGGAAGACATCGACACGTCGCTGCGGCTGGCGTTCAATCATCCCATGGGGCCGCTCGAACTCGGCGACCTGACGGGCTGGGACACGCGGCTTTCGGTGATCAAGTACCTGCACCAGACCTTCGGCGAGAAGTACCGGCCGTGCCCGCTGATCACCAAGATGGTCGCCGCCGGACGTTTCGGCCGAAAGGTCGGCCACGGGGTCTACAAGTACGAAAACGGCGTCAAGGTCCCGGGTTCGGGCCTCAAGCCGAGCTGATCGCGGCGGCTGGGGAGCGGCCCTCGCGTCCCGGCATGTCCGACAGGTGAGCTTCCGGACCGTTCCGGCCGGCCCGCGGCATGGCTCTCACGCCTCTGGAAAAGAACCGCATGCAGCCCTTCATCCCGTTTCCCGACTATTCCGGAGGGACGCCTCGCCCCGACGTTTCGGCGCTTCGCGCCGCCGTCCGCGCCTTCCTCGAGGACGAGCGCCGGGCGGGCACGATCGTGCCCGGCCTCCAGTCCTGGACCACCTTCGACCGCGGCTTCTCGGAGCGTGCGGCGCGCCGCGGCTTTCTTGCCCTGACCTGGCCCAGGAGGTTCGGCGGCCAGGAGCGGACTGCCTTCGAGCGCTACGTGGTCTGCGAGGAAATGCTGGCGGCCGGCGCGCCGCTCGGCTCGCACTGGATCGCGGAACGCCAGAGCGGACCGCAGATCATGAGGCACGGCACGGAGGAGCTGAAGGCGGCGCTCGTGCACAGGATCGCGGCCGGCCAGCTCACCTTCGGCATCGGCATGAGCGAACCGGATTCCGGATCCGATCTCTCGTCGGTCCGCACCAAGGCCGAGAAGGTCGACGGCGGCTGGCGCATGGAGGGGCGCAAGGTCTGGACGACCAACGCCCATCACGCCGATTACCTCATCGTCCTGTGCCGCACCGAGGCGCGGTCCGAGGACCGCTACGCCGGCCTGTCGCAACTGGTCGTGCCGCTCGATGACCCAAAAGTGACGGTGCGGCCGCTCGTCAGCCTCAATGGCGAGCACGAGCTCAACGAAGTGATCTTCGACGGCAATGTCGTCCCCGACACGCACCTGCTCGGCCAGGGCGGCGACGGCTGGAAGCTGGTCATCGAGGAGCTTGCTTTCGAGCGAAGCGCTCCGGATCGGTTCATGTCGACCTTCGGGCTGCTCAGGATCCTGACGGAAGCCGTCGGCGCCTCGGGAGACGACCGGGCCCATGCGGAGGTGGGGCGGCTCGTCGCCCGGCTCTCTGCCATCCGGGACCTCTCGCTGCTCATCGGCGAGCGCCTGGAGGCGGGACAGCCCGCGACTGGCATCGCCACGATCGCCAAGGACCTCGGCACGGGGCTCGAGCAGGAGATTCCCGAGGTGGCGCGCCGCGTGCTGTCGATGGTGCCGGTTCGGGGTCGCGCGGATGCCGCGGGCGCCCTGTCCTTCGCCATCCTCAACGCCCCCTGCTTCAGTCTGCGCGGCGGCACTCGCGAAATCCTCAAGGGCATCGTGGCACGGGAGCTTGGCCTGAGATGAGCGACACGGCTCGCATGCTCGACGACACCGCGGAGCGCCTGCTCGCGCGGCACTTCGCCGGAAACGTGCGCGGGACGCGGGAATCTGCCGCCGCCGTGCTGTCCGAATTCTTCGACAACGGTCTCGACCAGCTGCTCGTGCCCGAGGCAGCGGGGGGCATGGGCGGCGGCACGCTCGACGCGGCCGCGGTCGCCTATCGCTGGGGATACCACGCCGCCCCGGGCCCCATCGTCGAGATGCTGCTGCTCCCCGCGCTCGCGGCCGAGGCGGCGCTGGACCCCGACCGGACGACGCTCGCCCTGCTCGATGAAGCCTGCGTCCGGTCCGGAACCTGGCAGAAGCCGGCGAAGGCAACCTCGGTCGTGGCCCCGGTGATCGGGGAGGCGGCCGCGACCGTCCTCGTCTGCGCCGCGGACGAGCGTGGACGCCTGGCCCTGGCCCGCTTCGGCGGCGACGGAATGGAGCTGCGGAGTTCGCTCGCTGGCGAGGACGTGGCGCTGCTCGATCTTGCCGCCCTGCGACCCGAGTCGGTCCAGGCGACGGAAGCGTCCTTCGAGGCCTTTGCCGCCCGTGGCGCGCTGCTCACGGCTTGCGCCATCCTCGGTGCGGCCCAGCGCCAGATCGAGATCGCGATCGAGCACGCCAACACGCGCAAGCAGTTCGGCAAGCCCCTGGGCAAGTTCCAGGCGATCCAGCACCGCCTGGCCGAGGCCGCGTCCGAACAGGCGGTGGCGCAGGCCGCGGTCCGAAGCGCCATCGCGGCGCAGGACGCCGGGCGGCTGAAGCCGCTGCAGTGGCAGGCGGCCAAGGTCCAGACTGGCCGCGCGGCGACCACCGTGGTGGCGGCGGCGCACCAGATCCTCGGCGCCATCGCGTTCACCGAGGAACATGTGCTGCATCACTACAGCAAGCGGCTGTGGACATGGCGCGACGCCTGGGGCCGCGAAGCGGAGCTCGAGCGTCGGATTGGCGCTCAGGCTTGCGCGCAGGGCGCCGGCCTGTGGCCCTGGATGGTGGACTGAGCGGGTTCGGGAGGACACGATGGCTGAAGCATTGCTCGTCGAGCGCAGGGGGCCGATCGCCATCCTGACGATGAACCTGCCGGAGACGCGCAACGCGCTGTCGGACGCCCTGATTACGGCGTTGGTGCGCTATCTCGGGTCGGCCAATGCGGACGAAAGCCTGTCGTGCATCATCCTGACCGGGGCCGGGGACGGCTTCTGCTCGGGCGGCAACCTCAAGGAGATGCAGGACCGGACGCATCCCATGTATCGCGGCTCGCCCTACGAGATGGGCGAAGCCTACCGCACGAACATCCAGCAGATCCCGCTGGCCTTCGAGCGCCTCGACGTCCCGGTCATCGGGGCGATCAACGGGGCCGCCATCGGCGCTGGCTGCGACCTCGCCTGCATGTGCGACATCCGCGTCGCGTCGACGAAGGCGCGCTTCGCGGAGAGCTTCCTGCGCGTTGGTATCGTCTCGGGCGACGGCGGGGCGTGGCTCCTGCCGCGCGTCGTCGGGATGCCGCGGGCGATGGAGATGGCGCTGACCGGCCGCGTGATCGAACCGCAGCTTGCCGAGGCCTGGGGGCTGGCCACCCATGTCGTCCCGCCCGAGCACCTGATGGACAAGGCGATCGAGATCGCCGAGTCGATGCTCGCCTTCCCGCCGATCAGCATCCGCCTGAACAAGCGGCTGATGAAGCGCTCGGCCGAGATGTCGCTGCGCGACGCGCTCGACCTGGCGGCCTCCTACCAGGCGATCGCCCAGAACACGACCGACCAGCGCGAGGCGCTGGCGGCGCTGTTGGAAAAGCGCAAGCCCGACTACAAGGGCCGCTGAACCCGCCGGCGCCGCGGCGGCGGCGCCGTGGCCCGCGGCAGCCGGAAAGTCTCAGGCCTGAGACGCCGCCGTGCGGACGAATGTCGGGCGAGACTCCGTCTTCCGCCCCTCCACGATCGCGTCGCTGATCTTCTCGGCCACCATGAACACCGGGATGTTGGTGTTGGCGCTGGGCACCGACGGGAAGATCGACGCGTCGACGACGCGCAGCCCGGCCACGCCCCGCACCCGGCCTTGCGCATCCGTCACCGCCAGGGGGTCGCTGGCGGCGCCCATCCTGCAGGTGCAGGATGCATGGAAGATCCCCGACACGGCCTCGTGAATGAAGGCTCGCGCGGCCTCGTCGTCCCGCATCACGGCGTCGAAGTCGTGCGACGACATCACGAAGCGTTCCATCAGGACCTTGCGAAGGGCCGCCGGGCCGTCGAGCAGCCTGGCCATCAGCGAGGTGATGAGCTTGTTGCGCTTGCTGAACAGGCCGACCTGCTTGGCGCGGTCCGTGTAGCAGGCCGGGAAGGGATGTTCGGACACTTCGCTCAAAGCCTGCGTCAGCTGGAAGCGGCCGATCAGCCGCATGCCGTCCACCAGCCGTGTCATGTCGCGGTCGTCGGAGAGAAGGCGGAAGTTCACCGACGGCGTGTCCCGCCAATCCGCCGAGCGCAGCCGCACCTCGCCGTCCTTGGAGAACGTCTTGTTGATCCACACGACGAGCGCGCCGATCTGGCCGCCCACATCGTGCCAGGCGGTGCGGTCCATGCAGCCCACGAACATGTCTCCGGCCGGCGCGCCGGGCGCCCCGGAGCTGTAGCGCATCCCCATGAGGATATGCCGCCCCGTGTGGGGCAGCATGCGCGCTTCCGGCCGCAGGAAGGCGCCCAGGCCCACCTGCGGATGATCCATCAGGTTCTGGCCGACGCCGGGCAGGTCCAGGCGCACGTCGATGCCCTGCTCGATCAAGTGCGGGGCGGGGCCGATGCCGGCGCGCATGAGGATCGCGGGCGACTGAAGGGCCCCGGCCGAGACGATCACCTCGCTCGCCTGAAACCGCTGCTCGCCGGACGGTGTCTGGACGACGACTCCGGTGCAGCGCAGCCCGTCGAACGCGAGGCCGCTGACCTGGGCGTCGGTGAGGATGGTCAGGTTGGGCCGCCGGCGGGTCGCCTCGTCCAGATAGGTGGTCGCCGCGCCGGAGCGCTCCTCGTTCTCGTTGGAGTGGGCGAGCGCGAAATAGCCGTCGCCGAAATCGCCGTTCTGGTCGGGAAGATACCGGTAGCCGAAGCTCTCGAACGCCTTGGCCGCGGCCTTGGCGTGGACGGTCCAGCGTTCCGGCGGGATGCGGCGGATCGCGATCTTGCCGTCGTGCCCGTGGTTCTCGCCGGGGAAGTCGAGATCGCGTTCGAGCTTGCGGAAATAGGGCTCAACCCCGTCCCACGACCATCCCTCCGCGCCAAGCTCCTGCCACTCGTCGAAGTCGCTCGGCAGGCCCCAGTTGGCCATCTGGCCGTTGATGGACGAGCCTCCGCCGAGAATGCGCGCTTGCTGGTATCCGCGCTCGACGGCGCGCCCGCCGGAGCCCGTGTTGTGGCCGCCTCCGATGGTGCGAACGGTCATTCCAGGCCACAAATAGGCGGGGTTGATGTAGGCCACGCCCGGATAGCTCGCCCGGATGTCGTCGGGCACCTCGCCGGGCTTCAGGTCCCGTCCGGCCTCGCACAGGAGCACGCGGTGCGACGGATCGGCGGAAAGGCGGTGGGCCAGGACGGAGCCGGCCGTGCCGCCGCCGACGATGATCGTGTCGTAATGCATCGCTTCACCACTATCCGTGCAGCAGGGAGCCTGAACTCGGCGTCGCCATCGTGACGTGTGTTTCCGGAACATCGGAGGGGAGGCGCGCAAGCGCCTCGGCGGGACTCACTGGGCCGTGTAGCCCCCGTCCACCACGAGGGCCGAGCCGGTGGTGAAACCCGCTTCGTCCGAAGCGAGATACAGCACGGCCGCGGCGACCTCCTCGACGGTCCCGAGCCGCCCGACCGGGGTCTGGCCGGTGATGAGCGCCCGCCGCGCCGGATCGGCGCGCAGGCGGTCGCCCAGCATCGGCGTCTCGATGAAACCGGGGTGAACGGAGTTCACCCTGATCCTGCCGCCGGCGGCGGCCATCTCGAGAGCCGCCGCCTTCGTCAGGAGGGCGACGCCGCCCTTCGAGGCGCAGTAGGCCGACGCATTCACCGTCGCGACGTGACCCAGCATCGACGCGATGTTGACGATGGAGCCGCCTCCCGAGCGCTCCATCGCCGGCACGGCGTGCTTGATGCCCAGGAACACGCCGTCGAGATTCACCGCCATGACCTTGCGCCAGTCCGCCAGGCTCAGTTCGACGATGGGTCCTGGCGCGCCGATGCCGGCGTTGTTGACCAGGATATCGAGGCGCCCGAAGGCGTCGAGCGCCGCGGCGATGGCCGCGACCCATTGGTCTTCCTGCGCGACGTCGAGGCGAAAGGGGCGCAGCGACCCGGATGTCTCGAGGCCGTCGACGTTCAGGTCGGCGGCGATGACCCGGGCCCCCTCGGCGACGAAGCGTCGCGTCGTGGCGAGTCCGATGCCGGACGCCGCGCCGGTCACGAGCGCAACCTTGCCCTGCAGTCGCACCTCTTCCTCCCGTCTTGCTCGTCGATGTCCCGGCCGGGGCAGGGCGAGAAGAACCGGCGCGAGGGCGCCGGCTCTCCTGGTTCGCGCCCGCGCGCGCCCTTACTTCGCCTGCGCGGTCGGCAGGACGATCTTGTCCCACTGCGCGGCGGCGAAGTCCTTGCCCGGATTGTTCGCCTTCTGGAGGGCGACGAGATCGTTCCAGGCCTTCTCGGTCGTCTTGCCCGTCGACCACAGCGCGGCGACGCCGTGCTTGTAGGCGCCGTTCCACACCACGGGGTTCATGTCGGGGAAGTTCTTCTGCTTGATCGCGTCGCGATACTTGTCGGGGTTCGCCTTCAGCGCCGCGATCACGTCGACGAAGGCGGCGTGCAGCCGCTGCGCGCCCGTGGGGTTGGCGGCCAGCCACGCATCGGTCGCGAAGACCGTCACCGTCGGCACGGTCGACAGCTTGGGCACGTCGCCGGCCGGAACGCTGATCCAGCTCGAGATGGCGTTCGTCGCCTCGAGGTCGGCAAAAAGGCCGGAGCTCCACAGCACGCCCTCGAACGTCCCGTTCGCCAGGCCTTCGCGCATGGCCGTCTGATCCACGAGCGTGCGGTAGCGAACGTCCTTGATGGTCAGGCCGACGTCACGCAGCATGTCCTCGAGAATGTTGTAGTAGAGCGTGCCCGGCGCGGACGTCACCACGTCGAGGCCCTTGAGGCCCTTGAGCCTGGCTTCGACCTTGTCCTTCGGCGACACGCCGGACTTCTCGACGGCCTTCTTCGACAAATAGAGCTCGGCCACGGGCCCCTGCACGACGGCGACGGCCTTGAGGGGCGCCCCTTCCACCACGGCGAAGGTGCCGGAGGGCGCCGACACGGAACACATGTCGACATCCTTCGCGAGCATCGCCGCGATGCAGTTGGCCGCGTTCGCCTTCATGTCCTTGAGTTCGAGCTTGATATTGTGCTTGGCGTAGAGCTCGGGGGCGATTTCGCCCACGTAGAGATGCAGACCCGTGTTCAGGAGGGTCGAATATCCGATCCGGATCTTCGTCTCCTGGGCGGTGGCCGCGCCACCCCACACGAGCGGCGCCGCGACGGCGGCGGCGGCCAGCGCGACACGCGCTCCGGACAGCACAGTGATGGTCATTTCCGTCTCCCCCATTCGAGGCAGTCCCCTGCCTTCCTCATTGTTCGAGGCCGCCTCGCATGGCTGGCCGGCGCGACAAGACGCTAGCAGTTCGGCGAAGAAAGGCAATCAAACAATCTCTATGGAGAACGTCATTCTTAAGGTGGAACGACGCCCCTTCGTTCAGGAAGGTCGCGACGACCGGACCAGACCGGCCGCTCCCCGTTGCGCCAGCGTCACCTGCATGCCTCCGTCGACCACGAGATTCGTGCCGCTGACGAAGCCGGATTTCGGACCCACGAGATAGGCGATGGCCTCCGCGATGTCGTCGACCGTGCCGACCTTGCCGAGCGGATTGCGGGACCGGGCCAGGGCAAGGCCCTCGTCGGTCGCGTAGCGCTCCGGCGACATGCCGGTCGGCACCGATCCCGGCGAGACGCAGTTGCAGCGTATGCCGTCGGGGCCCCACTCCAGCGCCATCTGCCGCACCAGCATGATGAGCGCGGCCTTGCTGACGGAGTAGGCCGCGCACATCGGGGTCGGGTTCAGGCCCGCCACGGAGGCCGTCGCGACGATGGCGCCCTTGCTCTCGGAGAGGGCCGGACGGGCCGCGCGCCCCAGGAGCCAGGTCGCCCGCGTGTTGACCGCCTGAACCCAGTCGTACTGGTCGACGGCGCACTCCTGCAGCGACGCCTTCGGATTGACTCCGGCGTTGCTGACGAGGGCGTCGAGGCCTCCGAACGCCGCCACGGCCTGCGCCACGATTCGCGCCGGCGCGTCGGCATCCGCCAGATCGGCCTGGATGGCGAGGGCCTCCGCGCCTTTGGCGCGCACGGCGTCGGCGGCTTCGGCGAGCGGGCCGGGCGCGATGTCGACGAGCGCGATCCTCGCGGGACCCGTGCCCCACTCGCGCGCTGCTTCCGCCAGTCGCAGGGCGGCCGCAAGGCCGATCCCGCTGGCTGCACCGGTGACGATCGCGCGCATGGGGGCCTGCCTTTCAGTGGGCTTCGGAGGTGGCGAGCAGGCGGGCCAGGGCGTAGGCCTGCCGGGTGGCGAAGACGAGGCGGCGCGGCGCATAGGCGTCGCCGAGGATGTGGACGTCCTGCCGCTTGCTGGACAACGTGTCGAAAAGGCTGGTGTCGGACGAGCCGCCGCAAGCCAGGACGACGCTGTCGAATTCGTCGAGGCGTTCGGTGCGCTTCGAGTAGATGTTTCGCACATCGACGCCCTGGCGATGGACGGCGACGACCTGCTCCATGAGGCGGATCCGCACGCCGCGCGAGTCGAGCCTGGCGAGCGGGGCCCCGACGCTGTAGCGTCCCAGCAGGATCGCGGGGGCCTGGGTCGCGTAGATCAGCGTGACCTGATGGCCGCGCGACGACAAGAAGTCCGCCAGCGCCAGCGGCTGCATGTGGTCTTCCTCGGCCACGATCGCGACCCGCCGACCCGGAGCGGCGCGTCCGGCCAGAACGTCCCGGGCTTCCAGCGCGTCGGCGGCACCCGGAATGTCAGGCCGGTGGGGACGCGCGCCCGTCGCCAGCGCCACCACGTCGGGCGCGAGCTGCAGCACGTCGTCCACACTCGCCCGGCGATGGGTCTCGACGGCGACGCCGAGCCGATCAAGGCGCTGCTTTTGCCATGCGAGGTAGGAGGCCATGCGCTCGTACCCAGGAGCGTGGACGGCGTCGACCAGCTGGCCGCCCAGTTCCGCGCCCGCTTCCCACAGGCGCACGCGGTGCCCGCTTTCCGCCGCGAGCGCGGCGAGCTCCATGCCGGCGGGCCCTCCGCCCACCACCAGGAGGTCGCGCGCCGACGAGGCTTTCGGCCAGGGCCCGTCCACCTCTCGTGACGCATGCGGATTGACCGCGCAGCCGAACGGCAGGCCGTCGACATAGCGGCGGTTGATGCAATCGTTCGCGGCGATGCAGGGGCGGATCTCGTCGGTCCGGCCCTCTCGCGCCTTCTTGAGGAGCTGTCCATCGGCGACATGGGCCCGGGCGATGCCGACGACGTCGGCATGACCCGCCGCCAGGATGCGTTCCGCGGCAGCCGGCCCTTCAACGAGGCCGGCATAGACGACCGGGACGGAGACCGCGCGGCGGATGGCGCCGGCCATGTCGGCCCATTGGGCGCTGTCGAAATAGTGGGTCTGGATGTAGCTGGGCGATCCCCAGTTCGAGCCGGCGGCGATGCTGAGATAGTCGATGAGCCCGGTCGCGGCGAGATGGCGTGCGATTTCGATGCCCTCGGCGGCGTCGTAGCCGCCCGGCATTTCCTCGAACGCATTGAGGCGCACCCCGAGAACGCGGTCGGTTCCCAGTTCCTCGCGCGCCGCCGTCAGGATCTCCACGGCCAGCCGGAGCCGGTTCTCGCGCGATCCGCCGTAGCGGTCGGTCCGGGCATTGGTCAGCGGCGACATGAACCACTCGATGAGATCGTCGTGGTTAAAGTGCATCTCGACGCCGGCGAGCCCGGTGCCACGCACCTGCCGCGCCGAGTACCGGTACTCCTCGACCAGAGTCTCGATGTCCTTCACTGTCATGACATGAGGTCGGGCATTTCCGATCGGATGGCTGAGACGGTCGGACGGCGCGTGCGGATAGCCGCCGATCATCGTGATCTGAATGACGACCCTGGTGTCGTGCGCGCCCAGACGGGAGACCACCGTCTCCATGCGCCGCGAGAAATGGGGCAGCCGGAAATAGCCCAGCGTCTCGGCCGACATGCCGGACGGCTCGAAGCCCGCGATGAAATGATTGCCGAGCCTGCCGGTGATGGTGATCCAGGCCGCGCCGGCGCTGGCCCGCTCTTCCAGGTAGGCCAGGGCGCGCTCCGCGTCGGCGTCGCTGCCCCAGAGATTTCCGATGGCGGAGAAGTGGGGCGGGATCATCACGCGAGACCGGAGACGCATCGGGCCGATCCGGGTCGGCTCGAAGATGTGAGTAAAGGTCTCTCCGGCGCGCATGGTCTGTCCTCCAAATCAGCAAGGGTGCAAGTCGGCAAGGGTGGGGCGCGCCTCGCCGGGGTGCGAAGCGGCAAGGCGCCGCCTCGCACCGCGGCGGACATTGCCGTGGCGATCGGGGGATGGTTCGGGGCGATGCGACATCCGACGAGGGCGCGGGCGCATCGCCTTCAGGGGCTCAACCGGCCCGCGGGAGAACCGGTCTGGCCGGGTTCAGCCGGGCCGGATTACTTGGCCTGCGCGGCGGGGATCAGCACCTTCTCGAAGGTGGCGTCCTTGTAGTCCTTGCCCGTTCCGGCCTTCTGGAGCTCCAGGCCCTGCTGCCAGCTCTTCGCTGTCGTGGCGGCGCCGTCGAGATAGGCGGCGCGGACCTGGGCGTAGCCGTCGTCCCACAGCGCCTGGTCGAGATCCGGGAAGAACTTCTCCTTGAACAGCTTCGAGGATTTCTCGGGCTCGTTCTTCAGGCGGCGGATCGCCTCCGCGTAGCTTGCGTGGATGCGCTGGACCAGGTCGGGGTTCGCGTCGACCCACTCGGTCCTGGCATAGACGGTCACGTAGGGCAGCGTCTTGAACTCGTCGATGTCGCCGCGGGCCATGCTGATCCAGCGGACGCCCGACTTGTCCTTGAGAAGCGGACCGAGCGAGCCGATCGTCCACAGGGCCCCGTCGATCTGCCCGTTGCGGATCGACTCGATCATGGCCGGCACGTCGCCCAGCGTGCGGAAGCTGATGTCGCTCATCGAGAGCCCGACCTTCTGGAGGGTGCTCATCAAGGTGAGATAGTGGGCCGTTCCCGGCGCGGAGGTCACGAGGCGCATGCCCTTCAGCGCCTTGATCCTCTGTTCCACGGGTGCGTCCGGGCTGACGCCGGAGGCCGCGGCGGCCTTCGCCGAAATGAAGAGTTCGTTGATCGGGCCCGTCAGAACCGCCACGGCCTTGAGTTTGGCGCCTTCGGCGATGGCGTCGGTCCCCGTGGGCGTGCCGACCTGGCAAAGGTCGGCGCCCTTGGACAGCAGGGCGGCGATGCAGTTGGCGGAATTGCCTCGCAGGTCCGTCACCTCGATGGTGATGTCCTTCGCGCCGAAGATCGAGGGATCCGCTACGGCGAGCCCCAGGGGACCGTGTGCCAGCGATGTCGACGCCGTCGCGATCCTCAGCTTGTCAGCGGCGGCGCTCGGCCCAACCATGGCGGCGGTGCAAAGCGCGGCGATCACAAGCGCGCCGGCGCGGGCCGATCGCTGAAGCCAGTTCGAGCTTGAGAGCATCTCGTCCTCCCTCGTGTTGCGGCGCGCTTCGGGGCGGCCGGTTATGCTGCGTCGGCAGGATGCATCCCGGGCTTTCGCGCCCGTCCCGTCGTACGGCCATGTTTAGGCGCTGGCGCGTGTCAGGGCAAGTCCACCTTCTGGATAGAGAACAGCATTCTCAATTTCGTCGGGTTGCCGGAGCTCGGTCCCGTCCCGCCGACATCCGGGCTGGCGCGATGTCCGGTGGCCGACGTTTCCAGTAGACATTCTTCGGGCAGAATGACTATCTGTATCCAGAAAATCAAAACCGTCCCGGTCCCGTACCGCCCATGAGGATGCCCATGACGATTGCGGTCCAACCTTCTCGCGCCAGCCAGGCCTACCTCGACGGAAAGCCGAAGCGGCTCCTCATCGACAACGCCTGGGTGGAGGCCGCATCGGGCAAGACCTTCACCAGCTACGATCCCGGTACGGGCAAGCCCATCGCCGAGATCGCCGAGGGCGACGCCCACGACGTCGATCGGGCGGTCGCGTCCGCTCGCAAGGCCTTCGAGGGGCCGTGGCGTAAGGTCAAGCCCTACGAGCGCCAGGAGCTTCTCCTGAAGCTCGCCGACCTGGTGGACCGCCATTGGGAGCAGCTGGCCGAGCTGGACTGCATGGAAATGGGCGCGCCCATCGCCTTCGTGCGGCCACGCCGGCGTCGCGCCCTCGGTCTGCTGCGCTACTACGCGGGCGCGACCACGATGATCCATGGAAAGACCACCGACAATTCGATGCCCGGCGGCGAGTACGTGTCCTACACCTTGAAGGAGCCGCTTGGCGTCGCCGGGCTGATCATTCCGTGGAACGCGCCCGTCACGTCGGCGATCTGGAAGATCGCGACGGCGATCGCGGCCGGCTGCACGGCGGTGCTGAAGCCCTGGGAGGAGGCTTCGCTGACGTCCCTGCGCCTTGGCGAGCTGATCGTCGAGGCCGGCTTTCCGCCCGGCGTGGTGAACGTCGTCACGGGCTACGGCCACACCGCGGGCGCCGCGCTCGCCGAACATCCCGACGTCAACAAGATCTCGTTCACCGGCTCCACGACAACCGGTCAGAAGATCGTCCGCTCCTCCGCCGGTAACCTGAAACGGCTGACGATGGAGCTCGGCGGGAAGTCTCCCGACATCGTCTTCGCCGACGCCGACCTCGACGCAGCCGTTCCGGGCGCCGGCATGGGGGTCTTCGGCAATTCCGGCCAGGTCTGCATGGCCGGCACCCGCCTCTTCGTGGAATCGAAAATCTACGACGAGTTCGTGGCGAGGGTCGCCGAATACGGCCGCGGCTTGCGCCTGGGCTACGGTCTCGACCCGCAGACGCAGCTGGGCCCGCTGGTCTCGCAGGGCCAGCTGCAGCGTGTGACCGGCTATCTCGAGAGCGGCGTGGCCGAAGGCGCGACGCCGATCTCCGGCGGCGGGCGGTTGACCGACGGCGCCTACGCGGACGGCTACTACATGCCGCCGACCGTGTTCACCAATGTCCGCGAGACGATGCGCATCGCGCGCGAGGAGATCTTCGGCCCCGTCGTCGTCGCGATCCCGTTCGACGACATGGACGACCTCGTGCGCCGGGCCAACGACACGATCTTCGGCCTCGGCAGCGGCGTGTGGACGCGCGATGTCGGAAAGGCGCACCGCCTCGCGCGGGCGATCCAGGCCGGAACCGTCTGGGTCAACTGCTACGGCCCGACGGATCCCGACGTGCCGTTCGGAGGCTACAAGATGAGCGGATTCGGCCGCGAGTCGGGCCTGGAATCGCTCGACCACTACCTCAACACCAAGGCGGTCTGGATCAAGACGGACTGAGAGGGTTGCGATGAACTTCGATCCGGATGCCGAGGCCGTCTTCAAGGCGCTCCGCGAAGCCGGGCTGCCGCGCTTCGAGACCCTGACGCCCGTTGAAGCGCGTGAGCTGTTGCGCGCCATCCGGGCCCGCAACACGACGCCGCCGCAGCCCGTCGCCGAGGTGACAGACCTCTCGTTCGACGGGCCGGGCGGACCCGTGGCGCTGCGCCACTACCGGCCATCGGCGGAGCCCGGGCCGCGGCCGGCGCTGCTCTACTGCCACGGGGGCGGCTTCGTCATCGGATCGCTCGACAGTCATGACGGGCTCTGCCGCGCGCTGGCGACGGCGTCCGGGATCGACATCGTATCCGTCGACTACAGGCTCGCTCCGGAACACCCTTTCCCGGCGGGGCTCGACGACGTTCGAGCGGCGCTGCAATTCGTCGTGCGCGAGGCCGCCGCCCTCGGTCTCGATCCCGGGCGAATGGGGATCGGTGGCGACAGCGCAGGCGCCAATCTGGCGGCAGTCGTCGCGCTCGAGGCCCGCGATGGGGGCCTGCCCCCCGTGCGGATCCAGGTCCTCGCCTGCCCGGTTCTCGACCTCACGCTCTCGCAGCCTTCGCAGGCGCTCGATGTGGAAGGCCTGGCCGTCAACGGGCCGACGATGCGTTGGTTCAGGCGACACTATCTCGGCGACCATGGAGACGGCGGCGATTGGCGCCAGTCGCCGCTCGCCGTGCCGAGCCTCGCAGGCGCGCCGAGCTGCCACCTCGTCACGGCGGGCATCGATCCCCTCTGCGACGAGGGCCTCTGCTACGCGGCACGCCTCGCCAAAGAGGGCGTGCGTCTCGTGCACGAACATTATCCGGGGCAGATGCATGGCTTCGTCTCGGCCGGCGTGGCGCAACCCACGAGCCGGCGCGCGATCGCCTCCATGGCTGCGACGATGCGGGCGGAACTGGCGTGAAGGGGTGAGGGGCATGGGACGCTTGAACGGCAAGGTGGCGCTCATCAGCGGCGCGGCGCGGGGGCAGGGTGCGCATGAGGCGCGCCTCTTCGTGGCGGAAGGAGCCAGCGTCGTCATCGGCGACGTGCTCGCGGACGAGGGGCGCGCCCTGGCGGACGAACTCGGCGCATCCGCGCTCTTCGTCGAACTCGACGTCACCTCCGAAGCGTCGTGGACGAACGCTGTCCGCGCGGCGGAGAGCCGCTTCGGACGCCTCGACATCCTCGTCAACAATGCCGGCATCCTGCGCCGGGCCACGATCGAGGAGAGCTCGGTCGAGGAGTTCGACCGCGTCATCGCCGTCAATCAGCGCGGCGTGTTCCTCGGCATGAAGGCCGCAGTCAGACTGATGAAGCGGACCGGCGGCTCGATCGTCAACATCTCCTCCACCGCGGGAATGAAGGCGGCGGCCGGTCACGTCGCCTATGTCGGCAGCAAGTTCGCCGTGCGCGGCATGACCAAGGTGGCCGCAATCGAGTTCGCCAAATACGGCATCCGCGTGAATTCCGTGCACCCCGGGCTTATCGGAACGGACATGATCCGCGACCGGTTCGACGATGCGGGCATGGCGGCCTTTACGGCCAACCAGCTGGTCAACCGCCCGGGCACGGTCGAGGATGTCGCAAACCTGGTGCTGTTCCTCGCCTCGGACGACAGCGCCTTCTCGACCGGCGCCGAGTTCATGTGCGACGGCGGCTACACGGTGGGAACACGGTAGAGGATTCCGGGCCTCCTCATCCTGTCGAAAGGATGCGGAGGCCTGGCGCGAGCCGATGAATGGGCCGGAGCCTGCGGCGAGGGGCGCGCGGCGCTATCCCTTGGCTTGATGCTCGGGCGCGACCCAGTTGCGCGACCCCGCCACCAGGCTCGGGTCCAGAACGTCGCTGATCGAGCGGATTTCCTCGGCCGTCAGATGGACGTCGACGCTGCCGACGTTCTCCTCGAGATACTTGATCCGCTTCGTGCCGGGGATCGGCGCGATATCGTCGCCCTGGCCGAACAGCCAGGCCAGCGCGATCTGGCCGAGCGTCGCCTTGTGAGCGGCCGCGACGGCGCGGACGCGGTCCAGGAGTTGCAGGTTCCTGTCGAGGTTGCCGTCCTGGAAATGGCCGGCGTTCACGCGCAGGTCGCTGCTGTCCAGCTTGTCGCGCGACGTGATGGCGCCGGTGAGAAAACCGCGGCCCAGCGGGCTGTAGGGCACGAAGGCGATGTCGAGCCGGCGGCAGGCGGGCAGGATCTCCCGCTCGACGTCGCGCACGAACAGAGAGTACTCCGACTGCAGCGCGGCGATGGGATGAACCTTCGCCGCCCGCTCCAGAATGTCGACCGACACTTCCGACAGCCCGATCCCGCGAATCTTGCCGGCTTTGACCATCTCCGCCATCGCCCCGACGGAGTCTTCGATCGGCGTCTTCGGATCGAGCCGATGGATGTAGTAGAGGTCGATATAGTCCGTTCCGAGCCGCTGCAGGGAGGCTTCGAGGCACCTGCGCATGTAGGCGGGCGAGTTGTCGTAGTCCCTGTCGTAGAGGCTGCCCGACGGCCCGTTCGGATCACGCACGACACCGAACTTGCTCGCGATGACGAGCTTGTCGCGCCGGCTCTTCGCCAGCCCGCCGACCAGGCGCTCGTTATGGCCGCGGCCGTACATGTCCGAGGTGTCGAAGAGCGTGATGCCGAGCTCGAGCGCACGCTCCAGCGTCTTGCGGGATTCCGCGTCGTCCTGCGGGCCATAGAACTCGGACATGCCCATGCAGCCGAGGCCCAACGCACCGCACGTCACGCCGGACGCGCCCAGACGAACCTGCCTCATGTCTCACTCCCTGCCGTCATGGCCGGCGTCACGCGATGCGTTCGATGATGGTGGCGGTCCCGAGCCCGCCGGCGCAGCACATGCTCTGCAGGCCGAACCGCGCGTCGCGCCGTTCGAGCTCGTGCAACAGCGTGGTCATCAGGCGCGCGCCGCTGGCCCCCAGGGGATGCCCGAGCGCGATGGCTCCGCCGTTCACGTTGAGCTTGTCCATCGTCCCCCCGAACTCCTTCAGCCACATCAGGGGCACCGGCGCGAAGGCCTCGTTGACCTCCACGATGTCGATGTCGGAGAGCGACAGGCCCGCGCGCGCCAGCGCCCGCCTTGATGCCTCGAGAGGGCCGGTGAGCATCAGCGTCGGATCCGACCCAACGGTGGTCATCGCCCTGATCCGGGCGCGGGGCTTCAGGCCGAGGTCTCGCGCCTTCTCCTCCGACATCAGCAGGAGCGCCGCCGCGCCGTCCGAGATCTGCGAGGCGTTGCCCGCCGTGACCTTGCCGTCGGCCCGGAAGCTGGTCTTGAGGGTCGCGAGCTTCTCGCGCGAGGTGTCGCGGCGGATCGTCTCGTCACGAGCCAGGACGCCTCCGGGCGTCTCGGCCCCGCGCTCTTCGTGCGCCGCGGTGTTCACCGGCACGATCTCGCGGTCGAAGAAGCCGGCGTCGGCGGCCGCGGCGGCGCGCCGGTGGCTCTCGATGGCGTAATCGTCGAGGTCGGCGCGCGAGAAGCCCCAGCGGTCGGCGATGCGCTCGGCCGACTCGCCTTGCGACGTCATCTCGAAACGATCGAGCACGTGGAAGCCGAACGGCAGTCCATGGATGTCGCGGTTGCTGCCCATCGGCACCCGGCTCATGTTCTCCGCGCCGCCCGCCATGACGATGTCGGCCGCTCCCGCCGCGATCTGGCCGGCCGCCATGTGGATGGCGACCTCGGCCGAGCCGCATTTGCGGTCGACGGTCAGTCCCGGAACGGTTTCGGGCCAGCCGGCCGACAGCGCCGCGGTGCGGGCGATGTTGGCGCTCTGCTCGCCAACCTGCGTGACGCAGCCGAAGATCACGTCGTCGATGCTGGCGGCGGCAAGTCCATTGCGGCTCCGCAGCGCTTCGAGCACGACCGCGCCGAGGTGATCGGCCCTGACCTTGCTGAGAGAACCGCGAAATCGTCCGATCGGGGTCCTCGCCGCGTCGACGATCACTGCCTGGGGCATGCATTGTCCTTTCGGGTTCGGTTCCGGTCGTTCTTGCCGGTCCCGACAAGCCGGCCTGTCATTCGCCGGTGAACTGGGGTGGCCTCTTTTCCTTGAACGCCCGCGCGGCCTCCGCTTTGTCCGCGGTCGACGCGAGCAGGGCGAAGAGGCTTCGCTCCAGCGCGAGGCCCGCCTGCAGGCCGATCTCGGTCGAGGCCGTGGCGGCCTCCTTGACGAAACGGGTGGCCGTGGGGGCGCGCGCGGCGATGCGTTCCGCCAGCGCGATCGCCTCGTCCAGCAAGTTGGCGCGGTCCGCCGTGACGCGGGTCACGAGGCCGATTCGGTAGGCCTCGGCCGTGTCGATCCGGTCGCCCGTGAGCAGCAGGTCGAGGGCCCGCCCGAGGCCGACCAGCCTCGGCAAGCGCTGGGTGCCGCCGGCCCCCGGGATCAGTCCCAGCCCGGTTTCGGGCAGGCCGAACTGGGCGTCGGGGGACGCCATGCGAATGTCGCAGGCGAGCGCGATCTCCAGTCCCCCGCCCAGGCAGAACCCGTGCACCGCGGCGATGATCGGCTTGGAAATCTTGTCGAAGGCGTCGATCCAGGCGTCCTTCGAGACCCGCCGGCGCGTGGCGACCGCCGTCTCCACCGCGCGCTTTTCGGAGATGTCGGCCCCGACGCAGAAGCCGCGGGCTTCGCCGCCATGCAGGACGATGACGCAAATGGCCGGATCGTCCTCCAGCGCCCGCAGGCTCTCCGGCAGCAGGCGTCGGACCTCGTCGTCGATCGCGTTGATGCGATCGGGCCTGTTCAGGGTGACGATGCCGACCGCGCCGCGCCGCTCGAGCGTGACGGCGGGGGGGAGCGGGGCGCCGAGATTGGCCGCTGGTGTGTGCGCCATGGTCATGCCCGCCGCGCCGCTTTTATCTCGCTCTGGAGCCGGACGCCATGGGCCTGCCGGTCCCAGGTGTTCGCCGTCACGCCGCGGGCGCGCAGCTCCTTCTTCTTGACCTTCTCGGAGGGCGTCTGCGGCAGCGCGTCCATGACCTCGAGGTAGCGCGGCACCATGTGCGCGCCCATGCGCTCGTCGCAGAAGGCGATGAGCGCGGGGAAGTCGATGGTCTGGCCCTGCTTCAGAACGATGCAGGCCATGACCTCGTTCTCCCCGCCCGCTTCGTCGGCGTCGACGCCGATGACGGCACATTCGGCGACACTGGGGAACTGGCGCACCACCGACTCGACCTCGAAGGAGGAGATGTTCTCGCCCCGGCGCCGCAGGGCGTCCTTCACGCGGTCCACGAAGTAGTACCAGCCGGTCTCGTCGCGCCGCATGGCGTCGCCGGTGTGGAACCAGAGGTTCTTCCAGGCCTCCACCGTCTTCTCGGGCATGCCGAGATAGCCCACGGTGATGATGCCGGGGACCTTCGGACGGATCATGAGTTCGCCCACCTGGCCTTCCGGCACGGGCTCGTCCGTATCGGGATCCGCGAGCTTCACCTCGAACCACTGGTCCATCAGGACGCCCGACGCGCCCGGGGGCCTGTAGACGCCCCGCGGTGTCTGGAAGATGTTGGAGATCTCCGTCTGCCCGAACCCGTCGACGAACTCGATGGGCCCGAAGCGTTTGGTGAACTTGCCGGCGAGGTCGACGGAGAGCGGCGCCGCGTAGATCGTGCGCAGCCGATGCTTGCGGTCGTACTCGGACGGAGGCGACGCGAGAATGAACGCCATGGTCGCGCCGAGCAGGTTGGCCACGGTCGCCCCGCTGCGCGCGGCTCGCCCGAAATAGTCGGACGCGCTGAACTTCTTGTACAGGACGCAATGAGCTCCGACGAGAAGGCAGGGATAGATCGTCAGGAACTGCGCGTTGCCATGGAAGAACGGAAAGCCGGTCATGTAGACGTCGTCTTCCGTCAGCCCCGTCATCTGCACATCCTCTTCGGCGAAGAAGTAGAAGTGCGAGTGGGTCATGAGCACGCCCTTGGACATGCCCGTCGTCCCCGACGTGTAGAGGACGGCCGCGATGTCCTCGGGCGTCACGACGACGCCCGGGTTCGCGTCGTTCGCGGTGCGCAACTCCTCCACGCGGCGCATGGCGACGCGGGACAGCCCCTGCGGCCTGGCGCAGTCGGGCGCGCCGAGGATGAAGCACTGTTCGAGCGCGGGAACGTCCGCCTCGACCTCGGCGACGCGCGCCACGAGGTCCGGCGTGGTGATCATCGTCCGGGCTTCGCTGAGCTTCAGCTGGTGGGCGAGGAAGGCGCCCTTCTGGATCTCGCCGACCGGAACCTCGACAGCCCCGATCTTGGTGAGGGCGTACCAGAGCAACACGAATTCGAGGCTGTTCGGCAGGTACAGGACGACCTTGTCGCCCTTCTTCACGCCTGCGGCGGCCAGGCCGTGGGCGTAGCGGTTCACCTCCGCGTTCAACTCGGCATAGCTGAGCGGCGTGCCTTCGTCTGTCCAGGACAAGGCCGGACGGTCCGGGCGCACGCGCGCCTGGTGCTCGAGAATGCGGGGCAGGACCCATTCGTCGCGCGGAAAATGCGGTTCGAAGTGCGGATACGTGACGATCATCCTGTCCTCCCGGCAAGGTCTCCGCACCCTGCTCGCCTGCTGCATGCCGTCCGCGTCCGCCTTGCGCCCTCAGGGCGTTGCGGACCGGGCTCCGGCCGTGGTCCGATCCTCCGGCAGCGGAGGATTTGGACCCCATCGACTAGCTACCAAGAACGGCCCGGTCGGGCAAGAACAATTCCCCATACAGAATGACATTCACCATGGAGACAGACAGGGCTGATGAAAAAGGCCCGGACGGAGCCGGGCCTGACTGATCTCGATCGGTGGACGCAGGGCGCTTCAGGCCGGCGCCCCCGCCCGATCCCACAAGGCCAGGAAATCCTTCGCCGTCTCGACATGCGCGATGTCGATGTGCTCGCCCTTGTAGAGGATGGCCCCTTCGCCCTTCTTCTCGGCCTCGGCAAAGGCGGCGATCATCCCGCGGTAGAAGGCGAGCTGCTCTGGTGAAGGGGAATAGACCTCGTTGATGACCGGGACATTCGACGGGTGCAGGACGATCTCGCCTGCAAATCCCAGCTGCTTGTTGAACAGGGCCTGCTTGCGCAAGCCCTCGAGGTCGTGGACCTCCTGCCACATGCCGCCGATCGGGAAGCGCTTGCCGGCAGCCTTGCAGGCGATTACGGCCTGCGAGCGGTGATAAAGCGTCTCGAGCCCTTCGGGCGTCCAGGTGAAGCCGAGGTTGCGTTCCAGGTCGGCGCCCCGCGCCGACACGGCGCAGATCGTCTCGACGCGTGGATTGGACGCGATCTCGAACACGAACTGCGCCGCCCGCGCGGTCTCGATCGGCGGGATCAGGGTGCAGGCGCCGTGGCGCATCCCCTTGCGGTGCTCGACCTCGGCGATCATCCGCGACAGGGCTTCGATGTCCTGCGGGTCTTCCGCCTTGGCCACGATGATCCCCGCGAGCGCAGGCTGGACCACCGCGAGCACGTCGTCGAAGTCGTAGGCGAAGCGACCCTTGTTGGTCCTCACGAAGATGCGCGAGCCACAGTCCTTGAGGTTCGCGACGGCGGCGGCCACGATGCCGCGCGCCTGCTCCTTGAGGTGGTGTGGCACGCTGTCCTCGAGGTCGAGAACCACGACGTCCGAGCCGAAGGTCGGGATCTTCTCGATCCATTTCTCCTTGTGCCCGGGCACGTACATCATCGTGCGGATGGGTCGCATGGTCGTCCCTTTCCCTCAGCGCGTCGAGGCGCTCAATAAGACCGCGGCAGGCCGAGCATCTTCTCGGCGATGTAGGCGAGCACGAAGTTCTGCGCGAGCGGGGCGATCTTCCAGACCCGCGTCTCGCGGAAGTAGCGCTCGACGTGATACTCCTTGGCGTAGCCGTAGCCGCCATGGGTCTGGACGGCGCGGTCACACGCCTCGAAAGCCGCTTCGCTGGCGAGATATTTGGCGATGTTCGCCTCGTCGCCGCAGGGCTTGTCGTTGTCGTAGAGCCAGGCCGCCTTCATGGCGACGAGCTGCGCGGCCTCGAGCTTGGCCACGGAGTCGGCGATCGGGAACTGCACGCCCTGGTTCTGGCCGATCGGCCGGCCGAACATGACGCGTTCCTTCGCGTACGCGACGGCGCGCTCGATGGCGCGGCGTCCCGCGCCGATGGCCTCGAGCGCCACGACGATACGCTCGGCGTTCAGGCCGTCGAGCAAATACTGGAAGCCCTTGCCTTCCTCGCCGACGCGATCCGACACCGGAACGCGGAGATTGTCGTAGAAGACCTCGCACGACTTGACCGCCTCGCGCGCCATCTTCGGGATCGGGCGGATGCTGACGTGCTTGGGATCGAGGTCGGCGAGGAACAGCGTCATGCCGTCCGTCTTCTTCTTGCACTCCGACAGCGGCGTCGTGCGGGCGAGGAGAAGGCACTTCGACGACTCGAGGGCCTTCGAGGTCCAGACCTTCTTCCCGTTGATGACGTAGTGGTCGCCGTCCCGCACGGCCGTGGTCTTGATGCGGGTCGTATCGGTTCCGGCGTCCGGCTCGGTGACGCCGAAGCAGACATGCAGGTCGCCCTTCACCAGCGGAGGCAGGTACTTCCGCTTCATCTCCTCGCTGCCGAACTTCACGACGGGGGTCATGCCGAACACTGAGATGTGGACGGCCGTCACGCCGGCGTGGCAGGCGCCGCTGGCCGCCACACGCTGCAGCACCAGCGCCGCCTCGGTGAAGGGCAGGCCGGCCCCGCCATATTCCTCGGGGATCGCCATGCCCAGATAGCCGTTGCGGGCGAAGGCATTGTAGAATTCCCATGGGAATTCCTGCTTCACGTCCTTCTCGGCCCAGTATTCGTCGGGGAAGTCTTTCATCATCGCGTCGACAGCTTCGAGGATCTGCCTGCGCTCGTCGGATTCCGAGAAGTCCATTGTCGTGATCGTCCTGTCTGGAGGATGGCCAAGCGGGTCGGGAGCCGTTCGGCTCGCCATGCCCTCAGGTGATGGCCCTCAGGTGATGGCGTGCGCCTTCTTCAGATGCAGGCTCACCTGCTTGGCGCGGACCACGACCTCGTTTCGCTGGTTGTATCCGACATGTTCGAAGGTCACGATTCCTGCGTTGGGGTACTTGGCGCTCTCGCGCATCGAGACGATGTGGGTCTCGGACCTGATCGTGTCGCCGATCCGCACGGGGGTGGGGAAGCGGATTTCCTCGTAGCCGAGATTGCCCAGCGTCGTCCCCAGCGTGAGCGGCATCACCGCCTGCGCGTTGACGAAGGCGAGCGTCCACAGGCTCGAGACGATGCGCGTGCCATGCATCGTCTTCTTGGCGAACTCGTCGTCGATGTGGAGCGGCTGCGGATTGTGCGACAGGGTGACGTACAGGAGGTTGTCGACGTCCGTCGCCGTGCGGGTCACGGGGTGTTTGTAGACCTGGCCGACTTCCAGATCCTCGTAATAGCGCGTCATCTCGTGTGCCCTCCCTCGTTGACTCTCGTTCAACATGTCCAGACAACTATTCCGCTCGAATTCATGCCTGTCAAGCGACTCGGCTCATTTATGGCTTGCCAGAGCGCTCGATCACCACTTATCTGGTGCGAACAGGCACCAAGTTTTGAAATCGACGAGAGAGTTGTCTGGTCTGGAAATGCGCGCCGCCGTCGCGTGTTGCGCCGACAACGGTGGGGAGGAGACGGGCGATGGCTGAACGACGTTACCGGGCGGACATGGAGGCGATCGGCAAGCTGTTCACGGCGAAGGCCGTGGCCATCGTCGGGGCGACGCCGGACCTCACCAAGCTCGGCAGCTCGGCCATCGTGGCCATGCACAATCTCGGCTACACCGGCGAGATCTACGCGGTGAACCCGCGCTACACGGAGATCATGGGGCATCCCTGCGTCCCCACCATCGCCGACCTGCCGGACACCGTCGAGGCGGCCATGCTCAACATTCCCGCGGAGGCGGCGATCGTCGCCGCCGAGGAGTGCGGCAAGAAGGGCATCCGCTCGATCGTCATGGTGCCCCAGGGGTTCGGCGAGGCCGGCGAGGCCGGCAAGCTCCTCGACAGGAAGGTCGCGGCGCTGGCCGAGCAGTACGGGCTCGCGATCGTGGGGCCCAACACGAACGGACTGGCCAATCCGCGCAGCGGCCTCGCGATGGCCATCGCGCCGATCTACCAGTTCCCGAAGAGCGTCCGTCCTGGCTCGGTGAGCGTCGTGTCGCAGAGCGGGGGCATGGTCTCGACCCTGCTGCGCAAGATGGCGCCGCGCGGGATCGGAATCTCGAAGACCGTGACGTGCGGCAACGAGCTCCTGCTGACCGTGGCCGACTACCTGTCCTTCATGGCCGAGGATCCCGAGACCAAGGTCATCGTGATCTTCCTCGAGACGATCCGGAATGCGCAGGCGCTCCGGGAGGCGCTCGCCAAATGCCGCGCCGCGGGCAAGCCGGTCGTGGCCATCAAGGTCGGCAAGTCGGAGAGCGGCCAGAAGGCGGCCTTCACGCACACCGGCGCCATCGCCGGGTCCTATCGCAACACCGTGGCCTTCCTTGAGCGGGAGGGCGTGATCGTCGCCGAGGACATCGAGACGCTGGCCGCGCTCGCCGACCTCCTGGAACGCTACGAGTGGCCGCTGAAGTTCCCGCTCAAGCCGTGCGTCATCTCAATCTCGGGCGGGTTCGCGGCGATGGCGGCCGACGAGATGGCGGTCTTCGGTCTCGACCTGCCGGACCCGTCGCCGGAAGCGGCCGCGAAGCTCGCCGCCCTCCCGAACCAGAGCCACCCGGTCAATCCCTACGATATCGCGGCGCGAAACGCCGTGATCCCCGACGCCATCGACATCTTCCATGGCGATGGGTTCAACGTGATCGTGTTCGGGCTCGTCCTGCTGAAGGAAGACATCCGCAAGCCCGTCCAGCAGCTGATGATCGACGCGAGGAGACGCGGCGTCGATCACCTGATCCTGCATTCGCCGGCGATCCCCGCCGAGGAATACGAGCAGTTCTTCGAGAACGGAATTTCCGTCTACGACGACACAAGGCCGCTCTGGGCCGCGCTGGCGAAGCTGCGCGCCTATCACGGTCCGTCTTGCGAGCCGGCCGAGCCGGGCAGTGTCGCTGCGGTCGCCCTTCCCGCCGGCAGCGGTCTCCTCAACGAGGCGGACAGCAAGGCTGTCATCGGCCAGGTTGGTTTTCCGGTTCCCAGGTCCGTTGTCGTGCGCGACGAGGCGGGACTGTCCGGGCTGGGCGCATTGGCGCGGCCACTCGCGATGAAGGGGCTGTCGGACACGATCGCCCACAAGACGGAGCATGGGCTGGTGGCGCTGAACCTGCGCACCGACGACGAGATCGCCGCGGCCTATGGCCGGATCCGCGCGGCGTTGGCCAAGGCCGACGCAGGCGCGAGCGACGTGCTTGTCGAGGAGATGGCGCCCGGCGGTCTCGAGGCCATCATCGGCGTGACCCGCGACCCTGTCGTCGGCCCGGTCGTGGTGGTGGGGGCGGGCGGCATCCTCGTCGAACTGCTTGACGACGCCGTCGTGATCAAGCCGCCCTTCACGGCCGCCGAACTCGAGTCGGCCATCGCCGGCACGAAGCTCGGAAAGCTCTTGTCGGGCTATCGCGGCCGGGCCTGCGATGGCGCCGCGCTGATCGCCGCGGCCGTGCGCATCGGTGACCTGGCCGTCGCCGAGCCGCGGATCGAGTCCCTCGACATCAACCCCGTGTTCGTCCTGGAGAAGGGTCTCGTCGCTGTCGACGCCAAGCTGACCCTCTCGGACTGAGCCATGGACGCGCCCGTCCCCAAGGCCCGCGCGGGAGCCCCCGGCTATCGGCAGATCGCCGAGGCCCTCGTGCGCGAAATCGCGGGGGGGCGATGGATCGTCGGCGAATGCCTGCCGTCCGAGATGACACTGGTCGAGCGCTTCGGCGTCGGGCGAAACACGGTGCGCGAAGCGCTTCGCGAACTCGCCGGTCGAGGGTATATCGAGCGGCGGCGGGGCGCACGGTCTGTCTTGCGCAGTGCGACTCCGGAGGACGGCTTCGTCAATTCCGTGCGCTCGGTCGAGCAACTGATCGACTACGCCACCTTCGGGCACGCCACCCTTCTCACGAGTGAGACCGTTCGGCTCGATGCGGCGCTGGCGCAGCGGCTGGACAACACGCCAGGAACCGAGTGGGTCCGCGTGGGGATCCTGCGCAGGCGGGAGGAAGGCGAGGACCCCTTCTGCTATTCCGAAATCTATCTGGATCCGCGCTACCAGGATATCGTGCCCCTGATCGGTGAGGAGACGCGGCTATTCCCGCTGATCGAGGAGCACCACGGCGTGGTCTTGCGGCGGGTGCTGCAGGACACGGAAGCCGCGGCGGCCGACGCCAATATCGCCTCGCGGCTCAACATTCCCGCCGGCACGCCGATCCTGCTGGTCAGGACAAGGTTTTACTCGGGCGACGGCGCGCTCGTGGAGACCGGCCTGTCCCACTTCCCCTGCGGACGCTACCGCGTCCGGATCGCGCTGGAGAGGCCCGCGTGAGCCGGCGGCGCCGCACCGACCAACCCGCGACCGGCTCCGCCCACCCACTCCGCTCACCCACCCCTCCCCCCACCTACCCCCTCCGCCCGCCAGGCCGCCGCGGCGAAGGTGGTGAAGTGGAGGAGGGCGAGGGCGGCGAGGGCGGCGAGGGGGAGGCCGTAGCCGCCGAGGGCGTCGGCGAGGGCGGCGGTGAGGATCGGGCCGGCGAACATGCCGAGGCCGGCGCAGAAGCGCATCATGCCGAACACCAGGCCGAAATCGGGCCCGGACACCATGGCGCGCGTGGCGCTCGCCAGCAGCACGGCCTGCGCGCCGAAGCCGATGGCGAGGCCGAAGGGGTAGAGCGACAGAAGCGGCCCCGCCGGTCCGGCCCACAGCGAGGCGAGGCCGGCGACGGCGGCGGCCGCGCCCAGCAGGCAGGCGAGCACGAGCGGCAGCAGGCCCACCCGGTCGGCCAGCAGGCCGGAGGAGAGCCGCCACGCGAAGGTGGCGAGGCCAGCCGTCGAGGCGATCCACACGGCGACGTCGACCGGGACGCTGCGCTCCTCCATCAGGGCGATTTGCTGCGACAGGAAGCCGTGATAGGCGAGGCTGCCGAGCCCGTAGGCGAGCGCCAGCAGCAGCACGGGCCGCGCCAGCCCCTTTGCCGGCCAGAAGCGCCGTCCGTCCGCCCCGGCCTTGCCCCGGCGCAGCGGACGCAGGGCCAGCAGGTTCAGCCCGCCGCACACGACAAGCATCAGCCCGGCGAGCAGCGCGAAGGCCATCCGCGTGCCGCCCCGGTCGATCACCCACTGCAGGAGGGGCAGGCCGAGGAACACGGCGAGCCCCGCGCCGGAGTCGACGACGGCCATCGCGGAGGCCAGCCGCCGGCGGATATGGCAGGCGAGCACGGAGAAGATCGCGTAGGAGCTGCAGGCGTGCAGCGTGAAGCCGAGCACCAGTCCGTAGAGCAGGACGAAGGCCGGCAGCGACTCGACGAAGGCCACCGCCAGCAGCGCCGCCGCCGCCGCGACGGAGAGGCCGCCCAGCAGGAGGCGGCTGTCGACGCGCAGCATCAGCCAGCCGATGGCGGGCGCGGAGACCGCGTTGGTCAGGGCCAGCGTGCTGAAGCCGGCGGAGAGGCCGGTGCGGGACCAGCCGTGCTCCGCCGACAGCGCCACGAGGAACACGGAGAACGAGTTCCAGACGAGGCCGGAGACGGCCATCAGCGCGAAGCCTGCCGCCAGCATCAGGCGGCCGTGCCATCTCACCCGGGCGCGGCGGGCCTGCGTGTGGCTCGGGAGGGCCGCGTCCGCCATGGCGCCGGCGTCAGCGGATGCGGTAGCGCTCCACCATGTCCCAGTCGAGCTGCAGGCCGAAGCCGGGGTCCTGCAGCACCTTGATCATGCCGCGCTCGGGCCTGGGGCGGTTGACGACCATCTTGTCCCACAGCGGGTCGCGCACGGGGTCGAAGCACTCCACGCAGACGCCGTGCGGGATGGCCGACAGCATCTGCATGGCGATCTGCGGCTCCTCGTGATGCGCCATGCGCACGCCCATCAGCGCGCACAGGCCGGCGGCGCGCCGCCACTCGGTGATGCCGCCGCTCTCCGAGGCGTCGAAATTGACCACGTCCACCGCGCCGGCGGAGATCAGGCGGCGCACGCCGGCGGCGGTCACCTCGCTCTGGCCGGCGTTGATCGGGATCGACGTGGCGCGGCGGACATCGGCCATCATGCGCGCGTCGTCGTACCAGTGACACGGCTCCTCGAACCAGGCGATGTCGTACTGCTCGATCATCCGGGCGAAGCGGACGGCCTCGGCGACCGACCAGCCGCGATTGGCGTCGACGGCGATCATGAACTCCGGCCCGCCGCCCTCGCGCGCGGCCTTGACGCGCTCCGCGTCCTCCTCCGGCGTGAGGCCGCCCACCTTGACCTTGCAGCCGGCGAGCCCGCGCTCGCGCAGGCCCTCCATCTCGCGCGAGAGGTCGGCCAGCGTCTTGTCCTTCTCGTAGTAGCCGCCGATGACGATGATCGGGATCTCGTTGCGGTAGCCGCCGAGCAGGCGGCCGACATTGACGCCCGTGGCCTTGCCCATCAGGTCCCACATGGCCGTGTCGACGCAGGCGATGGCCTCCATCACCAGCTTGCGGTCGCGGTTCCATTCCGCCGCCTTGAACATGCGCTGCCAGCACAGCTCGACGGCGAACACGTCCTCGCCGATGACGAGCGGCGCGAGCTCCTTCTCGACGATCTCGGCGATCTCGCGCGAATGGTCGCGGTTGTCGCCGTTGTAGACCTCGCTGACGAGGCCGGTGTCGGTCTCCATCCGCGTGATCACCGTGCAGCGCGTTGCCACGCGGTAGCGGCTGCCGCCGAACACCTTGGTCAGGGGGATTTCGACCGCGATGGTCGATACGCTGCGGATCTTCATGTCTGCCTCTCTCGGCGCGTGATCATTCGCCCTTGGAGGCGCCTTCGGTCATGCCGACGACGAGCCTCTTCTGGACGGCGAGGTAGAAGACGAGGACGGGCAGCGTGACGAGCACGGCGGACGCCAGCAGCATGCCCCAGGAATAGATGTTGTCCTGCCCGATCCACGTGGCGAGGCCGAGCGGCAGGACCTTGTTGCGCTCGGACGAGGTGAACACCAGCGCGAACAGGAACTCGTTCCAGGCGTGGTTGAAGCTGAACACGCTGACGGAGACGAGGCCCGGCACGGCGAGCGGCACGGTGACCTTCCACATCGCCTGCAGCCGCGTGCAGCCGTCGATCATGGCGCTCTCCTCGAGCGTCACGGGGATGGCGTTGAAGTAGGAGCGCATGAACCACAGCGCGAGCGGCAGGGTGAAGGCGGTGTTCGCCACGATGAGCGAGAACAGCGTGTCGGCGAGGCCGAACTGCACGACGTAGATGTAGAGCGGGATGACGATCAGCACCTCGGGCAGCATGTAGCAGAACAGCGTGACCGTGGAGAAACCGGAGATGCCGAAGAAGCGGAACCGGCTGAGGCTGTAGGCGCCCAGCCCGCCGACCAGCAGCGACAGCAGCGTCGCGCCGAAGGCGACGATGAGGCTGTTGAGGAAGTAGGTCGGGAAACGCGTCTGCAGGAACAGGTCGCGGTAGTTCTGCAGCGTCCATTGCTGCGGCAGGAAGGTGGGCGGCGACATGTAGAGCTCGGTCGCCGGCTTGAACGAGCAGATCACCATCCAGAACAGCGGGAACCCGACGACGGTGCAGGCCGTCAGGGCGAGCAGGTAGGTCATCGCGCGGGAGGCGATGAAGTGGATGTCGGCCGCCTCGTAGTTGCGCCGTGGCGGCGCGCGGTCGATCACGGTGGCGGCGGTGTCGTAGCTGGTCACTGCCGGGCCTCCGCGCGCTTCATGAAGCCGAAATACACGGCGAGCAGGACGACGAGGATGAAGAAGGTGATCAGCGCGATCGCCGCGGCGCGGCCGAGCTCGAAATCGGCGAAGCCCTTGATGTAGACGAGGATCGGCAGCGTCGTGGTGGAGTCGAGCGGCCCGCCCCCGGTCAGCAGGTAGATGATCTCGAACTTGTGGAACGTCCAGATCGTGCGCAGCAGCGCGGTCAGCAGGAACACCGGCAGGATGTGCGGCAGGGTGATGCGCCAGAACTGCTGGAAGGCGCTCGCGCCGTCGATCTCGGCCGCCTCGTACTGCTCCTGCGGAATGGACTGCAGGATGCCGAGCAGGGCGATCACCACGAAGGGGAAGAACTTCCACACGCCCACGATGATGACGGACAGCATCGCCGTGCTGGTGCTGGCGAGCCAGACCATCGGCTTGCTGATGAGCCCGACCGACATCAGCATGTAGTTCAGGATGCCGACGATGTCGTGGAACATGTAGCGCCAGACGAGCACGGCGACCACGGTCGGGATGAGGTAGGGCGCGAGGATGATGGCGCGCGCCACGCCGCGCAGCGCGAAGGTTCGGTTGAGCAGAAGCGCCAGCCCGAGCCCGAGCATCATTTCGAGCGACACGCTGCCGAACACCCAGACGAAGGTGTTCTTCAGCGCCGTCCAGAAGGTGCGGCTCGTCAGCGCCCAGGCGAAGTTCTCCAGCCCGATCCACGGGCCGCTCATCTCGCCGAAGCCGACATCCTGCAGGCTGATGCCGATCACGGTGATGGTGGGCACGGCCACGAGCAGCAGAAGCACCGCCGCGCTCGGGGTGAGGGTCAGGTAGGCGATTGCGCGGTCGCCGGGCTGGACGGTATGGGTCTCAGCCATGGCTGGCGACGCTCGCGCGCTGGGGGATCGGGGCGGGTCGCGCCAGGCCCGTCTGGGGGTCGAAGCTCCGCAATTCGTGCTCGCGCACCGCGAAGTGGGCGCGCTCGCCCTCGCGGATGTCGGCCGGCACGCTGCTGGGCAGCCGGGCGATCACCTTGGCCTGCCCGAACGGGTCGTCGAGCGCGCCGTAGATCAGCTTGTCGCTGCCGAGGAACTCGATGCGCGAGACGAGCATGGTCATGCGCCGCAGCCCGGACTCCTGGCCGAAGAAGCTCACTGGCATCAGGTTCTCGGGCCGAACGCCGAGCACCTCGCCCGGCATGTCGATCAGGTTCATCGGCGGCGTGCCGATGAAGGTCGCGACGAAGGTGTCGGCGGGATAGAGGTAGATCTCCTCCGGCGTGCCGACCTGGCGTACGCGCCCGCCCTGCATGACGACGACGCGGTCGCCGAGCCCCATGGCCTCGACCTGGTCGTGCGTCACGTAGAGGGCGGTCATGCCCACGCGCTCCTGGAAGGTGCGCAGTTCGTCGCGGGCGGAATGGCGGAGCTTCGCGTCGAGGTTCGACAGCGGTTCGTCGAGCAGGAACAGCGCCGGGTCGCGCACCAGCGAGCGGGCCAGCGCGGTGCGCTGGCGCTCGCCGCCGGAGGTCTGGCGGGGCTTGCGGGCGAGCAGGTGCTCGATGCCGACGAGCCCGGCCGCCCAGCGCACCTTCTTGTCGACCTCGTCCCCGCGCCGGCCGGCGACGCGCAGCGGGAAGGCGATGTTCTCGTACAGCGTCAAATGCGGGTAGAGCGCGTAGTTCTGGAACACCATCGCGATGTTCCGGTCCTTCGGGCGCAGCCGCGTGGCGACCGTCTCGCCGATGACGATGTCGCCGAAGGTCGGCAGCTCCAGGCCGGCGACCATGCGCAGCAGCGTGCTCTTGCCGCAGCCCGAGGGGCCGAGCAGGACGACGAACTCCCCATCCTCGATGGTGAGGCTCACGTCGTCGACCGCCTTGTAGTTCCCGAAGATCTTGCCGACGTTGCGGATTTCGACGCGCGCCATGTCAGCCGCCCTTCGAGGAGGCGCGCGCCGCGCGCGCCTCGGCGAGCAGGGCGGCGTCGGCCGCGGCGATATGCGCGCGGACGGACGCGACGTCGCCCTCGTCGGCCGCAAGCGCCTCGCGCCGGCGCGCCAGCATGTCCGCCACCGTGTCGGGCGCGGGACCGCCCGTCACCGTGCGCAGCTTCAGGTTCTCGGCCGGGTCCAGCGCCTGGCGGACGATTTGCGGGTCGATGCCGAGGGTGCGGCCGAACAGGGCGTTCGCGGCGGCGTCGAGATCCTGCGACGTGATGTCGAGCGCCGTCTTGCCGGCCTCGATCGTCTCGCGCACCACCCGCCCGACGATGTTGTGCGCCATCCGGAACGACAGGCCCGTTTCGCGCACCACCACGTCGGCGAGCTCCGTGGCCGTGCCGAAGCCGATCGCGGCCGCGTGCAGCATCGTGTCGCGGCGAACGGACATCGTGTCCAGCGCCCCCTTGGCCACCGCGAGCGCGGCCGCGCTGCGGTCGAGCGCTTCCAGCGCCGGCACGTTGATGCTGGACACCCCGTCGTTGACGTCGCTGAAATGCGTGTTCTTGCTGCAGGCGAGAACCGTCGCCAGCGCTCCCGTGACGTGGCCGGCCGCCGCCTTCAGGAACTCCATCGCCTGCGGGTTCTTCTTCTGCGGCATGATGCTGGAGACGCTGGAGAACGAGTCGTCCATTTCGATGAAGCCGTACTCCATCGTGTTCCAGGCCTGCAGGTCGGTGGCCAGCCGCGACAGGCCGGTCATCATCACGGCGTTGGCCGCCGCGGCCTCGTGGACGTCGTCGCGGCAGGAGACGCCGTCATAGGCGACTTCCAGCAGGCCCGCGAAGCCGAGCCGGTCGGCGACCGCCTGGCGGTCGATGGGGAACCCTGTCGTGGTGAGCGCGCCCGAGCCGAGCGGCGAGCGGTCGCAGCGCTCCAGCGCGCCGCGCAGCCGCTTGAAATCGCGCGCCAGCAGATCGCCGTAGGCGAGCAGGTAGTAGCCGAGCGAAATCGGCTGGGCGTGCTGGGTGTGCGTGTAGCCCGGCATCACCGTTTCGCGGTGGTCGTCGGCGAGGCGCAGCACCGTGGCGCGCAAGGCGAGCAACGCGTCGAGCACCTTGAGAAGCCGCCCGCGCAGGGCGAGGCGCCAGGAGGTGACGTGCAGGTCGTTGCGGCTGCGCGCCGTGTGCAGCCGTCCGCCCGTGTCGGGACCGAGCGCCTGCACAATGTGGCGTTCGACGTACGAGTAGAGGTCTTCCTGCTTGTAGTCGATGGCGAGCGTGGCGGGGCCGGCCTCCAGCAGCGCGAGCAGCACGTCGAGAATGCGGGCGATCTGCTGCCGGTCGACGATGCCGCGATCCGCGAGCATCAGCGCATGCGCCAGATGGATGCGCATCTCCGGCTCGAACTGGAACCTGATGCCGTTGGCGACGGCTGGGGCGTAATACGCGTCGACCAGCGCCTGCGCCGGCGGCGATTTCACGCGCTCGCGGAGCGAGACAGTTTCGGACATGACCGTTCCTTGGTCTGGGGGCGCGGCCCGCTCTCGGGCCGCGCCTTCGCGGGGGACGGGGTGCTCAGTTCTTCTTCAGCTCGTCGACGACGCGCTTCATCTGGTCATGGCCCCAGGCGGCGGCCTTGGCCGGGTCCTCTCCCTCGAGCACGACGCGCTGCACCACGGCGGCGGGAATGCCGCGCGCGACGATCGAGCCGATATAGGGGTTGATCACGCCGGACTTGACGACCTTGCCGTCCTTGACGACGGCCCCGGCCTCGGAGTCGAAGTCCAGGCTGTTGGAGGTGTCGAAGGCCAGCCGCGCCAGCTCCTGGCGTCCGCCAAGCTCCTTGGCGCCGGCCTCGACCACCTTGTCCTGCACGCTCTTCAGCGGCGGGACGAGATGCGGATAGGCGGTCATGGAGAAGTCGCGCAGCCTGTCGCCGGTGATGAGGTACTGCAGGAACTTCTTGGCGCCCTCGATGTTCTTCGCTCCCACGGCGGCGCTGGCCACGGCGAAGCTGTTGGAGTTGACGAACTTGACGCCCACGCCCGAGGGCCCGGCCGGAACCGGCGCGCCGTTGGTCTTCGCGAACACGTCGGGCGCGTTGGAGAAGGCGTTCGCGGCCAGCCGCGGGGCATAGATGTCGAGGCCGATCTTGCCCGTCAGGTAGGAGTTGATCATCTCCGAATAGGAGTAGGAGGAGATGCCGGGCGGCGAGAACTTCGCCATGTCCTTGAGGAACTGGAGCGCCTTCACCGTGCCGGGATTGTTGAAGGTGACGTTCAGGTCCTTGTCGAAATAGGTGCCGCCCGCGGCCCAGATCATCTGCGAGAGGTAGACGCTCGTCATGCGGTTCTTGCCGGCCGGGAAGACGAAGCCGAACTGGTCGCCGGCGGTCAGCGCGGCCGCGGCGCTCTTCAGCTCGTCCCAGTTCTTCGGCGTTTCCAGCCCCTTCGCCTTGAGCAGGTCGGCGCGGTTCCAGAACACGCTGAAATTGCCGAGCGTGTAGGGGAGGTCGTAGGTCTTGCCCGACACCTTCACCAGCGCGCCGGGCACGTAGTCCTGCTCGCCGATGGACTTCAGGACGTCGTCGAGTTCGACGAGGTAGCCCTTGCGGGCGAACTCGAACCGCTCCTCCGGCAGGAGCTTGAACAGGTCGGGCATCGTCTTGGTGGTGATGGAGCTCATCACCTTCTGGAGGCGGCCGTCCGTGCTGATGGCCTCCATCTCGATCTTCACGCCGGGATTCTCGGCCTCGAACGCCTTGATGGCGTTGTTGAAGAACGCGATGCTCGGCGGGTCCGTCTCGTTGTGCAGAAAGCGCACGACCTGCTGGGCGGACGCCGTGCCGGACATCAGGCCGGCGAGCAGGGCGCCGGCTGCAATCGAACGGATACGCATGCCAATCCGCATGGGGGTTTCCTCCTCGTAAAAGTCATGACGATGCGCGCCGCTGCGTTTTCGCGTGTCGGCGCGGGACTTTCGGGAGGTGAGAGTAAGCCTTGAGTTTGCAATGCGTCCAATACATGCGATCAATATCGGATATTCGCCTTGCGAATGGTGGGCCGATGCTGGATCTGCAACCTCTGAGAGTCTTCCTGCGCGTCTCGGAATTGAAGAGTTTTTCCAAGGCGGCGGTGGCCATGGGGCTGACCCAGCCCTCCATCAGCCGCATCGTCAAGGAGCTCGAGAGGACCTGGGACGGCGAGCTCTTCCACCGCACGGGGCGCGGCGTCGACCTCACCGAGTTCGGCCAGATCGCGTTCGCCCGCACGCGGCTTCTTCTGTCGGAAGCCGATCGCTTCAGCACCGAGCTGCGCTCGCACAGCCGCAAGCCGTCGGGCGTGGTTTCGCTCGGGCTGCCGGCCTCCCTCGTCGGGGACGTCGTCCCCGACCTCGTCAACGGGCTGCGCCGCGACCTGCCCGACGTGCGCCTGCGCATCTATGAAGGCTTCAGCGACCAGATCGAGCGCTGGCTGTCGGAAGGCGACATCGAGGTCGGCATCTACAGCAAGTACAGGGAGGCCGACGGCGACACGCAGGGCCTGCTGGTGGCGTCCCATCTCGTCCTCGCCGGGCCCAGCGACGGCCCGCCGCTACCCCGCGAAACGCCGGTCGCCGAACTCGGGCGGTATCCGCTGATCCTGCCGGCCTTGCCGAACGGGCTGCGCATGGCCGTCGAGAGCGCGGCCCGCAGCCGGCGCGTGTCGCTCAACGTGGTCGTGGACGCCGATTCCATCGTCGCCCAGAAGCAGGTCGCCGAGCGCTGCGGCTGCTACATGATCAAGGCCCCGCACACCATCGTCGAGGACGCGGCCAGCAACCGCTTCACCAGCAGCGCGATCGTGGAGCCCCGCATCCTGCGCCACGCCGTCCTGGTGACCACGCAGCAGCGCCCGCTGAGCCGCGCCGGGCGGGAGGTCGCCGCCCGCGCCACCGCCATCCTGCGCGCGATCCCGTCCCGCATTGCGAGTTGAGCGGGGGAGCGGCGTCGCTCCCCGCCTCCGTCACGACCGCCGGGCGGCGTCGCCGGCCGCCTGCATGAGGGCGGCGAAGCTCACGTCCTTGTCGACCCGGTGGTCGGGGGGCATGCCCAGCACGCGTTCGGCGAGGATGTTGCGCTGGATTTCGTCTGTGCCGCCTTCCACCCGCATGCCCGGCGAGCGCAGCAGCATCAGCTGGAACTTGCCCTCCTCCTCGGCGAACTCCGGCGAGGCGACCATGCCGGCCGCGCCCTGCAGGTCGAGCGCGAACTTGGCGATCTCCTGCATGGTCATGCCGGCGACGAGCTTGAGGATCGAGTTCTCGGGCCCGGGCACCTCGCCCCGCGCCGCCGAGGAGATCGTGCGCATCGCCGTGAAGCGCAGTCCGGACGTCCGGGCCGCCCACGTCGCCAGCTTCGACCTGACGACGGGATCGTCGATCGCCTTGCCGCCGCGCCAGTCGAAGCGCAGGCAGAAATCGAAGATGTCGTCGAAGCCGGTGGTCATCGAGGACGACACCGCCTGGCGTTCGTTCATCAAAGTCGTGAGCGCGATGGACCAGCCGTCCCCCGACGCGCCGAGCATGTCCTCGTCGGGGATGAACACGTCGGTGAAGAACACCTGGTTGAACCCCGACTGGCCGCTCATCTGGCGGATAGGGCGAATTTCGACGCCCGGGCTCCGCATGTTCACGATGAACATGGACAAGCCCCGGTGCTTCGGCACGGAGGGGTCGGTGCGCGCCAGCATCAGGCCCCAGTCCGAGTAGTGCGCGCCGCTCGTCCAGACCTTCTGGCCGTTGACGCGCCAGCCCCCCGCCGTGCGCTCGCATCGCGTGCGGATGCCGGCAAGATCGGATCCCGCCGCCGGCTCCGAGAAGAGCTGGCACCAGATTTCCTCGCCCGACGCCATCGGCACGAGGTGGCGGCGCTTGTGCGCCGGCGAGCCGTGCGCCATCAGCGTCGGGCCGATCATGCCCTGGCCGATCACGAAGCGCTCGCCGAGCTTGCCGTAGACGCCTTCCTCCTGCTCCCAGATCAGGCGCTCGACCGGGCCGGCATCGCGCCCGCCATACTCCGACGGCCAGTGCAGGCAAGCCCAGCCGCCCTCGAACTTGCGCCGCTGCCAGTCCCTGCAGATGGCCAGCTTCTCCGCCTCGTCGCCGCCGACGCGCAGAACGCCGAAGCTCGACCGCTCGAGCGCGACGCGGTGCTGCGACGGCGCGTTCGCCGCGATCCACCGCCGCGCCTCGGCGCGGAAGGCGGCTTCCGCCGGGGTATCCGAAAAATCCATCACGCGTCTCCCGTCCGGGCGCCGTCCCGCAGTCTCTCCACCAGGAGACTTTCCCATGTCGACAGGGGCCCGAGCACGAGCGCCAGCGCGTTGGACCGCCTGAAGAAGACGTGGCAATCGTAGTCCCAGGTGAAGCCCACGCCGCCATGCACCTGGATGGCGTTCATGGCGCACTCCTGGAACGCTTGCGTCGCGCTGACGCGCGCCGTCGCCGCCGCCACGGGCAGTTCCCCATGGCCGGTCGCCATCGCCCACGCGCCGTAATAGGCGTTCGAGCGGGCCAGCGTCTTGGCGACGTACATGTTGGCCAGCATGTGCTTGATGGCCTGGAAGGAGCCGATCTGACGCCCAAACGCGACGCGCTGCCGCGCATAGTCGCAGCCCGCCTCCAGCGCCCGCTCGGCCCCTCCGAGCTGTTCGAAGGCCAGCAGCACGGCCGCCGTGTCGACGACGCGGGAGAGGTCCGGCATCTCGACGCCGTCGCCCAGCCTCTCGACCTCGCAATCGGTGAAGACGAGGGAGGCGCAGGTCCGCGTCGGGTCGATGGAGGCGAGCGGCTCCCGGGCCGCTCCGGGTCCGGAAAGGCGGGCGAGGTAAAGCCCCAACCGGCCCTCCTCGTCGAGGGCGGGCAGGACGGCCCAGTCCGCCACCAGGCCGTCATGCGCCATGGGGACGCGGCCCGTCAGGCGGCCGCGGCTCACGCGCAGCGACGTCCTGTCGGGGGACATGAGCGCATCCGCCGGGCACGTGCCGATCTCCCGTCCCGCCGCGATTTGCGGCAGGCGGTCGCGGCGCTGCCGCTCGCTGCCGAAGGCCAGGACGAGTTGGGCGTAGAGATAGACGGCGGAGGAGAACGGAACCGGCGCGACGGCGCGGCCGAGCTCCTCGGCGATCACGCAGAGTTCGAGAAGCCCCAGGCCCAGCCCGCCATACTCTTCCGGAATGGCGACGCCCATCGCGCCGAACTCCGCGAGCGCCCGCCAGAGCGGCTCGTCGAAGGCGACGCGGCCGTCGAGCGCGGCGCGAACCCTGCCCATGTCGCACTCGCGGGCGAGCAGCGTGCGCAGCGATTGCCTGAGCTCCTCCTGTTCGGAGCTGAAACCGAAGTCCATGCCGAATTCCCTTCCCGATGGACCGAGAGTGCACAAGGCCGAGGGTCCAGTCAAACTACTTTAGTTCTAAAGCTTGCGGAGTCGGAGCTCCGCAAACCGATGTGTTCCGCCGGTCACGCCGGGGTGTTCACGGCCATCCGCGAAGACACGGAATCCGACGGTCCGCCGGGCGGAACGCCCGCGTCACGCGCGTCCCCGCGGCTTCGACGGCCGGGGTTCCGGCTGGGCCGGGACGGCGACGAGACGGACGGTCGCGAAGCTACGAAAGCCCGCGCGCGGCGAGCTGCTTTCTCACGGCCCCGAGCAGTTCCATGAGCTGCATCGACTGCGACTGGGACATGCCGCCCAGCAGGTCCTCGACCCAGGCCTGATGCGCCGCGTTGAGCTTGGCGGCGCAGGCGCGGCCACTGTCGGTGAGCGAAACGATGGACGATCTCCGGTCCGTCTGCGCCGTCGACGTCGTCACCAGTTTCTGCTCCTTCAGGTCGCGCACGATCCCGCTGATATTGCCCGCCGTGACGAACAGCTCGGCGGAAAGGTCGCTCATGCTCAGCCCGTCCGGGTGCCTGTCCAGCGTGGCCAGGATATCGAAGCGGACGAGAGTCATGTCGAACTCCGCCGCCAGGTTCTTTCTCAGCTGCCTGTCGACGATGGCGTAGCAATTCGCCATGCGGAGCCACATGCGCAGGCGAACGGACCCCTGCGAAGTGTTCCGCTGTTCGATTCTGGAGGGGGAACGGGTCAATGTTCGGATCCTAAAGCAATCGGGCTCACCTACTTCACCGCGCCGGCGGCATCAACAACGACTCGCGCGAATGCCGGAGCGGCCTCGTCGGCAACGCGCGAAGTCTGCTTGCTATCGGAAGGTGAGCGCAAGGGCCCTCACCGGGGAACCGGTGCCGTTCACGATCTTGAGCGGGGCGGCGATGAGGATCGCGCCCTTCGGCGGCAGCCGGTCGAGCTGGCACAGGCTCGCCAGGCCATAGCGGTTGGCCTTGTGCATGAGGTTGTGCGCCGGGAAGGGCGGGTCCATTCCCCCCGCCGAGCCGGCGTCGGTTCCCACCGTCTCCACGCCCCAGCCGATGACGCCCTTGTCGATGAGATAGGAGATGGCGTCCGCGGTCGGCCCGGGAGAGTGCGGCCCGTTCTCGTCGGCGTTGAGAAATTCGGCGTCGGAGCCGTTGCGCTTGTACCAGTCGGTCCGCATCAGGACCCAGCTGCCCGCCTCGATGGCCCCGTGCTCGCTCTCCCACTGCCGGATGCTGTCGACGGTCAGGAGGTAGTCGGGGTTGGACCTCACCTCCGGCGAGCGGTCGATCACGTTGGCGGGCGCGACGAAGCGGCCGGGCGGGATCGTGTCCGTCGTACTGTCCGGGTTGTCCTTGCCGGTGATCCAGTGGCACGGCGCGTCGAAATGCGTCCCCGTATGCTCGCCCAGCTCGAGCCAGTTCCAGGCCCAGAACGGCCCGTCCTGGTCGTAGTGGGAGATGGTGTGGACCTTCACCCGGGGCGTGTTCTTGCCGAACTGGGGCGGCAGGTAGATGACCGGGGTTTCGGGGCCGAGGGGCGCGGTGAGGTCCACCACCTCGATGTCGCCGCTCAACAGGCCGGCGGCCAGGCCGCCCAAACTCGCCTTCGCATCCATGCGCGTCTCCCTTCCTTCTGTTTGGCGCGTCGCCGCGCAAGGTTCGTTCGGATGGCGTCGAGGGCGGTCCCGCTATCTGAGCGCGTTCGGCAGCCAGGTCACCAGCGCGGGAAAGAAAAGCATCAGCGCGACCTTGACCGCGTCGCTCACGACGAACGGCAGGACGCCCTTGTAGACGCGCGAAAGGGCGATGTCGGGCGCGACCGTCTTGAGCACGAACAGGTTCATGCCGAACGGCGGCGTCAGCACGCCGATCTCCACCAGCACGACCATGACGATGCCCCACCACAGCAGGTCGTAGCCGAGGCCCTGGATGATGGAGGCCGCCATGGAGGCGGTGATCATCATGATCGTCATGCTGTCCATGAACATGCCCATGATGATGTAGAACACCACCAGCAGCAGGATGACGCCCCAGTTGGGCAGGCCGAGGCCCAGAATACCCTTAGTGATGGACTGGGTGATCGTCGACGAGCCGAAGAAGAAGGTCAGCACGAGCGCCCCGATGATCAGGAAGTAGATCATCGAGGTCGAGCGGGTCGTTTCGGCGGCGATGGTCCAGAACGCGCCCTTCGAGAGCTTGCCGCGCCACAGCGCGACGACGAACGCGAACACCGCGCCCAGCGAGGCCGCCTCCGTCGCCGTGACCACGCCGAACGCCATGCCGCCGAGCACGACCCCGAACAGGGCGATGGCGGGAATGCAGTTCACCGTCGCGACCCGCAACTCGCCGAGGTCCCAGCGCTGGCCGGCCGGCGCGAGGCGCTTGTTCAGGCGCACCAGCGCGAGGATGGTGCCGGAGTACATGAGCACCGTGAGGAAGGCGGGCACCAGGATCGCGACATACATCGCCCCGATCGACTGCTCGACGAGCACGGAGTAGACGACGACGACGGTCGAGGGCGGGATCAGCTGGCCCAGCGTTCCGCCGGCGGCGATGCTGCCGGCGGCGAGCCCGGGATCGTAGCCCCGGTTCTTCATCTCGGGATAGGCCGCCGACCCGATGCTGATCACCGTCGCGATGGACGAGCCGGTGAGCGCGCCGAATCCGGCGCAACCGCCGATAGTGGCCAGCGCCAGGCCTCCGCGAAACGGCGCGAACGCGGCGTGCGCCAGGCGGTAGATGTCGCCGGCCATCCCTCCCGCCACGGCGAAACCGCCCATCAGCAGGAAATAGGGGATGATAGCGAGTTCGCTGCTCGTCAGCAGGCCGATGGTCTCCGATCCCGCGATGTTGAGGGACGCGGAGAACCCGAACGTGGCGGCGATGCCGACGATGGCTGTGGCGATCATGGCCGCCGCGAGCGGCACGAAGAGCAGGATGGCCACCCACAGCACGAAGATGGCGATGGTCGCCGCGAGCACGGGATCGGAGGCGAGAGCGGGCCTCGGTTGCGACACGCCGTAGAGGACGACCAGGGTCGCGAGCAGGCTGATGCCGCCGAACAGGGCGACGGTTCCCGCCAGCGACTTCCCCCACTGCGCGGCGAGATCGAGCGCCGTCAGCGCGTGCGACGGCACGCACAGCACGACGAGGGCGAAGATGCCCGTGTAGAAGGGCCAGAGCTTCCACTGCTGGATCGCCGTCAGCGTCCCCATCCGGTAGGCCGTCGCGGCCTGCTCGAACACGGCCACGGCCAGAAGCACGAGGCAGAACAGATAGAGGAACGACCCGACCATCCGCATGGCGGCCACCGTCCGCGCGGGGAGCCGGCCGGCCATGATGTCGACTTCGAGGGTCGCCCGCTGCGAGAGGCCGCTGGCGAGCACGGCGGCGATCGCGACGGCGAACACCGTTCCGAAGATCTCGTTCGAGCCGGCGATCGGCGAGTTCAGAAGCCAGCGGAAGACGATGATGTCGACGAGGCTCAGTATGCCCGTCAGGAGCATGACGACGACGCCGAGCGACGCGACTTTCCGGTTGAAGGACGCGAGCGCTTCCCCCGCCCGCAGGATCGCGCGCCGCCCCGTGTAGTCCGTCGCGGCGCCCAGGAATTCGCCCGCGATCGGCTGGCCGGATGTCGGCTCGCTCGTCATGCGTGATCCTTCATGTGTCTCGCCCATCCGGCCGAAGTTCCCGGATGCGCCGGGCGCGCCCGGATCGACGCCGGCCGGCCGGCTGGCGCGCCGGCGCATGTCGCGCCGACGGCATGCCGGCCGGCGGCCGCCGCATCCTCATTTCGCCTTGAGCGCCGCGTCGTAGGCCTGCTTGAAGGCCTCGAGCACCTGCGCGCCGTCCGGCGTGCGCTCCATCCAGCCCTTCTCGACGGTGGCCGTCAGGGCGCGCCACTTGGCGAGTTCGGCGGGCTCGATGGTGATGAGCCGGTACTTCTTGTCGTCGCTGAACTTGGCCACGATGCGCGCATCCGACGCGCCGTAGGCGGCGCCGATCCACTTCGACGTCGCTTCGCCCGTAAACTTGTCGAACACGGCCTTCGCGGACGGGCTGAGCCCGTCATAGAAGGCCTTGTTCAGCACGAACGCCGTCGGGATCGCGCCGAAGCTGACATTCTCGACGTGATTGTGCGCCAGCTCGTTGTAGCGGAAGGTCTGGATCGTGCCCGGGTTCGAGACCGCCGCGTCCACCACGCCCTTGCTGAGGGCCTGGTAGGCCTCCGTCGCCGGGATGAAGGAGGGCGAGGCCCCGAGCGCCGAAAGTGCGTCCGCGCCGTTCTTGTCGTTGGCGCGCACCTTGAGGCCCTTCATGTCGTCGAGCGTGCGGATCTCCTTGCGCGAGATGAGCGTGTTGGGAGGCAGCACGGCCAGCGCCATCAGCTTCGTCCGCGCGAACTCGTCGGCCAGCAGGCCTTTCTCGTAGAGCTTCCAGAGCGCGACGGAGGACGCCGCGGAGTCGCCGCCGACCATCGGCAAAGTGGTCACCAGCGTGCGATGGAAGGGGATTCCCGTCGCCGGAATCACCAGGATGCCCATGTCCGCGACGCCGCTGACGACGCGGTCCATCACGTTCGTCGTGGTCGCGAAGGTCGGCCCGAACAGCTGGATCTCGAACTCGCCGTTGGCGGCCTTGTTGATCTCGTCGACCCAGGGTTTGATGACGTCGATGACCGTGACGCTCGTATCCGGCAGCGTCGTCGCGAACTTCACGATCGTGGCCGCCGAAGCCTCGTGCTGCACGGAAGCCGTCGCCGCCGCCGCAAGACCGAAAACCGCAAGGGAATGGCGCAAGCGCGCCCACAGAAACCGCTCTTTCGCCACTGGGATCCCTCCACCTTCGCTGCAGAAAGGCCGAACGTCGCGCCATTCCCGCGACGGCGCCCGGCCCGCGTTGTTCTTGTCGTTGCCGCCCGCGCGGGCTGTGCCGCGCGCGCTCGCCGCGCTACTTCTTCTCCGCCCTGGCGTATTCCTCGACGAAGCGGCTGTAGATATCGGCGCCGCCCGGCGTGTCCTTCTTCCAGGCGTCGACGACAGGCTTCGTCGCGTCCTTCCATCGGGCGAGTTCTTCCGGGGGCAATTGCCGCATCGTGTACTTGGCGTTCTGCCCGCGCACCGCCTCGAAGTTCTGGGCCTCGAAGCCGATATAGGCCGCGCCGATCATCCGCGACGATTCCTCGCCGATGAAGCGGGCGAAGATCTCCTTCGCCTTGGGCGACAGCCGGTCGTAGAACTCGGCGTTCATGAAGATGGCGGAGGGCAGCATGCCGAAATAGGCGTTGGCGATCTGGTTATCCATCACCTCGCCAAACTTGTACGCCACCAGCGTTCCGCCATTCGCCACGAACCCCTGGACGACTCCCTTGCTGATGGCCTGGTAGGCCTCGGTGAACGGGATCGCCACGGGCGAGGCCCCCAGCGCCGTGAGAGAATCGGCGCTGATCTTGTCCACGGCCCGGATCTTCAGGCCGGCGACGTCTTCCAGCTTCTGGATCGACTTCTTCGTCACCAGCACAACGGGGGGCAGCGTGGTGACGTTGATGACCTTGACCGAGCGGAACTCGTCGCTGATCAGGCCTTTCTCGAACAGCCGCCACAGCGCGATCGAACCCACTTCCGTGTCGTGGCCGAGCCCCGGAAGCATCGAGACGGAGCTCTTCGGAAAGGGCAGGCCTGTATTCGCCAGGATCGCGAAGCCCATGTCGGCGACGCCGCTGACGACGCGGTCCCAGACATTGGTGCCGGTCGCGAACGGCGGCTCGAAGGGCACCACGACGAACTCGCCCTTGCCCGCCGCGTTGAGCGCGTCGACCCAGGGTGCGTACACGCTCTTGTAGATGACGCTGTTGGACGGCATCGTCGTCGCGAACTTGATCGTCGTCTCGGCGGATGCCGGAACGGGACCCGCGGCGAACGCCGCGAGCCCCGCCAGGACGATGCTCTTCCACGAACACAACGCCTTTGTCACGGTCGCCATGCCGCCTTTACTGCGCGTCATTCGTCCTTTCCTCCCTGTTTTTTCTTGTGCAAGCCCGCGCCGGGTTTCGGGCGGGGCGGGCCCGCTTTCCCGGTCTCCCGCTTCGAGCGGGGCACTTACTTTATTTCTAAAGCATCCTAGCGCGACCTTGTCCGCGGTGCAATCGAAAGATGCTCGTTCTCAACCTCGTCCGCGCCGTGCGCGATTTCGAACATTGCAATCAGCGAGCGGCGCCCTGCCGGAGGGGGCGAGTCCGCGCGCTCAGTATTCGGCGACGGCCTGCCCGGCCCAACCGGTGATCGGGTGATACGCGCGGTCGAAGTAGATCAGCCCTTCGGTCGTCGCCGAGAAGGAGACGTCGACGACCTCGCAGAAGAACACGCCGTGCGTGCCCATGTGCTTGACCATGGAGACCCGGCAGTCGAGCGACACGGCGGCGTCGGCCAGCGCCGGGGCTCCCGTCGCCAGCGTCTTCCATTCCACCCCGCTCCACTTCTGCTCGGCGGACAACTGGGCCGTCGAGAACCGTCGCGACAGGTCGACGTGCCGAGGCGCCAGGATGTTGACGCAGACCGCGAGGTTCCGCCGGACAGCCCGGTACGTGGACGCGTTCCGATTGATGCAGACGAGGAGCGTCGGAGGCTGGTCGGTGACGCTGCACACCGAGGAGGCGGTCATGCCTCCCCGGCCGGCGGGGCCGTCCGTGGTGATCAGGCTGACGGACGCGCCCAGCCGCGACATCGCCGCCCGGAACTCGGTCGCATCGACGGTCATCGCGCGGTCCTCCCGACGGTCATCGCTGGGGCCGCGGAGGGTAGTAGAGCGGGTCGGACGGCGTCTCCCCGAGCAGCATGCCGCCCACGATGGAATAGCTCATCGGCGACGCCACCAGGTGCTGGTTGGCCGTGTGAACGTCGCGGAAGCAGCGGTCGAGAACGCTCGGAGCCTTCACCGCCGTGGTTCCCGCCGCGTTGAAGACGAGGTCGACCGCCTCAACCGCCGCGTGATGCGCGTGGGTGATGGCGAGCCGGAACCGCGCCGCCTCGTCGAGCGAGAGCGATCCGCGCTCCGACAGCGCGGCGTGGAGATCCTCGAGCGTCCGGAGCGCGTAGCAGCGGGCGGAGCCCGTCAGCGCCTCGGCCCTGGACAGCGCGCTGAGCGCAAAGGATTGGCGGCTCAGCGGACCCCACGGTGTCTTCTTGCCGAGGCAGATCTCGCGAAACGCCTCGATCGCGGCGCGCGCGATCCCGAGCACGGCCGCCGCGTGGTTGAAGAAGAACATGTTCGGGAAGGCGTAGAGCGGCTCCGGCCGGCGCACCGGCGTCGTGTAGAAATTGAACGTCCGCTCGGCGGGCACGAACATCTGGTCGATGACGAAGTCGTGGCTGCCGGTCCCGCGCAGCCCCGTCGATTGCCACGTGTCGAGAACGGTCATCTCGGACGTGCGGACGAACGCCGCGATGACGGTCGGCTTGCCGGACTTGTCGAGAACGACCTGGCCGCCCTGCCGGACCAGCGCGCCGGCCAGGAACCACTCGGCGTGGCGGACGCCGCTGCCGAACGGCCATTGCCCCGTCAGGACATAGCCTCCCGGCGCGAGTTCGGCGGCCCCGATCGGGGAGGGGACGCCGCCGCTGGGGGCGTCCAGATCGGTGAACATGTCGCGCGCGACATCAGGGTCGAGATAGGCCGCGAAGTGACCGCCATTGCTGCCCACATAGGCGCACCAGCCGGTGGATCCGTCGGCGGCGGCGATCTCCTCGACGACCTCGAATTGCTCTGCCGGGGACAGCTGCGGCCCGCCCCACTCCCTCGGATAGGACATCCGGAAGACGCCGGCCTGCCGCAGCCCCGCCACCACCGCCGGCGGGAGCGTGCGCGCCCGTTCGGCCTCCTCGGCCGCGCCGCGGATCAGGCTTTTCAGGCCGCGCGCTGCTTCCAGGATTCGCCGACCTTCATCCCCCGCCTGGGAGGGATCCGGCGTCGCCACTTGGGCGCGGGTGGCCACGGTCATCTTGTCCGCCTTCCTCCCGGGCGATCGCTCCGGGCTCCGTTGTCATGTCAATCGACGCCTTCCGGGGGATGGCCGCGCGCCGGGTCAGCTTTCGGCGTTGCTGCCGCGGAACGGCCCGTCGCGCCATTCCAGCGCCGCCTTGAGCGACTTCGTGGTCGCGATCCGCAGGAACTCGGCCGTGAACGGGCTCTGGTGGGAGATGGAGTTGAGGTCGACCGTTGTATCGACCGACGGCCCGTAGCCCATGTTGTCGACCCAGCGGTTCACCACCTCCTTGTGGACGGTCAGCATGTCGAGAGGAAGCAGGGCGATCCTCCGGCAATACTTCATCACGTAGGCGTCGAGTTCGTCCGCCGGCACGGCGCGATTGACGATCTGCCACTGCTCGGCCTCGCGACCGTTCACCGTGTCGCCCGTGAACAGCAGCTCCTTCGTCTTCAGCGGCCCGGCCTTGATCGGCAGCAGGCCGAGCGTCGTGGGCAGGCCGAGCGCGCGGGAGGCGGGATGGCCGAGGCAGGCGTCCTCGGCCGCGAAGACGCTGTCGCACACGCCGATCAAGTCGAGGCCGCCGGCCAGGCAGTAGCCGTGGACCTGCGCGACGAGCGGCTTGCGGAAGCGGCGAATCTGCTGGAGCCAGTTCGCCACCTGGCGAAGATTGTCGCGGTCCTGCGCGATGAAGGATTCACCGATGCGGCTGACTTCGTCCTGAGTACGCGCGGGATGACGCTTCTGGCGCGACATGACGTCGTAGCCGCCTTCGAGGTCGTACCCGGCCGAGAAGGCGCGCCCGGCGCCGCGCAGGCGGATGACGCGGATCTCGTCGCCCGGATTGAACCGCTGCAGGACGGCGACGAGTTCGTCGCGCAGCTCGATGCTGATGCTGTTGAGCTTGTCGGGCCGGTTCAGCGTCACCGTCGCGACTGGCCCGTCCGTTTCGACCTGAAGCGTGTTGTACTCCGCCATCGTGCGTGTCCTCCCTGTTTCGTCGTCTTCTTGTGCGCGTCAGCGCAACGCGCCGGATTGCGCGAGCTGTTCGATCTGGTCTGCCGAAAGGCCGAGAAGCTGGCCCAGAACGAAGTGCTCGTGCTCGCCGATGTCGGGCCCCGCGCCCTGGGGTCGCCCCGGAGTTTCGGAGAGCCTGATGCGCGTCGATTCGACATAGCTCGGCCCGCGCCTCGGGTGGCGTACCGGGACAAAATGCTCCCGCGCGATAAGCTGCGGGTCGCGCACGAGGTCGACCCCGGTGACGGCGACATGCGCGGGGACGCCGGCCTGTTGCAGGCGCGCCTCCACCGCCTCGGCGGCCTGCGTCGAGGTCGCTTCCTGGATGGCGTCATCGATCCGCTGGCTGTGGGCGCGGCGCTCCTCGAGGCTGGCGTCGGCGAGGTCGCCGAGGCCGGCCAGGTCGAGGCTCGACAGAAGGGCGCGCCAGTCCGCGTCGTTGCGGACGCTGATCGCCACGAAGCGATCCGACCCGTCGCCCGCCGGGGCGCATCTGTAGGCGTTGTTCGGGCAGCAATGGGGGTCGGCGTTGGCGGCGCGCTCCGCCACGGCTCCAGTGGTCGCGTAGGCGAGGAGTTCGAGGCTCATGAACTGCAGGCCGGTCTCGACCTGCGAGACGTCGATATAGGCGCCCTGTCCCGTCCTGCGCCTGCGATCCAGCGCCGCCAGCAGGCCGATGAGGCTGAAGCGAGGGGCGGTGAAGTCGGTGTAAGGGCCCGAATAACCGGTGGGAAAGAGATCGGGCCAGCCCGTCACGTAGTGAATGCCGGAGAGGCACGATCCGGCGCTGCCGAAACCGGCCATCTTGGCCAGCGGCCCGGCGTTGCCCATCAGGCAGGTGCTGAGCATGATCAGGTCGGGGTTCGTGGCGGTCAGCGCCTCGAAGTCGAGCCCCCATTTCTTCATCGTGCCGGGGCTGAAGGACTCGATGACGATGTCGGCCCAGTCCGCCAGCTTGCGCGCGACGTCGCGGGCTTCCGGCACGGCGAGGTCGAGCGCCAGACCCAGCTTGCCGGCATTGACGTCGCTCGCCAGCGCCGAGTTGTCGCTGCGGATCTGCCCGTTGGTGAAGGGCGAGAGCGCTCTGGCGAGGTCCACGCGCTCCGCCGTTTCCACCCGAACGACGGTGGCGCCGTAGTCGGCCAGCACGCGCCCCACCGAGGGGCCGGCCAGCACCCACGAGAAGTCGGCGACGCGGATGCCTTCGAGCGGAAGCGAGCGCATCAGATCACTCCGTTTGCACGAAGGGCCTCGATGTCGCCGTCCGACAGGCCGACCCAGCGGCGATAGATGTCGGCGTTCGCGGAACCCGGTTCTCCCGGTCCGCCGCGATCCTGGAAGCCGTCGGGGACCGTGCGCGCGAAGCGTCCGACCAGGCGCGGCCCGTCGCTTGCGGGACCCTCGGGGGAGAACCACAGGCCCCGCTCTGCGTGGTGCGGATTGGCGTAGACGTCCGCCACGGAGAAGATCGGCGAGAGCAACAGACGACGCTCGTGCGCCGACGCGAGAAGATCCCGCGTGCCCAAGGTGAGGAAGAACCGGCGGATCGCCTCCTCGAGCCGGCTCCTCTTCGCCTGATCCAGCCCCGCCGCCGCGAATCGTTCGAGCGTCGATCCGCTGGACGAGAGCCCCGAACCCGATGTCTGCGGCAGGTCGCGCCAGTCGAAGACGGCGAATTCCTCGGGCAGCATTCCGGCTTCGTCCATCCAGCGGATGAAGCCGTTGCTGAAATGCCCGGTCGCCGGGCCGGTCGTCAGGGTGAACTGCACGTAGCCATCGCTCGTCCGCCACACCGTCGGGAAGATCGTGACCGCCTGGTCGGGCGGCGCCGCGACATCGTTGACGAGCGGGTAGAGGCCCTGGAGCATGTTGGCGAAGACCATCGAGTTCTGGAACGAGATGTCGACGTGCTGTCCACGGCCGGACCGGGCGCGCTCCGCCAGCGCGAGCAGAGCCCCCGCCACGGCCTCGACGGCCCCGTGGAAATAGCCGTGCAGGGGAGAGCTGATGCGGATCGGCACGCGAGAGCCGACCCGGTTGCGCGAGAGCGTGCCCGAGGCGGCCCAGACGATCAGGTCGCTGTCCGCATAGTCCGCCTTCGGGCCGGTGAGCCCGAACGGACTCATGGTCACGTAGATCAGGCCGGGGTTGGCTTTGGCGAGGCGCTCGTAGCCGAGGTCGAGCGCTTCCAGTTCGGCCGGCGCGCCGGACAGCAGCAGGAAGTCCGCGCCCCTGCACAGCTCGTCGAGGAGGTGGCGGCCCTCCGGGCGGCCGGCATCGCAGGTGACGCTTTTCTTGTTGTAGGAGAGAACCGACCATTGCTCGGGACGCGCCCATGAGACGGGCCATTCCCCGCCGCCTGTGGGCGGCTCCACGGCGACGACCTCGGCGCCCAGGTCGGCGAAGACACGGCCGGCAAGCATTCCCCGGACATCGGTCAGATCCACGACACGGTATCCGTCCAAGAAGCCCATCGACGAAACCCCACCGCCCATTGGTTTGCAGCAACCGACCAAACCACTTTAGTTCTAAAGCATACCGGGTGACAAGGCCCGGCGAGCGTGTGGTGGACGCCCGCGCCTCGCCCATGTCGGGCGGTCAGCGCCCGTCGCCTCGCGCCGGCGACGCCCGTTCGGCCCAGTCGCGGACCACGTCGCCATCCTCGTCGCTGAACCGCGCTCCCGGACGAGCGGTGGACGGCGTCAGGGACAGTTTCGGCGCGGGGCCGGTCCTTATCTTTCCATCCCGGACGACATAGGCGCCTCTGGCCCGGTTGTGCGGGTGAAGCGGCGCTTCGCCAAGGCTCAGGACGGGCGCGAAGCAGGCGTCCGAATCTTCCAAAAGGGCGCACCACTCCGCGCGCGTCCTGCCGGCGAAGATCGCCGCGAGCTTCTGCTTCAGCTTCGGCCAGGACTGTTCGTCGAGCTGGTCGTCGAACTGGGGGTCGTCGATTCCCATCCGGTCGATGAGCTCGCGGTAGAATTGCGGCTCGATCGCCCCGACCGCGATCCAGTGCCCGTCGCGGCACTGGTAGACGTTGTAGAAATGGGCGCCCCCGTCGATGACGTTGCTCTCGCGGCTGTCGCGCCACGTCCCGTCGTCCCACCGGCCGTGGATCATGCTCAGCAGCGACACGGCGGCATCGCTCATGGCGCAATCGACGACCTGCCCCTGCCCGGTCGCTCGCGCATGGTGAAGCGCGGCCAGCACCCCGAGCGCGAGGTGCAGCGCGCCGCCGCCATAGTCGCCGACGAGGTTGAGCGGAATTTGCGGCCGGTCCGCCGTTCCGATGGCGTGCAGCGCGCCGGAGATCGCGATGTAGTTGATGTCGTGCCCGGCGCGCCGGCTTGAGGGGCCGTCCTGGCCCCAACCGGTCATGCGCCCGTACACCAGGCTCGGCCGGTTCGCGAGCGCGACGTCGGGCCCCAGCCCCAGCCGCTCCATCACGCCCGGCCTGTAGCCCTCGATGACGATGTCCGCGCGCACCATCAATGCCATTGCCGCGGCGCGGCCTTCCTCCGACTTCAGGTCGAGGGCGATCGAGCGCCGGCCGCGGTTTTCGGGAGCGAGGGGATCCTGCGGGACCAGGCTCTTGCGGTCGACGCGCACGACATCGGCCCCGAGATCGGCGAGCAGCATCCCGCAGAACGGGACCGGTCCGATCCCCGCGAATTCCAGGACCCGCACATCCGCCAGGGCGCCCCGTTCGGGTCCATTCATCGGTGAAAATCCAGGAGCGCGAGGTCGCGAAGGCCGGCCGGCGGAGTGGCGCCGAGGCCGGGAATGGAAGCATTCGGGCCCTTGCCCGTCAATAAACTTTAGAAATAAAGTTGTCCGGCCGCGCGCGCCTGGCTGGGCATGAAGGATCTTCGGGATGGGGCTGTCTCTCGGCGACATGCATGCCTGGGCGCGGGAGCGCCTGGCGACCGTGGAGGACGGCGCGCCTCTTCCCTCGGTCGACGCGTCGCTCATCGAATTCGCGCTATCGATCTCGCCGTTCTGCCTCGACCTCCGTCGCGCGCGTGACCACGGGTCCACGGCCCTTGCCGGCGGCGCGACGCCGGACCAACTCCACTCCGTCGTGACGCTCGTCTCGGGGGCGGGCGTTCACTCGGTGATGGAAGGCTCCCCTCTGGTCCAGGATTTGCGGGGAGGCGCGACGTCCGGCGAGGACTTCGACGGCGAACGGGCCGAGCTTTGGGCCCGCTATATCGGGGACAGGCCCGTCTGGCGCGCGGTGGAACAGTCGAATCCGGGCTTCCTGAAAGCCCTGGTCCAGCAGTCGCCTGACGGGTTCCGGAATTTCTGCGAGTCGATGCGGCTTCCGTGGAAAGAGAGACGCCTGTCCCCCCGGCTCATCGAGCTGATCTGCATGGCGCTCGATGGCCTTCCCAGCCACCGCTATGGCCCCGGATTCCGGCTTCACCTCGACAACGCCCTCGTCGCCGGCGCGACGAAGCGTCAGATTCTCGAAACGATCGAACTGGCGGCTGTCGAGCGTGTCGTCCCCGGCGTCGAGTGACGCGGCCGTTCCGGGTCAGAACGCCTCCCACCCGTCCGCCCGGCCGCCCGCGGCCACGCGCTGGCGCTTGCGTCTTACGCCGGGGATTGCACGGCGCATCAGCGTCAGAATTCGCTCCAGCCGCCATTGCCGGCGGCGCGCTTGGGGCGCTGGCGGGCGGCGGGCGCGGAGAACGCCGCCTCGGCCATCTGGCGCAGCCGCGCCGGCTCTCGGCGGACAGCTTCGCCGCGCGCCGCGTCGCCGGTCCGCGTGCGGAAGCCGGCCACCAGCTCGTCGAGACGCTCGATCTGCTGGGTGAGCGTCGCGGCGGAGGCGGCGCTCTGCTCGGCGAGCGCGGCGTTCTGCTGCACCATTTCGTCCATGTGGGCGACGGTCTGGCTCATCTCCTCGATTCCGTTGGCCTGTTCGACGGCGGCGGCGGAGATCTCGTTGACCATGGTCGAGACCTTGCTGGAGGCCTCGACGATCTGGCCCAGCGCGTCGCCGGCGGAGCGCACGAGCTGCACGCCCTCCGCCACCTGCGCGGTGGAGGACTGGATCAGCCCCGTGATGTCCTTGGCGGCCTCGCTGGAGCGCTGCGCCAGCGTGCGGACTTCGGAGGCCACCACCGCGAAGCCCTTGCCGGCGTCGCCGGCGCGGGCCGCCTCCACCGCGGCGTTGAGCGCCAGCAGGTTGGTCTGGAAGGCGATGTCGTCGATGACGGACGTGATGTCGGTGATCTTCTGCGAGGCCGCCTCGATGCGCGCCATGGCGTCGACCGCCTTGCGCACGATGCTGCCGCCCGTCTGCGCCACGCCCATGGCCTCCTCGGCGACCACCACGGCCTGCCGAGAGGCGGCGGCGCTGGACTTCACGGAGGCGGCGAGCTGTTCGGTGGTGGCGGCCGTCTCCTCCAGAGACGCGGCCTGGCTCTCGGTGCGCTTGGAGAGGTCGTCGGAGCCCGAATTGATTTCGCGCGCCGCGTTGCCGACATCCTGCGTCGTCGCCTGGATCGTGCTCACCGCTTCGGACAGGCGGACGACCGTGGCGTTGATGGCGTCGCGCAGCTCGCCGAGGCGGCCCGCATACTGGCTGTCGACGGTGCGCGTCAGGTCGCCCGAGGCCACCGCGCCGAGCGCGTCGGCGAACTCGCCGGTCGCCTGGTCGACGACCTCATTGATCTGGTTGACGCTGTCGACGAGCGCGCCGAGCTCCGGAATGCTGGCGCTGGCCCGGGCGCGGCGGGAGAAATCGCCCCGCGCGGCCGCCTCGACCACCGCGCCGACCTCCTTGACGACCTCGGCCATCTCGCGGGCCTGCGCGACGCGACGGTCGGAGCCGGCGCGCTCCTCGGCCTCGAGCGCCCGGGCGTGCGCGGCGTTCTCGCGGAACTGGACGAGAGCGTTGGCCATCACGCCGATCTCGTCGGTGCGGTGCGCGTCGGGCACCTGGGTGGCGAGGTCGCCGCCGGCGATCGCCGCCATGGCGGCGCGGATGCCGTCCAGTCCCTTCAGCACGCGCTTCCACATGAAGCCGCACAGCACGATCACCGAGCCGGCGAGCAGGGCGGTCGTGACGTAGGTCAGCAGCATGAACAGGCCGAGCGAGGACTCCGCCCGCTCGATGGCGCCGGCGGTGCGCTGGTCCAGCAGGACGAAGAAGTCGTCCACCGGCTTCATGATCTGCGCCTTGTAGCGATGGTACTGCGCGGAGTGCAGCAGCTCGCGGGCGCGTTCGGGATCGGCCGGCGCGGGATTGCCGCGCGCGTCCTTGCCTTCCACGGCGTTCATCGCCTCGACCTCGAGGCCGATCAGCCCGTCGGAATTGGCCTTGGCCTCCTCGAGCTTGCCGAACTCCTCGCGCGAGAACCCGGCCTCCTTCATCAGGTCGAGGAGCGCGACGGTGCGGCCCGGCGGGCGGGGCTGTGGATTGCCGGCGGCGACGAAGTCCCAATAGACGCGATGGGCTTCCACCGGCCGCGGCTTCTGCCCGTTCCGGATGGCGATGATGTCGTTGTACTGCTGCTTGTAGGCCGGGTCGCCGGTGACGACGTAGGTGCGCGCCAGGCGCGTCAGGTCATCGGAGCTCTGCCGCATTTCGTCGGCGAGCAGATAGGACGCGTAGCGGGCGTCGTGCGCGTCGCTGACGGCATGGGCCGCGCGCCGGTAACCGACCAGCGCGCCGATCTGAAACAGGCCGGCGACGATGCTGACGCCGACCATCGCGACGAACGTGCTCTTGACGTTGAGCATCCGAAATCTCCTTGGCGCCGCCGGGGGCGGCGCGAAAAATGGCTGCAAGGGAATGAACGATGGAAACGGGGAGGCCGGGTCGCCGAAATCAGGCGACCCGGGCGATGTCGATGAGGGGGATGACCTCGTCGCCCTTGACGACGAGCGCGTCGATCAGAGAGTTCTCGTTGGCGGCGAGCGGCGGCGGGCGCAATTCCCCGCTCGTCACGTCGAGGATGTCGGAGACCGCGTCGGCGAGGATGCCGATGTTGCGGCCGTCGCTGTCGACGACGATGACGACGCTCGCCTTGTCGCGCTCGCTGGCGGCGCGTTCCAGGCGGATGCGCAGGTCATAGACCGCGATCACCTGGCCGCGCAGGTTGATGACGCCGAGCACGTGCGGCTCGGCGTTGGGGATCGACGTGGTGGGTTGCCAGCCCTTGATCTCGCGTACGCCGTCCACCGGCACGCCGAAAGTCTGCTCACCGATCTTGAAGGTGACGATCTGCCGCGGCGCTTGGGCGTTGGCGGTGTCTGTCTCGGTCACTGCTTTTCCCTGCCTCGATGAAGCTCCGCCGAGGCCGCACCGGGCCGCGCCGCGCGAGGAGCGTTGCGTGGACCGGGCGGATCGGAACATCCCGAGTCGCCGGCGGGCTTGACGTTCACAAACAGAGCAGAGTCGAATGAATCTGAAGTTAATGGGGCGAAATTCGACGCTTAATCGTCGAAGATGTCGACCGCTTTCATTTTCAAATGATCTGACCGAAATTAACAAGCGGAAAAAATAATTGCTGTGAAAGCTTGATACAACTCTACGTTGTAGCGTCTGCGCCGGTTGCGATGATCAACATCGGCGCGACGCCCCTTCGCCTTTGCTCCGGGAAGCGGGTGCGGTCAGCCGGCCGGACCGCCAGGTCCATGGTCGTCGTTTTCCGCCTCGCCCGCCCCCGCCGCGAACAGTGCGGTCGCGGCCTGCGTCAGGCGCTCGCGCCAGGCCAGCCGGGCCAGCCAGTCCTCCGGGATGCCGGACAGGCCGTACAGCGCTCCGGCAAGCTGGCCGGCCACGGCGGCGGAGGTGTCGGCGTCCTCGCCGAGATTGGCGGCGAGCAGGACGGCGGAGCGGAAATCCGTGCTGCGCCCGACCGCCCACAGCGCCGCTTCCAGGCAGTGCGCGACGTAGCCGGACCCCCGGATCGTGTCGCGATGGCGGCCCCGCCACGAGCCGGCGGCGATCGGGCCGATGGCGCCGGCGAACGCGCCCGGCCGGGGCGCCAGCACGTCGCGCGCCGGCCGCCCCGCGATGGCCTCGGCCAGGAGCTCGGCGAACAGGCGCGAGGCGTCGATGGCTTCGCTCGCCTGGTGGGTCGTGCGCGTCTGCGCCTCGGCGGCGGCGGCGAGGGCGGCGGGGTTCGCCCAGTAGCGCACGGCGACGGGGGCGAGCCGCATCAGCGCGCCGTTGCCGGCCGTATGCGGCTCGCTCGCCCCGGCGAAGGGGTCGCCGGTGCGCTGGTAACGGCGCAGCGCCGCGTTCACCGTCGTCCCGATGTCGAAGCAATGGCCGGTGCAGGAGGTCGCGCCGTTGTCGCGCCAGTCCAGGAAGCGTTCGATCAGGTCGCGCGGGTCGAGGCCGCCTTGGGCGGCCAGGCTCTCGGCCAGCGCCAGCGCCATGGCGGTGTCGTCCGTCCACTGGCCCGGCGCCAGCCCGAAGGGCCCACCGCCCACCATGTCGGCGAGCCTGGCCGTGGCGGGCTTGGGCTGGAACTCCAGCGTCGTGCCCACCGCGTCGCCGACGGCGAGGCCGATCAGGGCCCCGAGCGCGCGGTCGCGGACCGCCTCGGCCGTACCCGCCCGCGGCCGATCGTCGCCGACGGTGGCTGCGGCCGCGACCCAGCGCTCCTGCGCCGTCGTCTCGACCGCGCCGGGCCGCGCCTGCCGCACGGCGGCGATGGCGTCTTCGGCGGGGTGGCCGAACTCGGCGAGCAGGCGCGCCGCGATCATGCCCGAGCGGCCGAGCCCGCCCTTGCAGTGGACGAGCACGTTCGCTCCGTTGGCCAAAAGCGTGCGCAGCCGCGCCGACCAGTCCGGCCAGCCCGCCTCGAACGCGGCGGAGGGCACGCCGAAATCGGCGATCGGCCAATGGTGCCATTCCATGTTCCGGCGGCGCACCTCCGGCCCGAGCGCGGCGATGCGAAGATCGCGCAGCTCGTGCGCCTCCACCAGCGTCACCACGGCGGCGGCGTTCCACGCGGCGACGGCGTCGAGGTCGCGCCCCAGGTCGCGCGCCCATGCGCCGGTGTGGCCGTCGGCCTGGTGCTTGCCCGGCGCGAAGGTGACGCCGATCAGCCCGTGGCCAGGGGCGGGGCGGACCTCGGCGATCTGGAGCGGATGCGTCTCGCTGGTCCGCGCGCCCGCCATGCTCCCGCCCTTTCCGCTCATGCCGAATCTCCCATCCTTGTCCCGGCCGGCTAGTCTAGCATGCTCGCGCTCCTGCTTTCCCGCGATGGGGGAAATGGGCTACGTCTCGCACCGTGTCCGCTCCGCCCGCCGCCCCCGCCCCGGACGACCTGCCCGCCCGGTTCGCCGCCTGGTTCGCGGCTCGCGGCTGGACGCCCCGCGCGCACCAGCTCGAGCTGCTGCGGCTGGCCCGGCTCGGCCGCTCGGTGCTGCTCGACGCGCCCACCGGCGCGGGCAAGACGCTCGCCGGGTTCCTGCCCACGCTCGTCGAGCTCGCCGACGCGCCGCCGGCTCCGCTGAAGGGGCGCGGGCTGCACACGCTGTACATCTCGCCGCTGAAGGCGCTGGCCGTCGACGTGGCGCGCAATCTCGACGCCCCGGTGGCCGAACTCGGCCTGCCGGTCCGCATCGAGACGCGCACCGGCGACACCTCGGCGCACAAGCGCACAAGGCAGATCGAGCGGCCGCCGGACATCCTGCTCACCACGCCCGAGCAACTGGCGCTGCTGCTGGCGCATCGCGGCGCGGAGGCGCTGTTCGGCTCGCTCCGGCGCGTCGTGCTCGACGAGCTGCACGCGTTGGTCACCTCCAAGCGCGGCGACCTGCTGTCGCTCGGCCTGGCGCGGCTGTGGCGGCTCGCGCCCGGGCTCGGCGCGGTGGGCCTGTCGGCGACGGTGCGCGAGCCGGACGACCTGCGCCGGTTCCTCGTGCCCCAGCTCGCGGCGCAAGCCGCGACCCAAGGCGCGCCGCCGCCGATGGCGGACCTGGTGGTGGCGCGCGGCGGCGCGAAGCCGCGCATCGACATCCTGGAGACCGGCCGCCGGCTGCCGCTGGCCGGGCACATCGCCCAGCACGCCATGGGGGACATCTACGCCGCCATCGCGGCCCACCGCACCACGCTGGTGTTCGTCAACACCCGCATGCAGGCCGAGTTCGTGTTCCAGGAGCTCTGGCGCATCAACGACGAGGGCCTGCCCATCGCGCTGCACCACGGCTCGCTCGACGCCGGCCAGCGCCGCAAGGTCGAGGCGGCGATGACCGCGGGGAAGCTGCGCGGCGTGGTGTGCACCTCGACGCTCGACCTCGGCATCGACTGGGGGGACGTCGACCTCGTGGTCAATGTCGGCGCGCCGAAGGGCGCGAGCCGGCTGATGCAGCGCATCGGCCGCGCCAACCACCGTCTCGATGAGCCGTCGCAGGCGCTGCTCGTGCCCGCCAACCGCTTCGAGATCATGGAATGTCGCGCCGCGCTCGACGCGGTGGCCGACGCCGCGCAGGACACGCCGGAGGCGCGCACCGGCGCGCTCGACGTGCTGGCGCAGCACACGCTCGGCATGGCCTGCGCCGGCGGGTTCGACGCCGACGACTTTTACGAGGAGGTGCGTTCCGCCGCGCCCTACGCGCGGCTCGGGCGCGAGGAGTTCGACCGCGTGGTCGGCTTCGTCGCCACCGGCGGCTACGCCCTGCGCAGCTACGACCGCTTCGCCAAGATCGTGCGGGGCAAGGACGGCCTGTGGCGCGTCGCCAATCCGCGCTTCGCCCAGCAATACCGGATGAATGTCGGCACCATCGTCGAGGAGCCGATGATGAAGGTGCGGCTCGGCCGCGCGCGTCGCGCCGCGCCGGGCTTGCCGGCGCCGCCGCTGCGCGCCGGGCGCGTGCTCGGCGAGGTGGAGGAATATTTCGCCGAGACGCTGACGCCCGGCGACACCTTCGTCTTCGCGGGCGAGGTGCTGCGGTTCGAGGCCATCGTCGAGACCGACGTGCTGGCCTCGCGCACCAGCCCGGGCACGGACCCCAAGGTGCCAGCCTATGCCGGCGGCAAGTTCCCGCTTTCGACCTTCCTGGCCGAGCGCGTGCGCGCCATGCTGGCCGACCCGCGCCAGTGGCGGCGTATGCCGGGCGGCGTGGCCGACTGGCTGGAGACGCAGCGGCGCAAGTCGGTGCTGCCCCGCCGCGACGAAATGCTGGTGGAGACGTTTCCGCGCGCCGGCCGCCATTACCTCGTCTGCTACCCCTTCGAGGGCCGGCTGGCGCACCAGACGCTGGGAATGCTGCTGACCCGCCGGCTGGAGCGCGCGCGGCTGAAGCCGCTCGGCTTCGTCGCCACCGATTACGGCCTGGCGGTATGGGGCCTCGCCGATGTCGGCGCGGCGCTGGCGCAGGGCCGCGTCACGCTCGCCGAGCTGTTCTCGGAGGATATGCTGGGCGACGATCTCGAGGAATGGCTGGCGGAATCGGCGCTGATGAAGCGCACCTTCCGCCACTGCGCCATCATCGCCGGGCTGATCGAGCGGCGCTTCCCCGGCCAGGAGAAGACGCGCCGGCAGGTCACCATGTCGACCGACCTCGTCTACGACGTGCTGCGCCGGCACGAGCCGGACCACGTGCTGCTGCGCGCCACGCGCGCCGATGCGGCCACCGGCCTGCTCGATCTCAAGCGTCTCGCCATGTTGCTCTCCCGAATCAGGGGCGCGATCGTGCACAAGGAGCTGGAGCACGTGTCTCCCCTGGCGGTGTCCGTCATGCTGGAGATCGGGCGCGAGGCGGTCTATGGCGAGGCGGCGGAGGAAATCCTGGCCCGCGCCGAGGCCGAGCTTCTGGAGGAGGCTCTGGCGTGAATGCGCGGGCGGGATTCAGCGTGGAGGTCGAGGCCGTGCCGGTGACCGGGCTCGTGCGCGTCGGGGGCCGCGACTTCGTCGCCGACCCGTCGGGCGCGCTGGTCCTGCCGGAGGAGTCGGCGCTGCTGGTCGCCGACCTGCACCTGGAAAAGGGATCGGCCTTCGCCGAGCGCGGCCAGATGCTGCCGCCCTACGATTCCCGCCAGACTCTGGCGGCGCTGTCGCTGGTTCTGCTGCGCTACCGGCCGCGCACGGTGATCGTGCTGGGCGACTCGCTGCACGACCGTCGCGCGCTGCGGCGCATCGCCCCGGACGACCTCGCCTCGCTCTCCGCCATGCAGGTCGGGGCGGACTGGATCTGGCTGACCGGCAACCACGATCCCGTCATTCCCGCGGCGCTCGGCGGCGAGATGCGCGCCAGCGCCACGCTGGGCGGCGTGACGCTGCGGCACGAGCCGGGGCCGGCGGGCGCGGGGCCCGAGATCGCCGGCCACCTGCACCCGGCGGGCAAGGTCCGCCTCAGCGGCCGCTCGGTGCGCCGGCGCTGCTTCGTGTCGGATGGCGCGCGCTGCGTCATGCCCGCCTTCGGGGCCTATGCCGGCGGGCTCAACTTGCTGGACGCGGCCTTCCGGCCGCTGTTCCCGGCGGGCTTCACAGCCCACATGCTGGGCGAGGCGCGCGTCTACGCCATTGCCGGCGACCGGCTGGCTCGCTGACCTCAGAGGCCGGTTTCGAGCGGCAGCACCGCCAGCGCGACGATCAGGATGGCCACGACGAGGCCCGTCAGCACGGTGCGCAACGTGCCGTACCACGCCGGCGCGGAGCCCTTGCGGGCCATCATCACGTCGCTGAACCCGAGCAGCAGGAAGATCAGGATCAGCAGCGTGAGGTCGTGCGGCGGGCGCGTCACGATCGGGATCGCGAACGCGAACAGGGGCGCAAGCACGGACATCGCGAAGAACATCGCGCGCTCCTTCGGGTCGGGGTGCCGCATCGCGGCGCCCCAGCGTATGCCGCCCACGAAGGAAGCGATAACGATGCCGTACAGAACGAGGAAGTCCCGCGCCGAGCCGGACGCCAGGCCCACCCGCCTGTCGTATTCGAAGATGGCGGCCAGCGTCAGCAGCGCGAAGGGGAGCACGCCCGCCACGCCCAGCGCCGCCGCGCTCATCGGCATGTCGCGGTCTTCGCGCGGGTCGGGCTCGCGGCGCAGGGCGGAATATTGCTGCACGTCAGGCTCCTTCTGGCTGCCCGGCCGCCTTCGGCCGTGCTTCGGCGCTACCGTCCGCCGCCGCGTCAGTCGCGGCGGAAGATGACACTGGCAAGCCACCCGAAGGCAAGAGCTATGGCAGCGGTTATGCTTCCATACAACCAGGGATGTTGGCGCGCCGCGGTTGACAGGGTCTGCTCGAAGCCCGCTTTCGACACTTCGAAGCTTGTCTTTTCGCGCGTCAGCTCCAGCCCACCGGACATCAGCGACACCGTCACCTCGTAGGTCCCGACCGGCGCGGTGTCGGCCACCGGCACCGGGGCGCGGAAGATGTCGCCGCTGATGAAGGTGACGTCACGCGGGTTTTCCACATAGAGCCCCTGCTCGCGCTTGAGGCGGATCAGCGCTTCGCGGAAGCGCGGTTCGGCGTTGTCCGCGCCGAGCGCGTTGGCGAGGCCCAGGCCGTAGCGCTTCTGCATCTCGGGCGGCGCGATGTCGACGAGGTCGCGGCTCGACAGCACGGAAAGCGTGGAAGGAGCCAGCGGGAACTTGCGCTGTTCCAGGTTCACCCAGATCGGGCCGAAGCGCGTCTTCTCGCGTACCACGGTCTGGCCCCTCGGACCCTTCACCGTGACCACGATGTCGAACGGCCCCGGCCGCGCCACGCTGCGCGCGTCGCGCTCGATGGCCCCGAAGATGACGAGTTCCGCGCCGGTGTAGCTCTGCGTGATCTGCACGCGCCGGCTCGACAGCGACAGGATCAGCGTCTCGGCCCGCGCCGCGGCGGCCGGCGGCAGCAGCGCCGTGGCGACGAGCGCGATGCGCAGCGCGCGCCTCATCCGCGGACCTCCACCTGGCCGAGCGAGAACACCTCGTCAGGCTTGACGGCGATCTCGGTGGCGAAGCGCACGCCGACGGCGAGCACGATCAGGGCCAGCAGCAGGCGGAAGTGCTCGCCCCTGATGTTCTGCCCGGCGCGCGCGCCGAACTGCGCGCCGAACACGCCGCCCACGACGAGCAGGATGGCGAGGATGATGTCGACCGACTGGTTCGTCACCGCATGCAGGATCGTCGCGGCGACCATCGTGAACAGGATCTGGAACAGCGACGTGCCCACGACCACGGCGGTCGGAACGCGGAACAGGTAGATCAGCGCCGGCACCATGAGGAAGCCGCCGCCGATGCCCAGCACCGCGCCGATGAAGCCGATGATGATCGACAGCACCATCAGCGGGATCACGCTCGCGTAGAGCTTCGAGCGGTGGAAGCGCATGCGCAGCGGCAGGCCGAAATACCACGGATGGTGGCCCGGCTGGTTGAGCCGGGGCGGCGCGCCGCGGCGCACCTGCAGGATGGCGCGCACGCTCTCGAACAGCATCATGCCGCCCACCGAGCCAAGCAGCGTGACGTAGGACAGCACGATCACGAGGTCGAGCTGGCCGACCCGCCGCATCGCGTTGAAGAAGGCGACGCCAAGGAACGTGCCGACGATGCCCCCCACCAGCAGCACCGACCCGAGCTTGAAGTCGAGGGCGCGCCTGCGCCAGTAGGCCAGAGCGCCGGTCATCGACGAGGCGGCGATCTGCGCCGACTCCGTCGCCACCGCCACCGCCGGCGGGATGCCGACGAAGATCAGCAGCGGCGTCATCAGGAAGCCGCCACCGACCCCGAACATGCCCGAGATGAAGCCGACCGCCGCCCCCAGCCCCAGGATCAGGAACACGCTGACCGGCAGTTCCGCGATGGGCAGGTAGATCTGCACGGCGTCAACCTCCGTCCGGGGCGCGCGGCTCCGGGCCGTCAGGGGTCGTTCGGGGCGCTCCCAAGCGGAAGCGCGGCAAGCGTTCGGCGCGCATCGAACGTCGGCGGCCGCCCGGCGTCAACCGCCGAACGGCCCTGCCGTGCCCGATGGTCGCCTGTCACGTCAGGAGCGCGGCTTGGCCGCTCCGCCGGCGACGTCGTCCCATCCGCCCTGAGGCGGCGTCACATCGTTGGCCGCGCGCTCCACCGGCCGCGGCTTGAACTCGGCGAGGGCGGCCTTGGCGCGGGCCAGCGTGGCGGCGTCCAGCCGCGCGCCGACCTCGTCGCGCTTGCGGGCCGCGTCGTCGTCGCCCTGCGCGGCGGCGAGCGCGAACCACGTCCAGGCCTCGGCCAGGTTCTGCGGCCCGCCGATGCCGCGCGCCGTCAGGATAGCGAGGTTGTACTGGCTGTCGCGCAGGCCGAGATCGGCGGCGCGACGAAACCACTGCGCCGCCGCCGCGTAGTCGGGCGCGGCGCCCGCTCCGTCCGCGAACAGCACCCCGAGATTGTGCATGGCCCGCAGATGGCCCTTCTCGGCGGCGCGCAGATACCAAGCCTTGGCCTGCGTCGGGTCGGCGTTGACGCCGACCCCCTTCTCGAGCGCCGCCCCGACCCGATACTGCGCCGGCGCGAGGCCGAGCTCGGCGGCGTATTCGAACCATTTGAAGGCGGAGCGCGCGTCGCGCGGCACGCCCTGTCCGTCGGCCAGCCGCACGCCGACCTCGTAGGCCGCGTCGGCATTGCCGGCTCGCGCGGCGCGCAACAGGCCCTTGGACATCAGCGCCGCCTGCAGGTCGCTGACGCTCGGCGGCGGCGCGGCTTCGGGCTGCGCCGGTGTCGACTGCGCGTCGCTGCCGAGCGCGCCCACCGTCTCGGGGTCCGGAACGACGCCGGCGGAGCCGGAGTCCGGGGCCGTGATCTCGTTGCGGGCCACCGGCGCGCCGGTATCCCCCTGCCGCATCAGCGTGCCGAGATAGCCGTAGCCGAGGCTGCCCAGCGCCAGCGCGAGGATGCCGGCCCCGACAAGCAGCGTCGGCCGCAGGCCCTTGCCGCCGGTCTCGCCGGAGGCCGGCTCGCTCTCCGCGCCCGGCGCGTCGCCCTTGGAGTCCTGAGCCGTCTGCGCGGCGCGGCGCGCGGCGGCGATGAATTCCGGCGTCGCCGGGCCGGCCTCCGGCGCGCGGGCCATCAGCGGCCGGGACGCGCCGAACTCGAAGCGCACGTCCTCTCCCAGGCCATGCCGGCGCGGCAGGTCCGCGCCGATGGCGCGCGCCGTCTGCGCGGCGGCCGCGGCGGCGGCGATCTTCTCGGCGACGGTCATCGCGCCGGGCGCGGTGGGGACCGGACGCTCGGCCGTCTCGACGCGCGGCGCGCCGTGGACCTTCTGGGCCAGTTCGCGGACCAGCGCCTCGATGCGGCCGAGGTCGGGAGTGGCGCGCAGCGCGTCCCCGACCATGGCATGAACCGCGTCGAGGCGGTCCCGCAGTCCGTCGAGGCTGGAGTGGTCTTGGCTCTCCGACAGCGCGTCGATGCGCTGCGCCAGTTCGCCGAGGCGCTGTTCGAGGCTCGCGGACTGTTCGGGCGAGGCGGTTTCGCCGCGCGGGCCGCCGACGGCGGCGACGATGTTGCGCTCAAGGGCGGCCAGGGCGCGGCGGGCGATCTCGCCTTCGCTGCGCTGGCCCTGCTCGATGCGCTGGGCGAGCGTGTCGACGAGTTGCTCGACGTCGTCGCGGCGCAGCGCCGGCTCGGCGCTCTTCGCCAGGATGTCCTGCAGCGCCGTCATGCGCTCCTGCATCTCGGAGCGGATCAGCTGCGCGACTCGGGTCTCGTCGTCGCGGTCGTTCAGCCTGGCGGCGATGTCGTCGAGCCGCTGGCGGATGTCGACCAGCTCGTCCGGGCCGGGCGCGCCAGGGGCGGCCGCGGCCGGAACCGCGGCTCGCAGTGCGCGCAGCTCGTCGGCGATGGCGTCGAGCCGTCCGTCGGGGGCGTTGGCGCGCACGGCGGCGACAACGGCGGCGAGGGAGGCTCGCAGGCTCTCCAGCTCGGGCATCGGCCGTGGCTCGGCGAGCCGGTCGAGCCTTGCGACGAGGTCGCGGCGCAGTTCGTCGAGGTCGGGGCGCAGGTCGCCGGCGTGGTCGATGCGCCCGCCGAGAGCGGCCAGCTCGGCCTGCACGGCGTCGAGGCGGGGGCCGGGGTCGATGTCGCGTACCGCGGCTGCGAGGCCGGCGAGCCCGTCGAGGACGTCGTCGGAGGTCACGCCTTCGGGCGCGGGGCGGGCCAGGAGCTCCGCGATGTCCTGCTGGATTCGGTCGAGCGCCGAGGCGGTGCGGGCGTCGCGCGCCTCGGCTTCCTGCGGGTCGGGCAGACGGGCCAGCACCGCATCGAGCGCGGCGGGAGAGGCCGCCGACGGCGGACGCTCGGCGTCGATCCGTCCGGCCAGCGCGGTCAGGCGGCGTTCGAGGTCGGCGAGATTGTCGGCGAGCCTGGGCGGCAGTTCGCCGGCGCGCGCCTGCGCGTCCAGCGTGTCGAGGCGGGCTTCCAGCGCGGCGAAGGCTTCACGCAACAGGGCGGATTCGCCGGTGCTGTCGGCGCGGCGCTCGACGGCGTCGAGGCGCGCGACCACCAGCGCCAGCGCCTCACGCACCGCGCTCGTCATGCGTTCCTGCGCGGCGGCGACGCCGCCGATGTCGTGCCGCAGCAGCGTATCGCTGCGCTCGACCCAGCCCATCAGCGACTTGAGGGCGGCGGCGGTCTTCTCCTCCACCGCCTCGACCCTGCGGCGGCCCTCGGCGGTCGCGGCCTCGATGCGCGCCTCCACGTCGGCGGGCGCGGGCGGGGCGGCGGGACGGGTCGGCTCGAGGCGCTCGATCAGCTTGGACAGGGTGTCGCCGGCGGCGGGATCGTGAGTCTCGACAGCCTTGCGCGCGATCATCGTGTTGAGCCATTCCCCGAGTGTCATGCCGGCGCGGCGGGCGGCTTCCTTGGCGGCGTCCCGGGCGTCCGGTCCGACCCCTTTCACGCTCCAGGGAACCCCCTGCTTCATGGTCGCGCTCGTGTCGGAGGGCATGGCGTGCCTGGCCGTTGGAGGACCGGCCAGCCGGCCGGCGGGGATGCCGCCGGGATGTCCCGGGTGACGGGCCATCCGGCTGAATCGCTGCCTCCAACTGTTCCCCGTTACGGTAAATAAGCCGTTAAGCCACGGCTTGGGCGTTTCACTTTCATCAATCTTCGCGCGGCCACTCCGTCACCGAGGCGGGCCCACGCTTGAACCTTTGGGCGCACTGTTTATTTATGAACTATCTGTTGGAGCGGGAGCACGCCATGCCGAGCTACAGGGCCCCGGTCGACCACACATTGTTCCTGCTGCGCGACGTCTTCCGCATGGAGCGCCACGCCGGCCTGCGGGGATTCGCGGACGCCACGCCGGACGTCGTCGAAGCCATCCTGCGCGAGGGCGCGCGGCTCTGCGAGGAAGTGCTGCAGCCGCTCAACCGGGTCGGCGACCTTCAGGGCTGCCGTCGCGGGGAGGACGGTTCGGTGCGCACGCCGGACGGCTTCGCCGACGCCTACCGCGAATATGCGCGCGGCGGCTGGATGGGCCTTTCGGCCGATCCGGCGTTCGGCGGCCAGGGCCTGCCGTTCGTGCTCAGCACGATGATGAACGAGTACACGGCCTCCGCCAACGTCTCGCTCGGCATGTATGCCGGTCTGACGATGGGCACGATCGCCGCGCTCGCCCGGCACGGCGACGAGGCGCAGAAGCGTCTCTATTTGCCGAAGCTCGTGGCGGGCGAGTGGAGCGGCACGATGAACCTCACCGAGCCGCATTGCGGCACGGATCTCGGGCTCATCCGCACGCGCGCCACGCCCCAGACGGACGGCTCCTACCGGATCACCGGAACCAAGATCTTCATTTCGGCGGGCGACCACGACCTCGCCGACAACATCGTCCACCTCGTGCTCGCGCGCATCGACGGGGGGCCGGAGGGCACGCGCGGCATCTCGCTGTTCGTCGTGCCGAAGTTCGTCCCCGGCCCGGACGGCGAGCCCGGCGCGCGCAACGGCGTGTCGTGCGGCGCGCTCGAGCACAAGATGGGCATCCACGGCAACGCCACCTGCGTCATGAACTACGACGACGCGACCGGCTGGCTGGTGGGGGAGGCGAATCGCGGCCTGAACGCCATGTTCGTGATGATGAACGAGGCGCGGCTGGTGGTCGGCATCCAGGGCCTCGCCCTGTCCGAGGTCGCCTACCAGAACGCCGCCGCCTATGCGCGCGAGCGGCGCCAGGGCCGCGCCCCCACGGGCCCGGCGGAGCCGGACAAGGCGGCCGACCCCATTATCGTCCACCCCGACGTCCGCCGCGCGCTGATGGGCATCCGCTCCTTCAACGAGGCGGCGCGGGCGCTGGTGGTGTGGACCGCGCTGCAAAGCGACGTCGCGCACCGCTCCGACGACGCCGTGCAGGCGCGCGACGCGCAGGACCGGCTCGGCCTGCTGACGCCCGTGGTGAAGGGTGTGCTGACGGACATGGGCTTCGACAACGTGGTCGCGGCGCAGCAGGTGTTCGGCGGTCACGGCTACATCGCCGAATGGGGCATGGAGCAGTTCGTCCGCGACGCCCGCATCGCCATGATCTACGAGGGCACGAACGGCGTCCAGGCGCTCGACCTCGTGGCCCGCAAGCTGCCCAAGGACGGCGGCCGGGCCGCCATGGCCTTCTTCGCCGAGCTCTCGGGCTGGGCCAAGGCCCACGCCGTGGACGAGGGGCTGAAGCCCTTCGCAGCGCCGCTGGCCGCCGGCCTCGACCACCTCCAGCAGGCGACGCTCTGGCTGATGCGCAACGCGCCGGCCAACCCGGACGAGGCGGGGGCGGCGGCGACCGACTACATGCACCTCTTCGGCCGCGTGGCGCTGGGCTACATGTGGGGGCTGATGGCGCAGGCCACGCTCGCCGACCCGGAGCTGGCGGCCTCGCCGGAGGGGCAGGCGCGGCTGGCGCTCGGGCGCTTCTTCATGGAGCGCGTCATGCCCGAGACCGCGCTGCGTCTGGCGCGTGTCGCCGCCGGGTCGCGCGCGACGATGGCCTTGCGGCCCGAGCAGTTTTAGCCGACGACTCGGGCGGGGCACACGGAGGGAACGACATGGCCGACGCCTTCATCTACGACCATGTGCGCACGCCGCGCGGGCGCGGCAAGCCGGACGGCGCCCTGCACGAGGTGAGTTCGCTCGGCCTCGCCACGCACGTGCTGCGGACGCTGCGCGAACGCAACGGGCTCGACCCCGGGCTTGTCGACGACGTCGTGCTCGGCTGTGTCGATCCGGTGGGCGAGGCGGGCGGCGACATCGCGCGCGCCGCCGCGCTGGCGGCGGACTATGGCGATGGCGTGCCGGGCGTGCAGATCAACCGCTTCTGCGCCTCCGGTCTCGACGCGGTGAACTTCGCCTCGGCGCAGGTGATGGCCGGCCAGCAGGACATGGCGGTGGCGGGCGGCGTCGAATCCATGAGCCGCGTCGGCATCGGCGCGTCGGGCGGCGCGTGGCCGGTGGACCCGGCCATCGCCATCAAGTCCTACTTCATGCCGCAGGGCGTCTCCGCCGATCTCATCGCGACCAAATACGGCTTCGGCCGTGACCAGGTGGACGCCTACGCCGTCGAGAGCCAGCGCCGCGCCGCGCGCGCCTGGGACGAAGGCCGCTTCGCGCGCGCCGTGGCGCCGGTCGAGGACGTCAACGGCATCGTGCTGCTGGCCCGCGACGAGCACATGCGGCCGCAGGCCGACATGCAGTCGCTCGCCGCGCTGAAGCCGGCCTTCGCCATGATGGGCGAGCAGGGCGGCTTCGACGCCGTCGCCATCCAGGCCCATCCCGAGGTCGAGCGCGTCGCGCACGTCCACCACGCCGGCAACTCGTCCGGCATCGTCGATGGCGCGTCGGCGGTGCTCGTCGGCAGCGCGGAGGCCGGCCGGGCGGCTGGCCTGACGCCGCGCGCCCGCATCCGGGCCTTCGCCAATATCGGCTCGGAGCCGGCCCTGATGCTCACCGGCCCGGTGGACGTGACGCGCAAGGTTTTGCGGCGCGCCGGCATGGAGATCGGCGACATCGACCTGTTCGAGGTCAACGAGGCGTTCGCGGCCGTCGTGCTGCGCTACTTGCAGGCCTTCGAGCTCGACCCCGCCCGGGTGAACCCGAACGGCGGGGCCATCGCCATGGGCCATCCGCTCGGCGCGACCGGCGCGATGCTGCTCGGGACAGCGCTCGACGAGCTGGAGCGCACCGGCGGCGCGACCGCGCTGGTGACGCTGTGCATCGGCGCGGGCATGGGCACCGCGACCATCATCGAGCGCGTCTGATGCCGGGAGGCGACACCATGGACCTCGTGCATTTCCGCTTCGAGACCGACGCGGACGGCGTCGCAGTCGCCACCTGGGACTCCCCCGGCCGCTCGATGAACGTCATCACCCTGGAGGTGATGGACGAGCTGGGGCGCATCGTCGAGCGCGTCGCGGCCGACGCCGCGATCCGCGGCTGCGTCATCGTGTCGGGGAAGGAGAGCTTCTCCGGCGGCGCCGACCTCACCATGCTCCAGGGCCTGCGCGCGACGTTCGAGACGCTGGCGCGCGAGCGCGGCGAGGCCGAAGCGACGCGCGTCGTGTTCGAGGAGTCGCGCCGGCTCACGCTGCTGTACCGGCGGCTGGAGACGTGCGGCAAGCCGTTCGCGGCCGCCATTCACGGCGTCTGCCTCGGCGGCGCGTTCGAGCTGGCGCTGTCGTGCCACCGCCGCGTCGTCAGCGACGACGCCTCGACGCGCGTCGGCCTGCCGGAGGTGAAGGTCGGGCTGTTCCCCGGCGCGGGCGGAACGCAGCGCGTCGCGCGCCTGATGCCGACCGGCGACGCCTTGCAGATGCTGTTCAAGGGCGAGCAGATCCGCCCCGCCGCCGCCCGGTCGATGGGGCTGGTCCACGACGTGGCGCCGCGCGCGGAGATCGTCGAGCGGGCCAAGGCGTGGATCCGCGACGGCGGTTCGCCGGTCGCTCCGTGGGATGACGAGAAGTTCCGCCCGCCGTCCGGCCGCGTCTACTCTCCCCAGGGCATGATGATCTGGCCCGCCGCCAACGCCATCTACCGCCGCGAGACGCAGGATAACTACCCGGCGGTGAAGGCCATCCTCCAGGCCGTACATGACGGTCTGCAGCTGCCGATGGACCAGGCCCTGCGCGTCGAGAGCCGGCTGTTCGCGCGCGTGCTGCGCAGCCGCGAGGCGGCGGCGATGATCCGCACACTGTTCGTGTCGCTGCAGGAGCTGAACAAGGGCGCGCGCCGGCCGCCGGCCGCGCCCCCGTCCACGCCGCGCCGCGTCGGCGTGGTCGGGGCCGGCTTCATGGGCGCCGGCATCGCCTACGTCGCCGCCGGCGCCGGCATCGAGGTGGTGCTGGTCGACCGCGACGCGGAGACGGCGGAAAAGGGCAAGGCGCACGCCCACAAGGCGATGACCGAGCAGATCATGAAGGGCCGCGCCAAAACGGCCGACCGCGACGCGCTGCTGGCGCGCATCCAGCCGACGGCGGACTACGCGGCGCTCGCCGGCTGCGACCTGGTGATCGAGGCCGTGTTCGAGGACCCCAAGGTCAAGGCCGAGACCATCGCGCGGGTCGAGGCGGCGATCGGGCCGGAGGCGGTGCTCGCCTCCAACACCTCGACCCTGCCGATCACCGGGCTGGCCGCCCATTCGGCCCGCCCTGAGCGCTTCATCGGCATCCACTTCTTCTCGCCGGTGGAGAAGATGCTTCTGGTCGAAGTGATCCTCGGCAAGCAGACCGGCGACACGGCGCTGGCGACGGCGCTCGACTTCGTGCGCGCCATCCGCAAGACGCCCATTGTGGTGAATGACGGGCGCGGCTTCTTCGCCAATCGCTGCGTCACCAACTACGTGCGCGAAGGTCATCTGATGCTGGCCGAGGGCGTGCCTCCGGCGATGATCGAGAACGTGGCGCGCATGGCCGGCATGCCCGTCGGCCCGCTCGCGCTCAACGACGAAGTCGCGCTCGACCTGGCGCTGCGCATCGTGCGCGCGACCAAGGCGCAGCTCGGCGACAAGGCGGTCGATCCGGTGCAGGAGCGGCTTCTGGTCACGATGGTGGAGACCCAGGGGCGGCTCGGCCGCAAGAACGGCAAGGGTTTCTACGATTATCCCGAGAAGGGGCCGAAATCCCTGTGGCCGGGACTCGCGGACCTGCAGCCGACCCGCCTCGACCCCGATGCGCTGGACGTCGACGAGATGAAGCAGCGCTTCCTCGCCGCCCAGGCGGTGGAGGCGGCGCGCACGGTCGAGGAGGGCATCGTCACCGACCCGAGGGAGGCCGATGTCGGCTCGATCCTCGGCTTCGGCTTCGCGCCCTTCACGGGCGGCGCGCTGTCGTGGATCGACTTCATGGGCGCGCCGGCCTTCGTGGCGATGTGCGACCGGCTGGCCGAGCGCCACGGCCCGCGCTTCGCGCCCGGCCGCCTGCTGCGCGACATGGCGGCGAAAGGCGACACCTTCTACGGCCGCTTCGCGGCGGGGCGTCTGGCGGCCTAGAAAGTTGCCTACTCCGCGGCGGCGAGGCGGGTGCGCCACTGCGCCAGCAAGGCGCGCAGGGCGGCCGGCTTGAGCGGCTTGTTGAGCACGTGGGCGGAGTGCTCCGCCGCCGCGTCGCGCACGGCGAGGGTGCGGTCGGCGGTGAGCAGAACGGCCGGCACGGCGAGGTTGAAATCGCCGCGCAGCGCCGCGATGGCGGCGAGCCCGTCGCCGTCGTCCAGGTGATAGTCGGCGACGATCACGTCCGGCGGGCCTCTGCCGTCGAGCGCGGCGCGCGCCTCGGACAGGCTGGCGGCTGTGATCACCTCGCAGCCCCAGCCGGACAGAAGCGTCATCATGCCGTGCAGGATGGACGGCTCGTTGTCGATGCACAGCACGGCGAGGCCGTTGAGCGGCGCGCCGACGCTGGGGGCGGCCTGCCGCTGCGCCGCCATGGCCGGCTGCGGCGCGGCGGTCGGAACCTCGACCGAGAACATCGAGCCCTTGCCGACCGTCGAGGCGAGCCGGACCCGATGGTTCATCACACGCCCTAGCCGCTCGACGATGGACAGGCCGAGCCCGAGACCCCGCGCCACGCGCGCGCCCTGATCCAGGCGTTGGAATTCGCGGAACACCGCCTTCTGCTTCGAGGTCGGGATGCCGAGCCCGGTATCCCACACCTCGACACGCAGGCGACCGTCGAGGCGGCGGCAGCCGACCAGCACGCGCCCCTGCGGCGTGTACTTGATCGCGTTGGACACGAGGTTCTGCAAAAGTCGGCGCAGCAGCCGCCGGTCCGAGCGCACCGTCAGCGAGCACGGCGCGAACACCAGCCTCAGTCCCTTGGCCTTGGCGATCGGCTCGAACTCGAGCTTGAGCTGGTTCAGGATTTCCTCGATGCGGAAGCTGGTGAGCTCCGCCTTCATCGTCCCGGAATCGAGGCGCGAGATTTCGAGCAGCGCGCCGAGGATTTCCTCGACCGCCTCCAGCGAGGCGTCGACGTTCTGGGCGAGCGTGCAGTCACCCGCCGCGCGGTCGCGCTCCAGCAGGGAGGTGGCGTAGAGGCGCGCCGCGTTCAGCGGTTGAAGAATGTCGTGGCCGGCGGCCGCCAGGAAACGCGTCTTGGACAGGTTGGCCTCGTCGGCCTCCGCCTTGGCGCGTTCGAGTTCGCCGTTGAGGCGCAGCAATTCCTCGGTCCGCTCGCGCACGCGCCGCTCCAGGGTCTCGTTGGCGCGCTCCAGTTCCTCTTCCGCCTCCACCGTTGCGGTGATGTCGGTGTAGGTGGTCACGATGCCGCCGTCCGGCATGTGGGCGGAGCGGATCTCGATGGCCTTGCCGTTGGAGTGCAGGCGCAGGCGCACCGGCTCCATGTCGTTGACGAAGCTCTCCAGCCGCGTCGTGATGAACTCGTCCGGATTGCCCTCTCCATAGGCGCCGGACTCGGCGTTGAAGCGGATGATGTCGTCGAGCCCGACGCCGACATGGAGCATCTCGACAGGAAGCTCGAAGAGCTGCTGGAACTCGCGGTTCCAGCACATCAGCCGCAGGTCGCGATCGAACACGGTGATGCCCTGGCGGGCGTGGTCGAGCGCGTGTTGCAGCAGGTCGCGATTGTACTGGATGGCCGCCGAGGCATCGTCGAGCAGCTTCAGCGCGGCCTTCTTGGTGACGTTGCGCCGCCGCAGCAGCAGCGACAGCACGAGCCGCGACGAGGACGCGCCGATGGCCGAGGCCAACAGGTGCTCGGCGAAGCGCAGCAGGTGGATGTCGGCGTCCTGGTTGCGTTCCAGCACCAGGCCGCGACTGCGCGCGAAGGCGTCGAACGAGGCCTCGGTCTGCTCCCGCCCGAGATAGCGGGCCACGGTGTGGCGCAGCTCCTCGACCGACACGCTGGTGCGCCACAGCCGGAAGGTCTGCGCCATCACCGGCATCTCGGGCGACACGAAGGCGCTGGCCTGCAGGCGCTCGATCGGCGTCGCCGTGCGGGCGAGCGAGAAGGCGACATAGGCCGTGGTGTTGATGGCGAGGCTCCACAGCGCGCCGTGCATGATCTCGGCGGTTCCGAACCCGAACCCGTCTCCGGGGGAGGCGTCGCCCCACACGGCGCGGATCGCCTGCGTCCAGTCGTCGCCCGCCAGGCTCGGCACCAGAAGCATCACCGCCCAGACGAGCAGGCCGGAGGCAAGGCCCGCGGTCGCGCCCAGCGCGTTGCCGCGCCGCCAGAACAGCCCTCCGAAGAAGGACGGCCCGATCTGCGCGATCGCCGCGAACGAGATCAGGCCGATGGACGACAGCGCGGCCGTGCCCATGTTCTCGTAGTAGAGATAGGCCAGCAGCAGCAAAGCGAGGATCGCGACCCGGCGGATGATCAGCAGCAGGCCGCCCATGTCTCCGGAGCCGAAACCGCGCGACAGCGCGCGCCGGCGCAGCAGCACCGGCATCACGAGGTCGTTGGAGATCATCACCGCCAGCGCCACCGACTCCATGATGACCATGGCGGTGGCGGCGGACAGGCCGCCGATGAAGGCGATCAGGGCCAGGAGCTGCTTGCCCTGCGAGAGCGGCAGCGCCAGCACCGTCATGTCGCGGTCGGCGTCGGGTGGCAGCAGCAGGTCGCCCCCGAGCGCGATCGGGATGACGAACAGGTTGATGAGCACGAGGTAGCTGGGGAACATCCACGAGGCGCGGCGCGTGTCGCCCTCGTCGCGGTTCTCGACCACCATCACGTGGAACTGCCGCGGCAGCAGCATGATGATGAGGCCGGAAAGCAGCGTCGTCACCAGCACGGGCTGCCAGCCGGCGCTGCGGTCGGTCAGCGGCTGGAGATGCGGGCTCGCCGCGACCTTGGCGACGATGTCGCCGAAGCCGTCGAACAGGCCGAACGTGACGAACAGCCCGACGGCGATGAACGCGACGAGCTTGACGAGCGATTCCATCGCGACCGCCAGCATCAACCCGTCCTGGTGCTCCGTGGCATCGACGTAGCGCGTCCCGAACGCCATCGCGAAGCCGGCCAGCACCAGCGCGATGAACAGGGCGATGTCGCCGACCACCGGAATCGTGCGCGTGACGCCGCCCGGCTCGATCACGTCGAGCAATGTCGTCAGCGAGGTGGCCACCGCCTTGAGCTGCAGCGCGATGTAGGGCACCGAGCCGATCACCGCGATCAGGCTGACGAGCGCCGCCACGCGCTGGCTCTTGCCGTAGCGCGAGGCCACGAAGTCGGCGATCGAGGTGATGTTCTGCGATTTGGCAAGCCGCACCACCCGCCTCAGAAGCGGCAGGCCCAGCCCGAGCACGATCATCGGGCCGATATAGATGGCCACGAAGTCGAGCCCGGAGCGCGACGCGGAACCGACCGAACCGAAGAACGTCCAGGACGTGCAGTAGACGCCGAGGGCGAGCGAGTAGATCGTGGCGCGAGCCGGGCCGGCCATCCACCTGCGGCCCGCCGTGTCGCCGTAATGGGCGACGGCGAAGAGCGCGCAAAGATACGCCAACGCGGCCAGGACGACCGACCAACCCGCCAACATCCGCGTCCCCCTCGGAATTGCGGGAAAACTTTACCGTTCTTCCCGGCCGGGCGAAAGACGCGCGCCCTCCGGCCGAGCGACGCCGCCGTTCCTGCTTGACATTCGTGGGCCCGGACCAAAACCCTAGGTTGTCATCCTCCGCTATTCGGGGACCAGGGAGAGGGACGGGCGATGCTTCAGGAATTCAAGAACTTCGCGATGAAGGGCAATGTCGTCGATCTCGCCATCGGCGTCATCATCGGCGCGGCGTTCGGCAGAATCGTCGAATCCATCGTCAGCGACCTCATCATGCCGATCATCGGAGCGCTCACCGGCGGCCTCGACTTTTCGAATTACTATTTGCCCCTGTCCAGCGCGGTGAAGACGGGCATGTCCTATGGTGACGCCAAGAAGGCGGGCGCGGTGCTCGGGTACGGCAACTTCCTCACCGTGGTCGTCACCTTCCTCATCATCGCCTGGGTTCTCTTCCTGGTCGTGAAGGGCATCAACCGGCTGCGCCTCCAGGCGCTGGCGCCCGACGCGCCCCCGGCCAGCAAGACCGAGGAGCTGCTGACCGAGATCCGCGACCTGCTCGCCGTGCGGCGCTGAAGGGCGGGGCGCCAGGGCCGGCCGGCGGGGTTGCGCAGAATTCAGAAGACGGGCCATCGTCCTCGTGACACAAGAGCCCGCTAATCCAGCGCAAACGCCGTGACGGACATGACCCTCGACGCCCTTCTTGACCGCGACAACGCACCTTCGCTTCTCGATTTGATCCGCCCGGAGGCGCGCGGCGCGCCGGAGAGCGGCATCGTCGAGGTCGCCAATTACGGGCGCGGCCGCCAGGGGCTGATCCCGCTCTGGGTGGGCGAGGGCGACCTGCCCACGCCCGGCTTCATCGTCGACGCGGCCAAGGCGTCGCTCGACGCCGGCGAAACCTTCTACACCTGGCAGCGCGGCATTCCGGACCTGCGCGAGACCATCGCCCGCTACATGACGGGCGTGTACGGGCCGCTGTTCGGCAAGCCCTACGATCCCGAGCGCTTCTATGTCTCGATCGGCGGCATGCACGCCTTGCAAATGGCGCTTCGCATGGTCGCCGGCGCCGGCGACGAGGTGCTGGTGCCCTCGCCGGCCTGGCCCAACTTCGTCGGCGCGCTCGGCGTCTCCGGCGCGACCCCGGTCGAGGTGCCGATGACGCTCGACCCCGCCCGCGCCAAGGGCGGCTGGTTCCTCGACATCGACCGACTGGCCGACGCCGTGACGCCACGCACCCGGGTCATCGTCGTCAACTCACCCGCCAATCCGACGGGCTGGACGGCGACGCGATCCGAGCTGGAGGCCATCCTGGCCCTGGCGCGCCGCCACGGGCTGTGGATCGTCGCCGACGAGATCTACGGCCGCTTCGTCTACGAGGGAGACCGCGCGCCGTCGTTCCACGACATCATGGACGAACGCGACCGCATTCTCTTCGTCCAGACGCTGTCCAAGAACTGGGCCATGACCGGCTGGCGCGTCGGCTGGCTGGAATGCGACCCGGCGCTCGGCCAGACGGTCGAGAACCTGATGCAGTATTCCGCCTCCGGCGTCGCCACCTTCGTTCAGCGCGCGGCCGCGGCGGCGATCGCCGGCGGCGAATCGTTCATCGCCCTGCAGAAGGACAAGGCGCGCCAGAGCCGCGACATCCTTTGTCCGACGCTCGCGGCGACCGGCCGCGTCCGCTTCGCGGAGCCGGCGGGGGCGTTCTACCTGTTCTTCTCGGTGGAGGGAGAGCCGGATACGCGGCGGCTGGCGCTACGGCTCATCGACGAGGCGAATGTCGGGCTCGCGCCGGGCACGGCGTTCGGGGCCGGCGGCGAATCCTACATGCGCCTGTGCTTCGCGCGAAATCCCGCCGACATCGCCGAGGCGGCGCGCCGTCTGGCGCTCGCCCTCGGGCGCTGAGGCATTTGCGTGTTGCGCCGGACGCGCGGGGCGTGTTCATTGAAGCCAATGGACGGGCTGGTGTCATGAGCGATAGCACCATGACAGGATCCCCCGAAGCCGGTTCTGTCTCGGACGCTCGTCTCGCGAGCGTGCTGGACACCGCTGTCGATGCGATCCTCGTCATCAACGAGCGCGGGGAGATCCTTGTCTTCAACAAGGCCTGCGAGAAGCTGTTCGGCTACACGCCGGAGGAGGCGATCGGCCAAAACGTCCGCATGATCATGCCGACGGGCTACGCCGACCGTCACGAAGGCTACATCGATAATTTCCTGCGCACCGGCCATCGCAAGATCATCGGAATCGGGCGCGAGGTGCATGCCATCCACCGCGACGGCACGGAGTTTCCGGTGGAGCTCTCGGTCGGCGAGGCGTTCACGCCCGACGGGCGGCAGTTCATCGGCATCATCCGCGACCTGCGGCCGCGCAAGGAGCAGGAGCGGCGCGTCAACGAGTTGCAGGCCGACCTGGTTCATATCGCGCGGGTCTCGGCCATGGACGAGATGGGCGCGGCGCTCGCGCACGAGCTGAACCAGCCGCTGACCGCCATCATGCTCTACCTCCAGGCGGCGACCCGCACCCTGGCCCGCGCCCAAGAGAACCAGGTCGTCCCGGGCGACAGCTTCCGCCAGGTGCTGGACAAGGCCGTCCACGAGGCCGAGCGGGCGGGCAACATCATCAGCCGCATGCGGCACTTCGTCGAGAAGCGCGACCCTCACCGACGGGCCGTCGACCTCAACGCAGTGGTCGACGAGGCGGTCGAGCTGACGCTGCTCGGCCAGCGCCTGCCGCCGCGCATCGAGCGCGACTACGGCGAGAACCTGCCCTCGGCGGTCGTCGACCCCGTGCAGATCCAGCAGATCGTGGTGAACTTGCTGCGCAACGCCTTCGAGGCGGTGCGCGATCGTCCCGGCCCGACAGTCACGATCCGCACTGCACGCGTACGAGACATGCTAACCGTGACGGTATCGGACAATGGCCCTGGCCTGAATCCCGGCGTTGTACCTACGCTTTTCAAGGCCTTTTCGACATCGAAAAGGACCGGAATGGGATTGGGACTTTCCATTTCACGAACAATCGCCCAGAACCATGCGGGAGATCTCACGGTTGAACCCGGAGGCAACGGCCGCGGAGCGAGTTTCACGCTGCATCTGCCGGTGACGTCCGCCGTATCGCAGGACGATGACGAGGACAAGGTCGGGGACGTCGCCGCCGGGAAGGCCGGAGCCTGACGGCTCGCCGGCCCGGGGACGATGCAGGAACGCAGGGCATAGGGAATGGCAAACCAAGACAGCGAGATCTTCGTGGTCGACGACGACCCCTCGGTGCGGGACGCACTGCGCGTCGTGTTCGAGCTCGAAGGGTTCCGCGTCTCCGTGTTTCCAGACGGAGCGGCCTTCCTGGCGGCGATCCGCACACGCTCTCCGGAATGCGTGCTGCTGGACGTCCACATGCCCGGACGCTCTGGCCTCGACGTGCTGAACGAACTCGGCGTGAACTTCGGCGCGCCGGTGTTCATGATTTCCGGCCAGGGCGACATCCCCATGGCGGTGGAGGCCATCAAGCACGGCGCCCACGACTTCCTGGAGAAGCCGTTCGACGCCGACACCATCGTCACCCGGGTGCGCGAGGCGCTGGAGGCGCGCGCCAACCGGGGCGGCCCGAAGTCCGGTGACCCAATCCTCGCGCCCTTCCTGGGAGAGGACCAGTTGACGCCGCGCGAGCGCGAGGTGCTGGAGCGCATCGCGCTCGGCGCGTCGAACAAGGAGGCGGGGCGCCAGCTCGGCATCAGCCCGCGCACCATCGAGGTGCACCGCGCCCGGATCATGGAAAAACTGGGGGCGCGCAACACCGCCGATCTCGTACGAATCGTGTATTCGGACGCGCGCCGCAACTAATGGTCGTGTAGATTTCGGAACCGGATACAAAATTGACAGCCATCAGGATTGCTACCGATAGCTAGGCCGTTACGGCCCGGCTTATGTTGATGCCGGTTTGATAGTGGCGCCGCCGGAGACGTTTCCCCGTTCCTGAGTGGCGTGGGCATCTTGGGCGCTTCCGTGACCGTTCATATCCTCGAAGATGACCCCGGCGTCAGCGACTCCTTGCAGACGTATATGAAGGGGCTTGGCCACGAGGCCGTCGTGTACCGCGACGCCGAGAGCTTCTTCGGGCGAGAGCCGCCGGCCGCCTCAGACACCATCATCGTCGACCTGTTCCTGCCCGGCATCGGCGGCGCCAAGGTCATCGGCTGGCTCATGGGCCTGAAGAACCCGCCTCGCGTCATCGCGATCAGCGGGCAGGCGCAATCGGTGATCGACCGGCAGTTGTCCGGTGTCGCCGGAAATTTTGACATCCTGCGCAAGCCGCTCTCTCCCCACACCATCGCGCAGATGGTGTGAGGCGCCGGGAATTTCGCCCGGCGGAGCGGTTCATCCGTAGGAACCCGTAAGTCCGATGCCGGATAGGCGTCGGGTATCCGAAAGGGTAAGAATTGATAATTGCCGAGAACAACCCCCCTGGGTGCGACGGACGTCCCGTTATCCCTGGTTCCGGAGTATCCCCCATGTCCCTCGATTTCCGGCCTGCTCACGACCACGTCGACAACGATCGGGTTCCGCCAAAGCATGACGCCCGGTGGACGCTGGGCTTCTCGCGGGACGGCGCCGTCGCGTCTCCGCTCGACCGCGCCACGCGGCACCTCGAGTTCGAGCAACGCTCGACGATTTTCGACGAGGGCGACGACGCCCGCTACGTGTACGTCATCCTCGAAGGCGCGGTGATGCTGTCCAAGCTGCTGCCGGACGGACGCCGCCAGATCATCGAGCTGCTCGGCCCAGGCGACGTCTTCGGCGTCACGACCACTCCGGCGCACGATTGCTGCGCCGAGGCGCTGCGCCCCACCCGCATCGTCGCCTACGACCACCACGCCGTGGATGGCTCGGCCTCGCTCCAGAAGCTCATCACGGAGCGCATGAAGGCCCAGCTCTGCGCCATGCACGATCACGCCGTGCTCCTCGGCCGAAAGTCCGCCATCGAGCGCGTCGCCACCTTCCTGATGCGCATCGTGCCCGGCCGGGGCGGCGCCGGCTGCCTGGGCCGAACGGAGCGCAACGACCAGGCCAATATCCGCGTGCCGCTGACCCGCCAGGAGATCGCCGACTATCTCGGCCTGACGCTGGAGACGGTGAGCCGCGCCTTTTCGCACCTCAAGCGCGACGGCCTGCTCGTCTACGGCCGCCACGACGAGGTGACGATCTGCAACGTCTGCCGGCTCTGCCAGTACACCGGCTCGCACTGAGCGCCGCGTCGGCGAAGGCTGACGGCGAGGCTCAAGGCCCTCGTCCGAACGATCCGAACCCCGCCGCCCGGCGGGGTTTTTCGTTTGCGGTGGGTGACGATCCCGGAGGCGGGGGGAGGATGGCAACTCTCCGGAGCAAAGCCCGAGCCGCTCAGGTCGCCGGCACCCACCGGTCAGGCGCGAGGCTTCGGCGCTTGTGGCCTGGGTTCTTCAAGGATGGCTCGGTTCAGAGGGACTTGGCGGCTTCGCCGCCAGTGCGCCGCCGGTCCGCGAGCGCATCTGTATCTCCGCCGATGCCTGGGGGCACGGACGGAAGCGCCCGACACAGCTCCCCCGAGACTGTGCCGGGCGCCCCGGCCCACGGCGGAATCCGCCATGGAGTACGATGTGAAGGCACGCCGGCCCGCCGATTTCGCGAGAGGCGGCGGACCGTTCCGTCGTGTCCGCAAGGACCCTGTGGAACCGACCTTCACCGTGAGGACATTATTTGACGGCGGGTCGGCTGGGCTGCATTGATCGAGGTCAACATCGCCCCTGACGATCCGGTTTTCCGCCTTTTCGGGTTCCCCCATGTCGCCTGACATCACCAAGGCCCTGCGCACGGGCGCAGGGCAAATCGCGATGCTGGGGGCGGGATTGCTGGGCGGATGGCTGTTCAGCCTCATGCACGTGCCCGCGCCGTGGCTGGCGGGGCCGATGACCATCACCGTCTTGCTGGTCGGGCTGCGAATCGCGCCGCCCATGCTGCCACAGGTGCGGGACGTCGCCATGCTCATGGCCGGCGTGTCGCTTGGCGTGTCGGTGACGCCGGACGCGCTGCACGCGCTGGGGGCCTATCCGGTCAGCCTGACGCTGCTGTGCGTGGGGATGGTGATGCTGATGGCGGGCTCCAGCCTGGCGCTGACGGTTTTGCGCGGATGGTCGGTGCGCGACGCCTTCTTCGCCTCGGCCCCCGGCGCTCTGTCCACAGTGCTCGTGATCGCGGTGGAAGAGCGCGCCGACGTTCCGCGAATTGCCGTCGTGCAGATCGTCCGCCTGTTCGTGCTGATTCTCGTGCTGCCGGGCATCGTCGGCTCGCTGGCGCCGGCCTTCGACGCCAACCTGCCCCCGCCGCCGACCGTCGATGCTCCGGCGCTGGCGCTGTTGCTGGCCGCCGCGCTGGTGGGCTGGGCGGCGATGAACCGCATGCGCGTCTCCGCCGACATCATGCTCGGCTCGATGCTGGGCAGCGCGCTGCTGACCGGCACCGGCACGCTGAGCGGACAGGTCCCGCCGGCCATCTCCACGCTCGGCTTCGTGCTGGTGGGGTGCTTCATCGGCCAGCGCTTCCGGGGCGTGGAGTGGACGCTGCTCGTCCGCCTTCTGCCCGATGCGCTGATCGCGGTCGTCGTCGGGCTCGGAGTCGCCGTTGGCATCTCGGCGCTGGTCGAGAAATTGGCCGACGTGCCGTTCGAGAGCGCTATCGTGGCGCTCGCTCCCGGCGGACTCGAGGCCATGACCATGCTGGCGCTCGCGCTGAAGATCGACCCCGTCTATGTCAGCGTTCACCACACGGTCCGCTTTCTCTTCGTCGGCGCGTGGGTGCCGCTGGCGGTGCGGATGTTTCCGAGGCTGCTGGGCGGACGCGGGCGCGCGGACGAACCGAGGGAGCCGCCGGCGGACCCGTGAGCGCGGCGATGCAACGAAGGCCGTTCTGACGGGTTGAATTCTTGACGGAAGCGCACTCGCCGGTTGACGGCGCGTGCGTCAAACTCAGGGAGACGGACATGCGGATGGCGGTAGCGGCTTGCGCGGCGGGCCTACTCCTGACGGGTTGCGCCTCGTCGCCACCGACTCCGCCCATGCCGCTTGTATCGCCCATCGACGGGGAATTCCGGGGCCCGGTCGTGTCGTCGCGCTCGGTGCCGATTTCCCGGCGATACACCGCCTATTGCGAAAGCCGGCCATATCGATGGACGCGCGGCTGGTACCGCGTCTACGGCGACTGCCCGCCGGCCCAGCTCCGGCGCACGACGGTCATTATCCGCAAATAGCTCGGTCAGGAGGCGGCGACGACCTCGGCGGCGCGCCGCGCGCCCGAGATCAGCAGCGTCGCATAGGCCTGCGCGACCGCGCTCTCGAAACGCGCGTCGGCGGGAAGCTCGGTTCCGAAGACCGCCTTAATGCCGAGGATCGCCCGCACGCGGGCCAGAGGATCGTTGCCGGCGCGGTTTAGCGCGTCGCGGAAATCGGTCGCCATCGGATCGCGCACGTCGATCGGCTGGCCTCGTTCGTCGACCCCGCCGACATAGCGAATCCACGCGGCCACCGCGAGGGCGAGGCACGGGATCGGCAGTCCGCGCGCGAGGCGCTCGGCAATCGTGCCGAGCAGGCGCTGCGGCAATTTTTGCGAGCCGTCCATGGCAATCTGCCACGTGCGGTGGCGAATGGCGGGGTTGGAAAACCGCACCAGCAGCGCATCGGCATAGGCGCGCAGGTCGGCGCCGGGCGGCGGCGGAAGGACGGGCGCGATCTCATCGCGCCATAGCCGCACGACATAGGCGCGCAGCGCCGGCTCGCTCACCGCGTCGAAGATCGTCTCGCAGCCGGCGAGGTAGCCGAGATAGGCGAGCGACGAATGCGAGCCGTTGAGCATGCGCAGCTTCATCAGCTCGAACGGCGCCACGTCCTCGACGAGCTGCGCGCCTGCGTTCTCCCAGTCCGGACGTTGGCCGTCGACGAAGTTATCCTCGATCACCCACTGCTTGAACGGCTCGTGGACGACGGGAGCCTCGTCGGCGAGCCCGGTCAGCCTGGCCACGTCGGCGATGTCGGCCGGCGTGACGGCGGGCACGATGCGGTCGACCATCGTGGACGGGAACGCGCCGTGGCGCTCGATCCAGGCGGCCAGGCCGCAATCGCGGGACTGGGCGAAGCTGAGGACCAGACCGCGCACGAGCTCGCCGTTATGTGGAAGGTTGTCGCAGCACAGCACGGTGAAGGGTGAATCGCCCGCCTCGCGCCGGCGCTCCAGCGCCTCGACGATGAAGCCGATGGCTGAGCGCGGCTCGGTCGGGTTCTCGAGATCGTGGACGATGTCGGGATGCGTGTCGTCGAGCCTGCCGGTGGCGGGGTCGTGGCAATAGCCTTTTTCGGTCACCGTCAGGCTGACGATGCGCGTCTCCGGGGCGCTCATCGCCTCGAGCACTGCGCCCGGATCCTCCGGCGCCACGAGCACGCCGAGCACGCTGCCGATGATACGCGCGCGCTCGCCGTTCTGGTCTTTCTCCACGGCGGTGTAGAGGCCGCCCTGGGGCTCCAGCCGGTCGCGCTGCTCCGGCCGCTTGAGGCTGACGCCGATGATGCCCCAGTCGGGCGTAGCCTCGGGCAGCACGTCCTCGGTGTAGATCGCGCCATGCGCGCGGAAGAACGCGCCCAATCCCAGATGCACGATGCCGGGCTTCAGCCGCTCGCGGTCGTAGGTGGGGCGCGCCGTGCCGGCGAGTGCGTCGATCAAGGTCGCCGGGGAAAGGCGTTGAAGCTGCGGCATCGAGCTCGCTCGGGGAAAGTCGGGCCCATGCACAGGGCGCGCGGCTAACTGCCCTATGCGCATTCCCGTTTCAACCGAATTTTTACATTCGCCCACGAGTTGCATGGCTGCCCCCGCGTCGGAGCAGAGTGTAGCAGAGGCTGCAACCTCAGATAGAGGCTTGAGCAGCACGGGGCCGGTTTCTACACTCACTGGACATTCGCCAGGGAGACGCCATGCCCGCTGCGTTCGCGTCCTCGCTCCGGACTGCCCCCTGGCGGGGCCGCGGCATCCTGCTGGCGCTGTGCGCCCTCGCTTTAAGCATGGTGGGAACGCAGGCGCGGGCGCAACTCGCGCCGGACATCAGGTTGGTCGTGGGCGCTCCCGCTGGCGGGCTCGCCGACACGGCGGCGCGCCTGCTCGCGACCCAGCTCGCCGCCTCGGGGGCGCGCGTCTCGGTTGAATACCGGCCCGGAGACGGTGGCCGCGAGGCGGCCCGCGTCGTGATCCAATCCTTCGGCGACCCCGGCGTTCTGCTGGTCGCCGAGAACCTCACGTTGGCGCTGCAGGATTTGCGCGGCACGCCCCTGTTCAACGGATTGCTGCCCGTCGCCAAGCTCTCCACCGGCGTTTCGACGGTGCTGTTCGCCCGCGCGGACGGCGCGACGGGAGCCTGGACGGAGTTCATCGCGGCGGCCCGCCGCAAGCGCCTGCTCGCGGCCAGCAACGGGCGCACCTCGGATGTGAGCCTGCCGCTGGCGATGATCGAGCGGCGCTGGGGCGTGCGCTTCCAGGACGCCGAGGTCGCCGACGCCGCCCGGATAACGGACATCGTCGCCGCCGGCGGCGCCGACTTCGGCATCACCACCGTCGACCAACTCCTGGCGTGGCAGGCGCGCGACAACGGCCCGGCGGATCTGGCTGCGATGATGACGTTCGGCGCGGAGCGTTCGCCGGCCTACCCGGACACACCGACGCTGGCCGAGCTGGGGCGCGACCGCCGGCTCGCGTTCACGCTGAGCTTCGCTCTCTACGCGCCGCTCGGCCTTGCCGCCGGCGAACTCGCGGCGCTGCGCAAGGCGGCGCTCGCTGCAAACGACAACGCCACCGTCCGCGCGCAGGCGCAGGCCGCGCGCTTGCCCTTCGTGGTGGCCGGTCCGGACGTGCTGGACGAAACCCTGTCGCGCGACCGGCGCATCGCGGCCGCGATCGCCTCGGCCCTCGGCAACCCCCGCTGAGGGCCGGCGCTCAGATCCCGCCGCCGTCGCGGAAGGAGCGCAGCCGCTCGTCCCGCCGGGCGAAGACCCGCCGCCAGACCTCGCGGTGCAGCGCGGTTCCGCCGGTGCGCAGCACGAGGTCGGCTGACGCCGTCGCGATGCCGACCCAGGCGAGGCCTGTCGCGGCGCCCGCCGCGACTCCGAGCGCCCCGGCGCCCACCAGGCGACGGCTCAGCCATTCGCGGAATGCGTCGTCGGCCGATTCGGCCGCGGGGGCAGCCTGCCGCCGCGCCCAGTCGAGAAGCGGGCGCAGTGGCGAATCCGCCTTGGCTCCCACCTCCGGGGCCGCGTCCGCGACCACGTCGACCTGCTCGATGACGCCCAGCGCGACCGTGTCGTTGGTGATGCGATCGATCAGGATGAACGCGCCGAGTTCGCGATCCTGCACGTAAGGGGCAACGGCGAGCGGCCGGTCGAGGCGGACCGTCACCGCTCCCAGCCCGTTCATCGGAAGGCCCTCGGCCCTCTCCTCGCGGTAGGTTTCAACATCAACACGCGACGTGACGCGCACGGTCGCCTGCGCCGTCGCCGTGCCCTGGCGCAGCAGCAGGTTGTCGCCGGAGGCGAGCGGAGTCTCGGTCATCCACAGCAGGCGCGCTGCGAACGCGGAACGCACCGGCGTCCCGCCGTCGTCGGCCGCCAGCACGTCGCCGCGCGACACGTCCACCTCGTCGGCGAGCACCAGCGTCACGGCTTGCCCCGCGACGGCGCACGGCAGGTCGCCGTCGGCGGTGAGGACGCGGGCGATCGTCGAGGCGCGGCCGCCGGGCAGCACACGGACCGGATCCCCCGGTTCGATGTGCCCCTTGGCCACCGTGCCACAATAGCCCCGGAAATCCAGGTTCGGGCGGTTCACCCATTGCACCGGCATGCGGAAGCCGGCCGCCAGGGTCTCGTCGTCGCCGGCGTCGATCGTCTCCAGATAGCCGACCAGCGTCGGGCCCTGGTGCCAGCTCAGGCGCGGGGACGGCCTGGCGACGTTGTCGCCGTCACGCGCCGAGATGGGGACGATCTCGACGGACGTGAAGCCCAGGCCCGCTGCGAGTTCGCGATATGCCGCCGCGATGCGCTCGAAGACGGCCTTGTCGTAGCCGACCAGGTCCATCTTGTTGACCGCGACGAGGACGTGCCGGACGCCGAGCAGCGAGACGATGAACGAATGCCGCCGCGTCTGCGGCAGCACGCCCTTTCGCGCATCGACGAGAATGACGGCGAGTTCGGCCCCGGACGCCCCGGTCGCCATGTTGCGCGTATACTGCTCGTGGCCGGGCGTGTCGGCGACGATGAAGGAGCGGCGCGGCGTGGCGAAATAGCGGTAGGCGACGTCAATGGTGATGCCCTGCTCGCGCTCGGCCGCGAGCCCGTCGACAAGGAGCGCCATGTCGAGCTTGTCGCCTTGCGTCCCGAACTTGCGGCTGTCGCGGTCGAGCGCCTCGAGCAGGTCGTCCTGCACGAGGGCGCTGTCGTAGAGCAGCCGGCCGATCAGCGTCGACTTGCCGTCGTCCACCGAGCCGCAGGTGATGAACCGCAGCAGCGTTCGGACGGGCGCGGCGGAGGCGGCGGGCGCGGCGTCGCGCGAAAGGTCGAGGGCCGCGCTCATCAGAAATAGCCTTCCTGCTTCTTCTGCTCCATCGAGGCCGAGCCATCATGGTCGATGACCCGGCCCTGCCGCTCGGATGAGCGGGACTGGCGCATTTCGTCGATCACCTCGGCCAGCGTCGTCGCCGTGCTTTCCACCGCGCCCGTGAGGGGGTAACAGCCTAACGTACGGAATCGCACCCAACGTGTCTCGACGACCTCGCCGGGGCGAAGCGCCATGCGCTCGTCGTCGCGCATGATCAGCGCGCCGTCGCGCCGGACCACCGGTCGCGGCGCGGCGAAATAGAGGGGCACCACGGGAATGGTCTCGGCCGCGACGTAGGCCCACACGTCGGCCTCCGTCCAATTGGAGAGCGGGAAGACACGGAAGCTCTCGCCCTTGCGCTTGCGCGTGTTGAACAGCCGCCACGGCTCGGGCCGCTGGCTCTTGGGATCCCAGCGATGCTCGGGCGACCGCAGCGAGAAGACCCTCTCCTTGGCGCGGCTCTTCTCCTCGTCGCGGCGCGCGCCGCCGAGGGCGGCGTCGAAGCCGTGCTGGTCGAGCGCCTGCCGGAGCGCCTGCGTCTTCATGACGTCGGTATGCAGCCGCGAGCCGCTGTCGAACGGGTTGATCCCCGCCTTCACGCCCTCTTCGTTGACGTGGACGATCAGCCGCACGCCGAGTTCCGCGGCGCGGCGGTCGCGAAAGGCGATCATCTCGCGAAACTTCCACGTCGTGTCGACATGCAGCAGCGGAAAGGGCAGGAGCGCGGGATAGAACGCCTTGAGCGCCAGGTGCAGCAGCACCGCCGAATCCTTGCCGATCGAATACAGCATCACCGGGTTGTCGCTGGTGGCGACGACCTCTCGGATGATGTGGATGGCCTCGGCCTCGAGTTGCTGCAGCCGGAGGAGCTGGATCATGCGGACAATTCCTTCGCGCAGACCAGTCTCCCGTCCGGGCCGACATGCAGCCCGCATTCCTTGGCGGCCTCCTCCTCCCACCACCAGCGTCCGGCCCGCTCCGGTTCGCCTGAGGCGACGGCGCGGGTGCATGGCGCGCAGCCGATGGAGAGGAAGCCTCGCGCGTGCAGCGCGTTCACCGGAACCTCATGAAGAGCGGTGAAGGCGACCACAGCGTCGCGGGTCCAGTCGAAGAGGGGGTTGATCTTGAGGAGGCCGCGTTCGGCGTCGACCGCAGCGGGCTCCACGCCGGCGCGCTGGGCCGACTGATCGCCGCGCAAGCCGGTGATCCAGCCCGACGCGCCGTCGAGGGCGCGCGCCAGCGGTTCGATCTTCCGAACGGTGCAGCAATCCTTGCGGTTGGCGACGGAGAGATAGATGCCGTCGACACCCTGGCGTTTGCCGAGCGCTTCGAGAGCGTCGTGCCTGGGGGAGTGGGCGCGGATCGTCACGCCGTAGCGCGTCTCCGTCTCGGCCCAGACGCGCAGCGTCTCGGGGAAGAGCCGGCCTGTGTCGAGCGTCACAATCTCAATGTCGAGGCCCTGGGAGAGAATGGCATGGGAGATGGCCTGGTCCTCGATCCCGAAACTCGTCGTGAACACGACCTCCCCTTCTACCCGCTCCGCCGCCGACGCGACGCGCTGGAAGAGGTCCTTCCCGACGAACGAAGCCGCAAGGTCCGCGGCGGCGACGCCGAGCCGCCTGTCGAAGGGTCCCGCGACCTTGGGGGAGTGTGCATGACGCATAGACCGCACGGGACCTCCGTTCGATTTGACGAACAATATACTACGACACGCTGGAAAGACCGTCAATTCACGACAAAAGACGGATTTAGTCCATAAATAACATTTTCATATGGAAATATAAGCGCGCCCAACGCGGCGCATCAAAGCTCGCTGACGGCGGTCCCCGTCACCGCTTGATCCCGGAGGCGTTCCCTATTACCTCCGCCTCACGATTTCCCTGCGCTGGCGACGATGCCGCTCCGATGAGCGGGCGGGCCCGCTTGGCGCGATTTGGACACCACGATGACCGAGACCGAGTCGCCCGTCGCCCGGCGCAGGACGTTCGCGATTATCTCACATCCGGACGCGGGCAAGACGACGCTCACCGAGAAGCTGTTGCTGTTCGGCGGCGCGATCCAGCTCGCCGGCGAGGTCAAGGCCAAGCGCAGCGGAACGCAGACGCGCTCCGACTGGATGGGCATCGAGCGCGAGCGCGGCATTTCGGTCGTCACCTCGGTGATGACCTTCGAGTACGGCGACTGCGTCTTCAACCTGCTCGACACGCCGGGCCATGAGGACTTCTCGGAAGACACCTACCGCACTCTGACGGCGGTCGACTCCGCCGTGATGGTGATCGACGCCGCCAAGGGCATCGAGGCACGCACGCGCAAGCTGTTCGAGGTCTGCCGGCTGCGCGACATCCCCATCGTCACCTTCATCAACAAGATGGATCGCGAGAGCCGCGATCCCTTCGAACTGCTGGACGAGATCGAGAAGACGCTGGCGCTCGACACCGCGCCGATGACGTGGCCGATCGGACGTGGCCGCAGCTTCGCGGGCACCTACGACCTCAAGACCAACATGGTGCGCCGCCTCGACCACGACGAGCAGCCGATCCAGGCGAGCGGGCCCGACGACGACGCCGTGCTCGGCCTGCTGCCGGAGCACGAGCGCGCCGCGTGGCTCGACGAGATCATGCTGGCCCAGGAGGCGGCGCGGCCATTCGACCTCCAGGCCTTCCGCGAAGGCCACCTTTCGCCCGTTTATTTCGGCAGCGCGCTGCGCAATTTCGGCGTCCGCGACCTCATCGACGCGCTCGCCGCCTTCGCGCCGTCGCCGCGCGGCCAGCAGGCTGCGGGGCGGCTCGTGGAGGCGACCGAACCGCGCATGACGGGCTTCGTCTTCAAGATCCAGGCGAACATGGACCCGAACCATCGCGACCGCATCGCCTTCATCCGCGTCTGCTCCGGCAAGCTGACGCGGGGGATGAAGGCCAAGCTGGTGCGCACCGGCAAGAGCCTCGGCATCAACACGCCGCAGTTCTTCTTCGCCCGAAACCGCGCACTGGCCGAGGAGGCCTATGCCGGCGACGTCGTGGGCCTGCCCAATCACGGCACGCTGCGCATCGGCGACACGCTCACCGAGGGCGAGGACATCGTCTTCCGCGGCGTTCCGAGCTTCGCGCCGGAAATCCTGCGCCGCATCAAGCTGCAGGACGCGATGAAGGCGAAGAAGCTGCGCGACGCCCTGCAGCAGCTCGCCGAGGAGGGCGTGGTGCAGCTCTTCATCCCCAATGACGGCTCGGGGGCGATGGTCGGCGTCGTCGGCGCGCTGCAGCTCGACGTGCTCGCCGTGCGCTTGCAGGCCGAGTACGGGCTGCCGATCGCCTACGAGCAGACGCGCTTCTCGCTGTGCCGCTGGATCTCCTCCGAGGACAAGGTCGAGATGGAGAAGTTCATGGAGGCGCACAACTCGTCGATCGCCCGCGATCTCGACGGCGCGCCGGTTTTCATGGCGCCCAACACCTTCCAGCTCCGCTACGACGAGGAGCGCTGGCCGAAAATCGTGTTTTCCGACGTCAAGGACTACCAGGTGGCGGCCGACAAGGCGGCGTGACGGCGCGGCGCATTGACGCCGGACGCACGGGCGGGCGAGGCTTCAGCCCCCGAAGCCGGAGCCACGTCATGCAGGATGAACTCGTCTTCTACACCAACCCGATGTCGCGCGGGCGCATCGTCCGCTGGATGCTGGAGGAGCTGGGCCAGCCCTATCGGACGGAGGTCGTGGCGTTCGGACCGGAGATGAAGGCCGCCGGTTACCTGGCGATCAATCCGATGGGCAAGGTCCCCGCGATCCGCCACGGCGACACGGTGGTGACGGAGGCGGCCGCCATCTGCGCCTATCTCGCCGACGCGTTCCCGCAAGCGGGCCTTGCGCCGCCGGCCGGCGACCGGCTGCGGGGAGCCTATTACCGCTGGCTCTTTTTCGGCGCGGGTCCGCTGGAAGCGGCGTCGGTCAACAAGGCGCTCGGCGTCGAGGTCCCGCCGGAGCGCAAGGGCATGGTCGGCTACGGCTCGATGGAGGACGTGGTCGGCACGCTCGACGCCGCGCTATCCTCGGCCAACCACCTCGTGGGCGATCGCTTCACGGCGGCGGACCTCTATGTCGGCGCGCAACTCGGCTGGCTAATGCAATTCGGCGTCATGGAGAAGCGTCCAGCCTTCGAGCGCTTCGTCGCTTCCCTCTCCGCCCGTCCCGCGGCGGTTCGGGCGCGCGGCATCGACGACGCGCTGCTGCCGCCCAAGGCGTGATCGCGCGGCTCCAGCCGCGCGCCCTCAGTCTGTAGGACACGAGGAAGGCGAAGAAGCTGCGCAACGACCTTCAGCACCTCGCTGAGGAAGGCGTCGTGCAGCTCTTCATTCCCAATGATAGCTCGGGCGCGCTGGCCGAAAAACGTGTTCTCCGACGTCAAGGACTACCAGGTCGCGGCCGACAAGGCGGCGTGACGTCGGTGTGTTGTGGCTTTTCAGGTTGCTTTACTATGTCTTTGAGATGTGGAATCGTTCATAAAAAGAGGGGAACGATAATTCCATGGCTATGCACAATTTAGAGTTGATTACCTCAGCTTTATTTCTCTCGGTAGTTGCGCATCCAGCCTTTGCAGAATCGCCGTTGACGGTGGTGGAGCGAACGGTTGTTTCTGGATCGGAATTCCGGATCGGCGAATATTATCAGCTCAACGCTGATTGCTCGCCAGTCGGGGACATCACTGTGAAGCTTCTGCAGTCTCCGAAGAACGGGACGGCAGAAGTGTCGGACGCCGCTCTGGTGACCAATTTCCCGCCTGCAAATCAGCGACACCAGTGCAATACGCGCAAAAGTCCAGGGGTCGTCTTGAAGTATCAGGCCAAGGATGGGTTTGTTGGAAAAGATAAGATCGAGGCCCTGATTATATATCCCACCGGGCTCACACAAAAATATCGATACGTCATTGAGGTGAAGTAGAATGATTGGGCGACTTACAGCGGCATTCGCAGTCATGCTCGGACTCGCGTCCGGTTCAGCGTTGGCTCAGTCGCCGAGATCCACACTCGAACGAACCGTGCTGGGAGGAACCCGCGCGAACGTTTCTTCGCATTTTTTGATGCTGCCCGACTGCACATCTGGCGGCGACGTTGCGGCAAGAGTCACCAAGGCCCCAAAACACGGCGACGTCGTCATCGAACCTGCCGCTGTCGTGGCGTCCTACGAGAAAGACACCAGCTTCGCGCAATGTAACGCAAAGTCTGTTCCTGGCATCAAGATTTACTACAAAGCGAACGAGAACTATCAGGGCGCTGACGGCTTCGAAGTCCTGATTTTCTACCCGAATGGCACGACCCGCGAAAACCGGTACGTCATTACAGTGAAATGACGCGGGACTGATGGAGCGTTTCGCGGCTGTGCGCGAAGCGCTCCATTTTCAGGCGGTCACCGTCCCGTCCAAGTCACCCGCCCCTCGAGCGGGTAGGCGGGGTCGTTGTAGCCGGGCGTCGAGGGGTGGCCTGGGGCGACGAGGCGGTCGATCAAGGCTTCGTCCTCGGGCGTGAAGGCGTAGTCCAGCGCCGCGATGTAGTCGTTCCACTGGTCCTCGGTGCGCGGGCCGCCGATGACCGAGGTGACGATGCGCGAGTTGAGCACCCAGGCCACCGCGAGGTGGTTCGCCGTCGCGCCTTTCGCTTCGGCGTGGCGCTTGATCTCCTGCGCGATGTCGAGCGACTCGCGCCGCCACTCCGTCTGCATCATGCGCGCGTCCTGCCGCCCGGCGCGCGTGCCCTCCGGCGGCGGGCGGCTGGGGTCGTACTTGCCGGTGAGCACGCCGCGCGCCAGCGGCGAATAGGGCACCACGCCCAGCCCGTAGAACTGGCAGGCCGGCAGGTGCTCGACCTCGGGCATGCGGTTCATGGCGTTGTAATAGGGCTGGCTGACGACTGGGCGGTCGATGCCGAGTTCGTCGCAGAGGCGGCAGATCTCGGCGATGCGCCAGGAGCGGTGGTTGGAGACGCCGAAATAGCGGATCTTGCCCCCCTTCACGAGGTCGCCCATGGCGCGCACGGTCTCGGCGAGCGGCGTCGAGTGATCCTCCTTGTGGAGGTAGTACACGTCGACATAGTCCGTCCCGAGCCGCTTCAGGCTGGCGTCGGCGGCCTGCATCACCCATTTGCGCGACAGGCCGCGCTCGTTCGGGCCGGGCCCCATCGGGTTGCAGACCTTGGTCGCCAGCACCCAGGCGTCGCGGTTGCCGGAGATGGCGCGGCCGACCACTTCCTCGGAGCGTCCCTCGTTGTAGACGTCCGCCGTGTCGATGAAGTTGACGCCCGCCTCGCGCGCCCGGTCGATCATGCGGCGCGACGAGTCCTCGTCCGCGGGGCCGCCGAACATCATCGTGCCAAGGCACAGTTTCGACACCTTGAGGCCGCTGCGGCCCAGTGCGCGGTACTCCATCGCTCGCTCCCGTCGATCGCCGGCCGCAAGGGTTCGCCGGACTTGTCCGACAAGTGCCATACAGTCCGCGCCGCCCGCCGGCAAGCCGGCCCACTGGACCGCTCCGCCCGGATGCTGAACAATGCGGAAGGCCGCGGCGCGGCTACATGACAACGACGAACAGGGTGAGGAATGGGCCTGAGCCGGGAGGACTGCGTTAGACTGGATCGCGAGGATCCGCTTGCTTTCGCGCGCGAGCGTTTCGTCATTCCCGCCGGCGTCAACTATCTCGACGGCAACTCGCTCGGCGCGCTGCCGCGCGGGGTGTCTGAGCGGGTGCGGCACGTGGTCGACGAGGAATGGGGCGTCGGCCTCATCCGTTCGTGGAACCAGGCCGGATGGTACGCCGCGCCGGGCCGGATCGGCGCCAGGATCGCGCCGCTGCTCGGCGCCGCGCCGCACCAGGTGACGGTGACCGAAACGATCTCCATCAACCTCTTCAAGCTGCTGGTGGCGGCCGCGCGGCTGCGCCCGAACCGCCGGAAGATCGTCGCCGAACTGGGCAATTTCCCGTCCGACAACCACATCGTGGACAGCGTCTGCCGCATGCTCGGGCTCACGCCCGTCTACGTGACGGCCGGCGAGATCGCCGACGCCGTCGACGACGACACCGCGGTCGCCGAGCTGTCCCACGTCAACTATCGCACCGCCGAGATCCAGGACATGGCGGCGGTGACGGCGGCCATCCACGCCAAGGGCGCGCTCGTCGTCTGGGATCTCGCCCATTCCACCGGCGCGGTCGAGTTCAGCCTGGACGACGCGCGGGCCGACTTCGCCGTCGGCTGCGGCTACAAGTTCCTCAATGGAGGCCCCGGCGCGCCGTCGCACGTCTACGTTGCGGAGCGTCACCTGGCGGCGGTCGACCAGCCGCTGACGGGCTGGTTCGGCCACGCCGCGCCGTTCGCATTCGCGCACGAGTTCGCGCGCGCCGAGGGCATTCGCTCGATGCTGTGCTCGACGCCCCAGATGCTTTCCACCGCCGCGCTCGAGGCGGCGCTGGACGCCTTCGACGGTGTTTCGATGCGTGAGGTCCAGGCCAAGGGCCGTGCCCTCGGCGACCTGATGATCCGCCTCTACGACGAGCGCCTGGCCGATCTGGGCTGCGGTCTGTCCGCGTCGCGCGACGGTTCGCGGCGGGGCAACCACGTCTCGATCACCCACCCCAACGGCTTCCAGATCATGCAGGCGCTGATCGCTCGCGGCATCATCGGCGATTTCCGCGCGCCGGATGTGATGCGCTTCGGCTTCGGCGCTCTCTATGTCCGCTTCGTCGACATCTTCGACGCGGTGCAAGGCGTCGAGGACCTGCTGCGCTCCGGCGAGTGGCGCGACGTGCCGCCGCCGAACGCGAACGACGTGACCTGAAGGACGCGCCATGACGGACCGGGATCGCGATGGGCCCGAGGCGGGCCCGAAGGAATGGCACTCCGCCAAGCTCGATTTCTCGCGCGACATGTCCTACGCCGACTACCTGGCGCTGGACGACATTTTGCACGCGCAGCACCCGCTTTCGCCCGACCGCAACGAGATGCTGTTCATCATCCAGCACCAGACCAGCGAGCTCTGGATGAAGCTGATGCTGCACGAGCTGAACGGCGCCATCGAGAGTGTGCGCGGGGACCGGCTGCCGCCCGCCTTCAAGATGCTGGCGCGCGTCTCGCGCATCATGGAGCAGCTGGTCAAGGCGTGGGACGTGCTGGCCACCATGACTCCGCCGGAATACTCGGCGATCCGCCCGTGGCTCGGCCAGTCCTCCGGCTTCCAGTCGTACCAGTATCGCGAGATCGAGTTCAGGCTGGGCAACAAGAACCCGGCGATGCTGAAGCCGCACGAGCACAATCCGGAACGGCTGGCCGAGGTGACCGCGGCGCTCTACGCGCCGTCCCTCTACGACGAAGCGATCGAGCTGCTGGCCCGACGCGGCTTCGCTATCGCGCCCGAGGTGCTGACCCGCGACCGCACCCAGCCCACCGCCTACGACGCCAGCGTCGAGGCCGCCTGGGCCGAGGTCTACCGGAACGCGGAAGAGCACTGGGAGCTCTACGAGCTGGCCGAGGAGCTGATCGACCTGGAGGACGCGTTCCGGCTCTGGCGCTTCCGCCACGTCACGACCGTGGAGCGCGTCATCGGCTTCAAGCGCGGCACCGGCGGCACGGCGGGCGTCGCCTATCTGCGCAAGATGCTCGACGTGGTTCTGTTCCCCGAGCTTTGGCGCGTCCGCACATCCATGTAGCCATGCCGAACCCGCCCGGCTGGCCGGCATGACGCCGGACCCGCGCTCCCGATAGCTGCCGCGCGGGGCGTGACGGGCGGCTTGCGTCCGCTTTGAAAACGCGCAAAGTCAGCCCATGTCCGAGCCGCGATCCGCCCCCGGGACCATCGGTGCAGCGCCTTCGGGCGCCGCCCGTCGCCCGCTGCATGCCCGCATCCTCGACCGGATGCGCGACGCCATCCGGTCCGGCGAGTGGCCGGTCGGCTCGCTGTTGCCGTCCGAGCAGGAGATCGGCGAGCAGCACGGGGCCAGCCGCATCACGGTGCGCCACGCGCTGCAGCGCCTGCAGCAGGAAGGCTATGTGCGCAAGCAGCACGGCAGGCGCACCATGGTCATCGCACGCGAGCCGTCGCGACGCGCCTGGCAGATGGAATCGCTCGAGGACATCGTGGCGTCGGCAGACGCGGCGAGCCTCGACATCCTGTCCTATCGCCTCGAGGAATCCGCCGAGGCCGCCGAGGCGCTGGGCCTCCCGCCGGCCACCCCGCTCCACGGCCTGCGCAGCCTGCTGACGCGCGAGGGCCAGCCTTACGCCCGCTCGCTGATCTACTTCCCGCCGGACGTGGGCGACCGCCTGACCCGCGCCGATTTCGACGACGTCATCGTGTTTCGCGTGCTGCGCAAGAGGCTCGGCCTCGACATCACCGACGTGCGGATGACCGTGCGCGCCACGCGCGCCGGGGCGGAGGACATGCGCCTGCTCGGTTGCGCGCGCGGGGAGCCGATGCTGGCGACGGAGCTGGTCTATCGGTCCGAGCCCGGCGGGCGTCCCCTCGAGGTGGCGTTCACGCGTTTCCCGGCGGACAGCTACGCGCTGTCCTATTCACTGACCGCGCCGCACGGACCGGCCTGAGTCGGCAACGGCGAAGGTCTCGTCGAACGAATAGCCGGCGCCCCTCACCGTGCGGATCGGGTCACGCTCGCGCGGGCCGTTGATCGCCTTGCGCAGGCGGCCGACATGCACGTCGACCGTGCGGTCGTCGATGTCCGCGTCCAGCCCCCAGACCGCGTCGAGCAACTGCGCCCGGCTGAAGACGCGGCCCGGACGCTCGATGAGCGCTTCGAGCAGGCGGAACTCGGTGGGGCCGAGATGCAGTTCGCGCTCGCCTCGGCGGACCCGCTTCGTCTCGCGGTCGAGCGAGACGTCGCCGGCCTCGAGCCGGCTGGTGATCCGCGCCGGCGCGGCGCGGCGCAGCAGGGCGCGCACGCGGGCGAGCAACTCGGGCACGGAGAACGGCTTGACGACGTAGTCATCGGCCCCTGTGGCGAGGCCGCGCACGCGCTCGCTTTCCTCGCCGCGCGCCGTGAGCATGATGACCGGCAGACGCTGCGTCTCCTTGCGCTGCCGCAGCCGCCGGCACAGCTCGATGCCGGACAGGCCGGGCAGCATCCAGTCGAGCAGCACGAGGTCGGGCGTGGTTTCGTGGAGACGCAACTCGGCGTCGTCGCCGCGCGCGACGCCCTCCACGGCGTAGCCCTCGGCTTCGAGATTGTAGCGCAGGAGGAGCATCAGCGGCTCCTCGTCCTCCACGATCAGGATGCGCGGCGCGGTGGACATCATGCCTCTCCAAACGTCCCGCTGCCCTTCTATGACCGTCGCGTGACAGTTTGATAACAGTCTCCCGGCGCTCCGTCAGGCGGGGTCGAGCGGGAAGATCGCCCGAAAGGTCGCGCCCTCGCCGGGCTTGCTCTCCATCGCCAGGCGGCCCCGGTGCCGAATGACGATGTGCTTGACGATGGCCAAGCCGAGCCCCGTGCCGCCCTTGGCGCGGCTGGCGGCGGTGTCGACCCGGTAGAAGCGCTCGGTGAGGCGGGGGAGATGTTCCGGCGCGATGCCGGGACCGAAGTCGCGCACGGCAAGTTCGGCCGCCGGGCCGGTGGTGGTCGCGATCCGCCTGGCGGTAACCTCCACCCGGCCTCCGTCGCCGCCATACTTGACGGCGTTCTCCACGAGGTTCTCGACGACGCGGATGAGGTCGTCGCGCTCCCCGGGAACCACGAGCGGGCCGTCGGGCGCGGAGAACGCCACGGCCACGCCGCGGTCCTCCGCCGCCTTGCGCATCGTCTCGACCGTCTGGCGGGCGAGATCGGCGAGATCGATGGGAGTCTCCGGCCGCCGGTGCTCGCTCATCTCGATGCGCGACAGCGACAGCAGGTCGTCGATCAGCCGCGCCATCCGGCGCGCCTGCTCGCGCATGATGTCCAGGAAACGCTCGCGGGCCTTCTCGTCGCCGCGGGCCGGCCCCTGCAGCGTCTCGATGAAGCCCAGCAGCGAGGCGAGCGGCGTGCGCAACTCGTGGCTGGCGTTGGAGACGAAGTCGGCGCGCATCATCTCGAGCCGCCGCTCCTCGGTGAGGTCGCGGAACACGAGCATGACGGCGGGGCGCTCCGGCGCCGCCTCCTCGCCGCTGTCCAGCGCCGACACGGTGAGGCGGAAGAAGCGCTCCACCGGCACGCGCTCGGCGTATTCGCAGAGGGCGCGTGCCTCGCCGCGCCGCACGGCCTCGACCGCCGACAGCACGTCCGGCGAGCGCAGCGACATCGACAGGTGCCGGCCGCGCGCGAGGCCCGGCCACGAACGCCGGGCGTCGCTGTTGGCGGCTACCACCACGCCGGCGGCGTCGAGGAGCATAGCGGGGTCGCCGACTGCCTCCAACATGGCGAGCGCCAGAGAGCTTCCGTCGTCGCCCGGCATGGCTCAGCCCTCCTGTTCGTCCGTCGCGTCGCGTTCGATCCGGGCGCGATAGGCCCGCAGCCGCGACGCGATCTCCATGGCCCCGAGCAAGAGCAGCGCCAGCACGAAGGGGATGAGATAGTAGACGACGCGAAACAGCAGCAGCGAGCCCAGAAGGCCTTCGTAGGGTAGCCTCGAAAAAGCGAGCAGGAAGGTGGCCTCGAACACGCCGACGCCGCCGGGCGCGTGGCTCGCCATGCCGAGCATCGCCGCGAAGGCGTAGACGGCGGCGAAGGTCTCGAAGGCGATGCCGTGGCCGGGCGGCAGCAGCACGTAAAGCACGCCGCTCGCCGCGAGCATGTCGCCGATACCCAGCGCCAACTGCGCCAGCGACACCGGCAGGGTGGGCAGCTCCAGCCGCCAGCGCTGCATGCGGATGGCGCGACGCTCGACGCCGACCCAGGTGAGATAGCCCGCCAGCGCGGCCAACCCCGCGCCGCCGATCAGCATGTTCAGCTTCGGAGCGAGGTGGTTCAACTCGGCCATGGCGTCGGCGCGGAAGAGAAGGGCGGCCGACAGCACGGTCGCCATGCCGAGGATGAAGGTGACGCCGGCGATCAGCGTCAGGCTGGCCACCTTGCCGGCCGAGAGGCCCCTTGGAGCGTAGATCCAGTACCGCACCGTTCCGGCCGTCAGTGGCGGGAAACCGAGCGTGAACGAAATGGCGTAGCTCGTGAACGAGCCCAGCGCGACGATGCGATAGCGCATTCGTGCCCTAAGCTGGCGCAGGGCCAGCAGGTCGTAGCCCGACAGCAGCGCGTAGCTCGCCGCCGTCAGCATGCCGGCCATGGCGAGTTGCGCACCGGTCGCCGAGCGGAACGCGGCGCGGATTTCCGCCGGGTCCACCTGCGACAGGATGATGTAGAGCACGGCAAGGGAGGCCGCGAACAGCAGCACGCTGGCAGCTGTCCCGATCCAGTGAAGCTTGCGGCGCGGCCTGTCGGCCCCGCTCGCACTGCTTCGCGTCCTGTCCTGCGGCCCCATTCTGTCCAAACGTCCGCCCTCGCGCCTCGCGCCGTCACCCGGCGCCCGTCCATGGACCATGACGGCGGGCCCGCGCAAGTGCGCGGGCGTTCAGGCCTGCCCGGCGAGCTCCGCGAGGGTATCGCGCCGGCAGCCCACGGTCTCACCGGCGAGCAGGATCTGCTCCCAGGTGGCGGCGTCGACCGGGATGCCGCGGGCAAGGCGTTCGGCGCGATAGGCGAGCTCCGGCTCGCCCGCCACAAGCACGGTGGCGTCACGGCCGGGCGGCGGCGACTTCGCCCATTCGATGAACGCTTCCATCTCGGGATGGAATCGGTCCGCCGTGCCCATGTGCTCCGGCGACAGCACGATCGACACCATGTTGTTGATGATGGCGGCGCTCTTGCGCGGGCCGGACTGGGTGCCGCCGCCGGTCAGCGCGCCGGCGATCAGTTCGCAGGCCAGCGCCAGGCCCCAGCCCTTGTGGTCGCCGAAGGGCAGGATGGCTCCGCCCTTCTCGCCGGCGAACATGACGCCCGGGTCGTTGGTCGGCTCGCCATGACGGTCGAGCAGCACGCCGTCCGGCAGGTCGACGCCCTTATTGAAGGCGACGCGCACCTTGCCCATCGCCAGCTTGCTCGTCGCGAAGTCGACGATGATCGGCGGTTCGCCCTGGCGCGGAATGCCGGCGCAGAAGGGGTTGGTGACGAGCCGCGCCGCGCGCCCGCCATAGGGCGCCACGACGGGGTCGCTGTTGACGTTGACGAGGTGGATCGACACGAGCCCTTGCGCCGCGCATTGCTCCGCCCAATGGCCGATGCGCCCGATGTGGTGGGAGTTGCGCAGGGCCAGGATGCAGGAGCCGCCCTGTTTGGCGCGGGCGATGGCGAGGTCGATGGCGTCGTGCGCCACCGTCTGCCCCAGGCCGAGCCGGCCATCGCAGACCAGCAGCGAGCCGTTGTCGAGCACGATTTCCGGCCCGGTGTTGAGCTTGAGTTCGCCGAGGCCGATGTTCTCGATGTAGGCGGGGATCATGCCGACCCCGTGCGAATCGTGGCCGCGCAAATTGGCCTCGACCAGATGATCCGCCGCGAGGGCGCACTCGCGAGGCTGCGACCCGGCGGCGGCGAAGATCGCCTCGACGACGGCGCGCAGCCGCGGTTCGGTCACCCGGATTTCCTGTCCCATGCGTATCGCCTCTTGTTCGGCGGATCGTCGCCGTTCCGTTCGGCGCAGACAATCCGTGCCCGGGACGCGGAAGACAAGTGCGAAAACGTCGCCCGCCGGCCCGCGCCGCGACCTTCCGGCCGCGGCGCGTTGCCGTCGCGGTTCAGAACACCGGCAGCGGGATCATCGGCGCGCCGTTGCGCCACTTGCGCGAGATGGCGTCCAATTCGCCCGTGTTCTTGATCGAGTACACGAACGTGTTGAGCCACTGCAGCAGCTCGGGATTGCCGCGCCGGATGCCGATGCCGAAATGCGCCGCGCGCAGCGGGAACTTCTGCTCGTATTCCTCGCCCTTCGAGCCCTTGCGGAGATAGATCTCGCCGTAGTCGCCGCCGCCCATGGCGTCGATCTGGCCGGAGAGCATCGCCTGGACCGTCGACGGGCCGTCGTCGAAGCGCAGCAGCTGCATGCCGGGAACGTTCATGGCGGTCAGCGCGCCGTCCTCGAGCGCGCCGCGGGTGACGCCGACCTTGAGGTTCTTGAGCTCGTCGGGCGTCTTGATCGAGGTCGTCTTGGGCGCGATGAGCACCGCCGACTGCCCGGCGTAGGGGATCGAGAACGCCACCTGCAAGGCGCGCTCCGGAGTGATCGAGAAGATGGCGATCACCATGTCGACGCGGTTGGAGAGCAGCGCCGGGATGCGGCCCGGCGAGTTCACCGTCACGAACTCGACCGGCACCTTGAGCTGCTTGCCGATGAGGTTGGCGACGTCGATGTCGATTCCGGCGGGCTGGTTGCTGGAGTCCAGCATTCCGTAGGGCGGCACCGTCGTGTCGATGGCGATCACCACCTTGCCGCGCTTGATGATCTCGTCGGGGGTCTGCGCCTGCGCCTTGTCCGGCCCGAAGGCGGACAGGGCGAGCGCCAGGGCCGGCGCCAAGAGACCGGCCCATCTGGTCAGCCTGAAACGCATGTTCGTCTCCTCCTCCTGTGCGGGACGAGCGCCGGCCGACGCGGCCGGGCGTTGCGCCCTCCTTATCGGGCCCTGCGGCCCGGCTTCCCCTCCCGTCAGAGGGCCTGCACGCGCAGGCTGCCGACGTGAAGCTTGCGTTCGAGGCGCCTCGCCAGCATCGACAGCGGGAAGCACATCGCGAAATAGAGGAGAGACACCGTGCCGAAGACGCGCACGGGCTCGAAGGTGATGGTGTTCATCTGCGCGCCCGCCTTGGCGAGCTCGGTGAAGCCGATGAGCGCGGCGAGCGACGTGCCCTTCACCACCTGCACCATGTAGCCGACGGTGGGGGGCAGGGCCATGCGCACGGCCTGCGGGATGACGATCAGCGCCAGCGTCAGCCGGAAGTTCAGCGCCAGCGCCTTGGCGGCCTCCCACTGGCCTTGGGGAACGGCCTGGATGCAGCCGCGCCAGATGTCGGCGAGATAGGCGCTGGTGCCGATGGTGAAGGCGACCGCCGCCGCCGTCCAGGCGTCGATGCGCACGCCGAACATGTTGATGCCGAAGTAGAACAGCAGCAGCAGCATCAGCATCGGCGTGGCCTGCACCACCTGGATCCATCCCGACACCGCGACGCGCAGCCAGCGCCACGGCGAGATGCGCGCCACCGCCAGCAGCAGGCCCACGACGCCGCCGCCCACGAAGGCCACCGCCGAGAGCGCGAGGGTCCAGCGCGCCGCCAGCACCAGGAACCAGACTTCGTTGAGGCCGAAATCCCTGAGCATGCCGCCTCCTACCCCGCCCGCTGCGGGAACAGGACGGCATGGACGCCGGCGAACACGGCCCTGAAGCCGAACGCCAGGGCGATGTAGATCAGCGTCACGATGGCGTAGATCTCGAAGCTGCGGAAAGTCTGCATGTTGAGCGTGTTGGCGAAGGCGGTGAGCTCCTCGGCGGCGATCGCCGAGACGATGGAGGAGCCGAGCAGCACCAGGATGAACTGGCTGGTCAGCGCCGGGTAGACCGCCTTGATGGCCGGCAGCAGCACGATGAAGCGGATGATCTGGAGGCGGTTCAGCCCCAGCGCGCGGCCCGCCTCGATCTGCCCGGCCGGGATCGACTCCAGCCCGGCGCGCACGATCTCGGTGGAGTAGGCACCGAGGTTGATCGTCATCGCCAGCAACGCCGCCTTGGTGGGGTCCAGCCGGATGCCGGCGTTGGGCAGCGCGAAGAATACGAAGTAGAGCTGGATGAGGAAGGGCGTGTTGCGGATGAACTCGACATAGACCGCCGCCGCCCAGGCGAGCGGCTTGGGGCCGTAGCTGCGCGCCAGCGCACACAGGATGCCGACCGCCAGCCCGAACGTCATCGCGAAGGCGGACAGCTTGACAGTCAGCCACGCTCCTTCGAGGAACTGCGGCCAGTAGCCCAGGACGGTTCCGAACTGGAACGTGTAGCCCACCCCCTGCCTCTCCCTCTCTCCGCGCCGGCCGGCTGTCCCGCCGTATCGGCTCGTGTCTTTTTCTTCTTTGGCGCCGCGCCAGTGTGACCGGCGACGCGCCGGCGCGCCAGCCCGCCGCTAGGCGCCGCGGGCCGCCACCACGGCGATGGTCTCGCCCATGCGCACCACCTCTCCCGGCTCCACCATCAGGGTTCCGATGACGCCCTTGGACGGGCTTTCGATCTCGACGACGGCCTTGTCGGTTTCGATCTCGGCGACGAGCTCGGCGATCTCGACAGGGTCACCCGGCTTCTTGAGCCAGCGCACCAGCCGGCCCTCGCTCACAGTAAGATCGCCGAACGGCATGCGGATGGGCTCGCCTTCGGGGATGTCGCGCGCCGGCCGGGCCGGCGGCGGGGCAGCGGGGGCGGCGGGCTTCGAGGCGGCGGGCCGGGGCGCGGGCC
>NZ_JANCLU010000017.1 GCF_024294805.1 Alsobacter ponti
GTCCGCGAGGCCCGCCCCCGCCGCTCCCGGTCCGCGCGCGGCGGCGGCCACGGCGCGCGCCGGCGTGCCGGGCGTCAGCCACATCATCGCGGTCGCCTCCGGCAAGGGCGGCGTCGGCAAGTCGACGACGGCGGCGAACCTGGCGCTGGCGCTGGCGTCGCTGGGGCTGAAGGTCGGCGTGCTCGACGCCGACATCTACGGCCCGTCCATGCCCAAGCTCTTCAACCTCCACGACAAGCCGGAGATCGGCGAGGGGCGGGTGATGAAGCCGCTCGTCGCCCACGGCGTGAAGGTGATGTCGATCGGCTTCCTCATCGAGGAGGAGACGCCGGTCATCTGGCGCGGGCCGATGGTGATGTCGGCGCTGCAGCAGCTCCTGCGCGAGGTCGACTGGGGAACCCTCGACGTGCTCGTGGTCGACATGCCGCCCGGCACGGGCGACGCCCAGCTCACCATGGCGCAGGCGGTGCCGCTGGCCGGCGCGGTCATCGTCTCGACGCCGCAAGACCTGGCGCTGATCGACGCGCGGCGCGGCATCGCCATGTTCAAGCGGGTGGAGGTGCCGGTGCTCGGCATCGCCGAGAACATGTCCACCTTCATCTGCCCGCATTGCGGCGGGCGCTCCGACATTTTCGGGCACGGCGGCGCGCGGCACGAGGCCGACCGCCTCGGCGTGCCCTTCCTCGGCGAGATCCCGCTGCACATGGACATCCGCGAGACGTCCGACGCCGGGTTGCCCGTCGTCGTGGCCGCGCCGGACGGGCCACACGCGCGCGTCTACAAGGACATCGCCCGGAAAGTGTGGACGGCGCTGTCGGGCGGCGCCGGGGCCCGCAAGGCCCCGTCCATCGTCATCGAGTAGGCCTCAGAACGCCTCCTCCAACATGGCGAGATAGTCCTGTTCGGTGGCCGGGCGGGCGTTGGTGGCGTGGGTGTGGTCGCCCAGCGCCGCCTTGGCGATGGCGGGCAGAACCTGCCGCGGCACGCCCATTTCCGACAGGCGGGAGGGCAGGCCGAGTCCCCGGCTGAATTGCGCCACGAAATCGGCGACGTCCGCGCCCGGCGCGAGCCCCATGGCCCGCCGCAGCCCGTCATATTTCTCGCCCGCCGCCGGCGCGTTGAAGCGCAGCACCGTCGGCAGCAGAACCGCGTTCAGCGTCCCGTGATGCAGCGCGAATTCTCGCAGCGCGCCGAGCGGGTGCGACAAAGCGTGCACCGCGCCGAGGCCCTTCTGGAACGCCAGCGCGCCCTCGAAGGCGGCGATCATCATCTCGCGCCTAGCCTCGCGGTCCTGCCCGTTGGCGACGGCGCGGGGCAGCGCCTTCGTCGCCCGCTCCAGCCCGTCGATGGCGATCGCGCCGGCGACCGGGTTGTCGACGGGGGAGATGAAGCACTCGATGCAATGGCTCACCGCGTCCATGCCGGTCGCGGCCGTCAGCCCGGGCGGCAGGCCCAGCGTCAGCTCGGGGTCGCAGACGGCGCGGCGGGGAATCAGGTGCGGCGACAGCAGCGCCAGCTTGCGCCCGTCCCGGAAAGTGATGACCGCGCCGCGGCCGACCTCGCTGCCCGTCCCCGCCGTCGTCGGCACGGCGATGACGGGCGCGGCGGCGGCGGTGATGCGGGGCGTGCCGCCGAGCACGGCGGTGAAGCTCTGGAGCGGACCTTCGTGGGTGGCGAGCACCGCCACCGCCTTGGCGAGGTCCATCGGCGAGCCGCCGCCGATGGCGACGATGCCGTCGCATCCGTGCGCGCGATAGACGGAGAGCGCCGCCTCCGCCGCTTCCTCGGTGGGGTTGGACGGCGTGTCGGTGAAAACCGGGGCGGCGGCGTCGGCGTCCGGCAGGGCGGCGCGGATGCGGTCCAGCAGGCCGGCGGCGGCGACGCCGCGATCCGTCAGGATCAGCGGCGCGGCGATGCCCGTCGCCCGCAAATCCTCCGGCAGGCCGGCGATGGCGCCGAAGTCGAGCCGGATGGTGGTGAGATAGTTGATGATCGCCAAGGCCGTGTCCTCTCCTGCCCGCCGCGGGGGCGACGCGGGCGGATCATTTCATCAGACGGGACGGGGGTGAAGACATGCGCTGCGCGCCGGGCTGCCTTGTTCCTGTCGTATTTCGACCTTGTGGTCGGTTGACGACGGGTTCGAGACCAAGATGCTACGCCCCAATCGGTGTGATCGTACGCGCCGCGTCGAAAATGCCGACCGAGGATACCCCAGGAGAATCAAAGATGAAGCGCCGTCAATTCGTCCAGGCCGCCGGAGCGGGACTGGCCGCGACCGCGATCGCCAAGCCCGCCCTCGCGCAGGCCCAGCCGGAAGTGAAGTGGCGTCTCGCCTCGAGCTTCCCGAAGTCGCTCGACACGATCTATGGCGGCGCCGAGGTGTTCGCCAAGCACGTGTCGGACCTCACCGACGGCAAGTTCCAGATCCAGGTGTTCGCCGGCGGCGAGATCGTCCCCGCCCTGCAGGCGCTGGACGCCACCCAGAACGGCACGGTGGAGTGCTGCCACACCGTCTCGTACTACTATGTCGGCAAGGATCCCACCTTCGCCATCGCCTCCGCGGTGCCGTTCGGCCTCAACGCCCGCGGCCAGAACTCCTGGCTGTTCCAGGGCGGCGGCAACGAGCTGTTCAACGAGTTCTTCAAGAAGTCCAATGTCGTCGGCTTCCCCTGCGGCAACACCGGCACGCAGATGGGCGGCTGGTTCCGCAAGGAGATCAAGAGCGTCGCCGACATTAGCGGCCTCAAGATGCGCATCGGCGGCATCGCCGGCCAGGTGCTGCAGAAGCTCGGCGCGGTGCCCCAGCAGATCGCCGGCGGCGACATCTACCCGGCGCTGGAGAAGGGCACGATCGACGCGGCCGAGTGGGTCGGTCCCTACGACGACGAGAAGCTCGGCTTCTCGAAGGTCGCGCCGTTCTATTACTACCCCGGCTGGTGGGAAGGCGGCCCGACGGTCCACGCCTTCATCAACACCGAGAAGTACGCCGCGCTTCCCAAGTCCTACCAGGCCGCGATCGAAGCGGCGGCGACCTACGCCAACACCTGGATGCAGGCGCGCTACGACATGCTGAACCCCGGCGCGCTGAAGCGGCTGGTGGGAGCGGGCGTCCAGCTGCGTCCCTTCCCGCAGGACGTGATGGAAGCCTGCCTCAAGGCGTCGAACGAGCTCTATGCCGAGATCAGCGCCAAGAACGAGGAGTTCAAGAAGGCGATCAACGCCATGGTCGCCTACCGGAACGAGCAGTATCTCTGGTTCCAGGTTGCTGAATTCACCTATGACAACTTCATGATCCGCTCCCGCGCCCGCGGCTGACGCAGGCGGCAGCGGAATCGACCTTGAGGCCCGGGGCGGAAGCTCCGGGCCTTTTTGCATTCGGGGGCGTCAAGCTTGCGGCGATCTGGAACGGCTTTTCAGAACACATTCGATTTGATATGCAAAAATCAGAACGGACATAGGCGAAAAACGCATGGTCGTTCGCCCTAGGGAGGAATGCAGTTCATGAAGAGACGTCAGTTTGTCCAGGCGGCCGGACTCGGCCTGGCCGCCGGTGCCATCGCCAAGCCCGCCATCGCGCAGAGCATGCCCGAGGTGAAGTGGCGGATGACCTCCAGCTTCCCGAAGTCGCTCGACACGATCTACGGCGCCGCGGAAGTGCTCTCCAAGGCCGTCGCCGAGGCGACGGACAACCGGTTCCAGATTCAGGTGTTCGCGGGCGGCGAGATCGTCCCGGCGCTGCAGGCCGCCGACGCCGTGCAGAACGGCACCGTCGAGTGCTGCCACACCGCCCCGTACTACTACGTCGGCAAGGACCCGACCTTCGCCTTCGGCACCGCCGTTCCCTTCGGCATGAACTCCCGGCAGGAGAACGCCTGGTTCTACCACGGCGGCGGCATGGACCTGCTGAACGCGTTCTACGCCAAGTACAACTTCATCGGCATCCCGGGCGGCAACACCGGCACCCAGATGGGCGGCTGGTTCCGCAAGGAAATCAAGACCCCCGCCGACCTCAACGGCCTCAAGATGCGCATCGGCGGCCTGGCCGGACGCGTCATCCAGAAGCTCGGGGCGGTGCCGCAGCAGATCGCCGGTGGCGACATCTACCCGGCGCTGGAGAAGGGCACGATCGACGCGGCCGAGTGGGTCGGCCCCTATGACGACGAGAAGCTCGGCTTCAACAAGGTCGCGCCCTTCTACTACTATCCCGGCTGGTGGGAAGGCGGCGCCGCGCTGCAGTTCTTCGTCAACACGGCGAAGTGGAACGAGCTGAGCCCGACCTACAAGTCGATCTTCAAGACCGCGGCGGGGCTGGCCAATGTCGACATGCAGGCCAAGTACGACGCGCTGAACCCGCCGGCCGTCCGCCGCCTCGTGCAGGCCGGCGCGCAGCTGCGGCCGTTCAGCCAGGAGATCATGGACGCGTGCCAGAAGGCGGCGCTCGAGCTCTACGCCGAGATCGCCAAGGAGAACGCCGAGTTCAAGAAGATCCTGGACCCCTACATGGCCTTCAGGAACGACGGCTACATCTGGCAGCAGATCTCCGACTTCACCTACGACAACTACATGGTGCGCTCGCGCGCCAAGGGCTGAGACGAACGGCCGGCCTCGCGCCGGCCGTCCTTTCCGCCGGACGAAAAAAAGCCCCGGAGGCGCTCGCCTCCGGGGCTTTTTTGTCGGGGCGTCGCGGCCCGGACCGTCACTGGATCTTGGGCGGCCCGAGGTCCAGCGGCGGCGGCGCGTCGAAGCTCGGCGTCAGGTTCTGGAGCTGCTCCAGCGCCTTCTCCTTGTCCACCACCGGCCCGCTGTTCTTGTAGTGCATCACCATGGCCGGGAAGGACACCACCAGCGCCACCATGATGCACTGGATGACCACGAACGGCACCGCGCCCCAGTAGATCTGGCCGGTCGTGACCGGCTCCATCGTCTTGCCCGTCACGCGGTCCTTGTAGGGCTCCTTCGGCGCGACCGAGCGCAGGTAGAACAGGGCGAATCCGAAGGGCGGGTGCATGAACGACGTCTGCATGTTCACGCCCAGGATGACGCCGAACCAGATCAGGTCGATGCCGATCTTCTCCGCCGCCGGCCCGATCAGCGGCACCGCGATGAAGGCCAGCTCGAAGAAGTCGAGGAAGAAGGCCAGCACGAAGACGAGCAGGTTGACGATGATGAGGAAGCCGACCTGGCCGCCGGGCAGCGACGTCAGCAGGTGCTCGACCCAGACATGGCCGTTCACCCCGTAGAAGGTGAGCGAGAAGACGCGCGCGCCGACCAGGATGAACACCACGAAGGCGGACAGCTTGGCCGTGGCCTCCACCGCCTGCCGGGTGAGGTCGAACGTCAGCCGGCGCTTCATGGCGGCGAGGATGATCGCGCCCGCCGCGCCCATCGCGCCGCCTTCCGTCGGGGTCGCGACGCCGATGAAGATCGTCCCCAGCACGAGGAAGATCAGCCCGAGCGGGGGCACCATCACGAACGTCACCTGCTCGGCGAGGTTGGAGACGATGCGCCGGCCGGTGGTGCGCTCGATGATGCCGGCGACGAGGGCGTAGAGCGCGCCGGCCGCGAGCGCCTCCGACAGCAGGGCCGTTTTCGCCCAGCCGTTGGTCTTCAACAGCCACCATCCGGCGAGGAACACGAGCGTGACGACGGCCGTGAGGCCGACCCGCTTGCCGCCGAAGGCGCGGTTGAAGATGGCGCACAGGAACGACACCACCACCGCGATCGACATGGTCAGCACGACGAAGTCGGCGCCGCCGCGCACTTCGGTCTGCTGCATCACGTAGTAGCCGACGAGGCCGGAGAACACGACCAGCACGGCGAGCTGCCAGACGCCGCGCGCCCCGCTCGGCTCGCGGAAGCCGACCGCCTCGAGGGGCAGGCCGGGCGCGGCCGCCGGGCGGACCATGGAGACGAGGAAGACATAGCCCGCGTACAGCGCCGACAGCACGAGGCCGGGGATGAACGCGCCCTCGTACATGTCGCCGACCGAACGGCCGAGCTGGTCGGCCATGACGATGAGCACCAGCGAGGGCGGGATGATCTGCGCCAGCGTGCCGGACGCCGCAATGACGCCGGTGGCGAGGCGGCGGTCATAGCCGTAGCGCAGCATGATGGGCAGCGAGATGAGGCCCATCGAGATCACCGAGGCGGCCACCACGCCCGTCGTCGCCGCCAGCAGCGCGCCCACGAAGATCACCGCGTAGGCGAGGCCGCCGCGGATGGTGCCGAACAGCTGGCCGATGGTGTCGAGCAGGTCCTCGGCCATGCCGGACCGTTCCAGCACGAGGCCCATGAAGGTGAAGAACGGGATGGCGAGCAGCGTGTCGTTGTTCATCACCCCGTAGACGCGTTCGGGAAGCGCCTGCAGGAAGTCGGGGCGGAACAGGCCGAGCTCAATGCCGAGCAGCGCGAAGACGAGGCCGTTGGCGGCCAGCGCGAAGGCCACGGGGTAGCCGAGCAGCAGGAAAAAGACGAGCGCCGCGAACATGATCGGCGCCATGTTCTGGATGATGAAGGCGGTCATGAGTGCGATCCGGAAGCGTTTGGGCGGCGGTCAGCGGAGGGCGGCCGAGGCGGCCTGCTCGCTGGCGAGCAGGCGCGCGGCCTCGGCTTCCGCCGCGGCATGGTGGCCGCCTCCGGACGTGGTGTCCTCGAGGTCGCCGGTCATGATGGCGATGCGCTTGATCAGCTCCGAGATGCCCTGGATGAAGAGCAGCGCGAAGCCGACCGGGATCAGCAGCTTGGAGGGCCATTGCGGCAGGCCGCCGGCGTTCAGCGACTGCTCGCGGATGGCGAAGGACCGCTCGAAGAAGGGCACCGAGACGATCAGCATGATGATCGTGAACGGCAGCAGGAAGACGACGTGGCCCAATATGTCGATCCAGTTGCGGACCTTGCGGGGCAGCAGGCTGTTCACGATGTCGATGCGGATGTGCTCGTTCGACAGCAGCGTCCACGGGCTGCACAGCAGGAACACCGCGCCGAACAGCACCCACTGCATCTCCAGCCATGCGTTGGAGGAGGTGTCGAACACCTTGCGGATGATGGCGTTGACGGTCGAGATGCCGACGGCGAGCAGGATCAGCCAGCTCAGCCACACCCCGATGCGCGTGTTCACGGAATCGATCAGGCGGCTGAGGTTCAAAAGAGCTTTCACCGGCACCCCTCCATCGCCCTTGTCCCGGGCCATGTAATCGATGGATTTGCCCCGCGTCCGAAGCGGGGCTGGTCTTCGATCGCCGTATAACACTCCGGCTCGGCCCCTGCTAGGGGCGGCGCGCTTTCGGACGCTAAACTATTGAGGACGACGCGTTTCCGGCGTGACCGTCGCCGCTGACGCGGAGATTGCGCGTGCCCGCAGCCGCTCGCGGTGGACGGTGTAGACGCCGGCCGCGACGATCAGGCACGCGCCGAGCGCGGCGAACAGGTCGGGGACCTCGCCGAACACGAGATAGCCCGCCAGCGCGCCCCAGACGATGACGCTGTAGCGGAACGGCGAGACCACCGCGACCTCGACGTTCCGGAACGCCGTGATCATCGCGTAATTGCCGAGCACGACGAAGAAGGCGGCGCCGGCCAGCACGCCCGCCACGGAGGGGGAGAGCGGCCTCCAACCCTCGTAGGAAGCCATCGCCACGCCGCCGGCCATGACGAGGACCACGGAGGAGAACAGGATCAGCACGGTCGGGATGTCGGAGCCGAAACGGCGCGTCGCCAGGTCGCGCACGCCCACCAGCACCGCCGACCCGAACGCCGCGACGGTGTAGATGTCGAACGACGACCCGCCGGGCCGCACCACGAGCAGCACGCCGGCGAAGCCGACCAGGATCGACAGCCAGCGCCGCCACCCCATCGGCTCGAGCCCGGTGAACGCCAGGTACACGGCGATCAGAAGGGGCGTCGATTGCATGACGGCGATGAGGTCCGCCAGCGGCATGAAGCCGAGCGCAATGATGTAGAGCGTCGCGACGGCGAGCTCCGAGGTCGCGCGCCCCAGCACGCGCGGGCGCAGGACCAGCCTCAGGCGGCCGGCCTCGCCCATCCAGGCGACGAGCGCGAGGGTGATCGCCAGCGCGAAGACGCCGCGCACCGCCATCACCTGGCCGGCCCCGAGCGTCTCGCGCGCCAGCTTCGTCATCGCGTCGTTGGCGACGAAGAACGCCATCGCGGCCAGCATCGCGACGATGCCGCGTCGGTTGTCGGGCGTTGTCTCGGTCGACATGAAGGGCGGGGCTCGGCGGAGGGCGGGGCGGCGGGCGCTCCGGTCGTAGCGGTCGCCGCCACGGCTTTCAAGCGGCCGGCGGGACTCGCCGATGCGCGCCCCATGCAACCCTCGCGGGTTGCGCCTTCCTTAACGGCTCCCGGTCGATGCTGCGCGCGACCAGTCCGCCGCGCTGCGCGCCGAATTCGAGGGCCTGGTGACGCGCCTGCGCGCGGTGTGAGGGGATCAGCCCCCGGTGACGCTCATGTGCCGGCCGACCGCCGGCCGCGCCGTGGTGCGGTCGATGACGAAGTCGTGCCCCTTCGGCTTGCGGGCGATCGCCGCCTCGATGGCGCGCTCCAGCTTCTCGTTGCTCTCGGAGGCGCGCAGCGGCGCGCGCAGGTCGGCGGCGTCCTCCTGCCCGAGGCACATGTAAAGAGTGCCGGTGCAGGTGACGCGCACGCGGTTGCAGCTCTCGCAGAAATTATGGGTGAGCGGCGTGATGAAGCCGATCCGCCCGCCCGTCTCGCGCACACTCACATATCGCGCCGGGCCGCCGGTGCGGTAGGCGCTCTCCTCGAGCGTGAAGCGCTCCGCCAGCCGCGCCCGCAATTGCGACAGCGGCCAGTACTGGTCGAAACGCGAGGGCTCGATGTCGCCCAGCGGCATCACCTCGATGAAGGTGAGGTCCATGCCAAGGCCGTGCGACCACTCGACCATCCGCTCGACTTCGTCCTCGTTCACGCCCTTCAGCGCGACGGCGTTGATCTTCACGGAGAGGCCCGCCTTGCGCGCCGCCTCCAGGCCGGCCAGCACCTTGCCGAGGTCGCCCCAGCGCGTGATGGCCCGGAACTTGTCGGGGTCCAGCGTGTCCAGCGAGACGTTGATGCGCCGCACGCCGCAGGCGGCAAGGTCGCCGGCGTAGCGCGCGAGCTGCGAGCCGTTCGTCGTCACCGTCAGCTCGTCCAGCGCGCCGCTCTCGAGGTGCCGCGAGAGCGAGCGGAACAGCGTCATGATATCGCGGCGCACCAGCGGCTCGCCGCCAGTGATGCGCAGCTTGCGCACGCCCTTGCCGACGAACACGGTGCAGAGCCGGTCCAGTTCCTCCAGCGTCAGCAGGTCCTGCTTGGGCAGGAAGTGCATGTCCTCGGACATGCAGTAGACGCAGCGGAAATCGCAGCGGTCGGTCACGGAGACGCGCAGATAGGAGATCGATCGACCGAACGGGTCGATCAGGGGCGTCGCGGCATCTATGGTCGGCGTCTGGGTCATCGCTTGTCCCGGGCGGCGCGTCTTCTGGTCTGGCGGCGTCCGCCAGCTCCCTTTATAGGGTGTCGCGGCCGAATTCGCGAGGGGTTCGGCAGCATGGCGGCACATCACGCGAGAAATTGACGGCAGGGATCGACGACAATGACCGACGCAGGCGCGTGGCCCACCGAGATCCGCCTGGCCAAGGATCGCCGCAGTCTCCGCATCGCCTTCGACGACGGGTCGGCGTTCGACCTGCCGGCGGAGCTTCTGCGCGTGCTCAGTCCCAGCGCCGAGGTGCAGGGTCACTCGCCGGCCGAGCGCAAGACGGTGCCCGGCAAGCGCAACGTCGAGATCCTGAAGGTCGAGCCGACCGGCAACTACGCGGTCAAGCTCGTTTTCGACGACATGCACGACACCGGCTTCTACACCTGGGAATTCCTGCACGATCTCGGCAGCACCCTGGACGAGAAGCTCGCCGCCTATCTGGCCGAGCTCGAGGCCAAGGGCCTCAGCCGCGACCCGCCGGCCCGGCGCTGACGCAGAAGGCCGCCGCGACGCGACAGGGCAAAAAGAAAAGCCCCCGCGAGGGCGGGGGCTTCACGTCGACGCCGGAGCGAAGGATCAGCGCAGCACGACCACCTGCGCGCCGACGCGGGCGCGCTGGTAGAGGTCGACCACGTCGTCGTTCAGCATGCGGATGCAGCCGGACGACACCGCCTGGCCGATCGTGTCCGGCTCGTTCGAGCCGTGGATGCGGTAGAGCGACGAGCCCAGATACATGGCGCGCGCGCCGAGCGGGTTGTCCGGTCCGCCGGGCATGTAGCGCGGCAGGTCCGGGCGGCGGCGCAGCATCTCGGACGGGGGCCGCCAGTCGGGCCACTCGCGCTTGGCGGTGATGGTCTTCACGCCCGCCCACTCGAAGCCCGGGCGGCCCACGCCGACGCCGTAGCGGATGGCGCGGCCGTCGCCGAGCACGAAGTACATGCGGCGCTCGCTGGTGGAGACGACGATCGTGCCGGGCTTGTACGCGCCGTCGAAGGAGACCGTCTCGCGCGGGATCGCCGTCGCTTCCGGCCGCGTCTCCGTGAAGGTCTCGACGACGGGCTTCCGGGTCAGCGGATCGATCTGGTAGGCAAAGGACGTCGCCGGCATGGCGGCCGTGAAGGCTGCTGCGGCAAAGAAGAGAGCGACTGCCGAACGGCGCATCGATGTGGCCTCGTTCAAGGGTGGAAATTGCGGCCGCAAGGCCGCTCAGGTCTCGGTTATCCGTTTGCGCTTAAGAAATTCAATACGACGGCTTCCCGTTTGATCACGTTTGTTTGTATTCGCGGCGAGCGTTGCCGAGGCGCTACACTTGCCCGGCCTCCGCGCTCCGCGTCGGCGCGCCGACGCGCTTGACAGGGGCCTCGGGCCTGATAGAAGGCGCGGGCCGAACGGGCGCGTAGCTCAGCGGGAGAGCACTCCCTTCACACGGGAGGGGTCACAGGTTCAATCCCTGTCGCGCCCACCATTTCTTTTCTGGAAATCAGGCCGCCCGGCCGGCCGCATGACAGGCCGAAACGATCTTGAATCGCCCCCTTCTGCTCGCCTTTTCGGCGGTCCTGCTCTCGACGCCGGTCGCCTTCGGCCACGACTACACGGTCGGGGGCATCGCGATCGGCCATCCCTACGCCCGCGCCACGCCGCCCTCGGCGCCGGTCGGCGGCGGCTACATGACGCTCGAGAACCGCGGCGCGCAGGCGGATCGCCTGCTCTCGGTCGCCAGCGGCGCGGCGCAGCGCGTCGAGGTGCACGAGATGGCGATGGCGAACGGCGTGATGACCATGCGCCCGGTCAAGGACGGCGTGGCGCTGCCGGCCGGGGCCAAGGTCGAGCTCAAGCCCGGCGGCTTCCACGTCATGTTCATCGGGCTCGCCAAGCCCTTCGTGAAGGGCGAGCGCGTCAAGGCGACGCTGAATTTCGAGAAGGCGGGGGCGGTCGACGTGGAGTTCGCGGTCGAGGCGCTCGGCGGTTCGGCGCCGGCCCACGGCGACGCCCACGCGCACTGAACCCGGACGGCGCGCCGTCAGGCGGTCCGGCGGAACGCCGCGACGGCGGCCTCCAGCTCGTCGAAATGATCCACGACCCGGTCCGGCGAGAGCTGGGCGACGGGCGTGTCGGTGTAGCCGAAGCTGACGGCGATGACCGGCAGGCCGGCGGCGCGAGCCGTGTCCACGTCGGTGCGCGAATCGCCGATCATGATGGCGTGCGCCGGGTCTCCGCCCGCCCTGGCGACCGTCATGGTGAGGTGGCGCGGGTCGGGCTTGGCGAAGGCGAAGGTGTCGCGCCCGCAGATCGAGCCGAACAGGTCGGCCACGCCGAGCGCTCCGAGCAGCCGCACGGAGTGCTCCTCCGGCTTGTTGGTGCACACGGCGAGCCGGTAGCCAGCCATCGCCAGCCGGTCGAGCGCCGCCCGCGCCCCCGGATAGAGCGACGTCTTCACCGCGATGTTCTCGGCGTAATGGACCAGAAAGTCCTGGAACAGCGTCTCGATCTCGGTTTCCGAGGCCGTCTTGCCGCCGAGCGACAGGCCGCGCTTGATCATCGCCCTTGCGCCGGCCCCGACGACGTCGCGCGCCCGGTCGACGGCAACGGGCGGCGCGCCCATCCGCTCCATCAGCACGTTGAGGGTTCCGATCAGGTCGACCGCCGTATCGGCCAGCGTCCCGTCGAGATCGAAGACGAGGGTCGGGAGATCGGAGGGCTGATTCGCGTCCGCCATGTAAATGGTTTGGCTGAGCCATGACACGGCGTCAACGGCGACTTGACTTGACCGAAAGGCGGCGCGCCGGACGCGCCGGTCATCTTCCGTTAACCATGATTTGCCCAGAGTGACATCCGACTTCGAGCCCCCAGAATCGGTTGGCCGCACGAGATGACCATGATGACGACGCCCCGCCTTCGCCGCCGCGCCTTCGCGCTGCTGTGCGCACTCCCGATGTCCTGCGGCGCCGCCATCGCCGGGCAGTTCGACTTCATGCCCGCGCCGCAGACCGACCTCAACCGCATCTACCGCATCGACCGCGTCACCGGCGAGGTCGGGGCCTGCCAGTACGGGCAGAAGGAGGGCACGTTCGGCGTCACGCTGTGCTTCCCGGCGGGGGAGGGGGCGGGCAAGCAGGAGCCGTCCGAATACGGCCTCGTCGCCTCCCGCCACGAGCGCGAGGGCGGCGTGTTCCGGGTCGACATGCGCACCGGCGCGATGAGCGTCTGCTACGTCTTCGACGAGCGCGTCGTCTGCACCCCGCCCGAGAAGGGCGCGCCGTCCGACACCGGCGCGAAAGCCGCGACGACCAGCGAGAGCGTGGCCGCGCCGCGCAAGCCCTGACGCGCTTCACGGGCCCCGAGTCGGCGTGCTAGACAGCGCCGTCTCAAGGGCCGGCCGCTTCGGCGCGCCCGGCGAACCGGGTGAAGCCATGCCGATCTCTCGTCCGACGCCTCCTTCACGAGGGCGCACCGCATGAGCCTCGAGGCGCTGAAGCGCGAGGCGGCGGCGCAGGCCGTCGCGCTGGTGCGGCCGGGGATGAGGCTGGGCCTCGGCACGGGCTCCACCGCCAAACACTTCGTCGACCTGCTCGCCGAGCGCGTCCGCGACGGTCTCGACGTGGTCGGCGTGCCGACCTCGGAGGCGACCCGCGCCCAGGCCGAGCGGCTCGGCGTGCGCCTGACCACCCTCGACGAGACGCCCGAACTCGACCTGACGGTCGACGGCGCGGACGAGATCGACGGCGCGCTGCGCCTCATCAAGGGCGGCGGCGGTGCGCACCTGCGCGAGAAGATCGTCGCCTCGGCGTCGCGCCGCATGGTGGTGATCGCCGACGAAACCAAGCTGGTCGAGACGCTCGGCCGCTTCCCGCTGCCGATCGAAGTGGTGTCGTTCGGGCTCGGCGCGACGCGCCGCGCCGTCGAAGCGGCGCTCGCCGAGGCCGGCTGCGCGGGGACGCTGACCGTGCGCGAGCGCGACGGGGCCGCGTTCCGCACCGACAGCGGCAACCTCATCCTCGACGCGGCTTTGGGCCGCATCCCGGACCCGGAGCGCCTGGCGGAAGGCCTCGACCGCGTCACCGGCGTCGTCGAGCACGGGCTCTTCATCGGCCTCGCCACGGCCGCGATCCTCGCCACCTCCCAGGGCGTGAAGGTGCTCGGGGAGCCCTAGTTCGTCCCGCCTTGGGAAAAACCCAAAGGCGGCGCAAAGGAAAAGCTGATTTCGCACGGGCGTTCAGGCCCGTTCCGCAGGAGACACGTCAATGCTTCGCACCCTGTCCTGGCGTCCCGCCGCACTCCTCGCCGCTGGCGGCGTCGCGCTGATGCTCGCTTTGCCGGCCGTGGCCCAGACCAAGCCGGCCGCCCCCGCCCCGGCCGCCGCTCCCGCGACCCCGCCGGCCCCGGCCATCTCCGCCTCCCACCTCGCCGCCGCGGCGGAAGTGGTGCAGCTCTCCGGCATTGCCCGGTCGTTCAACTTCGTGGTCCCGCAGTTCTCCGAGCAGCTCAAGCAGATGTTCGGCACCACGCGGCCGGAGATCGCCAACGACCTCGCCGCCACGCTGACGGCGCTGCAGCCCGAGTTCGAGGCGCAGAAGGAGGAGATGGTGCAGGCGACCAACCGCATCGTCGCCCAGGCGATGACCGAGGACGAGCTGAAGGAGGTCGCGACCTTCCTGAAGACGCCGGCCGGCGCCAAGTATGTCGAGTCGCAGCCCAAGATCGTCGACGCGCTGTTCTCCGAAATGCAGGTGTGGTCGCGCAAGCTCTCCGACTACATGATCAATCGTGTCCGCGCCGAGCTGAAGAAGAAGAACATCGAGCTCTGAGCCTCGTCTCCGTCCGTCCCCCGCCTGTTCGCAGGAGCGCAGCGTGACCGCGTACGACGTCGACCTTTTCGTCATCGGGGCGGGCTCCGGCGGCGTGCGCGCCGGCCGCATCGCCGCCTCTTACGGGGCCAGGGTGATGGTGGCGGAGGAGTACCGCGTCGGCGGCACCTGCGTCATTCGCGGCTGCGTGCCGAAGAAGCTCTACGTCTACGCGGGCCGGGTGGCCGACGAGATCGAGGACGCCGCCGGCTTCGGCTGGTCGATACCTGAGCCGCGCTTCGACTTCGCCGCCCTGAAGGCGGCCAAGGACGCCGAGATCGCCCGGCTGGAGGCCGCCTACCGCACGAATCTGGGCCGTTCCGGCGCCGAGATCGTGGCGAGCCGGGCCGTGGTGGAAGGGCCCAACAGCGTCCGCCTGCTCGCCGACGGGCGCGTGGTCACCGCCCGCCACATCCTCGTGGCGACCGGGGCGCGGCCTTATCTGCCGGAGGCGACGCCCGGTGTGGGGCTGGCGGGCACCAGCAACGACATCTTCGAGTGGGAGCGCCTGCCGCGCTCCGTGCTGATCGTCGGCGGCGGCTACATCGCCGTGGAATTCGCCTGCGCTTTGGCCCGGATGGGCAGCGAAGTCACCGTCGTCATCCGCCGCGACCGCGTTTTGCGCGGGTTCGACGACGATTTGCGCGCCGGCCTCATGGACCAGATGGCGCTGGCCGGGATCCGGGTGATCGCCTCCTCCGACGTGGTGGCCCTGGACGGGCGGCCGGGCAACATTTCGGCGACGCTGCTGGACGGCGGCGCGGTGGCGGCCGAGCAGGTGATCTACGCCACCGGCCGGGTGCCCAACACGGCGGGGCTGGGGCTGGAGCAGGCGGGGGTCGAGCTGGACCCGTTCGGGGCGGTCAAGGTGGACCGCTTTTCGCAAAGCTCCGTGCCCTCCATCCACGCCGTCGGCGACGTCACCAACCGGCTGAACCTGACGCCGGTCGCCATCCGCGAGGGCCACGCCTTCGCCGACACGGTGTTTGGCGGACGCCCGGTCGAGGTCGACCATGCCCTTGTTCCGTCAGCGGTTTTCTCGACGCCGGAGATTGGCACGGTGGGCCTGACGGAGGCCCAGGCGCGGGCGCTGGGCGGCGAGGTGACGATCTACAAAACGAGCTTCCGCCCGATGAAGGCGACCCTCTCCGGCTCGCAGGAGCGGACCCTGATGAAGCTGGTGGTGGACGGCACGACCGAGCGCGTGCTGGGCGTCCACATCCTCGGCGAGGGGGCCGGGGAGATGATCCAGTGCCTCGGCATCGCCATTAGGATGGGGGCGACCAAGCGCGACTTCGACGCCACCATGGCCGTCCACCCCACCGCGGCGGAGGAACTGGTGACGATGCGCACGCCCTGGACGCCGCCCGCGTCCTAGCTTCGAACGTCGCGCCGAACGGGCCCGCTTCGGCCCGGAATCCGGGGCCGAACACCGCCTCGATTGCGTCTTCGCATCGCCGTTCGAGCGCGATCGCGACTTCCGGTCGAAGAATGCACGTCGGCGCGCCCCGCGCGCCGATTTCGCCACCTGAACGCGCAAGCCGACAATCCGTCCCGCCTTCCACGCCATCCGCGCACCGGCGCGGGAGCGCTACCCCGGCGTGCCGGGCGGCTTGGCCGGGGCGGCGTCGGCCTCGACCCGCACGGCGGGCGCGCGGCGCACGATGCGCCAGGCGACGAAGGCCGCCATCAGCACGTGGGCGACGCCGTTGTGGACGAACAGCATGACCTGGCCGCCGCGCGCCATCAGCTCGGAGGCGGCCACCGGGCCGATGATGCCGCCGCAGCAATACACGAAGAGCAGGGTGGAGGAGATCGCCACCGCCTTGGCCGAGCCCATGCGGTCGACCGCGTGGGCGACGATCAGCGGGTACACCGAGGGCAGGAACAGCCCGGTGAGGAAGCCGAAGAGGTACAGCACGGCCGCCTGCGGCTGGCCGACGGCGGCGAGGCCCAGCTCCACGATGCCGGCGGCGATGGCGACGGCGGCGATCACCCAGCGCCGGTCGACGCGGTCGGAGAGCCGGCCGAGCGGGTAGGGCCCGGTCGCCGATCCCAGGATCACGGCGGTCATGTAGCTCGACACCGTCCCCGCGCCCATCTGCAGGTTCTCGACATAGGCCGGCACGAGCGACCAGAACGCCCCGTTGGCCCAGCCCACCAGCGCCATGCCGACGAAGGCGATGGGGCTGGCGCGCCACAGGCCGGCGAGCTCCAGCCGTCCCTTGGGCGGCAGCGGCGGCGGCTCGGCGCGGGTCATCGCCATCGGCACCAGCGCCATGACGAGGAAGGACGCGCCGGCCGAAAACAGGGTAAAGGAGCGCGGGTCGGCGAGCCGCAGGATCTGCTGGCCGGTGGCCGAGCCGCAGAAGTGGACGATGTTGTAGACGGCCAGCATGCGGCCGCGATTGGAGTCGCTGGCCTTGGCCGACACCCAGCCCTCGGCGATGGCGTAGAGCCCGGCGAAGCAGAAGCCGAACACGGCGCGGTAGGCCACCCACAGCCACGGCGACACGAAGGCGGCGAAGCCCAGCGCCGCCACGGCGGCGACGGCGGCGTAGGCGGAGAAGGCGCGGATGTGCCCGGCCCGGCGCACGATCGAGGGCGCCATCCACGTGCCGGCCAGCATGCCGGTGAAGTAGGCCGAGCCGATATAGCCGATCTGCGCCTGGTTGAACCCCTCCAGCGCCGCGCGCATCGGCACCAGCGTGGAGACGATCCCGTTCCCCGCGATGAGGATGAACACCGCCGCCAGCAGCGGCGTCACGGCGAGGAACACGGCGGGCAGGGGGGGCAGGAAGGAGCGCACCGGACTCTCGGCTGGCGACCCCGCGCCGACCGCGACGGCCGCCCGAGGGGAAAGGGGATTCTTTCATGGATACACCGAGAGGGTTAAGCGCACCATGACGCCAGCGACACGCGCCGCCCCGGACGCGACCCGGGCGGAGCTCCAGCGAATGACGCGGACGTCAGTCCGCCCGCCAAAGTGCAGGCCCTCAGCCCGCACGTCCCAGAGCGGTGCAGCGAAAGCGCTTCGGGCGGGCGCCAGCCCGCCACCCGTCCCCGGGTCGGTGCAGCGAAAGCGGAACCGAGCCCGGGGCCCAGCGCACTTTGTCGCGCGTCAGCGCGTCCTTGTGGCCTTTTCCATTGAGCGCCGCTTCGCGGCATCATCCATGCGCTGGCTCCCGGATGCCCCTCCGCTGGCGCTGCGGGGCTCCGGGAACGGGCGGACCTTGTCCGCCCTGTCGGTTTCGCGCCCGCCGCGCCCGCCCCCGTCCCCATTTCCCGGTTTCCCCTTTGGCGCGTCATGTTCTATAAGGCGCGCTTCCGACCAAGGTGGAGACACGACGCGGGGCGAGGGCGCTCCGGGTGTTCCAGGAAGGTGGCCTCCGGGGAGCGGGGGCGAGGGGAGTGACATGAGCGAGCGTTGGACACCGTCGAGCTGGAGGGACAAGCCGATCCAGCAGGTGCCGTCCTATCCGGACGCCGAGCAGCTGAAGGCCGTCGAGGCGCAGCTCACCGGGTTTCCGCCGCTCGTTTTTGCCGGCGAGGCGCGCAAGCTCAAGCGGGCGTTGGGCAAGGTGGCGGCCGGAGAGGCGTTCCTGCTGCAGGGCGGCGACTGCGCCGAGTCCTTCGCCGAGCACTCGGCCGACAACATCCGCGATTTCTTCCGCCTGTTCCTGCAGATGGCGGTGGTGCTGACCTTCGCCGGCTCGTCGCCGGTGGTGAAGGTGGGCCGCGTCGCCGGCCAGTTCGCCAAGCCGCGTTCCGCCCCCACCGAGAAGGTGGGCGACACGGAGCTGCCGTCCTACCGCGGCGACATCATCAACGGCATCGAGTTCACGCCCGAGGCGCGCATCCCCGATCCGCGCCGGCAGATCGAGGCCTACCGCCAGTCGGCCGCCACGCTCAACCTGCTGCGCGCTTTCGCGACCGGCGGCTACGCCAACCTCGAGAACGCGCATCGCTGGATGCTGGGCTTCGTCAAGGACAGCCCGCAGTCCGGGCGCTACAACGAGCTGTCCGAGCGCATCACCGAGTCGCTCGACTTCATGCGCGCCATCGGGCTCGATCCGGAAGCGCATCCCGAGATGCGCGCGACGGAGTTCTACACCTCGCACGAGGCGCTGCTGCTCGGCTACGAGCAGGCCATGACCCGCGTCGACTCGACCACGGGCGACTGGTACGGCACCTCCGGGCACATGATCTGGATCGGCGACCGCACCCGTCAGGCGGACCACGCCCATGTCGAGTATTGCCGGGGCATCAAGAACCCGATCGGCCTCAAGTGCGGCCCGTCGCTGAAGCCCGACGACCTGATCCGCCTCATCGACCTGCTGAGCCCCAACAACGAGCCCGGCCGCCTCACGCTGATCTCGCGCTTCGGCGCGGACAAGGTGGGCGACAGCTTGCCGGCGCTGGTTCGCGCCGTCCAGCGCGAGGGCCGCAGCGTCGTGTGGTCGTGCGACCCCATGCACGGCAACACGGTGAAGGCGGGCTCGGGCTACAAGACCCGCCCGTTCGACATGATCCTCTCCGAGGTGCGCGACTTCTTCGCCGTCCACCAGGCCGAGGGCACGCATGCCGGCGGCATCCACCTGGAAATGACGGGCAAGAACGTCACGGAATGCACGGGCGGCGCCCGCGCCATTTCCGACGACGAGCTGCGCGACCGCTACCACACGCATTGCGACCCGCGCCTCAACGCCGAGCAGGCGCTGGAGCTGGCCTTCCTCACGGCCGAGCTGCTGAAGAAGGAAAAGCTGGCGCGGGGCCGGCCGGACGTCGAGGCGGCGGAGTAAGCTCCGCCCTTACGTCAGCGACTTCGAGAACGCGGGCTTCGGCCCGCGTTTTTCGTTTCGGAGGTCCGGACGCGGCGGCGGCGCTCAGGCCGTCCGGCCGGCGAGCCGGGCGCGGGCGCGGGCTTCGCCGATCAGCGGCAGCAGGGCCTTCAGCTCCGGCCCGTGGTCGAGCCCGGTAAGCGCGAGGCGCAGCGGCATGAACAGCGCCTTGCCCTTGCGGCCGGTGGCCTGGCGCACGCGCTCGGTCCACGCGCCCCAGCTCGTCTCGTCCCACGGCGCGGGCGGCAGCAGCGCGGCGGCCTCGGCGAGGAAGCCGGCGTCCTCCACCGACGGCGTCACCGGGCCGTCGACGACGCGCCGCCACTGCGCGGCGTCCGCGAAGCGCGACAGATTGCCGCGCACGGCGAGCCAGAACGCTTCGTCCGCCGGCAGGCCGGCGGCGGCGAGCCGCTCCGCCACGGCGGCGAAGGGCAAATGGTGCAGCGTGCGGGCGTTCAGCGCCTCCAGCTCCGCCTCGTCGAAGCGCGCCGGGGCGCGCGACAGGCGGCCAAGGTCGATCAGCGAAGCCAGCTCGTCGAGGCTTTCGACCGGGCGCACCGCCTGCGCCGAGCCGACCAGCACCGCCAGCGCGGCGACGGCGAGCGGCTCCATGCCGTCCTCGCGCAGCGCCCCCAGCGAGAGATGGCCGAGGCGCTTGGACAGGCCCTCGCCGCTGGCGGTGGTCAGCAAATTGTGGTGGCCGAAGCGCGGCGCGGGCGCGCCCAGCGCCTCGAAGATCTGGATCTGCACGCCGGTATTGGTGACGTGGTCCTCGCCCCGCACCACGTCAGTGACGCCGAGGTCGATGTCGTCCACCACGGAGGGCAGGGTGTAGAGATAGGCCCCGTCGGCGCGCACCAGCACGGGGTCCGACTGCGAGGCGGCGTCGATGTGCGAGGGGCCGCGCACATGGTCGTCCCAGCTCACCGTGCGGTGCTCCAGCAGGAAGCGCCAGTGCGGCCGGCGGCCCTGCGCCTCCAGCGCGGCCCGCTCCTCCGCCGATAGGCTCAGCGCGGCGCGGTCGTAGACGGGCGGCAGGCCGCGCGCGGCCTGGCGCTTGCGGCGGCGCTCCAGCTCGTCCTCGGTCTCGTAGCACGGGTAGAGGCGGCCGGCCGCCTTCAACCGCTCGACGGCGGCGTCGTAGAGCGCGAAGCGGTCGGACTGGCGCACGACGAGGTCCGGCTTCAGGCCGAGCCAGGCGAGGTCGTCGCGGATCGCCTGGGCGTGCTCCTCGCGCGAGCGCTCGCGATCGGTGTCGTCGAGCCGCAGGATGAAGCGGCCGCCGTTGGCGCGCGCCAGCAGCGCGTTGAGCACGGCGGAGCGGGCGTTGCCGATGTGCAGCCGCCCCGTCGGCGAGGGGGCGAAGCGCAGGGTCGGGCGGCTCCCGGGCGGGATGGTCATGGCGGCTCAGAAATCGACGGAGTCGGCCGCCGTGCGGCCGGAGGCCCGCACCAGCGAGGCGTCCGGCAGGAGCGCCGGCGAGCCGGGATCGCGGAAGCGGTTGACGATGGGGTAGCGCCGGTCGCGGCCGAAATTGCGGCTCGTCACCTTGACGCCTGGGGCGGATTGCCGCCGCTTGTACTCGGCGAGGTAGAGCAGGCGCTCGACGCGCTTCACCGTGTCGAGGTCGTAGCCGCGCGCCACGATGTCGGAGACGCGCTCCTCCTTCTCGACGAGACCGACGAGGATGGCGTCGAGCACGTCGTAGGGCGGCAGCGAGTCCTGGTCGGTCTGGTTCTCGCGCAGTTCCGCCGAGGGGGCGCGGGTGATGATGTCGGTCGGGATGACGACGCCCTCGGGGCCGAGCGCGTCGGCGGGCCGCCAGCGGTTGCGCAGCTCGCACAGGCGGTAGACCTGCGTCTTGTACAGGTCCTTGATCGGGTTGAAGCCGCCGTTCATGTCGCCGTAGAGCGTGCAGTAGCCCACCGACATCTCGGACTTGTTGCCGGTGGTCACCACCATCGGGCCGAACTTGTTGGAGATCGACATGAGGATGGAGCCGCGCACGCGGCTCTGCAGGTTCTCCTCGGTCACGTCCGGGGCGCGGCCCTCGAACATCGGGGCGAGCGTGGCCTCGATGGCCTCGACGCCGGCGCCGATCGGCACGACGTCGTAGCGCACGCCGAGCGCGTCGGCGCAGGCCTTGGCGTCGTCGAGGCTGCGCTGCGCGGTATAGCGGTAGGGCAGCATGACGCAATGCACGCGATCCGGCCCCAGCGCGTCGACGGCCATCGCCGCGCACAAAGCCGAGTCGATGCCGCCCGACAGCCCGAGCACGACGCCGGGGAAGCGGTTCTTCTCGACATAGTGGCGCAGGCCCAGCACGCAGGCGGCGTAGTCGGCCTCGTCGCCTTCCTCCCACACGGCGCGCGGCCCCTCGACGCAGCGCCAGCCGCCCGCCTCGCGCGCCCAGCGCGTGATCGCCACCTCCTCGCGGAAGGCCGGCATCGAGGCCGCCAGCGACGAGTCGCCGTTGAGCACGAAGGACGCGCCGTCGAAGACCAGCTCGTCCTGGCCGCACACCTGATTGAGGTAGACCAGCGGCAGGCCGCATTCGGCCACGCGCGCCACCGCGATGTTGAGGCGGGTGTCGTTCTTGTCGCGCCAGTAGGGCGAGCCGTTGGGCACCAGCAGGATCTCGCCGCCGGTCTCGCACAGGCACTCGACCACGGCGTCGGTCCAGATGTCCTCGCAGATCGGCACGCCGACGCGCAGGCCGCGCACGTTGACGGGGCCGGGCATCGGCCCCGCCTTGAACACGCGCTTCTCGTCGAACACGCCGTAGTTCGGCAGGTCCACCTTGAAGCGCACCGCCTCGATGCGGCCGCCGTCGAGCAGCGCGAAGGCGTTGTAGACGTCCGCGCCTTCCGCCCAGGGCAGGCCGACCAGCACGGCGGGGCCGCCGTCTTCCGTCTCGCGCGCCAGCGCCTCGCAGGCGGCGCGGCAGGCCTCCTGGAAGGCGGGCTTGAGCACGAGGTCCTCCGGCGGATAGCCGGCCAGGAACAGCTCGGGGAACATCACCAGGTCCGCCCCGGCCCGCGCCGCCTCGGCGCGCGCGCGGCGCACCTTGGCCGCGTTGCCGTCGACGTCGCCGACGGTGGGGTCGAGCTGCGCCAAAGCGAGGGTGAAAGTGTCGTCGATGCGTGTCGCCATGCAGTCGGTTTAGAGCATGGCGCGCAAAAGGAAAATCGGCTTGTCCGCGAAACGGGCGCGTCGGGCGGGCGAGGGGACGTTCGCCGGCGAAGAAGCGGCGGGCGCGGCGAGCATCATCCGTCAAGTCGGCAAATCAAGTTATCGCGGCGGCAAGTTAACCGGACAGTAACGTTACCGATTTATTCCTCAATCGTGTCCGGTCGCGCCCGCGACCATTCAGCATCGCACAGGACGAAGCCATGCGCCTCGCCGCCAGACTGACCGTTCTCACGGTCGCCCTCGCCCCGGGAGCGGGCTATTCCGCCATCGGCGCGCTCGCCGCGGATTATTACCCGCCCGTCCCGGGCCAATCGGGCTACCACGCGCTGCCGCCGGCCTCCGGCCCGCAGGACTTCGAGTGGGGCGGGCTCTACGGCGGCATCTACGCCAGCTACACGGCCGCCGATTTCAGCGCCACCGACGCGGGCGTCGGCTTCGGCAACAACATCACGCTGGCGACCACGCCGCCGACGCCGACCACCTTCTCGGTGGGGCCGATCACCTTCGCCGGCCCGTCGGACAGCCGGGCCAATTTCGGCGCGTTCGCCGGCGTCAACTGGCGCTGGGACGACGTGGTCATCGGCCTGGAGGCGGACGTCAACTTCGCCGGGCTGAACGGCAAGTCGAGCACCAACTACAGCCAGATCGAGCCGCCCAGCTCCGGCGTCGCCTACGGCATTACGGCGGTGGGCGCCAACGAGTACAAGATGAACGGCTACGGCATCCTCAAGGCGCGCGCCGGCATGCCGATCGGCCGCCTCCTGCCCTACGCCACGGTCGGCCTCGCCATCGGCTACGCCAGCGCCTCGGCCTCGTTCACCGGCACGCAGGAGACCTACAGCGTCGCCGGCAACGTCTACACCGTCACGGCCGTCGACCCGCTCACCCCGCAATACGCCAAGAAGGACAGCTGGATCCTCGGCGCGGCGCTGGGCGCGGGCCTCGATTACGCCATCGTCGACAACGTCATGCTGCGCGCCGAGTACCAGTTCGTCGCCTTCGACAAGATCCTCGGCCAGCAGGCCACGCTCAACGTCGTCAAGGCCGGCATCGGCGTGAAGTACTGAGCCCTCAGCGCGTCGCCGGCGCGGGCGTCGCCGCCTGCCGCGGCGGCGCGGGCTTGGCCGGCGCGGCGGCGGGCTTGGCGGGCGGCGGCTTGGCCGCGCTCGCCTTGGCCGGGATCGGCTTCGGCGCGGCGGGCTCCGGCGCGCGCGACATCTCCAGCGATTTCTGCTCCGTCACCACGATGTCGCCGGGCCGCGCCGAGACCAGCTTGTCGGCGTCGCTGAGCGCCTCCACCCAGCTCTGCCCCGGACGCCGGCATCCGCAGGACGGATCGTAGGCGCGGCGGTAGCGGAAGGCGTTGGGCAGCGAGGAATAATACTCCCCCGTCAGCGACTGCGCCTGCTCCGCCGACTGGCCGGAGGGCGTCACGAACAGCTCCACTTCGGCGGCCGGGCACGAGGCCTGGCACAGGGCCGAGTCGGTTTCGAAGCGGCCGCGCGGCGCGCTCGTGCTGATCGGGAAGTAGTAGCCGTCGCACTTGCGCACGCACAGCGTCCTGTAGGAGCCGTCGCCGAAATCCGCGCCGACCGGCGGCGGCGGCGGCAGGTCCTCGCCGGGGCCGCTCTCGTCCTCGCCGGAGCCGAACAACTGCTCGAACAGCCCGCCGCGCGCCGGGCGGACGGGGGCCGCGCCCCGGCAATTGGCTTCGAAGGCGGCGGTCAGCGCCGCGCGCTGCGCCTCCAGCCCGCCGCCGCCGCGCTGCGCCTGCGCCTCCAGCGAGGCGAGGCTGGACTGCATCTGCGCGATCTGGGCGTCGAGCTGGCCGCACTGCGCCGGGCGAGGCTCGCCGAAGAAGATCAGGCGCGGGCGGTCGCAGCCGATCGAGCGCGCATAGGCCGTGGTGCGGTCGAGCTCGGCGCGCTGGCGGCGCACGTTGTCGCCGGCGCTGGGGTTGCGGCCGGCCGACACCGCCCCGTCGAGCGCCGCGATGTCGGCGCGCAGCCGGTCGCACGAGGCGTTCTGCGCGGCGGCCGCGCCGGCGAAGGCGAGGCCGGCGGCCGCCGCGAGCGCGGCGAGGCAATGTCTGGCGTTCACGCGCGGACTCCGTCCCGGCTCGGGGGCCGGCGAGCGCGATCTTGGCCGCACATCGTGGCGAGACTCAAGCGAGCCCGAGAGATTCCTGTGGCTTGCCATCCTCGCCGGGGCGGCGCGGGCCGCGCTCGGCGTCGAGCAGCGCGCGGAAATCGGCCATCCCCATCGGTTTCGCGTAGAAGTAGCCCTGCGCGACGTCGCAACCCTCGTCCCGCAGCAGCGCCGCGACCTCAGCCGATTCGACCCCCTCCGCCACCGCCCGCATGCCGAAGCCGCGCGCCAGCGACAGCATCGCCCGCACGATCTGCAGCGCGTAGGGGTCACGGTCGCAGTGGCGCACGAAGGAGCGGTCGAGCTTCAGCTCGCTGAAGGGCAGGCGCAGCAGCGTCAGCAGCGACGAGTAGCCGGTGCCGAAATCGTCGAGCGAGAGCAGGCAGCCCTTGATGCGCAGCCGCGTGAGGATGTCGGTGATCAGCGGGGCCTCGGAGGTCGCCACCGTCTCGGTGATCTCCACCGTCAGCCGCTCCGGCGGCAGGCCGGCCTCGGCGAGCGCCGCCTCGACGCGGTCCGGCCATTCGACGTCGACCAGCGCCGTCGCGGGCACGTTGACGGCGACGCCGACATCCGCGACCTCCCGCCAGCGCGCCATGTCGCGCAGCGCCGCGCGCAGCATGGCGTCGGTGAACGCGGCCGACAGCCCCGCCGCCTCGGCGACAGGCACGAACTGCGTCGGCGGCACCAGGCCCAGCGTCGGGCTGGTCCAGCGCGCCAGCGCCTCCACCCCGATGACGCGCCCCGTCGCGAGGTCGACCTTGGGCTGGTAGACCGGCGCGATCTCGCCGCTCTCCAGCGCCTCGCGCAGTTCCGCCGCCTCGAAGCGCGGCGGCGCGCCGGCGACCGAGTCGCGCGGCGCGGCGCTCCGCGTGGCGGCGGCCAGGCGGTCGCGCACGTCCGGGAAGTGGATCGGCTTGCGCAGCGTGCCGAGCGTCGTCAGCCCCATGGCGCGCGCGTAGCGCAGCGCGCCGTCGCGGATGCGTTCCTCCATGCCGGAGACGACCAGCAGGGACGGGCTCTGGCCCGCCTCCGCGACGTGGCGCACCAGCTCCACGCCGTCGCGCCCGCCGAGCGACAGGTCGAGGATGATGGTGGCGTAGCCGCGCGTGCGCAGCCGGGCCACCGCCTCGTCCAGCGACGAGGCGGTGTCGACGGCGAAGCCGCACCGCCGCGCCATGCCGGCGAGGATCAGCACCTGCAGCCGGTCGTCGTCGACCACAAGCAGGTTGCGCCCGCGCGGGGCGGCGTCGAGGGGGAAGGCGGCGGCCGCCGACATCAGCACCCCTCCAGTGCGGCGCGCGCCTCGCCGAACGCGGCGTCGAGCGCCGTGACCTGGCGTTCGAGAGCTTCGACGTCGAGCCCGGCGGCATCCCGCTCCAGCCCCTCCGCGATCGCGGCGAGGCCGGCGAGCCCCATGGCGGTGGCGGCCGAGCGGATGGCGTGGGCCAGCAGGCCGATCCGGCGCGGATCGCCCAGCCCGTCCCGCATGGCGGCGATGCGGGCGGCCGTGTCGGTCACGAAGACCTCCACCAATTCGTCCAGCTCCGCCGCGTCCATGGCGTCGCGCAGCGCCGCCAGCGGCGCGTCGCCCGGGCCGCCCGGCGCGGGGTCGGCTCCGGCGCGCGGCGTCGCCAGCACGCGCTGCAGCGCCTCGCGGCTCAGCGGCTTGGCGGCGACCGCGTCGACGCCCGCCGCGCGCGCCGCCTCGGCGTCGGCGGCGAGCGTGCTGGCGGTGAGCGCGACGATGGGCACGTCGCAATTCGGGGCGGGCAGGGCGCGAATGGCGCGCGCCGCCGCGTAGCCGTCCATGCCGGGCATCATCAGGTCCATCAGCACCGCGTCGAAACGTTGCGCCGCCGCGGCGCGCACGGCGGCCTCGCCGTCCGCCACGGCGACATGAGCGAAGCCCAGCCGCTCGAGCTGCGCGGCGAGCACCATCCGGTTGGTCGGCACGTCCTCGGCCAGCAACACCAGCCCGCGCGGCGCGCTCCCCGGGCGCGGCGGCGGCGAATCGGCCGCGGCGGCGAGCGCGGCCGCCGTCGCGGCGGGGGTTGTCGGCTTGGCGAGCACGAGGTCGAAGCCGCGCGCCGCGCCCGGTTCGCCGCACGCCGGGGCGGCGGCGGCGAGCACGAGGCGCGCCCCGGCGGCGCGCCGGCGAAGGCCCGCGGCGAGCGCCTCCACGCCCTCGTCGCCCAGCGTCTCGTCCACCAGCACGGCGTCGACGCTCGCCTCGGCCAGCGCCGCCGTGGCGGACGCGGCGTCCGAAGCGACGCGGAAATCCGCGCCGAGCGCGGCCAGGCAGCGCGCGTGGAACTCGCGCGCCCCCGCGTTGGCGGCCACCACGAGAAGGCGGCGGCCCGCGAGCGCGCGAGACAGGGGCGCGCGCCCGCGGGCCGCCCTGAGCGGCAGTTCGACGCGAAACGTGCTCCCGACGTCCGGGCGGGAGCTCACGTCGATGACGCCGCCCAGCAGCCGGGCGATGCGGCGCGAGATCGCGAGGCCGAGCCCCGTGCCTCCGAACCGTCGCGCGATGCTGGAATCGACCTGGACGAATTCGCCGAACAGGCGCGGCAGCGCCTCGGCCGGGATGCCGATTCCGGTGTCGCGCACCAGGATCTCCAGGCGCGGCTCGCCGTCCTCGCCATCGGCCTTGCGCCGCGCCTCGAGCAGCACGTGGCCCCTGGCGGTGAACTTCACGCCGTTGCCCACCAGGTTCACCAGCACCTGCCGCAGCAGGTCGGCGTCGCCGCGCACCATGGCCGGCAGGTCGGGCGAGGCGAACGCGCCGAGGAAGAGCCCCTTGGCGTGGGCGGCGGGGGCCGCCATCTCGGCCACTTCGTGCAGCAGCGCGGCCAGGTCGAACTCCGCGTCGGCGGGCTCCACCCGCCCGGCCTCGAGCTTGGAGAAGGCGAGCACGTCGTCGACGACGCGCAGGAGATGGTCGGCGGAGCCGCGCAGCGCATCCACGTAGCGGCGGTGCTCGGGGGCGAGCGGGAAATCCTGCATCGCCTCGGCGATGCCGACGATGCCGTTCAGCGGCGTGCGGATCTCGTGACTCATCATCGCCAGGAAGGCGGTGCGGTCGCTGGCGGGCGAGCCGGAAGGCGCGCCGAGGGGCGCGGACGGGTCCATGACAACCATTGCTGAAAAGACTTCGTTCGCAATCGGCGTCCGCAACCGGACGGAAAAAGATACTGAAAACGCAACCATATGACGTGACGCGCCTTAAGCAATCGTAAGCGCCGCCGTGGGCGCGCCCGGCCGCGCATTGGCGATGCGGCGCGGCGTTCCTATCTACGGCGGATGGAGGACGCGATGACCCGATCCGCACCGAGCCGCACGCTCCCGACGATCCTCGCCGCGCTGGTCTGCGCCGCGGCGGCGCTGGCCGTCGCCACGCCCGCGCGGGCGCAGGAGCCGGAGGTGATCTTCAAGAAATCGACCGTGTGGAAGATGCTGACGCCGGACGACAAGCTCGTCACCTACGCGCTGGACGATCCGGGCGTGGAGGGCGTCACCTGCTACTACACCGCGCCGGAGCGCGGCGGCGTCAAGGGAATGCTCGGCGTGGCGGAGGAGGTCTCCGACATCTCGCTCGCCTGCCGGCAGACGGGGCCGATCAAGATCAAGGAGAAGTTCTCGCAGGGCGAGGTCGTGTTCCGCGCCTCGCGCTCGCTGATCTTCAAGAAGATGCAGATCGTGCGCGGCTGCGACGCCAAGCGCAACGTGCTGGTCTACCTGGTTTATTCGGATCGCATCATCGAGGGCTCGCCGAAGAATTCGACGTCGGCCGTGCCGGTGATGCCGTGGGGCGCGGCGGCGGACACGCCGCGCTGCGCCGACTTCGTCAAGAGCTGAGCGGCGCGCCCGCGCCGCCGCTCTGCCCGTTGCGGAGTCTTACTCGTTGCAGGTGATGGTGTAGGTGCGCTCGGACGTCGCGCCCGCGCGGGCGATGGCCGCCGTCACCTCGACCGGGTCGGACGGGCCGAAGGAGGCCGCGGCGCCCATGCCCTGCGCGCGGCACCACGCGTCGGCGACGATGCGTCCGCAGGCCGAGCCGTCGGCCAGGCAGTCCGCGACGCCGTAGCCGTCATTGGCCGGCACGATGAAGGAGCGCATTTCGGCGGTGGCCGGCAGCGCAGACAGAGTCGAGCCGAGCAACAGGGTCGCGAGAGCGAAGCGCGTCATGGAAATTCGGGTCCGGGGAGAAGTGACGCGCAGCAGAATGCCGGCATCACGGTAATAATCAGTTAATGGCGATGACGTTCCAACGCAGTGCGATCCGGCACGCATCGGCTGAGCGGTTGCACTAGACGTCGCACGACCGCTTCGCAAGCGTTAAGGATGCGTCGCCCCCAGGCTTTCCCGGGGTGTGGAGCTTGCGCCACAGACGGCGCGATACAGGCGGCGAGGACTTGGCCGTTCGGCGGGTTGACCTCGCGGCCCGGCGCGGGCATGGTGCGCGCCATGATGGCCTCGTCGTTCGCGACCTTCCGAATCCTCATTTGCAGCTAGCGTCACCGCTGGCTGGAGCCGTCATTCTCTGACATATCGGAGCGGTTGTCCCGGCCAGCCTGGCAAGGTGGAACCGCATGTCCCTGAAGCTCTACAACACCCTCACGCGCCGCAAGGACGAGTTCGTCCCGATCGATGCCGCGAACGTGCGGATGTATGTCTGCGGCCCCACCGTCTACGACTACGCCCATATCGGCAATGCGCGGCCGGTGATCGTCTTCGACGTGCTGTTCCGCCTGCTGCGGGCGCTCTACGGCGAGGCGCACGTCACCTATGTCCGCAACATCACGGACGTCGACGACAAGATCAACGCCCGCGCCGCCGAGCGCGGCGTGTCGATCCGCGAGGTCACCGAGGAGACGGCGCGCATCTTCCGCGAGGACGTGGCGGCGCTCGGTTGCCTGCCGCCCACCGTCGAGCCGCGCGCCACCGAGCACATCGCCGAGATGATCGCCATCATCGAGCGGCTGATCGCGCGCGGCGTCGCCTACGCGGCGGACGGGCACGTGCTGTTCAACGTGCCGGCCATGGCCGGCGTGCCCGGCGCGCCGGCCTATGGCGCGCTCTCCAACCGCTCGCTCGACGAGATGATCGCCGGGGCGCGCGTCGACGTCGCGCCCTACAAGCGCGACGCCACCGACTTCGTGCTCTGGAAGCCCTCGGCGGCCGACGAGCCGGGCTGGGAGAGCCCCTGGGGCCGCGGCCGGCCGGGCTGGCACATCGAGTGCTCGGCGATGAGCTGGAAGCACCTCGGCGAGGTGTTCGACATCCACGGCGGCGGCATCGACCTCGTGTTCCCCCACCACGAGAACGAGCTGGCGCAATCCACCTGCGCCTTCGGCCACTCGGTGATGGCGAACGTGTGGATGCACAACGGCTTCCTGCAGGTGGAAGGCGAGAAGATGTCGAAGTCGCTCGGCAACTTCCACACCATCCGCGAGCTGCTGGAGACGGACAGCTTCGGCGGCCGCAAATGGGACGGCGCGGAGCTGCGCCTGGCCATGCTGCGCACCCATTACCGCCAGCCGATCGACTGGACGGTGGACGCGCTGGAGGAGGCGAGCCGCACGCTGGCGCGCTGGCGCAACACCATCCGCCGCAACGGCGCCGGCCCCGCCGAACCGACGCAGGAGTTCATCGAGGCGCTGTCCGACGACCTCAACACGCCGAAGGCGCTGACGCTGCTGCTCGGCTACGGCGCGCGCGTCAACCAGTTCTTCCACGGCGGGGCAGGGGCCGACGCCCCGCGCGACGAGGAGGAGGCGCTGGCGCTCGCCGGCAACCTCGTCGGCTGCGCCGCCCTGCTCGGCATCGCGCTCGACGTGGCGGAGGAGGAGGTCGCGCCCGAGCTGAAGGCCCAGGTCGACGCGCTCGTCGCCCGCCGCCTCGAGGCGCGCAAGGCCCGCGAGTGGGCGGAATCGGACCGGCTGCGCGACGAGATCGTGGCGCTCGGCGTCGTCCTCATGGACGGCAAGGACGCCGCGACCGGCCAGCCGACCACCACCTGGGAGCTGAAGCGGTGAGCCAGGGAGATTCTCGAAAGAGCGACCTGCCGCCGCGCCGGCTGCTCTGGCTGTTCGGCGTCAAGATCGTCCTCATGGTCTTCGCCGCGCTGGTGGCGCTGCGCCTCTACGGCCTGATCTGAATTCCGGTGACCTCATGAACCCCGCCCGCGAACGCCTCTACCTCTTCGACACGACGCTGCGCGACGGCGCGCAGACGACGGGCATCGACTTCTCGATCGACGACAAGACGCAGATCGCCGGCATGCTCGACAAGCTCGGCGTCGACTATGTCGAGGGCGGCTATCCCGGCGCCAATCCGCTCGACACTGCGTTCTTCGCCCGCAAGCCGACCCGCAACGCCCGCTTCACCGCCTTCGGCATGACCAAGCGGGCGGGGCGCTCCGCCGCCAACGACCCCGGCGTCGCGGCGCTGCTGGAGGCGGACTGCGACGCCATCTGCTTCGTCGCAAAGGCGTGGGATTACCACGTCCACGTCGCGCTCGGCTGCACGCTGGACGAGAACCTGGAAGGCATCGCCGACAGCGTCGCCGCCGCCAGCGAGCGCGGCCGCGAGGTGCTGGTCGACTGCGAGCATTTCTTCGACGGCTACAAGGCCAATCCCGACTACGCGCTGGCCTGCGCGCGCGCCGCCTTCGAGGCGGGGGCGCGCTGGGTGGTGCTGTGCGACACCAATGGCGGCACGCTGCCGCACGAGGTGGAGGCCATCGTCGCCGCGGTGGGGCGCGTCGTGCCAGGCGACCGGCTCGGCATCCACGCCCACGACGACACCGGCCAGGCGGTGGCCAACTCGCTGGCCGCCGTGCGCGCCGGCGCGCGCCAGATCCAGGGCACGCTGAACGGGCTCGGCGAGCGCTGCGGCAACGCCAACCTCGTGACGCTGATCCCGACGCTCAAGCTGAAGCCCGGCTTCGCCGACCGCTTCGACATCGGCGTCGGCGACGAGGGGCTTTCCACGCTCACCCATGTCTCCCGCGCGCTCGACGAGCTGCTCAACCGCGCGCCGAACCGCCACGCGCCCTATGTCGGCGCGTCCGCCTTCGCCACCAAGGCGGGCATCCACGCCTCCGCCGTGCTGAAGGACCCGCGCACCTACGAGCACGTGCCGCCCGAGACGGTGGGCAACCGCCGCACGGTGCTGATCTCGGACCAGGCCGGCAAGTCGAACGTGCTGGCGGAGCTGGAGCGGCTGGGCATCGTCGTCCACCGGGACGACCCGCGCGTCGCGCGCCTGCTCGACGAGGTGAAGGACCGCGAGGCGCAGGGCTACGCCTACGAGGGCGCCGACGCCTCGTTCTTCCTGCTCGCCAAGCGCGTGCTCAACGAGGTGCCGGAGTTCTTCACCGTCGAACGCTTCAAGGTCAACGTCGAGCGCCGCTACAACGCGCTGGGCGAGCTGATCTCGGTGGCCGAGGCCATCGTCAAGGTGAAGGTCGACGGCCAGGTCTTCATCTCGGCGGCGGAGGGCAACGGCCCGGTCAACGCCCTCGACGTGGCGCTGCGCAAGGACCTTGGCAAGTACCAAAGCTTCATCGACCCGATGGAGCTGCTGGACTTCAAGGTGCGCGTCTTCCAGGGCGGCACCGACGCGGTGACCCGCGTGCTGGTGGAGACCGGCGACGGGGCCGGCGAGCGCTGGACCACCGTCGGCGTCTCCGCCAACATCATCGACGCCTCGTTCCAGGCGCTGACCGACTCCATCACCTACCGCCTGCTCACCTGCGGCGCGACGCTGTAGGGGTGGCTGAGGGGGAGGCGGCGGCCCGCCTCACTCCACGATGGTGAGGGTGCTGTCCTTGCAGACGTCGAGCCCGTCGGCGGTGAAGTCCTCGCCGTCGGCGAGGCGGCCGGCGATGTTGTAGACGCAGTCGCCCTTCTTCGCCTTGAACGTCACCGTGACGGTCTTGCCCGGGGCGAGCGGCGTCTTGAGCGCGTTGGCGGCCGGCTTGGCGGCCGTCGCGCCGGTGAAGGCCAGCGAGCTGACCGGCAGGTCGCGCCCGTTCGTCACCGTTACCTTGAGGTTGACCGTCGCCGCCGGCTTGGCGGCCGGCTTGGCGGCGGGCTTGGACGTCGCCGTCTGGGCCGAAGCGACGGCCGGAGCGAGCAGCGCGGCGGCAAGCGCCGCGGCGGCCAAAACTGTTTTCATTGTCTTTTCCCCCCGTCCGGAAAACCCGGCGTCGCCGCTCGGGCTGCGCCGCCTTCCACTATCCGACGGCCGGCCCGCGCCGTCCAGCGCCGCCCCCGTGTCAAGTCGGGCTCCGGAACAATTGAAAACAGCGAGCGTTCAACCGGGGACGAAACGACGGCTCGGAGTGTGAGGAGAGCAGCCATGACATACGATCCTAACGATGTGAACCGCAGGACGGTGGACGAAGACTATCGTTCTACGGGCCCCGCCGTGACGAACACCACCGTCGACAGCCGGCCGGCCAGCAATACGGGCGTGATCGGCGCGATTCTCGGCGTTCTCGCCGTCATCGCGGTGATCTTCTTCGTGTGGCGCGGCTATGACGGCTCGACGACCACCAACACCAGCGCCGACGCCAACCGCAGCGCGGTCGAGACGACCGGCTCGGTGCAGCGCCCGGCTTCACCCGCCGGCGCGCCCAACACGACATCGCCCAGCGCGACCGCGCCCGCTCCGGCGGCCCCGGCTCCGGCCACCACGGCTCCGGCTACGACGCCTCCGGCCTCGCCGGCGACCCCGCCGAAGCCCTGACGCGCGCGCCGCGAAGGCGCAAGCGATCGAAACGGGACGGCCGGCGCGACGCCGGCCGTTTCCGCTTGCGGCGGCCCATCCCCGGACCGGTGCAGCGAAGCGGAACCGGAGCCGGGGTCCAGAGCAATATGGCGCGCGTCAGCGCGGCACTATGATAAGGCCGATGAAGCGCCGCTTCGCGGCAACATCCATGCGCTGGCTCCCTGACACACCTCCGCTGACGCTCCGGGGTTCCGGGAACGAGGCGGGCTGAGCCCGCCTAGCTTACGACTCTAGAACCGCTCCTCGACCAGCGCTTCGGCGGCGGGGGCGGGCTGGCGGCGGGCGGTGGCGGCGCGCAGCATGGGGATGATCTCGCCGATCTCCTCGGCCACCTGGTAGCGCACCTCGGAGCCGGGGCGGATGAAGCCGGCCTCGCGCATGTGGGCCAGCAGCACCAGCAGCGGCTTCCAGAAATTCCCGATATTGGCGAGCAGGATCGGCTTGCCGTGCTGGCCGAGCTGCGCCCACGTCATCTGCTCGACGAGCTCCTCCAGCGTCCCGACGCCGCCGGGCAGCGCCACGAACGCGTCGGCGCGCTCGAACATGATGCGCTTGCGGGTGTGCATGTCCGGCACGACGATGAGCTCCTGCGCGTCGGGGATCATGATCTCGCGCGCCTTCAGGAACTCGGGGATCACGCCCACCACCTTGCCGCCATTGTCGAGCACGGCGCGGGCGACGACGCCCATCAGCCCGACATTGCCGCCGCCATAGACGAGCTGCAGGCCGGCGCGCGCCATCTCGCGCCCGAGTTGCTCAGCGGCCCTGGCGAACACCGGGTCGGCCCCGTGCGCGGAGCCGCAATAGACGCATATCGAACGAAGGTCGGTCATGGGATCATGTTGCATTGCACTCGACCGGGGTCAATCCGCGCGCCGACCCCGCATCGAGCGGCGTCTTGCGTGGTGAAGTTGACGTAAAGGGTGAGGGGCTTGTCGGAACGGTTGGATTTTGGGCCGTACCGCCTTGTTTTTGGGTCATTTCCGGGGCGAAGCGGTTTCCGTTTCGCTGTATAATCCTCTACAAGCATCCTGCGGTAACGCATGAGCGGGGCAATTGGATGGCCGGGTGGTTGAAGATCGCGATCGTGCTGGCGGGCCTGATCGGGCTCGGTGGCGGCTTTTGGTGGTATGGCCTGCCCCCGAAGCCGCAGGACCAGGCGGCCGCCCCCGCCGCGCCGGCGCCGCAGCAGCCTGCCCCCGCCGCCCCAGCCGCGCCGGCTCCCGCCCAGCAGCAGGCCGCTGTCCCGCCGGCTCCGGCCCCCGCCGCTTCCGCTCCCGCCCCGCAGCCGCCGGCCGCTCCCGCCGCCCAGGCTGAAGCCGCCCCCATGCCGCCCGGCTTCGACGTCGTGCGCGTCGAGCCGACGGGCGACAGCGTCATCGCCGGGCGCGCCGCGCCGGGCGCGACGGTCACGCTGATGCTCAACGGCAAGCCCTTCGCCAGCGTCACGGCCGACGCCGGCGGGCATTTCGCATTCGTGCCGCCGGCGATCCCGGCGGGCTCCCACGAGCTGACGCTGACCGCGCGTACGGCGTCCGGGCAGGACATCGCCTCGACGCAGAGCATCGCCGTCTCGGTTCCGGCCGCCTCGGGCGGGGACGTCATCGTGGCGCTCGCCCAGCCGGGCCAGCCGACGCAGCTGCTGGCCAAGCCGAGCACCGTCGCCGCCGCGCCCTCGGCTCCGGCCGCAGCTTCCCCGCCTTCCGGCGAGCGCGCCCGTGTCGCGCTCAGCACGGTCGAGGCCGAGGACGGCGGCCGATTCCACGCCTCGGGCGTGGCCGAGCCGGGCGCGACCGTGCGCCTCTACCTCAACGACAGCTTCCTCGCCGCCGCCACGGCCTCGCCGCAGGGTGGCTGGTCCTTCACCATCGGGCGCGGCCTGACGCCCGGAAACTACCGGGTGCGCGTCGACGACGTGGAGCCCGCCGGCGGCAAGGTGCTGTCGCGCGCCGAAGTGGCGTTCGACTACGCGCCGCGCGTCGCTTCGGCGGCGCCGGCTCCGGCCGGTTCGGCCCCGGCCGCCGGCGTTTCGAACGGCGCGGGCGCTCCCTCCGGCGCGACCGCCGCGGCGGGAGGGCAGGTGGCCTCCGCCTCGGACGTCGTGCTGTCCGAGATCCGCTCGACCCAGGTGACGCGCGGCGACAGCCTGTGGCGGATCAGCAAGCGCATCTACGGCAAGGGCGTGCGCTTCACGGTGATCTACGAGGCCAACCAGAAGCAGATCCGCGATCCGGACCGCATCTATCCGGGCCAGGTCTTCGTGCTGCCGACCGACCGGAGCTGACGCGCGGCGAGCCGCCGGGCAGGGGTGCGCGTCCGGTCGCAAGGCCCTATATAGGCCGTCTGACCGAACCCGGACTCCGCTCGCCATGACCCACGTGACCCCGCCCGCGACGCCCCGCCGCCGCGTCAGCGCCGACAAGGGCGCGCTCGTCTCGACCATCCAGGGCCTGTGGCCCTATCTGTGGCCGAAGGACCGGGCGGACCTGCGCGCGCGCATCCTGTGGGCGACGGTGCTGCTGTTCGTCGCCAAGCTCGTCACCATTTCGGTGCCCTTCACCTTCAAGTGGGCCACCGACGCGCTGGTGCCCGCCAACCAGCACGACGTGCCGATCGCCGCGCTGGCGGCCGCGCCCGTCGCGCTGACGGTGATCTACGGCGTGTCGCGGCTCCTGATGGCGCTGCTGACGCAATGGCGCGACGCCATGTTCGCCTCGGTGGCGATGAACGCCGTGCGCCGCCTCGCGCTCGAGGTGTTCGAGCACATGCACCGGCTGTCGCTGCGCTTCCACCTCGAGAAGAAGACCGGCGGCCTCACCCGCGTGCTGGAGCGGGGGCGCAACGGCATCGAGAGCATCGTGCGCATGAGCATGCTGACCGGCGTGCCCACCGTGGTCGAGTTCGCGATGATCCTCGGCGTGCTGCTCTGGCAGTTCGACTGGCGCTACTGCGTCATCACCGTGGTGATGATCGTCGCCTACATGACCTACACCACCAAGGCCACCAACTGGCGCATCGGCATCCGCCGGCGCATGAACGAGAGCGACACCGACGCCAACACCAAGGCCGTCGACAGCCTGCTCAACTTCGAGACGGTGAAGTATTTCGGCGCCGAGGAGCGCGAGACCTCCCGCTACGACAAGTCGATGGAGCGGTTCGAGAAGGCGAGCGTCAAGGCCTACGTGTCGCTCGCCGTGCTCAATGCCGGGCAGGCGGCCATCTTCACCGCCGGCCTCACCGCCTGCATGGTGCTGGTCGTCATCGGCATCCGCGAGGGCCGCCACACGCTGGGCGACCTCGTGATGATCAACGCCATGCTGATCCAGCTCTACCAGCCGCTCAACTTCATGGGCATGGTGTACCGCGAGATCAAGCAGGCGGTGACCGACATCGAGCAAATGTTCGACATCCTCGACCGCGCGCCCGAGATCGCCGACAAGCCCGGCGCGAAGCCGCTCGTCGTCCACGAGGGCGCGGTGCGCTTCGAGGACGTGCGCTTCGCCTACGTGCCGGAGCGCCCGATCCTGAAGGGGGTCAGCTTCGAGGTGCCGGCCGGCAAGACGGTGGCCATCGTCGGCCCGTCAGGGGCGGGCAAGTCGACCATTTCGCGCCTGCTGTTCCGCTTCTACGAGCCGCAGTCCGGCCGCATCCTGATCGACGGCCAGCCGATCGCCGACGCGACGCAGAAGAGCCTGCGCGCCGCCATCGGCATGGTCCCGCAGGACACGGTGCTGTTCAACGACACCATCGGCTACAACATCCGCTACGGGCGCTGGGAGGCCACCGAGGCCGAGGTGGAGGAGGCGGCGGCGCTGGCGCAGATCGACCGCTTCATCCGCTCGCTGCCGGAGGGCTTCGCCACCAGCGTGGGCGAGCGCGGCCTCAAGCTGTCCGGCGGCGAGAAGCAGCGCGTTGCCATCGCGCGCACCATCCTCAAGGGGCCGCCGATCCTGGTGCTCGACGAGGCGACCTCGGCGCTCGACAGCTTCACCGAAAAGGACATCCAGGACGCGCTGGAGCGCATATCGCGCGGGCGCACCACCCTGGTTATCGCCCACCGCCTGTCCACCGTCGTCAACGCCGACGAGATCCTCGTGCTCGACAAGGGCGTGGTGGTGGAGCGCGGCTCGCACCCCGACCTGCTGTCGCGCGGCGGCGTCTACGCGCAGCTCTGGAACCGCCAGCGCGAGGTCGACGAGGCGCGCGCCACGCTGGAAGGGCTGCCGCGCGAGGAGGCCGCGAAGGAGACCTTGTCGGTGGCCTCGAAGGAGCCCGCGCCGGCCCCCGCCGCTTGACGGCGAGGGCTGGAGCGTGACAACGCTGCGACATGCTGCTGAAAGAACTCGTCCCGACCACCATCCTGCAGTCCGTCCGGCGGCAGTTCGTGCCGATCCACAAGGAGGGCTGGCCCTTCATCGCCGGCTTCGCCGTGCTGGCGCTGGTGCTTGGCTGGATCTGGGATCCGCTGGGCTGGCTCGGCTGGATCCTCACGGCCTGGTGCGCCTATTTCTTCCGTGACCCGCCGCGCACGACCCCGGTGCGCGAGGGGCTGGTGATCTCGCCGGCCGACGGGCGCGTGTCGCAGATCGTCGCCTGCGTGCCGCCGCCGGAGCTGGAGCTCTCGGAGACGCCGCTGACGCGCATCTCGATCTTCATGAACGTGTTCGACTGCCACGTGAACCGCGCCCCGGTGGCGGGGCGCATCGTCACCATCGCCTACCGCGCCGGCCTGTTCCTCAACGCCGAATTGGACAAGGCGAGCGACGACAACGAGCGCAACGGGCTCGTCATCGAGACCGACGCGGGCGCGCGCTACGGCGTGGTGCAGATCGCCGGGCTGATCGCGCGGCGCATCGTCGGCTTCGTGGCCCGGGGGCAGGAAGTGGCCGCCGGCGAGCGCTTCGGCCTGATCCGCTTCGGCTCGCGCGTCGACGTCTACCTGCCGGAGGGCGTGACGCCGCTGGTGGGCGAGGGCCAGCGTGCGGTGGCCGGCGAAACCGTGCTGGCCGACGCGCGCGGGGCCGACCCGGCGCGCGCCTTCCGCACCGCCTGACGCGGCCGGGCGCGTCCTTGTGACCCATCCGCCGCCCGCCTATGCTCGCGCCCCATGACGGACCTGTTCCCTCCCTACGAGCCCGGTGACGAGCCGCGGCGCCGCCGCTTCAAGCCGGTGCCGCTGCGGGTTCTGCTGCCCAACATCGTCACGCTGCTGTCGCTGTGCGCCGGGCTCACCGCCATGCGCTACGCCGTGCATGGCGAGGCGCAGATGGACCGCGCCGTCTACGCCATCCTCGTCGCCGCCGTGCTCGACGGGCTGGACGGGCGACTGGCGCGCCTGCTCAAGGGCACGTCGCGCTTCGGCGCGGAGCTCGATTCGCTGGCCGACTTCGTCAGCTTCGGCGTCGCCCCGGCCTTCGTGCTGTACACGTTCAGCCTGCACGAGATCGGCTCGCCGGGCTGGATCGTGGCGCTCGCCTACGCCATGGCCTGCGCGCTGCGTCTGGCGCGCTTCAACGTGATGATCGACGACCCGGCGCGGCCGGACTGGCAGAAGAACTTCTTCGTCGGCATTCCCGCGCCGGCCGGCGCGCTCGCCGCGCTGCTGCCGCTCTATCTCCACCTCGACGGCTTCAGCCGGCCGATGGGCTTCGCGGTGGTGGAGGCGGCCTACCTGCTGTTCGTGGCGCTGATGATGGTCAGCCGCATCCCCACCTACGCGGGCAAGACGCTGGGCACGCGTGTGCCGCGCGAATGGGTGGTGCCGATGCTCATCGCCGCCGCGCTCGCCGTGGCGCTGATGGTGAGCCACACTTTCGAGATGCTGACGCTGATCACCGTGACGTACCTGGCCTTGATCCCGCTGGGCGTGCGGGCCTACCGCCGGCGCGAGCGCGGCGAGGACGTGCCGCCGGAGGTGGTGGCGGCGGCCGCCGCCGGGCTCGACGACAAGCCGCGCCCCTGAGCGCGCGGCTCAGTACCTGACGCCGCCGGCCAGCCGCTTGGCGTTGGCGCGCACCCTGCGGTGGGCGGGCCGGGCGGCGGCGGCGGCGACGCCGGCCAGGCCGTCCGCGAAGCCGGCCGGATGGCTGACCTGCCCGAGCATGATCCGCATCCAGAAGCGGCCCATGGCGAACTGGGCGGCGATGGCGCCCTCGATCGCGGCCTCGGCCTTCTCCGACACCATGCGCCGCGTCTCCTCGGCCGCGCGGGGTGAGCCGCGCCCGACGCCCATGAGCAGCGGGGCGCGCGCCGCGATGGTGACGCCGGCGGCGATGCCGGCCTCCACGGAAAACAGGCCGAGCCTGATCGCGTTGTTCAGCATAGGGTCCATGATCTCACGCTCGCAGCGCCCGGCCGCGCGGCGGGCCGCGAGGTCTTGGCGGGGGAAGGCGCGCCGGGGGTGGCGCAGTTCACAAATCGGGCCGATTCCAGTACGGTCCGGCCGCGCCGGCCCGGCGAACGGCCCGGCGTTCCGTCCTCAATACAGCATCCGGACCTCAAGGAAAGATCGCTTGCCCGCTTCGGTTCCCGACTGGCGTCCCCGACTTGTGCTCGCCTCGGCCTCGCCGAGACGGCTGGCCCTCCTCCAGCAGATCGGGATCGAGCCGGATGCGCTGCTGCCCAGCGACATCGACGAGAGCCCGCTGAAGGGCGAGCGGCCCAAGGCCGTGGCCCGCCGCCTGGCGCGCGAGAAGGCCGAGCGCGCCCGCGCCGTGCTGGCGACCCGCCCGGAGCTCGAGGGCGCGTTCATCGTCGCGGCCGACACCGTGGTGGCGCGCGGCAGCCGCATCCTGCCCAAGCCCGAGCACGTCGAGGAGGCGGCGCAGTGCCTGCGCCTGCTCTCCGGGCGCGGCCACCGCGTCTATACCGGGCTTGCGGTGATCGGCCCGCGCGGGGGCCTGCGCGAGCGGCTGGTCGAGACGCGCGTCAGCTTCAAGCACCTCTCGCGGCAGGACATCGAGGCCTATCTCGCCTCCGGCGAATGGCGCGGCAAGGCGGGCGGCTACGCCGTGCAGGGCCGCGCGGCGTCCTTTGTCACCAAGCTGGTCGGCTCGCATTCCAGCGTCGTCGGCTTGCCGCTCTATGAAACCGCGGCCATCCTGACGGGCGAGGGCTACCCGCTGCACGCGGCGTGGCTGAACGCCGGAGCGCCCCATGGCTGACGACGCCGCGCCCGACCCCGACGCCCCCACCGGCCGCCCCTGTCCCCAGTGCGGCAAGCCGGCCGTGATGCGCTACCGGCCGTTCTGCTCGAAGCGCTGCGCCGACCTCGACCTGTCGCGCTGGCTGAACGGCGTCTACGCCATCCCCGCCTCCGAGGCGGACGAGGACGACGAGGACGCCGACACCGAGCGCTGAGCCGCGCTTGAACCCCGGCGGGGGCGGCTCTACACAGGCGGCGGGAGGACCCTGCGTGACCGATCTCATCGTCAAGCCCGACGCGCCGGCCTGGGCCGACCTGCCGGCCCACCGCCTGTGGCTGCTGCGCCAGGCCGACGCGCTGTTCGACCTTTTCGCCGGCGCGGTCGACCCCGCCGGCGGCTTCCACGACCTCGACACCGACGGCAGCCCGATGCCGGCCGGGGCCAATCCGGCGCGGCAGCTCCATGCCACGACGCGGATGGTCCACTGCTTCGCCATCGGCCACCTGATGGGGCGGCCTGGCTGCGACGCCATCGTCGACCACGGCATGGCGTTTCTCTGGAATGGCCACCGGGACGCCGCGCGAGGCGGCTATCTGTGGGGCGTTGGCCCGCAGGGCCCGACCGACGACAGCAAGCAGGCCTACGGCCACGCCTTCGTGCTGCTGGCGGCCTCGAGCGCCAAGGTGGCGGGCCACCCCGATGCCGACCGCCTGCTCGCCGATGTGACCGAGACGCTGCTGACGCGGTTCTGGGAAGAGCGGCATGGCGCGGTCGCGGAGGAGTTCGCGCGCGACTGGACGCCGCTCGGCGACTATCGCGGCCAGAACTCCAACATGCACCTCACCGAGGCGCTGATGGCCGCCTTCGAGGCGACCGGCGACGGCCAATACCTGCGCATGGCCGAGCGCATCGCCGACCTCATCGTCAACCGCCACGCCCGCGCGCTCGGCTGGCGGCTGGCCGAGCATTTCGACGCTGAGTGGGCGCTCGACCGCGACTATTCCGGCAGCCCGATGTTCCGGCCCTACGGCGTCACGCCGGGCCACTGGCTGGAATGGGCGCGGCTGCTGGTTCAGCTGTGGGAGCTGGGCGGCCGCCGCGTCGACTGGCTGCCCGGGGCAGCGCGCGGCCTGTTCCTGCAGGCGGTTCAGGACGGCTGGGACCGCGACAAGGGGGGCTTCTACTACACGCTGGAGTGGAGCGGCGCGCCGCGCATCCGCGACCGCTACTGGTGGCCGTGCTGCGAGGGCATCGGCGCGGCGCACGTCCTGCGCGCCACCACGGGCGAAGCGGTGTTCGAGGAGTGGTACCGCCGCATCTGGAACTTCAGCGCGGCGCGCTTCATTGACGCGAAGCACGGCGGCTGGGTCCCGCAGCTCGACGACGCGCTGCGGCCCAACAGCGACCCGTTCTTCGGCAAGCCCGACATCTACCACGCCCTGCAGGCGTGCCTCATCCCGCTTCTTCCAGCCACGGGAAGCATCACGCGTGGTCTCGTTACACGCGGCGTCTCAATCGAAAGTTGAATCTCGCAAACCGAGGCATCCGGGAAAATACTGTCAGCACTTTTGCCAAATTGTCACTTGCGAGTGCTTGTGAGACAAAGAGGATGCTCCTCATCGGAGTTTCCTCCCAGACTTGGCCCGCCCTCGAGGCGGGCTTTTTGTTTCCGGAGGTTGCCGAGTCGCCGGACGTTGCCGGGTCGCTGGCTTCGCGGGGCGCGGCCGTGCTACCCGAAGCTTGTTCGTCAGCGGGCGGGAGCTTCCAGCGTGGCCACTATTCTCGGCATCGACATCGGCACGTCGGCGGTGAAGCTTGTCCTCGTCGACGAGGCCGAGCGCGTGATCGCGGAGCGCGACGCGCCGCTCGCCGTGTCGCGGCCGCGGCCCTCCTGGTCCGAGCAGGACCCGCTCGACTGGTGGCGCGCCGTGGGCGACCTCCTCGACGGGCTGAAGCGCGACGAGGCCGCCGCGCTGGCGGCGGTCGGGGCCATCGGCCTCTCCGGGCAGATGCACGGCGCGGTGCTGCTGGGAGACGACGACGCGCCGCTGCGTCCCGCCATGCTGTGGAACGACGGCCGCGCGGCGGCCGAGGCCCGCGCGCTGCGGGCGAGCCACCCGCATCTGCCCGCCGTCGTCGGCGTCCTGCCGATGGCCGGCTTCACCGGCCCCAAGATTCCCTGGCTCGCCGCCCACGAGCCCGACGTGCTGGCGCGCCTGCGCACGGTGATGATGCCCAAGGACTACGTACGCCTGCTCCTCACCGGCGAGAAGGCGACGGACATGTCCGACGCGGCGGGCACGTGGTGGCTGGACGAGGCCCGCCGGGAGTGGTCCGCCGAGGCCGCCGAGGCGACGCGGCTGCCGAAGTCGGCGTTGCCGCGACTTCTGGAAAGCCCGCAGCCCGCCGGCGCGCTGCTCCCGGAACTGGCGGCGCGGTGGGGCATGGGGCGCGGCGTCGTGGTCGCCGCCGGGGCGGGGGACGCGGCCGCGGGCGCGATCGGCATCGGCTCGGTCGCCGACGGCGACGCCTTCCTGTCGCTCGGCACGTCCGGGCAGCTCTTTGTCACCACCTCGCACTATCGGCCCGCCCCGGAGACGGCGGTCCACGCCTTCGCGCACGCTCTGCCGGGCCTGTGGTTCCAGATGGGCGCGATGCTGAACGGGGCAAGCTGCCTGGCCTTCGCCGCCGGGCTGATGAGGGCGGAGATCGAGACGCTGCTGGCCGAGGCCGAGCGTGGCTTCGCCGGGCCCTCGCGGCTCATCTTCCTTCCCTATCTCACCGGCGAGCGCACGCCGCACGACGACCCGCACGCCCGAGGCGTCCTGTTCGGCCTGACGCCGGACACCACGCGCGCCGAGGTGATGCAGGCGGTGCTGGAGGGCGTGGCGTTCAGCTTCGCCGATGCGCGCGACGCGCTGGCCGCCTCCGGCACGCGCATCGGCCGCGCGGCGGTGATTGGCGGGGGCGCGCGCAGCGCGTTCTGGATGCGCATCCTCGCCAGCGTCCTCGGCGTCACGCTGGCGCGCTACCAGGGCGGCGCCAAGGGACCGGCCTTCGGCGCGGCGCGGCTCGGCCGGCTGGCGCTGACCGGCGAAGACCCCGCGCGCCTGTGCGCCAAGCCCGCCATCCTCGACGAAACCGCGCCGGACCCGGCGCTGCACGCGGCCTACGCGCCCCGCCTCGACGCCTACCGCCGCCTCTACGCCGCCCTGCACCCCGAATTCCGCGCGGGGTGAGCTATAAGGGCGGACCGGAGGCCCCGCTCAGCAATGGCCTGGCGAGTCCGGCACCTAAGGCCGCCACAGCGCGACGGGGTGGGGGCGCAGGGCGCGGTCGAGAACGCCTTTGACGTCCATCACCAGGCCCTCGCCGTCGCGCAGCAGGCCCTGGGCGAGCGCCCATCCGCCTTCCAGGTAGAAGGCGTGCGGCACGGCGAGGATGACGGCGTCGGCGGGGGCAAGCGCGTCGAGCGGCGACAGGGTGACGCCGTGGTCGCGCTCCGCCTCGCGCGGATCGGCCAGCGGATCGTGCGCCTGCACCTCGATGCCGAAGCCGCGCAGCTCGGCGATGATGTCGACGACGCGGGAATTGCGCGTGTCCGGCACGTTTTCCTTGAAGGTGAGGCCGAGCACGGTGACGCGCGGGCGGGCCCGCCCGGCGGCCAGCAGCAGCCGCACGCATTCGCGCGCCACGCGCTCGCCCACCGCGTCGTTGACGCGCCGCCCGGCCAGGATCACCTCCGGGTGGCAGCCGGCCTTCTCGGCGCGATAGGTGAGGTAGTAGGGGTCGACGCCGATGCAGTGCCCGCCGACGAGGCCGGGCGTGAAGGGCAGGAAGTTCCACTTCGTCCGCGCCGCCGCGAGCACGTCGCCCGTGTCGATCCCGAGCCGGCGGAAGATGATCGACAGCTCGTTCATGAAGGCGATGTTGAGGTCGCGCTGGGCGTTCTCGATGACCTTCGCCGCCTCGGCGACGCGGATCGTGGGCGCGCGGTGGACGCCCGCCCGCACCACCGAGCCGTAGACCTCCGCCACAATGTCGAGCGTCGCCGCGTCCTCTCCGGAGACGATCTTGACGATGCTCTCGAACCGGTGCGTGCGGTCGCCCGGGTTGATGCGCTCGGGCGAATAGGCCACCGCGAAGTCGGTTCCCCGCGCGAGCCCGGAGGCGCGCTCCAGCACCGGCGCGCAATCCTCCTCGGTGGCGCCCGGGTACACCGTGGATTCGTAGACGACGATGGCGCCCGGCCGCATCGCCCGGCCGACGGTCTCGGAGGCGCGCAGCAGCGCGGTGAGGTCGGGCCTGCGGGCGGCGTCGATGGGAGTGGGCACGGTGACGATGAAGAAATCGGCCCGCGTCAGTTCGGCCGGGTCGTGCGTGTAGCGCAGCGTCGGGGCGGCGAGGCGCTCGGGCTCCACCTCGCGCGTGCGGTCGCGGCCCTCGCGCAGTTCCGCGATGCGTTCGGCGTCGATGTCGAAGCCGATGACGCTCGCCCCGGACGCCGCGAAGGCGGTGGCGACGGGCAGGCCGACATAGCCCAGCCCGATGACGGCGATGCGCCTCCCGTGCGGCGGCATCAGCGCGCCCGCCACGCGAGGAACCAGTCGACGAAGCGCCGCACGCCCTCCTCGATGGACGTGGACGGCTGGAAGCCGACCAGCGCCGCGAGGTCGCTGACGTCGGCGAAGGTCTCCGGCACGTCGCCCACCTGCAGCGGCGCGTATTCCTTGATCGCCTCGCGGCCGAGCGCCTGCTCCATCACCGCGACGAGCCGCATCAGCTCGACGGGATTGTTGTTGCCGATGTTGAATATGCGATAGGGCGCGCGGCTGCTGGCCGGGTCGGGCGCGTCGCCGGACCAGGCCGGGTCGCCGGTCGGCGGCATGTCGACGAGGCGCAGCATCGCCTCGACGATGTCGTCGACATAGGTGAAGTCGCGCCGCATCCGGCCGTGGTTGAACAGGGTGATCGGCCGCCCGGCCAGGATGGCGTCGGCGAACAGCCACATCGCCATGTCGGGCCGGCCCCACGGGCCGTAGACGGTGAAGAAGCGCGGCCCCGTCGCCGGCAGGCCGTAGGTGTGGGCGTAGCAGTGCGCCATCAGCTCGTTCGCCTTCTTGGTCGCGGCGTAGAGCGACAGCGGATGGTCGACGTTCTGGTGCACCGAGAAGGGCATGCGCGTGTTGGCGCCGTAGACCGACGACGACGAGGCGAACAGCAGGTGCCTCACTTCGGCGCGGCGGCACGCCTCGAGCATGTTGAGGAAGCCGGTGAGATTGGACTCGCCGTAGGCGTAGGGGTTCACCGCCGAGTAGCGCACGCCGGCCTGCGCCGCGAGGTGGACGACGTGCGTAAAGCCGAAGCGGGCGAACAGCCCGTCGACGGCCTCGCGGTCCTGCAGCGCGCCGCGCACGAAGGTGAACCCGGCATGGCGCGACAGCTCGGCGAGGCGAGCCTCCTTCAGCGCCGGGTCGTAATAGTCGTTGACGTTGTCGAAGCCGACGACGCGGCGGCCCTCGGCGAGCAGGCGCGCCGCCATGTGGAAGCCGATGAAGCCGGCCGCGCCGGTCACCAGCACCGGCGCGTCGATGTCCTTGCCTGCCACGACCTTGACCCCCGGTGACGCGGAAAGATGTGATACGCGCGGCCTCGGCCCCCGGCAAGGCCGCCGTGCGCGCGTGCGCGCCAGTAATCGTACCGACGGTTCGGCCTTGAAATTTCGTGCGAAGTTTGCTGAGGCTGTACGGCTCGGATTTCGAGCTGGGAGATTCGCACAGGGACAGGAATGAGGCTGACACGCCGCTCATTGATGGCTGCCGCCTCGCTCGGGGTCTTAGGGGGGCTGGCGGGCCGCGCGCCGGGGGCCAGGGCCACGCAGAAATTCGGCATCCGGGCCATCGAGAAGATCGCCTGGGAGCTGGCGTCGCGCCCTTACCAGCCCGTTTCGGACGTGCTGCCGCCGCAGATCGCCGCGCTCGATTTCGACGGCTGGCGGCAGATCGCGTTCCGTCCCGACAAGTCGCTGTTTCCCGACCCGACGGACCGCTTCCGGCTGCAAGCCTTCCACCTCGGGCACCTGTTCCGCCGCGCGGTCCACCTCAACGCCATCCGCGACGGGAAGGCGCAGCCGATCCCGTATCGCAACGAAGACTTCGACGCCGGCAACTCCGGCCTGCAGGCGGGACTGCCGGCCGATCTCGGCCACGCCGGCTGGCGCTTCAACTATCCTCTCAACGCGCCCGACCGGCACGACGAGCTGATCTCCTTCCTCGGCTCCAGCTATTTCCGCTTCCTCGGGCAGGGGCAGGTCTATGGCCTGTCGGCGCGGGGCCTGTCGCTGGGCACCGGCCTGCTCGACAACAACGAGGAATTCCCGTTCTTCCGCGATTTCTGGTTCGAGGCCCCGGAGCACGGCGCGGGCGGCGACACGGTGCGCTTCTACGCCCTGCTCGACTCGCCGTCCCTGACGGGGGCCTACCAGTTCGACCTCGCGCCGGGCGAGGTGAGCACGCTGGACGTGACGCTGACGCTGTTCGCGCGCAAGCCGGTCTATCATCTGGGCGTCGCGCCGCTCACCTCGATGTATTTCATCGGGGAAAACGACCGCCACTACAACGACCGCAACAAGTACGACGACTACCGCCCCGAGATGCACGATTCCGACGGGCTGCGGATGCATTTCGAGGGCGACGATTGGATCTGGCGGCCGCTGCGCAACCCGCAGGTGCAGGAGCTGTCCTATTTCCACTCGCGCAAGCTGCAAGGCTTCGGGCTGCTGCAGCGCGACCGGGAATTCGCCGTCTACCAAGACATCGAGCTCGCCTACCACCAGCGGCCGAGCTACTGGGTGGAGCCGCTCGGCGACTGGGGCCCGGGGCGGCTGGAGCTGGTCGAACTCGCCACCAAGGACGAGACCGCCGACAACATCGTCGTCGCCTGGCTGCCGACCGAGCCGCTGCTGCCGGAGCGGCCGGCGACCTACTCCTACCGGATCTCCGCCGGCCTGGAGTTCGAGCAGCCGGCCAATCTGGCGCAGGTGGTCCACACCTTCCACGCGCCGACCGGGGCGCTCGGCTCGAAGGAGCGCCGCCCGCCCGGCTCGCGCCGCTTCATGGTGGATTTCTCCGGCGGCCCGCTGCCTTCGATCGGCGAGGACCTGTCGAAGCTGAAGCTCGAGGTGAACGTGCGGGGCGGCCGCCTGCTGAAGGCGTTCATGCGCACCAACGCCCATGTCGAGGGCGTGCGCGCCTTCATCGACGTGGTCGGCGTGCCGGTCGACACGATCTATCTCGACGCGCGGCTCAACGGGCCGGACGGGCCGGCGAGCGAGACGTGGTCCTACCGCTGGAAGGCCGAGTAGAGGCGGCTTTCCGCGCCGTGACCGACGCCGGCGCGACCGCGCGGCGGGCTGCGCGCAAGGCGGGCCGGGCCGGCGCGGCAGTCGCTTGACTTTCCCTTTTTGATCAAAAAAGCTGACCCTCGCAACCGGGGTTCAAACGGTTGGAATGTCGCCCCCGGCGCGTCGCCGGCGGCGTCTTCCTTCCCCGACTCACCCCGGCGCTCAGGCCCGGCGCGCGTCCCCAACGGACGTCGACGACACGGACGGCAAAGGGAGGGACACGACGGTGGCTGAAAAGCATCACTGGACCAGGCGGCGCGTGCTGGGCACGACAATGGCGGGAGCCGCCGCTGCGGCGCTCGGCGGCAAGCGGGCGGCGCTGGCCGCGCCCGCGCTGCAAAAGGGATCGAAGGTCACCTTCTGGGGCGGCCTCATCTTCTCGGACAAGGCCAACAAGCTTTTGGTCGACACCGTCAACAAATGGGGCGCCGACAACGGCATCCAGACCGAAGCGGTGATGATCAACCAGAACGAGACCGTGCAGAAGGTCTCGGCCGCGGTGGCGTCCAACACCATGCCGGACGCGCTGGACCTCAGCCTCGATCTGCTGCTGCTGCTGTCGCGGCAGGGCCAGTTCCTGCCGCTCGACGACGTCTACGACTCGATCGGCAAGGCGCAGGGCGGCTGGTACGCGCCCGTCGCGTCGTCCACCGACACCAGCAAGATCGCCGGCGGGCGCACCGGCATTCCGTTCGGCGTGTCCGGCAACCTGCTGCTGCGCCGCGACGACCTGCTCTCCAAGGCGGGGTTCAGCAAGCCGCCGACGACGTGGGAGGAACTCGCCCAGCAGGCCGCCGCCGTCAACAAGCCGCCGCTGTTCGGCCTCGGGTTGGCGCTCTCCAATGTCGGCGACGGGAATGTCCAGATTTCGGTCATGCAGTCCTATGGGGGGCGCATCGCCGACGACGCCGGCAAGACCGTCACCATCAAGTCGGACGCGACGCGCGAATATCTGCGCTGGGTGAAGGCGGCGTGGGACAAGAAGCTCTTCCCGCCCGGCAACACGACGTGGGACGGCGCGGGCGACAACCAAGCCTATCTGGCGGGGCAGGCGGCCTTCATCGCCAACACCGGCTCGGTGGGCATCGCCGCCAAGTCGCAGGACCCGGAGCTCTACAAGGCGACGCTTTACTCTTCGCTGCCGGGCGGGCCGAAGGGCGTGGTGTCCCCCATCGCGCCGCAGCTGCGCGCGGTGCCGAAGTCGAGCAAGAACCCGGACGCCGCCAAGGCGCTCATCGAGCACCTGGCGCAGCCCGCCTTCATGAACGCCTATTACGAGGCGGCCATCTACGGCCCCGTGCTGCAGGACCAGGCCAAGTTCAAGGCTTTCACCGGCGGCGACCCGATCCTCGCCGGCCTGCTGGACCTGGTGCAGAAGGGCACGGCCCCGGCCTATCCGGACGTCTTCAATGCCGGCTACGCGGACATGTTCAACAACTTCATGATCCCCAAGATGGTCCAGCGCGTCGTCATCGACGGGTGGGACCTCGACAAGGCCATGGACGAGGCGCAGGTCGGCACCCAGGCCATCTACGACAAGTACAAGTAAGGCACGCGCGAAGGCGGGCGGCGCGCGCCGCCCGCCGGCCCGTGGCGCGCGATCCCCCGGTCCGCGCGCAGTCCCGGAGCACCATGTCCCAGGCCCCGACACCCCTGACGTCCCGGCCCGCCGGTCTCGCTGCCGCGCGACAGGCCGCCGGCCGGCGGCGCTGGAGCGCCGCGACGCAGGACCGAGTCTTCGCCTACGCGCTCGTCGCGCCGGCGCTCCTGCTGATCCTGGGCCTCGTGGCCTACCCGTTCTTCTACGCCATCTACGTGTCGTTCACGAACCGCGTGGTCGGCAACGACGGCGAGTGGATCGGCCTCGGCAATTTCCGCTATCTGGCGCAGTCGGCCGCCTTCTCCAGCGCCATCTGGAACACCGTCATCCTCGTCGTCGCCAGCGACGCGCTGAAGCTGTCGATCGGGCTGGGGCTGGCGCTGCTCGTCAACCAGCGCTTTCCGGCGCGCGGCCTGTTCCGCTCGTTCCTGATGTTGCCGTGGGCGATGCCCGCCTTCGTCGCCTATCTCACCTGGCGCGTGCTCTACCAGCCGATCGGCGGCGGGCTGAACCTGATCCTCACCGGAACCGGGATCTATTCCGGCATCATCGACTGGCTCGGCCAGCGGGCCACGGCCATGCCGGCGGTCATCGCGGCGTCGGTGTGGCGCGGCTTCCCGTTCTGGTTCGTCAGCATCCTGGCTGCCCTGCAGACCATTCCGGCGGAGCTTTACGAGGCGGCGCGCATCGACGGGGCCACCGCCTGGCAGCGCTTCCGCCACGTCACCTTCCCCGCCATTCGGCCGGTGCTGATCGTCGTCACGCTGCTGTCGTCCATCTGGACGGCCAACTCGTTCGAGAGCGTCTGGCTACTGACGCAGGGCGGCCCGTCCGACGCGACCATGATCTTCCCGGTGCTGGCCTATTACGGCATGCAGACCCAGCGCCTCGGCGAGGCGGCGGCCGTCTCCGTCGCCATGCTGCCCGTGCTGGCGATCCTGGTGCTCGTCGCCACCGCCCTGATGCAGAAGGACGACGAGGCATGATCGGCCGCAACGCCGCGCGCGACGACGCAGCGCCGCCCGGCGCGCGCGGCCGCTGGATCGCCGGCCGGGCCCTGACGTACGCGGTCCTGCTCGCCGCCGTGGCGCTGGTGCTGCTGCCGATTTACTGGATGGCGATCACGTCGCTGAAGCTGCCGCGCGAGATCTACCGCGTGCCATCGCTGTGGCCGCAGACGATCACCTTCAACAACTACCGCATTCTGTTTGAGGACAAGGACTTCGTCCTCGCCATCCGCAACAGCCTCATCGTCTCCTTCGCGGTGACGCTGATCTCGGTGTTCATCTCTTCACTGGCGGCCTATTCGATGGTGCGGTTCCGCTACCGGTTCCGGGGGCTGTTCGGGCGCGTCATCCTGTTCGCTTATCTCACGCCGACCTCGCTGCTCTTCATTCCGCTCTCGATCCTGATGGCGAGGCTCGGGCTCGGCAATTCGCTGCACGGGCTCATCCTCGTCTATCTCACCTTCTCGCTGCCGCTCAGCACCTGGCTGCTGCAGGGCTATTTCCGCAGCGTGCCGCGCGAGCTGGAGGAGCAGGGGATGATCGACGGCCTCAGCCGCTTCGGCGCGCTGTTCCGCATCGTCGTTCCGCTGTCGGCGCCGGGCATCGCGGCCGTGTCGATCTTCACCTTCACGGGGGCGTGGAACGAACTTCTGCTGGCGCTGGTGCTGATCACGTCGGAGTCGCAGCGCACCGCGCCGCTGGCGCTGAACTACCTGATCACGAGCGACGTGCTGCCCTGGGGGCCGCTGATGGCGGGGGCGGTCGTGTCCTCGCTGCCGCTCATGATCCTCTACTTCGTCGCCCAGCACTACATGGTGCAGGGCATGACGGCGGGCTCGGTGAAGGGCTGACCCGCCAATGGGCCACCATGCGTTCGCGAGAGGGACAAGATGACGCAACAGGGCATCAGGATCGGCGTGGGCCAGTTCAACGAGCTCACCGACGAGAAGCTGCGCTTCGCCAAGCAGATCGGCGCGAGCGGCATCCAGATGAACACGCCCAAGCTTCCGGGCGACGCGCGCTGGGAGGAAAAGGACCTGCGCGCCCTGGTCGACAAGACGCGCGAGCACGGCCTCGTGCTCGAGGCCATCGAGAACGTGCCCACGCACTTCTACCACAAGGCCATGCTCGGCCTGCCGGGCCGCGACGAGCAGATCGAGAACTATCGCGCCACGGTGCGTAACGTGGGCCGCGCCGGCATCCCCATCCTCGGCTTCCACTTCATGCCGAACTCGGTGTGGCGCACCGAGCGCTTCGCGCCCGGGCGCGGCGGCGCGGGCTGCACCAAGTTCGACATGGCCGAGGTGGAGGCCAAGGCGAGCAAGGACGAGTGGCGGCAATACCTGCCGACCAGCCTCGGCTGGCAGGAGACGATGCCGCTGCGCGGCAAGGACGAGGCGGTCGTCACCGAAGAGGAGATGTGGGCGAACTACACCTACTTCATCAAGGCCGTGCTGCCGGTGGCGGAGGAGGCCGGCGTCAAGCTCGCTTTGCATCCGGACGACCCGCCGGTGCCGATGCTGGGCGGCGTCGCGCGCCTGTTCTACAAGCCCGAGAACTTCATCCGGGCCTGGGAGATCAACCCGAACAGTGACGCGTGGGGCCTCGACCTGTGCCTCGGCTGCTGCTCGGAGATGCCGGGCGGGGCGGCCAACGTGCGCCGGATGATCGAGTTCTTCGGCCCGAAGGGACGCATCTTCTACGTCCATTTCCGCGACGTGCAGGGCACCGTGCCGAACTTCCAGGAGTGCTTCATCGGCGAGGGCAATTTCGATCCCGCCGAGGTGATGTTCCTGCTCCAGCGCAACGGCTTCAAAGGGTTCCTGCTCGACGACCACGTGCCGCACATGGACGACGATACCGAGTGGAACCATCGCGGCCGCGCCCACGCCATCGGCTACATGCAGGGCCTGCTGCGCATGGGCGAGCTGCGCGCCGCCTGAGGCGGGGAGCGGGTCAGGAGGCGGCCGCGCCCTGCTCGGCCGCCTGCTCCGCGCGGATCTTGCCGACGAGGTGCTCGCGCACCGCCTCGACGGCGTCCTGCGCCAGCGCGACGGCGTCGCCGGCGTCGCCGCGCCTTGCCGCCGCGATGATGCCGCGGTGGTTGCGCGAGATCGCGCCGAGGTCGCGGGGGCCGAAATGGCGCGCGGCGGGGTAGATCAGCGGCCAGGTGCGGTCCAGCGCCTCCGCCGCCTCGGGGTTTCCCGCCACTCGCAGCACGTGGTCGAAGAACAGATCGTTGGCGACCATGTGGTCGTCGATCCCGACCGCCGCGTCGAGGCGGTTCTCCAGCGCCTCCAGCGTGTCGATATCGTCTTGCGTGGCGTGCTCGACGAAACGCCGGACGACGAGCCCGAGGATCGCCTTGCGCAGGTCGCAGAGATTGTGCGCGAGTTGCTCGTCGACGATGCGCACGCTCGCCCCGCGATTGGCGGGAATGCTGACGAGGCCCTGCGCCTGCAGTTCGAGCAGCGCCTGGCGCACCGGCATGGCGCTGGTGCGATAGCGCCGGGCCAGCTCCGCCACCTTCAGCCGCGCGCCCGGCGGGAAATGCCCGAGCCTGATGTCTCGCCGCAGCGCGGCGAGCAGGCCCTGGTAGGTCAGTTCTTCCCTGAGATGCTTGACCATGGCGGGTTTCGGCTCCGGGCCGGAAACCCGGCGGCCTCGCGGTTTCCCTAGCATCGCCACCCTCGGGCCGCCAAGAGCGCGGGCCCAACCCCGGCAGGAGCGGGCCAGGGCTGACGCACGCACATCGAAGGCGAACCGGCCTTGCGCGGGGCCGATTCTGTTCCCACTTTCGAGCGAAACGCGGATTGCTGTCCGCAGCCGGGCGGCAACATCCACTCAGCGTGACCGACGCCGCGCTGACGGCCTTTGAGTTGCGCACCTCATGCTTTGATGCTACCCATCCCGACGCCTCGCGACAGAGACGAGGAGCATGGGAGGACGACGGATGAACCGGTTGACTCGGTTGATGTTCGCGGCGGCGGCGGTCGCGCTGTCGGCGGGCGCGGCGGCGGCGCAGACCACGGTGAAGTGGCTGCACATCGAGGTGAACCCCCAGCAGGTGAAGATCTGGGAGGAGGTCGCCCGCGCCTTCGAGGCGAAGAACCCCGGCGTCAAGGTCGAGATGCAGTTCCTGGAGAACGAGGCCTACAAGGCCAAGGCTCCGACGCTGCTGCAGTCCAAGGACCGGCCGCACATCATCTATAGCTGGGCCGGCGGCGTGCTGCAGAGCCAGGTCGAGGCCGGGGTGATCGAGGACATCACCGAGCCGATGAAGGGCTACGTCGACACGCTCACTCCCGCGGCCGTCGACGCCTTCAAGGTCAACGGCCGCAACTACGGCATTCCGATCGCCATGTCGCAGGTCGGCTTCATGTACAACAAGGAGCTGATGGCCAAGGCCGGCGTCGACCCGAGCAAGATCAAGACCTGGGACGACTTCCTCGGCGCGGTGAAGACGATCAAGGCCGCCGGCATCACCCCGATCATCGCGGGCGGGGCCGACAAGTGGCCGCTGCACTTCTACTGGACCATGCTGGCGGTGCGCGTCGGCGGCAAGGCCGGCATCGAGCAGGCCATGAAGGGCGAGAACGGCGGCTTCGAGTCGGACGTCTACGTGAAGTCCGGGGAGCTCTACAAGCAGCTCGTCGACCTGCAGCCCTTCCAGAACGGCTTCCTCGGGGCCAAGAACCCGCAGGCGGTCGGCGCGTTCGGCGACGGCAAGGGCGCGATGATCCTCGCCATCAGCAGCTTCTACCACACGCAGAAGGCGCTGGCCGCCGACAAGGTCGGCCTGACCGACGACAAGGTCGGCTGGTTCGAGTTCCCGCAGGTTCCCGGCGGCAAGGGCGACGCCAACGACACGCTGGGCGGCATCACCGGCTGGCTCGTCACCAAGGGCTCGCCCAAGGAGGCGGTGGAATTCCTCAAGTTCTTCGTCTCCAAGGACGTGCAGTCGCGGCTCGCCGCCGGCAACTACATCATCCCGGTGTCGAAGGGCGCCGAGGAGGGCATCGTCAGCCCGTTCATGAAGAACATCGCCGCCAACCTGGCCAAGTCGAAGTACCACCAGAACTTCTACGACCAGGCGCTGGGCCCGAATGTCGGCCGCGTCATCAACGACGCCTCGGCGGAGATCGCCGGCGGCTCCATGACGCCGAAGCAGGCCGCCAAGGCCGTCAACGACGCCTGGAAGCAGGGCAACTGACGAAACCCGGGCGCGGCTCCCCGGCCGCGCCCGTCCGCACCCCGACCGGCAGGAGCCCCCCATGGTCGCCACTGCGCTCCGCTCGCGGAGAACCGACGGGCAGCTTCCGGCCCTGCTGCTGTTCCTCCCGCCGGCGCTGCTGCTGTTCACGATCTTCGTGGTCATGCCGGTGGGGGAGGCCGCCTGGTACAGCCTGTTCAACTGGAACGGCTTCGGCCGGCCGACCAACTGGATCGGCCTGCGCAATTATTTCTCCGTGTTCGAGACGCGCGCCTTCGGGCTCGCTTTGCGCAACAACGGGCTGATCATCGTTGTCTCGCTGCTGGTGCAGCTGCCCCTGGCGCTGACGCTGGCGATCATGCTGGCGGAGAAGTTCCGCGGCTCGGTGTTCCTGCGCATGCTGTTCTTCATGCCGTACGTGCTGGCGGAGATCGCCACCGGCCTGATCTTCAGCTTCGTCTATGACGGCGACTATGGGCTGCTCGCCGCCATCTACCGCGCCTTCGGGGCCGAGGCCCCGCATCTGCTCGCCAGCGCCGACACGTCCATGGCGGCCGTGCTGGTCGTGGTGGTGTGGAAGTATTTCGGCTTCCACATGATGCTGTTCATCGCCGCCTTGCAGGGCATGGACCGCAACCTCATCGAGGCCGCCCGCATCGACGGCGCGACCCGCGTCCAGCAGCTGCGCTTCGTCGTCATCCCGCTGCTCTACCCCACGATCCGGCTGTCCGTGTTCTTTGCAGTGGTCGGCTCGCTGCAGCTCTTCGACCTGGTGATGCCGCTGACGCGCGGCGGCCCCGCCGACAGCTCGCAGACCATGGTGAGCTTCCTCTACACGCACGGCGTCATGCGCATGCGGGTGGGCTATGGCAGCGCCATCGGCGTCATCCTGTTCGTCATCTGCGTCACCGTGGCCTTCACCTACAAACGCTGGTTCATGCGCGATGAGTAGAGCTCTGCCCGCCGGGCCCGGCATGGCCCGACCCGCCGAACGCGCCGCCGCCCCGGCCGCGCCCGCCAAGCGCCGGGCGCGCGACATCGACGGCGGCTCGCCCTTCGCGACGCTCTACAAGTGGCTGTTCCTGCTGCTCGTGGCGGGGTTCGTTGTGGTGCCGCTGATCGCCACCGTGCTCGGCGGCTTCAAGAGCCTGGGCGAACTGCGCACCAACCCGTTCGGCCTGCCGCACGTCTGGGAGTGGAGCAACTACGGCGATATTCTGTTCTCGGCGCGCTACTGGCAGCTCATCGCCAACTCGCTCATCATTTCCTCGCTCACCGTGCTGCTGGTGCTGGTGACGGCCTCGATGGCGGCGTTCGTGTTCGCCCACATCAAGTTCTGGGGCAACCGCATGCTCCTGAACTACCTGACGATGGGCCTGCTGTTCCCGGCCTCGACCGCCATCCTGCCGCTGTTCATCCGGGTGCGGGACTTCGGCCTGCTCGACACCTATCTCGGCGTCGTGCTGCCGCAGGTGGCGTTCAGCCTGGCCATGAGCGTGCTGCTGCTGCGCCGCTTCTTCAAGGACCTGCCGGAAGAGCTGCTGGAGGCCGCGCTCGTGGACGGCTGCTCCTACCTCAACTTCTTCCGCTACGTGACGCTGCCGCTGTCGCGCCCGATCCTCGCCACCGTGGGCACCATCGCCTTCGTGCACAGCTGGAACGGCTATTTGCTGCCGCTCGTGATGCTCAACAGCGACGCCATGTACCCGTGGCCGCTCGGCATCATGGTCTACCAGGGCGAGTACTCGGCCGAGTGGAGCCTGATCCTCGCCTTCATCACCCTCACCATCCTGCCGACGCTGCTGATGTTCCTGCTCGCTCAGAAGCACATCGTGGCGGGGCTGACCGCCGGCGCGGTCAAGGGATGAACCCCTCTCCGCCCGGCCGCGCGCCGGGCGCAACCCACTGACGGACAGGAGTTTTCGGACATGCGCAGGATTGGCGTCGGCATCATCGGATGCGGCAATATCAGCGGGGCCTATCTGACGGCCGCGCAGGGCCTTCCCGCCATCGAGGTGCGCGCGCTCGCCGACATGCGAACGGCCGCGGCGGAGAAGCGCGGGGCGGAGTTCGGGCTGCCGGCCATGCGGGTCGACGAGCTTTTGAAGCGCGACGACGTCGAGATCGTCATCAACCTCACCGTGCCGCTGGCGCACACCGACATCAGCATGGCGGTGCTGCGCGCCGGCAAGCACGTCTACTCGGAGAAGCCGCTCGGCGTGAACGTCGCCGAGGCGCGCAAGGTCATGGACCTCGCCGAGGAGAAGGGCCTGCGCGTCGGCTGCGCGCCGGACACCTTCCTCGGCGGCGGCCACCAGACGGCGCGCCAGCTCATCGACGAGGGCGCGATCGGCACGCCGATCGCCGGCTCCGCCTTCTTCATGTGCCCCGGCCACGAGCGCTGGCACCCCGCGCCGGGCTTCTACTACCTGCGCGGCGGCGGCCCGATGCTGGACATGGGGCCCTACTACATCACCGACCTCGTGCAGCTGCTCGGCCCGGTCGCCGCCGTCATGGGGTCGACCTCGCGCATGCGCTCCGAGCGGCTGGTCACCAGCGAGCCGATGAACGGGACGCTGATCCCGGTCGAGGTGGCGACCCACGTCGCCGGCACGCTGGAGTTCGAGAGCGGCGCGCTGGTGTCGATCGCCATGAGCTTCGATGTGCCCAAGCACCGCCACACCCCCATCGAGATCTACGGCACCAAGGGCAGCATCGCCGTGCCCGACCCCAACCGCTTCGGCGGCGAGGTGGCGGTGGCGCGCACCGGGGGCGAGTGGGAGACGATGCCGCTCACCCACGGCTACGCCGACGGCAACTACCGCTCGCTCGGCGTGGCCGACATGGCCGCCGCCATCGCCTCGGGCCGCCCCCACCGCGCCAGCGGGGCGCTGGCCTTCCACGTGCTGGAGGTGATGGAGGCCTTCCAGACCTCGTCCGACGAGGGCCGCCGCGTCGCCATTCAAAGCCGCGTCGAGCGCCCCGCCATGATGCGGACCGGCATCGAGACCGGCCAGATCGACTGACGCCCCAACGAGAAAAAACGGAGCAAGACCAATGCGCAAGGCCATGATCGTCTGGGGCGGCTGGGCAGGGCACGACCCCGATCTGTGCGCCTCCATCATGCGGGGCTGGCTGAAGGAGGAGGGGTTCGACGTGCGGATGGAGACCTCCACCGCCGCCTTCGCCGACCCCGCCATCCACGACCTGTCGCTGATCGTGCCGATCTACACCATGTCGAAGATCGAGAAGGAGGAGGCCGCCAATCTCTGCGCCGCGGTGCGGGGAGGGGTGGGTCTGGCCGGTCACCACGGGGGCATGTGCGACGCCTTCCGGGACGCGGTGGAGTACCAGTTCATGTGCGGCGGCCAGTGGGTGGCCCATCCCGGCAACATCATCGACTACCGCGTCGACGTGACCCGCCCTGACGATCCGATCATGAGCGGAATCGCCGACTTCGAGTACCGTTCCGAGCAGTATTACATGCACGTCGACCCGGCCAACGAGGTGCTGGCGACGACCACTTTCGACGGCGAGCACGCGCCCTGGTGCAAGGGGGTGGTGATGCCGGTGGTGTGGAAGAAACGCTATGGAGAAGGCCGGGTGTTCTACTCCTCGCTCGGCCACCGGGCCTACGAGCTGGACGTGCCCGAGGTGAAGACGATGATGCGTCGCGGCCTACTGTGGGCCGCCCGCTGACCGCCTGATGTGTTCCGCTGGAAACGGCCCCGCGAACGCGAGTTCCGGGGCCGAATTCGGGACCGAAACCCGCCGCGATCGCATCGTCGCATGGCGGTTCGGGCTGGATCGGATCTTCGGGTCGAATTCCGACGGCGATGTCGCCCGCTGAGGGGCGCACCTTGAAAGTCGTCGGAAACGCGAACTTCGCATCGAAACGGACGGGCGGGCCGGAGCGACCGGACGCCTCGCCCGGCCGTGCCTGCGAAACCCCGCGCGCGGGCTAGTAGTACGGCCGGTAATAGGGCCGGTAGTACGGTCGGTAGTAGCCGCCGTAATAGCCGCCGTAGTAGGGGTCGCCGTAATAGGGCCCGTAGTAGCCCCCCGCCGGCGCCCAGACGCCGGTCGCCCAGCCGCCAGAGCCGACGCCGACGCCGACCGAGACCGGCGCGGCCACGGCCACCGGCGCGGCGGCGTAGCGGTTCCGCTCTGCGGTGAGGCAGCGGTTGAAGGCGCGCGTGCCGGGGCGCAGGCCCGACTGCTCGCACACATACTCGGCGCTGAGATAGGGATCCGCCGTCTGGCATCCGGCGAGCCCCAGGGCGAGGCCCGCCGCGGCGAGGAAGGAGAGACGCTTGACGCTCATGCACGATCTCCCTGAACGGGGGGCCGACGGTCCCGGCGCGGACCTGCCGTCATTGGCGCGTCCGGCCCGGGCCGCCCGGCCCTTCAGTGAACGTTCGTTCGGCCCCAAAAGATGCAACGACTCTGATCCCGAACGCCACCTTCGGCCTTGACCTCGCGCAAGCCGCGCCGCGAGGGGACTAGGGACGCAAGCGACCCGGCAACCTGACACGGGACCGCGGCCGCGCTCCCGGTGGGTCTCGGCGGTTCAGGAGCCGCCAGTTCCGGGGGACGCGCCCACATCTCACGCCGCCTCCAAGGTCGTGGCATCCATGTCACAGTAGATGCAACTTCTGCGTGTACTCACCTTGTAAAATATCGCCAAAGATGAAATGTTGATCGTGTACTTCGAGTCGCGATCTGGGCAACGCAACAATGAACAAAACCTTTCTGACCGCGGCGGGCGTGCTCTCCGCGGCATTCACGCCGGCAATCGCCGCCGACCTGCCGGTGCGCACCGCGCCCGCGGCTCCGGTGATGACGCTCGCTCCCTACAATTGGACCGGCTTCTACGCCGGCGTGAACGCGGGCTTCGTGTCCGCCGACACCAGCGGCACGGGCTACAATCCGGGGGGCCCGACGGGCGCCTGCTGGAGCTTCGACTGCAGCTTCTCGACGAGCGACTCGACCACCGGCGTGCTGCTGGGCGGCCAGCTCGGCTACAACTTCCAGTCCGGAGCCTTCGTTTTCGGCGTCGAGGGCGACCTCGGCTGGACCAACGCCAACAGCAGCGGCGTCACCCAGACCTACACCTACGCCAAGACCGGCCTGGACGCGCTCGGCACGCTGCGCCTGCGGCTCGGCTACGCCTTCGACCGCGTGCTCGTCTACGGCACCGGCGGCCTGGCCTTCGGCAATCTCTCGAACAAGTACACCGACACGTACTGGTTCGGCCCGTCGGGCTCCTACTCGCCCGCCAAGAACGACGGCTGGCAGGTCGGCTGGACGCTCGGCGCGGGCGTCGAGTACGCCATCAACAACAACTGGACGGTGAAGGCCGAGGGTCTCTACTACGCCTTCGACAAGACGTCCGGCGTGGCGACGAGCTCCAGCGGCATCGACACCTACACGGGCGGCATGCGCAGCGACACCAACGGGTGGGTCGGCCGCATCGGCCTCAACTACCGCTTCGGCGGCCTCTGATCCGCGGGAGCGGGCCGGCCCCGCTCCGCCAGGCTTCGCGCGACCCAGCACCCTCGTGCTGGGTCGCGCCGTTTTCAGCGCCCGCCCGCGCGCGTCCCGAGGGTTTCACGTGTCGTCGCTTTCGCCCCGCCCGCATTTTCCGTCCTATGTGGACGCCGTCCTTCGCCACGCGGCGCTCGATCCGTTCAAGGCGGCCATCGGCACGGAAGGCGGCGTCGTCACCTATGGCCAGCTCGCCGAGGCGGTCCATTGCGCGACGACCAACGCGGCGCGCGCCGGGCTGAAGGCCGGGTCGGTGGTCGGCATCGTCGTCGGCGATCCGGTCTGGCACATCTGCCTCATCTGCGCGCTGCACCGCCTCGGGGTGGTCAGCGTGTCGCTCGGCTATCTCGAGACGGGGCTGCCGCTCGGCCTCGCGGCGATCCTGGAGGACGCCGGCGAGAAGGTCGACTTCGCCGGCCAGGTGCTGCGCGTCGCGCCGGAGTGGTTCACCCGCCCGGCCGACGTCGCGCCGGCGCGGGCCGACTTCGGCCCCACCGACCTGTGCCGCATCGCCCTGTCGTCCGGCACCACCGGGCTGCCGAAGCCGATCGCCATGAGCCCCGAGATCCTGTGGCATCGGCTGACCACCTATCTCCTGCGCGGACGCTTCGGCGTGTCGGAGAAGGTGTTCTGCGGGCCGCCGCTGCGCTCGCACTTCGCCTTCGCCATCGCCTTCGCCGCGCTGATGTCCGGCAAGATGGTCTGCTTCGCCTCCAGCGCCGCCACCACGGTGCCGCTGGTCAGCTATTTCGGGGCCGACCTCGCGGTCATCTCCGTCCACCAGCTCTCCGAGCTCGCCAACGCGCAGCACGCCCAGTTCGGCGGGCTGTCGAGCCTGCGCGAGATCCAGGCGGGAGGCTCCACCATCTCCGACGCGCTGCTCGGCAAGGTCCGCGCGGTGCTCGCCTGTCCGGTGCTCAACACCTACGCCTCCACCGAGGCCGGCACGGCGGCGCTCGCGCCGCTCGAGCGGCTCGGCGCGCTGCGGCGGGAGGGCGCGGTCGGGGTGCTGGCGCCGTGGGCCGAGGTCGTGGCATGCGACGAGGAGGGGCGGGAGTTGCCGCCGGGCGCGGAAGGGCTCCTGCGCGTCAGCGCGGCGGGCATGGCCCCGGCCTACCAGCCCGGCCTACGCACGGTCGAGGAGCCCGCCTGGTTCTTCCCCGGCGACATCGGCCACGTCACGCCGGAGCGCGTGCTCGTCATTCGCGGCCGCGACGCGGAGTTCATCAATATCGGCGGCAACAAGATCGCCCCGGAGCGGATCGAGGAGCTGGTGCGCGAGTGCTCCGGCGTCGCGGACGCGGCGGTGTTCGCGGTCGACATCAAGGCCGACTTCCCGCAGGTCTGGGCGGTGGTGACGGCCAACGGCCCGATCGATCCCACGGCGATCATGCGCCATTGCGCGGCGAAGCTTCCCGCCACGACCCCCACCGTCATCCGTGTCGTGGCGTCCATTCCGCGCAACGCCACCGGCAAGATCATGCGCGACAAGCTGCGCAAGGAGCTGGCCGGCGGCTGACGCCGGTCGCCCGCATACCGAAGAGAGGACACCCCCGATGGGCCTGACGCGCGTCGTTCGAACCGTCATCGCGCTGGGCGCGCTCGCGCTCGCCACCGCCGCCGCGCCGGCCAGCGCCGAGACCTATCCGGACAAGCCCATCCGCTTCATCGTCGGCTTCGGCCAGGGCGGCCCGACCGACGTGGCGGCGCGCGCGCTGGCCGAGGAGATCGGCACGCTGCTGGGCGGCAAGATCTATGTCGAGAACCGCCCCGGCGCGTCGGGCAACATCGCGACCCAGGCGGCGGCGTCGTCGCCGGCCGACGGCTACACCTTCCTGATCGGCGCGACCCCGCTGGCGGTCAACGAGACGCTGTTCCCGGATTTCCCGATCCGCTTCGGCAAGAACATCGCGGCCGTCGGCGCGGTGGGCGCGACCGGCAACGTGCTCGTCGCGCATCCCTCGCTGAACGTGCGGACCGTCGCCGATTACGTGGCGCTGGCGCGCAAGCAGCCCGGCGCGGTGGACTACATCACGCTGGGCCGAGGCTCCTCCTCGCACCTTGCCGGGCTCGAGTTCGAGCGCCTGGCGGGCGTGTCGCTGACGCCGGTTCCCCATCTCGGCAACGGCGAGGCGGTGCAGGACATCGTGGGCGGCCACGTGAAGAGCTGGTTCGCCACCATCCCCTCCGTGGTCGAGCTGGTGAAGGGGGGCCAGGTCGTGGCCCTCGGCGTCACCGGCCCGGTGCGCTCCGCCTCGCTGCCGGACGTGCCGACGCTGTCGGAAGCGGGGCTGACGGGCTTCGACGTGAGGCTCTGGATCGGCCTGTTCGCGCCGGTCGGCATCCCGGCCGAGCGCCTGCGCGCGTTCTCGGACGCCTTCGACCGGGCCATCGCCCGGCCGGAGCTGCAGGCCGTGTTCGCCGCGCAGGGCATCGAGAAGCTGAAGATGACGCAGCCCGAATTCACCGCCTTCGTCGAGGCGGATATCGCCCGCTGGTCGGCGCGGCTCGGCAAGTAGGCCGGGGGAGCGCCGACGCCGCCGTCAGCGCTTCCAGAGCGCCCAGGGGGCCTTGCCGGATTCCCACATCGCGACGAGCTGCTGCTTGTCGCGCAGCGTGTCCATGGGCTGCCAGAAGCCGTCGTGGCGCCAGCCGGCGAGTTCGCCGGCGGCGGCGAGGCGTTCCATGGGCTCGCGCTCCCAGATGGTCTGGTCGCCGTCGACGAGGTCGATCGCCGAGGGGTCGAGCACGAAGAAGCCGCCGTTGATGAGGCCGCCGTCGCTCTGCGGCTTCTCCTCGAACGCGGTGACGCGCTCGCCCTCCAGCACCAGGCGGCCGAAACGGGCCGGCGGGCGCACGCAGGCCACCGTCGCCTTGCGGCCGTGGTTGCGGTGGAAGGCGATCTCGGCGGCGATGTTCACGTCGGCGACGCCATCGCCATAAGTCATGCAGAACGGCTCGCCGGGGTCGAGATAGTCGCGCACGCGGCGCAGGCGGCCGCCGGTGTTCGTCTGGTCGCCCGTGTCGACCAGCGTCACCCGCCACGGCTCGGGGCTGGCGCGGTGATGGCTCACCGTGTTGGTCGTCATGTCGAAGGTGACGTCGGAGCTGTGCAGGTAATAGTTCGCGAAATATTCCTTGATGACGTAGCCCTTGTAGCCCAGGCAGACGACGAAGTCGGAAATGCCGAAATGGGTGTAGAGCTTCATGATGTGCCAGAGGATCGGCCGGTCGCCGATCTCCACCATGGGCTTGGGCCGAACGCTCGACTCCTCGGCGATCCTGGTGCCGAGCCCGCCCGCGAGTATCACGCATTTCATAATGTCGGTTCCATCGCAATTGCGGCCGGGTCGCCGGGCCGGCGCGGACCGTCCCGTGGTTGACATAGCGCGCCGCTGACGCCAAGACCTCCCCGACTTTACGACATTTGCGTTTCCGGCGTCTTTCCATCCGGCGACGGGGCTGAACATGAGCGCATTCTGGTCCGGAAGACGCGTCCTCCTCACCGGGCACACCGGTTTCAAGGGGGCGTGGCTGTCGCTGTGGCTGGAGCGGCTGGGGGCCGAAACCTGGAGCCTCGCTCTCCCGGCGGCGACGCAGCCGAGCCTGCACGCGCTCGTCGCCCGCGCGCCGGATCAGCGCGCCGCCACGCTGGACATCCGCGACGGCGCGGCGCTCGCCGCCTTCGCCCGCGAGGCGCGGCCGAGCGTGGTGCTGCACCTCGCGGCCCAGGCGCTGGTGCGCGTGTCCTACGCCGACCCGGCCGGCACCTTCGCCACCAATGTCGGCGGCACGGTGAACCTGCTCACCGCGCTGCGCGGCGCGCCGGAGCTGGAGGCCGTGGTGGTAGCGACGACCGACAAGGTCTACGCCAACGACGAGGCCGGCCGGCCCTTCGTCGAGACGGACGCGCTCGGCGGGCACGACCCCTACAGCGCCTCGAAGGCGTGCTGCGAGATCGCGGTGGCGAGCCTGCGCGACAGCCTGTTCGTGGGCGGCCCGCGCATCGCCACGGCGCGCGCCGGCAACGTCATCGGCGGCGGCGACTGGTCGGCCGACCGCATCGTGCCCGACATGGTGCGCGCCGCCGCGCGGGGCGACGCGCTGGAACTGCGCTCTCCGGACGCGGTGCGCCCCTGGCAGCACGTGCTCGAGCCGCTGGCCGGCTATCTCGCCTTCGCCGAGGCGCTGGCGACCGGGCGGACCGCGGAGACGGCGCTGAACTTCGGGCCGGACCCGGAGGCCTTCGCGCGCGTCCGCGAGCTGGTCGACGCCATGCGCGACGGGCTCGGCCTGGCGCAGGGCTGGCGTCCGCAGCCGGGCGAGCACCCGCGCGAGGCCGGGCTGCTGACGCTGGATTCGACCCGCGCCCGCGACACGCTGGGCTGGCGGCCGCTGCTCGACTTCCGCTCCGCCGCCGAGTGGACGGCGCGCTGGTACGCCGACTGGCGCGCCGGGGCGGACGCCCGCGCCCTGTGCCTAGCCCAGATCGCCGCTTACGAAGCCCTTTCCCGCGAAGCCCTTTCCCGCCAAGCTCTTTCCCGCGACCGGACCGCCCGCCCATGATTCCCGCCATCGCCTGCCGCTTCTGCTCCGCGCCGCTGACGCGGACCTTCGTCGACCTGGGCGAGACGCCGCTCGCCAATTCCTATCTGCGCGCCGAGCAGCTCGGCCGCCCGGAGCCGCGCTACCCGCTGCACGCGCGGGTGTGCTCGCGCTGCCGGCTGGTGCAGGTGGACGCGGTGGCGACGCCCGAGCACATCTTCAGCGACTACGCCTATTTCTCCTCCACCTCGGCCTCCTGGGTGGCACACGCGCGCCGCTTCGCCGAGGGCGCGATGCGCCGCTGGGGGCTGGGCCCGGAGAGCCGCGTCGTCGAGGTGGCGAGCAACGACGGCTACCTGCTGCGCCATTTCGTCGAGTTCGGCGTGCCCGTTCTGGGCGTCGAGCCCGCCGCCAACGTGGCCGAGGCCGCGCGCAAGGCGGGCGTGCCGACGGAGACGGCGTTCTTCGGCCGCGACACGGCGCGCCGCCTGCGCCAGGCCGGCTACGCCGCCGACCTGACGGTCGCCAACAACGTGCTGGCCCACGTGCCGGACATCGACGACTTCGCCGCCGGCTTCGCCGAGCTGCTGAAGCCGGGCGGCGTCGCCAGCTTCGAGTTCCCGCATCTGCTGCGGCTGATCGAGGGCGTGCAGTTCGACACGATCTACCACGAGCACTTCTCCTACCTGTCGCTGCTGGCGGCGGAGCGCATCTTCGCGGCGCACGGCCTGCGCGCCTTCGACGTCGAGGAACTGCCCACGCATGGCGGCAGCCTGCGCCTGAGCCTGTGCCACGAGGCCGCCGCGCATCGCCCGACGCCGGGCCTCGCCAAGGTCCGCGCCGACGAGGCGGCCGCCGGGCTCGACGGCGACGCCGCCTACGAGGGCTTCACGCCGCGCGTCGAAAAGGTGCGCGACGACCTGCTCGCCTTCCTGCGGACGGCGAAGGCGGAAGGCCGGCGCGTCGCCGCCTACGGCGCGGCGGCCAAGGGCAACACGCTGCTCAACTATTGCGGCGTCGACGGCGCGCTCATCGACTACGTCGTCGACCTCAGCCCCCACAAGCAAGGCCTCTATTTGCCCGGCAGCCACCTGCCGATCCTGCCGCCCTCGCGCATCGCCGAGACGAAGCCGGACTACGTGCTGATCCTGCCGTGGAACCTGCGCGAGGAGATCATGCGGCAGATGGCGCACGTGGCGGACTGGGGCGGACGCTTCGTCGTCGCCGTGCCGCGCCTGACCGTATTCGAGCCGGGGCAGGGGGCATGAAGCTCGTCCCGACGGAGCTGCCCGGCGTCATGGTCGTCGAGGCCGAGCCCGTCGGCGACGAGAGGGGCCTGTTCGCGCGGGTCTATGACGCCGACGCCTTCGCCGCCGCCGGCCTGCCGACGGACTGGCCGCAGTGCAACCTGTCGTGGAACCCCGTCCGCCACACCCTGCGGGGCATGCACTTCCAGACGGGGGAGGCGGCCGAGCCGAAGCTGGTGCGCTGCACGCGCGGGCGCGTCTTCGACGTGGCGGTGGACCTGCGCCCCGCCTCGCCCGGCTTCCGCCGCTGGGTGGGCGTGGAGCTCGACGCGGACCGCCGCAACGCGCTCTACGTGCCGCCCGGCTGCGCGCACGGCTTCCTGACGCTGACGCAAGAGGCCGAGGTGCTCTACATGATGGGCGCGCGCTACCGGCCCGAGGCGGCCTCCGGCGTGCGCTGGAACGACCCCGCCTTCGCCATCGCCTGGCCGGCCGCGCCGGCGCTGATCGGCCCGCGCGACGCCTCCTGGCCGGATTTCGGCTGATCCCGCGCTTGTGACCGCGGCGGCCCGTTTTCTCGCGACGAGATGAGCCCCCACGCGGGGTGGCCGACTTGCGAAATCTCCTTACCACAACTTAAAGTTACATTTTGCTGAGGTGAAACGAGCTCCGACGGGAGAGCCGAACGCGTGTCCAAGCCGATGGTCCTTCGCGGGGATTCGGGCTCCTGGCCCTTCCTGATGCGCGTGCAGCGCGTCCGCAAGGGCGCGCTCGGCGTTCTGATCGCCTGCGGGCTCGGCGCCATGGTGTTCGTCGCGCCGGCGCTGGATCGCGCCGGGGCGGCCGGCGCGGCGATCCGATGGAGCGGCGTGGCGCTGCTGTTCGCCTGCCTGTTCGGCCGCGTCTGGTGCTCGCTCTACATCTCGGGCCGCAAGGGCTCGGAGATCGTGCGAAGCGGCCCCTACGCGCTGTGCCGCAACCCGCTCTACGTGTTCTCGATGCTCGGCGCCTGGGGCGTCGGCGCGCAATCCGGCAGCCTCGCCGTGGCGGCGCTGTGCGCGGCGCTCACCTGGGCGGTGTTCCGCGTCGTGGTGTTCCACGAGGAGGAGTTCCTGACGGTGCGCCACGGCGCGAGCTTCGAGGACTATGCGAGCGAGGTGCCGCGCTTCCTGCCGCGCGCGCTGTGGACGGGGTACGACGGGCAGATCCCCGTCGAGCCGCGCCTCGTCATGCGCACCGCGCTCGATTCAGCGCTGTTCTTCCTCGCCGTGCCGGTTTTCGCCGTGATCGAGCAGGCCCAGCGCTCCGGCCTCGTCGACGCGCTGATCGTCCTTCCCTGAACCACCTCGTTCGGAGTCGTGGGCGGAGCGCCCGCGCCAGGGCGGACTCGCGCGCGGCACGCCAAGCAGCTTGAGCGTAACCACTCAGCATTCGACGCGCCTGAACGATGTGATCCGGCAAGTTGACAAAAGCAAAACACCGACTGAACCGGTGGTGGATTGTTGTTGTTTCGCAGCCACGGCAGCAACCGGAAGTTGACGACATTTCGACTTCTTCTCGACAAGTTACACGCGGGGGTTGTAATCGAGAGCTTCACACTCTCGGAAAGGGCCCTTTTCATGCGTCGCATTCTTCTCGCCAGTGTCATGAGCCTGGCGGCTCTTCCGGCCTTCGCCGCAGACCTTCCGGTCCGCACGGCCCCGGTCGCTCCCGCGCCGGTCTACGCTCCGCTCTACAACTGGACGGGCTTCTACATCGGCGCCAACGCCGGTTACGCGTGGGGCAACAGCGACGTCGTCGACCTCGCGCTCGGCACCAAGTATTCGCTCGATCCGGGCGGCTTCACCGCCGGTCTGCAGGCCGGGTACAACTACCAGGTCAACCAGTTCGTGCTCGGCGTCGAGGCCGACGCCAACTGGATCGACGCCTCCGACAGCTACAGCGACGGCTTTGTCTACGCCTCCAGCAAGGTGTCCTGGCTCTCCACCATCCGCGCCCGCGTCGGCTACGCCTTCAACAACGTCCTGATCTACGCCACCGGCGGTATCGCCTTCGGCGAGGCGAAGGCGACGTGGTACGACGGCGGCGCGATCTCGATCCGCGACTCCGACACCCGCACCGGCTGGGCCCTCGGCGCCGGCGTCGAGTATGCGTTCAACCGCAACTGGACCGCCAAGCTCGAGTACCTCTACTACGACCTCGGCGACTCGTCCTTCTACGGCAGCGCCCCGGTCGTCGGCCCGGCCCTGCTGCCCGTCGGCACGACCACCGGCGCCAAGGCCGACTGGTCCGGCAACATCGTGCGCGCCGGCATCAACTACAAGTTCTGATCCCGTCGCGCTCCGGCGCGACAGCACGCCGCCGCGGCCCCTCCGCGGCGGCGTTTTTTTGTTTCAAGTCCGGCCTGATGCAATCAAAACGGGAATGCAACCGAAATGCATCGGCATGATTTCGCGCCATAGATTTGCACGAGAGCCCAGTCGCGCATCGGTCATGATGAAGTAACTATTGGTTAATCATGTGACAACCTAGCGTATGTGGCGTTCATATCACATACGTGAATTCCGATTGATATTTTTCGGATTTCAACTCGACAAATCGCGACTCCGGTTTTATCTACCGCGCATGGACCACTAGACAGAGAGGCTGTTCCAATGCGTCGTGTTCTTCTCGCCAGCGTGCTTAGCCTGGCGGCCCTTCCTGCGTTCGCCGCCGACCTGCCGGCCCGCACCGCCCCGGGCGCGCCCGCGCCGGCGATGGCTTCCATGTACAATTGGACCGGCTTCTACATCGGCGCCAACGCCGGGTACGCCTGGGGTGCCGGTGACGTGAACGTTGTCGGCGACGCGGCCATCCTCGCCAACCTGGCCGCCGCCACCGGGCCGACCTCCGGTTCGCTGAATCCGGGCGGCTTCACGGCCGGCGCGCAGGCCGGCTTCAACTACCAGATCAACCAGTTCGTGATGGGCGTCGAGGCTGACGCCAACTGGGTCGACGCCAACGACAAGAGCTCCTGGACCGGCGCGGCGCCGGGCTCGTCCGCCAGCTTCAGCAGCAAGGTCGAGTGGCTGTCGACGGTCCGCGCGCGCCTCGGCTTCGCCGTCAATAACGTCCTCGTCTACGGCACCGGCGGCGTCGCCTTCGGCCAGGCCAGGTCCGCGTGGAGCTACAATGACGGCACGAACGCGTGGACGGGCGGGGAGTCCGGCACGCGCGCTGGCTGGGCGCTCGGCGCCGGCGTCGAATACGCCTTCAACCGCAACTGGACGGCCAAGGTCGAGTATCTGCACTACGACCTCGGCGACAAGACGTTCTTCAGCACGACCGCGGCCACCCACACCGCCAAGCTCAAGACCGACTACAGCGGCAACATCGTGCGCGCCGGCATCAACTACAAGTTCTGATCTCGTCGCGCTCCGGCGCGACAGCACGCCGCCGCGGGCCCTCCGCGGCGGCGTTTTTCGTTTTGGGTCCACACGGCGCGATGATGACGGAAATGAGTCCGAGATTCAGCGCCATGATTTGACGCCGCGGACCTTGCGTGCGGGCCCTGTCACGCGTCGGTCATATCTTGGTAACCATTACTTAATCGCGTCACATACTAACGTATGTTGCCGCCATACCACATACGCAACTTCGGATTGATAATTTCGTGATTTCAACTCGACAGATTGCGTCGGGAGGTTGTATCTACCGCGCATGGACTACCAGAAAGAGAGGCTGTTCCCATGCGTCGCATTCTTCTCGCCAGCGTGATGAGCCTGGCGGCTCTTCCCGCCTTCGCCGCCGACCTGCCGGCCCGCACCGCCCCGGTTGCGCCCGCGCCGGTGATGGCCCCCATGTACAACTGGACCGGCTTCTATATCGGCGCCAACGCCGGCTACACCTGGGGCTCGGGCGACGTGAGCGTCGTCGGCGACAGCACCTTCATCAGCAACCTGAACGCCGTCGGCGCGCCGACCAAGGGCTCGCTGGATCCGGGCGGCTTTACGCTTGGCTTGCAGGCCGGCTACAACTACCAGGTCAACCAGTTCGTGATGGGCGTCGAGGCCGACGCCAACTGGGTCGACGCCAGCAAGAGCTCCTACTGGGCTGGCCTGACCCCGGGCTCGACCGCCAGCTTCGGCAGCAAGATCGAGTGGCTGTCGACGATCCGCGGCCGCCTCGGCTACGCGGTCAATAACTTCCTCATCTACGGCACCGGCGGTTTCGCCTTCGGCCAGGGCAAGGCCACGTGGGGCTACGGCGACGGCGTGAACGTGTGGTCGGGCAGCGAGTCCGGCACGCGCACCGGCTGGGCGCTGGGCGCCGGCGTCGAGTACGCCTTCAACCGCAACTGGACGGCCAAGGTCGAGTATCTGTACTACGACCTCGGCGAGAAGACGTTCTACAGCACGACCGCGGCCGGCAACACCGCCGCGCTCAAGGCCGACTATAGCGGCAACATCATCCGCGCCGGCGTCAACTACAAGTTCTGATCCGCTCGCCTTTCGCGAGTATTGGCCGCCGCGATCCCGTCGCGGCGGCCTTTTTCATGGATGGCCCTCGGCTTCGCGCAATACAGGCGGAAAGGGGCGGGCGCGGACGGCCAGTCGAGCCTCCGGGCCGCCTGCCTAAAGAAGGTGCAAAGCCGAATTGACGCCCGTCGCGGCGCTTCGTTCCGCGCCCTCAACTGGGGCGTTCAACTTTCGGTAACCAAACCGACATCATGGCGCATCTGTCCGGACGCGGCGTCTGTTGCCCGAATGCAACGGACACAACCCTTGATTGATTTTACGCAGGTTTGGGCTCGACACCCCACACGCCCCGGTTGTATTCGACTCTCATACAGTTTCACACAAAGGGGCATCCACTATGCGTCGCATCCTCCTCGCCAGCGCCATGAGCCTCGCGGCTCTGCCGGCTTTCGCGGCCGACCTCCCGGCCCGCACCGCTCCGATCGCGCCGGCGCCGGTGATGGCTCCCATGTACAACTGGACCGGCTTCTATGTCGGCGCCAACGCCGGCTACGCCTGGGGTTCGGGCGACCTGACGTTCATCAACTTCCCGACCACCGAGCTCGGCTCGGGCATGTCGCTGGACAATGACGGCTTCACCGCCGGCGTGCAGGTCGGCTACAACTACCAGATCAATCAGTTTGTGCTCGGTGTCGAAGCGGACGCCAACTGGGTTGAAGGCAGCGACAAGCGCACGGTCCTCGGCCCGACGCTGACCGCCTACGGCACCTCCAAGGTCGAGTGGCTGTCGACGATCCGCGCCCGCCTCGGCTTCGCCGTCAACAACTTCCTGATCTACGGCACCGGCGGCTTCGCCTTCGGGCAGGGCAAGGCCACGCTGACGATCGCGGACGCGGAGGGCACTCAGTGGAGCGGCAGCCAGTCCGGCACCCGCACCGGCTGGACCCTGGGCGCCGGCGTCGAGTACGCCTTCACCCGGAACTGGACGGCCCGCGTCGAGTATCTGTACTACGACCTCGGCGACAAGACCTTCTACGCTCCGCAGTCCACCGCCGCGGTCAAGGCCGACTTCAACGGCAACATCATCCGCGCCGGCGTGAACTACAAGTTCTGATCCTCTTACCGGGGCATTCGAGAAGCCGCCGCGAGTCCGCTCGCGGCGGCTTTTTTCGTTCGCGTCGCCGCGCCGCTCGTGACGCCGCATCGGCGTGGTGCAGCGCCCTTATGTGAGTCCGGGACCGAGCCATGGTCGATTTCTCGCGATTCCCGCTGCGCCCGAACGCCTTTTCCGAGCGCCCGCTGAACATCGTCAAGCCGGAGGACAAGGCGGCCTTCGCGCTGCTGATGGAGCTCGTGCTGCTCGAGACCGGCAGCCGCGCGGCGCGCGAAGCCTGGCAGAAGGCCCAGCTCGCCAACGTGCTCGGCCATGCGCAGAAACGTTCGCGCTTCTGGGCCGCGCGCATCGGCCCGGGGAAGGCCTCGGCGGTGAAGCTGCGCAAGCTGCCCGAGCAGACGCGCGCCGAGGTGCTGGCGCAGGTGAAGGGCGAAGGCCCGCTGCTGACGCGCGCCGACGGTGTCGCCACCAAGGCGCACTTCACCTCCGGCTCGAGCGGCCAGCCGGTGACGTTCCACGTCAGCGAGGCGAATGCGATCTACAACGAGATCCGCTCCTTCGCGCAATACCTCATGGAAGACCGGGACCTGCGCGCCAACTGGGTGCGGCTGAAGCCCGCGCCGCCCATGCCCGCGCCGGGCTACAAGATCACGCGGGCTGACAATTTCGCCGGCCGGCTCGGCGGCCTGTTCGCCGCCGGCAAGGCGACGTTCATCGACTTCTCGACGCGCGACCTCGGCGAGGTGATGCGGCTCGTGAAGTCGTGCCAGCCGGGTTACCTCATCGTGCCGCCGCGCTATATCGAGATGTTCATCGAGCAGGCGGGCCTCGACTATCTGAAGAGCCTGCCCCTGAAGCTGCTGATCGGCATCGCCGAGGGCGTCCCCGAGGAGCTGCGCAAGACCTGCGAATCGATCGGCGTGACCTTCGTGTCCACCTATTCCTGCGAGGAGGTGGGCGTCGTCGGCGCGCAATGCCGGACGCAGCCCGACTGCTTCCACGTGGCGACCAGCAACGTCATCGTCGAGGAATCGGACGACAAGGTGGAGGTCGACGGCAAGGCGCTCGGCCGGCTGCTCGTCACCCACCTGCACGGCTACGCCACGCCGTTCATCCGCTACGACGTCGGCGACCTCGGCACCATCCAGGAAAGCTGCCCGTGCGGGCATGACGGGCCGGTCGTCACCAACCTGTTCGGCCGGCTGCTGTCGAGCGTCAAGCGCCGCGACGGCACGCGCGCCAGCCTCTACGTGCGAGGACAGGAGATGCAGCGCGTGCATCCGCTGCGGGAGTTCCGCATCCGCCAGACGGCGCTCGACCTGATCGAGATGGACGTCGTCTCCGACGAGCCGACCCCGGAGGGCGCGCTGAAGCTCGCCGACTATGTGCGCGCCGTGGCGGGGGAGGAGTTCCGCGTCGAGGCGCGCTTCGTCGACGCCATCGACTGGGGGCCGTCGCCCAAGCGCCTCGCGTTCCGCTGCGAGGTGTGAGTCCATCTCGCGTTCCGCTTCGCCCGCCCGCAGCCTCGTTCACTTGCCGATTGCGAATTCATGGTCGATTTTTCCGCATTCCCTCTCAAACCCACTGCCTTTGCGAAGAGCCCTTTTCAGATGGTTGCGCCGGAGGCGAAGGGCGCGTTCGGACTGCTGACGGAAATTCTTCTGCTGGAGACGGGCGACCGCGCCGCGCGCGAGGCGTGGACGAAAGCCCAGCTCGCCAACGTGATCGCCCACGCGCAGGCGCGCTCCCGGCTCTGGGCCCGGCGCATCGGTCCGGCGCGGGCCGGTTCCGTCGCGCTGGCTGACCTGCCCGAGATGAGCCGCGCCGACCTGATCGCCCAGGTGGAGGCCGAAGGCCCGCTGCTCGGCCCGGCGGAGGGGGTCGAGACGTCGGTCCACTCCACGTCGGGCTCGACCGGGCAGCCGGTGACATTCCACATCACGCAGGCCAACGGCCTCTACAACGAGGTGCGGCTGTTCGCGCAATATCTTCTGGAGAACCGCGACCTGAAGCTCACCCGGCTGCGCACCAACGCCCAGGCGAAGGTTCCCCCGCCGGGCTACAGGCTGAAGCGCATGCCGTCCTACGCGGGCGCGCTGGAGCCCCTGTTCGAGACCGGCGAGGTGGTCGAACTGCTCTATGCCAACGTCCCGGGCGCCGAGCTGGCGCGGATCGTCAGGTCGACGCGGCCGGGGCTCATCGTCTGCGCGCCGCGATTTCTGGAGGAGGTCGTCGCCGCCGCCGGATTCGAGCTGTTCAGAAGCGCGAAGGTGAAGGCGATCATCTGCCTCGCCGAGGCCGCGCCGGACTGGATCCGCGAGGGATTCGACGCGATCGGCGTTCCGCTGCGGGCCAACTACTCCGCCGAGGAGGTGGGGTTGATCGGCGTCGAGTGCCCCGCCACGCCGGGCTGCTACCACGTCGCCACCAGCAACGTCGTGGTCGAGGAAGCGCCGGGCCCGGTCGAGTACGAGGGCGTCGCGCGCTTCCGTCTCCTCGTCACCCACCTGCACGGCTACGCCACGCCGTTCATCCGCTACGAGATCGGCGATCTGGGCAAGCTCGCACCGCGCTGTGCGTGCGGGCACGACGGCCCGGTCATCACCCATCTCGCCGGCCGGCTCTCCTCGACGCTGCGCCACGCGGACGGCAGCCGCGGCCAGTTCCACGTGCGCGGCGGCGAGGTGCAGGACATCGTCCCGGCGACGAGGGAATTCCGCATCCGGCAGACGCGGCTCGACCTGCTCGAGGCGGAACTGGTCGCTCCCGGCGCGACGCCCGCGCAGGCGGAGGCGTTCGCCGACCATCTGCGCGCGCGAGCGGGGGCCGGCTTCCGCGCCGAGGTCCGCTTCGTCGACACCATCGACTGGGGGCCGTCGCCCAAGCGCCTCTCGTTCCGCTGCGAGGTGTGACGTCTCCGCCGACTTCGCGTCAGCGGATCAGGAGCCCCTGTCCGGTCGGGAGCGTGACGATCATCTTGCCCTGCCGGGCGGCGAAGTCGTTCCAGGCCTCGTACTGCGCCTCGTGATCCCTGAAGGCGTAGTCGTCGATCACGACGATGGCCCCGAGGGACAGTTTCGGCCACAGGCGCTCGATCGTCGCCATTTCGGCGGGGGCGTGGTTGAGGTCGATCGAGAGATAGGCGATCCGCTCGATCCGGGCTTCATCGAGCGAACCGGGCAGCACCCCGCGCACCAGGCGCGCGTTCGGGAACGGCGCGAAGTTGCGCTGAGCCAGATCCCACACGTTGGAATAGACGTTCCGGTTCAGCGCGCTCGCCTGGCGGCGCTGGGCTTCGTTCAGCCCGTCCAGGGGAATGCCCTCGAACGTGTCGAACAGCCAGAACGACTTCGGCACGGACCCCATGGACAGGTAATGGCAGACGGTGAGCGACAGGATGCCGGTGTGGACGCCGCACTCCACGAAGTCGCCGTCGAGCCCGAGCCCGTGTTGCGCGGCCCAGCAGCAGATGTGCGCGCGCCAGCGAATGTCCGGCACGCCTCGCTTGCGCTTCCGCCAGCCTTCCTTGTTCAGCTCCGCGGACATTGTCCAGGCGTCGGCGAATGTCTGGTCGTCGAGAAAGGACAAATTCTTGTTGCGGACCCCGACACCGTCCGCCCGGTAATCAACATGAATCGACCTGTCCCTGAGGACACGAAATTTGTCTCCGAAGGCGTTGATCTTTCTCTCCAGCTGAGATAGCATGTTTTTTGTATTTGAAATATTCATGATAGTATTCCGTTTCAATCATGCTGAAAACACGACCAGCCGCCGAATCGGAGATCGGTGTCGACAAGCAGGAGCGGGAGGGTTAAGTCGCTCCGCGGCCCCCTTGTTCCCGCAGCGCTACTCCATGGCCCGCAAGAAATCGAAGCTCCGCAGCATGATGTCGGCCCGGCGGCTGCGCTGGTCGGCGACGCGCGCGCTGGCGGCCTGCGCGCCTTCGCTCGGGCGCAGCCTCGCCTTTCCGACGCGCGGCGTGCGCGCCGTCGATTGCGCCAGCACCGTGATGGAGGACGTGCGCGAAGACCTGAGGCTGGCGGCGACGCCGGCCGAGACCGCCGACATCCTCGTCCCCGCCATGGCGTTCGATTCGGGTGACGTGGGCGGCAACCCGGCGGGCCATGCCGTCCAGTCCCGGCAGGCGGCGCTGGTCGAGGGCTGCGACATCCTCGGCCACACCATGACGCCGGTGCTGGCCGCGACCGGCGACCTCGTGAATTTCGACGGCGTCACCCCGAACTGGAACTACGCCAAGGCGGCGCTGCTGCGCGCCCGCCCGGCGCCGCCCGGCCGCTACGCGCTGCTGCCGGACGTGTCGAACTACTACCATTTCCTCGGCAACGACGTGCTGCCGCTGGTCAACTGGCTGGAGCGCCGGCCCGGCGACGCGCCGCTGACCATCGTGACGCGGCGCGAGATCAACCCGATGGCGCGCCACGTGATCGACGCGCTGGCGCGGGCCTATCCGGTGCTGCGCGTCATGGAGATCGGCGCGCTGGAGCGGCTGACGGGCGTGACGCTGGAATGGGTGTTCGCGCTCGCCACGAACTACGAGTGGATGCCGGTGACGCGCGGAGACGCCGACCGGCTGGCCGCCATCCTCGCCGCCCACGACGCCGCCGGCGGGCTCGCGCCGGCCGCGCCCGGCGAGCGCCTGTATCTCGACCGCGGCAACGCCAAGCTGCGCCGGATGACCGACGCCGAGGCCGTCGACCGCGTGCTCGAACGGCACGGCTTCGCGCGCTTCGTGGCGCGCTACGACAACCACGCCGAGCAGGTCGCGGCCTTCGCCGGGGCGCGGATCGTCGTGGCGACGCACGGGGCGGGGCTCGCCAATTTGCTGTTCTGCCGGCCGGGCGCGACCGTGGTCGAGATCTTCCCGTCGAATTTCGTCAAGAGCACCTATTTCTGGCTCAGCCGCCGGCTGGGGCTCAATTACCGCTACGTCATCGGCGGGCCGGGCGACTACGACCAGCATTTCGCGGCCGGGGCCGACGCGCTCGACCGCGTGCTGGCGGAGGTGACGGTAGCTGGATCGGATCGCTGACATGGCCTCGCTGACCGTCGCCGTCCCCGTCTACAACGAAGCCGAGATGCTGCGCGCCACGCTCGATGAGGTGAGCCGCCAGAGCTTCGGCGACTTCGTCGTGCTGGTGTTCGACAACGCCTCGACCGACGCCACGCCGCAGGTGGCCGCCGAGTTCGCCGCGCGCGACCCGCGCTTCCGGCACGTCCGCCAGCCTTACAACAAAGGCGCGCTGGCGAACTTCCACGAGAGCCTGATGGCGGCCGAGACGCCGTTCTTCATCTGGCGCGCTGCCGACGACCGCTGGAGCGACAACTATCTCGAGGCGCTGCACGGCCTGCTGACGGCCAACCCGCGCGACCAGCTCGCGGTCGGGACCATCGAAACGGCCGACCTCGACGGCCGCAAGCGCCGCATCGCGGCGTTCCCGGCGCGGTTGCGCGGGCAGGGGGCGGGCGGCGTGATCCGCATGCTGCGCGCCTCGAAGGCGGCCTGGATCTACGGGATGTTCCGGCGCGAGGCGCTGACGGCCCGCATGAACGAGGTCGTCGCCTCCTATGGCCACCCGTGGGGCTTCGACCACCTCGTCCTGTTCCGCTTCATCCTCGAAGACGTCGTGGCCGGCACGGCGGAGACGACGTTCTACCAGATCATCAAGCGCACGCGCGGACAGGCCACGATCCGGCGGACGCCGCCGGCGCTGGAGCAGATGCTGGAGCTGCGGCACAAATTCTATGCGCTCGCCCGGCGCGACATCGAAACGTCGGCGCGCCCGCCGGTCTGGAAAGCGGTTTGGCGTGCCTATCTCTGGTTCTATACTGGAAAACGAGTTTACCGCTTCGAGAAGATCCTGAAGCGCTCGCTGCTCGAGAAGGTCAGCCGGGTCTCCCGCGTCGCGCCCTGAGTCTCGAGGTCGCGATCCGCCCTCAGCGGATGCGCTTCAGCCAGGCCTCGGGCCAGTGCGAGATGTCGCCCTGGAACGTGCCCTCGTTGAACACGCGGGGCGGCTGCTCGTGGGAGAACTCGGGGTGGCGGGCGGCGAAGTCGCGCGCCGCCTGCGTGGGGTTGTCGGAGGTCCACTCCTTCCGGCCGCGCGGCGTATCGGCGAGGTCCTTCATCACGCCGTCCGTGGCGACGATCCACGAGCCCGGCGTCACCAGCGGCGCGTAGAGCTCCAGCTCCTCGGCGACATGCTTGTAGGAATGGTCGCTATCGAGCACCACCATCACCGTCTCGCCCGGCGCGATCAGCGAGCGCACTTTGTCCAGCACCTCGGGCGCGGTGGAGGAGCCCTCGATGAGCGTGATCAGGTCGCTCAGCGGATGGCTCTCGATGCGCGCGCGGTTGGCCGGACGGATCTCGATGTCGATGGCGATGACGCGCCCCTTGCCGAGCAGACGGCACAGGCTGGCCGAGTAGATCGCCGAGCCGCCATGCGCGACGCCGGTCTCGACGATCACGTCCGGGCGCAGCGCCGCCACCGCCTCCTGGTAGCGGATCATGTCCTCCGGCATCTGGATCACGGGCACGCCGAGCCAGGCGAAGGAGTACGAGTATTTCTGGTTCCAGCCCACCTTGACCCACAGGTCGGAGAGAACGTGGAAGGCCTCGTCGCTATAGAGCTCCAGCGTCCTGTCGCCGAGCTCGAGAACGCGACGCTCCGTGTCGATGTTGACCCGCATGGTCCTCGCCTTCAGTGAATGGGAACCAGCCGGGCGGTGATGCCGACCCGCGCCGCGATCTCGCGGATCTCGTCGACATAGCCGGGGTTCATGATGAAGATCGTCCGCGCGCCGCGCCGGGCCGCGTCCTCGGGGCCGAGCACGAGCAGCCCGCTGCACGGCAAATAGCGGTTTTGCTTGCCGGGATTGATGTCGACGACGTGGTCGATGTACTGGGCTTTCTCGTCCACCATCAGACCGAACGTCACGCCTTTCGCCCCCGCGCCCCACAGCGCCACCGGCCCCTGCGCGGCCGCCTCGCGGATGTCGCGCCGCCAGCGCTGGATGAAGCTTTCGCTGAAGCTTTGCAAGTCCAGATGCGGCAGCGTGCCGGTTTCCGGCGCGTGCGCGGCCTCGTCCTCGCTCGCCACCGCCTCCGCCCACAAATATTGCCCGCCGAAGACGTAGCGGATGGAGGGCGCGGCGAAGCCCGCGCGTTTCAGGGCGAGCGCCAGCGCTTCGGCCGAGAACAGCGAGCAGTGCTCGTAGAAGAAGTCCTGCATGGCCTGGTTCTGGACGATCCATTCCACGCAGGGCGTCTCGATGAAGATGCGGGCGCGGGAGGCCGGCCCCAGCGCGTCGCGGATCGAGGCGAGGAAGCCGACCGGGTCGGGCACGTGCTCGATCGTGTGCCGGCTGGCGACGACGTTGGGCGCGGTCGGCAGGCGGTCGGCGACCGACTTGTCGAAATAGCAGCGAAAGATGCGCGAGCCGGCCGGGCCTTCGCCGTCGGCGCCGCGCCAGGCGGGGTCGAAGCCGGTGGCGCTGCCGAGCCGCCGCCCGGCGGCGCGCGCCACCTCGCCGATGAAGACGCCCTGGCCGCAGCCGACCTCGAGGACATGGATGGTGTCGCCGGCGGGAATGGCGCTCACCACGTCGTCGGCGCGGGCGCGCACATGCGCCATGAAGGCGGGCGAGTAGGTCTGGTCGTTCTCGTAGGACTGGTCGTAGACGATCAGGTCCGGGTCGAACGCCCGGTTCCACACGAAGCCGCACGAGCGGCAGCCGACGAGGTCCATCGGGCCGGTCGGCGCGCGGCGGGCCTCCTCGCGGGTCGGATAGAGCCGGTTGAGCAGGATCGGCACATCGGCGCGGGCGACGAACGGAATGGCGGTGGTCGCCGAGCAGACCGGGCAGTGATCAGCCATGGAACACTCTGTGGGCGGGGCCGGGTCCGGAGTCGAGGGAAAAACCGACGGCGACGGATCGTCGTGCGACCCAAGGTTATTCGGCCCTCATGCACCATTCGGGCCCCCGGTGCAAGGCGAGGGGGCCTGCGCCATTCGCAGCGTGTCGCGGCCCGTTCAGTCCTTCACGTAGAAATGGTCGTAACCGAGTGAGCGCACGCGCCGCAAGTCGAGCGGGGCGAGGCGGCGGTCGAGCTCCTCGACGGGGCCGGCGAAATACTCCACCTGAAGCACCGCCGCGTTGCGGCGCAGAGTCGCCTCCATGCCTTCCAGAACCTTGGTCTCGCCGCCCTCGACGTCGATCTTGGCGACGACGAGCTTGCCGGTCACGTCCAGCGTGGCGTCGACGGTGGTGACCTCCACGTCGATCAGGGTCTCTCCCGCCTCGGCCTCGCCTTCGAGAATGCGCGAGTGGCCGCGATTCTTGGCCAGCGACACGACGAATGAGGCGCGGCCCGGCTTGTCGGCCACGGCCTGCTCAACCACGCGCACCTTCGCGAGCGCGTCGTTGATCCACAGATTGGCGCGCAATTGGACGAGGTTGGCGGGCGCCGGCTCGTAAGCGACGATGGCCTCGAAGGGCAGGCGCGAGGCGAGCACCAGTGAATAGAGGCCGGAATGCGCGCCGATGTCGAGGAACACCGCGCCTTTATTCAAGGCGGGGTGCTGGAGCGTCAGCGCCGCGAGCGCGTCGATCTGCTCCTCCTCCCACACGCCGCGGAACAGCAGGTTTCGGTCCACCGCGTTGATCTGGTCGAGCAGCAGCAGCACGCCCATGCGCCGCTCCACCATGTAGCGATGGCGGAACAGGCGCGCGTAGGTCTTCAGCACGCTGGAGACGAGGTTCCTCGTCAGGTGAACCCGGCGCAGCAGGCGCGGAGTGTGGAACATGGCGCGTGTCTCGGCGGCTATCGTCGGGCGGTTCAGAAGGAGAGGGCGGGGTCGGGCGTCATCGGGACGAAGGCGCGGCGCGCCTGCTCCTCCTGCTCGTCCAGCCGCTCGGGTTCGCGGAAGGGGGCTTCGCCGGGGGCGCGCTTCTCGTTGACGCGGACGTCGCGCGCCGTCTCGATCCAGGCGCGGTCGGCGTCGGACACCGGGATGTCGAGCTCGGCGAGCAGGGTCTCGAACACGCCCGGTTCGCCCAGCGCGTCGTTCTCGACCTCGACGACGCGCAGGCCGGCGGCGCGGGCGCGCGCGGCGTAGAGCTCCTGGCGCGCCTGCATCTCGTGCGCGTGCCAGTAGCAGAGCTGGTAGTCGCTGAGCCGCGCGGGCTCGGAGAGGCCGATGCAGAGCGCGTCCTCCGGCCGCAGCAGGAAGCGCTCGCCCAGCCGGGTGCGGCCGGGCACCGCGCCGATGCGCAGCAGCGACAGGGCGATCTTGCGCAGGTCGCGCCGCAGCACGATCAGCGACATCGGCAGTCCAAGGTCCAGCGCGGCGTCGAAGAAGCCCTTGCCGAACACGTGGCTGGTCTCGACGTAGACCGGCTTGTCGAGCGTCGCGATGGCCGGCAGCTTGACGAAGCGCAGGAAGTCGCGCGCCAGGCCCGGCCGCCTTTGCACGTCGCGCAGCAGGGCGTCGAAGCGCGGCTCGGGCTCGTGCGCCCCGGTCACCGCCTCCAGGCCGTCGAACAGATGGGCCAGCCGGCCCGATCCGCTGCGCCCGTCGGTGAGCGTGAACACGAGGTGCTGGCGCGGAACCTCCGGCCGGCCGAAACGGCCGGCGGCGATGCGCAGGAGGTACGAAGCCCGTCTCAGATGGTGCGATTTCATCGGCCGCGCGCAAGGGGGCGGAACAGCGCGCTGCCCGCCGAGGTTTGTGAAGTCTCGGCATCCTTCTAGCGGGAGAGGCGCGCGATGCAACTTGGCGAGGGAAAACCCAGCCGAAACCGGGCGGACGGAATCGCCGCGTGAATCGCCGCCGCCATCGATTCGCCATCGTTAACGAAGGGTTGCCGCGGGGCTTCGGCGGCCTCTTATCCTTAAGAAAAGCTAAATGCCGCCAGCGGTTAGGGTGGCGCGCCGGGGCCTGGTGCAACCCTGAGTATGCTCTTTTTGCAACACGGTTCGGACAACATAGGTCCACAACCCCGGAGAGCGTACATTACAGGTTGCACAGGCAGAGGTTGTGCGTAGGTTGAAGCAGCGGTCAGGGGGGTCCTTGGCGCAACACGGGGCAGCCAGATGGGTCCGGCGATCGGATCCGGAGGGAGGCCCTCCACCGAGGGGGGTTTGGAAGTCAGCTTGGCTGTGCGTTTTGCGCGGTCGCCGTCGGCCAGATCTTTCGAATTTATGTTCACTCAGGAGACGACTATGAAGCTCATGAAGAGCCTCCTCCTCGGAACGGCCGCCGGCTTTGCCGCGGTCGCCGGGGCTCAGGCCGCCGACCTTCCGACGAAGAAGGCGGCGCCGGTTGAATACGTCCGCGTCTGCTCGCAGTTCGGCGCTGGCTTCTTCTACATCCCGGGCTCGGACACCTGCCTGAAGGTCTCTGGCCGCGTCCGCGCTGACTACTTCTACAACGAGCCGCTGGCTCGCTCGTCGAACACGACCTCGACCCGCGCCCGTGGCTACCTGGCTCTCGACAGCTACACCGCGACCGATTGGGGTCCGGTGCGCGCCACGACCCGCGTCTACGTGACGAAGGACTCCGGTTCTTCCGCCACGACGACGCTGGACTGGGCCTACATCCAGTTCGCGGGCGTGACGGCCGGCCGTATCGCGACCTCGTTCTTCGAGTTCGCTCCGTTCGGCGGCGTGTCGTTCTTCGGCGGCGGCGCGAACGGCCGCGGTTCGGACTACGGCGCGATCAACACCCTCGCCTACACCTACAATGCCGGCAACGGCTTCCTCGCCACCATCGCCCTCGAGGACGGCACGGAGCGTCGCGTCGGCATGCTGAACGAGGTGTTCAACCCGGTTGCTCCGAACGCCGCTGGCTACTATGGCGGCATCTACGGTGCGACGTCGTCGTCCTACGGCGGCCATGTGATGCCTGACATCGTGGGTCGCCTCGAGTACGGCGGCAGCTGGGGTGTCGCGACCCTGACCGGCGCGGTTCACCAGACTCGCACGAACTTCGTGTCGGGCGCACCGCTGAACCCGAACGGCCCGGTTGCCGAGATGGACAGCGAGTGGGGCTTCGCCATCCAGGGCGGCGTGAAGGTCAACCTGCCGATGCTGGCGGCTGGCGACGCGCTCTTCCTGCAGGCGGCCTACGCTGATGGCGCTTCGTCCTACACCGGTTGGGGCCCGTCGAACGGCATCGCCAACGCGACGGCGCTCGGCGGCTACGACGTCTATGTCGATGCTTATGGCAACGCTAAGACGGCTAAGTCCTGGTCGATCACGGGCGGCATCGAGCACTACTGGATCCCGACGCTGTCCACGGCGCTCTTCGCGGCTTACGGCCAGTTCAACGGCGGCACGGTCTACAACGCCAACATTCCGGTTCCTGTGGGTGGCACGCCTCCCGGCTCGTACCAGGACGACTGGGCGGTCTTCTCGATCGGTGCCAACGTGAAGTGGACCCCGGTCCGCAACCTGCTGCTCGGCGCCGAGGTGGTCTACCAGAAGGCGACCGACGTCCCGACCAACTTCCTCTATCCGACGACTGGCCCGGGCGCCGGTCGCCAGGAGGACATCTGGTCCGGCCGTCTGCGCGTCCAGCGCGACTTCTGATCGCTTTCGATCCTCGGATCGGAAACGGGAACCCCGGTGCGCAAGCACCGGGGTTTTTTCGTGCTCGCCTTTCGGCATGACAGAGGTCAAACTTCCACCGGCGGTTGTATTCTAACCTTGCTCAACGCCGCCGGACGGCGCGGCGAGGGAGGGTGCCATGATCTCGAAGGAAGACTGCATCGCGTTCTGCGGCCTCACGCAGGAGGAGGTCGACGCCATCGCCGAGCACGAGCATCTGGGCGAGATCGGCGCGGCGGCGCTCGCCAACTATCTCATGCACATCCAGCACGGGCCCGAGCGGGTCCGCGAAATGATCGTCGAGGACATCCGCGACGCGCTGTCGCATGGGCGCAAGGCGCATGCGGCCGAGCTGACCATGGCGCTGCGTCACTTCCTGTCCGAACATCCGGAGGGCCGGCTGACATCCGTCGCATGATCCGGCGTCGCGACGGTCCAGCTCAAGAAATAAGGCGTCGTCTCGAAATGGCCGCAGTCGTCGCCCAAGAAGCCGCCGCCCGCGAGGGGAGGCACGACAGTGGCCCTGCACGCGGATATAAACTTCAGGTTGTAATGACGATCATCACAACTGGCTGAACGATTGAGGCGCGACGGCTTGCCTAAGCTCAGGCGTGGCGAAACAATCGCGTAATCTTTGAAGGCTAAGGTTGAGTTGCGACCGCATGCTTCACGTTGTCGTCGCAGGGTGCAGTTCGAGGACGGCGCGGCCGGGGCCAGGATCGGGCAGGCCGCAAGGAAGGAAGTAGCGTGAGTGCAGTGGACCCCGCCCGCGGCCAGACGGCCTCCGAACTCGCGGCCTTCATGCGCTCCTTCAAGGGCGCGTTCGCCGGCGTCGGCGTCATCAGCGCCTTCGTCAACATCATGACGCTGACCGGCACCGTCTACATGCTCGAGGTCTACGACCGCGTGCTGCCGTCCAAGAGCGTGCCGACGCTGATCGCCCTGTCGCTGCTCATCGTGGTCCTGTTCCTGATGCAGGGCGCGCTGGAGTTCATCCGCGGGCGCATCCTCTCCAATATCGGCGCGTCGCTCGACGAGACCTTCGGCTCGCGCGTCTACGCTGCCATCCTGCGCCTGCCGCTGGTGACCAAGCCCGGCGGCGACGGCCTGCAGCCCTTGCGCGACCTCGACCAGGTGCGCGCCTTCCTCGGCAGCGCGGGGCCGACCGCCCTGTTCGACCTGCCCTGGATGCCGCTTTACCTCATCATCGCCTTCGCCTTCCATTTCTGGATCGGCATGACGGCGTTGATCGGCTCCGCCCTGCTGATCGCCATCACGCTGACGGCCGAGCGCCTGACCAAGGGGCCGGCGCGCGAGTCGACCACCCTGCTCGCCACGCGCAACGCGCTCACCGAGTCGACGCGCCGCAACGCCGAGGTCATCCGCGCCATGGGCATGTCGCGCCGGCTCGGCGCGCGCTGGATCGACACGCACCTGAACCACCTCGACGCCAATCTGCGCGCCTCCGACATCGCCGGCGGGCTGGGCTCGCTGTCGCGCACGCTGCGCATGCTGCTGCAATCGCTTGTGCTCGGCGTCGGCGCCTACCTCGCCATCAAGCAGGAGGTCTCGCCCGGCGCCATCATCGCCTGCTCGGTGCTGCTGTCGCGCTCCCTGCAGCCGGTCGAGCTGTCCGTGGCCCACTGGAAGCCGTTCCTCTCGGCGCGCCAGAGCTGGGCGCGGCTCAATATGCTGCTGACGCAGCTGCCCGAGGAGAGCGAGCCGATGCTGCTCCCCGAGCCGCGCGTCGGGCTGCGCGTCGAGAACATCAGCGTGGTGCCGCCGGGCGACCGCCGGCTCATCGTGCAGGACGTCTCGTTCGCGGTCGGCGCGGGGCAGGGGCTCGGCGTCATCGGCCCGAGCGCGTCGGGCAAGTCCAGCCTCATCCGCGCCATCACGGGCGTGTGGCCGGTGGTGCGCGGCTCCATCCGCCTCGACGGGGCGGCGCTGGACCAGTGGTCGGCCGAGCAGCTCGGCCGCCACGTCGGCTACCTGCCGCAGGACATCGAGCTGTTCGACGGCACGGTGGCGGAGAACATCTCGCGCTTCGACAGCGAGCCGAACCCCGAGGCGGTGATCGAGGCGGCCACCCAGGCCGGCGTCCACGACATGATCCTGCGCCTCGCCAACGGCTACGAGACGAAGCTCGGCGACGGCGCGGTGGCGCTGTCCGCCGGCCAGCGGCAGCGCGTGGGCCTCGCCCGGGCGCTCTACGGCAAGCCGTTCCTCGTGGTGCTCGACGAGCCCAATTCCAACCTCGACGCCGCCGGCGAGGAAGCGCTGGCCAACGCCATGACCGGCGTGCGCGCCCGCGGCGGCATCGTCATCGTGGTGGCCCACCGGCCGAGCGCGCTGGGCGCGGTCGACCAGGTGCTCGTCATGAACGAGGGCCGCATGCAGGCCTTCGGCCCCAAGGAAGAAGTGTTCGAGAAATATGTGCGGCGCGGCCCGCCGGTTCCCGCACCCGCCAAGTTGAAGGCCGTCGGGGAGGGCCAGGGCTGATGCTGATGCTCGAGGACAAGACGGGCCTCCCGCGCGTGCGCCGCACCGCCCGCGCGTCGGTCCGCCGCCATTTGATCGCCGGCATCGCCGTGGTCGTGCTGCTCGGCGGCGGCGTCGGAGTGCTCGGCGGCACCAGCGAGATCGCCGGCGCGGTCATCGCGCCCGGCCAGCTCGCCGTCGACACCAGCGTCAAGAAGGTGCAGCACCAGACCGGCGGCATCGTCGGCGAGATCCGCGTGAAGGAAGGCCAGCACGTCGAGGCCGGCGAGGTGCTCGTGCGCCTCGACGAGACCGTGCTGCGCGCCAACCTCCAGGTCGTCACGAAGCAGCTCGACGAACTGGCGGCGCGCCAGGCGCGGCTCGAGGCCGAGCGCGACGACAAGCGGGAGGTGAAATACCCGCCCATGCTCACCAGCCGCGCCGGCGAGCCCGATATCGCCGGCCTGATGCAGAGCGAGTCGCGGCTGTTCGACCTTCGCGCCACGGCGCGGCAGGGCCAGAAGGAGCAGTTGCGCCAGCGCGTCAGCCAGCTCCAGGAGGAAATCCAGGGCATCGAGGGCCAGATTTCCGCGAAGGGCCGCGAGATCGAGCTGATCCAGCGCGAGCTGGAGGGCGTGCGCGACCTCTTCAAGCGCAACCTCGTCCAGCTGCCGCGCCTCACCGCGCTCGAGCGCGAGTCGACGCGGCTGGCGGGCGAGCGCGGCTCGCTCATCGCCTCCGCCGCGCAGGCCAAGGGAAAGATTAGCGAGATCGAGCTGCAGATCATCCAGATCGACCAGGACCTGCGCAGCGAAGTCGCCAAGGAATTGCGTGAGATCCAGGGCAAGACCGCCGAGCTGGGCGAGCGCCGCGTCGCCGCCGAGGACCAGTTGAGCCGGGTCGACATCCGCGCGCCGCTGGCCGGCCTCGTCCATCAGCTCTCCGTGCATACCGTGGGCGGCGTTGTCGGCCCCGGCGAACAGATGATGCTGATCGTGCCGGAGGGCGAGCAGCTCGTCATCGAGGTCAAGGTCGCGCCGCAGGACATCGACCAGCTGTCGATCGGCCAGCCGGCCTCGCTGCGCTTCTCCGCCTTCAACCAGCGCACCACGCCGCAGCTGGAAGGGCAGGTGAGCCTGATCTCGGCCGACCTGTCGACCGACCAGCGCACCGGCGCGAGCTACTACACGGCCCGCATCGCGGTGAAGCCGGATGAGATGAACAAGCTCGGCTCGCTCAAGCTGCTGCCGGGCATGCCGGTGGAGGCGTTCATCCAGACGGGCATGCGCACCATGATCTCCTATCTCAGCAAGCCCCTGACGGAGCAGTTCTACCGCAGCTTCCGCCAGCAGTGAGGGCGTGACGCCGGCCGGGAAGCCTGTTTGCGCCTGGACGCGGACGGCGAGATAATTTGAGGGAACGAGTGACGGTGGCCCGCCTCGCGGTGTGAGGGCTGACCCATGTTGGCGCGAACGACGCGGATCGTCTTCCTGGGGGCCGGGAGCAAGGCGTTCGGGCTCTCGCTCCTGCGCGACGTCCTGTCGAGCCCGGCGCTGAGGGGCGCGACCCTGTGCCTTGTCGACACCGATCGCGCGGCTCTGGAGCGGATGGCGGAGCTCGCCGGTCACCTCAACCGGCATATGGACGCAGGACTTGTCGTCGAGAGCACGACGGATCGCGAGCAGGCGCTTCCCGGCGCGCGCTTTGTCGTCAACGCCACCGCGATCGAGCGCAACAGGCTGTGGAAGCTCGATTTCGAAGTGCCGCGCAAATTCGGGATCCGCCACACGCTGGGGGAGAATGGCGGGCCAGGGGCGCTGTTCTTCACGTTGCGGACGCTTCCGCTCGTCTTCGACATCGCGCGCGACATCGCAAGGCTCGCCCCCGACGCGCTCTTCATCAATTGCTCGAACCCGGAAAGCCGGATCGTGCTCGCCTTGCGCAAGTATACGGGGCTGAAGGTCGTCGGCCTTTGCCACGGGTTGTCCATGAGCCGGGGCGACATCGCCCGAATTCTCGGCCTCGCGCCCGAGCGCGTGAGTGTGGTGGGGGCGGGGCTCAATCACGCCCAGTGGCTCCTGCGAATCCGCGACCATGAGACGGGAGACGATCTCTACCCCATGCTGCGGGCCAGGGAGCCGAAGCTCGCCCCGGCCGACCTGCCGCTGACCCGGGCTCTCTTTCGCGCCTTCGGCTATTGGCCCACCTGCAGCGACAGCCACCTCGGCGAGTATTTCTCGTTCGGCTGGCAGGCGGGCGAGAGCGGTTACGATTTCGCGGCCGACGAGAGATCGCGCGAGGATCTGGACCGGCAAATTTCGGCCGTGATCGACGGCGGACCCATCCCTGGCGGCTGGCTTTCGCCGTCAGGGGAGGGCTTGGCGGACATCATGGAGGCCGTTGTTCAGGATCGGCCCCGCCTCCTGCAGTCGGCCATTCTCTACAATGAGGGCGCTATCCCCAACCTGCCGTCCGACCTGGCCGTCGAGGTCCCGGCCGTCGCCGACGCTGGCGGCGTGCGACCCGTCGCCGTCGGCGCGCTTCCCGATCCGATCGCAAAGCTGCTGGCGATGCCGGCCCATGTGCACCAGCTCGCCGTGGAGGCCGCCGTCCATGCGTCCCGCGATCTGGCGTTGCAGGCGCTTCTCGTGGACCCGGTCGTCAATTCCATCGACGCGGCGGTCGGCCTGCTCGCGGAGCTTTGGGACGCCAACCGCCCCTATATCCGCCCCTGTCTCTGAGAGGCGTGGGCTAAAGGCTTCGCGCCGACGGTGGACGAGCCGCCGACGCAGCGGCTTCCTTCTCGCCCGGATCGATGAGGGATACACGCCTAGGCTTTGACGGCGCGGATTTCGCAACCGGTTTGATACGGCTCAACTCAACGGAGGTCCAAGCTTGATAGGGTTCAATTTATGATCGGGACCATCCGATCAAGTCGATGAATTCGCGCTCTGCTGCGCAGATCTCGACAAGGCGTGGGTGTTTCGCCGGATGTGCAAGGCAGCATCGACGACGCCCATCATTGCCGGTTCTGCGCCGCGGGCTTCACGCGGAGAGGAACAGGCCATGCAAACGCCGATCCAGATCGACTTCCAGGGCGTCGACACCTCTGAAAGCGTCAGGGAGTCCCTCCTGAACCATGTCGCGGAGCTGGAAGACAAGTTCGGCCGCATCACGGCCGGCCGGGTCGTCCTGAAAGGCCCCGGCGCGCGACATCGGCAGGGCGGGCTGTACGAGGTGAACATCTGGCTGACCCTGCCAGGCGGGCGCGAGGTCGCGGTGGTGCGCACGCCCCGCCTCGACGAGCGCCACGCCGATCTCGCCTTCGCCATCAACGATGCGTTCCACCGTGCACGCCGCCAGTTGCAGGATCAGGTGCGCCGCATGCGCAAGGACGTGAAGACGCACGACGCCACGCCCGTGGGGACCGTCGTTCGCCTGACGACGCCGAGCGATCACGGCTTCCTCTCCGCGCCTGACGGGCACGAAGTCTACTTCCATCGCAACAGCGTGCTGAACCGCCAGTTCGGCCGGCTGAAGGTCGGGGACAAGGTGGCCTTCGTGGAGGAAGCGGGCGACAAGGGCCCGCAGGCAAGCACGGTGCGCCGCCTCCCGCGCCAGCCTGCGGGGATCTGAACGCCGGGGTCGTCGCGACCTCGCCGCCGAGATGGCGGCCTGGCGCGACGGGTGGCGCGCGTTCCTCCCATCGTCCGCATCGAGGAATGATGCCGATGCCGAACCGCCTCGCGCCGCGCGCCATCGTCCTGCCCGACGGACGCGAAGGGGTGCTGTCCGTGCCGGCGCGCGTGCGCGGCCTTGTCATCTTCGCCCATGGCAGCGGCTCGAACCGGCTGAGCCCCCGCAATACGGCGGTCGCCCGCGACCTTCAGGCGCGAGGTTTCGCGACCTTGCTGTGCGATCTCCTGACCGAGGAAGAGGCGCTCGACCGGGCCAATGTTTTCGACATTTCCCTGCTCGCCCGACGGCTCGGCGATGTCATCGCGTGGGCGTCCACCGAGCCCACGCTCACGGGGCTGCCGCTTGGCCTTTATGGCGCCAGTACGGGCGCCGCGGGGGCGATCATGGCCGCCGTGAACTCCCCGCACGAGGTGAGCGCCGTCGTCTCGCGCGGAGGACGCCCGGACCTCGCCAGGGCGGCCCTGCCATTCCTCCGCGCGCCGACGCTGCTCGCGGTCGGGGCCAACGATACGGAGGTCATCGCCCTCAACAGGGAGGCTCGGGAGCAGATGACCTGCGAAAGCGAACTCCTGATCGTGCCTGGGGCGTCCCATTTGTTCGAGGAGCCCGGCGCGCTGGAGCAGGTGAGCAGCGCCGCCGTCCGCTGGTTCGAGAGGCACGTTCCCAATCATGCCCTATGACGCTCCCGAGGACTTGCCCGAGCGCGTGCGGGCTCATCTGCCGTGGCGCGCGCAGGACATCTTCGTCGCCGCCTTCAACCATGCCTGGCGCGACCACGCCGATGATCCCGAGCGGGAGGCCATCGCCTTCCGCATCGCCTGGTCCGCGGTGAAAAAGCGCTATCGCAAGGTCGGTGAGCGGTGGATCGCGATCGCAGAGGATGGCTTGCCTTCGCGAGAGCCGGATTGAAACCGCGCCGCGCGTGATCCCGCGCTGTTCGCCGGCCATGGATCCACGGTTCGTCCGGGCCACGAGGCGACGGCGCTGGTGACCGCCAACGCCATGGGCCTGCTTCGCGCGCCGACCGAGGCTACGGCCGGCGGCTGAGCAGGCCGGCCGTATCCGATCATGCCGCTTGCTGGATACACCGCCCGCGCGCGTATTGGCTGGGCCTGCGCGGGCGTTTTGTCGTGTGCGGGCCAGATGACACCTGCATCCCGAGCTAGAGCTCTGCAATAAACGGGATGAACTCAATCTCCCATTGATTTTGTATCCAATCAATGAAACGATTGCATCGTGGATACGTCGGAGGTGATCCGCTCGCCCGATCTCCGGGGGAGTGGATCGGCTCCCGCGTCGAGAAGCGAAACCTGTAGCCGCTCATCCCGTGGACGCGCCACGCCAACAAGGCGCGCCGCCGCTTGGAGGAAACCGCCATGACTGGAAAGACCAGCGAGAGAAGTGAATCGGGTGTCTCCCGCCGCGCCGTCCTGTCCGGGATCGCGAAGGCGGCCGCCCTCGGCGTATTCGCGCCGGCGGTGATCGACAGCGCGCGCGCCGCGGCCGGCAAGATCGACCTCGGAGGCTATGCCGGCCCGACGCTCACCAGTGAGCCCGTCACGCTGCGCTTCATGCGGCAGGACTTCACGCCCGACGTGAACGCCCTGCTCGAAAAGGCCTACGCCGAGTTCAAGGCGAGCTTCCCGAACATCACGGTCGTGGAAGAGAAGGTGCCGTACGGCGACCTGCAGAAAAAGATGCTCGTCTACGTCGCGTCCAACGACGCGCCGGACATCATGATGGGCCGCACGGATTTCGCCGACGCCTACCACGCCGGCAAGATGGCGCTGCCGTTGCAGGACTATCTGTCGAAGGCGTTCGTCGAGGACATCCCGGCGAACCTGCGAAGCGCCGCCTCGTCCGGCGGCAGCCTCTACTGCTCGCCCTGGGAAACCAGCGTGATGCTGCTCTACTTCAATCGCGACATGTGGGCGAAGGCCGGGCTGAAGACGCCGCCCGAGGTGGACACCCTCGAGGGTGGCTGGACGGACGAGGAGTTCATCGCGCAGCTCGAGGACCTGAACGGCAAGCTCAAGGCCGCCGGCGACACGAAGAGCTGGGCTCTCGCCGCCGCCGGGCAGGGCAATGGCGGGCCGGGCGCCAACTACAGCCAGCTCGAAAGCATCTGGATCCGCTCGCAGGGCGATCCCACCGCGCCGAAGTCCTCCTCGACGTACAAGACGCTGGCCGGCATTAGCGACGACGGACGCTCGGTCACCGGCTATATCGACACGCCGGAAGCCATCAAGGGCATGCGGTACTACCAGTCGCTGTTCTCCAAGGGCCTGACCCCGCTCGGGCCGGTGCCCAACCAGTTCCCGGGCGGGCTCGCGGCGACGTATTTCGGCGGGCTCAACTTCACCAACCGCTTCCGCGTGCCGGGGATGGAGCCGCCGTTCAAATGGGGCGTCTCGCCGCCGCCCAAGGGCAAGATCGTGTTCAACGGCAACGGCTCGGACGCGCCGCTGGTGTGGGCGAAGAGCAAGCATCCGGCCGAGGCGGCGGCGCTTCTCGCCTTCCTGTGCAACGACACCAACCGGCTCGCCTTCCACAAGGCGTGGGGCTCGATGCCGTCGCGCACCTCGCTGCGCAAGGCGATGAGCGAGTTCGCCACCGAGCAGCCCTTCAAGCTGGCCTCGGCACTCTCGGACGCCTCCTACAGCGTGCCGCGCACGCCGGGCTATTTCGACTATTTCAACGCCATGAACCCGGCGGTGAAGGACATCGCGCTGGGCGCGGATCCGGCCAAGGTGCTGCCGGATACGGCGGCGAAGATCGACCGATTGCTCGTCAAGTACAAGTAAGCGGCCCGGCGTCGGCGGCCGGCTCGTCCGGCCGCCGGGCCTCGCGACAGGAGCGACGCATGCGGGCAGTCCGGGTCATCGCGCCGGCAGGGCGGCGGAGCGGATGGAACGGCGACGCGGTCCTCGCCTCGGCGATGGTGCTGCCCGCCGTCGTCGCGCTGGCGATGTTCCAGTTCCTGCCGCTCGTCACGGCGGTGCTCAACAGCCTGCAGTCGTTCGGTCCCTTCGACCGTTCGTCGACAGGGTGGGTGGGGCTCGACAATTACCGCGAGCTCTTCGCCGATCCCGCCTTCCGCTACGCGCTGCTCAACACGTTCCTCTACATCGTCCTGATGCTGGGCTTCACCATTCCGCTTGCTCTGCTCCTCGCCGTTCTTCTGGACAGGCGGTTGCCCGGCTCCACCTTCGCGCGCAACGCCATCATCGGCGCGCTCGCTGCCTCCGAGGCGGTGACGGCGCTGATCTGGAACCAGATGTACGAGCCCTCGAGCGGGCTGTTCAACGCCATCCTGGACGCGGTGTCGCTGCCGACCCAGCCCTTCCTCACGAGCGGCGGCCAGGCGCTGGTCAGCATCGTCGTCATGTCGGTGTGGAAGGATGTCGGCCTGCCGATGCTCATCTTCCTCGCCGGGCTGCAATCCATCCCGCGCGAGCTGCCCGAGGCGGCGGAGCTCGACGGCGCGGATGCGCGCCAGATCTTCTGGTACGTGACGCTGCCGGCGCTGCGGCCCAGCCTCGTCGTCGCCCTGTTCATGATGACGATCACGGCGACGCGCATGTTCACGCCCATCCTCATCATGACGCAGGGCGGGCCGCAGGGCGCGACGACGAACCTGGCGCTGTTCTCCTATCTGCAAGGCTTCGAGTTCCAGTCGCCGGGCACGGCCTCGGCCAGCGTCGTGTGCATGCTGGTCGTGCTGGCGCTCGTCACGGCGGCCCAGAGCTTCCTCCTGCGCGGGCGGGAGGCCGATTGAGCATGGTCGCCCTCGCCAACTCGGATCTCATGAGCCTGCGGCGGGCGGAACGCCGCGCCTACGTGGTCCGGCACGCCGGCGGCATCGTCACGGTGGCGCTCGTCGGGTTCATCTTCGGATTCCCGATCCTGTGGGCGGCGCTGTCGTCGCTGAAATCCACCAACGACATCGTCACCGGCACGTTTCCGCTGTCGTGGTCGTCCTTCGTGCCGCTCCGCCCGACGCTGGAGAATTACGTCTACCTGTTCACCCAGCTGAAGTTTCAGAACAATTTGATGAACACCGCCATCGCGGCGGCCGGGCAGGTGAGCATCGCGGTGGTGGCCTCGTCGCTGGCGGGCTACGCCTTCGCCCGCCTCAGATTCCCGGGCAGCGATATGGTGTTCGCGCTGCTGCTGCTGACGGCGTTCATCCCGGTCGAGGCGATCATCGTGCCGCTCTACCAGGTGATGCAGCAGCTCGGTCTCGTGTCCACCTATCCGGCGCTGTTCCTGCCGTTCGCCTGCAACCCGTTCGGCGTGTTCCTGATGCGCCAGGCCTTCCGGGACATCCCGGTCGAGATGGACGAGGCCGCCAGGATCGACGGCGCGGGGCCCTTCCGCATCTTTATCTCCATCGCGCTGCCCAACGTGAAGCCGACCATCGCGACGCTGGTGCTCATCCAGTTCATCTGGTCGTGGAACGCCTATCTGTGGCCGCTGGTCGTGATGCAGGATCCCAACAAGCAGATCGCCCAGGTCGCCATCGCCAACCTGAAGTCGATCCCGAACTTCCCGATGGACGGCCCGCTGTTCGCGGCGGCGACCGCGGTGACGATCCCGCTCGTCATCCTGTCGATCTGCCTCCAGCGCTACTACGTCCGCGGCCTTGTCTCATCGGGGATGAAATGACCGTCACGCTGCTCAAGGCCAGGTGGATCGTCGGCCACGAGAACGACCGCCACTGCCTGCACGAGGACGGCGAGATCGCCGTCTCCGGCGACTCCGTCCTCTTCGTCGGCAAGCGCTTTCCCGGGCAGGCCGACCGCGTGGTGGACTACGGCCACGCGCTCGTCGGGCCGGGCTTCATCGATCTCGACGCGCTGTCCGACCTCGACACCACCGTGCTCGGCTTCGACAACCAGCCGCCGGCGCGCAAGGGCAGGGTCTGGCCCCGGAGCTACATGGATGCCGGACCGATCGAGATGTACACGCGCGAGGAGCTCGCGTTCCAGAAGCGCTACGCTTTCACGCGCCTGATCCGGGGCGGCATCACGACCGCGCTGCCCATCGCCTCGCTGTTCTACCGGGCGTGGGGAGAGACGGTGGAGGAGTTCTCGGACGCGGCTGCGTCCGCCGCCGATCTCGGCCTGCGCATCTATCTCGGGCCTGCCTACCGCGCCGGCAACACGTTCGTGAACGAGGACGGCACGCTCGACTACTTCTTCGACGAGGAGCGCGGACTGGCCGGCCTGCGCGACGCGGAGCGTTTCTGCGAGACCTTCGAAGGCCGAGCGGGCGGGCTCGTGCGCACCATGCTGGCGCCCGACCGCATCGAGACTTGCACGCCGGAGCTTCTGCGCCGGTCGGCGGCGGCAGCGCGCGCGCTGGGCGTGCCGATCCGCCTCCATTCCTGCCAGTCGCGCTTCGAGTACGACACGGTCGTCCGCCTGCGCGGCAAGAGCCCGCCGGAATGGATGGCGGAGCTGGGCTTCCTCTCGGAACGCACCTTGCTGCCGCACGGCATCTACGTGTCCGGGCTCAACGGCATCGACCGGCCGGGCCGCGACCTCGAGATCATTCGCGACAGCGGCGCGACCATCGTGCACTGCCCGCTGGTGTCGGCGCGGCACGGGCAGGCGCTGCGCTCGTTCCGCTCCTATCGCGACATGGGCATCCGCATCGGGCTCGGCACCGACACCTACCCGCCCGACATGCTGCTGAACATGCAAATCGGGCTGATGCTGTGCCGCGTCGTCGAGCACGACGCCCAGGCCTGCCGCGCCGAGGACTATTACGACGCCGCCACGGTGGGCGGCGCCGACGCGCTCGGGCGGCCGGATCTCGGCCGCCTGCGGCCGGGCGCGAAGGCGGACCTGATCGTGGTGGACCTCGACGACCCGTTCATGGGGCAGGCGACCGACCCCATTCAGACGCTGCTGCTCAACGCGTCGTCCCGCAGCGTCCGCAGCGTCATGATCGACGGCCGCTTCGTCATGGAGGACGGCGTGATCCCCGGCGTCGACGAGCGCGCCGACCGCCGTCGCGCCCAGGCGCAGTTCGACGGTGTCGTGGCGAAGTACCCGATGCGCACGCTGGGGCACCCGCCGGTCGGCGAAATCTTCTCGTCGAGCTACAAGCGCATCCGCTGAGCGAAGGCGGGCCGCGAAAAGCCCTTGGGAGGTCAAGGATGAGAATCGGCGTCGATGGCCGCAAGATCCCGGAGGCGGCCCAGCGCGGGCCGCTCGCCAGTCTCGACCACGGCAAGAGCTTCGGCATGGCCGGGCTGTTCTACCGGACCGTGCTGGACATGAGCCCGACGCTCGACCGCGGCGAGTTGCGCGCCATCCGCCGGCGCGCCGACGAACTCGGCATGTATGTCGAGACCGGCCTGGGCAAGGTGAACCCCTACGCCTCCCCGGAAGCCCCCGAACTGCGGCTCGCCGGCGACGGCGACATCGTGCTCGGCTTCCGCCGCATGATGGAGGCCTGCGTCGACATCGGCTGCACGGAGCTGTGGATCGCCACCGCCAACTACAAGACCGTCTACGCCGGCAAGTGGGCCTATGACCGCTTCCGGACCGACGTGACGTGGCCGGAGCAACTGCGCGCCACCCAGGCCTTCCTGCTCAAGCTCGCGCCGATCGCGCGCGACCTCGGCGTGCATCTCAACATGGAGACGCACGAGGAGATCACCACGTTCGAGCTGCTGCGGCTGATCGAGGCGGTGGGGGCGGACGTCATGGGCGTCGTTCTCGACACGCTGAACCCGATGCAGCGCGGCGAGCATCCGGTGTGGGCGGCGCGGCGCGTCGCGCCCTTCGTGCGCCAGACCCACATCAAGGACGCCTATCTGACGCATGTGCCGGGGGGCGTCACCGTGCAGGCGCGCGCATGCGGCGACGGGGTGATCGACTTCGGCGAAATCCTCGCCGTTCTCGCCGCGCACAACCCCACGCTCAACCTCTCGCTCGAATGCGCCGGCCCGCGCGACGCCAGCTTCGTGCCGCGCCATACCCTCCTGGAGGTCTTCGACCCCGACTGGCTCGCCAGCCATCCCGACCTGACCCGCGAGGAATACGCGGCGTTCCTCGCGATGGTGCAGGCCTATGGCGCGCGCATCGCCTCCGGCGAGGTTGCGACGTGGGACGCCTATGTCGCCGCGCCGTTCGGCTACGCCGAGTCGATCGCCACGATCCGGCGCAGCGTCGCGCATTTGCGCCGCGTCTGCGCCGAACGCAACCTGCCGCTGGAAGCCGAGGCATGACGGGGGCGGGCGCCCGCCGGCCCCGCGCGTCACGCGAGGGGACGGCCCTCCATATCGGATCCACTCAATAGCTTAATTGTATCCAAAAATGGATTGTACAGAATCCAGTTTCATGGCAAGACTGATGCGTCGCGGTCGCACCGGATGAGCGTCGACGCCTGGGGACCGATACGCGCGGCGACCCTGGGGTCGCCTCTCGCCCCGAGCGCGCGCTGCTGCTGACCTATCACCGCGAGGTGTCGAATGGATGCCGGCTTCTCACGACATGCCGCCGCGCTGCTGTCGGACATCGAGGCGAACGGGCTGCTCAAGACCGAGCGGGAGATGTCCGGCCCGCAGGGCGGGCGCATCACCGTCCGGGGCCGCGAGATGATCAATCTCTGCGCCAACAACTATCTCGGGCTGGCCAACCACCCGGTCGTGCGGCGTGCGGCTGCCGAGGCGCTGGAGACGCATGGCTTCGGCATGGCGTCGGTCCGGTTCATCTGCGGCACGCAGGATCTCCATCGCGAACTCGAGCGAGCCATCGCGCGCTATTTGGGCAAGGACGACGCCATCCTGTTCGCCGCGTGCTTCGACGCCAACGGCGCGGTGTTCGAGACGCTTCTGGGCCCCGAGGACGCGGTCATCTCCGACGCGCTCAACCATGCCTCGATCATCGATGGCATCCGCCTCAGCAAGGCCCGCCGCTTCCGCTACGCCACCGGCGACATGGACGAACTCGAGACGCGCCTGCGCGAGGCCGACGCCGAGGGCTGCCGGTTCAAGATGATCGTCACCGACGGCGTGTTCTCGATGGACGGCCACGTCGCGCGGCTGGCGGAGATCTGCTCGCTCGCCGAGCGCCACGGAGCGCTGGTCGCCGTCGACGACTGCCACGCCACCGGGCATCTGGGCGAGAAGGGCAGGGGCACGCCGGCGCTGACGGGAACGGGCCAACGTGTCGACATCGTCACCGGCACGCTCGGCAAGACGTTGGGCGGGGCGATGGGCGGGTTCATCGCAGCGAGCCAGCCCATCGTGGACGTGCTTCGCCAGCGCGCCAGGCCTTATCTGTTTTCGAACAGCCTGGCGCCGCCCGTCGCGGCGGGCTCGCTCGCGGCCATCGCGCTCGCGGAAGCCGGAGACGACCTGCGCCGGACGTTGATGCGCAACACGCAGCGCTTCCGGGCCGGGCTCGCCGCCGCCGGGTTTTCGCTGCTGCCCGGCGAGACGCCGATCATCCCGGTCATGCTCGGGGAGGCGGTGACGGCCCAACGCATGGCCCGGGCGCTGGACGCGCGCGGCGTCTATGTCGCGGGCTTCTTCTATCCGGTGGTGCCGCACGGCAAGGCCCGCATCCGGACACAGATGTCGGCGGCGTTGACGGAGGCGGACATCGACGCCGCCATCACGGCCTTCGTCGAGGCCGGACGCGACGAGGGAGTGATCTGATGAAATCCCTGGTGAAGGCGCTTCCCGAGCCCGGCATCTGGTTGGAGGATCGCCCGGTGCCGGCGATCGGGGCCGAGGACGTGCTGGTCAGGGTGCGCAAGACCGGCATTTGCGGCACCGACGTGCATATCTACAAATGGGACGACTGGGCCAGCCGGACCATTCCCGTTCCGATGATCGTCGGCCACGAATACGCCGGCGAGATCGCCGAGCTCGGGGCCTCCGTACGCGGGCTCGCCGTCGGCCAGCGCGTGTCCGGAGAGGGACATGTGGTCGGCGGCGGCAGCCGGGCGGCGCGCGGCGGCAAGTACCACCTCGACCCCGATACGAAGGGCATCGGCGTCAACCTGCCGGGCGCGTTCGCGGAGTATGTCCGCGTCCCGGCCTTCAACATCGTGCCGCTGCCGGACAGCGTCGACGACGAGATCGGCGCGATCCTCGATCCGCTCGGCAACGCGGTGCACACGGCGCTCTCCTTCGACATCGCGGGAGAAGACGTGCTGATAACGGGCGCGGGGCCGATCGGCATCATGGCCGCGGCGGTGGCCCGGCACGTGGGGGCGCGCCACGTGGTCATCACCGACACGAACCCGGCGCGTCTGGACCTCGCCGGCCGGGTGGCGGACGTGACGCCGGTGAATGTCGCGACCACCGAGCTGCGCGACGCCATGGCGCGGCTGAAGATGCGCGAGGGCTTCGACGTCGGGCTCGAAATGAGCGGCGCTCCGGCCGCCCTGGAGCAGATGATCGACCATATGGTCATGGGCGGCCGCATCGCCCTGCTGGGCATTCCGTCACGGGCCTTCCCGTTCGATCTCGGCAAGGTGGTCTTCAGGATGATCACCCTGAAGGGCATCTACGGGCGCGAGATGTTCGAGACCTGGCACAAGATGCTCGCCATGCTCGAAAGCGGGCTCGACGTCCGCAAGGTGATCACCGACAGGCTGCCCGCCGCCGATTACGCCCGCGCCTTCGAGCAGGCCGCCTCCGGCCGCGGCGGCAAGATCGTGCTGGACTGGACCTGACCATCGGCCGCGATCGCGTCCCGGCCCCTGATCGGCCTTGTCGCCCCGTCCCCCGTACCGGTTATAATCGACCCCGGATCGTGCATGGCTGACTGCCGCGGATCGGCCGCTCGCGCAGTCGCTTGCCGCAGCTACGTCGCAAGATGCCAAGCGGGGAATGGCGAGCCGGTGAGAGGCTGCGTCCTTCCCGTCCGGCACGGACCACGAAGGTGGGCGTGCATCGGACTCCGGGCGATGCTTGGAGGCTTGAGCATGACGTCGATCGCGGTTCGCCTTCTGCTGACCGGGGCGCTCCTGTTCGGGGCATCGGCGGCGGTCCTCGCCGCCCCGGGCGTAACCACCACATCCGTCAACATGCGGTCCGGGCCGGGCACCAACTTCTCCAGCGTTAGGGTGCTGCCCGCGGAGACCTCGCTCGACATCGGCGACTGCGACGCCAGCGCGGCGTGGTGCGCGGTCACGGTGAAGGGGACGCGCGGCTTCGTCAGCGGGCGCTATCTCCAGCGCAGCGACGAGGCGGATAGCTGGCCCCGCGCCTTCGACGTGGGCAAGGGACGGATCGTGCTGTACCAGCCCCAGTTCACCGACTGGCCGGACTACAAGGCGATCGACGCGCTCGTCGCCGCGGCCTATCAGCGGACGCCGGACGCCAGGCCGATCTTCGGCGTCATCGGACTGCGGGGGGCGACGGCGCTGGACGACGAAGCCGGCAAGGTCGTCATCTCCAACATCGTCGTCACATCGCTGAACTTCACGGGTCTCGACCGGGCCGAACTGGCGGCGCTGGCCCTCGACACCGGCAAGCTGCTGCCGACCGCCCCGATCTCGATATCCGAGGAGCGCGTGGTGGCCAGCCTCGCCGGCCAGAAGCGCCTGAACGACGTGTCCGGGCTGAAGGCCGATCCGCCGCCCATCTTCGTGTCGAAGACCCCCGCGATCCTGCTGCAGACCAATGGCCCCGCGGCCTTCGCGCCGGTGAAGGGACAGGACGGCGTCTCCTTCGTCGTCAATACGAACTGGGATGTGTTCAGGATCGATGCCGGCGGGGCATTCTACCTGAGGGACAACACGCACTGGTTGACCGCGCCCGCGCTGCAGGGGCCGTGGACTCCGGCAACCCAGCTGCCGCCCGCCATCGCCTCGCTGCCCGCCGACGGGGACTGGGCGGACGCACGCGCCGCCATGCCTCCCGCTCCTTATCCGGCCGGCGCGCTCCCGCGCGTGGTGCTCTCGGACAGGCCTGCGGAGCTGATCCAGTTCGCCGGCGAGCCGGAGCTGGAGGACGTGCCCGGCACGGCGCTGAAATGGGCGTCGAATTCCGAGACCGACATCTTCTTCGAAACGACGTTGCGCCAGTGGTACGTGCTGCTCTCGGGCCGGTGGTTCCGCGCCGCCTCGCTCGACGGGCCGTGGACGTTCGCCACGCCCGACCTTCCCGCGGACTTCCGGAACATCCCCGACGACGCGCCCTATTACGCCGTGCGCGCCTCGATCCCGGGCACGCCGGAAAGCGCCGAAGCGCGCCTGCGGGCGAGCATCCCCGTGATGGCTCGCGTCCAGCAAGGCTCCATCACGCCGACGCTCGCCTATGCCGGGCCGCCGCAATTCGCGCCGGTGGACGGCACGAGCATCGCGTACGCCGTCAACACCGAAGCCACGGTGCTGAAGGTGGGCGAGCGCTACTTCCTGTTGCAGGACGGGGTTTGGTTCGTCTCCGACAAACCCGAGGGCCCCTGGACGCTGGCACGAGACGTGCCCCCGGAGGTCTATCAAATTCCGGCGTCGTCGCCGCTCCACAACGTCACCTATGTCCGCGTCTACGAGACGGAGGACGATGCGGTCTGGTACGGCTACACATCCGGCTATCTCTGGGGCCTTCTGGCGTGGGACACGCTCGTCTACGGGAGCGGGTGGTGGTACCCGCCCTATTGGTGGGAGTGGAACGGCGGACCGCCGATCTATTATCCGCCCCCGGTGACCTGGGGGCAGTCGGCCTACTACAACCCCGCGCGCGGGACCTTCGGGCGCTACGGCTACGCATACGGTCCCTATCGCGGCATCGCGGGCGGACGTTTCTGGAACCCGCGCACCGGCACGTATGCGCGGGCGGGCGCGGCCTGGGGTCCGAACGGCGCGGCCGGGTTTGTCGGAGCCTACAATCCGCGCACCGGGAGCGGGGGCTATGTCGCCGGCGGCAGCAACGTCTACGGGTCGTGGAAGTCGGCCGGCGTGAAGCGCGGCGACGAGTGGGCGCGCATCACAGGCGGCTCCAACGCCGCCGGCGGCTCGACCATCCGCTGGAACTCGTCGAACGGCAGCGGCTTCATCCATGAAGGCCGGCGCGGCGACATTTATGCGGGCCATGACGGCAAGATCTACCGCAACACCGGCGACGGCTGGCAAACCTGGGACGGCGGCTGGCAGGACGTCAGGCCGCCGGAGCGCGGCGAACTGATCCAGCGCGGCGAGGGCATTCGCGACCTGTCGCCGGAAGCGCGCGAGCGGCTGCGCGAGCAGGTGGGCGGGGCGGGCGCGGCCGGCGCGGCGGGCGCCGCCATCGCGCGCGACCTCGGGCAGCGTCTGCCAGACAAGGCGCAGGGGCCCATCGGGGCCGGCAGCCCGACGCAGCGGCCGGCCGAAAGGGCGCGCGAGCGCGCCCAGGCTTCCCAGCGCCCTTCCGCGCAGCGCGTCCAGCCAAGTCGCCAGGCGCCAGACAACCTCGCCCGGGACGCCCAGGCCCGCCAGCTCGGCAACCAGCGCACCCTGTCGTCGGCGCAGATGGGGCGAGCCTCGCCATCGCCCTTCATCTCGTCGGGGCCCACCACCATCAACTCACCCAGCTTCAGCAGCTCGGGGCTCTATGGCGGGTATGGCGGCGGATACGGCGGCGGATATTCGGGCGGTGGCCGCTACGGCGGAGGCGGGTCATTCGGCGGAGGGGGGTCGTTCGGCGGCGGCCGCGGCAGCTTCGGCGGCGGCGGAAGAGGCGGCGGTCGCCGGTGAGGGCGCGGGCGTAGCCATCGGACATCGCCAGAGCGGGCGCTCAGCATTGTCACAGCTGACCTTGACAAGCCCCGATGGCGGGGCGAGCGTAGCCGCCTGGGGGTTGCGATCCCCTCACGAGGTTCCGGCCGAAGCATCGCGTCCAGGTTCGCTTTTTCAAGCCGGGGACGCGCCATGCCATCCATCAACTCCATCTCCATCGAGAAGCTTGCCCGTCTGGTTGGCACGCCGGCCTGCCCGGCGATCGTCGACGTGCGCACGGACGAGGATTTCGAGGCCGATCCTCGCCTCGTCCCGGGATCCGCCCGCCGCTCGCACCGCGATGTCGCCGCCTGGGCGGGCGAATACGCCGGCCGGTCCGTGGTGGTCGTGTGCCAACAAGGGCTCAAGCTGAGCCACGGCGTCGCGGCCTGGCTTCGCCACGCGGGCGCCGCGTCGGCCGAAAGCCTCGAGGGCGGGTTCGAAGCGTGGGCGCAGGCCGGACTGCCGTCGGTGGTCGTGGCGAAGCTTCCCCCGCGCGACCCGCACGGGCGGACGCTGTGGGTTACCCGCGAGCGTCCCAAGATCGACCGGATCGCCTGCCCGTGGCTGATCCGGCGCTTCGTCGACCCGGAAGCCGTGTTCCTTTACGTGAAGGCCTCCGAGGTCGCCGGCGTCGCAAGCCGCTTCGAGGCCACGCCGTTCGACGTCGACGAGGTGTTCTGGAGCCATCGCGGGGAGCTGTGCACCTTCGACGTCATGGTCGAGGAATTCGGGCTTGCCAGCCCGGCCCTGTCGCACCTCGCCCGCATCGTGCGCGCGGCCGACACCGGCCGGCTCGATCTGGAGCCCCAGGCCGGCGAGCTCCTGGCCGCGTCGCTCGGCCTGTCGCGCATGTACTCCGACGACATCGCCCAGCTCGATGCGGGCATGGTGCTCTACGACGCGTTCTACCGCTGGTGCCGGGACGCCACGGAGGAAACCCATAACTGGCCCGCAAAGCAGCCGGGTGCGTGACGGCCGGGACTGGACGTGGCCGCGCCCGCCTGCGGGGGCGGCCGAGATCATCGTGCTGAAGCCGCCGACGGAGTGACCAGGCAGCGGCGACGCGATTCAGGCCCTTGATCCGGCGGCAGTGCCGCATTCTTGGCCGCCGGCCGCGCAGCGACGCGGCAACCTGCCCGCTTCCGGTGCGCGTTCTCATTTCGGCAACGAGCGACCCGAAAAACGGTGCTATGGGGCGCGCCCCGCCCATGATCTAATTTCCGCTCGACACGTGAGTGGCGGCTGCGGATCGTCCCGGTCGCAGGTCGTGCAGCGCGGAAGGGGAGCGTCATGACACGGATCGATCGCAGGACATTGCTGAAGACGGCAACGGCGGCCGGGGCGGCCGCGACGGGCGGGTTGCTCAGTATCGACGCGATGGCCCAGGGCAAGCCCGTCGTGAACCTCCAGTTGGGCTGGCTGCTGTCCGGCAACCAGATCGGCGAGGTCTGCGCCAAGGCGATGGGCTTCTACGACCAGGAAGGCATCGAGCTTCGATTCCAGGCGGGCGGACCGAACATCGACGGCGTCGCCGTCGTCGCGGCGGGCCGCTTCGAGGTCGGACAGGTGTCGTCGAGCCCGTCGCTGATGCTGGCGGCGTCGCAGGACATCCCCGTGGTGTGCTTCGCGACCGGCGCGCAGGAGCATCCCTATACGTTCTTCTCGCTCAAGAAGAACCCGGTGCGCGAGCCCAAGGATTTCGTGGGCAAGAAGGTCGGCATCCAGGCGACGGGCGTGATCCTGCTCCGGGCGCTGCTGGCCAAGAACAAGATCCCGGAGAAGGACGTCACGATCGTCACGATCGGCGCGGACATGGCGCCGCTGATGACCGGGCAGGTCGACGTCGTCACCGGCTGGCTGACCAACACCACGGCTCTCGCCGTGCTCGGCGACCAGCGCGTCGACATGCGGCTGTGGGACACCGGCGTGAAGCTCTACGCGCTGCCCTACTACGCCACGGCGACCACCATCAAGACCAAGGCGGACGTGCTCGCCAAGTTCCTCACCGCGACGGGCAAAGGCTGGGCCTATGCGGCCGCCAACCGCGACAAGGCGGTGGAATATCTCGTCAAGGAGTTCCCCAACCTCGTCGCCAAGGACGAGCGCGACGCCCTCGACGTGATGGTCAAGTACGCCTTCTCCGCCAAGACGGCGCAGGAAGGCTGGGGCACGATGGACCCCGCGATCTGGCAGGACCAGATCAACCTCTACGCCCAACTCGACCAGTTCTCGAAGCGCACGCCGAAGCTCGAAGAGGTGATGACGCTCGAGATCCTGAAGATGACGGCCGGCAGCCGTCCGAAGGTCGGCTGAGATGTCGCTCCAGGGCCAGGCTCCGGCGCGGCTGTCCACTCCGCCGCCCCTCGCCGAGGGCGGGCCGGGGACGGCGCTGGCGTGCCACAACGTCACCGTCCGTTTTGTGACGGACAGGCGCACCGTGACGGCCCTGGAGAACGTCTCGTTCACGGTGGAGCAGGGCGGCTTCATGAGCCTGCTCGGCCCCTCCGGCTGCGGGAAGAGCACCTTGCTGCGCGTCGTCGCGGACCTGATCGCCCCGACGACGGGCAGTGTCTCGGTGCTGGGCATGACGCCCGAGGAGGCGCGCCGTCGCCGCTCGCTGGGCTTCGTGTTCCAGGATGCCGCCCTGCTGCCCTGGCGCACGGCGCTGCAGAACGTGCAACTGCCGCTCGAGGTGGGCGGCGCGCGCGGCCTGCCCCCAGGCGCCCCGACCCCCAGCGAACTTCTCAAGCTGGTCGGGCTGGAGGGCTGGGAGAACAGCTTCCCGCACGAATTGTCGGGCGGCATGCGGCAGCGCGTGTCGATCGCGCGCGCGCTGCTCGGCGGCCCGCGGCTGCTGCTGATGGACGAGCCGTTCGGCGCGCTCGACGAGATCACGCGCGACCGCCTGAACGAAGAACTACGGCGCATATGGGCCGAAACGGGCACGACGATCATGTTCGTCACGCACTCGGTCTACGAGGCGATGTTCCTCGGCGAGCAGGTCCTCGTGCTGGCCGCCAATCCCGGCCGGGTGAGCGAACTGGTCGACATCGACCTGCCGCGCGACCGGACGCTGCGCATCCGCGAGACGGAGCCGTTCATCCGCATCGCCGCCCATCTTCGCGATTGCCTGGGGAGGGGCGCATGACCACCCTGACCGAACGCGACGCCGGACCCGGGGCCATGGCCGGCCTCGATGCGATCGCCATGGCCGAGGCCGCATTTGCCCGACGGAAAGCCCGCGAGGCATGGCGTCGCAGGCTGCTCCCCGCTGCTGGCGTGCTGGCGACGCTCGCGCTGTGGGCGGGGCTCGTCTACGTCTACAAGGTGCCCCCCTTCATCGCGCCGTCGCCGGTGCTGGTCGCCGCGACGCTCGTCCAGAAGTTCGGGCTGCTGATGACGAACCTCGCGCCCACCGCGGTCGAGGCCGTCGCCGGCTTCCTGCTCGGCAACGTCACGGCCATTCTCATCGCCACCGCGTTCGTCCACAAGAAGGTGCTGGAAGAGGCATTCTTCCCCATCGTGGTCATCGTCAACACGATCCCCGTCGTGGCGAAGGCCCCGATTCTCGTGCTGCTGCTGGGCAACGGGCTCGAGCCGAAGATCGCCATCGCGGCGCTGATCTGCTTCTTCCCCACGCTCGTGAACATGGTGCGCGGCCTGGAGTCGGTGAACCCGCAGGCCATGGAACTCATGCGCGTGCTGTCAGCCTCCAAGACGGAAGTGTTCTTCAAGCTGCGCCTGTTCAACTCGCTGCCCTATCTCTTCTCCGCACTGAAAATCTCCGCGTCCACGTCCGTCATCGGGGCGATCGTCGCGGAATGGATCGGTTCGACGACGGGCATCGGCGCGCTGATCATCCAGGCCACCTACGCCTTCGATTCCGCGCTGCTCTACGCGACCGTCATCGTGGGCTCGGCCTTCTCCATGCTGTTCTTCCTGGTCATCTCCATGGGGGAACGCCTCGTGGTGCGCTGGCAGGCCCCGGTGGGCCACTGAGCCATCCAGAACCCATTCTCCGGAGGACGCATGACCTCTCCCGATCGCATCGAAGAAAAGCCGGGTTCCGCGCGCGTCGCCGCCCGCACTGACGTCGTCGTGGTCGGCGGCGGACCCGCCGGTTTCGCGGCCGCGCTGGCGGCGCGTCGCGAGGGCTGCTCGGTGACGCTCGTCGAGCGTTATCCCTACCTCGGGGGCCTCGCCTCGGGCGGCATGGTGCTCGTGCTCGACGACATGCACAACGGCCAGGAGATCACCGTGCAGGGCGTCTGCATGGAGATGATCGAGCGCATGGCCAAGGTCGGCGCTGCCGTGTTTCCTCCACCGGAAGATCGCCGGCAGGGGTGGGATGTCTATCGTCGCTGGGCGCGCTGGGGCGCGTTCGATTTCCGCGCGCAGAGCAAGCCCCAGCCCATCGTCATGGCCGCCGCCTTCGACCCGGACGGCTGGAAGCGCGTCTCCAACGAGATGATCGCCGAAGCCGGCGTGAACGTTCGTCTCCACTCGTGGTTCTCCAAGGCCATCGTGCGGGACGGGCGGATCGTCGGCGTGATCTGCGAGACGAAGGCGGGGCGCGAGGCGATCCTCGGCGATGTCGTGATCGACACGACGGGCGATCTCGACGTTGCGGCAGCCGCCGGAGCGAAATTCAACGAGGGCAAGTACATCGTGACGACGGTGTTCCGCCTGGGCGGCGTGGAGACCGACGAGGTCGAGCGCTTCCAGGAGGCCGATCCCGACGCCTATGCCCGGATCGACCGCGCGGCCAAGCGCGTCATGGGCGGATCGTGGGACTTCTGGTGGCTGAAGACGCCGCTGCCCGGCGTCGTGTGGTGCAACTGCCCTCACATGACTGGGTTCGACGCCCTCAAGGTTGAGGACCTCACCCGCGCCGATTTCGAGGGGCGCAAGCGCATCTACGCGCTTGTCGATTTCGTGCGCGCCAACATGCCTGGCTTCGCGAAGGCGTTCGTCGTCGACGTCGCGCCGCAGCTGGGAGTGCGCACCACCCGCCTGCTCGAGGGCGAGTATGTCGTCACCAAGGACGACGTGATGGACCGCGTCCACTTCGCCGACACGGTGGCGCGCGGCCGCGACTACTACACGCCCTATCGCTCGATGCTGCCGCGCGAGGTGGACGGGCTCATCGTCGCCGGGCGGCATTACTCCGCTACCGAGGCGGCCCAGAAAATGTCGCGGGAGATTCCTCCTTGCATGTCGATGGGCCAGTCCGCCGGCGTGGCGGCCGCGCTGGCCGTAAAGAGCGGCATTCCCGTGAGGCAAGTCGATCCCGCCGCCATTTGCGCCCGTGTCCGCGCGCAGGGCGGCGACCCCGGCGACGCGCCTTCAGCCAACGCCAAGATCATGGAGACCGCCGCGTGAACGCAGCTGCCGAACTCCCGCTCGCCGGGGTCAAGATTGTCGATTTCACCCAGGTCATGATGGGTCCGGTGGCGACGCAGGTGCTGGCCGACTTTGGCGCGGACGTGATCAAGGTCGAGCGCCCGCCGAGCGGCGACCTGTCGCGGACCTCGTTTCCGAACGATCCGGCCGGCTTGACCGGCCCCGTCTACTGCTCGCTCAACAGGAACAAACGCTCGATCGTGCTCGACCTGCGCCGCGACGAGGACCGGCAGGCGGTGCTGCGGCTGCTCGACGAGGCGGACGTCGTCGTCAACAATTTCCGCGCGGGCGTGATGGAGAGGATGGGCTTTGGCTGGGACGTTCTGAAAGCGCGCAATCCGCGGCTCATCTACGCCGTCGGCACCGGCTTCGGACTGAGCGGCCCCTACGCGCACAAGGGCGGCCAGGACGTGCTGGCGCAGGCCTTGTCCGGCGTGATGGCGCGCAAGTCCAACGACAGCCACCCGCTGTCGATCTACTCGACCACCTTCGCCGATTATTCGGCCGGCATGCACCTCGTCCAGGGCGTCCTGCTCGCCCTCATCCAGCGGGGCAAGACCGGTCGGGGCCAGCGCGTGAGCGTGTCGCTCTACGATTCGATGCTCGCCGCGCAGACGCAGGAAGCTGCCGCCCACATGATGCGCGGGCGCGAGGTGAACTGGGGCGCGATGCCGCTGACGGGCGTGTTCGAGACGACCGACGGAGCGCTGGTGCTGGTGGGGGCGTTCAAGGCCCATCCGCTGCGCGATATCGGCGTCGCTCTCGGCCTGCCGGACATCCACGACGACCCGCGCTTCATCGGCCATGAGATGCAGGTGCAGAACAAGGCCGCGCTGCAGGCGATCTTCCGGGAGCGCTTCGGCACGAACACGACGGCCTACTGGCTCGCGAAGCTGGAGGAGCAGGACCTGCTCTGCGCGCCGGTGCGGACCCTGGGCGAGGCGCTTGAGGACGAGCAGACGCGCGTCAACGGGATGATCCTCGAGACGACGAACCGGATCGAGACGGTGCGGGTGGTCGGCTCGCCCGTCCACCTGGACGACGCGCCCGTCACGATCCGCATTCCGCCGGCGGAACTCGGCCAGCACACCGCCGAGGTGCTGGCGGAATTCGGCGTGTCTCGGGGGGACAAGGTGGCGTGATGACGATCGAGTACGCAGTCAGGGACCACGTCGCGCGGGTCACGATCAACCGGCCGGACGTGCTCAACGCCATTGATGCCGAAGCCGAGAAGGCCCTTCAAGGGATCTGGGAGCGGATCGAGGCCGACCGCGACGTGCGCGCCGTGGTGCTGACCGGCGCCGGCGACCGCGCGTTCTGCGCCGGCGCCGACATGAAGGGCGGCAGCGGGGCGAGCGGCCTGGAATACTGGGCGATGCCGCGTCCAGGGGGCTTCGGCGGAATCGCGCTGCGCGAGACACTGGACGTTCCCGTGATCGCGCGGGTCAACGGTCACGCGCTGGGCGGCGGTTTCGAGATGGTGCTGGGCTGCGACATCGTCATCGCGTCCGAGACGGCGACCTTCGGCCTGCCCGAGGCGCGCGTTGGCCGGATGCCGCTCGACGGCGGCATGACCCTGCTTCAGCGCCAGGCGCCCTTCAAGCTGGCGATGGGCGTGCTGCTGACCGGCCGGCGCATCAAGGCTGCGGAAGCGCAGGCCATGGGGATCGTCAACGAGGTCGCTCCGACGGGAGGGCTCGACGACGCTGTCGAGAGATGGCTGGCCGACATCCTGGCCTGCGCGCCGCTGTCCGTGCGCGCCATCAAGCAGGTGGTGCGGCGCACCGCCCATCTCACCGCCGCCGAGGCGCAGGCCATGCGGCTGCCCGCGCTGGTGGAAGCGCTTCAGTCCGACGACGCGGAGGAGGGGGTGCGCGCCTTCGTCGAGAAGCGCAAGCCCGTCTGGAAGGGACGCTGACGCGTGACCTACGTCATCACGGACGCCTGCATCGACGTCAAGGACAAGGCGTGCCTGCAGGCCTGCCCCGTCGATTGCATCTACGAGGGGGGCCGGACGCTCTACATCCATCCGGACGAGTGCATCGACTGCGGCCTGTGCGAGACGGTTTGCCCGGTCGCCGCCATCCACGCCGACGACCGCCTGCCGCAAGACCTCGAGCCCTGGCTGGCGATCAACCGCGATTTCTTCGGACCGCAGGTGACGGGCTGGGGCAACCCGGGCGGCGCGGACGCCCGCCACACGACGGACGCCGACCATCCGGTCGTTGCGTCATGGCCGCCCCGGCCCGCCGGGGTCTGAAATGCTGCACGCCGCCGCGCTGACCTATTTTCGCGAGGTGGCGCGCGCCCGCTCCATTCGCCGCGCGGCGGCCTCGCTCAACGTCGCGGCGAGCGCCTTGAACCGGCAGATCCTGAAGCTGGAAGCGGATTTCGGAACGCCGCTGTTCGACCGTCTCCCGGGCGGGATGCGCCTCACGACCGCCGGCGAGTTGCTGCTGCGGCACGTCAGCGAAACGCTTCACGACTTCGACCGCATCCGCGCGGAGATCGACGATCTCAAGCTCGCCCGCTCCGGCCATGTCAGCATCGCGGCGGTGGACTCGCTCCTGGTCGACTTCCTGCCCCGCGCCATAGACCGCTTCCGCGCCGATTTCCCGGCGGTGAACTACACCGTGACCGCCGTCGGCCCGACCGACGTGGTCCAGATGGTGGCTGCGGGCGAGGTCGATTTCGGCTTCACTTTCGTCAGCGGGACGCCGGCCTCCGTCCGCTTCCTGGCCGAGGTGCCGGCGCCCATCGGCGCCGTGATGCGGGCCGACCACCCGCTCGCGTCGCGGCTCGTCGTCAGCCTCGAGGAGGCCTCCTCGTATCCCCTGCTGACGCAGACGGGCCCGCTGCCGCGGGCCTCCGAGGTGGACCCGGCCTTCGCGGCCTTCAAGGACGCGCTGACGCCACGGCTCATGTCCAATTCAATCCAGATGCTGAAGCTCGCGATCATGCTCAACATGGGCGTCGCGTTCTTCACCCGGCTCGGATTTCTCAGCGAAATCGAGGCGGGAACCGTCGCCTGGCGGCCGATGGCTTCTCCCGGAATCAACAAGCTGCGGCTGGGCCTGCTCGCGCCGTCCGCCCGCGCGATGAGCCCGCCCGCCGAACAACTGGCGCGACGCCTGGCGGACGGCCTCAGCCGCCTGGGAAACGAGGGCGCCGGCTACATGTCCGGCTCCTTCTGACCATCGTGACGCCGCGCCGGCGCGCGGTTGGCTGCTCGTTGGTCTGTTTCCATGGAAAAAAACAGTCAAAGGGCAGCTACATGCAACTGCGGCGTGCGAGGGCTTCCGGATGTCCTGTCCGGTTAAGGCGCTCGGGTCGCTCCGCGGTCTCGTCACGCCATGAACGCGACTAATGGGCCTATAGTGTCTCAGCGCCGGCGACTTGGCTTGCCTCGCCATCCAACTCAAAGCGTCGACGCCATATAAGAAATTTTATAGCAGTAATCGTCGCCGCGCTCTGCCCAACGCCTGCCCGTGTTGGCCCGTGTCGAGCACGTCTTTGCTCGTCATCGCTCGCCTTTGCTCGCCCTTTGCTTGTCGCCTCGCGTCGACCTCGCGAGGCGGTCCGCGTCAGTAGGCGGCGGCGAGATAGTCGGCGATGACCTTTGCGTCGTCGTCGCTGATCGGCGCCTTGTAGGTCTTGATCATCTTGACGACCTCGGCCTCCCAGAACGGCTTGCCCTTCTTGGGTGGCTGCATGGCCATGTAGTCGGCCGAGTGGCAGGCCAGGCAGTTGTTCTGGGCCGTGTCCAGGCCCGGTCCCGGCCGCAGCTGCGCGGTCTCGGCGGGAAGTTCGTAGCTGACGGGCTTCGCGAGGGCGAAGCCGACCGCGGCGAAGGTGAGGGCGGCGACGGCCGCGAACGTGAATGTCTGGCGCATCGGAAACCTCTCAGGCCGCGAGGACGCGAACACGTTCGACCACGTTGCGCATGTAGCCGGCGGGGTTCCACAGCGGCTCCATCGGCTGGGATTGCCCGATCCGGTTGATCGCGCGCACCTTCAGCACATGCTCGCCGGCCGGAAGGCGGACCTGCGTCCGCCACTCGCGGAAGGAATAGCGTCCGAGGTCTTCGCCGAGCCTGGCGCTTGTCCAGCTCGCGCCGTCGTCCGTCGACACCGCGACGTCCGCGATGCCGAAGCCGCCGTCGAAGGCGATGCCCTTGAGCATGACGTCCGAGCCGGCGCGCAGGCTCGCCCCGTCCGCCACGTTGGTGATGAAGGAGCGCACGTCGAAGCGCTGGATGGGCGTCGTCCTGGCGGGGGCCTTGCCGGGCTCGACGCAGGCGCAGGCATTGTCCGGGATGCGGTAGGCCGTCTGCATCCAGAAGCCGTCGTAGACGGTGTCGATCACCTGGATCTCATTGAGGTGCTTGACCCAGTAGGTGCCGTAATGTCCGGGCACGACGAGGCGCAGCGGAAAGCCGTTCAGGAAGGGCAGGTCCTCGCCGTTCATCGCATAGGCCACCATGACCTCGCCGTCGCGGGCATGGTCGATGTCGAGCGCTTTCACGAAGTCCGGGGTGGCCGGGAGCACGGGGCCGTCGAGCCCGTTGAACGTGACCTGCTTCGCCGAGGCCTGCACGCCGGCCAGGTCGAGGATCGCCTTGAGCGGCACGCCGCGCCAGCGCGCGTTGCCCATCGCGCCATTGGCGAGTTGCCCGCCCGCGACCCGCGGCTCGAAGAACCCCCGGCTGTTCCCCGAGCACTGGTTGACCGCCACGATCTCGACCGGCTCCATCGCCTTAAGGTCGGCGACCGACAGCGAGAGCGCCTTGCCGACCTTCCCCGTGACCGTCACCCGGAACGTCTCGGGGTCGATGCTCTGCGGGATATCGGCGAGGTGGTAGCGGACGAAGAACGCGTCGTTGGGCGTGATCGCGCCCTCGTCGAACACCGAGAACGGCGTTTCGAGTTGCGGCGGGCGCGCGGTCATCTGAAGGAGCGGGCGCTTCTGGGGATATTTCACCAGCGGCCGTTCGCCGGCGCCGAATGGCAGCGTCATGCTGTCCGCCGCATGTGCCAGGGAGGCGCCCCATTGAGCGGCTCCCAGTGCTGTGGCGCCCAGACCGATGCGATGCAGAAACTGCCGCCGATCCATCCTCGACTCCTCCCTGACGAACGCCTGTATCCGGCGCCTTGTGAAGAATATTAGATTTAGCTAAAGAAACGCGGCGAGATCAAGGAAAGTTTCCGATGGCGGCGGAGAAGCTGGATCTGGAGACGTTCGAGCGGCAGGCGAAAGCCGTCTCTGGCCTGCTGCGCGCGTTGGCGAACGAGCGGCGCCTGATGATCCTGTGCAAGCTCGTCGAACGCAAGGAAGCCAATGTCGGCATGCTCTCGCAAGCCGTCGGGTTGTCGCAGTCGGCGCTGTCGCAGCATCTGGCGAAAATGCGGGACGAGGGGCTCGTGAGCTTCCGCCGGGACGGTCAAACCGTCTGGTATCGGATCGCCGACGAGCGGACCGAGCGACTGTTCGACGTCCTGTACCGCCTTTACTGCGTGAACGCCGGCTCGCCCGATTGACGTGACCGGAGGCGCGAAGCATGGCCGCCCTGCCCACGGCGCGCTGAACAGGGCTCCCCGCCTGAGCCGACCCGCCGCCGACAACGCCGTCGCGCCGCGCCGTAGCGCGGCGTAAACTGCGCGGACGCCGATCCGGCGCGCGAGGGAGGGACGGCGTGGCGGGCAGATCGTGGATGCGATGGACGCCCGGCATCACCGTCCTGCGCGAGTACCGGCTCGAGTGGCTGCGGCACGACGTCGTCGCCGGGCTGGTCCTCGCCACCATGCTCGTGCCGGTGGGGATCGCCTATGCGGTGGCCTCTGGCCTGCCGGGAATCTACGGCCTCTACGCCACCATCGTGCCGCTCATCGCCTACGCGGTTTTCGGGCCGAGCCGCATCATGGTGCTCGGCCCTGACTCCTCGCTCGCTCCGATCATCCTCGGCGTCATCGTGGGGCTGTCGGCCGGCGACCCGGCGCGGGCCGTCGCCATCGCGGGCGCGATGGCGATCGTGTCGGGGCTCGTCTGCATCGTCGCCGGCCTCGCGCGGCTCGGCTTCGTCACCGAGCTCCTGTCGAAGCCGATCCGCTACGGCTACATGAACGGCATCGCGCTGACCGTCATCGTCAGCCAGCTGCCCAAGCTGCTCGGGTTCTCCATCGAGAGCGACGGCCCCTTGCGGAACGTCTGGTCCATCGGCGAGGCGATCCTGACGGGCCAGACCAACTGGACCGCCTGCGCGGTCGGCCTCGCGACGCTCGCGACGATCCTGCTGCTGAAGGGCCATCCGCGTGTGCCGGGCATCCTTGTCGCCGTCATCGGCGCCACGCTCGTCGTCTGGCTCTTCGATCTCGCCGCCCGGGCAGGCGTCGCAATCCTCGGCCCCCTGCCGCAGGGGCTGCCGCGCTTCGCCGTTCCGTGGATCGGCTTCGAGGACGCCGTCACCATCGTGACGGGCGGGCTGGCGGTCGCCATCGTGTCGTTCGCCGACACCAGCGTCCTGTCGCGCGTCTACGCCGCCCGCACGCGCAGCCCCGTCGATGCCAACCAGGAGATGGTGGGCCTCGGCGCGGCCAACCTCGCGGCCGGCTTCTTCCAGGGCTTTCCGATCAGCAGCAGCTCGTCGCGAACGCCGGTCGCCGAGGCGTCGGGCGCGCGCACGCAGCTCACCGGCGTGGTTGGGGCGGTCGCTGTCGCCCTGCTGCTCCTCGCCGCGCCGGATCTGCTCGCGCACCTGCCGTCCTCGGCGCTCGCGGCGGTCGTGATCGCGGCGGCGATCGGGCTGATCGAGGTGGAGGACCTGCGCCGCATCCACCGCATCCAGCGCTGGGAGTTCTGGCTGTCGATCGTGTGCCTCGTCGGCGTCGCCGCGCTCGGCGTCATCCCGGGCATCGGCCTCGCCATCGTGATTGCCGTCATCGAATTCCTGTGGGACGGCTGGCGTCCGCACTCGGCCATTCTCGGCCGCGCCGACGGCGTGAAGGGCTATCACGACATCACCCGCTATCCGCAGGCGCGGCAGGTTCCGGGCCTCGTGCTGTTTCGGTGGGACGCGCCGCTGTTCTTCGCCAATGCCGAGTTCTTTCGGGAGCGAGCGCTGGAAGCCGTCGACCGCGCCCCGGGCGAGATCCGATGGCTCGTGGTCGCGGCGGAGCCGGTGACCAGCGTCGACGTGACGGCGGCCGACGTGCTCCTGGATCTCGAAAACGTGCTGCGGGGCCGGGGCGTGGAACTGCACTTCGCCGAGCTGAAGGACCCGGTCAAGGACAAGCTGCGCCGCTTCGGCATCCTGGCCCAGTTCGGCGAGGACTCGTTTTTCCCAACCATCGGCGCCGCCGTGAGCGGGTATCTGGCGAAGCATCGTGTCGCGTGGGTCGATTGGGAAGACCGGCCTCCGGATTGACCACGCAGGGCCTCGCGCCTATCGCAGCGGCCAGACGAGCATCACCATCGGCACACCGACGAGGACGACCATCAGCGACAGCGGCAGCCCCAGTCGCCAGTAGTCGCCGAAGCGGTAGCCGCCCGGCCCCATGACCAGCGTGTTGCACTGGTGGCCGATGGGCGTGAGGAAATCGCACGCCGCGCCGATGGCGACCGCCATCAGGAACGCGTCCGGCCGCAGCCCGAGGTCTCTCGCGAAGCTCGCCGCGATGGGGGCCATGACCAGCACGGTCGCCGCATTGTTGAGGAACGGCGTCACCGCCATCGCCGCCAGCATCACCAGCGCGACCATGCCGGCCGGCGGCAGGCTCGCGCCGACATGCGACAGCCAGACGCCGACCAGCTCGGTCGCGCCGGTGGAACGCAGCGCGTCGCTGACCGGGATCAGCGCCCCCAGCATGATGAGGATCGGCCACTCGATGGCGGCGTAGGCGTCGCGCAGCGGCAGCGCCCCCACCGCCACCATCGCCGCCGCCGCGCCGAAGAACCCGATCGCCACGGGCGTCACGCCGAAGGCCGTCAGCGTCATCGCCGCGGCCAGGATGAACAGGGTGACGAAGCCGCGCCGGACCTGCCCGAGGCGCAGGCGACGTTCCGCCAGCGGAAGGCAGCCCAGCGCCTTCAGCGTGTCGGGCAGTCGGGTGAGATTGCCCTGCAGAACCACGATGTCGCCGGTCTGCAGCGTGATGCTGCGCAGCCTCTCGGTGAAGCGCTGGCCGGAGCGGCTGACCGCGATGAGGTTGACGCCGAAGCGCCGGAACAGTTCGGCGCGCTGCGCCGACTGACCGCCCAGCGCCGAATCCGGGCCGACGATGGCCTCGACGACGCCGATCTCGTCGGTCGCCTCGGCGGTGTCGGGCGTGTTGTCCTCGCGCGTCAGCTTCAGGTCGGCGCGCGCGATCAGGCGTTCGAGGGCCGAGGGGTCGCCCTCCACAACCAGCGTGTCGTGTTCCCGCAGTTGCATGTCGGGGAGGGGGGAACTGCGCCGGTCCGCCCCACGGATCACCGTCGTCACCGTCACCTCGCCATCGGCGAAACGGTGGACGTCGGCGATCGAGGCGCCCACCAGCACGGAGCCGGGCGTCACGTGCGCTTCCGTCGTGTAATCCTTGATATCCAGCGCCGCATCGAGCGTCGCCATGCCCTTGCGGCCCTGGGGAATGAGGCGGTGGCCGAGCATCAGGACCACCATGCCGGAGGCGGCGATCACCACCCCGACCGGCGCGAAGTCGAACATGCCGAAGGGCTCGCCCGTCAGTTCGCCCCGCACCCGCGCCACGATGATGTTGGGCGAGGTGCCGACGAGCGTCATCAGCCCGCCGAGCAGCGCGCCAAACGACATCGGCATCAGCGTCGCCGAGGGGGAGGTATTGGCGCGGCGCGCCATCTGGAACGCGACCGGGATCAGCATGGCCAGCGCGCCGATGTTCTTCACGAAGGCGGACAGCAGCGTCACCGCGCCGGCGAGCACGGCGACCTGGCCGGTGACGGAGCGGATGCGCGGGGCGAGGGCCTGGAGGGCCACCTCCATCACGCCGGACCGCGCGACCGCGGCGCTGACCACCAGCGCGCTGCCCACGATGATGACGATGTCGTCGCTGAACCCCTGGAACGCCTTGTCGGGCGGTACGATCCCGACGCCCACCGAGACGAGCAGCGCGAGCGTCGCCACCATGTCGTAGCGCAGCCGCCCCCACACGAACAAACCCATCGTGCCGGCGAGGACGGCGAAGGCGAGCGCTTGCGGCGTTGTCATGGGAGGCTCCGGGGGAGGGCTCCCGACAACGCACGAAGCCGAGTTTCGTCGCGGCCTATCCGGAGGGCAAAACACGCGACGAATGCCGAACCGAACGGCCCGACGGCGCGCGTCCGTTCAGATCCCGAACGCCGAGCCGTCCGGCCGCGAGTCATCGAGGGGCGATCCGGAATCGGTCTTCGTCGCGCGACAGGTGAGGCGACCCCTCCGCGAACGGGTCAGAACACCGAAGGGGGAAGCGCCGGGTGCGGCGGCCGCGAGGCCTCGCGGCCGCACTGCGCCACCTTGTCCCAGCTGCGCTGGACACGGAGTCGGGCGGCCGTCTCGGTCCAGAGGGCGCGGGCGTCATCCGCGCACACGTGGTCGCTGCTCATGAGGAGCTGGATCAGGGGGTCGGACAGCATGTCCTCGAGCCCCGGGTCTCGCATGGTCTGCATGGCGCGCTCTCCCTGGTTGCGCGTACCACGTTGGACGCCAGATGCGGATCTTTCCGCTTCGCTCTCCTTGCAAACGCCTGCGCGAGGACTTCACGCGCCCCGCTACCGCCGCCGCTTATCCAAAAGGCTAACCGAAAAATCCTGCTTGCGCGAGGCAAAAACGACACAGAGAGGCGAATCGTCAGTTGGTCTTTTTCGTTGCAGCGCAACAGAAACGGCCGAACAGGGCGCGATTTCAGGAGCTTGCCGCGGCGCGGCAAGTCGGCCCGTCAATCTGAAAAAACAGTTCGGGCGCGCATGGCTGGCATCCGCGGAAAGATGAAGCGAGTTCGAAAAACCCGTTTGACAGGGTCGGTGGGTATCCCTATAAACCGGCTCACGAACGGCGGGCCACTTGCTGGCGCGCTGATGAGGCATCTTCGCTGTGAGCTGATTGGCCGCCAGGCCGCCAGGTCTGGAGCGGATTTGTTTTGTCGGCGGACGTCGTGATGCATCTTGTGATGCTGCTCTTTGACAACTGAATCGGAAGAAAGAGAAACGCGGACGGCGGAGTCCTTGCGCGGTTCGGGTTGGCTTCGGCTGGCCCGGATCGATGAAGACTTCGACT
>NZ_JANCLU010000018.1 GCF_024294805.1 Alsobacter ponti
CGTTCCCGGAACCCCGGAGCGATAGCGCAAAGGGCGGACACCAGTCCGCCCGTTCCCGGAACCCCGGAGCGATAGCGCAAAGGGCGGACACCAGTCCGCCCGTTCCCGGAACCCCGGAGCGATAGCGGAGGGGTATCCGGGAGCCAGCGTAGGAATGTTGCCGCGAAGCGGCGCTCAACAGAAAAGGCCATCAGGACGCGCTGCGCGCGACATATTGCGCTGGGCCCCGGGCCTGCCTCCGCCAAGGCTCCGGCATCCCGGGGACGGGCGGCCCGGAGGCCCGCGCTCCCGGGCACGGCGCGAATGGGCGAACACAGTCCGCCACCCCGTTCCCGGAACCCCGAAGCGAAAGCGGGGGGCGTCCGCGCCTTCGGCGCAATTCCGCGCTTGACAATCTCAGGAATTTATGCCTATATGGCTCTCGTCCTCACCCGAGGAAGGGGCGTCTGCAGCGTGGCCGATGCGGGTGGGGGGCGGTGGCCGGTTCGAGGGAGCGTCACGCACTCCCGAGCGCCGGCGGCCCAAGCCGCTCAGGTTCGTCGCCGCCAACAGCGGGACAGTAACCCGGGCTGGGTGGTTTCTCAGCTTCAAGGACGGACTTCGTCACGCGATATGCGGGCGAGGGTCGATCGGGAGGCAAGGGCCAGCCGGCTTGCGGGACCAAACAGGGTGAGTGTCATGCCCCCTGGGACCAAGCGGAGCAAGCCTCAAACACCGCGCGCGGAACGGCGGGGGTCAACTCTCGTCGGTACTAACCTCACCCTCCGGCATCCGCCGGCGGGACGAGGCCCCCGCCGTTCCGCGCCGCCCTTCCGGGCATCGCAGAACACAAGCCAAGCCCCGCATCCGGCAGGATGGCGGGAACATTCCGCGTGGAACGGGCGGACTGGCGTCCGCCCTTTGGGCGCGTGGGATGTGGGTACTTTATGCGGGATGCGAAGCAGCCCGCCCGTTCCCGGACCGGTGCAGCGACAGCGGAACCGGAGCCGGGACCCAGCGCAACATGGCGCGCGTCAGCGCGTCCGAATGAAAAGGCCTGTAAAGCGCCGCTTCGCGGCAGCATCCATGCGCTGGCTCCCGGACATGCCTCCGCCAAGGCTCCGGCATTCCGGGAACGGGCGGACGAAGTCCGCCCGTTGGGATTTGGGGACGGGCGAACTTGTGTCCGCCCTTTGGGTTCCGGAAACGGGCGGCCTGGCGTCCGCCCTTTTAATCTCCGGAAGGCCCGGTCAGCCCAGCGCCTTGCGCAGCACGCGGTCGAGGCGGGCGGCGAAGCCGGCGGGGTCGGCGGGCGGCAGGCCGTCGGCGGCGCGGGCCTGATCGAGCAGCAGGAAGGCGGCGTCCTCCACCGCGTCGCGCTCGCCCCGCCCGAAATGCTCGGCGAGGCTCGCCACCAAAGCGTGGCCGGGGTTGATCTCCAGCACCGGCTTCGACGCCTCCTTCAGCCGGCCATGCGCAGCGAGGATGCGCTCCAGGCCGCGGTCCGGCCCCGCCTCGGCGGCGACGAGGCAGGCCGGGCTCTCGGCCAACCGGGTCGACGGGCGCACGTCGGCGACCGCGTCGCCGAGCTTCTCCTTCATGAAGGCGAGCACGGTGGCGACCGGCGCGCTCGGCTCGGCGGCCGGCGCGGCGGCGCCCTCGGCCAGCGGCACGGCGTCGAGGTCGGCCGCGCCCTGCGTGACGGAGCGGAACGGCTTGCCTTCGTAGCCGACGGCGGTCTGCACCCAGAAGGCGTCGACCGGGTCGGACAGCAGCAGCACCTCGACGCCGCGCGCCCTGAAGCCCTCCAGATGCGGGCTCGCCTTGAGCCGCGCCGCGTCGTCGCCGACGAGGTACCAGATCGCCGTCTGGTTGGGCCGCAGGTCGGTGACGTACTGGGCCAGCGAGCGCCCGCCCTCCGGATGGGCGGAGGTGGCGAAGCGGGCCAGCTTGAACAGGCCGTCGCGCCGCTCGTAGTCCTCGTAGAGCCCCTCCTTGATAACCGCGCCGAACGCCTCCCACACCTTGGCGTAGCGCTCGGGCTCCTTGTCGGCCAGCTTCTCCAGCTCGGACATCACCCGGTTGGCGACGCCCTTGCGGATCGCGCCCAGGATGGGGCTTTCCTGGATCGTCTCGCGGGACAGGTTGAGCGGCAGGTCGGCGCTGTCGACGACGCCCGAGACGAAGCGCATCCAGCCCGGCAGCAGGTCGATGTCGTCGGCGATGAATATGCGCCGCACATAGAGCTTCATGCGGCCCTTGCGCAGCGGGTCGAACAGGGCGAGCGGCGGCGTGGAGGGCACGAAGGCGAGCACGGAATATTCGTGCCGCCCCTCGGCACGCCAGTGCATGGTCAGCGCCGGCGCGTCGAACTGGCCGCTCACCGACTGGTAGAAATTGGCGTAGTCCTCCTCGGACACCTCGCTCTTCGGCTTGGCCCAGATGGCGGCTCCGTCGGCGATCCGGCGGGGCGCTTCGCCCGGCTTCTCGACAAGGTCGATCGGCACCGGCACGGCGCTGCCGTGCTCGCGCACGATACGCTCGACCGCCGCGCCGCCGGCGAACTCCTGGCTCTGCTCGTTGAGGTGCAGCACCACTCGCGTGCCGCGCGCCGGGGCGTCGTCGCCGGCCGGCTCGATCGTGTAGCTGCCCTGGCCGTCCGACGACCAGCGCCAGGCGGCGCTCTCGCCGGCCTTGCGGGTGACCACGTCGACGCGGTCGGCGACCATGAAGGCGGAATAGAAGCCGACGCCGAACTGGCCGATGAGCCGCGATCCGTCGCCCTGCTCGCCGAGCTGATCGAGGAAGGCGCGGGTGCCCGAGCGGGCGATGGTGCCCAGCGCGTCCGCGAGGTCGTCGCGGTTCATGCCGATGCCGTTGTCGGCGACGGTCAGCGTCTTCGCGTCGGGGTCGGCGGCGATGGTGATGCGCAGGTCCGGGTCGTTGCCGAGCAGCGCGTGGTCCTGCAGGGCGAGGGTGCGCAGCTTCTCGCAGGCGTCGGCCGCGTTGGCCACCAGCTCGCGCAGGAAGATGTCGCGCTCGGAGTAGACGGAATGCACCATCAGGTGCAGCAGGCGGGAGACGTCCGCCTCGAACGGGCGGCTCTCCGCCCGCGTCTGGTCAGTGGTCGCCACGGTGTGCCTCTTCTGCTCGGCGTGCTGATTTTCGTGGGTCTGGCCGCGTGGGCTCTCGCGGGGCGAACCTCGTCGCCCCCGCGCCGATATCGCGGCGGAGCGAGCGAAATTCAAGTCTCGGGAGAGGGCCCAAAAAAAGGCCGGCGAGACGCCGGCCGAAGAGAGTTCACACTGGACAGGGTCCTGAATGAAGTCGGACCCGGTCCCCGTCCGGAGCTGGGGGGCTGTTCAAGCCGGAGCGGACACCGGGCCCTTGGGCAACGGTAAGAGGATCGCGCTCCATCGGGGCGTCCGATTGACGGCGGCAAGGCCGAATAATGGCGGAGCATCACACCGGCGTGAGAGGCCCGCGAGGCCCGTTTCAAACGCCCCGGCGGGGCCGTTTGCCGGGTTCCCCGGCCGGGCGAAGCGTGTCAAACTGTCCCGAAAGTGTGACAGGCAGCGAGGCGCGATGAGCGATATCGACGCATCGGAGCCGCTGGCGGGGTCCAGGATTCGCGAGACGGCCGTTTCGGCCGGTCTCGCGCAGACCCCCGCCCAGGTGGCGTTCGACAGGCACGAACTGCGCGAACTCTTCGATCTCTACGGGCGCATGGTGGCGGAGGGCGAGTGGCGCGACTACGCGCTCGACTTCCTGAAGGACAAGGCGGTGTTCTCGGTGTTCCGCCGCTCCAACGAGTATCCGCTGTACCGGATCGAAAAGACCCCCCGCCTCGCTCGCCGCCAGGGGGCCTACGCCGTCATCGCCGCCAGCGGCCTCATCCTCAAGCGGGGCCACGATCTGGCCCGCGTGCTGCGCGTCCTCGACAAGCCGCTCCGGCTGGTGGTGGACTGACGCTCTCAGGCGTCGGCGTCCAGCGTCTCCTTGGCCCGCTCGCGGTGCTCGGGCTTGATCGCGCCCGCCACGGTGGCGATGGCGGTGGCGATGACCGCCGCGTCGTCGGTGAAGCCGATCAGCGGCAGCAGGTCCGGCAGCACGTCGAAGGGCATGACGAAATAGGCCAGGGCGGCGAGAATCGTCAGCTTCACCCGCCGTTCCGTGGCCGGGTCGAGGGCGCAGTAATAGGCGGCCAGGACGTCCTCGGCAAAGGGCAGCTTGCGTCCCACGCGGCGCAGCAGCGCCCGCACGTCGTCGAACAGCCGCTTCTCGTCGCGCATGGAGCGGCGAATCTCCTCGACCTCCTCCGGCGTCAGGCGACGCACGATCGGGTCCTCGGGCGATGCGGTCATCAGGTCACTCCCGGCTCGTCGCGGCGTGCTCCCCGTCCTTCAAGCTTGACGGGGCGAGGGCGGTTCCCCCGGGCGCCACGAGCCGGGCGCGCCGGGGCCGGGACGAGCGTCCGTCCAACGACGCACTAGGCGCGACGCGGCCGGCTTGCTTAAATCCCGTCGCATCAAGATGGGGAGGAACACGCCATGCAGCTAGGTCCCGGCGTCGCGGCGGTGGTGACGGGCGCGGCCTCAGGCCTCGGCGAGGCCACGGCGCGCCTGCTCGCCGCCAAAGGCTGCAAGGTCGCGGCGCTCGACAGGGACGAGACGCGCGGCCCGGCCGTGGCGCGGGAGATCGGCGGCCTGTTCGTGAAAACCGACGTCACCGACGAGGCGTCAGTCGACGCGGCGCTCGCGGCGGCCCGCGCCGCCCACGGCGTGGAGCGCGTGCTGGTCAACTGCGCCGGGGTGGCGCCTGCCATGCGCACCGTCTCCCGCAAGCGCGACACTGGCGAACTGGTGGCCCACGACATGGCCGCCTTCGAGCGCGTGCTGGCCATCAACCTCGTCGGCACCTACCGCATGGTGGCCCGGTGCGCCGCCGCGATGGCGGGGCTCGACCCGGTGACGCCCGACGGCGGGCGCGGCGTCATCGTCTGCACCGCCTCGGTGGCGGCGGAGGACGGGCAGATCGGGCAGGCCGCCTACGCCGCCTCCAAGGCCGGCGTGGCGGGGCTCGCCCTGCCGGTGGCGCGCGACCTCGCGAGCTACGGCATCCGCGTCGTCAGCATCATGCCGGGCCTGTTCGAGACGCCGATGCTGGCCGGCGTCAACGAGGAGTTCCGCCGCAACCTGGAGGCCGGAGTGCCCTTTCCCTCGCGCCTCGGCCGGCCGGACGAATACGCGAGGCTCGTCGCCGCCATCGTCGACAACGACATGCTGAACGGCGCGACGATCCGCCTCGACGGCGCGCTGCGGATGCAGCCGAAATAGGCCGCGCCGTCCCTGACCGTCGAAACATCGCCCGACCCACCGAGGAGCCGGCCATGTCCGTCGCCATACGCCCGATCGAAGCCGCCGACCGGGAGGCGTGGGAGCGCCTCTACGCCGGCTACGCGGCCTTCTACAGGGTGGAGCAGACGCCCGAGATGCGCGCCCGGGTCTGGTCGTGGATCGCCGACCCGGCGCACGAGGTGGAGGGCGTCGTCGCGGTGGACGCCTCCGGCGCGCCGGTGGGGCTGGCGCATTTCCGCCGCTTCGCCCGGCCGCTCAGCGCCAGCACGGGCGGCTTTCTCGACGACCTGTTCGTCGACCCCGCCGCGCGCGGCCTCGGCGCCGCCGACACGCTGCTCGCCTGGCTGCGCGACGAGGGCCGGCGGCGCGGCTGGTCGGTGATCCGGTGGATCACCGCCGAGGACAACTACCGCGCCAGGGCGGTCTACGACCGGCTGGCCGCGCGCACCCCATGGGTGACCTACGACATCAAGCTGTAGCGGCGCGCCGCTACTGGCCCGCGATGCGGTCCATGGCGCGGGCGAGGTCGAGGTCGCGCCGCGTGACGCCGTTGGCGTCGTGGCTGGTCAGCGTCACGTCGACGGTGCGGTAGACGTTGCTCCACTCGGGGTGGTGGTCCATAGCCTCGGCCACGAGCGCGACGCGGGCCATGAAGCCGAACGCCTCGCTGAAGTCGGCGAACACGAAACGCCGGGTGATGGCGTCGCGCGCCTCGTCCATCGTCCAGCCGGGAAGGCGCGTCAGCGCCTCGCGGATCTCGTCGCGGGTCATCGGCTCGGCCATGGCGCGTCCTCCCGCGCCCATTGTGGCGCGCCGCGGGCCCGCGTAAAGCCCGCGCGCCCCGGACCGGCGATCAGCCGGCCATCTTGGCCATCAGCGCGTCGGAGAAGGAGGCGTTGGAGTAGACGTTCTGGACGTCGTCGTTGTCGTCGAGCGAGTCCATCAGGCGCAGCAGCTTCTCGCCGGCCTCGTCGTCGACGCCGATCGTGTTCTGCGGGCGCCACACCAGGGCGGCCTTGCGGGGCTCGCCGAACTTCGCCTCGAGCGCCTTCTGAACGTCGCGCAGCGTCTCCAGCGAGGTGACGATCTCGTGCCCGTCCTCGGAGCTGGAGACGTCGTCGGCGCCGGCCTCGATGGCCGCCTCCATCATGGCGTCCTCGCTGGCCACGCCGGCGTCGAACTCGATGACGCCGACGCGGTCGAACATGAACGACACCGCGCCCGTCTCGGCCAGCGAGCCGCCCGCCTTGGTGAAATAGGAGCGCACTTCGCCGGCGGTGCGGTTGCGGTTGTCGCTCAGCGCCTCGACGATGACGGCCACGCCGCCCGGGGCGTAGCCCTCGTAGCGGATCTCCTCGTAGTTCTCGGCGTCGCCGCCGAGCGCCTTCTTGATCGCGCGGTCGATATTGTCCTTGGGCATGTTCTCGGCGCGGGCGGCCTGGATGGCGGCGCGCAGGCGCGGGTTCATGTTGGCATCGGGAAGGCCGAGCTTGGCGGCGACGGTGATTTCGCGCGCGAGCTTGGAGAAGAGCTTCGACCGCATGGCGTCCTGACGGCCCTTGCGGTGCATGATGTTCTTGAACTGTGAATGGCCGGCCATGTGCATCCCCGGATCGGCAGCCGGCGCGGGCAGGGCGCTGGCTGCGCGCCGCCACGGCTCCGGCGAAAGGAAATCGCCGGGGCTTATACGTCGGGGCGCGGCGGAAATAAAGGAAGGTGGCGAGGGAGCTCAGGCCCAGAAGGGCGGCGCCGCTTCCGCCAGGAGCGGGCCGAGCCGGACCGGGGCGACGGCGAGGGCGAGCCCGGTACGGTCGTCGACCTCCACGGCGACGCCGCTCAGCGTGCCCTCGCCGGAGGCGGACTCCATGCGGGGGCCCGGCGTCTTCTGCAGGAAGCGGCGGACCGGCTCCTCCTTGGCCATGCCGAGCACCGAGTCGTAGTCGCCGCACATGCCGGCGTCGGTCATGTAGGCGGTGCCGCCGGGCAGGATCTGCCAGTCGGCGGTGGGAACGTGGGTATGGGTGCCGACGACGAGGCTGGCGCGGCCGTCGACGAAGTGCCCCATCGCCTGCTTCTCGCTGGTCGCCTCGGCGTGAACGTCGATCAGCACGGCGTCGCAGGCCGTCCCGAGGGGGCAGTCCTGCAAGGCGCGCTCGACCGAGGCGAAGGGATCGTCCAGCGCGTCCATGTAGATGCGGCCCATGACGTTGAGCACGAGCACGCGCGCCCCGTTGCGGGCCTCGACAATGGCGGCGCCGCGTCCCGGCGTGCCGGCCGGGTAGTTGGCGGGGCGGATCAGGCGCGGCTGCCGCTCGATGAACACCAGCGCCTCGCGCTGGTCGAAGGAGTGGTTGCCGAGCGTCACGACATCTGCGCCGGCCTCGATCAGCTCGTCGCAGATCGCCTCGGTGATGCCGAAGCCGCCGGCGGCGTTCTCGCCGTTGATGACGACGCAGTCGAGCTTCCACGCCTCGCGCAGGCCGGGAAGACGGCGGACGACGGCGTTGCGGCCGGGGCGGCCCACCACGTCGCCAAGAAAGAGAAGTCGCATGAGGAAACCCTGGATCTACGCCCCGCCCGGGGCGATGGTCTCGCATTCCGTGACGATCCAGTCCAGCGCGCGGTCGTGCGCCTCGTCCGGCACGGACGGGACTTCCTGGGTCGAGAACGCGACGCCGACGGTCAGCAGCGGCGCGCCGTCGGCGGCCGCCGCGATGGCGCGGTCGTACAGGCCCGCGCCGTAGCCGATGCGGTGGCCTCGCCGGTCGAAGGCGGCGAGGGGAACCAGCATCACGGCCGGCCTGACGACCGGCGCATGGGGCGGCGGCTCGCTGAGGCCGAAGCCGGCGGAAACCAGCGGGTCGTCGAAGGCGAACTTGCGGAACGAGAGGCTGGGACGCTCGACGCGCGGCAGGGCGAGCGTCGCGCCGCGCGCCGCCAGCAGCCGCATCAGCGGGCGGGGGTCGAGCTCGCTGCGGATGGGCCAGAAGCCGGAGACCGGGCCGGGACCGAGGGGCAACCGGGCGGCGCGCTCGGCGACCGCGTGGGAATAACGCTCCCGCGTCTCGGCGGGCAGCGCGTCGCGCCGGGCCAGCGCGGCGGCGCGCAGGGCGGCCTTGTCGATGTCCCGCAGGGGAGAAGGCGGCATGGTCATGAAGAGCGCGGAGCCACGATGGCCGTGGGACGATCGATCCCGGGAAACCTACAACGTAGGTGGGCGCCGTTTGTCCAAGTCCACGGACGAGGGCAGGAACAGCTCCCGTTAGGATCGATAAGGCCCCGGGGATTCATTGTCCTCACGCACCCCGCAGCCCCGCCCCACCAAGATAGGGCCTCGGGCCGCCGATTGCCAGCCCGGACGCGCAACGCCGCCACGCGTCAGCCATGCGGCGCGGGGGCGAGCTGGCGGGCGACGCTCTCGATGCGGTCGGCGGCCTCGTGGATGGCGCGGGCCATCTCGCCTTGCGCCTCGCCGAGCGAGTCGGCCATGCGGCCGGTGCGGGCGCGTAGCTCGGAGAGCTCGGCCTCCAGCCTGGCCAGACGGCCCTTCAGCTCCTGGCGCTCGTCGACGAAGGTGATCGCCGCCATCACGGTCAGGCGGTTGTCGCCGATCTCGCCGAAGGCCTTGCGCATGTCCTCGATCTTGGCGTCGACGTCGGCGGCCAGGTTGCGCAGATGCTCCTCCTGCCCGTCGTCGCAGGCGATGCGATAGACCTTGGCGGCGATGGTGACGGTGACCTGGCCCACTCTCGGCTCCCTGCTGTCGTCGCGTTGGGGCGGCGCCCGTTCAGTCCTCGCTGGCGCTCTCGACGACGGCGCGCACCGAGCCGATCGCCCGGTCGATGCGCTCGGCCAGCTCGCCGGCCGTGTCCTCCAGCCGATTGGCGCGCGCCAGCGCGCCGTCCAGCTCGACGGCGAGCCGCGCTCGGTCGTCCTGCATCAGCGCCAGTTCCGTCTCCAGCGTGCCCTTCGAGCGATCCGCCTCAAGCCGCCGCGCGACGGCGGCCTCCAGCACGCTGAGGGAGGCGGACAGCCGCGCGAGCGCCTCGTCGACGGCCGTTGGCGGGGAAGTATCGGTCAGGGGCATCGGGCTCCGCTCTTGGCCAGGGACGACGGGAGAATCAGCGCGCCGCCAGACGGTTCCGGCCGAATCCTAGAGCCCCGTTCGTCCGAGCGTCAACGCGCCGACCGTGCCGACCGGGCGGTTCTCCCGCCGCGATTTCAGCCGCGCTCCAGCTCCCGGTCGCATTGACTCGCGGGGGCGAGGTGCTATCAGGAGCCCGCCCCCGCAAGCCTGGACCCCGCCCATGACTTCCCGCGCACAGCATTCCGCCCTCGCCAACGCCATTCGCAGCCTGGCGATGGACGGCGTCGAAAAGGCCAAGTCGGGACATCCCGGGCTGCCCATGGGCGCCGCGGACGTGGCCACGGTGCTGTTCACGCGCTTCCTGAAGTTCGATCCCGCCGCGCCCAACTGGCCGGACCGCGACCGCTTCGTGCTGTCGGCCGGCCACGGCTCCATGCTGCTCTACGCGCTGCTCTACCTCACCGGCGTCGAGGGCGTGACGCTGGACGAGCTGAAGCGGTTCCGCCAGCTCGGTTCGGCCACCCCCGGCCATCCGGAGTACGGCCATACTCCGGGAGTCGAGACGACCACCGGCCCGCTCGGCCAGGGCATCGCGACCGCCGTCGGCATGGCGCTCGGCGAGCGCCTGATGGCGGCCGAGTTCGGCGGCGATCTCGTCGATCATCACACCTACGTGCTGGCCTCGGACGGCGACCTGATGGAAGGCGTCTCGCAGGAGGCCATCGCGCTCGCCGGGCACCTGCGGCTGTCCCGCCTGATCGTGCTGTTCGACGACAATGGCATCTCCATCGACGGCCCGCTGTCGCTGTCGGACTCGGTCGACCAGGTGAAGCGCTTCGAGGCCGCCGGCTGGCGCGCCGAACGCGTCGACGGGCACGACCCGGACGCCATCGCCGCCGCCATCGAGCGCGCCCGGGCGTCCGACCGTCCGTCGATGATCGCCTGCAAGACGATTATCGGCTACGGCGCGCCCAAGCGCGCCGGCACCTCCAAGGCGCACGGCGAGGCGCTCGGCGCCGAGGAACTGGCGGGGGCCAAGGCGGCGCTCGGCCTTCCGGCGGAGCCCTTCGCGCTGCCCGAGGGCGTGCTCGAGGCGTGGCGGCAGGCCGCGACCCGCTCGCGCGGCGAGCGCGAGGGCTGGGCGAAGCGGCTGGGGGCGATGGACGCCGGGGCGCGGGCCGAGTTCGAGCGTCGTGTCGCCGGCCGGCCCCCGGCCGGGCTGGACGAGGCGATCGACGCGCTGAAGGCGCGGCTTGCCGCGGAGCCCCAGACGATCGCCACCCGCAAGGCCTCCGAAGTGGCGCTGGAGACGATCACCGTGGCGATGCCGGAGCTGGTGCTGGGCTCGGCGGACCTGACGCCGTCCAACAACACCAAGACCAAGAACCTCGCCGTGGTGGGGCCGGGCGAGTTCGCCGGGCGCTACATCCACTACGGCATCCGCGAGCACGGCATGGCAGCCGCCATGAACGGCCTCGCCCTGCACGGCGGCGTCGTGCCGGCCGGCGCGACCTTCATGGTGTTCACCGACTACTGCCGCCCGGCCATCCGCCTCGCGGCGCTGATGGGCGTGCGCGTCGTCTACGTGATGACCCACGATTCCATCGGCCTCGGCGAGGACGGCCCCACCCACCAGCCGGTGGAGCACCTGGCGGCGTTGCGCGCCATTCCCAACCTCAACGTGTTCCGCCCGGCCGATCCGGTCGAGACGGCGGAGTGCTGGCAGCTGGCGCTCGCCGCCGAGCGCACGCCGGGCCTGTTGGCGCTGACGCGCCAGAACCTGGTTCCGGTGCGCACCTCCCACAGCAAGGCCAATCTCTGCGCCCAGGGCGCCTACGAGCTGGCCCCGGCCGAGGGCGGCAAGGCCAAAGTGAGCCTGTTCGCCTCGGGCTCCGAGGTGGAGATCGCCATGGCGGCGCGCCAGATCCTCGCCTCGCGCGGCGTCGCCGCGCGCGTGGTCTCCGTGCCGTGCATGGAACTCTTCGCCGCTCAGCCCGCTTCCGTCCGGGCGGCCGTGATCGGCGACGCGCCCGTCAAGGTCGCGGTCGAGGCCGGCATCCGCATGGGATGGGACTGGATCGTCGGCGCGGACGGAGGGTTCGTCGGCATGTCCGGCTTCGGCGCAAGCGCTCCCTACAAGGAGCTCTACGCGCATTTCGGCATTACGGCCGAGGCGGTGGCGGAGCAGGCGACGAGCCGGCTCTGAACCGCTGCGGCGGCGTTTCGAGCGCAGCCCGGGCCAGTCGCCTGCCGGCTGCGGTGTGTGTCACCAGCTTGCGAGGGAGTGAACCATGGCTGTCCGCGTCGCGATCAACGGTTTTGGCCGCATCGGCCGGAACGTCCTGAGGGCCATCGTCGAATCCGGCCGCACCGACATCGAGGTCGTGGCCGTCAACGATCTCGGCCCCGTGGAGACCAACGCGCACCTGCTGCGCTACGACAGCGTGCACGGCCGCTTCCCCCATCAGGTCACGGTCGAGGGCGACACCATCAATGTCGGCCGCGGCCCGATCAAGGTGACCGCGGTGCGCGACCCCGCCCAGCTTCCCCACAAGGATCTCGGCGTCGACATCGCGCTCGAATGCACCGGCATCTTCACCTCGCGCGACAAGGCGGCGGCGCACCTGACGGCCGGCGCCAAGCGCGTCGTCGTCTCGGCCCCGGCCGACGGCGCGGACCTGACCGTGGTGTTCGGCGTCAACCACGACAAGCTGACGAAGGACCACCTCGTCATCTCGAACGCCTCCTGCACCACCAACTGCCTGGCCCCGGTGGCCAAGGTGCTGCACGAGGCCGTCGGCATCGAGCGCGGCATGATGACGACGATCCACTCCTACACGGGCGACCAGCCGACGCTGGACACCATGCACAAGGACCTTTACCGCGCCCGCGCGGCGGCCCTTTCGATGATCCCGACCTCGACCGGCGCCGCCAAGGCCGTCGGGCTCGTCCTGCCCGAGCTGAACGGCAAGCTCGACGGCTTCGCGATGCGCGTGCCGACCCCGAACGTCTCGGTCGTCGACCTCAAGTTCATCGCCCGCAAGGCGACCTCGAAGGAAGAGATCAACGACGCCATCAAGGCCGCGGCCAATGGCCCGCTCAAGGGCGTGCTCGGCTACACGACCGACAAGAACGTCTCGGTCGACTTCAACCACGACCCGCACTCGTCGATCTTCCACATGGACCAGACCAAGGTGATGGAGGGCACGCTGGTGTCGGTCCTCTCCTGGTACGACAACGAGTGGGGCTTCTCGAACCGCATGTCCGACACGGCGGTGGCGCTGGGCAAGCTGATCTGATCAGCGCCCGCGTTCCCCGCGAGTTCGCGCCCCCGCCCCGCCCGACGCGGCGGGGGCGTTTTGCTGTCACGCCAAGCGATCAGAGGGGCCCATGACCGCCTTCCGCACTCTCGACTCCGTCGACGTCGCCAACAAGCGCGTCCTGCTCCGCGTCGACCTCAACGTGCCGATGGACAACGGCGTCGTCACCGATGCCACGCGCATCGACCGCGTGCTGCCGACCATCCGCGAGATCGCCGACAAGGGCGGCAAGGTGATCCTGCTCGCCCATTTCGGCCGGCCGAAGGGCCGCTCCGAGAAAGACTCGCTGGCTCCCGTGGCCAAAGAGGTGGCGCGGCATCTCGGCCGGCCCGTGGGCTTCGCGGAGGATTGCGTCGGCCCGGCCGCGAATGCGGCGGTCGACGCGATGAAGCCGGGCGACATCGTGCTCCTGGAGAACACCCGCTTCCATCCGGAGGAGGAGAAGAACGACCCGGCTTTCGTGAAGGCACTGGCCGAAAACGGCGACATCTGGGTGAGCGACGCGTTCTCCGCCGCGCACCGCGCCCACGCGTCCACGGAGGGGCTGGGCCACGTGCTGCCGGCCTATGCCGGACGCACCATGCAGGCGGAGGTCGAGGCGCTGTCGAAGGCGCTCGAGGCCCCGCGCCGCCCGGTGCTCGCCGTGGTGGGCGGCGCCAAGGTGTCGTCGAAGCTGGACCTGCTCGGCAACCTGGTGAAGAAGGTCGACGTCCTCGTCATCGGCGGCGGCATGGCCAACACCTTCCTCGCCGCGCAGGGCAAGGCGGTCGGCAAGTCGCTGTGCGAGAAGGACCTGCTCGACACAGCGCGCGCCATTCTCGACGCCGCCAAGGCCGCCGGCTGCGAGATCGTGCTGCCCGTGGACGCCACCGTCGCCTCCGAGTTCAAGGCCCACGCGCCGAGCAAGGTCGTGTCGGTCGACGGCGTGGGGCCGGACGACATGATCCTCGACATCGGCCCGGCCTCGATCGCCGCCGTGAACGCCCGGCTGGCCAAGGCCCGGACGCTGGTCTGGAACGGCCCGTTCGGCGCGTTCGAGCTGGAGCCGTTCGACGCGGGCACCACGGCGGTGGCCCGCGAGGCGGCGCGGCTGACGCGGGCGGGCGAACTGCTCTCCGTGGCGGGCGGCGGCGACACGGTGTCGGCGCTCAACCACGCCGGCGTCGGCGAGGCGTTCTCCTACGTGTCGACGGCGGGCGGGGCGTTCCTCGAGTGGCTGGAAGGCAAGGACCTGCCGGGCGTCCGCGTCCTGCGCGCCTGACGCGGGCCGGCACGGCGCGAAAGTCCCCTGTCTGAAAGTCTGAACCGTTGCCGGGCTTCAGCTGTTTCGGATGCATCCGGAACATCTTATAGACACGAACGACCGTCACACCTGCGCGCAAGAACATTCAGGAGAGAGCGATGTCGCGGATCACGCTGAGGCAGTTGCTGGACCACGCCGCCGAGCACGGCTACGGCGTCCCTGCCTTCAACATCAACAACATGGAGCAGGCGCTGGCGATCATGGCCGCGGCCGACGCGGTCGACGCCCCGGTCATCATCCAGGCCTCGCGCGGGGCGCGCCAGTACGCCAACGACATCATGCTCAAGCACATGATGGACGCGGTGACGGAGATCTATCCGCACATTCCCGTCTGCGTGCATCTCGACCACGGCAACAACGCCGCCACCTGCATGACCGCGATCCAGGCGGGCTTCACCTCCGTGATGATGGACGGCTCCCTCAAGGAGGACGGCAAGACGCCGGGCGACTGGGAGTACAATGTCGGCGTCACCCGCCAAGTGGTCCAGATATCCCATCTCGGCGGCATCTCGGTGGAAGGCGAACTGGGCGTGCTCGGCTCGCTCGAGACCGGCATGGGCGACAAGGAGGACGGCCACGGGGCCGAGGGCAAGCTGAGCCACGACCAGCTGCTCACCAACCCGGACGAGGCGGTCGAGTTCGTGCGCGCCACCAAGGTCGACGCGCTGGCCATCGCCATGGGCACCTCGCACGGCGCGTACAAGTTCTCGCGCAAGCCCGACGGCGCCATCCTCGCCATGCACGTGATCGAGGAGATCCACCGCAAGCTGCCGAACATGCACCTGGTGATGCACGGTTCGTCCTCGGTGCCGCAGGACCTCCAGGACATCATCAACCAGTACGGCGGCAAAATGCCCCAGACCTGGGGCGTGCCGGTGGAGGAGATCCAGCGCGGCATCAAGCACGGCGTCCGCAAGATCAACATCGACACCGACAACCGCATGGCGATGACGGGCCAGATCCGCAAGGTACTGACCGAGCAGCCGGGCGAGTTCGACCCGCGCAAGTACCTCAAGCCCGCCATGGAAGCGATGACCAAGCTGTGCAAGCAGCGGCTCGAGGAGTTCTGGACGGCCGGCAAGGCGTCGAAGATCGGCCGCATCCTGCCGCCGGCCGAGATGGCCAAGCGCTACGCCTCCGGCGCGCTCGACCCGCAGTTTGGCGCCGCGAAGGCCGCCGAGTAGACTGCACAGGCCGCGCCGGGGCTCCGGCCCCGCAGCCTTCGCGCCCTCGCCGGAAACGGCGGGGGCTTTCATCGTCAATGGCCGGGGCGTCGCCCCGCCGGAAGCCGCCGCAGGACCATGACCGACCGCGCCCGCCTCGTTCTGATGACGCCGCCGGTTCCGGCCTCCGCCACACCGGAGTCCTGGCCTGGCCCGCTCGCTGCCGAACTGCGGGCCGCGCTCGCCGCCGGCCGCGTGGACGCGGTGATCCTGCGCCTGCCCGCTTTCGACGAGCGCACGCTGACAAAGGCGGTGAAGCCGCTCGTCGCCATCGTGCAGGAGGCCGGCGCGGCGGCGTTGTTGGAGGACGCAGCGCCCATCGTGGCGCGCGCCGGCGCGGACGGCGTCCACCTCACCGGGCCCGAGGCGCTGGGCCCGACGCTGCAGGCCCTCAAGCCGCACGAGCGCATCGTCGGCGTCGGCGGGCTGCGCGCCCGCCACGACGCGATGGAGGCGGCCGAGACGGGCTGCGACTACGTGCTGTTCGGCGAACCGCGCGAGGACGGCTCCGCGCCGCCTTTGTCCGGCGTGCTGGAGCGTGTCGGCTGGTGGGCCGAGCTGTTCGAGGTGCCCTGCGTCGGCTACGTCGCCGAGACCGGGCAGGCCGGCGACATGGCGGCGACCGGATGCGAGTTCGTCGCGCTGGGTCCGGACTGCTTCGCGCGGCCCGGCAGCGCGGCCGAGGCGGTGCGCGGCGCGCTGGCCGCCATCGCCCAGGCGCCGGAGGCGCGGCGTTGAGCATGCGCCGCGCGCTGCCCTGGCTTCTGCTGGCGCTCGCCGGCGTCGCGCCGGCGGCCGCCCAGAACGTGTTGCGACCGGACGCCACGCCCGGCGCGCCGACGCTCTCGGCCACGCCCGAGCCGGTGCTCCCGGGCGGCCCGACCGCCTATGCCCGCCGGCCGGGGGCCTATGGCCCGGTCACCGACCTCGCCTACGGCGCGTTCCAGCGCGGGCTCTACCTCACCGCCTTCCGCGAGGCGTCGAAGCGGATCGAGACCGACCCGTCAGACGGCGCGGCGATGACGCTCATCGGCGAGCTCTACGCCAACGGCTACGGCGTCCGGCAGGACTGGACCAAGGCCGGCGAGTGGTATCGCCTGGCGGCGGCGCGCGGCGACGCGCAGGGCGCGTTCGCGCTGGCCATGCTGACGCTGGACGGCCGAGGCGTGGCCAAGGATCCCGCCGCCGGCCGCCGGCTGCTCGAAAGCGCCGCGCCGAAGACGCCGGCCGCCGCCTACAATCTCGGCCTGCTGCTTCTCGCGGAGAACACCCCCCAGAGCGACGCGCGCGCCATCGACCTGTTCCGCCGCGCCGCCGAGTCCTCCGAGCCGGAGGCCCAATACGCCATGGGCGTGCTGTTCAAGCAGGGGCGCGGGGTGCAACGCGACCCGGCGCAGGCGGCGATGTGGCTGTCGCTGGCGGCCGAGAACCACAACGGCGCCGCGATGGTGGAATACGCCATCATGCTGTTCAACGGCGAGGGCGTCACGCGCGACGAGACGGCGGGGGCCAAGATGTTCCGCCGCGCCGCGGAGCTCGGCAATCCGGTGGCGCAGAACCGCCTGGCGCGCATCTACGCCGCGGGGCGGGGCCTGCCGAAGGACCTCGTCGCCGCCGCAAAGTGGCACCAGCTCGCCAGCGCGCGCGGCATGGCCGACCAGTGGCTCGACGACGCGCTGCGCGGCCTCACCCCGGCCGAGCGCGACCGCGCCGAGGACGCGGCGCGCCGCTGGCTCGACGGTTTCGGCTAGGGCAAGATCGGGCGCGTAGCCCCGCCGCCAGGCGGCCCATGGGGACGCGGAACTTGACGCGCCGGGCCGCATGACGTTGATGAACGGCCCGCGAGGCCCATGCCCGCCCCAGTTCCGCCGCCCCGCCGCGGCCCGTGACAGCCTGCAGGAGCCACCATGATCCGCTCACCCCTCATGACCGTGATGGTCGACGCCGTGATGAAGGCGGCCAAGGGACTGCGCCGCGACTTCGGCGAGGTCGAGAACCTCCAGGTGTCGCGCAAGGGGCCGGGCGACTTCGTGTCGGCCGCCGACCATCGGGCCGAGACGGTGATCCGGGAATCCCTCCTCAAGGCGCGACCGGATTTCGGCTTCGTCATGGAGGAGAGCGGGCGCGTCGAGGCGCGCGACGGCATGCACTACTGGCACCTCGACCCGCTCGACGGCACCACCAACTTCCTGCACGGCATCCCGCACTTCGCCATTTCGCTGGGTCTTGTCCGCGACGGCGTCATCGTCGCCGGCGTGGTCTACGACCCCGCCAAGGACGAGCTGTTCATCGCCGAGCGGGGCAAGGGCGCGTACATAAACAACAAGCGCATGCGCGTGGCGCAGCGCACCGACACGCTCGACGCCGTGTTCGCGACCGGCATCCCGACAATCGGCCGACGCGACCACCCCGGCTTCCTGAAGCAGCTTGCAAAGGTGATGGTGAAGACCTCGGGCGTCCGCCGCATGGGCGCGGCGGCGCTCGACCTGGCCTATGTGGCCGCCGGCCGCTACGACGCGTACTGGGAGCAGGGCCTGAACTCGTGGGACTGCTGCGCGGGGGCGCTGATGGTGCGCGAGGCCGGCGGATTCGTCTCCGACGCCTGGGGAAAGGACGACGTGCTGGCCGCCGACACCATCGTGTGCGGGAACGAGGCGATGCACGCGGCGCTTCTCACCATGCTGAAGGAGGCGCGCTCGGTCGCCTGAGGCCGGGAACGTCGATTTTCCCGTGTTCACCGGCCCCCGCCGCTTGCCTGAGCGTTGCATGGCGGCGAAATTGATCGTGGCGCTTGCCCCAAGTCGGATTCGCTGAGGACCAATGGCAGACCCGCTCGACCCCCATCGCCTCTCGCCGCCGCGCATCTACGTGGTGCGGATGGCGGTGTTCATCGTGCTGGCGGGGTTCGTGGCGCTGATCCTCTACCGGGCGATCGCCAGCGCCTTCATGGCCAACCCGGCGCTCAACGGCGTCATCTTCGGCGTGCTGTTCATCGGCGTGGTGCTGGCCTTCCGGCAGGTCATCCGGTTGTTTCGGGAAGTGCGCTGGGTCAACAGCTTCCGCCGGGCCGAGCCCGGGCTGATGCCGCAGGACAAGCCGGTGCTGCTGATGCCGATGGCGACGCTGCTCGCCAACCGGCAGGGCGCCGGCGTCAGCACCGCGACCCTGCGCGCCATTCTCGACACGGTGGGCATGCGCCTGGACGAGGGGCGCGACATTGGCCGCTACCTCACCGGCCTGTTGGTGTTCCTCGGCCTGCTCGGTACGTTCTGGGGCCTGCTGGAGACGGTCGGCTCGGTGGGGCGGGTCATCTCGACCATGAAGAGCGGCGCCGACGCCGCGCTGATGTTCGAGGACCTCAAGAGCGGCCTCGCCGCCCCGCTCGGCGGTATGGGCATTTCGTTCTCGTCCTCGCTGTTCGGCCTCGCCGGCTCGCTGGTGCTCGGCTTCCTCGACCTGCAGGCCGGCCAGGCGCAGAACCGATTTTACAACGAGCTGGAGGACTGGCTGACCACCACGGTGTCCGAGCCGGGCGTGGAAGGCCTGCCGGCCCTCGACGGCGCGTCGGACCTGCGCGCCGTGCTGGACCGCCTCACCGTGGCCGTGCTCGAACAGGGCGGCGGGCGCAACACCACCCAGGCTCTGGCGAACCTCGCCGAGGGCATCCAGGCGCTGGTGCAGCACATGCGCTCGGAGCAGCAACTGATCCGCGACTGGGTGGAGGCACAGGCCGCCCGCGAGGCGGAGATGAAGCGCGTGCTGGAACGGCTCGCGCCGGAGCCCGACCGGCTGTGACCGTGGCGCGCCGGCGGGACTGAGGAGAGACGATGGCCGGAAGCCGGACCCGTCGCGGGCAGAGGACGATCGACTACTGGCCCGGCTTCGTGGACGCCCTGTCCACGCTGGTGCTGGCGATCGTCTTCCTGCTCACGGTGTTCGTGCTGGCGCAGTTCTTCCTGAGCCAGCAGGTGACCGACAAGGACACTGCGCTGACGCGCCTCAACCGGCAGATCTCGGAGCTGACCGACCTGCTGGCCCTCGAGAAGATCAACCGCAAGTCCCTCGAGGACAACATCGCCATGCTGACCGACACGCTGAAGGCCAGCGAGGCGGAGCGCAGCCGGCTTCAGGGCCAGGTCGACTCCAGCAGCGCCAGCGCGGCGTCGTCGGGCGGGCAGGTCTCCGCCCTCAACCGCCAGCTGGATGCCGAAAAGCAGGTTTCCGCGCGGGCGCTGTCGCAGGTCGAGATCCTCAACCAGCAGATCGCCGCGCTGCGCCGCCAACTCGCCTCCCTCGAGGCGGCCCTGGACGCTTCCGAGCAGCGCGACAAGGAATCCCAGGCGCGCATCGCCGATCTCGGCTCGCGGCTCAACGTCGCCCTCGCGCAGAAAGTGCAGGAGCTGGCGCGCTTCCGCTCCGAGTTCTTCGGCCGCCTGCGGCAGGTGCTCGGCAACAGGCCGGACATCCGCATCGTCGGCGACCGCTTCGTCTTCCAGTCGGAGCTGTTCTTCGATCCCGGCCAGGCGACGCTGAACCCCGCCGGCCAGCAGGAAATGGACAAGCTCAGCCAGGCGCTGGTCGACCTCGACAAGCAGATCCCGGCCGACATCCCCTGGGTGCTGCGCGTCGACGGCCATACCGACAAGCGGCCGCTCTCGGGCGCGGGCCAGTTCAAGAACAACTGGGAGCTCTCCGCGTCGCGTGCCATCGCGGTGGTGCAGTACCTGATCTCCAAGGGCGTGCCGCCGCAGAGGCTGGTGGCGGCCGGGTTCGGCGAGTTCCAGCCGCTCGAACTCGGCGACAGCGAGGAAGCCTATCGCCGCAACCGCCGGATCGAGCTGAAGCTCACCGAACGCTGAGGAGGCCGCCATGGCCGGCGACGCGACCTCATTGCGGGCCCTGCGCGCGGACGACCTGCCCGCGCTGACCGAGCTGTGGGTGGCGGCGTGGCGCTCCGTGCTGCCCGACTTCGACTTCGACGCGCGGCGGGACTGGTTCGCCGCCCATCTCGACGCCCTCGCGGCCGCGGGGGCGGAGATCGTCGTGGCCGAGCAGGGCGCGCGCCTTGTCGGGCTTCTTACCGTCGACCCCCCGACCGGCTATCTCGACCAGATCGCCATCGCGCCCGCCTTGTGGGGCACGGGGCTCGCGCGGACGCTGCTGGCGCACGCTGTCGAGCGCGCTCCGGGAGGGCTGGAGCTGCACGTCAACGTCGACAATCCCCGCGCCGTGCGGTTCTACGGGCGCGAGGGCTTCGTCACCGTGGGCACGGGCGTCAGCGAACGCTCAGGCCTGCCGATCTTGCACATGAAGCGGCCGGCCGGGCCGCTCGTCTGAGGCGGGGCCCGGCGGCCGGATCGTCCGTCATTCCGCCGCGCGGTCGAGGCTGAGCGCCGCCGCGCCCGCCTCGAACTGCAGGCGCGCCAGTCGGGCGTAGAGCCCGCCGGCGTTGACGAGCTCCGCGTGAGTGCCCTGCTCGACGATGCGGCCCTCGTCCATGACCAGGATGCGGTCGGCCTTCAGCACGGTGGCGAGGCGGTGCGCGATGACGATGGTCGTGCGGCCTTCCATCAGCCGGTCGAGCGCCGCCTGCACCAGCGTCTCGCTCTCGGCGTCGAGCGCCGAGGTGGCCTCGTCGAGGAGCAGGATCGGCGCGTCGCGGAGGATTGCGCGGGCGATGGCGATGCGCTGGCGCTGGCCGCCCGACAGCGTCACGCCGCGCTCGCCGACGCGCGTCTCGTAGCCCTGCGGCAGCGCCCGGATGAACTCGTCGGCGGCGGCCAGCGCGGCGGCGCGCTCCATGTCGGCGCGGCTCGCGTCCGGCCGTCCGTACAGGATGTTCTCGGCGATGGTGGCCCCGAACACCACCGGATCCTGCGGCACGAACGCCATGCGCCGGCGCAGGGCGCGCGGATCGACGCGGGTGATCGGCACGCCGTCGACCAGAACGTCGCCGCTCAGCGGGTCGTAGAAGCGCAGCAGCAGCTGCACCAGCGTGCTCTTGCCGGCCCCCGAAGGCCCGACCACCGCGACGCGCTCGCCGCGTGCCACCGACAGGTGGAGGCCGTGCAGGATGGGGCCGTCGGGCCGGCTCGGATAGGCGAACCGCACGTCGCGGAACTCGACGGTCCCGAGCGGCGGTTCCGGCAGCGCCAGCGGCTGGGCAGGCGCTTCGATGCGCGGCTTGACGGCCAGGATCTCGGCGATGCGGCCCGCCGCTCCGGCGGCGGCGCTCACCTCGCTCCACACCTGCGAGAGTTCGCCCAGCGCACCCGCGGCGAACACGGCGTAGAGCACGAACTGCGACAGGCGGCCGCCGGTGATCTGCCCGGAGAGCACGTCCTGCGCGCCGTACCACAGCACCGCGACGACGCTGGCGAAGATCAGGAAGATCGCCACGGCGGTGAGCATCGCGCGCGCCATCGTCGTCGCCCGCGAGGCCTCGAACGCCTCCTCCACGGCGGCGCTGAAGCGCGCCACGGCCGAGGGTTCGGCGGTGAAGGCCTGCATGACGCGGGTCGAGCCGATGGCCTCGGTGGCGTAGGCGGACGCGTCGGCCAGCCGATCCTGGGCCAGCCGCGAACGCCGGCGCACGGACCGGCCGGAGGCGACGAGCGGCAGCACGATCACCGGAATGGCGATCAGCACCAGCGACGACAGGCGCGGACTGGTGATCACCATCATGGCGGCGGCGCCGATAAAGAGCACCAGGTTGCGCAGCGCCACCGAGGCGCTCGACCCGAAGGCGGAGCGGATCTGGGTGGTGTCGGCGGTGAGGCGCGAGACGATCTCGCCCGACTTCACCGTGTCGTAGAAGCCGGGGTCGAGGCGGGTGAGGTGCGTGAACACGGCCGTCCGCACGTCCGACATCACCCGGTCGCCCAGCGTCATCACCAAGTAGTAGCGGGAGGCGCTGGCTCCGGCGAGCACGGCGACGACGAGGATCATCACCCCGAAATACCGGTCGATGAGGTCCGCGCCTTCCGGCGAGAAGCCGTAGTCGACCATGCGCCGCACCGCGAGCGGCACCACCAGCGTGGCCAGCGACGCCACCACGAGGGCCACCAGCGCGGCGGCGATGCGGCCTCGGTAGCGCAGGGCATAGGGAAGAAGGGGCAGCAGCGCCCGCAGGGAAGTCTTCTTGTCCTTCGCGTCGGCGCCCTCGGGCGTCAGCGCTTGTGTGGCCGCGTCACTCATATCAAGCCTTCTTCGCCAGACTCTGCAAACTCGGTCGCGCCGCTTGTGCGCGCAGGCAGGCTGCGCTATAGGGGCGGCAATCCCATTTCCCAGTCCCTATAGACGAAACGGGGCGCTGCTGCGACCTGCGAGGAATACGATGAAGGCCGAGATCCACCCCGACTATCACACCATCAAGGTCGTCATGACTGACGGCACGGAGTTCTTCACCCGCTCCACCTGGGGCAAGGAGGGCGACGTGATGCAGCTCGACATCGACTCCAAGTCCCATCCGGCCTGGACGGGCGGCCAGCAGCAGCTGATGGACCGCGGCGGCCGCCTGTCGCGCTTCAACAGCAAGTTCGGCGGCTTCGGCCTGGGTCGCTAAGATTCGCGCTTCGCTCGGCTCGCCGGGCGCCAATGCTGAAAGGCCCCGAGTCCGGGGCCTTTTTGCGTTTGGGAGGTGCGTGGAGGCCGGGCGGCCGGATGGCGGGAGGCGCGCGCCGGCCGGGCGGAAATCAGATGGAAAAGGCGTTGTGCAGTAGCAGGTGCTGCATAGCGACGGGATTGGGCATGGCGGGGCGCGGCTCGGCGCGGCCTTCCATCAGGCTGTCGAGGTGCAGGATGCGCTCCTGCAGGCGCAGCGACTGGCTGACCAGGTCCTTCAGCTGCTGCGGCAGTTCGTCAACGCCGTCCGGGCCGTTCACCGGCGCCTGGTGCGAGAGGCGGACCTTGTCCTTTTGCGCCCGGGCCTCCTCGACGGACAGCTCGTCCTCGGCCACGGCGCGCTGCAGCAGCAGCCAGGAGGCGAGCTGCATCAGCCGCGTCGTGAGGCGCATGCTCTCGCTGGCGTAGGAGAGGGCGATCATGCGCGGCAGGGCTTTCGCCTGCTCGCGGCCCTCGCCGTCGAGATAGGCCGCCGTGCTTTCAACGAGGTCCATGCCCTCGCGAAACAGAACCTTGAACGCGTCCGAGTGGACAAACGATTCCGCGAACGAGACGGGCTCGTCCAGCCTGCGGCCCCACTGCACGTCGCTCATTCCCCAACGCCCTTCCAACATCCTTTTGGCTGCAACGCATGCGAACGGGATCGGCTCCCGGCGGGTCGCGAACGACACAACCTAACGCGCCGCGCGCGGCCGCGCCGCAGCAACGTTTCGTTAACCTTACCGCGGAAAAACAACGGGGAGGAGACGGAGGGGCTGGCGCGCCGAATCGGACACGCGCCGATAGGAGACCGCCCGGAGACGGCCGTGCGGGCGTCAAAAAGAGGCCGCCCGGAGGCGGCCGTGAAGGTGGTATTCAGGGAGGCGTCAAACAGAGTGGACAGGAGCCACTCACATCCAGAAGGTCTGGATGGGACCGTCTTACCCTCGAAAGGTAAATTCCGGGTTAATATTAACGGATTCCGAATGGCCGCCCGGCCGCCGGCGAGGCAGCCATTGCGGGCCCACGCCGGTCCCGGATCACATCTTGAAGAAGCCCTCGGCTGCGCGGCGGGAGTCGAGCTTCGCCGCCTTCGCCGTCTCGATGCGGGCGATCTCGGCGCGCAGCATCTCGGCGCGCTCCGCGAGCTCGTCGACCGACAGCATGGAGAGATCCTGCCCGATCTCGTGCATGGCGGGTTTGGGGCGCGGCAGTTCTTCCGTGAACGGGTCGGCCATGGCATGTCCCTGGTTCTAGGTCCGCTCTGGACGATCGCGCCAGTGTAGTAAGAAAATCGGCCGTCTCTCAAGACCGCCGCGCCGAGGGCGCGAATCCGGACGGCTCAAGGAGCAAGAACCGCATGACCACTCCGCTCCCACGCGACATGACGGCCATCGCCATCGAACGGCCCGGCGGACCCGAGGCGCTGGTTCCGGGCACGCGGCCGGTCCCTGTGCCCGGAGCGGGGGAGGTTCTGGTCGCGGTGGCGGCGGCCGGGGTCAACAGGCCGGACGTCATGCAGCGCAAGGGGCTGTACCCGCCGCCGCCGGGCGCGTCCGACATTCCGGGCCTCGAGATAGCCGGCACGGTGGCGGCGGTGGGCGAAGGCGTGACGCGCTGGTCGATCGGCGATCGCGTCTGCGCGCTCGTCGCCGGCGGCGGCTACGCCCAATTTTGTACCGTGCACGAGAGCAACGCGCTGCCCGTGCCGGATGGTCTGTCGCTGGTGGACGCCGCGGCGATGCCGGAGACGTTCTTCACCGTCTGGACCAACGTGTTCGAGCGCGGCCGCCTGAAAGAGGGCGAGACGCTGCTGGTGCATGGCGGCACGTCGGGCATCGGCACCACCGCCATCATGCTCGCCAAGGCGTTCGGGGCCAGGGTACTCGTCACCGCGGGTTCCGACGAGAAATGTGCCGCCTGTCTGCGGCTCGGGGCGGACCTCGCGATCAACTACAAGACGCAGGACTTCGTCGCCGAGGCGAAGCAGGCGACCGGCGGGAGGGGCGTCGACGTCATTCTCGACATGGTGGGCGGCGACTACATCCAGCGCAATTATGAAGCGGCGGCGATGGACGGGCGGGTCGTGCAGATCGCCTTCCAGGGCTCGTCGGTGGCGGAGGTCGATTTCCGGCGCATCATGCTCAAGCGCCTGACCCACACGGGCTCGACGCTGCGCTCGCGCTCGGTGGCGGAGAAGGCGGCGATCGCCGCTGAGCTCGAGGCGCGGGTCTGGCCGCTGGTCGGGCCCGGGCGGGTACGGCCGCTTGTCCACGCCACTTTCCCGCTGGAACAGGCGGCGCAGGCCCACGCCCTGATGGAGAGCGGCGCGCATATCGGCAAGATCGTGCTCACCGTGGACTGACCGGGAAAGCGCGGTTTCGCCCGGCCGCCACCGCGTGCCGAATGGTGAATTGCATCGGCGCACCGCGCGGCTTATATGGAGGGCAATCCCCGTTTAGTCAGGCGTGATCGGGGCTCCGGCCGGAAGGCCCGGTCGGAGCGCGAGCCGCCTTGCCCTCGCCAATGCGAGGTTTCGCCAAGGAGACCGACATGAGCACAGGCCCGCTGATGCCGAAGGCGACCGCCGTCTGGCTGGTCGACAACACGTCCCTCTCGTTCGACCAGATCGCGGCGTTCTGCAATCTGCATCCGCTCGAGGTGAAGGGCATCGCCGACGGCGAGGTCGCGGCGGGCATCAAGGGCCTCGATCCGGTCAGCGCGAACCAGCTCACCCGCGAGGAGATCGAGCGGGCCGAGAAGGATTCGAACTATCGCATGAAGCTGGCGGTGTCCTCGGTCCGCCTTCCCGAGCAGAAGCGCAAGAAGGGCCCTCGCTACACCCCGCTGTCGCGCCGTCACGACCGCCCCAACGCCATCCTCTGGCTGCTGCGCAACCATCCCGAGCTGAAGGACGCGCAGATCATGCGCCTCGTCGGCACGACCAAGACGACCATCCAGCAGATCCGCGACCGCACTCACTGGAATACGGCGCAGCTGGCCCCGATGGACCCCGTGACGCTGGGCCTGTGCTCGCAGATCGACCTCGACTTCGAGGTCGCGCGCTCCGCCAAGGACCGCCCGGCCGTGGCGGCGGAGGAGGGCAACCAGACCCTGCTGCCGGCCGAGGTGACGACTGCCCGGGAGGAAGCACCGGCCTCCCCCTTCGGCTCGCTCACCGCGAAGAAGGAGCCGGAAGAGGAAGAGGCGATCGACGTCAACACCGTGTTCGCCAAGCTCAAGCAGCTCAAGCGGCCCCGCGACGAGGACGGCGAGGAGTAAGCCTCTTCCTTCAGTCGGCGTGTCGCCGGCGCGTCATCGCCGATATTTCGAATGGCCGGGCTCGTCCCGGCCATTTTCGTCAGCCGCGCCGCCGCAGTTTGGCCATTCACGCCCGGTTAACCATGGAGCCAACGACTCGCCGGCCACACCGCTCCGAAACCTTCGGTCAGGGTTGACAGAACCTTCGCTTAACCAACCGGGCGTAAGGGTCGGGCTAACCATTCAATGTCACGCCCACTGACAAGGAGTAGTCCATGACGGGTTTCGTTCGCGCGGCGCATGTCGCCAAACTGGCTTTCGCGCTCGGCGCGGCCATGACGCTCGCCGCCTGTTCGTCCGACAAGGCGGCCGACGCGGCCGGCCTCGGCGCGGGGCCGGGCGGCCTCGGCGGCATGGGCGCGGGCGGCGGCGCGCCGGGCTCGGCGCAGGACTTCGTCGTGAACGTCGGCGACCGCGTGTTCTTCGAGACGGATTCGTCGGATCTGACCCCCACGGCGACGGCGACGCTCGACAAGCAGGCGCAGTGGTTGAACCAGTACCCGCGCTACCAGATCACCATGGAGGGTCACGCCGACGAGCGCGGCACGCGCGAGTACAATTTCGCGCTCGGCGCGCGCCGCGCCCAGGCGGCTCGCGACTACCTGGCGTCCCGCGGCGTGAACGCCGGCCGAATCAAGACGATCTCCTACGGCAAGGAGAGGCCGGTCGCGGTGTGCGACGACATCTCCTGCTGGTCTCAGAACCGCCGCGCGGTCACCGTGCTCGGTGGCGCGGCCGGCATGTAAGCCCTTTCGGCGGCTGCCGATCTCGACGCAGCGGCCAAGGCCACGTTTGCGTCCCCGCGGAACCACATTTTGGCCCGCGGGGCGCACCATGTTAGATGCGGTCGTCAACTCTCTTCGATGAAGATCGCGCCATGACCCGCCAGTTCGCCTGGGCCTTCGCAGCCCTGTTGCTCCTCGCGACCGCCGCGCCCACGCGCGCCCAGGACGCGGCCGACCTGCTGCTGAGGGTGAACCGGCTGGAAAGCCAGCTGCGCCAGATGTCGGGCCAGATCGAGCAGCTCCAGTTCCAGAACAAGACGTTGCAGGACCGGCTCCAGAAGTTCGAGCAGGATGTCGAGTTCCGGTTCCAGGACATGAAGCCGGCCGCTTCGGCCCGGCCGTCCGCCGGCGCGACGCCCGCCGCGTCCCCGCCCCGACCGGCCGCTCCGCCCACCCCGCAGCCGGTCCCGCAGAAGCGCGGCGACGCCTTCGACCCCGCCCAGCAGCCGAACGCTCCCGGCGCGCCCCGCGTGCTCGGAAGCCTGCCGTCCGACGCCGCTGCCCCGGCGCCACCTCTTCCCGGGCCGGAGATCGCCCTGCCGCGCGGTGCGCTGGACGACGGCGGCCTGCTCGCCGACGACGACGCCCAGCCGGGTCCGCTCGACCTCAGCACCGCCCCGCGCAGGCTCGGCGGCCTTTCGGCCCCCGGCCTGCCGCCGGAGCCGGTTCCCGCGCCGGGCGCGCCGCTGGTCACCGGTTCGGCTCCGCCCGCCACGTCGGTCGGAACGGGGCTGGCTGCCGACGAGTACGCCATGGCTGTCGGGCTCGTGAAGCAGCGCCAGTACGATCAGGCGGAGATGGCGCTGCGGCAGTTCCTGCAAACCTACCCGCGCGACAGGATGGCTCCCGAGGCCACGTACTGGCTGGCCGAGACCTATTACCAGCGCGCCCGCTATCCGGACGCGGTCGAGCAGTATCTCAAAATCTACAAGAGCTTCGGCTCCTCCAGGGTCGCGCCGGAAAGCCTGCTGAAGCTGTCGATGTCGCTCCGCGGCATGGGCCAGCCGGAACAGGCCTGCGCCACGCTGGGCGAAATCGGCCGCAAGTATCCTTCCGCCTCGCCCGAGCTGCGGGCCTCGATCGAGCGCGAGGCTCGTCGCGGCAATTGCTGACCGGCGCGCCCGGAGATGCCCGCCGGCCCCGACGACCCCATCGTCCCCGATGAAGCCGCGACGCTGCTGGCCCCGCTGATCGGTCGGGACGCCGGCTGCGCGGGCGTGCTGCTCGCGGTCTCGGGGGGGCCGGATTCCGTCGCCCTGCTTCATCTCGCCGCGCTCTGGCGCGAACGTGGCGGCGCGCCGCCCTTGTTCGCCGCGACGGTCGATCACGGACTGCGGCCGGAGTCGGCCGGGGAGGCGGAGCGGGTGGCGGAATGGTGCGCCGAACGCCGGGTCCCCCACGCCGTGCTGCGCTGGACGGGCCGCAAGCCCGCCACCCGCATCCACGCGGCGGCGCGCGAGGCGCGCTACGCCCTGCTCGCCCAGCAAGCCGAACGGGTCGGCGCGACGCATATCGTGACGGCGCACCACCGCGACGACCTCTCCGAAACGGTGCTGATGCGCCTCACCCGCGGCTCCGGAGTGAGGGGCCTTGCGGCGATGAGGAAATCGAGGCCGCTCGGCGGGCTGTTCCTCGTCAGGCCCTTTCTCGACGTTTCGAAATCGCGACTGCTGGCCACGCTGACGCAAGCAGGGCAGGACTGGCTGCGCGACCCCTCCAACGCAGATCCCCGCTTCGGTCGAACTCGGACACGCCGTTTGGCCGCAATGTTGGCGGAGGAGGGGCTGGACGCCGCCCGACTGGCGGCGCTGGCCCGGCGCGCCGCGCGGGCGGACGCCGCGCTGGACGAGGCGGCGCGCGCCGCCCACGCGCGCCATCTCTCGCAAGAGGCCGACCGGCGCGTGTTCGGGCCCGGGCTGCTGGGCGAGCCTGACGAGATCATGCTGCGCGTCCTGCAGCTCGAACTCGAGCGTCACGGGCCCGTCCGGCTGGAGCGGCTGGAGAGCCTGGCCGCCGACCTTTCCGCTGCGGCGCGGCGGGGCCACCGGCTTACCCGCAGCCTGGCCGGGGCGGTGACGGCGCTCGACGGCCTTGGTCAGGTCACGATTTCGGCGGAGAAGGAACGTCGGCGGGGTCGGCGCGCTTTAACGAAGGCGGACGGATCTTCATGATCCGCAAAGGCGTCAGTGGCATGCTGGTCCAAGCCTGAGCTTCGCCGGGATCCCGGTAAGCCGATGGCGGGGATCGTGAGCGTTCGCTCTTTCGCGTTCCCTGGTTGGCGTTCCCTGTTGGCGTTCACTTGGCAATTCGCGGTCTCGAACCTAAATAGAGCTTACGCAACGCGTCCGGACCATGCCTTCTCGGCCCCGGGCCTCACCAAGGCGATCGATCGGTAATGAATCCGAACGTCCGGAACTTCGCCCTCTGGGTGATCATCTTTCTCCTCGTGCTGGCGCTTGTCACGCTGTTCCAGAACCCTGGACAGCGGGGCGGCTCGTTCGAGATGAACTACAGCCAGTTCCTGAACGAGGTGGATTCTGGCCGCGTCTCCAACGTGGTGATCCAGGGCCCGGAGATTCACGGGACGTTGTCCGACGGGCGTCCGTTCCAGACCTATTCTCCGAACGATCCCTCGCTCGTGCAGAAATTGTCTCAGAAGGGCGTGAACTTCTCGGCCAAGCCGCAGCAGGAGAACCTGCCGTGGTTCCTGGCCCTGCTGATCAACTGGATGCCGCTGATCGTCTTCATCGCCGCCTGGATCTTCCTGTCGCGGCAGATGCAGGGCGCGAGCGGCAAGGCGATGGGGTTCGGCAAGTCGAAGGCGAAGCTGCTGACCGAGGCGCACGGGCGCGTCACCTTCGAGGACGTCGCCGGCATCGACGAAGCCAAGGAAGACCTGCAGGAGATCGTCGAATTTCTGCGCGATCCGCAGAAATTCCAGCGGCTGGGCGGACGCATTCCGCGCGGCGTGCTTCTCGTCGGCCCTCCCGGCACGGGCAAGACGCTGACGGCGCGCGCGGTCGCGGGCGAGGCCAACGTGCCGTTCTTCACCATTTCCGGCTCGGACTTCGTCGAAATGTTCGTCGGCGTGGGCGCCAGCCGCGTGCGTGACATGTTCGAGCAGGCCAAGAAGAACGCGCCCTGCATCATCTTCATCGACGAGATCGACGCGGTCGGCCGCCATCGCGGCGCCGGCCTGGGCGGCGGCAACGACGAGCGCGAGCAGACCCTGAACCAGCTGCTCGTCGAGATGGACGGCTTCGAGCCCAACGAGGGCATCATCATCATCGCGGCGACCAACCGCCCCGACGTGCTGGACCCGGCGCTGCTGCGTCCCGGCCGCTTCGACCGCCAGATCGTCGTGTCCAACCCCGACGTCACCGGCCGCGAGAAGATCCTGCGCGTCCATGTCCGCAAGGTGCCGCTGGCGCCGGACGTCGACCTCAAGGTGATCGCGCGCGGCACGCCCGGCTTCTCGGGCGCCGACCTGATGAACCTCGTCAACGAGGCGGCCCTGCTGGCGGCGCGGCGCAACAAGCGCATCGTCACCATGGCCGAGTTCGAGGACGCCAAGGACAAGATCATGATGGGCGCGGAGCGCCGCTCCACCGTCATGACGCAGGAGGAGAAGGAGCTGACCGCCTATCACGAGGCCGGTCACGCCATCCTGGCGCTGAACGTCCCGTCGGCGGATCCGCTGCACAAGGCTACCATCATCCCGCGCGGGCGCGCGCTGGGCATGGTCATGCAGCTGCCCGAGGGCGACCGCTACTCCTATCGCTACAAGTGGATGACTTCGCGCCTCGCCATCATGATGGGCGGCCGCATCGCCGAGGAGATCACCTTCGGCAAGGAGAACATCACCTCCGGCGCGCAGAGCGACATCGAGCAGGCGACCAAGCTGGCCCGCGCCATGGTGACGCGCTGGGGCTTCTCCGACGAGCTCGGAACCGTGGCCTATGGCGAGAACCAGGACGAGGTGTTCCTCGGCATGTCGGTCTCCCGCCAGCAGAACGTGTCCGAGGCGACGGCGCAGAAGATCGACCAGGAGGTCCGCCGCCTGATCGAGGAAGCCTATACCGAGGCGCGCCGCATCATCGCCGAGAAGCACGACGATTTCGTGAAGATCGCCAAGGGCTTGCTGGAATTCGAAACGCTCACGGGCGACGAGATCCGCGACCTGCTGGCCGGCAAGCCGCCGGTGCGCGACATGCCCGACGAGCCGCCGAGCCGCACCTCCCCGATGGTGCCGAGCGCCGGCAAGGGACGGCCGCGGCCGGAGCCCGATGGCGGCATGGAGCCTCAGCCTCAGGCCTGAGCCGCCTGCCTCGACGACGACACGCCCGGCCTCGCGCCGGGCGTTTTCATGTGTGAACCGCGTTCGTCCCTCCCTGACACGCCGGTCCAAAACGGCATAGTGTTTGCTTGACCGGGCCGCAGACCCGGAAAGCTGGAGGGGCAACCATGAATCAGACGATACGTCCGGTGGACGAAAAACTCCCCGTGCCGCGTTTGGCGGCGCTGGGCATTCAACACGTTCTCGTCATGTACGCCGGCGCGGTGGCCGTGCCGCTGATCGTCGGGCGGGCGCTGAAACTGCCGCCTGAGCAGGTGGCCTTCCTGATCAGCGCCGACCTGTTCGTCTGCGGCCTCGTCACCCTTCTGCAATCGTGGGGGCTGCCGTGGGTCGGCATCCGCCTGCCGGTGATGATGGGCGTCACCTTCGCCTCGGTCAGCCCGATGCTGGCGATGGCGGCCAATCCCACGATCGGGCTTCAGGGCATCTACGGCGCGGTGATCGCCGCCGGCGTGTTCGGCATCGTCCTCGCGCCATTCATGAGCCGCATGCTGCCGCTCTTCCCGCCGGTCGTGACCGGCGCGATCATCACGACCATCGGCATCTCGCTGATGCGCATCGGCATCAACTGGGTCGGCGGCGGCCTGCCTACCGCTCCCACCTTCGGCGCGCCGCTCAACCTCGGCATGTCGCTGTTCGTGCTGCTGGCGATCCTGGCGGTGCTGAAATACGGAAAGGGCTTCATCGCCAACGTGGCGGTGCTCACCGGCATCGTGGCCGGCTGCGTGCTGGCCGCGATTCTCGGCGAGATGAGCTTCTCCAAGGTCGCCGCTGCTCCCTGGGTGGGGCTCGTCCTGCCCCTGCAATTCGGCGCGCCGACCTTCGACGTCGTCGCCTGCCTGACCATGGGCCTGGTGATGATCGTCGTGATGATCGAGTCGACCGGCATGTTCCTGGCGCTCGGCGAAATGACCGGGACGCCGGTGACGCAGGACGACCTGACGCGAGGTCTGCGGGCGGACGGCGTCGGCACGCTGATCGGCGGCCTGTTCAACACCTTCCCCTACACGTCGTTCTCCCAGAATGTCGGCCTGGTGGGCGTCACCGGCGTGCGCTCGCGCTACGTTGCGGTGGCGGGCGGCCTCATCCTGGTGGCGCTGGGCCTGATCCCGAAGCTGGGCGCGCTGGTCGAATCCGTGCCGATGGCGGTGCTGGGCGGCGCGGGAATCGTGATGTTCGGCATGGTGGCGGCGACGGGTATCCGCATCCTCGCCGCCGTCGATTTCGCCGGCAACAGGAACAATCTGTTCATCGTCGCCATTTCGATCGGCTTCGGAATGATCCCGCTGGTCGCGCCGACGCTGCTCAAGAAACTGCCCGAAAGCCTGCAGCCGCTGCTCGATTCGGGCATCCTGCTGGCATCCATCGTGGCCGTCGTGCTCAACGTGTTCTTCCACGGGCTGCAGAGCGCGGACAAGACGGCGCGCGATCTTGCGGACGCGGCGTTCGCGGCGGACCAGCATTGAGGAAATGCGTGAGCGGGACTGTTAGGATCTGAAATCAAAAGTGAGTCACGTTATTAGCTAACCTGAGGCATAAGGGTCGCCGGACCTCATGGCCCGGCGACCGCAAGGGGAGCGCATGACCAGGAAGTATTTCGGAACCGACGGCATCCGCGGACGCGCCAACCGGGTGATCACGCCCGACCTCGCGCTCAAGGTTGGCCAGGCGGCCGCCCTCGCTTTCCGGCGCGGCGAACACCAGAACCGCGTGGTCATCGGCAAGGATACGCGGCTCTCCGGCTACATGATCGAGTACGCGATGGTGGCCGGCTTCACCTCCGTGGGCATGAACGTGATGCTGCTGGGGCCGATGCCGACCCCGGCGGTCGCCATGCTGACCCGCTCGCTGCGGGCGGATCTCGGCGTCATGATCTCCGCGTCGCATAACCTCTTCGAGGACAACGGCATCAAGCTGTTCGGGCCGGACGGGTTCAAGCTCTCCGACGACATGGAGCGGGAGATCGAGGCGCTGATCGACACCGATCTCGGCGCGCGGCTCGCCCCCTCGGCCGGGCTCGGCCGGGCCAAGCGCATCGAGGGCGTGCACGCCCGCTATATCGAATTCGCCAAGCGGACGCTGCCGCGCCACCTCGACCTCGAGGGGCTGCGCATCGTCGTCGACTGCGCCAACGGCGCCGCCTACAAGGTCGCGCCCGAGGCGCTGTGGGAACTCGGCGCGGAAGTGGTCAGCATCGGCGTGGAGCCGGACGGCTTCAACATCAACCGCGACGTTGGCTCCACGGCGACCGACGCGCTGTCCAAGAAGGTGCGCGAGCTGCGCGCCGACATCGGCATCGCCCTGGACGGCGACGCCGACCGCGTCGTGATCGTCGACGAGAGGGGCGCCCTGGTGGACGGCGACCAGCTGATGGCGGTCGTCGCGCGCAGCTGGCGCGACGAGGGCCGGCTGTCGCGGCCCGGCATCGTCGCGACGGTGATGTCCAATCTCGGGCTCGAGCGCTATCTCGGCGGGCTCGGCCTCTCGCTGGCGCGCACCGCCGTAGGCGACCGCTACGTGCTGGAGCACATGCGAGAGCACGGCTACAACCTCGGCGGCGAGCAGTCCGGCCACATTATCCTGTCGGACTACGCGACCACCGGCGACGGCCTTGTGGCGGCGCTGCAGGTGCTGGCCTGCGTCAAGGCGCAGAACCGGCCCGTGAGCGAGGTCTGCCACTGCTTCGAGCCGCTGCCGCAGGTGCTCAAGAACGTCCGCTATCGCAGCGGCAAGCCGCTGGAGCAGGAGACGGTCGTCACGGCCATTGAGGCGTCGCGGCAAAAGCTCGGCCAGAACGGGCGGCTGGTGATCCGGCCTTCCGGCACCGAGCCGGTGATCCGCGTGATGGCGGAAGGCGACGACCGCGATCTCGTCCAGAGCGCGGTCGACGACGTCGTCGAGGCGCTGACCGCGGCGGCGGCCTGATCGCCGCCCGCGGCCACGCACCGGCGGCGGGATCGTTCACCAGCCGTTAGGGTTAATCGCCCCTTAACCCCCGTCCGGTCACTGTGCCGGAACGACCGGCGCGCGCCGGCGCGGCACGGGGTGACGATTCATGGATTGCAGAGGGTTCGTGCTCGCGGGGGCGCTCGCCGGGGGCATTATGGCGGCCTGCACGCCCGGGTTCGCCCAGTCGAAGCCCGCGCTGCCCGACCTGCCGAGCCTCGATGACGTCGAGGCGGTCCTGCCCGATCTCGCCGGTGGCCTGTATCTGCGCGGCACCATCGACGCCGGCGTCCCGACCTGGGGCGCGGCCAGGAAGTCGGACGCCTCCGCGCTGCCGTCCGGCATCATCGGCGGCGCCGCTTTCGACCAGCCCGTCGGAGCTGAGTTCGGAGTCGGCTACGGAATCGGATCCTGGGTGCGTCTGGAGGCGACGGTCGAGCGCCGTTTCGGCGGCGAATTCTCCGCCACGCAGGCTTGGCTGGACGGCGGCGGGCCGCGCGCGGGCCGCTGGTCGGGCGATGTCGCGTCCACCCTGCTGATGGCCAACGCCTTCGTCGATCTCGTCACCTGGAATGGCCTGACGCCCTTCGTCGGCGTCGGAATCGGCGCGGCGTGGACAGACATCCACGGCGTCGGCTACGCGGACGCGCTGTCGACGGGCAGCGCGCGAGGACGCGGGCAGTGGAGCCTCGCCTGGGCGGCAATGGCGGGCGTCGCCTATGATGTCGCGCCGGGCGTCCGTCTGGAGTTGTCCTATCGCTACCTCGACCTCGGCGACGCGCGCAGCGGCTTCGCCGTCTGCGACTGCGGCGCCGCGCCGCTTCGCTTGCGCGACATGGCGGTCGGCGACATCCGTCTCGGCCTGCGCTGGATGCTGGCCGGCGGCTGAGCGCCGCCAACGCGCAAATCTCCCCTGGAACGCAGCGGAATGCAGCCGTCGGTTGGTGGCGATGCGGTCGGTTGCCGGCCAGCATCGTCGAGCCGCTGCGTGGCTGGAGGATGGGCATGCATGCACAGGATGGCGTCTACGTCATTCGATATGTGGGGGAGGCCGGCTGGAGCGACGGCGGCATCGTCGTGCGCGACGGCTTCGTGATGGGCCTGATGGAGGGCCAGCTCACCCTGTCGGGGCAGGTGATCTATCTCGACGACGGCGGCCTCGTGGTGGACCTGGTGATCAACGCACTCGAAGGAGGGCAACTGGTCACCGGCCTCACGGTCGAGCCGGGCTTTTCCTTCACCCGGCGGGTCGAACTGGGCAAGGAGCATCTCGGCGGCGTGCCGTTCCGGCTGCCGATGCCCGGCGGGGAGGTGTCGCTCGCGCTTCGTCGCGCCGTGGTCTAGCCGCAGCGCGGCCGCGCCAAATCGTCGTGAATCCGACCACCATTCGTCATGGAGCGTCGGAATTCCTTTGACGAACGGCTCCGCTTCCCGTACCTCCGGCGGCGGGACACTCCGCCCCAACGCGGAGCGCCCATCTGAAAGGATGGACCTCATGAGCAAGACGACGCCCGGCGTGCGGCCGGTCAATCCGCATTTTTCGTCCGGCCCCTGCGCCAAGCGCCCCGGCTGGAACCTCCAGGCCCTCTCGGACGCCTCCCTCGGCCGCTCGCACCGGGCCAAGGTCGGCAAGGCGAAGCTGAAGCAGGCCATCGACCTCACCCGCGACATTCTCCAGGTTCCGGCGGACTACCGCATCGCCATTGTTCCGGCGTCCGACACCGGCGCGGTGGAAATGGCGCTATGGTCGCTCCTGGGCGCGCGCGGCGTCGACATGCTGGCCTGGGAGAGCTTCGGCGAGGGCTGGATCACCGACGTCGTCAAGCAGCTCAAACTCAAGGACGCCCGCGTCATCAAGGCCGGCTACGGCGACATCGTCGACCTCGCCTCCGTCAACTTCGACAACGACGTCGTGTTCACCTGGAACGGCACGACCTCCGGCGTGCGCGTGCCGAACGGCGACTGGATCCCGACCGACCGCAAGGGGCTGACCATCTGCGACGCCACCTCGGCAGCCTTCGCGCAGAGGCTCGACTGGCCGAAGCTCGATGTGGTCACCTTCTCCTGGCAGAAGGTGCTGGGCGGCGAGGCCGCGCATGGAATGCTCATCCTCTCGCCTCGCGCGGCGGAGCGGCTGACCACCTACACGCCGGCCTGGCCGCTGCCGAAGATCTTCCGCATGACCTCGGGCGGCAAGCTCACCGAAGGCCTGTTCCAGGGCGAGACGATCAACACGCCCTCCATGCTGTGTGTGGAGGACTATATCGACGCCCTGCAATGGGCGGCCTCGATCGGCGGCCTTGATGGGCTCATCGCCCGCGCCGACGCCAACACCAAGGCCGTCGCGGACTACGTCGCGGCCAATCCCTGGCTCGAATTCCTGGCCAAGGATCCCGCCACGCGGTCCAACACCAGCGTGTGCCTTGTCTTCGGCGCGCCCGAGCTGCGGGCGCTGCCGGCCGACCGTCAGGCCGCCTTCGCCAAGTCGGTCGCCGACCTGCTCGAGAAGCAGGGCGTCGGCTTCGACACCGGCGCGTACCGCGACGCGCCTCCCGGCTTGCGCATCTGGTGCGGCGCCACGGTCGAGACATCCGACGTGGCCGCCCTCATGCAGTGGGTCGGCTGGGCGTACGAGCAGGCGAAGTCCTCCCTCTCGCAGGCCGCCTGAGACGCGGCCGCGCCCTCCCTCAGGAGGGCAGACCGCGCGTAACGACCGGCCGCCGCCAGGGCGGCCCGGGCGTCCGCCGTTCACCGGGCGCGGTGGGCGGACGCCGCTCGCAACGGATCATTCCCCTTTTCAGCGCCGCGCAGGCGCGGCTCCCCACAGGGAGCGCTCACCAAGGATCATCCACATGACCCCTCGCGTTCTCATTTCGGACCAGCTCAGCGACGCCGCCGTCGCCATCTTCAAGGAGCGCGGCGTCGAGGTCGACTTCCGGCCCGGCATCGACAAGGACGAGCTCGCCGCCATCATCGGCGACTATGACGGCCTCGCCATTCGCTCCGCCACCAAGGTCACCGCCAAGCTGCTGGAGAACGCCACGCGGCTGAAGGTCGTCGGCCGGGCGGGCATCGGCGTCGACAACGTCGACATCCCGGCTGCCACGGCGCGCGGCGTGATCGTCATGAACACGCCCTTCGGCAACTCGATCACCACGGCGGAGCACGCCATCGCGATGATGTTCGCGCTGGCCCGCGAAATCCCCGCCGCCGACGCCTCCACCCAGGCTGGCAAGTGGGAAAAGAACCGCTTCATGGGCGTCGAGATCACGGGAAAGACGCTCGGCATCATCGGCTGCGGCAATATCGGCTCCATCGTCGCCGACCGCGCGGTGGGCCTGAAGATGCGGGTCGTGGCCTTCGACCCGTTCCTCTCGCCGGAGCGCGCGCTGGACATCGGCGTCGAGAAGGTGGAGCTGGACGAGCTGCTGGCCCGCGCTGACTTCATCACGCTTCACACGCCGATGACGGCGCAGACCAAGAACATCCTGTCGGCGGAAAACCTCGCCAGGACGAAGAAGGGCGTGCGCATCGTCAACTGCGCGCGCGGCGGCCTCGTCGACGAGGCGGCGCTGCGCGAGGCGCTGCTGTCCGGCCATGTCGCCGGCGCGGCCTTCGACGTGTTCTCGGTGGAGCCGGCCAAGGAGAACCCGCTGTTCGGCCTGCCGAACGTTGTCTGCACGCCGCATCTCGGCGCCGCGACGAACGAGGCGCAGGAGAACGTGGCGCTCCAGGTCGCCGAGCAGATGTCGGACTATCTCGTCCGCGGGGCGATCTCCAACGCCATCAACTTCCCGTCGATCACGGCCGAGGAAGCGCCGCGCCTGAAGCCGTTCATCGCGCTGGCCGAGCGCCTGGGCTCGTTTGCCGGCCAGCTCACCGAGAGCGGCATCAAGGAAGTCCGCATCACCTATGAGGGCGCGGTCTCCGGCCTGAAGATCAAGGCGCTCACGGCGGCGGCGATCGCCGGCCTGCTGCGGCCGCTGCTGCAGGACGTGAACGTCGTCTCGGCCCCGATCGTCGCCAAGGAGCGCGGCATCGCCATCGAGGAGACGACGCGCGAGGCCGAGGGCGACTTCGAGTCGCTCGTCACGCTCACCGTCGTCACCGAGCGGCAGGAGCGCTCTGTCTCCGGCACCGTGTTCCACGACGGCAAGCCGCGGATCGTCGCGATCAAGGGCATCAAGGTCGACGCGGAGTTCGGCCCCTCGATGATCTACGTGACCAACGAGGACAAGCCCGGCTTCATCGGCCGCTTCGCCAGCCTGCTCGGCGACGCCGGCGTCAACATCGCCACCTTCGCGCTGGGGCGCGACGCCCAGGGCGGATCGGCCATCGCGCTGGTCGAGGTGGACGGCGAGGCGCCGGCCGCCGTCATCGACAGGATCCAGGGCATCGCGGGTGTGAAGCAAGTGAAGCCGCTGCGCTTCTGACCGCGCGCCGGAACCGTCGGTTCCACGCCCCGCCGCGCGTTCTCCCATTGAGAAGGCGGCGGGGCGTTCCTATTTTCAGGCTAAGGACGCCACGAACCGGCGAGGGACTCGTCATGATCCCGCACGCTTCAGCACTCCGCCTCGTCTTTGCCCTCGCCACGCTGGCCGTCGCCGCGCCGGCGCTCGGGCAGAGCCAGTTGCCGCTGCGCGACTATGGCTACGACCGGCGCTACCACAAGGACGAGACGATCCGGGGCGGCTCGCAGACTTATTACGGTCGGTCCGGGCGCAGCGGACTCGGCGAGGACGGCGCGCGGCGAAACGCCGACCGGCTCCAGGGCGCGCGGCGCGGCGACTCCCTCGACCTGCGGACGCGACCCTTCGACGACAAGGGCGCGCCGCTCGGAAGCCGTCCGTCCATCGATGGCGCGCGGCCTCGCAGCTTCAGCGACTGACGTCCGGCTGCCTGGGTCGCCCCAGCCGTTCGGCGAGCACGATGCCGCCGAGCACCAGAGCGAGGGCCACCGTCTCGGGGATGCCGAACGGCTCCCCCAGCAGCACGACGGCGAGAATCGACCCGAACACCGGGGTGAGGTTCATGAACAGGCCCGCTCGGCTCGGGCCGATCAGCTCGACGCCGCGCATGAACAGCACCTGCGCCAGCAGCGACGGGAACAGCGCGATGAAGACGAGCGTCGCGAGACCTGTGGGCGTCGGCCATTGCGTCGCGCCGAGCGCCATCTCGATGGCCAGCAGCGGCAGCGAAGTCAGGAACGCCGCCGCCGCCATGGCCGTGAAGAACACGAGCGCGGGCAACGCCGGCCGCCTGCGCAGCGCCAGCGTGTAGGCCGTGTAGAACACGCAGGCGACCAGCATGAGAACGTCGCCGAAGTTCAGCGTCAGGCTTTTCAGCCGCTCCCAGTCGCCGTGGCCGGCCAGCACGGCGATGCCGACCAGCGTCACCAGCGCGCCGACCGTCTGCATGAGAGTGGGGCGCGTGCCGAACACGAGGAGCCCGCCCAGCATCACGAACACTGGAAACGAGCCCTGCGTGATCGCGATGTTGACCGCGGTCGTGTAGTGGCCGGCCAGGTAGAACAGCGCGTTGAAGGCGGTGAATCCGATGGCGCCCATCAGCGCGATCTTCGGCCATTGCCGCCGCAACTCGGGCGCGCAGCCGCGGATTTCCCGGCGAGTGAAGAGGACCAGCACCGCGAGCGCCACGGCCCAGCGGCCCGCCGTGATCGACATGGCCGAGATCTGGCCCACGGCGAAGCGGCTCGCCACCGCATTGCCCGCCCACATGAAGGTGGTGAGCCCGAGCAGGACATAGGCCTGGCCCGAGAGCCACGCGCGAACGGCTGCGATCAACCCTGTCCTCCCGGCCCGCTAGTCGCGACTCTTGCCGTCCGTCGCGGGAATGATAATCAGGACGCGCCGGCGACGCAGGCGCGCCGCCCATCCCACGGACCTGTCATGGCCTTACGTTTCCTGGTTGTCGAGGGCAACGCGCGCGATGCGCGTGAGCAGCACGCGCACACCTTCGGCATGACGCCGTCACAATCCTACGCCGCCGTGGTCGAGAGCCTGGCGCGGGACGCCGTGTGCGACATCGCCTTCCCGGCCGACGAAGGCGCGAACCTGCCTGATCCCGCCGGCCTCGAAAGCTATGACGGCGTCTTTCTCACCGGCTCCGCCCTGCACGCCTATCACGGACAGCCGGAAGTGACGCGGCAGATCGAGCTGGCGCGCGCCGTGTTCCGCTCGCGCACTCCCCTGTTCGGGTCGTGCTGGGGATTGCAAATGGGCGCGCTGGCGGCGGGCGGCGATGTCGGCCCCAACCCGGTGGGGCGCGAGGTCGGGTTCGCGCGCCGGCTGACCCGGACCGACAACGGGGCCTCGCACCCGTTGCTCGCCGGTCGTCCGGCCGCATGGGACGCGCCGGCCATCCATCTCGACCTCGTCACCGCCCTGCCGGGCGACATCACGCTGCTCGCCGGCAATGCGATGACGCCGGTGCAGGCGGCCGAAATCCGCTTCGATGGCGGGGTGATGTGGGGCGTCCAGTATCACCCCGAATTCAGCCTGGACGAACTCGCCGCGATCATCGGCCGCCGCGCTGGAATGCTTATCGGCGAAGGCTTTTTCCGCGACGAGGCCGACCACGGCGACTTCGTGGCGGACCTGAAGGCGCTCCACGCCGAGCCCGGCCGCCGCGATATCGCCTGGCGCTTCGGGCTCGACGAGCAGGTCATCGACGAGGCGCTGCGGCTCACCGAGATTCGCAACTTCATCGACGCCAAGGTCCGGCCCTACCGCTCCGAGCGCGGCCGGGCCTGAGAGCCGCCGCGTCCGCCTCGCCCTGGCGAAAACCTCAGCAACCGGCGCTCGCAAACCGCTCAAATCTCGTGCTATCCGTGGCGCATGGATCAGCCCGAAAAGCGCCTGCGCGCCGCCCGCGAGATCTTCACGCGCGCGGTCCGTGAACTCGACTTGGGATTCGGGCTGCGCCTGTGGGACGGCGGCGAAATCCCGCCGGCGCGCGGCGACAGTCCGCTGCGCGTGACCATCGCGGATGAAGGAGCGCTGGCCTCGCTGCTGCGCCGGCCGTCCCTCGACACCTTCATCCGACTTCACGTCGCGGGCCGCGTCGACTGGACCGGAGGCACGATCTTCGACCTCGCGGCGCTGCGCCCGGCGGGAAAACCCGGCCGCGCGGCGCGCCGGATCGGGCTGCTGCGGCTGCTGCGGGCCTGGTGGAGCCTCGCCCGGGCGCCGCGCGAGGCGACGATGGAAGCCGGACGGGGCGACGCGGCGGGGACGCGGCGAGGCGACGCCGCCACGAACGCGCGGAACATCGCGCATCACTACGACGTCTCCAACGCGTTCTACCGGCTCTTTCTCGATCCGGAGATGGTCTACACCTGCGCCTATTTCTCGCCCGACTTCCATGACGATCTCGCGCGAGCGCAGCGCGACAAGTTGGACATGATCTGCCGCAAGCTGCGCCTGCGGCCGGGCCAGCGCCATCTCGACATCGGCTGCGGCTGGGGCGCGCTGGTCTGCCACGCGGCCGAGCATCACGGCGTCCGCGCCGTCGGCATCACTCTGTCGCAGGAGCAGGCGGCGATCGCGCGCGAGCGGGTCGCCGCGCGGGGGTTGTCCGACCGGGTGGAGATCCGGCTCGTCGACTACAACGAGATGAAGGACGAGCCTTTCGACACGATTTCGTCGGTGGGGATGTTCGAGCACGTCGGCATCGACAACCACCGCGCCTATTTCGCGGCGGTGCATCGCCTGCTCAAGCCGGGCGGCCTTTATCTGCACCACGCCATCTCCCGGCCGGCCAAGGGCACGGACCGCCAGTTCCGGCGCATGCGCGCGGAGTACCGAGCGCTGGTGCGCTACATCTTCCCGGGCGGCGAACTCGACCACGTCGGCATGTCCATCGCCAATCTCGAGCGCGCGAAATTCGAGATCCACGACGTCGAAGGCTGGCGCATGCACTACGCGCGGACGACCCGGTTGTGGCACGACAACCTGCTGGCCCGGCGTGCGGAGGCGGAGGCCGAGGTCGGTCCCGAAAAGACCCGCATGTGGCTGCTCTACCTGGGTGGCTGTTCGCTGGCGTTCGAGCGCGGAGCCGTCGGCATTTTCCAGACGCTGGCCTCCCGCCGCAACAAGGGTGCGCTGCCGACACCGGCGACGCGCGCGGACCTCTATCGCTGAGCGGCGTCCTCTCGCAGCATCGCCAGAAGCTCACGGACACAGAGCGCGGAGTTGTGCGCCGCCATGGCCGCCATCTCGGTGTAGCTGGTGTGGCTGTCCTCGCCGGCGCGGTCGGACACGGTACGAATGACGTAGGCAGGAACGCCGAAGCGATCCGCGGCTTGCGCCACGGCGTCGGATTCCATGTCGATCGCGTCGCCCGCCAGCGCCGCGCGAAGCGCGTCGCGCGTGCTGGCGCAATTCAGGAAGATGTCACCGGTCAGGATCGTGCCCAGCCGGATCGGATGCCCCAGCAAGGGGGCGACACGGTCGCGCAACCGTTCCAGCACCGTGACGGTTTCGGGCGGAAGCGCCCGCGGCTGCGTCAGCTCGGGCGCGCCAATGGGAATGACGCCCGTTTCGACGCGGGTGAAACGGCCCGCCGAGACGATGCCGTAATCGTGGGTGGCCATACGCTCGGCCAGCAGGACGGAACCGACCGGCAGGTCCTCGGCGAGGCCGCCGGCCACGCCTGAAAACACCATCGCCCGGCAGTTCCCCCTCGCCAGCAGGAGAGTCGCCAGGATCGCCGCGTTCACCTTGCCGATCCCCGACCGCGCCAGCACGACCGGCTGGCCGTCATACGACCCCTGGCGCGCAAGAAAGCCGGCCAACTCCACCTCGTGCGGCGCGTCGACATGGGCGAGCAGCGCGGCGAATTCCTCGGGCGTGGCGCAGACGACGGCGATCATGGCGGACCCGATTGGAGCAGCGGCGGCAAGCCTAGCGGCGGCGGAGCGTAAATCGCAATCGCCTCACGCCGCATCGGTCATCCGCGCGAGCGGCCCGTCTCCGGCCTGATGCCGCGCAGCGCAAGGGACAGGCGCATATGGGCACGGGCGGACGTGGCGAGCAGGTCGACCCGCCGCGCCTCCCAGGCGCAGGCCTCGCCGCGGATGACTCGCCTGCGGATATCACGCGCCAGAGCGAGATCATCCCATGCCGATTTGGCCATCGTTTCGGCGAATGCCGCGTCGTTGTCCGAAGCCATCTGCCATCCTGTCATCCGGCAGACAGGGTGCGGCGGCTTCACGATGCAATCAACGGTTTAGTGCGGGTTGTCCTCAGCTTGTGCACGCCTCCGCGCGTCGTTCCCCGCGCGGAGGCGCAAAGATCAAGCGAGGCGCGCGTCGAGGGTGATGGAGATCGCCGACAGCGCCTTGGAGACGGGGCAGCCCGCCTTCGCCTTTTCCGCCAGCTCGGTGAATTTCGCCTGGTCGATTCCGGGCACCTTGCCGACGAGCGTCAATGCGCTTCCGGTGATGCCCGTGCCGGGGATTAGTTCGACGGCGGCGGTCACGTTGAGGTTCTCCGCCGGTGTGCCGTTCTCGGCGAGGAAATGCGAAAGCTGCATCGCGAAGCACCCAGCGTGCGCGGCGGCGATCAGTTCCTCGGGATTGGTGCCCGAGCGCCCGGCCTCGTCGACGAAGCGGCCCTTGAACGTATAGGGCTGCCCGGCGAAGACGCCGCTCTGCATGTCGAGTGTGCCGCCGCCGTCCTTCAACGTTCCGGTCCAGTTCGCGGTCGCCGTACGCTTCATGGGTATCCTCCGTGGAATCCGTCGCCGGGCCCGGGGGAGCCTCGGCGAAGGACCCAGTAGGTAGGAGAAACGAGGCGGGGGTCAATCCGGCGACGAGGGCACGCGTCAAGCTCAAGTTTCGTCTCGTAGCGACACGCATCAAGCGAAAGCGCTGCAATTTCCTATCTCAAGTTGAGAGACACTTTACCCAAGATGGGACTTGCGATTGCACAATCTTGGGCGTTCCATATTTTCGCAGGCCTATGCCGTGCCCTGCCGAGACGCGAGGGTGTCTGACGATGCGCCTGTTTCGTCCCGCTTCCCTCTGGGTGATCGCGTGCCTGCTTGTGCTGGGGCCGGCGGGCGCCGGCCGCGCCTTGGCAGCCGAGCCGACCCTGGCCGACGCCGCCTCCGCTTATGACAGGGGGGAGCACCTTCGCGCGCAGCGCCTGCTGAAGCCGCTCGCGTTGCGCGGCGACGTCGCGGCGCAGCATCTCCTAGCGATCATGTACGCCGAAGGGCAGGGCGTCCCAAAGGACGCCGAGGAAGCGCTACGCTGGCTGCGCCTGTCGGCCGAGAAGGGCTTCGCGCCGTCGCAATACAACCTGGGTGTCCGCTATGCCGACGGGCTCGATGTTGAACAGGACGACGGCCAGGCCGTCGCCTGGTTCAGGCGGGCCGCCGACCAGGGGCACGCCGAGGCCGCCTACAATCTCGGGGTGATGTACGCATCCGGCCGAGGCCTCGCGCAGGATTTCACGGAAGCCGCGAGCTGGTATGAGCGCGCCGCCCGCCAGGGCGTCGCGGACGCCCAGTACAATCTCGGCTTCTCCTACGCCAACGGGTTTGGAGTCGCCCGCGATCCGGCGAAGGCGTACGCCTGGCTCAGCGCCGCGGCGCGCGGATTCGGGGAGATGGACCCGGATGGGCGGTCGCTTGCCCTGGACGCGCGCGAGGAAGTGGCGAAGTTGCTCTCGCCCGACGATCAGGCCGCCGCCGCCCAAGCCGCCGCCACGCCCGATCCGGCCGCGACGATCCAGTCCGCGGAGGATCCCGGCCACCGCCTGCACATGTGAACGGCTGTCGCGCCGAATGGGCACGACGTGCGCACGAAATCGCACCAATGACTCCGTGAACGATGCAATGAAGCGTCGGCCGCAAAACTTCCGAAAGGATTGCGTGAAATCCTGACCTCCCATTGGGCGGCAAAGAGACCATGCGATGATCCGGACGGAGGCGATCCGGTCCGTTCCCGAGGAAAGGCGGCGCTCCCGGCGCAGCAAGGTCTTGCTTCGCGCCCTGCTGTTCAGCGGCCAGACATGCATCGGGTTTTGCCGAGTGCGCGACATCAGCGCGAACGGGGCCGGGCTTGGCAACATGCCGTTCGGGCTTCCCGAGGACATCGGACTGGTGATCCCGAGCCGCAACCTCGCCGTCATCGCGAAGCTTCGCTGGCGCAATGGCGGACTGGGCGGCGTCTCCTTCGAGCGCGCCTGCCCGGAATTGCTCGGCACGAGGGAGGCCCGGCAGGCCACCGCGGAGGAGATGGCGCTGCGAACCGGCATCCTGACGCCGAGCTGATCGCTGCGCGCTCGGGCGTGGAGGATCCATCGGGTTGGACGCAAAATTGTCGCCGGCATGATTTCACGGCAACGTGAAGGACAAATATCGAGGGATTTTAGGTATCCCTTGTTATCGCTCCTCGTTGGCATTAACGCGCGCAGGATCCAGGCATCGATCATTGCGCGAAAGTCGCGTCGACATGCATCCGCAGGTTGCTTTTCTTGATCGCGACGACATGGGACAATTTCGAACGTCAATCTTTCCTTTGCATTCATGCGCCATGCTGCATTAATTCATCGAGGGGTCGCTACTTTTTGACCCCGTAGGATTTGTGACGACCGAGGCCCGACAGGCCCCTTTTCGGGAACTGGGCTCCGGTTAAATTGATGGAAATCGTTCATGCGGCCCGTCCCGCTTTCGAGCCCCCGTGTCGTCGAACTCGCTCAGGCTTCCGCTCGGCCTGAGGTTCTCCACGTCGGCAAGCCGCCGCCCGGCGCGATCAAGCTGGTGGACGTGTCGCCCGACCACGACCTGGCGTTCGATTTCGCGATGGCCGACGTCAAAATCGCCATTGTCGACGTGGACCTCGTCATCGTCTTTCCTGACGGAGCACGGCTGATCCTGCCGGGCCTCGCCATGAAGCTGATGGACCCGAACGCCCCCGTGCTGCATTTCGTCGACGGGGACGTCGCGGGCCAGAACGTGTTCGCCCAGATCAGCGACATCCATCTCTCCGAGTCCCTCACCGCCCTCAAGCTCACCTCGGAGACGCCGGACAACGCGAAAGGCGCCGGCGAGGCGCAGGAGGGGCAGCCCCCCGTGGACGTGCAGCCGCCGCCACGGCCGATCGTGAAGATCACCGAGGAGACGCCGGAAACTCCTAACAAGGACCAGGGCGACGGACCCTCCGTCGCGGCGGGGCAGACCCCACCGCCGCCGATCGAGACGAAGGCGATCGAGATCTCCAACATCGGCGCAGCGCCGTCGGCCGCCAAGAGCAACGGAATCTCGAGCGAGGTGGTCGCGAGCGTCACCTTCGAGGTGCTCGGCGTGGTCACCAGCGAGTCGGAGACCCGGGACGGCGTGCCTTATCTGCACGCCTCGCCGGCCAAGAGCCCGGCCGACACGGATCCGACCTACGCCAATATGAGCGCGCCCACGACGCTCGCAGGCGGCGACGGCGACGAATGGCTCGGCCCTTCGGCGATGCTGACGAACCCAGGCGAGGCCGTCGCCGACATCGCCATGAAGTTCACCTACCCCGCGGGGTATGGCTGGACCGCGACGTCGATCACCTTTGTCAATGTCCCGGCCGGCGTCACGATCATCGGGGCGGCGAGAACGGCGTCCGGCACCTACGTGATCGTTGTGGACGACGCGACGCCGAACGAGATCGTCGCGCGCATCAAGTACACCATCCCGCCGGACGGCGTGGCGGCTGACGCCAACGGGTTCCTCAAGACGTTCGCACTCGAGATGAACGTCATCGTTGAGGACAGCACGGGCGCCACCAAGTCGATGCCGGCGCGCCTGGCCTGCGGGGTGCGCGAAGTCGGCGGCGAGACGGACACCTCATTTACCGACCCCGCGACCGGCGCCAAGACGGCCGTGCTCTGGGCCAATCCGCCTGGAGCTCACATCACCGGCGGAGGCGGCGACGACACGGTGGTCTCGACGGCCGGCGCGGACACGCTGGACGGCGGGACCGGCGAGAACCTGCTGTCCTACGAGTTGTCCAACAGCGGCGTCAGCCTCGACGCGGTGGCCGGCACGGTCTCGGGCGGAGCTGGCAGGGGCGACCGCTTCACCCGGTTCCGTGACTTCGAGGGATCCAATTTCGCCGACACGCTGTCCGGGGACGAGCAGGACAACGTGTTGATCGGCGGGGCCGGCGCCGACCGGCTCGACGGCCGCGGAGGCCTCGACACGGCGAGCTACGCGCAGTCCGCGGCTCCGGTTTCCGTGAACCTGCGGACCGGCGTCGGCGCGGGCGGCGACGCGGAGGGCGATGTACTCTCCTCGATCGAGCGCGTCGTCGGATCCGCGTGGGCGGACACGCTTGTCGCCGACGACCGCGGCGACACGCTCGACGGCGGCGCGGGCGGCGATCTCCTCATCAGCGGCGCGGGCGCGGACAGTCTGCAGGGCGGGACGGGGGTGGATACCGTCTCCTATGCCGGTTCGAACGCCGCTGTATCGGTGAACCTCGCGACGGGCGCGGCCAGCGGCGGCTGGGCGGCGAACGACTCGCTCGCGGGCCTCGAGAACGCCACGGGCTCCGCCTTCGCTGATACGATCGTCGGCTCGGACGGCGACAACCAACTCGTCGGCCTCGCGGGCGGCGACTCGCTGTCCGGCGGCGCGGGCGCGGACACTCTGCTTGGCGGCGACGGGGACGATACGCTCGTCGGCGGCGAGGGCTCGGATTCGCTCGTCGGCGGGGCGGGCAATGACGCGGTTGACTACGCGGGGTCGGCTTCAGGCGTTTCGGTGGACCTCGGCCAGAACTCGGCCTCCGGGGGCGACGCCGAAGGGGACACGCTGTCCGGTATCGAGATCGTCTACGGCACCCGCTTCGCGGACACGCTTGCCGGATCGTCGGGCGGATCCACGCTGGTCGGGCGCGGCGGTGACGATTCTCTTCTGGCCGGGACGGGCCAGGGCTCGATCGATGGCGGCGCGGACACAGACACCCTGAGCTACGCCCTCGTGGGCGCGGGCATTGCGGTCGACCTCGCCGCCGGGAAGACGACCTGGGTCTCGAATGGCGCGGCGAAGGACGACGTCGCCGGCGTCGAGAATGTCATTGGGTCGCGTTTCGGCGACCGTCTTGCTGGCGACGCGGCGGCCAATGTGCTGACGGGCGGCCTCGGCGCGGACACGCTGGCGGGCGGCGGCGGCGACGACACGCTGGACGGCTCGGCCGACGACGGCGCGGCCGATCTCGCGGACTATTCGGCCGAGGCCGAGTCCGTCGTCATCGACCTGAACGCCGGCTCGGCCTCCGGAGCCGGCGCGGGCCGCGACCTCCTGATTGGCATCGAGGACGCGCGGGGTGGCGCGGCGGGCGACCGCATCACCGGCGACGACGGCGACAATCGCCTTTCGGGCATGGGCGGCGGCGACACGTTCGTGTCGTCGCACGGCGTCGACTCCATCGACGGCGGCGATGGCCAGGACGTGATCGACTACAGCGCGGAAGATTCGGCCGTCAGGGTCTCGCTCGCCGACGGCTTCGCGCGCGTCGGCGGCCAGCGGCAAATTCTCACGGATGTCGAGAACGTCGTCGGGACATCGTATCACGACGTCATTTCCGGCGACGACGCGTCCGACAACAGCCTCGTCGGCGGGCAGGGCGACGACACGCTCGGCGGCAGCGCGGGCGCAGATACGCTCGATGGCGGCGACGGCGACGACCTCGTCGACTTCTCGGCTTCCGCCGCCGCGGTGATGGTCGACCTGCGCAACGGGTTGGCCCGGCTGGACGGCTCGGCCGTCTCGGGCAGCCTGGTTTCGGTCGAGAACGCGACGGGCTCGAGGTTCAACGACACGCTTTACGCGGCGGACCCCGGCTCCGAACTCACCGCCGGCGCGGGCGACGACCTGCTGGTCAGCGGAGCCGGTTCGGACACGCTGTCCGGCGGCGCGGGCGTCGACACGGCTGATTACAGCCGCGCCGTCGCGGGCGTCTATGTGGACCTCGTCAACGCCAGGGCGTCCGTGGCGGGAGAAGGCGTCGACACGCTCGAGTCGATCGAGGTCGTCCTCGCCACCCAGATGGCGGACACTATCATCGGCGGCGAGGCGGACAATTTGCTGCGCGGCCTGGGCGGCAACGACTCGCTGTTCGGTGGCATGGGACGCGACACGCTGCTCGGCGGCGATGGCGACGATACGCTCGACGGCGGGGCTGGTGGGGACTCGTTGGTCGGCGACGCCGGCAACGACCTGTACCGCGTGGACGACGCGGGCGACCAGATTTCGGATTCGGCCGGCGCCGACACGGTCGAGTCCACCGCGGGCGCGTTCACGCTGTCGGCGGGACTTGAGGATCTGCTGTTCACGGGCACTGGCGACTTCACCGGCGTGGGTAACGACAGTCAAAACCGCATCGTTGGCGGGGCCGGGGCGGACTCGCTCGACGGCGCCGGGGGCGCAGATACGCTGGAAGGCGGTGCCGGCGACGACAACTACCGGGTCGACACAACCGGCGACAGCATCGTCGAGGCGGCCGATGGCGGCACCGACCGCGTGGTCACCACGCTGAACGAATTCGACCTGTCGACGCAGTCCAACGTCGAGTACCTGGCCTTTGAAGGAACAGGCGACTTCAGCGGCGTCGGCAACGACGTCGCCAACGAAATCAAAGGCGGAACGGGTAACGATACGCTCGCCGGCCTCGGCGGCGCGGACACGTTGATCGGCGGCGACGGCTCGGATATGGCCGACTACTCCAGGTCGGCGCAGGCGGTCAACGTGGACCTGACGCGGACTGAGCCGCAGGTCGGCGGCGACGCCGAGGGCGACCGCCTCGTCGGAATCGAGAAGTTGCGGGGATCGAGCCAGGCCGACACGCTGGTCGGCGACGCGGCCGCCAACGTCCTCGATGGCCAGGCGGGCGACGACAGCCTCGTGGGCGGCGGGGGAGCCGACACGATGTCAGGCGGCGCCGGCGACGACACCTACGTCGTCGACGACGCGAACGACGTCACCACCGAGTTGGCCGACGGGGGCAACGACACGGTGCGCGTTGTGACGGCGGTTTCCGCCCGCGCGACGGCGCAGGCAAATATCGAGAACCTGATCTATGCCGGAGCCGGGAATTTCACCGGCATCGGCAACGCTCTCGCCAACAGAATCGAGGGCGGGAGCGGCAATGACAGCCTGTCGGGACTGGGCGGCGCGAACACGCTGATCGGCAACGATGGCGACGACACGCTCGCCGGCGTGGCCGGTCCGGGCGTCTCCATCGCCAGCGACAGCCTGGTGGGCGGCGCCGGCGACGACGTCTACCTCGTCGATTCGACGTCCGACGTTGTGGCCGAGCTGCCCGGCGGCGGCACGGACGAAATCCAGACCGCCAACCTCACCGCTTACGACCTCACCGCGAACGCAGCGAACGCCGCCAACGTCGAGAACCTCACCTACACCGGCTCGCAGAACTTCACGGGAACGGGCAACGCCCTTGCAAACGTCATCACCGGCGGATCCGGCAAGGACACGCTGAGCGGCGCGGCCGGCGACGACACGCTCGTCGGCGGGGCCGGCGCGGACAGCCTCGACGGCGGCGTCGGGCTCGATGAGGCGAGCTACGCGAACGCCACCACCAGCGTGCGCGTCGACCTGACGTCAGGCTTGGGGTCGGGCGGCGACGCCGAGGGCGACACCTACGCCAACATCGAGAACGCACGCGGTTCCATCACGGCGGCGAGCACGCTGATCGGTAATTCCGGCGACAACGTGCTGATCGGCGGCGACGCAAACGACCGCATGACGGGCGGGCTGGGCGCGGACACGCTGATCGGCGGCGCGGGCGCCGACTATCTCGACGGCGGCGTCGGCGGCACCGGCGTCCTGCGGGTCAACGCCACGAATGCGGCCACGGCGAGAATCGCCGATACGGGCGTGCTCAACAACAAGGCGTTCACGCTGAGCTTCGACCTTCGCCCGAACGGGACGACGAATCTGGAACTCAGTTCGGCGACGGGGACCAACAACAGTTTCGCCGTCAGCCTGACGGGCACCACGCTCACGGTCGCGACCACGCGCAATCCCAACGTCACGTGGACCGTTCCGGCCACGGCGAACGTGTATGACGGCAACCTCCACACCGTCACGATCACCGTCTCCGCCAGCAGGGTCGTGACGACCTATGTCGACGGCGTCGCACTCGGCACGAGGACGCTGTCGGCGCTGCTGGACATGGGCGGGCCCGTGTCGCTGAACGTGACCTCGACCGGCACGAGCGACGTCGACAGCCTGTACCTCTACAACCGCGCGCTCGGCGCGACCGAGGTGTCCTCGCTCTCCGCCACGGCGATGCCCGTCACCTCGGGCCTGATCTCGGCCTACGACTTCGACAGGAATGACCTCGCCGACGCCGTGACACGTGACCGCGCCTTCAATGGCGGCGCGGGCATTTTTCTGGGAAGCCGGGTCGACGCGGGGGACAGCCTCGTCGGAGGCGATGGCAACAACACGCTCGTTGGCGGGTCGGGCGCGGACACCATCGTGGGCGGCTCCGGCAACGAATCGATCATGGGCGGCGCGGGCGCCGACTCGATCGTCGGCGGCGGAGGCAGGGACACCATCGATTACGGCGACGGCGTCGACACCATCGATTATTCGGCGACGTCCGGCGTCACCTTCAATCTGACGACGGGCATCTCCAGCCAGGCTCCCGGAAGCCTCCTGTACGGCGTCGAGAACGTGATCGGCTCGCTGACGGGCTCGAACTTCCTGACCGGATCGAGCGCCGCGAACCGACTGGAAGGCGGGGCCGCGTCCGACACGCTGCTCGGCATGGGCGACGCGGATACGCTGATCGGAAACGGCGGCAACGACTCGCTGGTCGGCGACGACACCGCAAGCGGCAGCGCGGACTCGCTCAGCGGCGGCGACGGCAACGACACTCTGATCGGCGGCGGCGGCGCGGACACGTTGTCCGGCGGCCTCGGCACGGACACGGCGAGCTACGCGACATCCACAGCGGGCGTCACCGTCAACCTCAACCTGAGCGGCGCGCAAGCGTCCTCTGGCGACGCATCGAACGACGTGCTCTCCGGAATCGAGAACGTCATCGGAGCGTCGTCCGCCTCGAACAATCTGACCGGCGACGGCGCGGCGAACGTGCTCACGGGCGGCTCGGCCGCCGACACCCTATCCGGCAACGCCGGTGATGACAGCCTGGTCGGCCAGGCCGGAAACGACTCTCTCAACGGTGGGGCGGGCGCCGACACGCTCGACGCCGGCGTTGGGAATGACACGCTTATCGCTGGCGACGGCAACGACTCCATCCTCGGCGGCGCGGGCTCGGACTCGATCGACGGCGGAACGGGGACGGACACGCTGAGCTACGCGGCTTCCGCCGCGGGCGTCAACGTGGATCTCGCGGCTGCCGATGCGCAGGCGGGCGGCGACGCGGCCAACGACACCATCGCCATGGGAACGGTGGAGATTCTGGTCGGCTCCTCCGTCGGCGCGAACCGTCTCGGCGGCTGGAGTCTCGCGGAGAGCCTGGTCGGCGGAGCGGCGGCGGACACGATCGGCGGCGGCCTGGGGGCGGACACGTTGGATGGCGGCTCGGGGAATGACATCCTCTTCGCCGGAAAGCGCTTCCTGACCGACTCCGCCTCGACGTCGACGAACATTGCGACTGGCCTGCAAGTAGCGAACTCCGCCATCACGATCGGCTTCCAGATCAAGGCCGACGTGACGACGGGCTCTCATCTCGTCACACTGGGCGGCGTCGGCGTGGGATACGGCACCGGCGGCATCACCGTGCAGTTGCCCGACGGATCGACAACCACCTACACCTACACCCGTGATACCGCGTGGCACGCCATCGCGCTGCGAGTGGACGCGGATGGATTCAAGCTGTTCGTCGACGGTATTGCCCTGGCGCGCGGCGCCGCCGCGCTGCCCAATAACGGGACCACGCTCGCGGCAGGCGTGCAACTCGGCGCGGACCCTCGCGACGGGAACGCCTATTTCGACGACATCCTCGTCTACAAGCAGTCGCTGACGGATTCGGAGATCGCGCAGCTCGCCACGCGCGACACCACGACGCTGGGCTCGTCCTTCGTCACGAAGTCACCGATATTCAGCTCGACCTTCGACACTCCCGGGTTCAATACGGACCGCGACACCAGCGCCAACTCCGTATCGGGCGGCGACGGCAACGACACGCTCGTCGGTGGAATTGGCGCGGACACGCTGCTGGGCGGCAACGGCTCGGACAGCCTTCTCGGGGACGCCGGCAATGACTCCCTCGACGGCGGCGCCGACGCCGACACGATGGACGGCGGGCTGGGCAACGACGCCTATCGCGTAACGGCGGGCGACTCCGTCACCGAGAGCTCGGCGAGCGGCGGCGCGGACACGGTCTATTCCGAAGTCAATTACACGCTCGGGGCGAATCTCGAGGACCTCGTCTACGTGGGAACGGGCGCCTTCACAGGCGTCGGCAATAGCCTGAACAACCGCATCACCGGCGGCGCGGGCGCTGATTCGCTGGTCGGCGCGGACGGCAGCGACACCATCTTCGGCCTCGCCGGCAACGATACGATCGTCGGCAAGGCCGCCAGCTGGTCAGATGGCAACCTCTCGCTCGACGGCGGCGACGGAAATGACAGTCTCGTCGGCGGCTACGGCAACGACACGCTGGCGGGAGGCGACGGCAACGACACGCTGATCCACGGCTGGTCGAACGATCCCGGTTCCAACAGCCTGGACGGCGGCGCCGGAAACGACCGCATCCAAGCGACCTACAGCGACACGGTGCAGGGCGGCGCGGGCAACGACACGCTCATTGCCGTGGCGGGCGCGAGCGCCAACCAGACGATGACGTTCAATATGACGGCGTCGTCCATTGAATTTTTCGACGGAACCCAACGGGCCGGCGCCGAGAGCGTGACGGGCGGTACCGGCAACGAGACGATCCGCGGCGGCAACGGCGGCGACACGCTGATTTCCGGCGGCGGCGTCGACTCGATCGCTGGCATGGACGGCAATGACCTCGTGAAGGGCGTGCTCGTCACCGGCGCCAGGTTCGACGGCGGAGACGGAGCGGACACGTTGTGGCTGGACAACCCGTCCACGGCCACGAACCTCGAGCTCTATCTCACGCGCGCCAACCTGGGCTTTGCGGGGGGCGTGACGGTCAGCGGATTCGAGGGCCTGGATCTCAGCGCGTTCGCGTCCACGTCCACCGTCAAGATCGAAGGCACGACCGGAGCCGACACGATCGTCCTCGGAGCAGGGGCCGACACGATCAATGGCATGGGCGGCGCCGACAGCATCAACGCCGGTGCCGGCAACGACCAGGTCACCTATCGCGATGCCTCGGGCGTCGTGCTCGACGGCGGCGCGGGCGTGGACACGCTGAAGCTGTACTCCGCCACGACGGTCAATCTCGGCCTGACCGACCAGACGCTGAACGATTCCGCCAACGTCCGGAACTTTGAAAGCATCGACGCCACCACCGTCGCGGCGGGGGTGTCCCTGACAGGGAGCACGGGTTCGAACAGCATTGTCGGCAGCGCCTTCGCCGACACGATCGACGGGGGCGGCGGGACCGACACGATCGACGCGGGCGCGGGCAATGACCGCGTGATCTGGAGCGGCGCTGGCACGGCGGTCGGCGGCAGCGGCAACGACACGCTCATCGTGTCGGGCAACGCGACGGCCCGTATCGACCTCGGGCCGTCCGGCTTCGAATCGCTCGACGTCACGGGGTCGCGCACGGCGGCGATGACGGTCACCGGCGGGACGGCCGCGGAGTCGATCCGGACCGGCGGCGATCTCGACACCGGCAACGATTCCGTCGATGGCGGCGGGGGCGCGGACACGGTGACCACGGGCGGCGGCAACGACACTGTCGTCTGGCGGGAGGGAGCGTCGCTCGATGGCGGCGCGGGCTCTGACGCGCTGGTGATCTCGGGGTCGGCCGACTACACGATTAATTTCGGCAACGGCTCGGGTCTCCCCAGCGGGGTCACGAGTTTCGAGAACATCCTGACCTCCGGCTACACGGGCCGGTTGACGTTGCTGGGCTCGAGCGGCTCAGAGCAGTTGCAGGGCGGCTCGCAGGCCGACACGATCCTCGGCAACGGCGGCAACGACACGATCGCCGGCAAGGGCGGTGCGGACAGCCTGGACGGCGGCCAGGGCATCGACACGCTGGATTATTCGGCTTCGGCCGGCGGCGTCGTCGCGACGCTGGACGCCACCGGAAGGGTTGTCGCCTCGGGCGGCGACGCGCAGGGCGACATCGCGATCAATTTCGAGAACCTGACCGGCTCCGCGACGGGCGCGGACTCGCTCACCGGCAACTCCGGCGCGAACATCCTGTCCGGAGGTGGCGGAAATGATTCGCTCGTGGGAGGCGCGGGCGCGGACACGCTCGACGGCGGAGCTGGAATCGACACCGTCGACTATTCGGCGTCGATCGGCGGCATTACCATCAGTCTTCCCGGCGGTTGGGCGCTGGGCGGCGACGCCCAGGGCGACGTCGTCATCAACGCGGAGAATGTGATCGGTTCGACGACCGGGGCCAACAATATCGCGGGCTCGGCCGCGGCGAACGCTTTCACTGGCGGTGCCGGCGCGGACACGCTGATCGGTGGAGGCGGCGCGGACACTCTCATCGGCGGCGGCGGAAACGACCTGCTGATCGGCGGGACGTCCGCCATGATGGGCGTTTCTGGCTCCGCTTCCACCTCGTCAACGATCAGCAGCCCGGCGGCGATGAGCAACACCGCGTTCGCGCTTTCGATCGCGATCCGAACGGATGTCGGAAGCACGGCGCCGGCCTTCGCCGAGTTGGTTGGCGCCAACTGGAACACGACCGCGAGGGCCTTCCCGTCGCTGGGCATTCGCAACAATGGCGGCGCAGCCGAAATCATCTACCAGGGCGCGAATGTCGGCGGAGCGTTGACGACGTGGGCTCCGCCGGCCGGTATGAATCCCTACGATGGCGAGCGGCACAGTTTCACTCTCTCGGTCGACGCGGCGGGCGTGGCGACCGCCTACATGGACGGCGTGGCCCTCACTCTGAAATCGGGCAGTGCGACTGTCGGACTGCTCGCGTTCTCGGGCTCGATCACGGCGCGTGTCGGCCTTAGCGGCTCGTTCGGCAACGTCGGGACGCCGGATGCGGAGTACGACAATTTCCTCGTCTACAACCGGGCGCTTACCTCCGACGAGGCGAAGCTTCTGGCCCTGGACACCGTCAACGGCGCGCCGGTCCCGACGGGTCTCGTCGCCGCCTACTGCTTCGACGGCTCGAACCCCCTCGCTCCGATAGGCGGCCTCGGCGGGACGATGGCCGTCACCGGCTCCGCCTCGTATGTGTCCATAGACACGGCGGGCAACAGCCTCGACGGCGCCGCGGGCAACGACACGCTGCTGGGCGGAGGGTTCGCGGACACGCTGCTCGGCGGGACCGGCAACGACTCCATCGACGGAAACGGCGGCGCGGACTCCATCGACGGCGGCGACGGCAACGACGCCTTGGTCTGGACGGGCGCGGGCACGGTGCTGGGTGGTGCGGGATCCGACACGTTGACGCTGGCCGCGCCCGACGCCGGAATCACCTCGTTCGTGATCGACATCGCCGCGGCGGGGATCGAGTCCTTCGACGGGTCCGGGCGTACCGAAGCCCAGGACATCACCGGAGGAGCGGGGAACGAGACCATCCTCACCGGCGGGGGGGGCGACACGGTGCGTGGCGCCGGAGGGGCCGACAGCATCTCCACCGGCGCCGGCAACGACAGCATCGATCCGGGTGCGGGCGCGGACACGGTGCTCGCCGGCAGTGGCGACGATACCGTCGACGCCGGGGATGGGGCCGGTTCGCTGGACGGTTCGACAGGTTCCGATACGCTTCTCTTCACCGGATCCGCTTCGCACGTCGTCAACTTCCAGACCGGACTGTCGGACGCCACGCGCGTGTCCGGGTTCGAGGCGATCGACGCATCGGCTGCGACCGGCCCGCTCACCCTGATCGGCTCGACAACCTTGAGTGAGGTCATCAGAGGCGGTACGGGCAACGACAGCATCGATGGCGGAAACGCCGGCACGGTGTTTGGCGGCGCGGGTAACGACCGAATCGTCTATCGCTGGGGCGGGTCGGTCGACGGCGGCGCCGGCAACGACACGCTGGTGCTGACCCAGCTTCGCTCAGCCGCCGAGAACGCGTTCAACCTCGCGGCGGCTGACCAGACCCCGACGACCGATGGGCTGGCTGCGACGAATCTCGAGGCGATCGACGCGAGCGCTCTCGCGACCGCCGTGAACCTGACCGGCTCGAGCGGCGCGAACACGCTGCTCGGTGGATCGGCCGGCGACACGATCGCCGGCGGCGGCGGATCCGACTCGCTGGACGGCGGGGCCGGCGACGACAGCATCACCGGCTCGACCGGCGCGGACACGATCGTCGGCGGCGCGGGCGACGATACCATCACCGGGGCTGGCGGAAGCGACCAGGTGAGTGCGGGCGACGGCAACGACCAGGTCAACACCGCTCTCGGCGGAACCGCCACGCTATCGGGAGGTGCCGGCAACGACACGCTTGCGCTCACGGGCGCTGGCGGCACGCTGGACCTGTCGCTCGCCGCCAACCCCTTCACCGGGTTCGAGGCGATCGACGCCGGCGGCCTCACCAGCGCGGTCAATTTCAAGGGCTCGACTGCGGCCGAGAGCGTGACCGGCTCGGCCTCCGCCGACACGCTGGACGGCGGCGGAGGCGCGGACAGCGTGGACGCCGGCGACGGGGCCGACCGGGTAATCTACCGCAACGTCGCGGCCACGCTGGACGGCGGCGCGGCGTCCGACACGCTGGTGGTTTCCGGCGCGGTCTCGATCAACCTCGGTCAGAGCGACCAGACCGTTGGCGACAACGCGACGGTTCGCAATTTCGAGAACATCGACGCCGCCACGGCGACGGCCGGCGTCTCCGTCATCGGCTCCGCGGCCGCCAATTCCATCGCCGGCTCGGCCTTTGCCGACACCATCAATGGCGCGGGCGGCGCTGACACGATCGACGCGGGAGGCGGCGACGACAACGTGACCTGGGCGGGATCGGGGTCGGTCATCGGCGGCGCGGGACAGGACACGCTGTCCATTTCCAGCAACGCCTCGGTGAGCGTGAATCTCTCGTCGACGGGATTCGAAGCGCTGCGTGTGTCGGGGTCGCGTACCGCGTCCATGACCGTCGTCGGCGGCGTCAACGCCGAGTCGATCATTACGGGCCTCAATACCGACACCGGGGCCGACTCCGTCGATGGCGGCGGCGGGGCGGACACAATCTCCACCGGCGGCGGCAACGATACGGTGGTCTGGCGCGACGGCGCGTCGCTGGATGGCGGCGCGGGCTCCGACGCCCTGGTGCTGACGGGTTCGGACGCGCTCACCCTCGACTTCGGAACCGGAACCCTCTTCGGCGGCCGCGCCGTCAACTTCGAGGGGCTCATCACCAACAACTACACCGGCGCTCTCAACCTCATCGGCACCAACGCCTCGCAGATTCTGCAGGGCGGTTCCGCCGCCGACACAATCATCGGGCTCGGCGGCGACGACACCATTGCCGGCAAGGGCGGCGCGGACAGCCTGGACGGCGGCCAGGGCGTCGACACCCTTGACTACTCGGCCTCGGCCGGTGGCGTCACGGTGACGCTCGCCGACGCCGGGCAGGACACCGTCTCGGGAGGCGACGCCGACGGCGACACTGCCTACGATTTCGAGAACGTCATCGGCTCCTCGACGGGCGCGGACTCGCTCACCGGCAACTCCGGCGCGAACATCCTGTCGGGTGGCGGCGGCAACGACACGCTCGTTGGCGGCGCGGGCGCGGACACGCTCGACGGTGGAGCCGGAATCGACACCGTCGACTATTCGGCCTCGGCCGGAGGCGTGATGCTGAGCCTCGTGTCGGGGACAGGCGTTGGCGGAGACGCGCAGGGCGACGTCGTCTCGAACGTCGAGAACATCATCGGCTCGACGACCGGGTCAAATGTTCTTACGGGCACGGCTGGGGCGAACTCTCTGACGGGCGGCAACGCCGCCGACACGCTCACCGGTGGAGGCGGGGCGGACACTCTCTTGGGCTTTGGCGGCAACGATTCGCTGACCGGCGGGTCTACGGCCAACAACAGCCTCGACGGCGGCGCGGGCAACGACACGCTGCTGGGCGGCGCATTCTTCGACGCGGTGCGGGGCGACACACTGCTGGGCGGAGCCGGTAACGACTCCATCGACGGGAATGGCGGCAAGGATTCGGTCGATGGGGGCGACGGCAACGACGTCTTGCTATGGACTGGCGACGGCACGGTGCTGGGCGGCGCGGGATCGGACACGCTGACGCTGGTTGGATTGGATACCGGGATCACCTTGTTCCAAATCGACATCGGTGCGTCGGGAATCGAATCCTACAACGGCTCTTCGCGAGGCGAGGTGCAGAGAGTCACGGGCGGCACGGGCAACGAGACGATCACCACCGGAAGCGGCGCGGACAGAGTGAACAGCGGCGCGGGCAACGACAGGATAACCACGGGCGCAGGCAACGACACCATCAACTCCGGAACCGGACAGGACACGGTGCTCGCGGGGGATGGCGACGACTCCGTCGTGGCTGACGGCTCCGCCATGTGGCTGGACGGCGGCACGGGCACCAACTACCTCGGTTTCACAGGAGCCGACGACCACAACGTCAACCTTGTCAACAACACCATCGACGCCGGCACGGCCAATCAAGGCTTCGTCGACAACTTCAGGAGGATCAACGCTGGGGTGGCGACCGGCAATTTCACCGTGATTGGGGCAGCACAGACGTTCGCGTGGTTTGTCGGCGGCGCCGGCAACGACAGCATCGACCTTGGCGAGGCCGCCTACGAGACCATCAGGGGCGGCGCTGGGAACGACCGCATCGTCTATTGGGCCGGACAAGACAACGGGATCCTGGATGGCGAGGCCGGGCAGGACACGTTGGTGCTCGGAAGCCGCGACGGCAACTATGTCTATGACCTCGCCGCCAACGACCAGTCCCCGTCCAATGACGGCGACATCACGGTCCAGGGTTTCGAGGCCATCGACGCGAGCCGGCTTTCGGCGACCGTGTATCTGCGGGGCACGACCAACGCGGACACCCTGATCGGCAGCTCCGCCGCCGACGGGCTGATAGGACGCGGAGGCGCCGACTCCCTCGACGGGCGCGCGGGCGACGACGCCATCACGGTGCTGTTGGGAGGCAACGCCACCGCGGTTGGCGGTTCGGGCAACGACACGCTCGTCATATCCGGCGCGGGCGGCGCCATCGACTTCACCGGCGCGTTGGCGTCCGGACTGATGGCCTCCGCCTTCGAAAGGCTCGACGCGAGTGGGGCGACGTCGGCGGTCAACTTCCTGGGAACGACGTCCGCCGACAGCGTGACGGGCTCGCAATATGCCGACACGATCGACGGCAAGGGCGGCGGCGACTCGATCGCGGCGGGCGCCGGCGACGACCGGGTGATCTATTCGAACGTCACGGGCGCGATCCTGGCGGGCGAGGCCGGCAACGATATACTCGTGCTCGGCGCGACGACGCCGGGCCTCGTCGTGAACCTCGGGAATGCGGCGGACCAGACGCTGAACGACTTTAGCCAGGTCCTGACCTTCGAGAGCGTCGATGGTTCGGCAGCGACCGCCGCGCTGAATCTCACCGGCTCCACCGGCGCGAACACATTGCTTGGCGGATCGGGCAACGACACGCTGTCCGGCGGCGGCGGCGCGGACTCGCTCTCGGGCGGGGACGGCGCGGACAGCCTGCTGGGCGGCGGCGCGGCCGAGACAATTCTCGGCGGCGCGGGCAACGACACCATCGCCGGTATCGGAGCGGGCGACCGGGTCGACGCGGGCGACGGCGACGACCGGGTCACTTTCGCGGCTAATGCGCAGCTGCTCGGCGGCGCGGGGAACGACACGCTCGTGGTCGGAGCCGCGGCTTCGGTGGATCTGGTCGCCAATACGGGGTTCGAACGGGTCGACGCCTCGGCCCTCGGGGCCGGGGCGGGCGCGACCGTGGTGGGCTCATCGAGCGACGAAACCATCTTGGGCGGAAGCGGGTCCGATTCGCTCGATGGCGGGCTCGGCGTGGACAGTCTGGCCGGCGGCGCGGGCGACGACCGTCTCGTCTACCACGCGACTTCGGCGACGCTGGACGGTGGCACGGGCAACGACACGCTCGTCCTCGCCGACGCTCAGAACGTGAACCTGTCACAGACGGCGGACCAAACGTCCGGGGACAACGCCGTCGTAACCAGCTTCGAGCACGTCGACGCTTCAGGGTTGCTGACCGGAGTCACGCTGACCGGCTCGACGTCGGCCAACGTCCTGACGGGCGGCTCGGGCGCGGATACTATAAGCGGTGGAGCGGGCGCGGATACGATCCTCGCCGGCGCGGGCGACCGGGTCGACGGTGGCGCGGACAACGACCTGTTCCGCCTGGACACCAGCGCGCTGGTGACGCCACCGTCGATCGAGGGCGGGGCCGGGACGGACACGGTCAGCTTCTCGGGCGGAGCGGTGGCGCTCTCCAACGTCTCGGGCGCGGGCGTCCTGAGCCATGTGGAGGTGCTGGACTTCACCGGAGCGGGCGTGGCCGCTTCAGGCAGCCTATCCTCCGCCGGAATCCGGGGAATCGCCGGCGCGGACGGCGCCTCGGTGCTGACCCTCAAGGTGGACGGGAACGACGTTGGGTCCGGCGCGTCCGGCGGCGGTTGGCTCAATCTCAGCGGGACGGAGACTGTCACCTCGTCGGTCGACGCCGGCGGCGCGACGACGTACACGGTCTATGACGGAACGGTGCATGACGATGCGCACAAGCTTGCGCAGCTGATCGTCATGGCGGCCTGAAAAGTAGGTCGGGGCCGTCAGGCGAGCGGGGGCCGCGCCGCGAGCCGCGCAGCGGCCCGGCGCGCCGCGTGCGTCAGCGCAGGGCCATCTCCTGAACTCTGCGCACGGGGCGAAGCAGCGCTGACAATACGGTCTGATGACCCGAGATGATGTTGATCTCAGCCAGCATTCCGGGGACGACGGGCTTGTCGGGGCCGAACGCCGTCGCGTCCGCCTCCAGGCGCACGCGGAAGTAAGGCTGGCCCTTTTCGTCCTGCAGGACGTCGGGCGATATCTCGACCACCTTGCCGGGAAGCCCGCCGTAGATCGAGAAGTCGTAGGCGCTCACCTTGACGATCGCCGGCAGCCCGGGCCAGACCTGCGCGCGGTCTGTGGGCGACAGGCGGGCCTCGACGGCCACGGACGAGTCGAACGGCACCAGCTGCGCTAGTGGTTCGCCGGACTTCACCACGCCGCCGATCGTGTTGACGAAGAGCTTGTTGATCACTCCGGTCATCGGCGCGACCACTTCGGACCGGATGCGCCGGTCCTGCATCGCCGAGATGGATTCGTTCAGCTTGGCGATCTGAACCTCGGTGTCGGCGCGCTCCTTGTCGGCGTCGCCTCGAAACCTCAGGGCGGCCTCGGCGCGCCGGTTCCGGATTTCGTTCAGCGCGGAGTCCGTGCGAGGAATGTCGTGCCCAAGGTCAGACATCCGGGCGTCCATCTGCTGCAGCGTCCGCTCGTTGTCGAGCAGCTCGTTCTGCGACACGGCGCCGAGCGCGGCGAGGCGGCGAAGATTGGCGACGCGCTTCTGCACGAGCTCCCGCTCCGCCTGCGTGTTGATCAGGCGCGACCTGAACTCGGAGAGCTCCAGCTCCTTCTGACGCAACTGGTCGTCGAGGATCTGCTCCTGCGCGTGCATCGTCTTCTGGCGTGTTTCGAACAAGGCCGTCTCGCGCTCCGCGATGCCGGGCAAGTCCTTGATGTACGTCGCCGGCCACTCGGGTCGCTGCAATCCCTTGCTCTCCGCCTCGAGCCGCGCCAGCCGGATGTACTTGGCCTTCAACTCAATGCTGGCCTGGGCGAGTTCCGAGCGGGCGAAGCTGTTGTCGATTCGCATCAGCGGCTCGCCGCGCTGGACCCGGTCGCCTTCCTTGACCAGAATTTCCGAGACGATGCCCCCTTCCAGATGCTGCACCACCTGGTTCTGCATCTGCGGCACCACACGGCCGGCGCCATGCGTGACCTTGTCGAGATCGGTCCACGCCGCCCAGACCAGAAAGGCCGCGAGAGAGGCGGCGATCGTGTAGATCATCGCCGCGCTGGCCCTGCGGGCGATGCCGGCCGACAGGCTCGGAATCGTGATCGCGCTCTCGTTGGGTTTCTTAAGCATTTTCCGTAAAAATCCGCATATGAAAACTTTCTGGAAATTGACGCGAGTATAACCTGCTTGTAGCTATCCCGCCTAATTCCATTAGCCCCTACAATCACTCATAAATTGCATACAATCCGACTTTAAGCCTTATAAATTTTCAGTATTTTTTAACGAAAGAGGGTTTCATGGCCCCCGAAGGGGTGGCGAGCGTTGTTCGAAACGCCGCGATCATCGCCGATCCGAGCACCGAAGTTCAAGCTTCTCCGGTCGTCGCGTCCTCTGGCACGCTGGCCGGCGACTTGGCTTTGATCGCGCGGTGCTGGTTTGGGCGGGAGGCGCGCGCCGTTGCGTCTCTTCCCGGCGGAGCGCCGACGCCGGTGGCGCTCGCCTCGGCGGCGGCCGCGTACGGGCTCGAGGCCACGCTCGATGAGCGGCGCGCGCAGGATCTGCGCGACGAGGACTGCCCTTGCATCGTGCTGAGGGACGACGGGTCCACGTGGATCGTTACGCGGGTTAAGTCGTCCGGCGGCATCGAGATCCTGTCGCCGGAGGGACGCCGGGTCGTCGTCGCGCGCGAGTTCGCGGCGGGCGCTGCGGGGCCGGTGGTGTTCGTTCGCCCGCGCTCGTTGCTCCAGGGAGAGGACGCGGCGGAACCCGCAGAGGCGGCGAGGACACGCGATGTCTTTCGCGATGTGCTGGGATTCGTCTGGGCCAGGAGCCGGGGCGCCCTTGCCAAGGCGATGCTTGCCAACCTTCTTAGTAATGTCCTCGTGTTGGCGCTGCCGATTTATTCGATGGCGGTCTACGACCGCGTCATTCCGCACCTTGCCCTCGAGACGCTCTGGGCGCTGTCGCTCGGCATCCTCATCGCCCTCGTGGCGGACCTCGCGCTGCGCGTGGCGCGCTCCACGCTGCTGGACGCGGCCGCCGCCCAGGCGACGGTCGATCTGCAGTCGCGGTTCTACGACCGGCTGGTGAGACTGCGATTGGTGGATGCCCCGCGTACCGCCGCCGCGCTGACGGTGGGCCTGCGTGAACTGGAGGGCATGTGCCAGACGGCCCCGGCGCTCCTGGTGTCGCTCGCCGTCGACGCGCCGTTCGTGCTGGTCGTCTCGGGCATGCTCTACGCGGTCGCAGGCCCGGTCGCGTTGACGCCGGTGGCCGGCGGGGCGCTCATCGCGCTGGCCATGGTCGCGACGCACCACGCGTCCGTCGCGGCGACGCGCAAATCCGTCGGCCTTGCGCGCCTCCAGGCCAACATGCTCACGGAGACGGTGGAAGGTCTGGAGACCATCAAGTCGAGTTCCGCCGAGCCGGTCCTCACCCGCCATTGGGAACGGCTGACCGACGAGATCGCCTACGCTGCCCACCGCGGCCGTCATTGGCAGACCGTCGCCGCTCAGGCCACCGGGATGATCGGGCAGCTTCTCATCGTGGCCGCCATGTTCATCTCGGTCTACGCCATCGCCGACGGCGTGATGACCGTCGGCGCGATGGCAGCCGCGACGCTGCTTGTCGGACGTGTGATGGCGCCCATCGGCACCGTTGTCGCGCTCCTGCATCGTCTCCAGCTGCAACGCAGCACCTCGGATCTGCTGCGCGGCGTGCTGCACGCGCCGATCGAGGAGGCGGGCGATCCCGAGGCGCAGCCGGCGCGGATGGTGGGGCATCTGGAGTTGCGGAAGGTGTCGTTCACGTATCCGGGCGAGTCCCGTCCGGCGTTGAAGGACATCGACCTGACCATTCGGCCGGGCGAACGGGTCGCCATCGTCGGGCGCATCGGCTCGGGCAAGAGCACGCTGCTGCGCCTGCTGACGCGCCTCCTGGAGCCGCAATCGGGAGCCGTCCTTCTCGATGGCGCGGACATCAGGCAGGTCTCTCCGCAGGCGCTCCGCCGCCGGTTCAGCCTGATGAGCCAGGACCAGGTGCTGTTCGACCTGACGTTGCGGGCCAATATCTGCCTCGGCCTCGACGTGGTCGACGAGGCGCGCTTCATGCGCGCCGCGGCAGTTTCCGGCGCGCGCGAGATCGCCGCCCGCCATCCCAGCGGCTACGCCATGGAGGTCGGCCCGCGCGGCTGCAGGCTCTCCGGCGGCGAACGCCAGGTGGCGATGCTGGCCAGGGCTCTGTGCGCGCCGGGCGACACGCTTATCCTCGACGAGCCGACCGCCGCCCTGGACAACGGAATCGAGGCCCGCATCGTGCGCGACCTGCGCGAGGCGACGCGGGGCCAGACATTGATCGTCGCCACCCACCGGGCAGGGCTGCTGGCCCTGGTCGATCGCGTGGTCTGGATGGACGAGGGCCGCATCGTCGCGGATGGACCGAAGGCGGACGTTCTCGCCCGCCTTGGCGTCGCGGCGTGACGGTCGAGAGGGGGGACTAGCACCATGGCCGGAGGCCACGGCGAACAGGAAGAGAATATCTGGCCCGGCTTCGTGGATGCGCTCACCACGATGGTCATGGTGCTGACTCTCATCATGATGCTGCTCGGCATCGTGATCTTCATCCTGTCGCAAGGACTCTCTCGCCGTTACCTCGTGCAGATCGCGGCGGCCGCCGGCGTCGAGATCCCCACGGAGGGTGGCCAGCCCGAAGTGCTCGCCCGCCAGATCGTCAAGGTGCTGAAGGCGCGCAACGCGACCATCCACGGTCCCAACGTCGATGCCCCGTGGGTCGGCGCTGGCGACAGTCCGGAGCAGGGTCTGACGGACGCTCCCGAAACCTTGCTGTCCGGCGCCGGCATGGGCGGCGGCGAGAAGCGTGTGCTCACGATGCGGCCGGAAAACCGGGCTGGGATCGCGCCAGCGGGAGATATCGCGAGCGGCGGCAAGGACGACATCGTGGAGCGCGAGACGGGCGATCGCTCCGGCAATCCCGTGACGGTCGGCCGAGACACAACGGCGCAGCCCCAGATGGCGGCAGTGGAACCGCGTTCGCCGGGGGACGATCCGCGTCCGGGCGTCGCCCCTGCCGCCAAGCCGGCGGCTTCGCCTGATCCTCTCCCCAGGGAACCTACGCCGTCCGAGGCGCAAGCACAGGCGCCGTCGCAGGCGCAGCAGCCGCACCAGCCGCAGGCCCAGACGCAGCCGCCGAAGCCCGTCCAGGATGTCGTCGACAGCGCCGGCAATCCCGTGACGGTCGGCCGAGACACAATGGCGCAGCCCCAGATGGCGGCTGTGGAACCGCGTTCGCCGGGGGATGCTCCGCGTCCGAGCGTCGCCCCGGCTGCCGAGCGTGCGGCGTCGTCAGATCCTCTCCCGAGAGAGCCCACGCCGTCCGAGGCGAAAGCACAGGCGTCGTCGCAGGCGCAGCGGACTGACCAGGCGCAGGCCCCGACGCAAGCCCCGACGCAGGCGCAGCAGTCGGACCAGGCGCAGGCCCAGACGCAAGCCCAGGCGCAGGCTCGGACGCAGCCGCCGAGGCCCGTCCAGGACGTTTCCGACAGCGCCGGCAAGGACGACAAGAGTCAGCGTGAGGCGGACAAGGGGGCGGAGCAGGGCGCGGCCATCGAGATCACGGCCTTGCCGCCGCGAGGCGGCGAATGGATCGAGACGACGAACCCCTCGCCGGCCCAACCACGCAAGTCGGGCGGAAAGGTCGAGTCGCCGGGCGAGATCGTAGCGGTGGATTTCAAGGCCGAAGCGACTGTGCTGGATGCCGAAGCGGCCAAAGCGCTCCAGGCCGCCATCCGATCGGCGGGGATCGTCGGGAAGGACGGGCGGATCGAGGTCAGAGGCCTGGCCGACATCGAGTCGCCGGCGCTGTCCGAAGCGCGAAGGGCCGCGTACTACCGCGCCTTCGCCGTGCGCCAGAAGCTCATTGAAACGGGAGTGGCCGCAACCCGGATCACCATGCGGCTGGAAGACAGTGACAAGGTGAAGGGACGCAATCTCGTCCTGGTATCAAGCGTACAGTAATTATTTTATTGTATAAATTTGCGTTAGGTGTTCGGAGCTTGCCATGACGGCTCAATTGAGAGTTCAGCTGGTGCGAGTGGGGATCGTGTATCTCCTGCTCGCGGCCCTGTGCACATGGCAATGGCACTTCATCTATATTGGCCTCATCTCGAACACCTATCTGAACGTGATGATCATCGCGGTGTTCGTGTTCGGCTCGTCGCGCGTCATCATTGGAATGTTCAAGCTGCGCAACGAACATCGCGCGGTCGCCGCCCTGCAGGAAATCTGGAGCGATATCACCGACACGCGCAAGAACGGCGTGACCGATCCGCTGGCCCGCCACTTCCGGTGCTTCGAGCCGGGCACGCTGTACCGCCGGCCACATCTTCTCGGGCACATTTTCGACTTCACGCAAGAGGAATTGCTGCGCAACAAGCGCATGAGGATCTCTGTCAGCACCATGCAGAACCTGGTGCATGCGGTTGACGGGCGTATCGCGCTCGACCGCCAGCTCGTCATCTATCTCACCGGCGTGTGCATCCTCCTCGGCCTCCTGGGCACCTTCATCGGCCTGATGGAGATGGTCGGGTCGGTGGGCGCGATCATCGGCGGAGTGGCCGGTGAAGACGCGACTTCGCCGGACGCCGTGAAGGGGCTTATCCGCGATCTGCAGGTGCCTCTGACGGCGATGGCCACCGGCTTTTCGGCGTCGCTGTTCGGGCTGTTCGGCTCGCTCGTACTCGGGCTGATCAGCCGCTTCGCGAGCCAGGCCACCAACGCTGTCCGCGACGAATTCGAGGCCTGGCTCGCCGGCATCTCCGACATGGAGAACGCCAACGAAATCCAGCCGACCGGCGAAGGAACGGGATTGCGCGTCGTCGCCGGGCAGATCGGCGGCCTGGCCGTCGCGCTGATGGGCAGCTTCCGTCATGCCAACCAGACGTTCGACGCCGCCGCGGAAAGCATTCGCCGCCTCGCCCAGCGCCACGGAGAGCAGGCGGAAATGCTCTCCGACGTTTGCCGGCACATCGAAAGCTTTTCGCGCCACGAAAACGACATTCGAGACGCTCTGGCGCGGACCGACGCGACGCGCGCCGAACTGTCGGAACTGCGTCGCGAAGTGGCGCAGGTGGCCGAGCGTGTCGACACGCGGCTCGTGGAGGGCTTCGCGGGCGTCGGCCAGCGGATCGAGGCGCACCACGGGTCGCACCTCGCGGTGCTTCGTCAACTCGCCGCGGACCAGCATGCCATGGGCGAGCAGGCGCGCCAGAACACGGCCCGTCTCGACGAGAGCTTCACGACGCTCGCCGCAAGCGTCGAGGGCGCGCGCCAGGAGCTGACGGACAGGATCGCCGCCATTTCGAACGCGCAGGATGTCGCCGTGACGAAGATGCGGGAGGTGGAGACGCTCGCCCATCTCGGCAATGCTCACGCCGCCGCCGCCGAGACCTGGCAGGAGCGGCACGGCGAGGCGCTGGCGGCCCTGGCGCGTCGCGAGGGCGACACCGCGACGACCGTTCACTCGCTCACGGAGCAGATGGCCCGGCAGCCGGAGGCTTTCGCCGCCGCCATCAGGCCCGCGCTTGACGCCGGCCTCGGCGAGATCGCGCGCGCCATGTCCGAGACCGCGCGCACGCTGGGCGTCGGGTTCACCCGGCTTTCGGAAGAGCAGGCGGAACTCGCCGCCTCCCTGGACACTTCCGGCCCCGCCAACGTCATGGTTCATGAGTTGCGGGGCGTGGCGCGGTCGATCGAGTCCGGCATGGCCGACGGATTCGCCGACCTGTCCCGCACCATGGAGGCGGTGCTGGTGTCCTACTCGGAACTGGCGCGCGGCAATCATCGGTCTCCCCAGCCTGACATCGCCCCCATTTCGTTCGCGCCAGCCGAGGCGCCCGCTTCGCCGTTGGATTCGGTGCAGTCTCTGGCGCGGCTGCGCGCCTTGGCGGAAAAACTGCGGTCGGGGTCTCCCGCCGCGCGGAACTAAGGGACTGGCGCCAGCTCCCGGCGGAACCGACAGGTGGCCGGGACAGGACAACGAACTGGGCAGGACCAGGAAGGAGTGGACGGGATGAGTGTACTGTCGATGCCGGGCGTCGCGCGGATCCGCTCGCTCCTCTCACAGCGGGCGCAGTTCGCGCGGGTCCACCAGCGGCTGCCGTGCTGCGTTCCGGGCAGCCTCTACTTTATCGACCGTGATTACGAGATCGACGGCCTCGTCCTGGAGCTGTCGCGCGGCGGCGTTTTGTTCCGCGAAGCCAGCACCTACATCCTCGATCGGCGCGGCTGCGAGGTGGAGGTTCGCCTGCTCGACCTGCGTTGGCCGGGGACGATCGTGAACTGCCGAACCGAGGGCTACGGCATTCGATTCCGTAACACACTGGACGATGCGGCGGTGACCGAACTGGTCAAGGATTACGGCCTCAACCCGGCCTAAGGGACAGTTCCCTCACTTCGCCTTTACTTCGAAAGAAGCCAGCAAACGCCTGCGCGCGTTGGTGGCAGCGCCTTGGCGATCTCCCAAGCATTGCAAGAAGTCGCCATCAACTTGGGCGGGATTCAAGGTTGTCGTGGCGCGTGTTGCGCCGCGCGATCTCCCGGCAAAAGTAAATAAACCCTTAACAACAGACATCTTGCCGGATTCGGCTTTCCATCGTAGTTAAGGAGAAATTATTTCGACTGATTCGTGCGGATTTTCTCCGCGGAAAGACATTGCGGTTGATGCGGATTTGGAGCGCGCATTTCCGGGTTTGGGGGGCGGCGTTCGTCCCCGTTCCGACCATGCTCGCCGCCGCTCTCGCGCTGGCGGGGTGCCAGTCCTCTCCGGAAAAAGCCGGCGGACCGCTCATCCTCGCCAATTCAGCTCCCTCCGACGCCATCGCGAAGACCATCGAACCCATCGATCCCGTCGAAACGGCCTCGATCCAGGCGGCTCCGGAGGTGGTGTCCGGTACGAGCCCGAGCGACACGACCAGGCCGGAGACGACGTCCTCAACCGCCGCGCAGGAGCCGGCGCGGAAGCCCGGGCAGGACCCGGCGCCCAAGGCCGCGGCCGCCGCAACGGGGACTCTGTCCGGCATCGTGCTGGCGGCGCTCGCGGACAACCCCGTCATCGGCATCGCGGCGGCGCGCGCCACGCAATCGCGGGCCGGCGTAGGCGTGGCGAAGTCCGCGCTGTATCCGCAGGTGGCGCTGACCTCGGCCGCCGGCTGGGGCTCGCTGGGCAACTACAGCTCGGAAAATCCCGGCGCGTATTTCGATGCGAGCAACGCAACGGGCGCGGCGCGCGGCGAGATGAATGTCTCGGCCCAGCAGCTCCTGTACAACTTCGGCGCGACGACGCGGGACATCGAGCGCGCCGTCCGTGCGGCCGACGCGGACGCGCTGCGGGTTGTCGCGAGCGCCGAGGACATCGCCTTCAGCGCGGCGCAGACCTATTTGCGCATCCTGATGCTGCGCGAACTGCTCGGCCTGGCCGATGACAATCTGCGCGCGCTGAACGAGATCGCCCGCCTCGTTTCGGATAACGAGAAGAACGGCAACGCCACCATCGCGGATGTGAAACGCGTCTCGGCGCGCGTCGTGGATGCGGAGACGACGCGGGCCGACACGGACTACGACCTCCAGCTTGCGACCAACAAGTTCGAACGCCTCACCCACGTGCGCCCAGCCGCGCTGAAGCAGGCGCCCACGCTCTCCTCGGCGATCCCCCCCGACGAGGTGGCGGCCATCGCGGAAGCCGCCAACGTCAATCCCGCCCTCAACGCACAGAAGGCGGTGATCCGCGCCGCCCAGGCCGAAATCGACGCGGTTCGCTCGTCGGGGCTTCCAAGAATAGGCCTCGACGCCACGGCGCAGAACAAGATGTACGCCAACCGCACGACCAAGACCGAGGTCGACGTGCGCGGCATGGTGCAATTGTCCTACCGCCTGTTCGACGGCGGCCTGAACAGCCAGCAGGTGGAACAGGCGTCCGGCCGGCAGACCGAAGCCGAGATGAAGCTGCGCGACCTCAGGGACGACCTCGTCCAGGAGCTGCGCCAGAACTATCTCTCGATCGGCTCCAGCCGCCGCAAGGCGCAGAGCCTCGCCGACGCCGTCGCCGACAGCAAGAAGGCGCTGGAGCTCTATCGCGAGCAGTTCCAGGGCGGCCGGCGCACGCTGCTCGAGCTCCTCGACGTTCAGAACTCCTACGTCACCGCCCGGCGCGCCCAGGTGACCAACGCGTTCGACGAACGCCAGGCGACCTACGCGATCTTGCGGAGCCTCGGCCGTTTCGTCCGCACCGCGCTCGCACCTTCGCGAGGCTGAGGCGCTTCGCCTCTCGGCGATCCCGCAATCGGCACAGTTCCCCTCTCACGCGCCGTCGGCCGCGTCCGGGTAGACGCGCCGAATGCGTCGTCGGTTCGCCAGGCATGCATCGCAATGCAACTGCCGGTTGCGGAACCTTCGAAACGGGCGTTAGATATTCCGCCTGCCAACTCTTCCGCCGGATCCGGCGCCCGAGTGTGCTCGATTACGCATGGAGTGTGATTTGAGCGGATCGGACAGTGCCAGTCTTGTCCGGTACTCGGCCGTCACGCGGGCGCACCGCGCCATCATCTTCATGGACGTGGTCGAGTCGGTCCGCCTGGTCGAGGAGGACGAGGCCGGCTTTCTGGGGCGTTGGCTCGCCCTTGTCGAGACGATCCGGTCCGATATTCTCGCGCCTCTCAACGGCCGCCTGATCAAGAGCCTCGGCGACGGCCTGCTGCTCGATTTTTCCGACGTCCGCTCCGCCGTGACCGCGGCTTTCGCGATCCGCGACGTCGCGCAGCGGCTGAACGAAGGCCTCCCGGTCAACGCCCGGATTCACTTGCGGGCGGGCATCGAGACCAGCGACGTGGTGCTCGACCAGAACGACATCTACGGACGGGGCGTGAACCGCGCCGCTCGCCTCGTGACTTTGGCCGGGCCCGACCAGATCGTCATCTCGGCGGCAGTCCGCGACGGGCTGACCGCCGACCTCGACGCCGACATCGAGGACCTGGGCGATTGCTACCTGAAACACCTGGCGCAGCCCGTCCGCGCCTACCGCATCGGGCCGCCAGGGCCGAACCCCGTGAGCGAGCCCGCCTATTTCTTCACCGAGCTGCTACCCTCGCTCGCCATCGTGCCCTTCATCACGCGCGACAGCGACCAGAACGACCTGCTCGGCGAGGTCGTCGCCGAGGAACTGATCAGGGACCTGTCCCGCTCGACCGAACTGAACCTCGTCTCCCGCCTGTCGACGACGGCGTTTCGCGGGCGCGGAGCGACGCTCGAGCAAATCCGCGCCAATCTGCAGGCCGACTACGTGCTCTCCGGGGAATACCGCACCAGCGGCCAGTCGATCACGATCGACACCGAGCTGGCCGACTGCAAGACGGGCCAGATCGTCCTGACGACGCGGCAAAAGGGCAAGGTCGCGGGCCTGCTCGGCGGCCGCCGGGAGATGATCGACCACATCGCCGCCGACGTGAACAAGGCGGTGATGAAGCGCGAGTTGCAGCGCGCGCAGTCCCAGGCGCTTCCGACGCTGACGAGCTACACCTTGCTGATCGCCGCGATCGCGCTGATGCACCGCCTTTCGGCAAGCGACTTCGACAGCGCCAAGGCTCTGCTCGACGAACTCGTGGAACGGGGACGCCGCCAGGCCATCCCGCAGGCCTGGCTCGCGAACTGGCACGTGCTGCGCGTGCAGCAGGGCTGGTCCGACGATCCCGATCGCGACGCGCAGATGGCGCTGCAATGCACGAAGCAGGCGCTCGACAGCGACCCGACGTGCTCGCTGGCGCTGGCGGTCGACGGCTTCGTTCATACCAACCTGCTGCGGCGGCTCGACGTGGCGCGCGAGCGCTACGACCTCGCGCTGCGCAACAACCCGAACGATCCGCTGGCGTGGTCCCTCAAGGGCACGCTGCACGCCTTCATGGGCGAAGGACCGCAGGCGATGACCTGCACGAGGCGAGCGCTGCGCCTGTCGCCTCTCGATCCGCGACGCTGGTTCTACGATTCGCTCGCGGCCTCCGCCTGCATTTCCGCGCGCCAGTACGACGCCGCCGTACAACTGGCCCGCCGCTCGCTGCGCGCCAATCGAAACCACACCTCGACCCTGCGCGTCCTGTCCGTCGCCCAATGGCAGCTGGGCGACCATGACGGCGCGCGCGCGACGACCCGGGAGCTGTTGCGACTGGACCCGCAACTCACCGTGCAGGGATGGCTGGCCCGCGCGCCGAGTTCGCCGTTCTGGGTGGGGCAGGAATTCGCGCAGGTCCTCGGCATGACGGGAGTGCCTGACTGACATCTTCGCAAGGGGGGCGGAAACGATGAGCCAGTTATCCGGGGAAGGCGGCTTCGGCGGCTTTGGCGGTTTCGGCGGCTTCGGCGGCTTCGGCGGTTTCGGAGGATTCGGGGGCTTCGGCGGGTTCGGGGGCTTCGGAGGATTCGGCGGGTTCGGCGGGTCGCCGTACGATCATCCGCTCGTGTCCGAGGCGCTGGTCCGCACGCGCGACGGGCTTGTCGGCACGTGGGACAAGCCGAGCGTCCCGCCTTCCGAATTGGCCATCGAGGACGCGGATAATCTCGCCCGCTGGTCCGCTTTCATTCGCGGTGGCGTGATCGACTTCGAGTTGATGTCGCGGATCGGCTTCACGGCCGAGGACCCCGATCCCGGCTCGGGCCGGCCAACCCACATGAAGGTCTGGCATCTCGAATCGTCCGTGGCGGCGAAGCCGGGTCGCCCGCCGACGGCGAGCTACAAGCCTCTCCTTGAAATCCGGCGCCCGAGCATGGCCGTGTTTCGCCGACAGCTCGATTTCCTGAACGAATACGCGGAACTCAGAACGGACCGCGGCGCGGAGATCCTGACGCAGATGAACGGCGGCTTCGCGTTCGTCGCCTCGGTCTCCAACATCAGTCCGGACCGCACGCCCTTCACTATCGAATTGCTGGCCGCCGCGCAGCGCCTGACCATCTTCGTCCACCTGCGCTTGAAGCACGCGCTGGCGTGCAAGCGGCCGGTTGAGCACACGCCGCAGGTGCAGCCCGTCATCGCCACTCCGGGGCATGCGTCCTTCCCGAGCGGACACGCCTCGGAGGCCTTCGCGACGGCGGTGGTGCTGTGGCATCTGCAACGCGCGGCCAATCCCAACCCGGGCGATCCGTTCATTTACAACAGCCGGAAATGGCGGGTGCAGCTTCTCAGGCTCGCCGCGCGCATCGCGCAGAACCGGACCGTCGCGGGCCTGCATTTCCCGGTCGACAGCATCGTGGGGATGCTGATCGGCGTCACCGTCGGGCAATACCTGGTGACGCGGTTTTCCCAAGGCTCCGCCTATCGCGCTTGGCGGTTCGACGGATCGCATTTCAACGGCGACACGGACTTCGTCTGGCACAAGCTCTACGACGTGGATCAGGAACGCCTCGTTCGCACCACGCCCAAGTATTCGTCGCTGATTGGCCAGGCCAACATCGACCCGAGCTCCGCCGACGGCATTCTGGCGTGGCTGTGGAACAAGGCCCGCGCCGAGTGGGCGTGACCCGACGGGCGGCGGAGGGCGATCGCGATGCGCTGGATCTCGAGAACGCTGGATGACACGGGTGGAAACCTCGATCCGTATCTCGCGTGGACGACCGGCCCGGGCCGGCCCGATGCGTTGCTGCCCGGCCAGGTCGGCCAACGCACGTCGGTGTTGTTCTCGCTGAACATGGGCGCGGCCAACGCGCTGCTCGGCAGCGGCGACGTCCCCAATGAAACGCGCGAACTGGTCGAGGCTTTCATCGAGGCCAGCCAGACGATCACATACGGCGCCCTCAGGCCCGACCGGTTTCACACCGCGTTCCTGCCGGCTGCCGCACACTTGAGAGGGCGGGATCTGATCGGGCCCGTGCTGCCGGTGCTCGACCGCGTGTGCTTCGGGCCGCCGCTCCCTGAAAGATGCCTCGACAAAGGCATCGTCGCGACCGCGCAGGAGGCGGTCGCGAGGGTGAAGCGCGGCAAGGTCTCGCCCAACACGGTCGTGGTCGGCGTCATCGACGACGGCCTGCCCTTCGCGCACGAACGGTTCAGGGACAGGAACGGCCGCACGCGGGTCGAGGCCGTGTGGGTCCAGGACGGCGACTATCGCGGCCCGGTCGACATCTTCCGCTACGGACGTGAGATCACCCGCGACGAAATCGACCAGGCGCTCGACGATTGCCGTCCCGGCGGTCCCGTCGATGAGGACGAGGTCTACCGCAGGCTGCACGTGGCGGATTTCGCCCGCAGCGGCTGGCGCTCCCTGGCGCGCCACGCCACCCATGGGGCGCATGTCATGGACCTCGCCTGCGGGTTTGACCCCGCCGACGCGCCCGACTGGATTCTCGTCGGCGTCCAACTGCCGGTCGCCACGACCCGCAACACGTCCGGGACCACCCTGGCGAGCTATGCCTCGGACGCGCTGAAATACATCCGCAACACGGCGCTCACGCTCGCCAATGGCGGGCCGCGCCTGCCGGTCGTGGTCAATCTCAGCTACGGGCTCGTCGCCGGCCCGCACGACGGCACGCACATCCTCGAGGAGGCCATCGACACGGTCGTGCGGGATTACAACCAGGCCGGCGCTGGCCTGCCGATGCGCGTCGTGCTGCCGTCCGGCAACAGCCGCCAGGGGCGGGGGCACGCCGAGTTCCAGTTCACGCCGGCCAAGCCCGAGCACGAGCTGTCGTGGCGGGTTCACCCGGACGACCTGACGCCGAGCTTTGTCGAGATCTGGCTGCCGCCGGCCGTGGCGGTGTCGCGCCGCGTCGAAGTCATCGTGGTTCCGCCCGGCGCGCGCCCGGCCAGCCCGCCGCTGGGCGAAGGCGACGCCAAGGCGCTCGAACTGGAGGACGACGGCGGCGTGCTGTGCCAGGTCACCTATCACCAGCCCACGCCCGGCTCGCAGCGCGGCATGTTCCTGATCGCGCTGCAGCCGACCGCGCGCATCGAGGGAGCCGGTTCGCTGACGCCGGTCGACCCCATCGCGCCGTCCGGCGTCTGGACCGTTCGCGTCAGGAATCTCGGCCTGACCCGCCGCGAGACGGTCGCCTGCTGGGTGCAGCGCGACGATACGCCGTTCGGCTATCCGCCGCGCGGCCGGCAGTCCTTCTTCGAGGACAGGCAATATCGCCGCTTCGACGAGAAAGGCCGGGTCGAGGACGGCCGCGATCTCCCCGGCTGTCCCATCAAGCGCGACGGCTTGATGAACGCCATCGCGACGGGCGACGAGCCGGTGGTCGTCGCCGGATTTCGCGCGGACAACGGGAGCTTGCTGGATTACTCGGCCGGCGGGCCGACGCCTGGAACCCCGGGCGCCTCCCTCTGGACACGCACCGGCCCGGACGTGGCCGCCCGGAGCGAGGACTCAGGAGCTTGTCCCGGCGTCTTCGGAGCCGGCACGCGCACCGGCTCCCTCGTGGCGATGGGCGGCACCAGCGTGGCCGCGCCACGCGTGGCGCGGCTGATCGCCGAGTTTCTGGCCGAGCCCTCCGCCCATGCCGGCACGGGCGGGCGCCCCGACGTCCGGTCGCTGGCTGCCCCAACTCCCGTCCTGCCGCCCGAGCGTGCCGGAGCGGGCGTCATCGACGTGCCGCCCGTGCATCGCCGCAGGCGTCGCCTCTGACAACGTGGCGTTGCGGCATGAGGACGCGACACGCCGTTAGCGCGGAGACGACACACATGTCGTGAATTGAATTGACCCTGCGCGGATTTCGACTGACGCTGCCTGCAACCGTCGCAAGCAGGACAGCGCGCCATGCTGCATTCGCCAGGGGCTCGAGGAAACATTGCGCTCGAGACGACGCCGGCCCAGCCCGCCGCGCCGGACAGCGTCCACACGTTCGGGTTCCTCGTGGTGCCCGATTTCTCGATGATCGCCTTCACCTCCGCCATCGAGCCGCTGCGCCTGGCCAATCGGTGCTGCGGACGGCAGGTCTATGGCTGGCGCATCTTCTCGCCGGACGGGCGGCCCGTCACCGCCTCCAACGGCGTGGCGATCGCCGCGGACGGCGCCTACGCCGATGTCGGGCCGATGCCGGCCGTAGTGGTCTGCGCGGGCATCGACGTGCAGCGCTTCGACCATCGCGAACTCATCGCCAAGCTGCGCACGCTGGCCTTCTACGGCGTGTCCATCGGCGCGGTCTGCACCGGCACCTACGTGCTCGCGAAGGCGGGCCTGCTGGCCGGGCGCAAGTGCACCATTCACTGGGAGAACCACGACAGTTTCCGGGAGGAATTCCCCGACATCGAGGTGACGCAGGAGCTGTTCGAGGTGGACCGAAACCGCTTCACCTGCGCGGGCGGCACGGCCGCCATCGACATGATGCTGTCGATGATCGCCAAGCAGAAGGGGCCCGACGTCGCCGCGCAGGTCACCGACCAGATGATCCATCACCGCATCCGCGACGCGCACGAGCGCCAGCGCATGGAGCTGCGGGCCCGGCTCGGCGTCGCCCATCCGAAGCTCATCTCGGTCGTGTCGCACATGGAGAACAGCCTGGAGACGCCGTTGTCCTGCGCGGAGCTCGCGGAAGCGGTGGGCCTGTCCACGCGCCAGCTCGAGCGGCTGTTCCGGCGCTATATCGGCGAAGCCCCGACCCGCTACTATCTCGGCCTGCGCCTCAATCGCGCGCGCTATCTGCTGCGTCAGACCTCCATGCCGGTGCTCACCATCGGCCTGGCGTGCGGATTCGTCTCGGCTTCGCACTTCTCCAAGTGCTACAGCGAGCACTTCGACCGCACGCCGTCGCAGGAGCGACGCAAGGCGGTGTGAAAGCGCCATCTGACGCTTTCTGGCCAGAACGCGCCGCATTGGTCGTCCGGCGCGTCTCGCGAATATCCGACACTCCCTGTCGAAGCTGCGGGAGAGCAGGCGGGAATCCGCGCCTCCCGGGGAGGGGAGTGGCAGGATGCTGAGCGACCTGGACATCGCGCGGGCGGCGCGACTGAAACCGATCGAGACCGTGGCCGAGCGGCTCGGAATTCCCCCGGACGCCTTGCACCATTTCGGCCGGCACATCGCCAAGCTGGACACGGCTTTCGTGCGCGAAGCCGCCAAGCGGCCCCAGGGCAAGCTCATCCTCGTCACCGCCATCAGCCCGACCCCGGCGGGCGAGGGCAAGACCACGACGACCGTGGGCCTCGGCGACGGCCTGAACCGCATCGGCCGCAGCGCGGCGATCTGCCTGCGCGAACCGTCGCTCGGGCCGTGCTTCGGCATGAAGGGCGGAGCGGCCGGCGGCGGCTACGCGCAGGTCGTGCCGATGGAGCAGATCAACCTGCACTTCACCGGGGATTTCCACGCCATCACGGCGGCGAACAACCTGCTCGCGGCCTTGCTCGACAATCATATCTACTGGGGCAACGCGCTCGGCATCGATCCGCGCCGCGTCTCATGGCGTCGCGTGCTGGACATGAACGACCGCGCCTTGCGCTCGCTCGTCAGCTCGCTGGGCGGGGTCTCAAACGGTTTCCCGCGCGAGGATGGCTTCGACATCACGGTCGCCTCGGAGGTGATGGCCGTATTCTGCCTGGCGAGCGATCTCGCCGACCTGGAGGAACGCCTGGGGCGCATCGTCGTCGCGCAGACGCGGGACCGGAAGCCCGTGACGGCCCGCGACCTCAAGGCCGCCGGCGCGATGACCGTGCTGCTCAAGGACGCATTCCAGCCCAATCTCGTCCAGACCCTCGAAGGCACGCCGGCCTTCGTCCACGGCGGGCCATTCGCGAACATCGCGCATGGATGCAACTCCGTCGTGGCGACCAGGACGGCCCTTCATCTGGCCGACTTCGTCGTGACGGAGGCGGGGTTCGGCGCCGACCTCGGGGCCGAGAAGTTTTTTGACATCAAGTGCCGCAAGGCGGGGCTGGAGCCGGCGGCGGCGGTCCTCGTCGCCACCGTGCGCGCGCTCAAGATGCACGGCGGGGTGCCGAAGGACCAGCTCGCGGCCGAGAACCTGCCGGCGCTGCGCAAGGGCATGGCGAATCTCGGCCGCCATCTGGCCAACATCAGGAAGTTCGGCGTACCCGCCGTGGTCGGCGTCAACCGGTTCGCCACCGACACGCCGGACGAACTCGCCCTGATCCAGGAGCTCTGCCGCGCCGAATTCGGAGTCGACGCGATCGTCTGCGACCACTTCGCCCAGGGCTCCGCCGGCATCGAGGCCCTGGCGCACCGTGTGGCGGAGATCGCCCACGCGGCGGGGGCGCTGGACGGGCTGGGCTTCCGTCCGCTCTACGCCGACGAGTTGCCGCTGTGGGACAAGATGAGGCTGATCGCGACCGAGATCTACGGCGCGTCCGACATCATCGCCGACCAGCGCATCCGCAACGAGTTTCGCGAATTGCAGGCCGCCGGCCATGGCGGGCTGCCGATCTGCGTCGCGAAGACGCAATACTCGTTTTCGACCGATCCCGAGCTGCGCGGTGCGCCGAGCGGCCACGTGGTCCCCATCCGCGAAATCCGCCTCTCGGCCGGGGCCGGGTTCGTCGTGGTGATCTGCGGGGAGATCATGACCATGCCGGGCTTGCCGCGCGTGCCCTCCGCCGAGCATATCGGTCTCGATGAAAACGGGCTCGTCGAGGGGCTTTCGTAGCGGCGGGAATGGCGAACCTTCCGGAAACAGTCGATTTTGTGATCGTGGGGGCCGGTTCCGCCGGCTGCGTGATGGCGGCCCGCCTGAGTGAGGACGGACGCCACAGCGTCGCCGTGCTGGAGGCGGGCGGCAGCGACCGCTCGGTGTTCATCCAGATGCCGAGCGCGCTCTCCATCCCGATGAACTCGCCCCGCTACGACTGGGGCTACGAGAGCGAGCCCGAGCCGCACCTCAACGGTCGCCGCCTGCACGTGCCGCGCGGCAAGGTGCTCGGCGGATCGTCGTCGATCAACGGCATGGTCTATATCCGCGGCAACGCGCTCGACTTCGAAGCCTGGGAGGCGCTCGGAGCCGCCGGCTGGGGCTATCGCAACGTGCTGCCCTATTTCCGGCGCGCCGAAACGAGGGAGGAGGGCGGCGACGCCTGGCGCGGCTCCGAAGGGCCCCTGCACACGAGCTACGGGAAGCTCGCCAACCCGCTCTACCGAGCCTTCATCGACGCCGCCGTGCAGGCCGGCTACGCCGAGACGGAGGACGTCAACGGCTACCGGCAGGAGGGCTTCGGACGCATGGACCAGACGATCCATCGCGGACGGCGCTGGAGCGCGGCGAACGCCTATCTCAAGCCGGCCATGCGCCGACCCAACGTGACGGTGGTCACGTCCGCGCAGGCGACCAGCCTGATGTTCGAGGCCGGGCGCGCCGTCGGCGTCGCCTATCGGCGCGGCGGGCCCGCAGGCGAGGAACGCATCGTGCGGGCTCGGCGCGAAGTGATTGTGGCGGCCGGGCCCATCGCCTCTCCGCTCCTGCTGATGCGCTCCGGCATCGGGCCGGCCGCGCACCTCGCAAGCTTCTCGGTGCCGGTGCTGCGCGACCGGCCCGGCGTCGGCGGCAATCTACAGGACCATCTGGAGTTCTATTTCCAGGTGGAGAGCCGCGAGCCGGTGACGCTGTACTCCGCCATGAAGCCGTGGTCGAAGGCGCTGATCGGCCTGCGCTGGCTGCTGCGCGGCGACGGGCTCGGGGCGACCAACCATTTCGAGAGCTGCGGCTTCATCCGCAGCCGCGCCGGGGTGGAATGGCCAGACCTGCAATATCACTTCCTTCCCGCCGCCATCGACTACAACGGCAGGGCGCGCGTGGAGGGGCACGGCTTTCAGGCCCATGTCGGGCCGATGCGCTCCAAGAGCCGGGGCGAAGTGCGGCTCGCCTCGGCCGATCCGTTCGCGCCTCCGAGCATCCGCTTCAACTATATGAGCCACGAGGATGACTGGACGGAGATGCGCGCCGCCGTGCGCCTGACCCGCGAGATCTTCGCCCAGCCGGCCTTCGAGCGGTATCGCGGACGCGAGTTGCAGCCTGGTCCGGACGTGCGGTCCGACGCCGAGATCGACGCGTTCATCCGCGCGCGCGTCGAAAGCGCCTATCACCCGTGCGGCACCTGCCGCATCGGCCGGCCGGACGATCCGCTGGCCGTGGTGGACCCCGAACTGCGCGTCATTGGCGTCGACGGGCTGCGCGTCGCCGACACGTCCGTCATGCCCGTCATCACCACCGGCAACCTGAACGCGCCGGCCATCATGATCGGCGAGAAGGCGTCCGACCACGTTCTCGGAAGGCCGCTTCTGCCCGCGTCCAATGCCGAATTCTACGTCGCTCCCGATTGGCGGATGCGCCAGCGCTGACGCTCAGGCCGGAGGGGCCCAGCACTCGGCGACGATGGTCGCGGCGATCAGCGCGGCGTCCCCCCCGAGGCCCGGAAGATCGACCCGGTCGACGTGAACGTCGACGTGGCGGTCGCGTCCGCCGCCGCGCTCCGCCGCCAGCTCAAGAGCCCGCTCCCGCGCGAGGTCGGTGGCGAGGGCGAGCGCCCGGGTGGGGTCGTCGACCGTCACCGGGGTTCCGCCGCCATGGACGCGGTAGAGGCCGCCTTCGGACGAAATGTCGACGATGGCCTGCGCCTTCACGACGCCGACCGCCGCGCCGACCGCGTTGGCGACCTCGCCGTGCGGCGGCAGCACGATCTCGCAACCGAGGCGGCGGCCGAGTTCGGGGTAGAGGATCGGCGCGGGTCCGCCGACCGCGACGAGCGGCGCGGCCGGCCGCAGGTTCACTGACAGGTGGCGAAAGCGGCCTTCGCCCGAGACGGCCGCCTCGACGATCCCGTCCCCGACCTCGCCCTCCGGCGGGCCACCCGCGAGGCTCTCGATCAGCACCCGGCCGCTCTTCCGCACGGCGGCGTCGAGGACTTCCTCGGCGAACCGGCGCGCCGCCGCGTCGGTTTCCTCGTCGCCGCGCGGGCGGGCCATGCGGATGCGCCGCTCCAGCAGCAAGGCGCCGAGCACGGCTCCCTCGCGGCTCCACTGGCCCTGCATGCCGAGGATGTGCGCCGCGTCGCTCGGCGTGAACGCGGCGACGATGAGCGCGCCGGCCTCGACCAGTCGCCGCAGCATTCGCTGGCGCGACGGGCTCGACGCGATCCGGGCCAGCGGGGCCGGGCCTTCGCGCACGGAATCCAGTATGCCCAGCTCGGTCTGCGACAGGCCGGCGACGCCGGGTTCGTCGCGCTGGCCGAAGGGGCGCAGCACGAAGCGGTCCGCGTGGGATTCGCCGGTGGGGTCGGCGAGCGCGCGGCGCATCGTGTCGAGCACGCCGGGATGGCGCGCGGCCAGCAGGGACAGCGGCGCGACCCGCCCCGCCGAGAGGACGACGCGGCCCGCGCCCTGCGATACGACCTCGCTGTCGCCGCCCAGCCCGAACGTCCGGACGTCGATGGCCCGCACCAGCGTTCGGCGTCCGCCCACCATCGCTCCGTGCCGGTCGAGCCTGGGCCAGCCCCGCTCCACGACCGCGATATCGGTCGTCGTTCCGCCGACATCGCTGACGACGAGATCGTCGAGGCCGGAGAGGAAGCGCGCGCCGATGACGCTCGCCGCCGGGCCGGACAGGATGGTCTCGACCGGGCGCAGCGCCACCGCGGCGGCCGATGCGAGCGTGCCGTCGCCCTTGACGACGAGCAGCGGGGCGGCGACGCCGTGCCCGGCCATGGCGTCGCGCACCGCCTCGATGAGCAGCGCGATGCGATGCACGATCCGCGCGTTGAGCGCCGCGGTGAGGGCCCGGCGGGGCGCGTCGAGGGCGTGGGCGAGGTCGCTCGACAGCGAGACGGGGCGGCCGGTGGCGGCGATGAGTTCGCGCGCCCGTTCCTCGTGCGAGGCGTTGCGGACCGACCAGTGCGCGGCGACGGCGTAGGCGTCGACGACCGCCGCCGTGTCGTCGAGGAAGCGGGAGACGGCGGCGACGTCCAGTTCCCGCGTCTCCCGGCCGGCGTGGTCGTGCCCGCCGTCGCAGCGCAGGATCCGCGCGCCGGGCAGCGCCGCCTCGATCTCGGCGCGCTTCGCCATGCCGTCGTCGAAGCCGATCAGGATGACGCCGATGGCGGAGCCGTGCCCCTCGACGATGGCGTTGGTCGCCAGCGTGGTGGAGAGCGACACCAGCGCGACGTCCGCCGGGGCGACGCCGGCCAGCGCGAGGCTCAGCGCCTCGGCCACGCCGATGGAGAGATTCCCCTTCGTCGTCAAGGCCTTGGCGGTGGCGACGACGAGCCGGGACGACATCTCGACGACGGCGGCGTCCGTGTAGGTGCCGCCGGTGTCGATGCCGATCGAGTAGCGCGCCCCGGGGGGAAGGGTCATGCCGGATATCCGTGTGGGGGCCGGGCCGGAGGCGCGGCGTCGGCCCTCTCTCGCACGGACGGGGTCAGCCTCTCAACCGCTCGTTGGCGGGATCGAACGGGCTCTCCGGCACGACGGTCGCCCGGCGGCGCTCGCCGAGGATGGTGACCTCGAGCTCCGAGCCCGGCTCGCCGAGGTCGGGCAGGACCATGCCGAGGGCCAGGGACTTGTCGGTTCGCCAGCCGAATCCGCCGGAGGTGGTGCGGCCGACGAGGTCGCCGCCGAGCCAGATCGGCTCCGAGCCGCGCGGGTCGGCGTCGACCGCGCCCTGCACCTCGAGCGTCACGAAACGATTGGAATGTCCACGTTCACGCCATGCGAGAAGCGAACTTCGCCCGATGAAATCCCCCTTGTTCGGCACGACAAAGCGGTCAATTCCAGATTCGAATGCGGAATACTCGTTCGACAGTTCGCGGCCCATCAGCCGGTACGATTTTTCGATGGCCATCGACATCATCGCCCGAATGCCGAACGGCTTGATGCCGAAGCGCGCGCCCTCGCGCATCAGCAGGTCGAACAGAGCGAGCTGCGTCTCGATGGGGTGATGCAACTCCCAGCCGAGTTCGCCGACGAAGTTCACGCGCAGCGCGTCCAGCGTCACGGGGCCGACGGAGATGCGCTGGCCGGTGAGCCAGGGGAACGCCTTGGTCGAGAGGTCGGCGTCGGTCAGCCCCTGCAGCAGATCGCGCGAGCGCGGCCCGGCGACGATCAGCACGCCGTAGGCGGCGGTGACCGGCTGCAGGCGCACGCTGCCGTCCTCCGGCAGCAGCTTGCGCAGGACGTCGTGGTCGTGGCGCTCCAGCGCGCCGGCGGAGACGAGGTAGAACTCGTCGGAAGCCCGCTCGAACACCGTGAATTCCGCGCGCACTCCGCCGCGCGCGGTCAGCAGGTGGCACAGGCCGACGCGACCGCGCCGGGGAATGCGGTTGGCGAGGATCGAGTCGAGCCAGTCGCGCGCGCCGGGCCCGGTCACCACCATCTTGGCGAAGGGCGTCATGTCCTGCAGGCCGACATTGTCGGTGACGTTTTTCACCTCCTCGCCGACGAACGGGAAGTAGTTGGAGCGGCGGAAGCTCCAGCGCTCCTTCACCTTGCCGTCCTCGGCCGGCGGGGCGTGGTTTTCGTTGGTCAGCACGTCGTCGACGTTGAGCTCCGTGGCCGGAACCTCGTAGCCGGGCGGGGCGAACCAGTTGGGGCGCTCCCAGCCATAGACGGAGCCGAACACGGCGCCGAGCGCCTTCATGCGCTCGTAGCAGGGCGCGGTCTTGAGCGGGCGGGCGGCGGCGCGCTCCTCGTCCGGGTAGTGCGGCGTGAAGACGTTGGCGTAGGCCTCCTCGGTCTTGCGGCGCAGATAGCCGCGCGAGGCATAGGGGCCGAAGCGGCGCGGGTCGACGCCGGTCATGTCGATGGTCGGCTCGCCCTCGACGATCCACTCGGCGAGCTGCCAGCCCGCCCCGCCGGCCGCCGTGACGCCGAAGGAGTGGCCCTCGTTCAGCCACACGTTGCGCAGGTCCCAGGCCGGGCCGACGATCGGGCCGCCGTCCGGGGTGTAGCAGATCGCGCCGTTGTAGACCTTCTTGATGCCGACCTCGCCGAAGGCAGGCACGCGGGCGATGGCCGTCTCGATGTGCGGCTCCAGGCGCTCGAGGTCTTCCTGGAACAGCTCGTATTCGCTGGCGTCGTCGGGGCCGTCGACGTAGCAGCACGGCGCGCCCTTTTCGTAGGGGCCGAGGATCAGCCCGCCGGCCTCCTCGCGCATGTACCAGGAGCTGTCGGCCTCGCGCAGCACGCCCATCTCGGGCAGGCCCTGGCGGTGGCGCTCGACGATGGCGGGGTGGGGCTCGGTGACGATGTACTGGTGCTCGACGGGGATGACCGGGATGTCGAGGCCCAGCATGGCCCCGGTGCGGCGGGCGAAATTGCCGGTGGCGCAGACCACGTGCTCGCAGGCGATCTCGCCCTTGTCGGTCGTCACCAGCCATTCGCCGGACGGCGTGCGGGCGATGGCGAGCACCGCGGTGTGGCGGAGAATCTGCGCGCCGCGCCGGCGCGCGCCGGTGGCCAGCGCCTGGGTGAGGTCGGCAGGCTGGATATAGCCGTCGTCGGGGTGCTGGATGGCGCCGAGCAGGCCGTCGGTGACGCAGAGCGGCCAGATCTCCTTCACCTGCGCGGGCGTGAGCACGTTGACGTTGACGCCGATGGTCCGCGCCACGCCGGCATAGGTCATGAACTCGTCCATGCGGTCGCGCGTGCGGGCGAGGCGGATATTGCTGACATGCTTGAATCCGACGTTCTGGCCGGTCTCCTCCTCCAGCGTGGCGTACAGCCCCACCGAGTATTTGTGGATTTGGCCGACCGAGTAGCTGAGGTTGAACAGCGGGAGCAGGCCGGCGGCGTGCCAGGTCGAGCCGGAGGTCAGCTCCTTGCGCTCGACGAGCACGACGTCGGACCAGCCCTTGCGGGCGAGATGATAGAGCGTGGACACGCCGACCACGCCGCCTCCGATCACCACCACCCGCGCGTGCGTCCTCATCCGTCGGCTCCTTCGGTTCCGTGCCCACACTCTCCATCCCCGGGTGCGCCGCCTCTGGCCGAGCGGCGACGCGCAGTGTCGGCGGCGCGCCATGACATGACGCCGGGCGACAACTTCAAGGCGCAACTCCGCCAGTGGCCCCGCCGCGCCGACCTATTCTGGAGCCCGGTGACGAGGCGTGGCCGGCGCGGAGCGCGGCAGGGAGTTGAGCGATGAGCGAGGAGGCACTGGCCTCGGGCCGCGAGGGACGGCGAGGGCGCGAGGCCCGGCGGACGGCGCGGCAGCAGCGGTCGGCTTTGTCCGTGCCGTTCATCACGCGCAACCTCCCGGTGACGAACGTGCTGACTGCCGAGGGGCTGGCGATCATCGAGCACAACGCCGAGACCATCCTGGAGGAGATTGGCATCGAGTTCCGCGACTATCCGCGCGCCATCCAGCTGCTCCGCTCGGCCGGCTGCGACGTCAAGGGCGAGAGGGTGCGCTTTCCCAAGGGCCTCGCGCGCCAGCTCATCGCCAGCGCGCCGACCGACTACATCCAGCACGCCCGCAACCCCGAGCGCAGCGTCCATGTCGGCGGCGACGACATCGTGTTCGCGCCGGTCTACGGCTCCCCCTTCGTCCACGACATCGACAAGGGCCGGCGCTACGGCACGATGGAGGACTTCGAGAACTTCGTGAAGCTCTCCTACGCCTCGCCGTTCATGCACCACTCGGGCGGCACGGTGTGCGAGCCGGTCGACCTGCCGGTCAACAAGCGCCACCTGGAGATGGTCTACGCGCACATGCGCTGGTCGGACAAGCCGTTCATGGGCTCGGTGACGCACCCCGACCGCGCGCTCGACACGGTGCGCCTGTGCGAGCTGCTGTTCGGCGCGGAGTTCGTGCGCGAGAACACGGTCTGCACCAGCCTCATCAACGCCAATTCGCCGCTGGTCTGGGATGGCACCATGCTCGGCGCGGCGGACGTCTACGCCCAGCACAACCAGGCGACCATCATCACCCCCTTCATCCTCTCGGGGGCGATGAGCCCGGTGACGGTGGCAGGCACGCTGTCGCAGGTGCTGGCGGAGGTGCTGGCCGGCGTGTCCTTCGTGCAGCTCGTGAAGCGCGGCGCGCCGGTCATCTTCGGGACGTTCGTGTCGACGCTCTCCATGCAGTCCGGCGCGCCGACCTTCGGCACGCCGGAGGCGGCGCTGGCCATCTACGGGGCCGGGCAACTCGCCCGCCGCTGCGGCCTGCCCTTCCGCACCGGCGGCTCGCTGTGCGCCTCGAAAATTCCGGACGCGCAGGCGGCCTACGAGAGCGCTCAGACGCTGGTGCCGACCATCCACGCGGGCGCGAACTTTGTGCTGCACGCGGCCGGCTGGATGGAAGGCGGGCTCGCCAGCTCCTACGAGAAGTTCGTGATGGACTGCGACCAGCTCGGCATGATGCACGTGCTCGCGCGCGGGGTCGACATCAGCGACAACGGCCAGGCGATGGAAGCCTTCCGCGAGGTGCCGCCCGGCGGGCATTTCCTCGGCTGCGCCCACACCCAGGCCAATTTCGAGACCGCCTTCTACCGCTCCTCGGTGGCGGACAACAATTCGGTCGAGCAGTGGACGGCGGAGGGCGGCCTCGACGCGCCGCGCCGCGCCAACGCGCTGTGGAAGAAGATGCTGGCCGAGTACCAGCCGCCCGCCATCGATCCGGGCGTCGACGAGGCGCTGCGCGATTACATCGAGCGCCGCAAGGCGGCGATGCCCGACGCAACCCACTAAACCGGGTCGCCGCGCCGTCTTGCGGCGAAGCTGACGCTGGACCAAGCTCGCCGTCGTCGCCACGCTGTCGAGCAGGAGAACGAAGGTGCCGGTCAGTCTCGAACCCGTCCCGCCCATCGTGCAGGGAGAGGGCGCTCTCGCCGCAATCGGCGAGCGCGCCGCCGCCCTCGCGGGAGCCGGCGCGCCCGTGCTGCTCGTCGCCGATCCGGGCCTGCGTCCCTCGGGCATGATCGACGAGGCGCAGGCCGTGCTGCGGCGGGCCGGGCTGTCCCCGGTGGTGTTCGACGCCATCAAGAGCGATCCCACCGTGCGGCAGGTGGACGCCGGGGCGGCGCTCGCCCGAAGCGCGGGGGCGCGCGCCGTGGTGGGGCTCGGCGGCGGCTCGGCCATGGACGCCGCCAAGCTGATCGCCGCCGTCGCGCCGGCCGACGCCCCTTCCATCGCCTACGCGCTGTGCGCCGCGCCGCTGCCGCCGAACCCGCTGCCCAAGATCTGCGTGCCGACGACGGCCGGCACGGGGTCCGAGACCACGAGGGTCAGCGTCGTCGCCGACGACGAGGGGGCAAAGCAATGGTTCTGGGGAGCCGAGCTGCGCGCCCAGCTCGTCGTGCTCGATCCGGAGCTGACGGTCGGCCTGCCGCCGCATCTGACGGGCGCGACCGGCATCGACGCGCTCGTCCACGCCATCGAGGCGGCGACCAACGTCAACGCCAACGTCGCCAACGACGTCTACGCGCACGCGGCGATCCGTCTCGCTTGCCGGCATCTCGAGCAGGCGGTGGCGCATCCGCGCGACCTCGCGGCGCGCGCCGGCATGCAGCTCGCCGCCGCCTTCGCGGGCGTGGCGATCGACAATGGCGGAACGGCGATCGGCCACGCCATCGGCCACGCGCTGGGCTCGCTGCGGCCGATCCATCACGGCCGCGCGGTGGGCGTGGCGATGCTGGCGACGCTGCCCTGGAACGTGGCGGACGACGCGGGCCGGTTCGCCGCCGTGGCGGAAGCGATGGGCGAGGGGCGCGACGCGGCGCGCGTGCCGGACGCGTTCGAGCGGCTGCTGCGCGCGGCCGGCGTGCGCGTCTCCATCGCCGACGAGTTCGCCGGCGTCGACGCGGCGACGCTCGCGGCGCAGATCCGCCGGCCGGAGAACGCGGCGATGCGCAACTCCAACCGCCGGCCGGCGTCCGACGCGGACCTGGAGCGTTTCGCGGCGAGCGTGCTGGCGCAGGCCTGAGCGCGGCAGGGAGGGGCAAGGTGAAGATCGCGTCCATCGAGATCACGCAGCACAGGCTGCATTTCGACCCGCCGTTCCACGCCAGCTGGGACACGCGCCCGCGCACGTTCTGGGACGCCACCATCGTGCGCGTGCATACGGACGAGGGGCTGACCGGCTTCGGCTCGGGCGACCTCATGGTCGGCTTCGCCGGCCACGAGCACCTGTTCGTCGGGCAGGACCCGCTCGACATCGAGCGACACTACCGCGTGATCGACAACATCCAGTTCCACTACGGGCGCTGCTGGCCGCTCGACCTCGCGCTGTGGGACCTCGCCGGCAAGATCGCCGGCCAGCCGGTCTACAAGCTGCTCGGCGGACTCACCGACAGGGTCCGCGCCTACGCCTCGTCGGGCACGCTGCGCGACCCGCAGGCGCTGGCCGACGTCGCCGAGGCCTATCTGGAACGCGGCTTCCGGGCGATGAAGATCCGCTTCCACCGCGGCGACTGGCGGAAGGACGTGGCGGCGCTGGAGGCCGTGCGCGCGCGGGTGGGCGACCGGCTGGACCTGATGGTCGACTGCAACCAGGGCTGGCGGCTGCCGTGGGACACCTATCCCGCGTGGTCGCTGAAGGACGCGCTCACCGTGGCGCGCGAACTGGAGCGGGTGCGCGTGTACTGGATGGAGGAGCCGCTGCATCGCGGCGATCGCGAAGGGATGCGCCGCCTGCGGGACATGACGGACGTGCGCATCGCCGGCGGCGAGATGACGCGCGAACTCTACGAGTTCCGCGACCTCATTGCCGGCCAGTGCCTCGACGTGCTCCAGCCTGACGCCGCGCTGGTGGGCGGCATCACCGGACTGCGCCGCGTCGCCGCGATGGCGCAGGAGCACAATTTGGTGTTCACGCCGCACACCTGGACCAACGGCATGGGCGTGATGGCCAACGCGCACCTCGTCTGCGGCACGACGCAGGGCGTGTACATGGAATATCCTTACGACCCGCCGGAATGGGGGCTCGACCGGCGCGACTACATGATGGCGGAGAAGCTCGAGGTCGACGCCGACGGCTTCATCGTCATGCCCTCCGGGCCCGGGCTCGGCTATGCGCTGGACGAGGAGATGCTGGCGAAGACGCGCGTGGCGTAGCGGCGGGTTGGCGCGTTTTTGACGAAACGCGGGTTTATAAGTCAGCCTTCGACTAATGTCGGTCGCCGTGTTGTTTTTGTTGATTGTTGGCCGATGCTGTCGTCGCCCGTTTTCAATTGGTGAGAACCGGTTTTGAATCGGGCGTTTAAGCGACCAAAACCGACCGTTGCTGGCGTGTTTGCGACCGCGCCAAAGGGCTTACGGAGCATTACTGATGGGAGCGCTACGAATTTCTGAGTTCCGCGCGATCTGCCACGAATAATAAGGACCTGGGCTCGGTCATCGGGACTCCACCGCACAAAGGCTCAGGCTCGGCCACGTCATCGAGTTCCCACGCGGCGGGGGGCGCGTCAGTTCACTGGCGCGCCCCCTTCTTGTGTCCGGCGGGCGACGAAGGCGGCGATCTCCTCGGCGGCGGCCTCGTCGAGTTGCGGCTGCTCGTATTCCGACAGGGCCTGTTGCGCGATGGCGGCGGCGCGCTGCGTCGCGTCCCGCGCCCCGTCCGCCGCCCAGGCGTCGAAATTCCGCCAGTCCGACAGCAGCGGCGCGTAGAACGCTGTTTCGTAGCGCTCCAGCGTGTGCGACGTGGCGAAGAAATGCCCGCCGGGGCCGACCTCGGCGATGGCGTCGAGAGCGAGCGAGCCGGCGTCCACCGGCTCCGGCCGCAGGAACGACGCGAAGAGCTGAAGCATCTCGACGTCCATGACGAACTTCTCGAACGAGGCCGTGAGCCCGCCTTCCAGCCAGCCGGTCGCCTGGTGCAGAAAATTGACGCCGCCGGTGATGGCGGACCACGTCGCCATCATCGATTCGTAGGCGGCCTGCGCGTCGGGCGCGTTGGACGTGTTGATGTTCGACGAGCGGAAGGGCAGGCCGTAGCGGCGCGCGAGCTGGCCCGAGACGAGGGCGGCCTTGGCGTATTCCGGCGTGCCGAAGGCCGGCGCGCCCGACTTCATGTTCACGTTGGTGGTGAACGCGCCATAGACGACCGGCGCGCCCGGCCGCGCGAACTGGCTGATGGCGATGCCGGCCAGCGCCTCGGCGTTCTGCTGCGCCAGCGCGCCGATCAGCGTCACCGGGGCCATCGCGCCCGCCAGCGTGAACGGGGTGATGACGGTCGGCTGGTTCATCCGCGCCATCTCGACGATGCCCTCGACCATGGCCTTGTCGAGCTGGAGCGGCGAGTTGGTGTTGATGATGGCGAAGGAGATGGGCTCGCGCTCGATCTCCCCGGGCTTGCGCCCCGCCGCGATCCGGATGATCTCCAGCGCGTCGCGGGTGCGCTGCAGATTGTGGCAGTAGATGCGCGGGGCCTTGTCGGTCAGCGTCACCATCGACTGCAGCCCGACGAGGTGGCGGACCGGCACCGGCACGTCGAGCGGCTCCACCGGGTAGCCGCCGATCACGTGCACGACGTTGAACAATTGGCCGAGGCGCAGGAAGTCCTCGTAGTCCTTCATCGAGCCCGGGCGGCGGCCGCCGGCGAGGTCCGAGCAATTGGGCGGGCCGCTCACCGTCGAGAACACCAGATGCCCGTCGCCGACGCGCACCGTTCGCGCGGGGTTGCGGGTGGCGATGGTGAAGGAGGACGGCGCGGTGGCGATGGCGGTCTCCACCAGCGCGCGGTCGAAGCGCACGCGCACGCCGTCCGCCATGGGCTCCGCGCCCTTCTCGACGCACAGCGCGCGGACGCTGTCCGACTGCACCGAGATGCCGGTCGTCTCCAGCACGTGCAGGGACGCCGCGTGGATGGCCTCGATGGCGTCGGCGGAGAGGATCTCGAACGGCCGGTACGGGTTGCGCAGCTGCCCCCAGGGCGACTGCCGCGCGGCGACTGGGGCCTGCCGGGCGCGCGGCGCGCGGTGGCCCTCCCGGCGCTGGCGTCTGGAAGGCGCGTCCGTGTCGTTCGTCGTCATGGCGGCGTCTCCCGCTATGTCGGGTGTCAGGCGCGCATGCGCGCTCCGTCCGGGTCGAACAACGGCCGCGCCAGCGGCGTCGCCTTGCGGCGCTCGCCGATGATCTCGACCTCGAAGCCCTGGGGAGCGCCGGCGAGCGCCTTCGGCACGTAGCCCAGCGCGACGGACGCCTTCGACCAGTGGGCGTAGCCGCCCGAGGTGATCCAGCCGACCACCTTGCCGTCGTGCCACACCGGCTCGTCGCCGATGGCGTCCGCGTCGGCGGCGTCGACCTGGAAGACGGTGAGCCGCAGCGCGCCGCCGCTCTCCTTCTCCCGCGCCGCCGCGTCGCGGCCGACGAAGTCGGGCTTGCGCAGGTCGACGAAGCGCGACAGCCCGGCCTCGACGGGGCCGTAGATCGGGCGGTACTCGCGCGCCCAGGTGCCGAAGCTCTTCTCCAGCCGCATCGCGTTCAGCGCGCGCCCGCCGAACAGCTCCAGGCCGAACTCGCGCCCGGCCTCGCGCAGCAGCTCGAACAGCGTGCGCTGATACTCCGGCGACACCCAGATCTCGTAGCCGAGATCGCCGGTGAAGCTGATCCGCCCCACGGTGGCGGGCACCGGGCCGATGTCCATGCTCGCGATCGACAGGAACGGGAACGACGCCGTCGAGAGGTCCGCTCGCGTCAGCCCCGCGAGCAGCTCGCGCGAGCGGGGCCCGGCGACGGAGAGGCCCTGCAGGCGCTGGCCGCAGGCCTCGATGCGCACCCCCTTGTCCTGCTTGCGGGAGAGGAACCAGCGCATGTGGTAGGTCTCGGCCGGGCCGGAGCCGATCACCAGGAAGCGGTCCGGCCCCAGCCGGCCGACGGTGAAGTCGCCGATCAGCTTGCCGCGCTCGTTCAGCATCGGCGTCAGCACGATGCGCCCCTGCGCGGGCATCCGGTTGGCCATGATCCGCGACAGGAACGCCTCGGCGCCGGCCCCGGTCACCTCGTACTTGGCGTAGCTCGACGTCTCCATCAGCCCGACGCGCTCGCGCACGGCGGCGCATTCGCGCGCCACGTGCGGGAAGGCGTTGGAGCGCCGGAAGCTGATGTCCTCCTCCGCCTTCTCGCCGGCCGGGGCGAACCAGAGCGGATGCTCGAGGCCGTAGCTCTCGCCGAACACCGCGTTCTCCGCCTTCAGCCGGTCATAGAGCGGTGTCGTGCGCAGCGGCCGCGCCGCCGTCAGCTCCTCGTTAGGGAAGCGGATGCGGAAGCGGCGGGAATAGTTCTCGCGCACCTTGGCGTTGGTGTAGGCCAGCGTCGCCCACTCGCCGTAGCGCGCCACGTCCATGGCCCACACGTCGAAGCCGGGGTCTCCCTCCGCCATCCAGTTCGACAGCGCCAGCCCGACGCCGCCGCCCTGGCTGAAGCCGGCCATCACGCCGCAGGCCACCCAGTAATTGCGCAGGCCGCGGATCGGGCCGATCAGCGGGTTGCCGTCCGGCGCGAAGGTGAAGGGGCCGTTGATGACCTTGCGGATGCCCGCCTTCTCCAGCACCGGATAATGGGCGAAGCCCACCTCCAGCGAGGGGGCGATGCGGTCGAGGTCGTTGGGCAGCAGCTCGTGGCCGAAGGTCCACGGCGTCTCGTGCTCCGACCACGGCGTCCCGGCGCGCTCGTAGGTGCCGAGCAGGATGCCGCCGCGCTCCTGGCGCATGTAGATTTCGCCGTCGAAATCGACGACGTGGAGCATCTCCTTGTCCTGTCCGGCCAGCTCCGGGATGTCCTCGGAGATGATGTACTGGTGCTCCATGGCGAGGATCGGCAGTTCGAGCCCGGCCATGCGGCCCACCTCGCGCGCCCACAGGCCGCCGGCGTTGACGACGTGCTCGGCGTGGACCTCGCCCTGCTCGGTGGAGACGGTCCACGTGCCGTCGGCGCGCTGCGCGAGGCCGGTGACGCGGTTGTGGCGGACCACTTCCGCGCCGCCGATCTGCGCCGACTTGGCGTAGGCGCTGGTGACGCCCCACGGGTCGACATGCCCCTCGATGGGGTCGTAGAGCGCGCCCACGAAGTATTTCGGGTCCATCAGCGGGAACAGCCTGTGCGCCTCCTCGATGGAGAGCAGGTCGAGCTCCATGCCGAGATAGCGCCCGCGCGCGTGGACCATCTTCAGCCAGTCCATGCGCTCGCGCGTGCCGGCCAGCATCAGGCCGCCGGTGAGGTGGACGCCGCAGGACTGGCCGGAGATCGCCTCGATCTCCTTGTAGAGGTTGATCGTGTATTGCTGCAGCTTGGCGACGTTCGGGTCGCCGTTGATGGTGTGCATGCCGCCGGCGGCGTGCCAGGTCGAGCCCGAGGTCAGCTCGGACCGCTCGATCAGCATCACGTCCTTCCAGCCGACCTTCGTCAGGTGGTAGAGCACGCTGGCTCCCACCACGCCGCCGCCGATCACCACCGCCCGTGCATGGGATTTCATGCTCGCGTCCCCGTCTGTCCCCGTTCAAAAGTCCGTCGGCACGCCGCCTTCCGCCTTGCGGCGAGCCACGAAGGCTTCCAGCTCCTCCAGCGTCGACGGGTCGATCGGCGGCGCCTCGTAGCGGTCCAGTTTCGCGCGGTAGAGGCGGTTGGCCGTGTCGTAGGCGGTCGGCGATCCCGCCTCGCGCCAGGTCTCGTAGTTGCGCCAGTCGGAGATCATCGGCGCGAAGAAGGCGTTGCGGTAGCGCGCCTGGGTGTGCGCGCAGCCGAAGAAATGCCCGCCCGGGCCCACCTCGCGCATGGCGTCGAGCGCCAGGTCCTCCGGCGTCACGCCGACGGGGCGCAGGAACTCGGCCACCATGCCGAGCAGGTCGGCGTCGAGCACCATCTTCTCGAACGAGGCGTGCAGCCCGCCTTCCATCCAGCCGGCGCCGTGCATCAGCAGGTTGACGCCGCCCATGATCGCTCCCCACAGCGAGAACACGCTCTCGTAAGCCGCCTGGGCGTCGAGCGTGTTGGCCGCGTTGGCGTTGGAGGAGCGGTAGGGCAGGCCGTAGCGGCGGGCGAGCTGGCCGCCGAGCAGGCAGGCCTTCATGTATTCGGGCGTGCCGAAGGCCGGCGCGCCGGACTTCATGTCCACGTTGGACGTGAAGCCGCCATACACGAAAGGCGAGCCGGGCCGCACAGTCTGGGCCAGCACCAGCCCGGCCAGCGCCTCGGCGTTCTGCTGCGCCACCGCGCCGGCGATGGTCACCGGGGCCATCGCGCCGGCCAGCGTGAACGGTGTCAGCACCGTCACCTGGTTGCGCTTGGCCATCTGGATGACGCCCTCCAGCATGGGCGCGTCGAGGCGCAGCGGCGACGACGAATTGACGATGGTGAACAGCGAGGGCTCGACCTCGAGCGTCGCGTCGTCGACGCCGCGCGCGATGCGCGTCAGCTCGATGGCGTCGAGGTTGCGCTGGCGGCCGAGCGAATAGGCGTGGATCGGCTTGTCCGACAGGGTGAGCAGGTCGAACAGCGCGTCGAGGTGGCGAACCGACGGATGGATGTCGGCCGGCTCGACCGGGTAGCCGCCCCATACATGCACCGCGTCCAGGCTGTGCCCGAGGCGGATGAGGTTCTGGTAGTCGGCGCGGTTGCCGGGCCGGCGTCCGCCCTCCCGGTCGGCGACGTTGGGGGCGCTCGCCACCGAGCAGAAGGCGACGGCGTCGCCGCCGATGGTCACGTTGCGCGCCGGGTTGCGGGCGTGCAGCGTGAACTGGCGCGGCGCGAGGCCGATCTGCTTCTCCACCAGCTCGCGCGGGAAGCGGACACGCTCGGAATCGGGAGAAACCTCGGCGCCTGCCTCGCGCAGGATCTGCCGCGCGCCGGCGTGCAGGAAGTCCATGCCGATCTCTTCGAGCACGGTCAGCGACGCCGCGTGGATGGCTTCCAGCTCGTCCTCCGAGACGGCCGGGACGGGGGCGAAAGGCAGCCGGGGCTGCGGCCGTTGGGCGGGGGCCGGTTCCGCCTCGCCGCGTCCGCCTCGCCGGCCGCGCCGTCCCCGGGCCTCGCTGCTCACATCCATCGACGCCAAGTCCCCCCCGGAACCACGCGGCGAGTCCGGAGCGGCTTCGCACAGCCCCGCGCCGCTCGTCGTCTCGGGTCAGTGTGTGGGAGGACAATGCCCCGAAATGGCTTGGCTGCGACGGTTGCTGTCCCATTTGGGACTCGGGAAGACGGACGGCTCGGCCGCCTTGCCGCGCCGGGCTCCGGATCAGGTTGCGCCGGCGCGACGCCGCTCGGAGGGGGCGAACCGAGACGGGCCGACGCGCCGCATGTCGCCTTCGGCCTATCCGGTGTCTTACGGACGATAATGCGCTATAGCAAACCGCGACAAGCTGAAGACAGCCGGTTCCGGCCTCGAAAAAGGGTCCCCGGCGGCGATGTGGAGTTGCTTGCAATGGCTGCAGCGGACGACCTCGACCTGAACTCCCTTTCCGACGACGAACTCGTCGAGCAGATGCATGACGACCTGTACGACGGGCTCAAGGAGGAGATCGAGGAAGGCGTCCGCATCCTGCTGGCGCGCAACTGGACGCCCTACGACGTGCTCACCACGGCGCTGGTCGAGGGCATGCGGATCGTCGGCGAGGACTTCCGCGACGGCATCCTGTTCGTGCCGGAAGTGCTGATGTCGGCCAACGCCATGAAGGCCGGGATGTTCATCCTGCGCCCGCTGCTGGCGGAGACCGGCGCGCCGAAGATCGGCAAGATGGTGATCGGCACGGTCAAGGGCGACATCCACGACATCGGCAAGAACCTCGTCTGCATGATGATGGAAGGCGCCGGGTTCGAGGTGATCGACCTCGGCATCAACAACCCGGTCGAGAACTATCTCGAAGCCATCGAGACGCACCAGCCCGACATCGTCGGCATGTCGGCCCTGCTGACCACCACCATGCCGTACATGAAGGTCGTCATCGACACGCTGAAGGAGAAGGGCATCCGCAACGACCACGTCGTGCTGGTCGGCGGCGCTCCGCTCAACGAGACCTTCGCCGAGTCGATCGGCGCCGACGCCTATTGCCGCGACGCCGCGGTGGCGGTGGAAACCGCCAAGAGCTTCATGGCCCGCCGCCAGGGCTCCGGCGTCGCCCGGTCCAGCTAGGAGCGTGCCGTGCCGACGCCCCGCCGCACGCTGGTGATCGCCTGCGGGGCGCTCGCCCGCGAGCTGCTGGCGGTGGTCGAGGCGAACCGGCTGGAGGGGCTGGACGTCACCTGCCTGCCCGCCATCCTGCACAACCGGCCGGAGCGGATTCCGGGCGAGGTGCGGCGGAAGATCCGCGCCAATCGCGACCGCTACGACGACATCCTCTGCCTGTACGGCGATTGCGGCACGGGCGGCCGGCTCGACGCCGTTCTCGCCGAGGAAGGCGTGTCGCGCATCGAGGGGGCGCACTGCTACGAGTTCTTCGCCGGCGCGACCGACTTCGCGGCGCTGGCCGAGGAAGAGCCCGGCACGTTCTACCTCACGGACTATCTCGTCCGGCATTTCGACCGGCTGGTCGTCAAGGGCCTGGGGCTCGACCGCTACCCCGAGCTGCTGAAGGACTATTTCGGCCACTATGCGCGGGTCGTGTACCTCGCCCAGCTCGACGACCCGGCCCTGACGCGCCGGGCCGAGGCCGCCGCTGCTCGGCTGGGGCTCGCCTTCGAGCGCCGCTTCACCGGCCTCGCAGGGCTTTCCGCCTTCCTTCCCCCGTCCCCCGACACCCAGCCCGGAGCCTGACCATTGGCGCAACTCATCGTCGTCTACTGGCGCGACATCCCGGCGCAAGTGATCGTCAAGGCCGGCCGGCAGACCGCCAAGCGGGAACTGCCCGAGCGCTTCGTGCAGGCCATCGACGCCGCCGCCATGCGCTCCGGCGCGCAGGCGACCGACGACTATCTCGCCGACTGGCGGCGCGCCGAGCCGACGCCGTGCGGCGACGACCTGGAGGCCGAGGCCGAGGCGGCGGCGCGGCGGCTGGAGGCCGAGTACGACAAGGCGCGGCTCGTCGAGCTTGTCGCGCGCCACGGCCGGGAGGCCTGAGATGCTCACGCCGGCCGCCTTCGAACCCGCGGGCCGGCGTCCGCCGATGGTCGGCTCGTGGCGTCCCCGCCTGTTCGCGGTGCGCCACGCCGCGGCGGCGGAACGTTTCTACGCCGGGTTCGAGCGCGTGCTGCTGGCGCTCGCCCCGCTGGCGCGGCGCGTCGGCTACGACCGGGCCGAGGGCACCGTCGCGCTGGTCGAGCGCGCCGTGAAGGGGCCGCTGTTCGACTGCCGCATGTGCGGCCAGTGCGTCCTGTCCTCGACCGGCATGTCCTGCCCGATGAACTGCCCCAAGGCGCTGCGCAACGGGCCGTGCGGCGGCGTGCGGCAGGACGGCACGTGCGAAGTGTATCCGGACATGCCGTGCGTCTGGGTCCAGGCGTGGGAGGGTAGCCGGCGCATGGCGGACGGCGACCGCATCGCCGAGGCGCAGCCGCCGGTGGACCACCGTCTCAAGGGCACGTCGTCGTGGCTGCGCGTCATGCGCGCCAAGCGGCCGGAGCCCGCGCCGGAGGGCGCGCGCAAGGGAGCCGCGACGGGATGAGGCCGCACCCAGACGACATCGGGCCGGAGCCACACGCGCCGCTGCCGCCGCTGCCCGGCCACTCCTCCCGGGGCCGGCTGGAGCGCGTGCTGCGGCGCGGCGAGTTCGCCGTCACCGCCGAGCTGAATCCACCGGATTCCGGCGACGCCGAGGACGTCTACGAGCGCGCCCATATCTTCGAGGGCTGGGTCGACGGCATCAACGCGACCGACGGCTCGGGCGCGCACTGCCACATGTCGAGCGTCGCCATCTGCGCGCTGCTGACGCGCATCGGCTATTCGCCGGTGATGCAGATCTCCTGCCGCGACTACAACCGCATCGCCATCCAGGGCAACGTGCTCGGCGCGGCGGCGCTGGGCGTGTGCAACGTGCTGGCGCTGACCGGGGACGGCGTGCAGTGCGGCGACCATCCCGAGGCGAAGCCCGTCTTTGACCTCGACTCGACCTCTCTGCTGCACACCCTACGCACCATGCGCGATGAGCAGCGTTTCCTCTCGGGCCGCAAGCTCAGCTCCGCGCCGCAGCTTTTTCTCGGCGCGGCCGAGAACCCGTTCGCGCCGCCCTTCGACTTCCGGCCCCTGCGGCTCGCCAAGAAGATCGCGGCCGGCGCGCAGTTCTGCCAGACGCAATATTGCTTCGACGTGCCGCGGTTTCGACAGTTCATGGCGCGGGTGCGCGACCTCGGCCTGCACGAGAAGTGCTTCATTCTCGTGGGAGTGGGGCCGCTCGCTTCCGCCCGCACCGCGAAGTGGATGCGCGCCAACGTCGCCGGCGTTCACATCCCCGACCCTGTCATCGCGAGGCTGGAGGGCGCGGCCGACCAGAAGCGCGAAGGCAAGCGGCTGTGCATCGACATCATCCAGGAGGTGCGGGAGATCCCAGGCGTCGCCGGCATCCACGTCATGGCCTACCGCCAGGAGGAGTACGTGTCGGAGATCGTCCACGAGTCGGGCGTGCTGCGCGGCCGCACGCCGTGGCGGCGCGACTTCCAGCCGCGCTTGGAGGCCGTGGAATCGCTCGGCTCCGGCTGACGGGCATTGACAAGCCCGCCATATCGGCTCTTTTGCGCTGCAGCGACGACCCATCCCCCATCGTGCCCCCGACGCCGACTTCGCCCCCCAGGAGGACCGCATGACCGAGACTGTGCTCACGTCCGAAAAGCAGAAGGTCGTGATCGGTTTCGACCACCGTTTCGTGATGATCGGCGAGCGCATCAACCCGACCGGGCGCAAGCTGCTGGCCGAGGAGATGGCGCGGGGAGACTACAGCCGCGTGCTCGCCGACGCCGTCGCGCAGGTCGAGGCCGGGGCGCAGATGCTCGACGTCAACGCCGGCATCCCGCTCGCCGACGAGCCGGCCATCCTCGCCGAGTGCGTGCGGCTGGTGCAGGACACCGTGCCGGTTCCGCTGTCGATCGATTCGTCCATCGTGGCCGCCCTGGAGGCGGGGCTCGCCGCCTATCGCGGCAAGCCGCTGGTCAACTCCGTCACCGGCGAGGAGGAGCGGCTGGAGCAGGTGCTCCCGCTCGTCAAGAAGTACAACGCCGCCGTGGTCGCCATCTCCAACGACGAGACCGGCATTTCCGAGGACCCGGACGTGCGCTTCGAGGTGGCCCGCAAGATCGTCGAGCGCGCCGCAGACTTCGGCATCCCGCGTGAGGACATCGTGGTCGACCCGCTGGTCATGCCGGTGGGCGCGATCAACGACGCCGGCCGCAAGCTGATCCACCTGCTGCGCCGCCTGCGCGAGGAGCTGAAGGTCAACACCACCTGCGGCGCGTCGAACTTCTCCTTCGGCCTGCCCAACCGGCGCGGGCTCAACGCCGCCTTCCTGCCGATGATGATCGGCGCCGGCATGACCTCGGCCATCATGAATCCGCTGCACAACGAGGACATCCAGGCGATCCTCGGCGCGGACGTGGTGATGGGGCACGATCCGAACTGCGGCTCGTGGATCCGCAAGTTCCGCGAGCCCGCCCCCGAGGGCGCGGCCGGCGAGCGCGGCCGCCGCGAGGGCCGTCGCCGCGCGCGCGGCTGAGGGCGAGGCCTTGGCCGACCATCTCGTCGTCTTCACGCCGTCCGGAAAGCGCGGCCGGTTCGCCGAGGGCACGCCCGTGCTCGAGGCGGCGCGCCAGCTCGGCGTCGACCTCGACTCCGTGTGCGGCGGGCGCGGCATCTGCGGCCGCTGCCAGGTCGAGATCGGCGAGGGCACGTTCTCCAAGCACGGCATCGAGTCCGGCGCGCGCCACGTGACGGCGTGGAACGCCGTCGAGGCGCGCTACGCGGCCAAGCGCGGCGCGCTGGCGAACGGCCGCCGGCTGGGCTGCCAGGCGCGCGTGACCGGCGACCTCGTGGTCGACGTCCCGCCCGACAGCCAGGTCCACCGCCAGGTAGTGCGCAAGCGCGCCGAGGCCCATCCCATCGAGATCGACCCGGTCGTCCGGCTCGCCTTCGTCGAGGTCGCGCAGCCGGACATGCACGACCCGGCGAGCGACTTCCGCCGCCTGCAGGCGGCGCTGGCGGCGCAGTGGGGCGTCGAAGGCGTCACCGCCAGCCTGCCGGTGCTCGCCACGCTGCAGGCGACGCTGCACGCAGGCGAGTGGAGCGTCACCGCCGCCCTGCGCGGACGCGAGATCGTGGCGCTGTGGCCGGGCCTGCGGGAGCGGGCGCACGGCATGGCGGTCGACGTGGGCTCGACCACCATCGCCGCCCATCTCACCGACCTCATCACCGGCGAGGTGGTCGCCTCGGCGGGCCTGATGAACCCGCAGATCAGGTTCGGCGAGGACCTGATGTCGCGCGTCTCCTACGTGATGATGAACCCCGGCGGGGAGCGCGAGCTCACCTCCTCGGTGCGCGAGGCGCTGGACCGCTTGGTCGGCGACGTCGTCGCCGAGGCGGGCATCGACCGCGCCGACGTGCTCGAGATGACCGTGGTGGGCAACCCCATCATGCACCACCTCCTGCTCGGGCTGAACCCGGTGGAGCTCGGCGGCGCGCCCTTCGCGCTCACCATCGACGGGGCCTACGAGGTCCCGGCGCGGGACCTCGGCATCGTCATCGCCCCGGGGGCGTATGTCTACGCGCTGCCCTGCATCGCCGGCCATGTCGGGGCCGATACGGCGGGCGTCGTGCTCTCCGAGGGGCCCTACCTCAAGGACGAGCTGACGCTGCTGGTCGACGTCGGCACCAACGCCGAGATCGTGCTGGGCAACCGCCAGCGGCTGCTGGCCTGCTCCTCCCCCACCGGGCCGGCCTTCGAGGGGGCGCAGATCTCCTGCGGGCAGCGGGCGGCGCCGGGGGCGATCGAGCGGGTCAGGATCGACCGGCAGACGCTGGAGCCGCGCTACAAGGTGATCGGTTGCGACCTGTGGTCGAACGAGCCGGGCTTCGAGGAGGCGACCGCCTCCACCGGCGTCACCGGCATCTGCGGGTCCGGCATCATCGAGATCGTCGCCGAGATGTGGCTTTCGGGGATCATCACGACGGACGGGGTGATCGACGGCGGGCTGGCGGAGCGCTCCCCGCGCATCGAGGCGACGGGGCGGACCTTCTCCTACCTCGTCCGGGAGGGCGAGCCGCGCCTGTCGATCAGCCAGAACGACGTGCGCGCCATCCAGCTCGCCAAGGCCGCCTTGTACGCCGGCATCCGCCTGCTGATGGACCGCTACGGCGTTGACAAGGTTGAGAGAATTACGCTGGCCGGCGCGTTCGGCAGCCATATCGACGTGCGCTACGCCATGGTGCTGGGGCTGATCCCGGACTGCGACCTCTCCAGGGTCGCCTCGGCCGGCAACGCGGCGGGGACGGGAGCGCGGATCGCCCTTCTCAACCTGCGGTCGCGGGCCGAGATCGAGAAGACGGTGCTCGGCATCGAGAAAATCGAGACGGCGCTGGAGCCGGCCTTCCAGGAGCACTTCGTCAACGCCATGGCGATTCCCAACAAGGTCGAGCCGTTCCCGGAACTCGCCAAGGTTGTGGAGTTCCCGACGCCACGCGAATCGGTTGCGGAATCCGGCGGCCGCCGTCGGCGCCGGCGCGACGGCTGAGCTTCCGAAAACGCGGATCGAAACCGCGCGGAAGGATTCCTGTTCCGCGCGGAATCCGCCCCCGAACACCGCCTTTATCAAGTCTTCGAGATTGATTCCGCGAATTCGGGCCGTTTTCCGTTCGGATTCCGCCGCGCGGCCCGCCGAAGCCCGCTGGGCTCGGCAACCTCCGCCCCGGTTGCGAGTTGAAGGCTGGACGCTTCCCGGCCGCGCCCGCGCGCCGGCGACCTCGACTACCCTGGAGTCCCGAATGGTTTCCGAGCTGATGCAGACCCTCGAACTGTCGCTTCAAACCGCGAACAGCCGGCTGTCCTTCGTGGTCACCGAGCCGCCTTCCGCCGAGGACCACATGACCCTCCTGCTCGACGGCGCGCTGTCGGCGGCGCGGCGGCACAACACGCCGCTGGTCGAGATCCAGCTCGCCATGGAGCAGTTTCCCTCGATGGGCCCGCAGTACTGGCACGTGCCGGTGACCGAGTCCGGGGACCGCAATATCGTCCGGCTGGTCTTCGAGCCGTCGCTGACGCGCACGGCGGCCTGAACGGCTATACGAAACCTTAACTTGGTGAGAGCCCCGCCGGAGCTACCATCGGCCCGGTCACGAAGAGTGGCGATTGCTTCCAACTTGAGCCCTGCCTTCGTGGCGGGGCTTTTTTATGCGCTGCTTCATTGCGCAACCCTATAGTCAGTTAAGTTGCGGTCCTCGCGTTGCCTTGATCTATGCAAGGTCGTCGACGCGCTTTAAACATCCGACAAGCTCCCTCCGAACCCGGGAGCCGGGGTGGGGGACTTTCATGATGCTGCGCAGCCTCGTCGCGACGCTCGGACTGGTGCTGGCGCTCTGGCTCGGCGCGGGCCCGGCCCTGGCGCAAACCGCCGCGCCGCCGGCCGGCATGAGCCGCGAGCAGTTCGACCAGCTCGTCAATTCCATCAGCGAGGCGGTGGCGCAGAAGCTGCGCGAGGAGGGCAAGGCCGTCCCGCAGGCCCCGGCGCAGCCGCCCGTTGCGGCGCGGCCGGCCGAGGCCGAGGCGGCGGACCCGATGGCGCAGCAGGTCGGCGACTTCGTGTCCCGCGCCCAGCGCGTGCTCTCCGCCCTGCCGGCGTTCTGGGCGAATCTCGCCCGCATCCCGGACGAGCTGGCCGTCGACGCGCGGCGCGGCCCGTTCGCCTATCTCATCCTGCTGGCGCTCGCCTGCGTGGCGGCGGTGGGGGCCGAGGCTGCGACGCGGCGCGTCTTCGCCTCGACGCGGGCGCGGCTTGCGGCGGCGTCCGCGCCGTCGAACGGGCCGCGGGGGCTCATGAGCCTGGCCGGCCTCGCGGCGCTCGACGTTCTCGGGCTCGCCGCGGTGTGGCTGGTCAGCTACGGGGCCATCGGCGCCTGGTTCAACGGGGTCGAGCCGCAGTCGCGGGTCGCCAGCGGCGTGCTGGCGGCGCTGTTCGGGTGGCGGCTCTATCTGTTCGCCTTCCGGGTCGTGCTGCGGCCGGGCGAGGCGGGAGCCCGCCTCGCGTCCGTGTCCGACGACGAGGCCGCGCTCGGCATGCGGCTGGTGTCGCGCGTCATCCTGGCGGTGGTCGCCCTGCGCGTGGTGCTGCGCATGCTCATCGCCATTCACGCGCCGTCGGAGGCGATCAGCGCCGGGCAGCTCGTCGTCAACCTCGTGCTGCTGCTGGTCTTCGTCGCGGTGTCGCGCCGGGGCCGGGATGTCGGCGCGCACTGGTTCGGCGGCCTCGCCGCGCCGGGAAGCTTCGGGGCGTGGCTGGGGGCGCGCTGGCTGATGCTCGCCGTGCCGTTCTGGACGCTGCTGGTCGGGACGCAGGTGTTCGGGGCGATTTCGGCGCGCTTCGCCGTGCCTTCGGCGATGCTGCTGACGCTCAACATCGTCATCGCGCTGCTCGTCTTCGAGACGCTGCTGAAGGCGGTGCTGGAGCGGCTGCGGCCGGCGGCGCTGGCGTCGGAGGAGGCGGCGGCCGATGGGGCGCTGCCGGGAGTGACGCACGTCGCGCCCCCGCTGGCCATGGATGTCGTGGCGCGCAGCCTGCGCGTGCTGGTGGTCATCTTCGCGGCGCTGGCGGTGGCGCAGAGCTGGGTCGTCAACGTGATCGGGCTGTTCGACGCCAGCCAGTGGCGCGAGTTGACGCGCGCCTCGGTGCGGGCGGGGGCGACGCTGTTCGTCGCCTATGTGGCGTGGGAGCTGGTCAAGCTCGTCACCGGCCGCTATGTGGCGCGCCACCAGGTCGGCATGCCGACCGACGAGGACCGCGCGGCGGACAGCGGGGCGTCGCGGCTGGCCACGCTGATGCCGCTGATGCGCGTCGCTTTGGCTGTGGTCATCGGCGTGCTGGCGGTGCTGATCGTGCTGTCGGAGATGGGCGTCAACGTCACGCCGCTGATCGCCGGCGCGTCGGTGTTCGGCCTCGCCATTTCGTTCGGCAGCCAGACGCTGGTGCGCGACATCGTGTCGGGTGTGTTCTACCTCACCGACGACGCCTTCCGCATCGGCGAGTACATCGACTGCGGCAAGGCGAAGGGCACGGTGGAGGGCTTCACGCTGCGCTCGCTGAAGCTGCGCCACCAGAACGGGCAGGTCCACACCATCCCGTTCGGCCAGCTCGGGCAGATCACCAATTTCAGCCGCGACTGGACGACGGTGAAGTTCAACCTGCGCTTCGCCCGCGAGACCGACGTCGAGAAGCTGCGCAAGGCGACGAAGAAGATCGGCCAGGACATGCTGGAGGATCCGGAGATCAAGCCGGAGATCCTCGAGCCGCTGAAGATGCAGGGCGTCGCCGACATCGCCGACCAGGCGCTGGTGGTGCGCTTCAAGTTCACGGTGCGGCCGGGCAAGCCGTCCTTCATCCAGCGCAACGCGATCAAGCGCATGGTCGCGACCTTCCCGGCGCTCGGCATCGAGTTCGCCAGCGCCACCGTCGCGGTGTCGACCTCCGGCGGCGCGGTCGATCCGCACGCCGCCGGCGCCGCGGCCACCGTCGCCCGCCTCCAGGCCGAAGCCGCCCAAAACGCCGGCGCCGCCGCGGGGTAGAAGCGGCGCGCGATGGGGATGGCGGGCCTCCGGCCGGCCGCCAAAGGGCGGACGGCAGTCCGCCCGTTCCCGGAATGCCGGAGCCTTGGCGGAGGCATATCCGGGGGCCAGCGCATGGATGCTGCCGCGAAGCGGCGCTCCATGGAAAAAGGCCATCAGGACGCGCTACGCGCGACATATTGCGCTAGGTGTCGTTTCCAAAGAGGTTGTTCAGCCTCTGCCATGGGCTGAGGCCTCCGATTCCGGCGTGGGGTCTGGTTG